>CAWCFZ010000002.1:0-297802 GCA_963795035.1 uncultured Actinomycetota bacterium | reverse complement strand
CTTTATTGGTGACATCTTTGCCGGGACCTTGACCTTGGGGTCAGTTGCGGGCTTCATCGGCAACTTCATGTCAGCTTATGTGCCTTACCGGATCGTGTACGCGGCACGACAGGCTGACCTCGACTCGCTGCGTGACCTGCTGCGGTACGTCGTCGCTGTGGTGGCGGGCGCCTTCGTTATTGCCTTCTACATTCCGTGGTGGCTGGCGGTCCTCGGCATCATCCCGGAGGAGGTTGCGTGGACGGCCGTCTTCGGCAACATCTGGCTTAACGGCCTTGTCACCCCTTGGATCCTTGGGACAATCTTGCTGCGGCTGCTTTTCCCGTACGTGCGGCGCTGGAACATGTACTGGGCGGACTCCGAGCGCGCGGACCCCTCCCTGCGAAGTGATAACGCCGACGGCCGAGTCGCGGCTCGGGCTGGAGAAGCAGGACAGGCTTGATGCCCCTCCTGGAGATGAGCGACGTCTCCTTCACCTACCGGGGCGCGTCCAACCCGGCGCTGAGTGATATCAACCTCACCATCGATGTCGGCGAGGTGGTCGGGCTCGTTGGTGCCAGCGGAGCGGGCAAATCGACTCTATGTCTGACGATGGCGGGCTTGGTTCCGCATAGCACCGGTGGCGACCTGACCGGCGTAGTGCGGCTGGGCGGGCGCGATACCGAGGCGGGACACATCGGCGACTACCTCAGCCCGCTCGACGAGGATAGGGCCATGGTGGCCATAACTTTCCAGGACCCTGAATCCCAGATCATAGGAATGTCCGTCGAGGAGGATGTCGCTTATGGCATGGAGAACTTGGGGTTACCCCGACATGTCATGCGGGATCGCCTCAACTGGGTGTTGGACTTTGTCGGCCTCACAGACCTCCGTACCGCTTTCCCGTATTCTTTATCTGGAGGGCAGAAGCAACGAGTGGCCATCGCTGCTGCGCTTGCTTTGCAGCCGCGCCTGCTGATCTTGGACGAGCCGACGTCGGAGTTGGACCCACAAAGCCGCGCGGACATTTACGAGCTGGTTCAGCAGTTGTCCCTACAGCTACAATTAGCTGTGGTGGTAGTCGATCACTCACTTGAGGATCTGGCCACAGCCGCGGATCGCTTCATCGTCATGGATGCCGGCACCATCGTCGGTAATGGAGGTTCAGACGAGGTCCTTCAGCAGATCGACTTTTTAGAGAGCGTAGGCATCCGGCCACCCGATGTCGCGGTGATCGGTCACGCCCTTGTAGGCGCGGGAGTAATCGTGCCAGGAGAAGGAACATTCAGTAACGAGCACGCATTGATCAAGTCAGCACGGCACACGCCATGACCGTCGTTCTGCGTACCTCTGGACTGGTTCACCGCTACCCGGCCGGAGGGGAAGCCCTCAGCGGAGTCGATCTGGAAATCCACGCTGGCGAGTACGTTGCCGTCGTGGGGCAAAACGGATCGGGGAAGACCACCCTGGCCAAACATTTCAATGGCTTACTACGCGCCACCGACGGCACCGTGGAGGTGGCTGGCGAGGTCATACGTAGGCAGTCCACGGTGATGCTCGCGCCTCATTGGGTATTGCTACCAAAACCCCGACCACCAGATCTTCTCTGCAACGGTCAGGGAAGAGATCCGCTTTGGCCCAGCTCACTTGGGCCTTGACGAGGATGAGGTTGACCGCCGAACCGACGAGACGTTGCATCTCGTCGGCTTGGCGGAGTGGCAGGATGAGTATCCATTCAACCTTGGTCGCGGCCAGCGGCAAAAATTGGCAGTTGCATCAATACTTGCGGTGAAGCCGCAGGTGCTCATAGTGGATGAGCCCACAACGGGTTTGGACTGGCGCGGCAGTGAAGCCATGATGGCCCTGGTGGACGAACTCCATGCCCGTGGAACTACTGTCATCGCCATCACCCATGACATGAATCTCGTCGCCCAGCACGCACCACGGGTCATCGTCATGGCGGGCGGCCAGCTGGTCGGCGACGGACCTCCGCTGGACATCTTTGCCCGCACTGAGGTCATGGAGCGCGCACATCTGCGACCTCCCCAGGCTTTTCGAATCACACGTGAATTGCCGCAGTATTTCTCCGCACCGGCTCTTTCAGGCGCGCAGGCGGCGACAGAGTTAGCACCCAGACTAAAGCGAATAGAGGGTGTGGGTTAGCTATGCAATCGTTCCAGCTATACGTGCCGGGTCGAAGTTATCTGTATCGGATGGATCCACGGTGAAGCTTGTAGCCGTGGCCGCTGTCTTTACGGTGAGCGTGCTCTTTCAGGACGTGCGGTATCTAGCACCCGTATTCCTCGCTTTGGTCGTCGTCACTGTAACGGGGCGGGTCCCGATATCGAGGGTTACCCCTTTGCTGAAGTCGCTAGCGGTTTCTTGTGGCCATCTCCATGGTGATGTGGCCACTGCTGTATCGTCAGGGCGAAGTCCTGTTCGAACTGCTCGGCTTTGGGGTGACCAAAGGTGGTGTGGCGTACGGGCTCGGAATGTCGTTTCGCATCCTTGACATGGTTGTTGCCCCCATCATTCTCTTTCTCACAACGTCGCAGTCCAACTTCGTCGCGGGACTACGAGGACTCGGCCTGCCCTACAAGGCTGCGTTCGCCCTCAACATGGCATTTCGGTTTCTACCTACCGTTGCGGGGGTCGGGCAAACCATCGTCGAGGCGCGAACGAGCTCGGGGCATGGATCCATCCCTCGGGCAGTGCGCGGGAGCGTATGCGCAATCACAGCCGCATACTTGGCCCGTTGGTGATCACCTCGTTACGCATCGCTCAACAGACCATCCTTGCTGTCGAAGCACGGGGCTTCAGTATCGGTCGGCCCCGCACGACGCTGAAGGCGCTGACCTTCCCGCCTGACATTGTTTCCCTGGTGGTGGTGGCGCTCGCTGTAACGGCGGCTTTCGTCCTGCGAGCGCTCGGGAATGGCACCCTGTGATCAGCGTGGGGTGCGTCGGCGGGCTGACGCTGGACTGGGTCCGCACCACAAGCGGCACCATTGGCCCCACCGTAGGTGGCAATGCTCTGTACAGCGCCATGGGTGCGTGGCTGGTCGGTTCCCAGCCGGCCATCTGCGCCGTCATCGGATCCGACTTCCCCGATAGTGTCCTTGACCGACTGACCGGCTCAGGCTTCGACTTGGAGCCGTTACGACGCGTTGAGGGCGCCTCGTTCCGCGTCCTGCTGGGACGACTCCGGACGGCACCGTTCGGTGTCGTACATGGAGCCGTGTGGTCACAACGACACGCTCGATCCTTGGCCCGAGCAGGTCAGAGGAGCATGGCACGTCGCTCACCTTGGTGCGATCCTCACGTCCAGTCAAAGGCGCCTTGCCGACGCGCTCTCAGCCGATGGCTGTGCCGTACACGTTGGACACGATTGTGATCCCTGGCGAGATTGAGCCTGAGGTCACTGATCGATGTGCTTGGCGGCCGGAAGCCGGTGCTTCTTGCCGAGTACCGAGGAACTAGACCTCCTGAGCGCCCGGCATCGAACCCGTTGATCGGTTGATGCACCTATTCGAGCAGACCGGCCGACCGATCGTAGAAACGTGCGGGTCTCTTGGGTCCTTTGGTTGCGACGGCTCCCGAGTCGTCCACGTGCCAGCGCACGTCGGCGCCGTAGTTGATACAACGGGAGCTGGTGACGCCTACAGCGGGGCCTTCGCAGCCGCCAGCGCTCTCGGAGCGGCACTCCCCGAGGCGATGGTCCTCGCCGCTGCAGCAGCATCGCTCGTCATCGAGGGACATGGGGCCGAACACGTCCTACATCCGGCCAGTCGGCAGAGAGTACGTCGTCGCGCAGATCGCCTGCGCGGGATCATCACGGAGGCAAAAGGCAATGTCCCTTAACGCCCAGGCGTCGATGAGCGCTCCGCCATCCTCGGGCGCATGCGCGAGGAGATCAGTGCCATATGTATGCAGGCCCCCGACGTGTGGCGGCGGTGCTTGGCTGAGGTGACGGGAATGTCGACGCCGCCCGCGACTACTGTGCTCACCGGTTGCGGTGATTCCTACTACGCAGGCCTTGCGGTTCGTCAAGCGCTCGAGGCGATGTTGGGCACGCCGGTGGTCAGCTGGCCGGCGATGGATGTAGTCAGCTATCCGAGCCGGCTTCTCGACGACGCCACCCTCGTCGCAGTGTCGGTTTCAGGCAAAGTTGGACGAACGATCGACGCCGTCACCGCGCATAATTCCCGGGGCGCCGCTACCGTCGCCGTCACTGCACATGGTGATAGCGACTTGGGCCAGGCGGCCGGGGGGGTCATCGCCACCGGTGTGCGAGGCACCCCCGGGCCCGTGCCAGGGACAGCCAACTACGTAGCTTCTATGCTGGGGCTGCTTGCCTTCGGCGCGGGCGCGTCTACCAACGACGGTGACGCTGCGGCCATCGAGAGCACACTCGCCGAGTTGCCGCAGTTGTTTGAGCGCGCCAGTAACTTCTTCCCGGATGTGGTGGCCTCCGTTGAAGAGCCGGTGTTTATCGTCGGAAGTGGCCCGGACTTCGGAACCGCGAACTTCGCGTCGGCCAAGCTTCTCGAAGCCGCGGGTGCGGTGGGAGTCCCGCAGGACCTCGAAGAATGGGCCCACGAGCAATACTTCACGACCCGCAATGGCAGAACTGTGCTCATCTTCGGCAATGACCCCTCTGCCGAAGCAGGAGCCCGGCAGGTCGCACAGATGGCCACAGCAGTCGGCGGGCAAACGATCGGAGTAGGACGGAATGTGAATTGGGCAGTGTCCCACGGGTTCCACCTACCGGACACACCCCTTGGCCTCTCTCCGCTCCTCAGCTGGGTGCCCGCGGCGGTTTTTGCCCTAGAATTCGCCCAGCGGCACCAGAGGTTCCCCTTTGGCATAGATCAGCCAGGGCGCATGAACACCGTAGACGCAAACATCTATGTTTCCAGCCCGAGCCGCACATGAGTCCCGTCGAGCAAACCAATGCAAGTCGGGCTGTCGTTGCTATGGTGCATCTCCCGCCTATGCCGGGGGCCGGCAACTACGACGGGGGACCCGTCGCCGCTATCGCCGAACGCGCCGTTGGGGAAGCACAGGTGCTTCAGAAAGCAGGCTTTTCCTCCCTGCTCCTACAAAACACGCATGACGCTCCCACTCGCGCGACTGTACCCCTGCCCACGCTGACAGCGATGGCGGCTATCGGAGAGGCCGTGTCGAGGGTATTCTCGGGCGCCATTGGAGTCAATGTCCACAAGAATGACGGCCCGGGCGCGTACGCAATCGCTCACGCGATCGGAGCAGATTTCGTGCGTGTGAAGATCCTGGTTGGATCGTGGCTTGGCCCTGAAGGATTGCTTCAAGGCAACGCGGAGGCCGTCTCCGATCTACGGCGCAGCCTGCAGGGTGATATTGAGGTCTGGGCCGACCTTGGGGAGCTAACCAGCGTGCCCATTAGACCCGTCGGCCGGGACATTCTGCCGACTGGGCCGGGCGCTTCGGATCCGCCGATCGACTGATCGTTACAGGCGGCGATATCCTAGAGTCCTCTGCGGCTGTC
The DNA here is from genome assembly GCA_963795035.1 of uncultured Actinomycetota bacterium. Taxonomy (GTDB): domain Bacteria; phylum Actinomycetota; class Actinomycetes; order Actinomycetales; family Dermatophilaceae; genus Oryzobacter. The sequence goes on along the minus strand of CAWCFZ010000002.1, from coordinate 292,297 downwards.
CAGGAAGCACGGAAAGGCACATCCCTCCCTGTCCTGATCGGTGGGCGGACGACACCGGAGACCGTCGGGGAGGCGCTTACTGTCGCCGACGGGGTCATTGTCGGCTCCTGCCTCCGCCAGGGTGGACGCACCACCGGACTGCTTCACGATCAACAGGTGATCGACTACGTCACAGCGGTACGAGAAGCTGGCTACAAAGCGGTGTAGGAGTCGAGATGGGGAGCGAGGCCGTAAAAGCTCACTCATGGAGGTGAAGAGTGTGTGGACAGCCGTGGCTCCTTGGGCCTCACCCCGGGGAGCGTAGGCATCGTCGGGGAGGCCCTGAGCGTGCAGCGCCGCTCCGTTCCCGCTCCAGCAGAGACAGGTACCGGCCGCAGCGCGTGTCCTCTGGCAAGGGTCGACAGTCCCAGCCCACCCCGGTGGGGCACGCCAATAGCTGTGTCGACGTCGCTCGAATTCGAGGCCGCCGGTTGCTGGTTCTAGTGTGCCGTGTCTTCGGTTCTGATGCGGGGAAGGGTGTCGATGCCACGGTTGCGTAGCCGGTAGCTGGCGCCTTTAAGGGTGAGGACGTCGGCGTGGTGCACGACGCGGTCGATCATCGCTGCGCACACGGCTTGGTCGCGGAACACGCCGCCCCAGCCGCTGAAGCGCAGGTTGGAAGTGAGGAGCAGCGAGGCCTGTTAGCAGCGGGAGGAGACGAGTTGGAAGAGCAGGTTCGCGGCGTCCTGCTCGGAGGCCAGGGAGCTAACTTCGTCGACAACGATCAGGGCGTGGCGCCGCAGCCGGGTGAGCTCGGCGGGAGCCGGTCGGGTCGGGCACGGGGGCTCAACCATTCGGGCATGCGGATGCGGACGCAGACGCAGGTGTGGTTCGCTAGGGACATCCACTGGTGAGTGGGGACTGCTGAAGGTTCGGTTGACACCTTGACCTGCCCTACAGCTTGGTTTCCACTTTCGGTGGTGAGTCTCAGGCGGGTTGGGGTGTCTTCTCGGAGAGTAGTTCCTGCTCGATCGGCGTTCGGTAGCCCAGTGAAGAGTGCCGGCGCTGGCGGTTGTAGAAGATCTCGATGTAGTCGAAGATGGCTGCTCGGAGCTCGAGGCGGGACGACCAAGACGTGGGTAAATCAGCTCGATTTTGAGTGTGGCAAAGAAGCTTTCGGCGACGGCGTTGTCCAAGTTGCCGTTGCGGCGCTGCCGACCGCGCATGCCTCGCGGGCTGATAGCCGCTCGTCAATACCCAGGAGGTGAACTGGAATCCGTGGTCGGCGTGGACGATGCCGCCCGGCCTGCGGAGTCCTGCGGATGGCCATCGAGGGCATGGATGACCAGGCTGGTGTCCTGGCGTGACATCGATGGACCAACCGACGATCCGGCGGCTGAAGGCGTCCAGGACGGCAGCGAAGTAGACCTGCCCTCTCGGGTCGGATGTTCGTGATGTCAGTCACCCACCGTTGGTTGGGACGAGCTGGTGGAACTTTCGGTTGACAAGATCGTCCGAGGTGACGACTCCGCGTAGTCCGTTGAACCGAGGCGGGGCCGGGGAGCCCGTAAATCCCGGCCTGGGTCATCAGGACCGAGACCAGGCGGGAGCTGACGTTAACCTCCATCGCCATGGTCAGCTCGGCGTGGATGCGCCGGTAGCCGTAGGTGCCGCGGGAGGCGATGGGATCTCCCGATGCACGCCGAGCCACTGGCGGCGCAGTTGCGGTCTTGGGCCGGGGGCGGCCTTGTACCGGTAGTAGCCCTGCCGGGAGACGCCCAGGACGGTGCAGCTGTTGTCGACGGGGATCCCGGCGTCGGCCAGTCGCTCGATCACCGGGTGAATCCTTTTGGGTGGGGCTTGTCCTCCGCCAGGAACTTCGAGGCTTGGCGGATGATCGCCAGCTCGGACTCGAGCTCCCGGATCCGCTTGCGCGCCGCGCGCAGGTCAGCGGACTCGCTCGTAGCCGTCCCCGCGATCTCCCCACGGTCGATCCGGTCCTGCTTGAGCCACTCGTGCAGACAACCGGCGCTGATCCCGAGCTCGTAGGCGGTCTGCTTAATCTGCTTCCCGGACCGGACCAACGCGATCGCGCGAGACCTGAACTCGGGAGGGTAGGGACGAGGCACTGTCGGGGCCTTTCAGCAAGGCCCTCGACTCACCACCACATCTGGAAACCAAACCGGGGGCAGGTCAAAGTGTCAACCGAACCTTCAGCAGTCCCTCCTGCTTACATCGCTGACCCTGTTGTCGGTATCAGCTGACGCCTATGACTTCGTGCGCGCCGAGCAGGTGATTGTCTCTGACCGCGGCGAACGTCTCCGCCTCGTGCTGGAGTTCGTGCTTGGGGTGTGCCTCCTCGTTGCGGTTGTCTGGTACTTGGTGATGTCACCACGTGGCAAGCGTCGCCGTCGTTAGCCTCGATCCGGACCAGCTGAAGCGATCTGCCTCGGCCCTGCAGTGCGTCATACCGCCGCGAGTGACCCGCAGCCCAGGACGTCCAGAAATGCCGCGAGCGGCGCGCTCATGCCTTGACGCGCCGGTAGCTAAGCGAGGACCTTGGCGGTGGGAGGTGGAGATGTCGGACGATGCGGAAATTGCTTTTGGATTCTGGACGGCCCCTATCGGAGGTTTCGTCCTTTCCGTCCTCCTGACCCTGCCCAGCGAGTGCACCGGCAGCCTCTTGGACGGCGATCGACATTGCACCAACCTTCTTGGCTTTCGCACATTGATCCTCGACCAGGCATCGAGTTGGTTCTTGGGTGTTGTCGTGGGCGCTGCGTCTTGGGGGCTAGTGAAGGCTGCTCAGTACTTCACGGGCCCATCGGGATGACTGACGGCAATCTCTCGTCGCCCGGCGTCCACGGTGAAAGGGGAGCGTCAACTCGTGTGTTCTGTGGGCTGGGTGTCTGCCGACGGACCGACGTCGGGCCGGTCCGGACCGTCCTGTGAGGAGTAGTCCGTTGAGGACAGGCTGGGCGGATGGGTGGGTTCGCGCTGCTCAGGGGTTGCTGGGACCTCGGGCCGGAGTTTGGGCGGGGCTGCGGCCCATGTCTTGAGGTCACCGAGGACCTCGGCATAGAACGAGTCCACCGCGGTGAGGACGGAGTCGATGAACGCTCCACGACCGCGTCCGCGCTTAGTTCCCAGTGTCGTGGTGCGGGCGAGGCGGAAGGAGCGAATCTCGCGGGTCGGGTCGCTGACCAGCGACGCCGGGTTCTCACGAACTATGCGTAGGAGTTCAGCGCTAGACGACCCACGCGAGTGCGCAGTCATGCACTCCACTCGAGTGGTGTCCGGGGCGTTCTTGAGCTGACGGATAAGCCAGTTGATCCGCGTTGTCGGCCGGCCTTCACGCGGGGCGTCGATATCAACATGGCAGGTGACCTGCCCGGCCCGCAGATCAGCGGTAATGACGAGGTGCCCAGCAGTGTCTGGGACGCGGATCGTGCCGGAGAGCTGACCGCTGGACGCAAGCTGCTGAGTCAGTGCAGACGCGCGCAGGGTCGGATCGGCCAGCTCCTTGCGGGATAGGACCGGGACGACCTCAGTTCCGAGGCGGCGCCCCAGGCTGAGGCTGGTGAAACGCAGAAGCGCGTCGAAACTGGAGACCACGGTGGGGATCCCCTTGTCGGTCGCCCGCAGGGTGCCTGCCGCGACCGAGTCGCGAACTCCGGTCCACGATTCGCCCATGTCGTCGAACTCCAGCGCTCCGCTGCGGGTGTGCTCGAGGTAGCGGATGAGCTCACCGAGGATCCATGCCTGGTCGGGATCTGCGACGCCGCGGAACTCCTTCTGCATGACCGCTTCAGCCAGGACTTGGGACCAGGACAGGTGGTGCAGCTCGACCTTGCGAAGCTTTCGCTTGTCGACCTTGGTCGGGTGCTGCCCGGCGACGGCAGGGATCTCGTTGCTGATCGTCAGGAGTGCGTCGAAGCCCTGCTCGCGGGCGACGTCGAGGTAGTTCTCGAGCTGTTCGGTGGCGAGCTCGTTGCCGCCTGTCTTGACCTCGACAAGCGCGGTCCACGACTTGGTGCCGCGCGAGACGCGGATGAGGCCATCGGGGAAGACCTTCTTGTCGCCGACGAGGAAAGGGACCTCGATGTAGCACTCGACCGTTCCGGAAGGCGCACCGAGAGGCTTGAGCAGCGAGCGGTTGAACTCTCGGACGGCGCCCAGAACGGCAAGAAGCGCTGATGTCGCGCGTCGTTCCTGCTCGTCGGCTCCACTGATGCCTGACGTTGGGATCAGGCGTGCCTCGTGCCACGACTGCTCGGCCATGTTGTTCCCCCGTTACTGCGGATGTGGTGTCAGGCACCGTACCGACACGATGAACGTCAGTCGGGGAGGCGCTCGACCTCGAGGGTGAAGCCGTGGTCGCGCAGGCGGTCGGCGAGCGGGGTGCCGAGGCCGTGGCCGGCGTGAGGACCCCGGCGGCGTCGGGCAGGCTGTCGCCGTCCTCGCACAGCGCGAGCGCGGCCTGGGCGAACATCACGGCCGTGCCGCCGTACCCGGGGTCGTAGGGGGCGCCGACCGTCGCGCGGTACCGGGCTCCGTTGGTGGCCTGGGCGGTGACCTCCATGCGGAACCGGCCGCTCGTCATCGCCTCGGCGCTGGGCCCCTCGCCCGGCTTGGGGAGCACGCGGTCGAGGACGGCCCGCGTGGGCGGGAACGACAGCCCCGCCAGGCCGCCGATGAGGCCGGCGGACATCACGCCGGCGGTCACGGCGCCCTTGACCCCCGACCCGAAGTCGGAGTACTCGGCGTACCGGAACCCCGCGCCGTAGCCGAGGAGCGAGGCCGAGCGCGCGACGATCCTCGTGTTGAAGCCCGCCATGACGAACGGCCCCGTGAACCGCCCCGTCCCCTCCTCGCGGCGCACCGGCGAGGCCTTGAGGGCCTTCGCGACGACCGACGCCACCGGGGCGGGCAGGTGGTCGACCACCGACGGAGCCGCGGCCCGGGACGACCCGGCCGCAGACGCCGCAGGCCTCGGCGGGCGGCCTCCCTCGGCCAGCGCCCACGGGTCGCCGATGACGGCCTTGGCCGACGGGTTCGCCTTCAGCTCGTCGACCTGGCCGCGCGAGGAGTCGATGGTCCCGCCGCTGAACCCCCCGCGCATGCTGCGGACCGCGAGGTGGGTGCGGCCCAGCTCGGCGCCGTCGGCGCGGGCGGCCTCGGCGCAGAGCAGGACGCCGAGGTCGCTCGGGACGGAGTCGAAGCCGCAGGCGTGGACGATGCGGGCGCCGGTGCGCCGGGCGGCCTCGTGGTTCGCCGCGATGCTGTCGTGGACGAAGAGGACCTCGCCGGTGAGGTCGCAGTAGTCGGTGCCCGCCTCGGCGCAGGCGTGCGCGAGGGGACCGCCGAGTCGTGCGTACGGACCGACGGTGGTCGCGACGACGCGCGTGCGGGCGGCGAGCTCGGCACAGGCATCGGGGTCGGTCGTGTCGATGACGAGGAGCGGCCAGTCGCGGGCCGGGCCGTCGAGCTCGCGGGACAGCCGCTGGAGCCGGGTCAGCGAGCGCCCGGCCAGCCCGATGCGCAGCCCCGCGGGCGCCTCGCGGGCGAGGTGCTGGGCTGTCAGGCGGCCGACGAAGCCGGTCGCGCCGACGAGGACGAGGTCGAGCTCGCGGGGTTCGCTCATCGACCCACCCTAGGAGGCGGTCGGGTGCGTCGCCGCCAGCACGGCCGCGTAGCGCTCGCGGACCTCGGCGCCCCGGGCGGTGTCGCCCGGCTCGACCGTGACGTCGACGTCGACCTCCCACACCGGCGGCGCGGCCTCCCCGGACAGGGCCCAGGCCGCCTGGCGGGCGGCCCCGGCGGCGACGTACTCGCCCGGGGCGGGCACGGCGACGGGCACCCCGAACAGGTCGGGCGCGATCTCCTGCACCGCCACCGACGCGGAGGCCCCACCCACCAGCAGCACCCGCTCGAGGCGGCACCCGGCCGCCCGGACCCGCTCGACGGCGTCGGCGAGCCCCAGCAGCATCGACTCGACGACGGCGCGGGCGAGGTTCTCCGGCGTCGCGTTGGCGCGGGTCAGCCCGTGGAGGGAGCCGGTGGCGCCGGGGAGGTTGGGGGTGCGCTCGCCGTCGAGGTACGGCAGGAGGGTGAGGCCGCCCGCGCCCGGCTCGGCCGCGAGGGCGAGCCGGTCGAGGCCGGCGAGGTCGGTGCCGAGCATCGCGGCTCCGGCGGTGAGGACGCGCGCGGCGTTCAGCGTGCAGACGAGGGGGAGGAAGCCGCCCTCGGCGTCCGCGAACGACTGCACCGCGCCGGTCGGGTCCGCGATCGCCCGGTCGTGGCGCGCGAACGCCGTCCCGCTCGTCCCGAGCGACACGACGACGTCGCCGAGGGAGAGGCTCAGGCCCATCGCGGCACCCATGTTGTCGCCGGTGCCGGCGGCCACGACCATGCCGGGGGCAGTCCGGCCGACGACCTCCGCGGGCGCGGCGACGCGCGGCACGTCGAGATGGGCGCCGACCGTCCCGACGGCATGGCGCAGGAGGTCCTCGCGGTACGAACGGGTGCCGGCGGACCAGTACCCGGTGCCGGAGGCGTCGCCGCCGTCGGTGGTCCAGCCGTCACGCGCCGCCCCGAGGATGCGGCCGGTGAGCCAGTCGTGGGGGAGGACGCAGCGCACCGCGCGCGCCAGGTGCTCGGGCTCGTGCGTGGCGACCCAGCGCAGCTTGCTCACCGTCGTGGCCGCGACCGGCACCACGCCCGTGGCCTCGGCCCAGGCCTGGCCCCCCAGCTCGTCGACGAGGTCGGTGGCCGCCTGCGCCGAGCGGGTGTCGTTCCACAGCAGGGCCGGGCGGACGACCTCGTCGTGCTCGTCGAGCAGGACCATGCCGTGCTGCTGGCCGCCCACCGAGACGGCGGCCACGCCGTCGAGCAGCCCGCCGGAGGTGGCCTCCTCCCAGGCAGACCACCAGTGGCGCGGGTCGACCTCGGTGCCGTCGGGGTGCGAGGCGCGACCGCTGCGGACGACCGCCCCGGTCTGCGCGTCGCGGACGACGACCTTGCACGACTGGGTCGAGGTGTCGACCCCGGCGACGAGCGGTCGGTCGGTCATGCGTCCTCCTCGACGTGCGGCCACGTGCCCGGGTGCGACGACGGCCCGGCCCGATCCTCTCAGGACCGGGGCCGGGCCGTCGTGGCCGGACCGCGCGACGGACGACGACCGCGCGGTCGACGTGCTGCTCAGCGCCGGGCGAGGAACTCCCTGGCCTGCGCCGCCGCGTACGCGCGGTCGGCCGCGTCGATGCTGGCCCGGCTCGACAGGTCGACCCCGGCCTTCCTCGCGGCCGCCTTGGCCGCCGGCGTCGTCAGGTCGGGGGCGACGAACCGCTCGGGCGTGATCGAGCGGTCCGCGGCGGCGTACCGGCGCTGCTGGTCGGCGAGGCGCGACGAGGAGGCCGCGGCCCTCGTCATCACGGCGGGGCTCGCCGCGACGGTGGCGCCGCCGACGAACGGGCTCACCGTGGGGGTGTACCCGCTGGAGTGGCCGAGCTTGTTGGGGTGGAAGGACTCGACGATCGGGTTCGACAGGCCGTTGAGGTACTCGGGGTTGTCGCACACCGCGTGCCCGACGAACCGTGACGTGGGGTTGGCGAAGGAGAAGCCGGCGGCCGAGGCCCGACCGCTCGTCGTCGCGTTGATGAGGTCGGCCGTCGCGTTGAGCCGGGACATCTCGCTCCCGGAGAACCAGGTGAGCAGGTTGCAGTCGGTGCCGTTGAAGATGCGCGGGTACCCGACCACGGTGACCTTGGCCTGCGGTGCGCGAGAACGGATCTGGGCGTAGAGCGTGTTCAGGGCCCCCGGCAGGGTGTTGCGGATGTAGCTCTGGGCCTTGTCGATGGCGCCGTTGCAGTTGCTCATCCACGAGGGCTGGGCGCACGTGGTGAGGACGTCGGCGAAGCCGGCGTCGTTGCCGCCGATGGAGATCGTCACGTAGGTGGTGCCCGCCGTGAGGGCCGACAGCTGGGTGCTGGAGACGTCGGGGACCTTGGCCCCCGAGCAGGCCCTGAAGTTCAGCGCGTACCCCTTGGCCGAGGCGATGAGCGAGGGGTAGGCGTAGACCGAGCGCAGGCACGTGGTGCCGTCGACGATGTAGCTGCGGGTCCCGGTCCCCGACGAGTAGCTGTCGCCGAGGGCGACGTACGAGGGCGCCGCGGCCGTGGCCGGCGCGGCGGAGACGACGAGGGCGGTCACCGCAGCGAGCGCGGCGGCGGCGAGGGCGCGACGGTGGGCCATCGGATCTCCTTCACGACGGTGTGCGGACGGCCCGACGCTAGTGGCGAGGCGGTGATCCCGCCCGTCGAGCGCGTGCGGCCGGCGGTCGCCCCTGCTCGGGCCGGACCTCCCAGCGGTGGCGGGGCCCGCCTCGCATAGAGTCGCAGGGTGGCTCTGACCGATCTCTCGCGCTGCTCCGCGGCGTCCCGGCACCGCGCCGACCCGCAGGCCGGGTCGGCTCCGGTGGCGTCGCGGTGGCTGCTCATCGAGCACCAGGGCCCGTGGGCGAAGAAGCCGATGCAGACCCCGCCCTTCGTCGGGCCCATGGGCCGCGAGATCGAGGAGACCGTCGCGTCGTTCGGCGGCAAGGTCCTGCTCGTCCGCCGCCCGGGCCGGCGCGAGGAGGGTGGCGGCATCCTCAACTGGTACGCGGTCGACACGGTGCGGCGCACCGGTCTTCGAGGCATCTGGCGGACCACCGACGACCTCGTCGCCGCGGCCCACGCCCTCGGTCCCCAGCTGAGCACCAGCGACGAGGACGCCGAGCCGATGATCCTCGTCTGCACGCACGGCACCCGCGACGCGTGCTGCGCCGTGCGCGGTCGGCCCATCGTCGCGACCCTCGCCAAGGCGATGCCCGACGAGGTGTGGGAGTGCACCCACCTCGGTGGCCACCGCTTCGCCGGCACCCTGCTCTCGCTGCCCGACGGCGCCTGCCTGGGCCGGCTCGACCCCGACAGCGCCGTCGCCACCGTCAAGACGCTGCGCGACGACGCGGTCGACGCCCGCTACCTGCGCGGGATGACGCGGTGGATCCCCCCGGTGCAGGCGGCCCTCGTCGCGGTGCTCGCCGCCCACGGCCCCGGCGCGATCGACGACCTCACCCCCGGGCTGGTCGACGAGGACGGCGACCGCACGACCGTCGAGGTGCTCGGCCGGCGGACGATGCCCCCGCGGGTCGTCGTCGACGTCGTCGCCGAGGCGCTGCCCGACGCGGCGCTGTCGTGCGGCGACAAGCAGAAGCCGCACACCGCCTACCGCACCGAGCTCCGCACCCGCTGAGGCGCGGCCCCGGGGCCACTCCGCGACCCGGTCAGCCGGTCGGGGCCGGGAGGGTCGTCACGACCGACGGTGTGGCCGACGGCGACGGCGTCGGGGCCGAGGCGGCACCGGGGTCGGCGGCAGGCACCGTCTCGGTGGTGACCTCGCCGTCGGCGGTGCAGGTCCGGGCGGGGTCGACCTCGCGCTGGTCGACGAGCCGCCCGTTCACCAGGGAGACGCCGTCGTAGGCGGGGACGCCCTCGATGACGTCGCGGAACCGGAACCGCGTCAGCGTGGCGAGGCGGCACTCGGTGCTGAAGGTCAGCACGTCGAAGGCCGACGGCTGGCCGACGAGCTCCTCCCCGCCCTCGTCCGCCAGGAAGTGGGTCAGGGGCCCCCCGCCGGTGAAGGTCCCCACCTGCATCCGGTTGCCCTCGAGGTCGATCGAGTGCATGTGCCCGTTGGCCAGGACCCCACCCTCGAGCCCCTGCACGGCCCACGGCTCGTGGCTGACGACGAGGTCGGCCATCGGCCGGCCGGCGAACGCCGCGACGAACGCCTCCTTGGCGGGCACCTGCTTGGCGGGCGAACCCCGGCCCGAGTCGCCGAACCACCGGGGGTCGTTCAGGCCACGGATCCGGATCCCCCCGGCGACGACCTCGGTGTAGTCGCCCGACCCCTGCTGGAGCACGATGACGTTGGGGATGGCGGCCATCCGGTCCAGCACGGCGGTGTCGGTGGCGCTCGTCGCGTCGTGGTTGCCGCGCGCGTACAGGTACGGCACCCCGACGGACTCGATGCCCGTGAAGATGCCGGCTGCCTCGCCCTCCTCCACGGTGCCGAAGGTGAGCAGGTCGCCGAGGTCGATGACGAGGTCGACCGACTCCTCCTCGATGATCGTGCGCATCAGGGGGTAGAGGTTGCCGCCGTGGATGTCGCTGACGAGCAGCACCCGCAGCGAGGTGTCGCCCTCCAGGGGCGCGGCGGTGTACTTCTGCTGCAACGCGGTCGACAGCGCGATGAGGTTGCGCAGGTAGGGCGCGACCTGGGTGGCCCGGGTCTCGACGTCGGACAGGATCCCCTGGTTGCGCTGGAGGGTGCCCAGGACCCCGGTGGAGGTGAAGGTCTCCTGGCGTTCGGGCTGGTAGGTGGCGAAGAGCGAGCCGCCCACGGCGGCGGTCGACGCGAGCCACCCGACGAGGCCGGCCACGATCAGGGCCGTCGGCGGACGGCGGCGGGTCACCACCGCCCAGCCGCCGAGGACGAGGACGACCACCCCGAGTGCGCCCACGGTGAACCGCACGACGACGTCGACCGCGGCCTCCCGGATGGCCTGGCTCAGCTCCTCCGGCCCCGGGCGCAGGCTGGCGAGCGAGACGTTCGGCCGGGACAGCACGTCGGTGATGCTCGCCTTGACCTGCGGCACCGCGTGGATCCCGGGCGCCACCCCGCCGAAGCCGACGACGAACTCGCCGAAGGCCGTCGTCGCGACGAGGCTGCCGCTGCGGGCGGGGTTGACGTCGAGGGAGACGCTCGCCTGGTAGTGGCGCGTCTGGGCGGTGACCGGCGCGATGGCCGTCGCCGACACTCCCGCGAAGGCGCAGGCCGCGGTGAGCCCCACGGCGGCGAGGGCGTGGCGCACCCGACGCGACCCGAGGCGGTGACCGGCCCACCACCACAGGCCGACCGCCGTGACGAGGGGCCACAGGACGGTGAGGGCCGCGACGATGCGCTCGTGGAGGCCGAACGAGCTGCCGCCCAGGCCCAGGCCCAGCGACGCCACCGCGAGGGTCATGACGACCGCCGCGGGCCGCGCGACCCGTCGCGAGAGCACCGCGGCGCCCCCGTCGCGGGCCGCGAACCACGGCCAGAGCCCGAGCAGGACGAAGGAGGCCGTGGCCACCACCGTGTGCGCCGCCGAGCCCCCGGTCCTGGAGGGGAGGGGCAGCGCGGCGACGAGGAGCGTGGCCACGCCGCCGGCCGCGAGCAGGGCCCGCCCGGCGGTCGCGGCTCGGCCCAGCCCCCAGGCGGTGACGAGGTGGGCGAGCCCGGTGAGGACGAGGCCGGTCGTCATGATCCCGCGGTGCGGGGTCGCCGACGCGGCCAGGGCGCTGATCGACTCCTGTGCCTGGTCGAACCCACCGGGCTGCGAGGCCGCGGCCCAGGTCCAGCCGCCGATGAGGGCGACGACGGCGGTCGTCGCGCTGAGGACCGCGGTCCGGGGGTGGCCCCACGGCGCTCGCGGTGTCGGACCGGCCATGCCGCCACCCTAGAGCGAGGACCCACCCGGCGTCCGACCTTCCCCTGCGAGAGAGCGATCCGACCTCCCGGGCGGCGTGCACGAGGGGGTGGCCGGACCCCTTCCGCCGCAGCCACCCGCACCCCTACGCTGTGCTCAGCATCGCCGATTCCACGCGCTGGTCGAGCATCCGGGAGGGGCTCCATGGGCAAGCAGCCGTTGACCGACCGCGTCCTGCTGCGTGGCTTCTCGCGGGTGAACAGCCGGCGGCCGTGGGACAAGCTGCCGTGGCTCGCGGGCATGTTCAACCTCATGGCCCTGCGGATCGAGCTGCGCGAGCACAACCTCACCGACACGCGCACGCCGGACCCCTCCACCCGTCGTGCCGCGGTCACGGCCGACCAGTGCCCGCACCTGGCCGCCCGGTTCCGCACCCCCGACGGCTCCTACAACGACCTCGCCGACCCCGACATGGGGATGGCCGGAACCCGGTTCGGGCGCAACGTCTCGCTCGACAAGGCGTTCCCCGAGGAGATGCCCGGGCTGATGGAGCCCAACCCCCACACCATCAGCCGGACCCTGATGCGCCGCAAGGAGTTCGTCCCCGCGACGACCCTGAACCTGCTGGCCGCCGCGTGGATCCAGTTCCAGACGCACGACTGGTTCGCGCACGGCCGCGAGCCCGACGACCACCTCGAGGTCGACCTGCCCGACGGGCACGAATGGCACGAGTCCCCGATGCGCGTCCCGCGCACCCGCCGCGACCCCACGCGCTGCGACGCCGACGCCCACCTGCCCCCCACGTACGTCAACACCGAGTCGCACTGGTGGGACTCCTCCGGCATCTACGGCAGCTCGCTGGAGAAGCAGCAGCGCGTGCGCACCTTCGTCGACGGCAAGCTCGTCGTCGAGAACGGCCGGCTCCCCGTCGACGTCACGACCGGCACCTCGGTCACGGGCTTCAGCGAGAACTGGTGGGTCGGCCTCGGCCTCCTCCACACGCTGTTCACCCTCGAGCACAACGCGATCTGCGACGCCCTGAAGAAGGCCCACCCGCAGATGAGCGACGACGAGCTGTTCGGCACCGCCCAGCTCGTCAACTCCGCCGTCATCGCGAAGATCCACACCGTCGAGTGGACGCCGGCCATCATCGGCCACCCCGCGCTCGCGGTCGGCATGCGGGTCAACTGGTGGGGGCTCACCGGCGAGAAGCTGCACCGGATCATCGGCCGGCTCGGCAGCAGCGAGGAGCTGAGCGGCATCCCCGGCTCGCCCACCGACCACCACGGGGCGCCCTACCAGCTGACCGAGGAGTTCGTGTCGGTCTACCGGCTCCACCCGCTGCTCCCCGACGAGCTCGAGATCCGGTCGATCGAGGCCGACGAGGTGCTCGCCACCTCCGGGTTCGAGGAGATCATCCTCAAGAACGCCGAGAAGGTCGTCACCGGCGAGATCGAGCCGTCCGACGTGCTCTACTCCTTCGGGACCCAGCACCCGGGCGCGGTCGTCCTGCACAACTTCCCCCGCTGGATGCAGGACCTCACCCTCCCCGACGGCGTCCGCCTCGACCTCGGGGCGGTCGACATCATCCGCGACCGCGAGCGCGGCGTCCCGCGCTACAACGAGTTCCGGCGCCAGCTGCACCTCAAGCCGGCGGCCACCTTCGACGAGCTGACCGACAACCCGGTGTGGGCCCGCGAGCTCGAGGAGCTGTACGGCGACGTCGAGCGCGTCGACCTCCAGATCGGCATGCACGCCGAGACGCCGCCGAAGGGATTCGGGTTCAGCGACACCGCCTTTCGCGTCTTCATCCTCATGGCTTCGCGCCGGCTGAAGAGCGACCGCTTCCTCACGAACTGCTACACCGCCGAGTACTACACGAAGGAGGGCCTCGACTGGGTCTCGGACGCCTCGATGGGCTCGGTCCTCCAGCGGCACTACCCCGAGCTCGCCCCGGCACTGCGGGGCGTCACCAACGCCTTCGCCCCGTGGAAGCGCACGGGCGGTGGGAAGGAGATGCGATGACGGAGCCGACCACCGACGCCGAGAGCGACCGGCAGGCGCGGGCCCAGGTCATCAGGACCTACTGGGACGCGCTGATGTCGGGCGACATGGTGACCTTCCGGGGGCTGCTGGCGCCCGACGCCGTCATCCACTACCCGGGCCAGAACCAGATGTCCGGCGACTACACGACGACCGACGACATCGTCGACCTCTACACCCGGCTGAGCCAGTTCGTGCGCGACGGCGTCTTCTCCGGCGAGGTCCTCGACATCATGTGCGGTGAGGTCTACACCGCGGTCGTCATCCGCTACACGATCAAGACCCCGCTGAAGACGCTGCCCGGGCGCGCGGTCGGGCTGTTCATCCTCGACGAGAACCACCAGATCAAGGAGTACTGGCTCCACGAGTGGAACCAGATGATGATCAACTGGGTGTTCCGCGGGTCCTGGGTCGCCTCGCCCGTCACGACGCTGCTCAAGAAGCGGAAGCAGGCGTGAGGAAGGCGCCCCTGCCGCCCGGGAAGCTGGGGCTGCCGTGGCTGGGGGAGACCGCGAGCATCGCGCGCAACAACCACGGCTTCTACACCGACCGGTTCGCGCGGTACGGGCCGATCTTCAAGACCCGCCTGTTCGGCATCAACTTCGTCGTCCTGTCGGGGGCCGAGGCGTTCCACCGCTTCGCCACCGACCCCGCCATCGAGCGCGGCAGCAGCGACCCGGTCTCGGTCGAGCAGATCTTCATGCGCTCCCTCGCGCTCGAGGACGGTCCGGAGCACCGCAGCCGCAAGGACGTCATGCTCCACGGCATCCGCACCCGGGAGGCGATCACGGCGTACGTCCCGCGGATGCAGGCGGTCATGGAGCGCACCGTCGACGGGTGGGCGAGCAGCGGCTCGGCGCTCGTGCGCCCCGACCTGGAGACGATGAGCGGGCGGCTCACCGGCTTCATGTACCTCGGCGACGACAGCGACGCCGCGGCGGAGGAGATCCGCGAGGTCGGCGAGGCGATGCGGGGGGCCTTCCAGACCATCCCGGTCCCCGTCCCGGGGATGCCCTACGGCAAGGCCGTCAAGGCCCGGGACCGACTCATCGAGATCATCGACGCGTCGATCGCCCGGCACCGCAGCGGCGAGTACGACGACGTCGTGTCCCGGATGCTCGCTGCGGCCGACGAGCACGGGGTCGACCCGCAGAAGCTGCGCGGCGACATCCTCCACCTCATCTTCGCCAGCCAGGGCGGGTACTTCGTGCCGCTGACCCTGGTGACGATGGCCCTCGGCGAGCGCCCGGAGATCATGGAGCGGGCCCGCCGCGAGGTCCTCGAGGTCGCCCCTGAGGGGCCGCTGACGATGGACGTCCTCGACCGGCTCGTCTACCTGCGCCAGATCTCCAAGGAGGTGCGGCGCTACTTCGCGATGAACTCCGCGAACTTCTTCGGCAAGGCGACGAGCGAGCTGGAGATCGACGGCTACCGCGTCCCGAAGGGCTGGGGCGCCATCGCCGCCATCCACATCACGATGCGCAGCGACGACGTCCACGAGGACCCCCACCTCTTCGAGCCCGACCGCTTCCTCCCCGCCGCGGAGGCCGCGCTCCCTCCCGGCAGCTACGTCCCCCACGGCGACGGTGAACGGGGCGGGCACCGGTGTCCCGGGGAGGACATCGTCACCGTCGCGATCACGATGTACCTCGCGCTGATGCTGCGCCGGGGCACGTGGGAGCTCCCCGACCAGGACCTCACCCTGAGCAACGAGCTCTTCCCGCTCCCCGAGTCCGGACTGCGGGTCACGTTCACCCCCGCGCCGGTCGTCCCCGCGCAGGCCGGGACCGTCGGGGTGGGCTGACCCGGGTGCTCAAGCCGCTCGCCCTCACCCGCCTCATGATGGTCGGGGCCCACCACGCCCCGGACCGGACCCCTGCCGACCTCGGGCTCGACTACGCCGAGGTCGAGCTCGCCTCCCTCGACGGGGTGCCCCTGCGCGGGTGGTTCGTGACGCCGCCGCGGGTCGAGGGGGAGCCGGTGCCGGTGGGACCGGCGGTGGTCGTGGTCCACGGGTGGCTGTGGAACCGGCTGGGCAACGTGGCGGGGCTCGCGCCCTTCACCGACCGCGACGTCGACTTCCTGCCCGCCACCCGCGCCCTGGTCGACGCCGGCGTCTCGGTGCTGCTCTTCGACCTGCCCAACCACGGCCTCAGCGGTGACAGGCGCCCCGTCACCTTCGGGTTGCGCGAGGCGGACGACGTCGTCGCGGCGGTGGAGCACGTGCGGGCCCGTGAGGGGGTCGACCCGGCGCGCGTGGGCATCCTCGGCTGCTCGATGGGCGGGAACGCGGCCATCTACGCGGTGCCGCGCTGCCAGCCGGTGGGGGCGGTGCTCGCCATCCAGCCGGCCGTCGTCTCACACTTCAACGCGCACTTCTCGCGCGACGAGCTGGGCCCGCTCGGTCCGCTGCTGAGCCGCTCGATGGACCTCGTCTACCGGGTGCTGCGGGCTCCGGTGCCGAGCACCGAGAACCCGGCCGTGCCCGCGAGGGAGCTGGGCGACACGGTGGTCCGCTACGTGCAGGGCACCGGCGACCAGTGGGGCTCGATGGACGACGTGCGCTCGATGGTCGCGGCCACCCCGCGCGCGCTCCCGCTGGTCGAGTACCCCTCGACCGACCGGTACAGCGGGTACCGCTACGTCACCGAGCAGCCCGACCTCGTGGCCGAGTTCTTCGCCACCCACCTCTGACCCGGCGGCGCCGCCGACTCGAGTGGGCGCAACACGCGGGGTGAGGGTCGAGATCCCGGGCGGGTTGCGCTCACTCGACGTCTGGCTGGGGCCGAGCGCGCGGTCAGCCGCGCCCCGGGCACCCCACCGGCGTCAGGGGTGCCACAGGCCGTCGTGGGCGGCCTGGCGGGTGTACTGCGAGGGGTCGAAGAAGCGGTCGTAGTACTCCATCTCCAGGTGCGAGAACTGCAGCCACATCCCGGGGGAGTAGAAGGCGTCGACGTGAGCGGGGAAGCGCCCGTAGGTCTCGTAGAGGTAGTTGCAGGTGTCCTTGACGTACTGGACCTGCTTGGGCCCGAACCGGGTCCCCTGGTCGACGTAGGACCGCGCGTCCTCCTTCGAGCGGTAGGCGCTCGACCACACGGCCTCGTTGCCGTACGCGGTCCCCGTGGCCCCGTACTTCGCCTCGATGACGCGCTCGACCGCGTCGCTCATCGACGACACGTACGGCGGGCAGAGCCCCTCGAGGATGCCGTCGATGCCCACGGGGTTCGGCTGCGAGGCGGGCACCGGCAGCCCACGGGGACGAGCTCCTTGGCGTCGTCGAGCCGGAAGCCCAGGCCGTGCCAGCCCTTCGCCGGGTCGGTCTGCCAGATGTACGGGGTGAACACGGCCCCGTGGATCCAGCCGCCGAGTCCCATCGCCTGGCCGAGCAGCATGAGGTTCTGGAAGTAGAAGAACGCCTCGTAGTCGGTGCGCAGGGTGTTCCCGAACCCCAGCGGGGCCACGTTGTCCTTGCTGACGAAGCCGTCGCGCACGTACTTCAGGCCGCCGATCGGCTGGTAGGGGATCTTCTCGGTGAGGTGCAGCGCCCCGCCGATCTTGGCCGCCCACTCCACCGCACCGCGGGGCTTGAAGGTGCGCCAGTCGTCGATGAACATCGAGCGCTTCCCGTCGGGCTCGCTCGCGATGATGAGCAGCGCGTTGATGTACTGCCAGGTGCAGTCGACGACGGGGAAGAACAGCGTGGTCCCCGCGACGTTCGACGCCTGCGCGTTCCAGCCCAGGTAGTAGGGCCACTCGCGGGGGAACTCGACCCGCCGGGAGGAGACCCGCACCTTGCAGCGCTCCGCCGCGTCGAGGAAGTCGTCCTCGGTCCACTGCGACCAGTCGCGCGGCCGCGACCGGTACATCTCCAGGGCCTCCTCTCCCGTGGGGTGCTTGAGGAGGAAGACGCCGTCGTCGTTGATCATGAAGAAGTAGGTCGCCTGGCAGTTGTCCGCGCTGCTCCCGGTGCGGGCCAGGACGTGGAGGAACGGGGTGCCCAGCTCGGGCGCCCCGTTCTGCTTGGTCAGCGGCCCGTCGTGCGTCGTGATCGCCGGTGATGCCGGTGATGCACGTGATGAGCAGCGCCTCCTCCAGGGGGGTCAGCGGCGACGGCTCGTTGCTGCTCTCGTGGCTCAGCGACCCGGCGTCGACCGAGTGGCCCCGCGGGATGCGCCGGGTGCGCCGCTGGGTGAGCGCCGACATCAGGGGGTACTCGAAGAGGTCCTTGAGCGGGAGGTGACCCGGACCTCCGTCGGGGGCGGGCTCGGTGAGGACCTCGGCGTGGTCGGTCATGCGCACTCCCTGGTGGGTCGGGTGGGGCGTGGTGGGTCGGGTCAGGCGTGCCGCTCGAGCTCGTCGGTGATCACCGGGTACACGTCGCGGGCGGCGTCCTTGCCGATGAACAGGTCCATGTGGGCGTAGCCCGTCGATGACGTGGCGCGTGTAGAGGTCGGGGTCGTTCGCCTCGCGCAGCGCCTCGTAGGTGAGCAGGCTGCCCTCGGGCAGGAAGAGCCGGTTGTTCGCGCCGTGGAGGAAGCTGATCGGCAGGGCGAGGTTGTCCAGGGCCGTGACGTAGTCGTCGGACCCGTCGGCGGCCACGACGTGGCCGGTGCGCAGCGCGAGGGTGATCTGCTTGAAGGTGCTCATGTTCGCGACCCCGAAGGCCTCATGGAGGTGGCGGTGCGTCGCGTCGTTGAGCCGGTCGTGGTCGTAGACCTCGCCGTAGGTGAACATCACCCGGCGGCAGAACGGCAGGCCGCACTGCTCCTCGCCGGCGGGGTACAGGCGCAGCGCGGCGTCGTAGAGCCGCTCGGCCCACGACGGGTCGCGGTCGACGTCGGTGGTCAGGGTGTCGACGCCGAGGGCCTGGAGGGCGTCGGCGGCGTGGATGCCCGAGCGCAGCGCGTTCACCGTGCCGGCGCGCGGGTGGAAGGTGACCACCGAGGACACCGCGTGCCGGACCCCGCGCAGCCCGAGGGCGAGCGCCATGAGCAGCGTCACCGACCCGATGCAGTGGGCCACGACCTGCACCGACTCGGCGCCGGTGACCTCGCGCACCGTCGCGACCGCGGCGGGGTAGTCGTGGCGGGCGATGTCGTCGAGGGTGAACTGGGTCGAGGCCGACGGAAGCACCGGGCTCGCCCGGTAGTCGAGGATCCACACGTCGTACCCGCGCTCGTACAGGAACTCGGGGAAGTTCGTCTCGGTCGTGTCGAGCAGGTACGCCAGTGACGACGTACCGAAACCGGGGCTGAGGATGACGGGCCCCTTGTCGCCCCCGCGGAACCGCGTGAGCCGGAGGGCGACGCCGTCGTCAGTGCTGAAGTCGTGCACCTGCGGTGTGCCGCATCGCAGCTCGCGGCGCACGCGAGGAGGCGCATCGGGGCTGAACGGGCTCTGGTGGGCGAAGACCCCCCCGAACACCTCGTTGAGGGAGCCGGCGAAGTAGCGTCCGAAGCGGGTCATCGCCCTCAGCTGGTCGAGGGGGCCGTCGGCGCCGACCGCCCTCATCGTGAGGAGCTGTCGGCGGAAGTCGTCGGGGTGGATCGTCAGGACCCCGCGGGCCACGACCTCGCCGGTGGCGTCGTCACCCTCGCGGACCGTGACGTACAGGGTGGTCGTGTCGGCCCAGAGGTCGAGGCCGTCGTCGTCGTGGATCTCCTTGTGGCCCTCGAGGTGGAGGTGGCGCCCCTCGTCGGTGACCATCGGCATCGAGTAGAGCATGCGGCGCCCGCGGGCCGTCTCGGCATCGCGCACGAGGAGGTTGAACCGTCCGCCCTCGACGCGGATCGGGTTGGGGGAGAACGCAGGTGCGGTGACCGACCCGTTGATGCGGCCCTCGTGCTCCGGCTCGTCGACGAGGCGGGCGACGTCGTCGGCCGTGACGGTGACGGTGAACTCCAGGATCGAGCCGTCGCGCCTGCCCTGTTCCTCACCGGCGCGGAAGTCGTCGGTCGCCGTCGTCGACGCGAACCCCCGCATCGTCTCGGTGAACTCGACCCCGGGACCGACATCGGACCCCCGGGCCTCGACCCCGGGGCCGAAACCACTCATGGACACCACCCGTCCGGCGCCGTGGCCGTGCCAAGGCGGCGAGAAAGGGTCGCCTGAGCCGGTCCAGGCGGCCTCTCGTGCGAGCGTATCGACGTTTCCCGCCGGGGGGAACAGGCACGGGCGACTTTGCGCCAGCCATGGCGCCGGGCACCC
Organism: uncultured Actinomycetota bacterium; assembly: GCA_963795035.1. Classification (GTDB taxonomy): domain Bacteria; phylum Actinomycetota; class Actinomycetes; order Actinomycetales; family Dermatophilaceae; genus Oryzobacter. The sequence continues at coordinate 272,556 of CAWCFZ010000002.1, read as the reverse complement.
CGAAAGCAGCACACTGAGGCGATGCGGGCGGCGGCCGGGAGGTGTCCGGGGCCGGCCTACCCGCCGATCTGTGTTCCCGCGGAGCGGAGTTGAGCCCATGCTGCACAGCGCCACCACCGAGCACGTCGACGCCGTCGTCGTCGGGTCCGGCTTCGGCGGGTCAGTGGCGGCCTACCGGATGGCGGAGGCCGGCCGGTCGGTCGTCCTGCTCGAGCGTGGTCGCGCCTACCCCCCGGGCAGCTTCCCGCGGACCCCCAGCGGGATGGGTCGCAACTTCTGGGAGCCGGCGGTGGGGCGGCACGGGTTGTTCGACCTCTGGAGCTTCGACGGCCTCGACGGGGTGGTGTCGAGCGGGCTCGGCGGCGGGTCGCTCATCTACGCCAACGTCCTGCTCCGCAAGGACGAGTCGTGGTTCGTCCACGAGGACCCGCTCCCCGGTGGCGGGTACGAGGAGTGGCCGGTGAGCCGCGCCGACCTCGAGCCGCACTACGACGCCGTCGAGGACATGATCGGCACCACGCCCTACCCCTACCCCGACACCCCGAAGACCGCAGCGATGCGCGAGGCGGCCCAGGGTGCCGGCCTGTCGCTCCAGCTGCCCCCACTGGCGGTCAGCTTCTCCCGGCGCCGCGGTGAGCCCCCCGTGCGGCTCGGGGAGATCGAGACCCCCGAGTACGGCAACCTCCACGGGATGCCGCGGGCCACCTGCCGCCTGTGCGGCGAGTGCGACCTGGGGTGCAACGACGGGGCGAAGAACACCCTCGACCACACCTACCTCTCCGCCGCCCGGCACCAGGGCGCCGACCTGCGGGTCCGCCACGAGGTCAAGGGTTTCCGTCCCGCGAGCGGCGGGGGGTACGAGGTCACCTACGTCGTCCACACCGGGGCAGACGGCGAGCCGGCCATCGACCTCCCGGTCCGCACGATCCGGTGCGAGCGCCTCGTCCTGGGCGCAGGGACGTTCGGCACCAGCTACCTGCTGCTGCGCAACCGGGCAGCCCTTCCCGGGCTGAGCAAGGCCCTCGGCAGCCGCTTCTCGGGCAACGGCGACCTCCTCGGCTTCGTCCTGGGCGCCGCCAAGCACGGCTCCGGCCGCGACCTCGACGCCAACCAGGGCCCCGTCATCACCAGCGCGATCCGGGTGGGGGACAGCGTCGACGGCGACGGCTCCACCGGTCGCGGGCACTACGTGCAGGATGCCGGCTACCCCTCGTTCGGCGCCTGGCTCGCCGAGACGGTGCAGGGCGCCGGACTGATCTCGCGGGCCGCGCGCTTCGCCGTCGACCGCGTCGCCAACGAGATCGCCGAGCGCGGCGACTCCGCCATCGGCGGCGACCTCGCCGCGCTGCTCGGCGACGGGCGCCTCACGAGCTGTTCGCTCCCCCTGCTGGGGATGGGGCGGGACGTGCCCGACGGCGTCCTGCGCCTCGACGGCGAGGGCCGGCTCGGGGTCGACTGGACGACCGAGACCTCCATCGACTTCTTCCTCGGCGTCCGCGAGACGATGCGCCGGATCGCCGCCGAGCTCGGGGGAGCCTTCTACGACAACCCACTGTGGTGGGCGCGCCGCGTCATCACCGTCCACCCCCTCGGCGGGGCCCCGATGGCCACCGACCCGCGCGCCGGGGTCTGCGACGAGTTCGGCGAGGTGTTCGGGCACCCCGGGCTCTTCGTCCTCGACGGCGCGCTGCTGCCCGGCCCGGTGGGGCCCAACCCGTCGCTGACCATCGCGGCGGTCTCGGACCGTGCGTGCACCCACCTCCTCGAGGCGGGGGAGTCGCCGAGGGCGGCCGCCACCGCGCTGCCGCCGGAGGTCGTCGCCCTCGAGGAGGCGACGGCCGAGGCGGTGGAGAAGGTCGAGGCGCTCGAGGAGGCCGCCGAGGAGGCGGTCGAGGCGGTGGAGGCCGTCGCCGCGGCAGCCATGTCGGCCGGCGAGGCGGCCGTCGCGGCCAACGGGATCCGGTTCACCGAGTGGATGCGGGGGTTCGCGGCGCTCGGTGAGGACGACCCCCGCGCCGGCTACGAGCGCGGGCGGGGCCAGCGAGAGCGCCTCGAGTTCGAGCTGACGATCTCCGTCGACGACGTCGACCGCTTCGTCAGCGACCCGGCCCACGAGGGCTCGGCCATCGGGCACGTCGAGTGCGGCCTGCTCGGCGGGCACCTCGAGGTCGAGCGTGGCTGGTTCAACCTCTTCACCGAGACCGACGACCCCGACGCCCGACGGATGCTCTACCGCCTGTGGCTCACCGGTCCCGGCGGCAACCCGATGACCTTCACCGGCACCAAGGAGGTCCGTGACGAGGCCGGCCTGGACCTCTGGCGCGACACCTCGACCCTGTTCGTCACCGTCCGCGAGGGCCACGAGCCTCCCGGCAGCGACGAGGGCCGGCCGGTCGCGTCGGGGATCGTCACCATCCACATCCCCGACTTCCTGCGGCAGCTCACGACCTTCCGGACGTGGGGCGGCGACCCCGTGCGCGCCGTGGACAGCTTCGGGTCGCTGTTCCTCGGGTCGCTGTGGGACGTCTACGGATCGATGGTCCCGAGGACCAAGGAGAGTGCCGATGAGGCGTGACGAGCTGGCCGAGCACGTGGCCGTGCTGAACTTCGAGCCCAAGGACGCGGTCCGGTGGCTGTCGCCGAGCGAGCTGAGGACCTACGGCAGCTCGCTGCTGTCGGAGATCTTCGGCAACTACGCCGACAAGCGCGAGCTGCAGAAGGTCTTCGACGCCGACGTCGTCGACGTCCTCCCGGGCCCCGACGGCGGGCTGTGGTTCGACTACACCGCCGACACCGGCGACGGCTTCGACGCGACGTACACGGTCGCGGCGCTCATGGGCCAGCCGACCCTCGCCGTCACGGGTGTCGAGGGGACGCTCCCCCGCGGCGACCTGCTCGTCCTCGGCGGCGACGAGGTGTACCCGACGGCCTCGTCACGGGCCTACGACGACCGGTTCGTGGGGCCCTTCCGCGCCGCCATGCCGTCGGCCGACCCGCAGCCGCTCATGCTCGTCCTGCCCGGCAACCACGACTGGTACGACGGGCTCACCGCGTTCCTGCGCCTGTTCACCCAGGGCCGCTCGATCGGCGGGTGGCGCACCGAGCAGAAGCGCAGCTACTTCACCGCGCGGCTGCCCCACGGGTGGTGGCTCATCGGGCTGGACAGCCAGCTCGACTCCTACTTCGACGACCCGCAGCTCACCTACTTCGAGCAGACCCTCACCGCGAACCTCCAGGAGGGCGACAGCGTCATCGTCTGCGCCGCGACGCCGGCGTGGCTCCTGGCCTCGTCGGGGAACCCCGACGCGTTCAACGGCCTGGAGTGGTTCGAGCGCAACTTCATCTCCAGCCGCCGCGTTCCCGGCACGACCGACCGCGAGTCCACGGGGGCCCAGGCCCGCCTCTGGCTCAGCGGCGACAAGCACCACTACATGCGCTACGCCGAGGAGGTCGACGTCCCCGACGCCCCGCCCGGCACGGCCCGGCAGATGGTGACGTGCGGCCTCGGCGGCGCGTACCTCGACGTGACGCACGGCCTCGCCGACCGGCTCAAGCTCCTGCCGGAGGACTCACGCAGCTGGCGCGAGGGCGACGGCGAGGCCGACTTCGTCCAGCAGGGGGCGACCTACCCGGCGGTGGAGGACTCGGCGGCGACCGTGGCCCGGCTCGGGCTGCCCTGGCGCAAGGAGTGGATCCTGCGCCGCAACCCGGGCGTGCTCAGCTTCTTCGCCATCGCGCACGTGCTCATCTTCCTCGTCATCCTCCTGGGGTTCTGGCAGGGCGTCGGCGTCAGCGGCAACGTGCGGATCGTCGACGCCTACCTCTCGGCCGGGCCGAGCCGTCTGTTCAGGTTCGGCGGCGGCCTGCTCGCCCTCGTGGCACTCCTCCTCGTCATCTCCCTGCTGCCCAAGCTGCGGGGGCGTCCTCCCCTGGTGTCGACGAGCGCGGCCGTGCTCACCCTGAGCCAGACCCTCGTCGCGTGCGCGTGCTTCGTGGGCCTCGCGCTCCTGCCCGGCAACGCCTCCGCGCTCGGGCCCTGGCCGAAGTTCTTCGCCGTCGTCGCCGGGGTCGCGGTCATCGGAGGACTGCTGGGCGCCACCGCGCTCGGGGTCTGGATCGTCGTCTTCAAGAGCCGCGGCCTGAACTCGTGGGCGATGATGGGCCAGGCCGTCGAGGAGGGCAAGGGCTTCCTGCGGATCCGGCTCGACCCGTCGGGTGCCCTGACCATCTACCCGGTCGTCGTCGAGGAGCTCGTTCGCGAGTACGAGATCTCGCCGCAGGCCGTGCCGACCTCGCGCGGGCGCCCCACGCGGATCCCGGTGCCGACCGAGCCGCTGCCCGTCCCGCGGCTCATCGAGGAGCCGTTCACGGTCCTGCCGACCCTCGTCCTCGCGCCGTCGGTCGATGACGCGCGCCCGCCGGAGTGGACCGAGGACGACCTCCAGCCGCCGCTGCGCGGGCCCGAGCGGCTCACCGGTGGCGGTGGCCCCGGGGGCGCGGAGGCGGCCACCTAGGATCGAGCACCATGGCCACCCCCGCTCCTCCCGTCACCTCCGGCGCGCCCTCCGCGAGCGGGTTCGCCGAGCCGTTCGCCGAGCCCTTCGCGGCCGTCCTGCTCGACATGGACGGCACCCTCATCGACTCCATCGGCGCGGTCGAGCGCTCGTGGGCCCTGTGGTGCGACGAGCACGACGTCGACCCGGCCCGGCTGCTCGGCTTCCACGGGGTCACCGCCGCCAACCTCATCGAGGAGCTGCTCCCGCCGGCGGCCCGCGAGTCGGCGTTCGCCCGCATCCGCGAGATCGAGGTCGCCGACGTCGACGGCATCACCGTCCTGCCCGGGGCGGCCGAGCTGCTGGGGCTGCTGCACGCCGGCGGCGTCCCGACGGCCATCGTCACCTCGAGCACCGACGACCTCGCGCAGGCGCGGCTCACCGCGACCCGGCTGCCGCACCCGGAGGTGGTCGTGACCGCCAGCGACGTCGAGCGCGGCAAGCCGTGGCCCGACCCGTGGCTCGAGGGAGCGCGCCGGCTCGGCGTCGACCCCGCCCACTGCCTCGTCGTCGAGGACTCCGTGGCCGGGCTGCGCGCCGCCCGCGATGCCGGGTGCCGGGGGCTCGTCGGGGTGCTGGGGACCACCGCGCGGGAGGAGCTCGAGGCCGTGTCCGACCTCGTCGTCGACGACGTCTCGCACCTCTCGCTCCTCGTCGCGGACGGGCGCGCCAGCGTCCTGCGGCCCTAGGGTTCACCCATGGATGCCGACGTCGTCGTGGTGGGGGCGGGCCTCGCCGGGCTCGTGGCCACCTGCGAGCTGGCCGAGGCGGGTCGCTCGGTCGTCCTGCTCGACCAGGAGAGCGAGGCCAACCTCGGCGGCCAGGCCTACTGGAGCTTCGGTGGGCTCTTCCTCGTCGACAGCCCCGAGCAGCGCCGGATGGGGATCCGCGACTCCTTCGACCTCGCGTGGCAGGACTGGCAGGGGACCGCCGGCTGGGACCGGCTCGTGGCCGACGACGGGTCCCCGGGGCCCGACCACTGGGGGCGCCAGTGGGGACGGGCCTACGTCGAGTGGGCCGCCGGCGACAAGCGCACCTGGCTGCGCGAGCGCGGCATCTCCTTCTTCCCCGTCGTCGGCTGGGCCGAGCGGGGCGACGGCACGGCCAACGGGCACGGCAACTCGGTGCCGCGCTTCCACGTGCCGTGGGGGACCGGGACCGGGGTCGTCGCACCGTTCGAGGCCCGGGTCCGCGAGCACATCGCGGCGGGGCGCGTGTTCTACCGGCCCCGGCACCGGGTCGACGCCCTCGTCGTCACGGGTGGCACCGTCACCGGCGCGCGAGGGGCGGTGCTCGCCGACGACCCCTCGCCGCGGGGCGTCGCGAGCAACCGCGACGTCGTGGGTGACTTCGAGTACGGCGGCGAGGCGGTCATCGTCACGTCCGGCGGTATCGGTGCCAACCATGACCTGGTCCGCGCGAACTGGCCTGCGCGGCTCGGGGACCCGCCGCGTGAGCTGCTCACCGGCGTGCCCGCGTACGTCGACGGACGGATGCTCGCGATCACCGAGGCCGCTGGGGGCACCGTCGTCAACCGCGACCGGATGTGGCACTACGTCGAGGGGGTCAGCAACTGGAACCCGATCTGGCCGGGCCACGCCATCCGCATCCTCCCGGGTCCGAGCTCGATGTGGTTCGACGGAGCCGGGCAGCGGCTGCCTGCACCGAACTTCCCGGGCTTCGACACCCTCGGGACGCTGGACCACCTGCGGCACAGCGGTTTCGACCACTCGTGGTTCATCCTCAACTCCTCGATCGTCGGCAAGGAGTTCGCCCTGTCGGGCTCCGAGCAGAACCTCGACCTCACCGAGCGGCGCTACCGCGAGGTCCTCAAGCGCCCGATCACCAAGGTGACGCCGTCGGTGCGGGCCTTCCTGGACCACGGTGAGGACTGGCTCACGGGTGTCACCCTCACCGAGCTCGTCGCGAAGATGAACGCCCTGACGCCCGACGCGCCGCTCGACGCCGCGCAGATCGAGCGACAGGTCGTCGAGCGCGACCGGCAGGTCGAGAACGACTACACCAAGGACGCCCAGGTGGCCGCCATCCGGGTCGCCCGTGGGTACCGCGGCGACCGGCTCACCAAGCGCGCCTACCCGCTGCACCGCATCCTGGACCCCAAGCACGGACCGCTGGTCGCCGTGCGGCTGCGGGTGCTGTCGCGCAAGACCCTCGGGGGCCTGCACACCGACCTGTCCGGGCGGGTCCTCGACGCGGCCGGCGAGCCGGTGCCCGGGCTGTACGCGGCGGGTGAGGTGTCCGGGTTCGGCGGTGGTGGGGTCCACGGGTACCGGGCGCTCGAGGGGACCTTCGTCGGGGGCTGCCTGTTCTCGGGGAGGGCGGCAGGCCGGGCCGCCGCCTCGGCCGGGTGACCGGGGCCGCGACCGGGCAGGGAGCCGACGCGTCGCTGCCGAGGGTCCCCTTGCGGCAGGACCCCGACTTCCGGCGGTTCTGGCTCGCGCGCGAGGTCTCGATCATGGGCACGCTCGTCACGGCGGTGGCGCTGCCCGTCCTCGTCTACCGCCTCAGCGGGAGCCCGTCGCTCACCGCCCTCATCACCGTCGTCGAGGGGCTGCCCTACCTCATGCTCGGGCTGTTCTCGGGCGCCCTGTCCGACCGCCTCGACCGGCGCCGGGTCATGGTCCTGGCCGACCTCGCGGCGGCGCTGGCCATCGTGTCGGTGCCGCTGGCCCACTGGTTCGGGACCCTCACCGCACCGCACGCGCTCCTCGCCGGGTTCCTCACCCAGGCCGCGTTCGTGTTCTTCGACGGCGCCGCCTTCGGGGCCCTGCCCGCCATCGTGGGCCGCGACCGGATCGGCGAGGCGAACGCCGCCATCTGGGGCGTGGGCTCGCTCCTCGACCTCGGTGTCCCGATGGCGACCGGTGTCCTCCTCGCGTTCGTCGACCCGGCGGTGCTGCTCGGCGTCGACGCCCTGTCCTTCGTGGTGTCGGCGGCCTGCGTGTTCACGATCCGGGCGCGGCTGTCGCAGAGCCGTTTCGGACTGCCGCGGCTGGGGCCAGGGGTGCTCGTCACCGAGGTGGGCGAGGGGTTGCGGTTCCTCTGGCGCCATGCGGGCGTCCGCTCGCAGACCGTCGTCGGTTTCCTCCTGTCCCTGTCCGGCGCCGGGTTCATGTCGCTGTCGGTGCCGTTCGCCGACCGGATCCTGGGCGTCGGGACCAGTGGGCTGCGGTTCGGGCTGCTCTTCGCGGTGTGGGGCGTGGGCGGGATGCTCGTCGCGGCGATGACCCCGTGGCTGCTGCGGCGGCTCTCGCCGAACCGGCTCACCCTGCTCTGGCTGCCGGTGGCGGGCGTGGCGGGCATCGTCGTGACGACGTCGTCGTCGTGGCTCGTGGCCGTCGTCGTCATGGTCGTGTGGGGGATCTCGTACCAGGGCGTCGTCCTCAACTCCATGACCTACCGGCAGCAGGTGACGCCCGAGCGGCTCCTGGGCCGGGTGAACACCGCCGGCCGGATGCTGTCGTTCGGCGTCGGCTGGACGGGCGGGGCCCTCGGCGCGAGTGCCCTGGCCGAGCTCGTCGGGCTGCGCGTCGCACTGGTCGGCGTGGTCTCGGTGGGCCTGCTCGCCGCGGTGTTCGGCTGGCTCTCGCCGCTGCGGCGCCTCGACGGGCGAGCGGGGTCCGACCCCGTCGCCGACGACGTCCCCGAGGGGCGCGGCTCCCGCGTCGGTGACGGGGCGCGGCAGGGGGCCGGCCTCCTCGGTCCCACGGTGGACCGGTCGTGAGGGGCGTGCTGGAGGCCCTGGGCCGCGTCCTCGGGACCCAGGTGGCGCTGCGCGCGAGCGACGGGCTGGGGCCGGGACACAGGCGTGCCCTGCTGGGCATGCTCGTCGTCGCCGTCAACCTCGGGCCGATCGTGGCCGTCCTCACCGGGGACCATCGGGTTCGGCGACGTGTGGCTGTGGCTGGCGGTCGAGGTCCTCACGATCTACGCGTGGACCGTGCTGCGGCTCGTCCGGCGCCTGCGCGAGGGGCCGGTCAGCGTCTTCGCCGCGGGGTTCTTCGGATTGCACTACGGGGGCTTCGCCCTCGTGCCGTTCGGGGTGGGCATCTCCACCGTGCTCCCGTGGGCACCGCTGCGGGCTCCGTGGCTCACCGTGCTCGCCCTCGGCGGGATCGGCTTCGTCGCCTACGGGTGGTCGGTGCGCGGGCAGGTCCGCGACCGGGTTCCGGTGAAGCTGCGCGACTTCATCCAGGCCTACGCCCGGATGATGCTCGCGTACGCCGCCCTCTTCGCGCCGCTGGTCGCGACCGGGCAGAGCGAGGTGTCGAGCTCCCAGCCGCTCGCCCCCGCGGGCGAGGGGACGCAGGCCGTGGTCGCGCTGGTCGTCCTCCTGGCCAAGCTCGCCCTCGAGCTCTTCCTCGTCGTGGGCGTGGGGCGGTACGAGGACGGCATGGTCCACATCTTCGGCAAGCCGGTGGTGTTCCGGCTCAGCCGCCTCAGCTGAGCGCGCAGGAGGTGGCCGGTGCGGCCGGCGGTCACCGCCCGCCCCTCACCCCGGGCTCAGAGGTACTGGCCCGTGCCCTCGGTGTGGCCGGGCTCGGCGGGGTGCGGCGACCGCGGCCCGCCCTGCGGCATCCCGGGGTGCTGGTCGCCGTGGCCGGGGGGCAGGGCGCGCATCTGCTGCAGCTGCGACTGGGTCGCCATCTGCTGGGCGACGAGCGCGGTCTGGATGCCGTGGAAGAGCCCTTCGAGCCACCCGACGAGCTGGGCCTGGGCGATCCGCAGCTCGGCGTCAGTGGGCTCGGCATCCTTGAACGGCAAGGCGATCCGCTCGAGCTCGGAGACCAGCTCGGGTGCCAGCCCGTCCTTGAGCTCGGCGATCGAGCGGTCGTGGATGTCGGCGAGGCGGGCCCGGCCGCGGTCGTCGAGCGGCGCGCTGCGGACCTCCTCGAGCAGCTGCTTGACCATCGACCCGATCCGCATCACCTTGGCGGGCTGCTCGACGAGGTCGGCGGGGTTGGTGGAGCGCCGCGACCCGGACTCCTCCCCGTCCGCGGACGGGTGCGGGGACACGCCCATCCCGTCCGGGGTCACGACGACGACGCGCTCGCCGTCGCTCGTCACCGTGGCGCGCACCCCGCGTGGCTCGCCGTCGCTCCCCGCGGTGGCGGGTGCCCCTCGTCCTGCGCCGTCGCTCCCCGCGGCAGCGGGTGCCCCGCGCCCCTCGTCGTCCTGGTCGCGGTCCGCGCGTGGCTGCTCACTCATGGCCCCATCCTGCAACACCGGGGCGGGGATGGGGCCGGGGCGGGGTGGGCGGACGGGGTTGACATCGAGATTCGATATGCATATCGTCTGTCGATGTCATCGACCATCGATATGCACGAGCGTGAGGGGTACCCCGTGACCGACCACCAGGACCGACCGCGGCCGACGAAGCCCTCCCGGGCGTCCGGCGACCCGCTGACCTTCGACAGCAAGGACCGGTGGAGCCTCGGCCTGCTCCTCGTCCTCGTGGTCCTCGCCACCGTCGTGGTCGAGGTCGTGCAGCCCATCCGGCGCTGGGCGGCCGGCCAGGGCATCCCCGTCGACATCATCGTGCCGGTCACCGCCCCGGACCTGCTCCTCCCCGTGGGTGACGGCGGCGCCGGCAGCGTCGAGGTGCTCGTCCCCGCCCCCGACGCCCTCTGGCGGCTGCTCGACCTCGCGCCGGGCGTGCTCACGGCGGCCATGGTCGTCCTCGGCTGCTGGTGGCTCGTCGGCGTCATGCGCACCATCGCCGCCGGCGACCCGTTCCACCCCGCCAACGTCCGCAGGCTGCGGGCCCTCGGTGGGCTGCTGGTCATCGGCGCGCCGGTGGTGTTCTTCGTCGAGCTCTCGGTGGCGGGGGCGATCCTCGGCAGGGCGGACGTCGGCGACGTCGACGTCGCGACCCACCTGGCGCTGCCGTGGGTTCCCCTGGTGGCGGGCATGGTCGTCGCCCTCCTCGCGGAGGCGTTCAAGGCCGGCAGCGCCCTGCGCGAGGACGTCGAGGGTCTCGTCTGATGCCGGTCGACGAACCGCACCGCGTCACCTGCCACCTCGACCGGCTTCTCGAGGAGCGCGGGATGACCCTCGCGGCCCTGGCCGACGCCGTGGGGGTCACCGTGGTCAACCTGTCGGTGCTGAAGAACAACCGCGCGAAGGCGGTCCGCTTCAGCACCATCACGGCGATCTGCGACGTCCTCGGGTGCCAGGTCGGTGACGTCCTCAGCCTCGAGCAGCCGGGCTGACCCGCCGCGTTCCTGGCGGCGCCCCGCCCCCACCTGCCCCGCGGCCGGTCTCACCGCAGGACGGCGGCGGGCTCCGGAACGGGGCGGGGGTCCGGTCCCCCGATCCGGCGCAGCAGCGGCTGCGACGCGACGGCCAGCACCGCGGCGGTGACCCCGGCGGTGACCGTGACGGCGAACGCGCCCGGGTGGCCGTGCACGTCGGCGAGCCGGCCCGCGACGGCCGAGCCCAGGGCGTAGCCGATGCCGGTGGCGCCGGCGAGCAGCGTCATCGCGGCGCCGACCCGCTGGACGGGGGCCGTGCGCTCGCCGAGCATGAAGACGCTGATCATGTACGGCGCCACGACGAAGCCGAGCACGAGGACGACGGCGAACAGCTGCGGGAGCGTGTCGGTGACGAGCAGCGGCAGGCCGAGCAGGGCCAGGCCGCAGGCGGCGACGAGCACGCGCGTGGCGTAGGTGAAGCGCGGGGGCAGGGCGGCGACGGCGAGCCCGGCGATGACCGAGCCGACGCCGAGCGACGCGTGGACGAGCCCGGCGATGCCGGCCTGGCCGGCGACCGTGGCGAGCACCGTGGTGCCGGTCTGGATCGACCCGAACACCACGCCGATGAGCAGCTGGGCCACGAGGAGCACGACGAACGCGGTGGTGACGAGCCGCACGCCCGCGTGCGCATCGGGGCGGTGGGCGTGGGTGAGGCGGGCGGTGTGGTGCAGCGCGAAGGCGCAGCCGAAGACGAGGAGGATCGACGCCGCGATGACGAGAGCGAGCTGGGGGCTCGCGACGACGACGAGCAGGCCGAGCAGGGCCGGGCCGAGCACGAACGAGGCCTCGTCGGCGGCGCCCTCGTAGGAGAACGCGGCCTCCATGAGGCGTGGCTGGTGGTGCTCCTGCTCGCGCGTGATGGGCCTCCAGCGCACCCGCGCCAGGGGGCCGATCTGCGGCATCGCGGCCCCGGCGACGGCCGCGACGGTGATGACGGCCCAGGGCGCCACCTCGGCGTGGGCCAGGGCGACGAGCGCGATGAGGCCGAGTCCCCCGAGCACCGACTGGACGAGGACGACCGGGCGCTGCCCGACCCGGTCGGCGAGCGAGCCGGCGACGGGCGCGCCCACGGCGTTCGCCACGGCGAGGGCACCGGCGGCGCCACCGCCGAGGCCGTAGGAGCCGGTGGTCCCGGCCACGAGGAGCAGGGTGCCCATCTGGGCCATCGCGAGCGGGAGCCGCCCGACGAAGGCGATGGCGACGTAGAGGGGTCCGGCGAGGGAGAACAGGCGCCGGTAGGAGGCGATGGGTGACATCGGTGGTGCTTTCGGGTCGGCGCCCGGGGTGGGCGGATTCTGGCGTGCGCCGAACCCGCCTCCAGCAGCGCACCAGGACCCTCTGCTGCGCCCAGTCTACCGGGTGTCAGGTGCTGCGTCGGGTGACCTGTGGGGCCCGGCGGATGCCGGCGGCGGCGATGGCCGCGGCCAGCAGCGGGACGAGGACACCGACGGTCGCGAGCTGCTCCCACGGGATGACGAGGATGCTCTCCTGGCCCACGGGCACCCCCTCGCTGGTCCACCCGTTCGTCGTGAGCGGCCGGGCGATGGCGATGCCCGGCACCAGCCCCACCGCGACGCCGAGGACGCAGCCCACGCCCGCGAGGAGGAAGGCCTGCGCGGCCGCCATCACCCGCCGGGTGCCGCGCGTCGCACCGAGCGCCGCGAGCGTCGCCTGGTCGCCCTGCTGCTCGGCGAGGGTCAGCGCCGTGGAGGTCAGGGTGATGACGAGGATGAGCAGCGCGAAGGTCCCGAGGAGGATGGCGACGACCAGCGCGTCGTCCCGCTGGAAGCCCCGCTCGACGCTGACGTTCACCTCGTCGCCGAGGCTCTGCGCGAGGCGCTCGGCCGTGGCCTCGGTGACCGGGGCCCCGGACGGGTCGCGCAGGGTCAGGCTCCAGGGGCGGGTCGGCCAGCTCGTGGCCACGGGTCCGTCCGAGGGGACGAGGAGCGGCGCGTCGAGCATCGGGCCGGACGTCGCGGCACCGCCGGGCAGGCTGATGACGGGCACGTCGCGCTGGTCGGCCACCTCGACCCTCGGGTCGCCGACGTCCGTCGCCCGGGGGTCGACCTCGTAGCTGCCACGGGCCAGGGTGACCCGGCCGTCGGTGACCGCGCTCGCGGGCAGCCCGCGCGCGACCACGGCCCCGTCGCGCAGTGCCGTCGCCTCGTCCGCGCCGAGCCCGAGCCGTCGGCACGATCTCGTCGGTCGGCACGAGGAGGACGAGCCCTGAGCCGTTCGCGGTGGTTCCGGCCACCATGCACGGAGGTCCGGCGTCGGCCTCGGCCTGCGACGTCGGCTCCCACGCGAGGTCCATGACCGTGCGCTCGGGGGTGCAGCCCTTCGGCAGGACGTTGACGAACTCGACCCGGTACGGCTGCGTCGGCATCACGCTGTCGCTGGCCATCGTCGGGTCCTGGGTGTCGAAGGCGAGGTTCTGCGTGACGACGAGCCCCGGCGCGGCGGCACGCACCGTCGCGGGGTCGGTCGCGTCGCCGTACCAGAAGCTGACGACCGCCTCGCCGGGCAGCGTCACCGGCACGTACTGGCGCTTCGCCTGCTCGGTGTCGCTCGCGAGGCCGGTGAGCCCGAACGACAGGCTGGCGACGGCGGCGAGCACCGCGGCGACCGAGGGTGCGCTGCGCGAGCGGTGGCGCGCGAGGTCGCGGGCCGCCATCCGCAGCGACGTCGGCAGGCGGCTGCCGAGCCGACCGACCACGGCGAGGATCACCGGGACGAGGAGGAGCGTCCCGATGATGAGGACGACCGCGCCCACGGTGACGGCGAACTCGCCCCCCATGTCGAGGCCGACCATCGTGGGGATGCTCGGCAGCCCGGCGGCGCCGGTGGAGCCCAGGACGGCCACCGCACCGAGGGCGGTGAGGATCACCCCTGCCGCGAGGACGACGCGGCTGGGGCGGGCGGACACGCTCTGGCCGCGCATGACACCCACGATGTCGAGGCGCCCCAGCCGACGGGCCGGCACGAGGGCCGCGGCGAGGGTGCTCGCGACCGCGCAGCACGTGATGCCGACGAGCAGGCCCCACCGGACGTCGAGGGGGCCCCCGAGGCCGAAGCCTCCGCCCCGGGACGTCCACGCGGCGACGCCGGTTGCGGCCAGGACGCCGAGGGCGGTGCCGACGAGCGCGGAGAAGGTGCCGAGGACGATGGCCTGGGCCAGCACGGTGCGTCGCAGGACCGGGGTGCTCGCGCCGTTGCTCGCGGCCAGGGCCAGGGTGCGCCGCTGGCGAGCCGCGCTCACCGCGAACGCCGGACCGACGAGCAGGGCGGTGGTGACGAGGAGCATGGCGGCGCCGAGCCCCACGAGCAGGCCCATCTGGCTGGCGTCGCCGCGCGCCACCTCCTGCAGCTCCGGGGCCAGCTGCTCGATGGAGGGTGGGTCGCGCAGCACGGCCGCCGAGGTGACCCGCAGGCCGTACTCGTTGAGCGCCGTGACCTCCTCCCAGGTGACGGGGTCTGCGCCGCGGACGATCCAGCCGCCGGAGGCCTGGGTGAGGCCTGCGGGCGGGATCGGGACGACGAGCCCCTCGTTGCCGAACCCGCCGAACGAGTCGGCCGTCCCGACGATGTCGTAGGCCTGCTCGGTTCCGTTGACGCTCACCGTGATCCGGCCCCGGTCCGGGACCCCCCGTGACGTGGCCGCCGCGGTCACGAGCGCCTCGGCGCTCGTCTGCGGCCAGCGCCCGGACTCGAGCCGCAGCCGGTCCCCGACGTCGGTGCGGCCGTCGAGGGCGACCCCCTGGACGCTGATGCGACGCTCACCGAGCGTGATCCGCCCCGAGAAGTTGACGACGGGCGTGACCGGGGCGCCGACGAGCCGGGAGATCGCATCCGCGTTGTCGAACGCGGTGCGCTCGCGGTCGAAGCCGGGGATCTCCCGGCCTCCCTCCGCGGTGCCGGAGCTTCCCGACCAGGGGTCGGGCCCCTGCATGACGCGGCCGCCCTCGGGCCAGTCGACGAGGGCCTGGCCGGATCCCATCGTCGAGGGGATGCGCTCCACGCCGTCGACGTCGGAGGTCGCGGCCACCGTGACGACGAGGGCCAGAAGCAGGGTCGGCAGGGCGACCATGACGACGACGAGGGCGCTGCGTCCCCGGTGGCGGCGCACGTCGCGCCGCGCCATCCGCAGGGCCACCGTCCAGGTCGAGCGCCACGCGGCGAAGCGGCTCGGCTCGGGCGTCCGGTGGTCGCGCGCCCTGCTGCCGTCGGTCCGCTCCTCGGGGCGGACGAGCGTCGTCATCGCGCCGCCGCCTCGCTCGCGAGGAGGTCCTCGGGCGTCTCGCGCTCCCCGGTGGAGTCGACGACGACCCCGTCGCGCAGGAAGACGACGCGGTCGGCCCACGCGGCGTGACGGGCCTCGTGGGTGACGAGGAGGCCCGCGACGCCCTCGTCGCACCGCTCGCGCAGGACACGCAGCACCTCCTCGCCCGTGTGGCTGTCGAGGGCACCGGTGGGCTCGTCGGCGAGGACGAACCGGCGGCTGCCGACCAGGGCCCGGGCGATGGCGACGCGCTGCTGCTGGCCACCGGACATCTGGTCGGGGTAGCGGTCGGAGAGGTCCATGAGGCTCATGAGGTCGAGCGTGTGGCGGGCCTGGCGGCGGGCCTGCCGGGCGCGGACGCCGTCGAGCTCGAGGGGGAGGGCCACGTTCTCGGCGGCGGTGAGGCTGGGGATGAGGTTGTAGTCCTGGAAGACGAAGCCCATCCGCCGCCGGCGCAGCTTGGCGAGGTCGCGGGGGCCGAGGTCGGTGAGGACGTCGCCGCCGATGGAGACGGTGCCGGACGTGGGGCGGTCGAGACCGCCGGCGACGTTGAGCAGGGTCGACTTCCCGGAGCCGCTCGGGCCCATGACGGCGACGAGCTCGCCGAGCGCGATGTCCAGGCTGACGCCGGCGAGGGCGGTGACCGCCGCCTCGCCGGTGCCGTGGACGCGGGTGACGTCGGTGAGGACGACGTGGGCTGTGGTCATGACTGGTTCCCCCCGTGGTGGGTGCCGACCGGCTCGGAGCCGGTGGTCGTGTGGTGTGCGGTGGCGTCGTGCGGGACCGGGGGCCCCTCGGGTGCCGCTTCGGCCGTGGGGGCCGCCGGGGTCGCGGGTCGGGGCCGGCGAGCCAGCATCGTCTCGACGTGGTCGAGCCAGCGGACCTCGGCCTCCGCCGCGAAGACCAGGTTCTCCAGGACGAGGAGCCAGGCCAGGCCGGTGTCGTCGGCGGTCGACTCGCGCGACGGCCCGGCGGGGGTGGCGGCCCCGGCAGCCCCCTGCGAGCTGCCGAGGGCGCCGCGCTTGAGGCGGGTGAGGTCGCGCAGGTGCCGCAGGGTCGCGGTGCGCTGGGTCTGCACGACGTGGTGGACGTCGACCCCCGGCGCCGTGACGGCGAGCGCGAGCTTGATCGTCAGCTCGTCGCGCGGTGTGCTCGTGCGGTCCACCGGCGTGGACCACCATGACGTGAGCTCGGCGTGCCCCGCCGGGGTGAGCCGGTAGGCGATGCGCCCGTCGGCGTCGGCGTCCGCTGCCTGCTCGACGAGGCCGTCGCGCACCAGCCGGTCGAGGGTCGTGTAGACCTGCCCGACGTTGAGCGGCCAGGTCCCTCCGGTGCGCCCCTCGAACTCGCTGCGCAGCTGGGCGCCGTACTTCTCGCCCTCGGCGAGCAACGCCAGCAGCCCTGACCTGACCGACATCGACCCGTCCCCTCATTCGGCTCGTGATACCGGGTATCACGGGCGTGGTGGACTAGGTATACCGAGTATGTGATGGCGCGTCAAGCATGGATCTGGTGTCGCGGGGCAGGAGGGGGTGCATGACCCCCCTGAAGATCCGACCGGTCGGCGGCGCCCCCGGCTGCCTGGTGATGCTGCTCGTCTCTGTCGGGCTGTCGGTGCTGCTGACCGTCGTCCTCAACGTGCTCATGCGCTGACCCCGCGCGGCGGCGTTCCGGGTCAGCGGGTCAGCGGGTGGTGCCTGGGTCAGCGGGCCAGCAGCTGGGCACCGAGCGCGAGCACCGCGGGCAGTGCCTGGACGAGCAGGATGCGCCGGCTCACCGTGGCCGCTCCGTACGCGCCGGCGACGACGACGCAGGCGAGGCCGAACACCGCGAACACGAAGCGGTGCTCGCTCGGGCCGACGAGGCCGAGGACGAGCGCCGCCACGAGGAACCCGTTGTAGAGACCCTGGTTGGCCCCGAGCACCTTGGTCTGCTCGGCGAACTCGCGGCTGAGCCCGAACGCCGCCCGGCCCCGGGGCGTGGTCCACAGGGCCATCTCGAGCACGACGATGCCGACGTGGATGAGCGCCACGAGGGCGGTGAGGACGGTGGCGACGAGGCTCATGGCCGATGTCTACCCCACCCCGGACACCCGCGGACAGGCCCCGCGCCCCCGCTTCGGCCGCCCCCGCTTCGGCCGCCCCCGCGTCGTTGCCGCCCTGAGAGGTCCGGATGGATCACCGGGTGGACCACCTCGAACACGCGCTGAAACGCCTCGTGACCCCACCTCTCGATGCCCTGCCTCGTCCGTCGCGCATCTGTCGTCCGGGGAAGTCCGGATGGATCACCCGGTGAACCATTCGGGCGGCCACGCCCCTGACCGGGCCCTGCGACCCCCGGCTCTCGACGCCTTGCTTCGTCCGCCCCGCGCAGCTGCCGTCCGGGGGAGTCCGGATGGATCACAGGGTGGACCGCTCCGACCACCCGCTGGAATGGCTCACTCAGGGACCCAACCGTGCGGATGGCCCATGAGGTGAGCCGGGTTGGCGGCCGGCGTGGTGGCTCACCGGGTGATCCATCTGGACCCCCCTGCGCGGGTAGTTACGGGGGGCTTGGGGGGATCAGGTCGGGCGCGGCGTCACGTGGTGAGGAGGATCTTTCCGACGTGGGCGCTCGCCTCGAGCTCGCGGTGCGCCTCGGCCGCGTCCGCCAACGCGTGGCGCGACTGCACCACGGGCCAGACCCGCTGCGTCGCGAGCAGCGGCCACACGTGCTCGCGCACCGCGGCCACGATGCTCGCCTTCTCCGACGCAGGCCGGGCCCGCAGCGACGTCGCGATGACGGCCGCGCGCTTGCGCAGCAGGACCGACAGGTCGAGCTCGCCGCGGGTGCCACCCTGCATCCCGATGACGACGAGGCGCCCGGCGGTGGCGAGGAGGTCGACGTTGCGGCCGAGGTAGGCGGCCCCCATGTTGTCCAGGATGACGTCGGCGCCGTGCCCGTCGGTGGCCTCGCGGACCTGCTCGACGAAGTCCGCCTCGCGGTAGTTGACGAGCACCTCGGCCCCGAGGGCCCGACACGCCTCCAGCTTCTCGGCCGAGCCCGCCGTCACCGCTACGCGCGCGCCGACCTCTCGGGCCAGCTGGATCGCCATGGTGCCGATCCCGGAGGAGCCGCCGTGGACGAGCAGGACCTCGCCAGGTTGGAGGTTCGCGGTGAGGAAGACGTTGGACCACACCGTGCACACGACCTCCGGCAGCGCCGCCGCGTCGACGAGGTCCACCCCGTCCGGAACGGGGAGCAGCTGGGCCGCGGGCACCCGCACCGCCTCGGCGTACCCGCCGCCCGAGAGGAGCGCGCACACCTCGTCGCCCACCGCCCACCCCTGCACGCCGGGCCCGAGAGCAGCCACTCGCCCGCTCACCTCGAGGCCCGGGACGTCCGACTCACCCGGCGGCGGCGGGTAGCGACCCTGCCGTTGCAGGAGGTCGGCCCGGTTGACGCCGGCGGCCACGACCTCGACGAGCACCTCGCCGTCCCGTGGCTGGGGGGTCTCGACGTCGGCCAGGACCAGGGACTCGGGCCCACCGAACGAGGGGAGTGTCATCGCCTTCACGCCCCCACCGTATGCCGGGCACCATGGCGCCCCGGCCGCGCGCAACCGCGGGCCCCCGTAGGGCGCGGGCGTCAGTGGCGGCCGGCGTGAGCCACGGTCTCGACGATGTCGGGCACCCCCTGCCAGTGACAACCGCGGACCCAGTAGGGCGCGGGCGTCAGCGGCGGCCGGCGCGAGCCTGGTGCTCGACGACGCCGGCCACCCCCTGCCGCGGCAACCGCCGGCCCGTAGCGCGCAACCGCCGGCCCCCGGCCGCGCGCAACCGCCGGCCCCCGGCCGCGCGCAACCGCCGGCCCCCGGCAACGCACAACCGCCGGCCCCCGACCGCCCCGACCACCCGGTCGGGCCATTGACGCGACCTGGTGGCAGGTCGAGCATGGAGAGCGTTCCCCGCGCCGGCGTGGCGCGTTCCCGGGACGACAGCCGAACCCACTCGGTCGGCGCCGACATCGACGGCGCCGCGCCCCGGACGTGGAGGGCCCGGCAGCCGGGCTCGACCCTGGAGCGGCCGCTGCGGGAGCATCCAGGAAGGCGACGGCGTGCGCTGCGCGCGATCGGCGCCACGGGGCGACGAGGCCGACATCGGCCTGCGAGGAGGCGCGACATGGGTCGCGACGAGGACCGCTCGGCCGGCGGCGCGGTACCGCTGCGCGACGGCGGGGTGTGGGGCGGGGTCGTTCGGGCCCGGGCCCGGGCCCGGGGCCGAGCCCGGGCCGTGGTCGGCTGCCCCGCCTGACCCCGGGCGGAAGGGGCCGCTGCCCCGCCTGACCCCGGGCGGAGAGGGGTCGCCGAGGCGGCGCGGGCAGCGCAAGGCGCCGGTCAGCACACCCCCGCTGGGGCGGTCTGCGTCCTACGGTGGGAGATCCGCCACCCGACACCCATGGGAGCAGCCACATGTCGATCGAACGTCGTACCGTGCTCAAGGGAAGCGCCGCCGTCGCGGGAGGGGCTGTCCTCGCCGGCCCGTTCCAGGGACTGGTCGCCGCACCCGCATCGGCCCTGGGGGCGCCCGCGTTCAGGGGTCTGCGGGCCGTCCCCGACGAGCGGGACGGGAAGGTCCGCCTGCACCTGCCCGAGGGGTTCCGCTACCGCTCGTTCCACGACACCGAGTCACCGGTCACGCTCGACGACGGCACGGTCCTGCCCGGGCGGCACGACGGCATGGCCGCGTTCCCCGGCGCTGGAGGACGGGTCACGCTCGTCCGCAACCACGAGGTCAACACCCCCGGACCGGCCTTCGGCCCGCAGGGCGACCACACCTACGACCCCCAGGCCCGCGGCGGCTGCACCGTCGTCGACGTCTCGCTCACCGGCGAGGTCGCGCAGGCGTGGACCGGCCTCAACGGCACGATGATGAACTGCTCCGGCGGCCCGATGCCGTGGGGGACGTGGGTCACCGGCGAGGAGACGGTGAACGGTCCGGACGTCGGCGCGGACTTCACCGGCGCCTCGAACGTGCCGCTGACCAAGCCGCACGGGTACATCTTCGAGGTGCCCACCAGCGGCCGCGCCAGCGGCGACCCGGTGACCCGGGCGGGCCGCTTCGCCCACGAGTCGGCCGCCTTCGACCCGCGCGGCGGGAGCCTGTACCTCACCGAGGACAACTTCGCGTTCCCCTCGGGCTTCTACCGCTACACCCCGCGGACCTCGCCGATGGAGACCGGTCGCCTCGACAACGAGGGCCGCCTGCAGATGCTCAAGGTCAAGGGCGTCGACCGGGCGCACCTCGAGGCCTCCCAGGCCAAGGGCACGAGGTACCACGTGGAGTGGGTCGACATCGAGGATCCCGACCCCACCTTTCCGTACACCCCCGGCCAGAGCGCTCCCACGACGAACGACCAGGCCATCACCCATGTCGGCGACCAGGGGCGGGCGCAGGGCGCGGCCGGGTTCTCGCGGCTCGAGGGCGCGATCCACGACAAGGGCGTCATCTACTTCACCTCGACCCAGGGCGGCGGGGCCGTGATGACCGGGCCGGACACCTCGAGCGGCTACGGCACGGGCTTCGGGCAGGTGTGGGGCTACGACACGCGCTCGCAGACCCTCTTCCTCGTCTACCAGTCGCCCGGGAAGCAGACCTTCGACTTCCCCGACAACATCACCGCGAGCCGCAGGGGCACCCTCGTCGTCTGCGAGGACGGCAACCAGGACAACTACGTCCGCGGCCTCTCGCGCGGCGGTCAGCTGTGGGACATCGCGCTCAACCGGGTGCAGCGCGCCCGGGACGGCGCCCCTCGCTACGACGACGAGTTCGCCGGGTCGACCTTCAGCCCCGACGGCCACACCCTGTTCGTCAACATCCAGGCGAGCGCCGGCGTGAGCTTCGCGATCTGGGGCCCGTGGGAGCGGATGGGGGTCTGAGGACGAGCCCCCACAGTGCAGGACGCGCGGCCCCCTCCCAAAGACTGCGCGTCCTGCCTGCCGGCTGGCATCAGCCGAGTCCGACGGCGGGCCCTGACTGCGACGAGCGGGCCACCGAGCCACCGTATGACCGCCACGGCGACGGCGTCCATGGCCCGATCGGGGGGTCGCCGGGTCAGCGCGTGGCCCGACCGAGCCGGGCACTGAGGCTGGCGGCGGCCCGGCGGACGGCCCCGACGAGCCGGGCGGTGGCCGCGTCGTCGACGTCGGCCTGCGGGAACGTCACGGCGACCCCCGCGACCGGGTAGTCGTTGTGGTCCAGGACCGCGACGGCCACCGACCCCAGGCCCGGGGTGACCAGGCCGTCCTCCACGGCGTGCCCGCGCTGGCGGACGGCCTGCAGCTCGGCGCGCAGCCGTGTCGTGGAGAGCGGGCCGCGACCGTCGCGCTGGACGAGCGCGCCGCGGTCGGGGTACAGCGCCCGGACCTGGGCGGCGGGCAGCGCGGCGAGCATCGCCATCCCGGAGGCCGTGAGCGCCGCGGGCAGCCGCACGCCGACCTCGGTGACGAGCAGGGGGCGCCCCGGGCGCCCGCTGCTCGATGACGTACAGGACGTCGCGTCCGTGGAGGACGGCGAGGTGCGCGTTGTGGCCGGTGGTCTCGGCGAGGCGGTCCATGACGCCGCGGGCCATCCGCTCCAGCGGGGCCTGGCGCTGGTAGGCGGACCCCAGCTCGTAGGAGGCCAGCCCGAGGCCGTAGCGCCGCTCCTCGGACAGGTGGCGGACGTAGCCGCGGTCGACGAGGACGCTGAGCAGGTGGTAGACGCTCGAGCGGGGCAGGCCGAGGTCGCGGGCGATCGCGGCCGCCGGCACGGGTTCTCCGCGTCTCGCGATGAGGGCGAGGACGTCGAGGGCGTGGCCCGCCGCGGGTGCGTTCGCCATCACCCCACCCACCGGTACCGGCGCTCGGGGCGGCCGGTGGACCCGTACCGGAGCCGGACGTCGGCGCGCCCGGTCGTCACGAAGTGCTCGAGGTAGCGGCGTGCGCTGACGCGTGAGAGGCCGACCTCCTCGGCGACCTCGGTGGCCGACAGGGTCTCTGCCGCCGTGGCGAGGGCGTCCTCGACGAGCCGGGCGGTCTCGGGGCTCATCCCCTTGGGGAGCGGTTCGGTGGCGCCGCCGGCCGCGGTCCGCGAGAAGACGCGGTCGACGTCGGCCTGGCCGCTGACCTCGGTGCGCTCGAGGACGGCGCGCTGGGTCGCGTACCGGCGCAGCCGCTCCTCGAGGTCGCCGAACCCGAACGGCTTGAGGACGTAGTCGGTGACGCCGAGCCGGACGGCGGAGCGCACCGCTGCGCTCTCCTTCGCGGCGGTGATGACGATGGCGTCGCAGGGGTTCGGCCCGGTGCGCAGGTCGGCCAGGAGGTCGAGGCCGAAGCGGTCGGGGAGGTAGAGGTCGAGCAGGAGCAGGTCGGGGCGCAGGGCGGTCACCGCCTCGGCGGCCTCCTTGCCCGAGTGGGCGACGCCGACGACCTCGAAGCCCTCGACGCGCTCGACGAAACCGACGTGGATCCGCGCGACCATGAAGTCGTCGTCGACGACGAGAACCCGGATCACGGCGCTGCCTCGGTCGAAACAGGTTCTGCTGCAACCGGGTCCACAAAGGTCGAGACACCGAGCCGCGCGACGAACGACGTGACGCCGTCGACGCGGCGGACGTCGATCTCACCACCGCGCCGCCGGCAGACGAGGCGGGTCAGGGCCAGGCCGACCCCGTGCTCCATCGGGTCGACCCGCTTGGTCGTGACCCCGTGCTCGAAGACCGAGGACATCATCTCGTCGGGGATTCCCGGCCCCGAGTCGGAGACGACGATCTCGACGGTGCTGGCGTCCTGCCTCAACCTGACCCGCACGAAGGGGGACGGCAGCGAGCCGCGCGGTGCGTGCTCGAGCGCGTTGTCGACGAGGTTGCCGAGGACGGTCGCGACGTCGGCGGCGTCGTGCGTCTCGAGCCGTTCGAGCCGGGTGTCCTCGGTGAGCGTCAGCTCGACCCGCCGCTCGTTCGCCGAGGCGACCTTGGCCATGAGCAGCGCGGCGATCGTGGGGTCCTGCACGAGGGTGTTGACGGTGAGGTCGAGGGCGTGGCGCCGCTCGCTGAGCGCGTCGACGTAGCGGACCACCTCGTCGTGCTCACCGATCTGGATGAGCCCGCTGATCGTGTGCAGCTGGTTGGCGAACTCGTGCGCCTGGGCGCGCAGCACGTGGGCGGTGGAGCGGAACGAGCCGATCTCGCGCTCGAGGTCGGCGAGGGCCGTGCGGTCGCGCATCGTCGTGACGGTGCCGAGGACGCGGTCGCCGCTGACCACGCGCATCGTGCTCATGACGAGCACCCTCCCACGGCGGATGACGACCTCGTCGTGGGCGGCCGTGACGTGGTCGTCGGGGTCGTCCCCCGGTGCGGGGCGCGGGTTCTCGCCGACGAGGACCTCGCGCAGCCGTCCCTCGATGCGCAGGTCGGACACCGCCATCCCGATGGCGTGCTCGGGCAGGTCGAGCAGGGTGCGGGCCACCTCGTTGACCAGGGTGATCCGGTGCTGCGGGTCGAGCGCGATGACCCCCTCGGCGATGCCGCGCAGCATCGCCTCGCGGTGCTCGGCCAGCCCGGCGATCTCGCGCGGCTCCATCCCCCTCGTCTGGCGCTTGATCCGGCGCGAGAGCAGCCACGACCCGCCGAGGCCGACGACGAGCGCGATACCGAGGTAGGTGAGCAGGTACGACGAGGTGCCCTGCAGCCGCTCGAGGGTCGAGGGGGCGAGCTCGGCCACCATGACCGTGCCGAGGAGCTCGCCGGCTCGCGAGGCGGTCGAGGGGTCGCTGTCGTCGTCGTCGCCGGCGAGGACCGGGACCTGAGAGACGATGAGCTCCTGGACGCCGACCTGCAGGGTGCCCGACCAGCTGCCGCCGGCCGCCACGCGGGGGTCGCCGACCGGCAGGCGGCGCTCCTCGAGGGTGGGGTCGGTCGACACCCTGACGTCGAGGTCGCGGTCGGCGAAGGTGATCGAGGTGACGCCGGTCTGGGTCACCAGGCTCAGGCCGAGCGTCGCGAGCCCGGTGCGGGTCTCCGGCTGGTCCAGGCTCGCCCGCACGAGGGGGCTGGCGGCCACCTGCTCCGCGATGGCCGAGACCCGGCGCCCCTCGACCCGCTCGAAGGTCGCCTCCGACTGGGCCAGCGAGACCGCGGCCACGGCCACGAGCACGACGACGATGATCGCGAGCTGGAGGGCGAACAGCTGCCCCGCCAGCGTCGACCGACGTCGTCTCAGCCTGACCACAATGAACTCAACCTTCTCTGCTGACACAAGCGCGACAGGGGACCGGCGCGCCACGACGATCATCGCGTCCGACTCCACCACACGAAAGTGATCTCCACGATGAGACTCCACCGCATCGCCCTCGGGGCCGTCGTCGCGGCCTCCCTCGCACTGACCGGCTGCGGCGCCACGAAGGACCAGGGCGGCGCGTCCGCCACGGCCAGCGGTGGCGCCCCCGCGACCGGCCTGCAGTACATGGTCCCCAACAGCCCGGGTGGCGGCTACGACACGACGGCCCGCACGGCCGCGCAGGTCATGGAGAAGGAGAAGATCACCGGCTCGGTCCAGGTCTTCAACCTCCCCGGCGCCGGCGGCACCGTCGGCCTCCAGCGCGTGGTCAACGAGAAGGGCAACGGCAAGCTCGCGATGCAGATGGGCCTGGGCGTCGTCGGCGCGGCCTACACGCAGAAGTCGGCCGCCTCGCTCGCCGACACCACCCCGATCGCCAAGCTCATCGAGGAGGCCGGCGCCATCGTCGTGCCCAAGGACTCCCCGTACCAGGACATCACCGCGCTCGTCGAGGCGTGGAAGAAGGACCCCAAGTCCCTCGCCGTCGGCGGCGGCTCCTCCCCGGGCGGTCCCGACCACCTCCTCCCGATGCAGCTCGCGGCCGCCGTGGGGATCGACCCCAAGACCGTCAGCTTCGTCTCCTACGACGGCGGCGGTGAGCTGCTCCCCGCGCTGCTCGGCAGCAAGATCGCGTTCGGGGCCAGCGGCTTCGGCGAGTTCCTCGACCAGGTCGAGGCCGGTGACGTGCGCGTCCTCGCCGTGACGAGCGCCGAGCGCGTCGCCGCCCTCGGTGACGTGCCGACCCTCAAGGAGAGCGGCATCGACCTCGAGTTCACCAACTGGCGCGGCGTCGTGGCGCCCCCCGGCATCTCCGAGGCCGACAAGGCCGTCTGGATCGACGCGTTCACCAAGATGCACGACTCCGCGTCGTGGAAGGCCGAGCTCGACAAGCGCGGCTGGGTCGACGCCTTCGCGACCGGTGACGACTTCGGCGCCTTCCTCAAGGCGCAGGACACCGAGGTCGCGACGATCCTCAAGACCCTGGGACTGGCCTGACATGACCTCGGAGGCCACCACGGCCACCACCTCGGTCAGGGACCGCGCACAGTTCGCCCTGTGCGCGGCCCTGGCCCTGGTCGGGGTGGTCGTCATCGTCGACGCGAGCCGCATCGGGCACGTGACGAGCAGCAACGACCCCGTCGGTCCGCGAGCGATGCCGTTCGTCGTCGGCGCGCTCCTCGTCGTCATCGCGGTCCTCTACGCCCTCGACGTCGCCCGCGGCGGTGTCGGCGAGGCCGAGGCCGGCGAGGACATCGAGCTCGGCCAGCCCGCCGACTGGAGGACCGTCGCGTACCTCGCCGGTGCCTTCGCCCTCAACGCGGTGCTCATCGAGCCCCTCGGCTGGGTCATCAGCGGCGCCGGGCTGTTCTTCCTGTCGGCGTTCGCCCTGGGCAACCGCCACCACGTGCGCGGTCTGGCCATCGGCATCGCCCTGTCGCTCACCACCTTCTACGCCTTCGCCATCGGGCTCGGGGTCAACCTGCCCGCCGGCATCCTCCAGGGGATCCTCTGATGGACAACGTCTCCGCACTCCTCGGCGGGTTCGCCGACGTCATCACGCCGCTCAACCTGCTCATCGCGCTCCTCGGGGTCACCGTGGGCACGGCGGTCGGCGTGCTCCCCGGCATCGGGCCCGCGATGACGGTCGCCCTCCTGCTGCCCGTGACGTACGGCCTGCCGGTCGAGCAGTCGCTCATCCTCTTCGGCGGCATCTTCTACGGCGGCATGTACGGCGGGTCGACGACCTCGATCCTGCTCAACACCCCCGGCGAGTCGTCGTCGGTCGTCACCGCCCTCGAGGGCAACAAGATGGCCAAGTCCGGCCGGGCCGCGCAGGCGCTCGCGACCTCGGCGATCGGCTCGTTCGTCGCCGGCACCATCGCCACGGCGCTCATCGTCCTCGTCATGCCGCAGGTCGTGACGTTCGCGATCACCCTCGGCTCGCCCGAGTTCCTCGCGATCATCCTCGTCGCGTTCGTCGGGACGGCAGCCATCCTGGGCTCCTCGCGGGTCCGCGGCTTCGCCGCCCTGCTCCTCGGCCTGGCGCTGGGGCTCGTCGGCACCGACTTCGTCACCGGGCAGCAGCGGCTCACCTTCGGCAGCCCCTTCCTCGCCGACAACATCGACGTCGTCGTCATCGCGGTCGGCATCTTCGCCGTCGGTGAGGCCCTGTGGGTCGCGGCGCACCTGCGGCGCAAGGCCGCCACGGTCATCCCCGTGGGTCGGCCGTGGATGTCGAGGGAGGACTGGGGCCGGTCGTGGAAGCCGTGGCTGCGTGGCACGGCGCTCGGCTTCCCGTTCGGGGCGATCCCCGCCGGGGGCGCCGAGATCCCGACGTTCCTGTCCTACCTCACCGAGCGCAGGCTCACCAAGCACCCGGAGGAGTTCGGCAAGGGCGCCATCGAGGGCGTCGCCGGGCCCGAGGCCGCGAACAACGCCTCGGCCGCCGGCACCATGGTGCCGCTGCTGGCCCTGGGCCTGCCGACCAACGCGACGGCCGCCATCATCATCGCGGCCTTCATGAGCTACGGCATCGAGCCCGGGCCGCTGCTGCTCACCAAGGAGCCCGACCTCGTCTGGATGCTCATCGCCAGCCTGTTCATCGGCAACTTCTTCCTCCTCGTGCTCAACCTGCCGCTGGCGCCGACGTGGGCCAAGCTGCTGCGCATCCCGCGCCCGTACCTCTACGCGGGCATCCTGTTCTTCGCGTCGATGGGTGCCTACGCCGTGCAGGGGCAGCCGTTCGACCTGTACCTGCTCATCGGGCTCGGCTTCCTCGGCTTCGCGATGCGGCGGTTCGGGCTGCCGGTGCTGCCGCTCATCGTGGGTGCGATCCTCGGCCCGCTGTTCGAGCGGCACATGCGCCGCTCGCTGCAGACGACCGGCGGCGACATCTCGGGCCTCCTCGGGGGTCCGGTCGCCTGGGTCTGCTACGCGTTCATCGCCGTCGTCCTGCTCTGGCCGCTCGTCTCGCGGCTGCTGCGCCGTGGCCGTGGGGGCGACGACGACCGCTCCGCCGGCGGCGACGACGACCAGCCGCCGGCCTCGGTGGAGCGCTCCCGTACCGCCACCTCGGAAGGACCCCGACCATGACCGTGCTCGTCGGCTACGTGCCGAACTCCCTGGGAGAGGCCGCACTTCGCGCCGGAGTGGAGGAGGCGCGGTTGCGCTCGCAGCCGCTCGTCGTCCTCAACATGGCGCGGGACGACGTCCTCGTCGACGCCCGGCGTGCCGGGGGCGACGACCTCGAGCGCGTGAGGCGCGACGTGACCGAGCTCGGCGTCGACGTCGAGGTCGTCCAGGTCGACGAGGGCTCCGACCCCGCCGAGACGATCGTGGCGGAGGCGGAGGCGCGGTCGGCGACCGTGATCGTCATCGGGCTGCGGCACCGGACTGCTGTCGGCAAGCTCCTCATGGGCTCGGTGGCGCAGCGCATCCTCCTCGACGCCCGCTGCCACGTCCTCGCAGTGAAGGCGGAGTAGGATGGAGAACATGGATTCCATTGCAGCACAGGGCATTCCGACGGCTGACCTCTACGACGAGTACGGAGACGCCCTGCAGTCGTGCTCGCTCCAGCTGCGCTCGCTCGGCGGGGCGCCGCGGTTCCAGGGCGTCATCAGCACGGTGCGGTGCCACCGGGACAACGCGCTCGTCAAGGCCGCGCTCGCGCAGCCCGGCGAGGGCAGGGTCCTCGTGGTCGACGGCGCCGGCTCCCTGGAGTCGGCACTCGTGGGTGACCTCATCGGCGCGTCCGCGGTGGCCAACGGCTGGGCCGGCGTCGTCGTGAACGGCGCGGTGCGCGACGTCGTGGCCCTCGGCGGCCTCCCGCTCGGAGTCCTCGCGCTCGGGTCGAACCCCCGCAAGAGCGCCAAGGACGGCGTCGGCGACCGGGACGTGCCGGTGTCCTTCGGCGGCGTCGAGTTCGTCGCCGGGGCGCACCTCTGGGCCGACGAGGACGGCATCCTGGTCACCCGGCCCTGAGCCCGGGGTCGGTCGGCCGCCCAGGTCTGTCATCCGAGACACGATGGCGCCGGCGGCCGTGTCGCCGTGGCACGGGCGGCGCCGACAATGGACGGCATGAGTGACGCCCTGACCCCCGGCTCGCGGCCTGCGATGCCCGAGTCCTACCCGGGCGGGGGTCGGGCGGGCCCGGCAGCGGCCACCGCAGCGAGTGCCGAGCCCGGTCTCGAGCCCGTGACCGTCGGCGCCGGCCCCCTCACCATCGATGAGGTCGTGCGGGTCGCCCGTCTCGGGGTCCCGGTGGTCCTCGCGCCGTCGGCCCTGACGGAGGTCCGCCGCAGCCGCGAGGTGGTCCGCGGCCTCGCCGACGACACCCAGCCGCACTACGGGGTCTCCACCGGCTTCGGAGCGCTCGCGACCCGCCACATCCCCGTCGACCTTCGCCGCCGCCTCCAGCGCTCCCTCATCCGCAGCCACGCCGCCGGCTCGGGCCCGGAGGTCGAGCGCGAGGTCGTGCGAGCCCTCATGCTCCTGCGCGTCGCCACTCTGGCCACGGGCCGCACGGGCATCCGCGAGCAGACCCTCACGACCTACGTGGGCCTGCTCAACCACGGCATCACGCCCGTCGTGCGCGAGTACGGCTCCCTGGGCTGCTCCGGTGACCTCGCGCCGCTGTCGCACTGTGCCCTGGCGCTGCTGGGCGAGGGCGAGGTGCGCGATGCGACGGGGGCGCTGATGGAGGCGGCCCGCGCCCTGGAGGCTGCCGGGCTCACCCCGGTCGAGCTCGAGGAGAAGGAGGGCCTGGCGCTCGTCAACGGCACCGACGGGATGCTCGGCATGCTGTGCCTGGCCATCCACGACCTGCGCGAGCTGCTCGTCGTGGCCGACGTCGCCGCGGCGATGAGTGTCGAGGGACTGCTCGGCACCGACGACGTGTTCGCCGCCGACCTGCACGCGCTGCGCCCCCAGCCGGGGCAGGCCTTGGCGGCCGCGAACATCCGCAACGTGATGGCGCACAGCGAGATCCGTGAGTCGCACCGCACCGACGCGTGCACTCGCGTCCAGGACGCCTACTCGCTGCGGTGCGCTCCGCAGGTCGCGGGCGCCGTGCGGGACACCGTCGACCACGCGGCCCGCGTCGCCGGGTGGGAGCTCGCGAGCGCCGTCGACAACCCCGTCGTCACCACCGACGGGCGGGTCGAGAGCAACGGCAACTTCCACGGCGCGCCCGTGGCCTACGTGCTGGACTTCCTCGCCATCGTCGCCGCCGACCTCGCCTCCATCTCCGAGCGTCGCACCGACCGCTTCCTCGACGTCGCGCGCAGCAACGGCCTGCCGCCCTTCCTCGCCGACGACCCGGGCGTCGACAGCGGCCACATGATCGCCCAGTACACCCAGGCCGCGATCGTCTCGGAGATGAAGCGCCTCGCCGTGCCCGCGTCGGTCGACTCGATCCCGAGCTCGGCGATGCAGGAGGACCACGTCTCGATGGGCTGGTCGGGCGCCCGCAAGCTGCGCCGCGCCGTCGACGGGCTCTCGCGGGTGCTGGCGGTCGAGGTCCTCACGGCGGCGCGGGGCCTGCAGCTGCGCGCCCCGCTGGCCCCGGCTCCCGCCACGGCGGCCGTCGTCGGCGCCCTCGTCGCCGCCGGGGCGTCACAGCCCGGTGAGGACCGCTACCTCGCCCCGGAGATCGAGGTCGCCCACCGGCTCGTCACCGACGGCACCGTCCGGCGGGTGGCCGAGGAGCACGCCGGGCCCCTGGCCTGACGGGAGCCTGTCCGTCCTGCGTCGCGGACCCGACACCAGGCGCGCGCCTGCCGGCAGGTCCGGGATCAGGGGTCGCGACGGACCCGCGCGACGAGGTCGTCGGAGTGGTGCGACCCGGCGCCGCCGCTGATGACACGGGGCCGGCGCTCGTCGACCTCGACCGTCCAGCCGTCGCCGACCCCGGCGACCACGTCGGCGGGGGAGAGCAGCTCCTGCGGGTCGAACCCGTGGGCCCGGGCTCGCTCGGGGTCGACGTCGGCGTGGTGGACGAGGAGCAGCGAGCCTGCGGGCGCCACGAGCGAGGTCAGCGTCGGCAGCGGGTCGGTGTCCTTGAACAGGGTCGGGTAGAAGGCGACGACGAGGTCGAACGCGCCCGCGTCGAGGTCGTCCATGGCGTCGGCGAGCTCCGCGTGGACCCACCGCACCTCGACACCGGCCGCCGCGGCGCCCGCCCGGGCCCGCTCCAGCGCGACGCCCGACGGGTCGAGGCCGACGACGTCCCAGCCCTGGCGTGCCAGCCAGACGGCGTCGGCGCCCTCGCCGCACCCCACGTCCAGCGCCCGCCCCGGTGCCAGGGCACCCGCCTCGACGACGAGGGCGTGGTTGGGCTCGCCGCTCCAGATCCGGTCGTCCTCGCCGTACCGTGCGTCCCACTCGACCTGCCCCGGGCGCACCCCGTGCCCGTGCCCAGAGACCCCCGCGTCGTCATGGACGTTCTCGTGCGGGACCGCCCCATCGGGCGTCGGCGAGGAGGCGGCATCGGGCGTCGGCGAGGAGGCGGCGTCATCGGCAGTCGGCATCCCCCGAGTCTGCACCGCACTGGACTCGGGTGCCCAGGTGGCTGTCCTGGCGACCAGGTGAGCACCCGACTCTGGAGGGTGTGCCGGGGGCGGGGGAGGGTGGAGGGGGTCTCGGATGGCAGACACCCGTGGCCCGCGGGGTCTTGGGCGCGTTCGCGCGCCCGGCCACAGTGGAGGCATCCCGACGAAGGAGACCGACATGGACGGCGCCCGCCCCGTGCGCAGCCCCCGCGGCACCACCCTGACCGCCCGGCAGTGGTCGACCGAGGCCCCGCTGCGGATGCTCATGAACAACCTCGACCCCGAGGTGGCCGAGCGCCCCGACGACCTCGTCGTGTACGGCGGCACCGGCCGGGCCGCCCGCGACTGGCGCTCCTTCGACGCGATGGTCCGCACCCTCACCGACCTGCGGGCCGACGAGACGATGCTCGTCCAGAGCGGCCGCCCCGTCGGCGTCATGCAGACCCACGAGTGGGCACCGCGCGTCCTCATCGCGAACTCCAACCTCGTCGGCGACTGGGCGACCTGGCCCGAGTTCCGCCGCCTCGAGCACCTCGGCCTGACGATGTACGGCCAGATGACGGCCGGCTCGTGGATCTACATCGGCACCCAGGGGATCGTCCAGGGCACCTACGAGACCTTCGCCGCCGTCGCCGAGAAGCGCTTCGGCGGATCCCTCGCGGGCACCCTCACCCTCACCGGCGGGTGCGGCGGGATGGGCGGGGCGCAGCCGCTCGCGGTCACGCTCAACGGCGGCGTCTGCCTCGTCGTCGACGTCGACGAGACGCGGCTGCGGCGACGGGTCGAGCACCGCTACCTCGACGAGGTCGCGGCCTCCCTCGACGACGCGGTCGAGATCGCGCTGCGCGCCAAGGCCGACCGCCGGGCCTGGTCGGTCGGGGTCGTCGGCAACGCCGCCGAGGTCTTCCCCGAGCTGCTGCGACGCGGCGTCGACATCGACGTCGTCACCGACCAGACCTCCGCCCACGACCCGCTCAGCTACCTCCCCGAGGGCATCGCGCTCGAGGACTGGGCCGAGTACGCCGAGAACAAGCCCGAGGAGTTCACCGACCGGGCGCGCGCCTCGATGGCCCGGCACGTCGAGGCCATGGTCGGGTTCATGGACGCCGGCGCCGAGGTCTTCGACTACGGCAACTCCATCCGCGACGAGGCCCGCCAGGGTGGCTGCGCGCGAGCCTTCGACTTCCCGGGCTTCGTCCCCGCCTACATCCGGCCGCTGTTCTGCGAGGGCAAGGGCCCGTTCCGCTGGGTCGCCCTGTCCGGCGACCCCAAGGACATCGCCGCCACCGACAAGGCCGTCCTCGACCTGTTCCCCGACAACGACCGCCTCCAGAAGTGGATGCGCGGGGCCGCCGAGAAGATCGCGTTCCAGGGACTGCCGGCGCGGATCTGCTGGCTCGGGTACGGCGAGCGCGACCGGGCCGGCGAGGCGTTCAACGACCTCGTCGCGCGGGGGGAGGTCAGCGCCCCCATCGTCATCGGCCGTGACCACCTCGACTGCGGCTCGGTCGCCTCGCCCTACCGCGAGACCGAGTCGATGCTCGACGGGTCCGACGCCATCGCCGACTGGCCGCTCCTCAACGCCCTCGTCAACACCGCGTCGGGCGCCAGCTGGGTGTCGATCCACCACGGCGGCGGCGTCGGCATCGGCCGCTCGCTCCACGCCGGCCAGGTCTGCCTCGCCGACGGCACCCCGTTGGCCGCCGAAAAGCTGCGCCGCGTCCTCACCAACGACCCGGGGATGGGCGTCATCCGGCACGTCGACGCCGGGTACGACCGCGCCGAGGAGGTCGCGGCCGAGCGGGGCGTGCGCGTCCCCATGCGCGAGTCCTGACCCCGAGGTCGACGTGGCGGGGGAGGGCGCAGGTCAGGCGGGGTCGGTGACGTCGGCGACCGTGGCGCCCAGGGCCGCGACCGCCGCGTCGGCGTCGAGACTGGCGGCCACGCCGTGGGCCCCGGCCCCGATCGAGACCCGGCGACCCGACATCGTCGCGTCGGCGACGACCGGCCACGCGGTGCTCGAGCCGAACGGCGTGATGGTTCCCCGCTCGTACCCCGTGACCTCAAGGGCCGTCGCGGCGTCCGGCATCGACATCCGGTTGACCCCGAGCAGGGCGCGCAGCTTGGGCCAGGAGATCTCGCGGTCGCCGGGGACGAGGACGAAGAGGAAGTCGCCCTCGCCGCGGCGCACGACGAGGGTCTTGACGAGGTCTCGCGGCTGCACCCCCCGGGCCGCCGCGGCCTCCTGGAGCGACCCCACCCGGCCGTGCCGGGTCACCTCGTGCTCGATCCCGGAGGTCGAGAGCGCACCGAGGGCGCGCTCCTCGCCGCTGCTCGTCATGGGCGCCAGCCTAGGGCCGCTGCGGGCCCGGACACGCGCGGGTGGAGGACGCCCGGTGGGCCGGATCGACCCGGCCTGACGTCGCAACATCTGACACCCGAGACATCCGGCGCGTTCATGCCGCCCCACCAGTCACGACGAGGAGGTCCAATGGACCCATGTCGTCAGTACCGCTCCAGGACGGGGCGTCAGCGGGGTTCCGCAGGATGTGGCGAGACCTCGAGGCACTCGGCAGGGACGACGACAGCGGGGGCTACCACCGCTTCGCGTGGACCCGCACCGACTCCGAGCTGCGGGAGTGGTTCGAGGGCGAGTGCGCCGATCGTGGCCTCGACGTCACCACCGACCGCGTCGGCAACCAGTGGGCCTGGTGGGGCGACCCCGACGCCGCCCTCGCCGCGGGCGACCCGGGTGTCGTCATCGGCTCGCACCTCGACTCGGTCCCCGATGGCGGGGCCTTCGACGGCCCGCTCGGGGTCGTGGGCGCCTTCGCGGCGCTCGACCACCTGCGCGAGACCGGCTTCGTGCCGTCCCGCCCCGTGGGGATCGTCAACTTCGTCGACGAGGAGGGGGCCCGCTTCGGCGTGGCCTGCGCCGGGTCGCGGGTGCTCACCGGGGCGCTGAACCCCGACCGGGCCCGCTCCCTGAAGGACCGCGACGGGCTGTCGATGGCCGAGGCGCTGCGCTCCGCGGGCCGCGACCCCGGCCACCTGGGGCGCGACGAGGAGACCCTCGCCCGCATCGGCACGTTCGTCGAGCTGCACATCGAGCAGGGCCGGGCCCTGGTCGAGCTCGACCACGCCGTGGGGGTCGGCAGCGACATCTGGCCGCACGGCCGGTGGCGCTTCGACGTCCCGGGGGAGGCCAACCACGCGGGCACGACCCGACTCGACGACCGCGAGGACGCCATGCTCGGGCTCGCGGCGGCCGTCATCGCCACCCGTCGCGCCGCGGAGGCCCACGGGTGCGTGGCCACCGTCGGCAAGGTCCACGTCTCCCCCGGCGGCGTCAACGCCATCGCGTCGTGCGCCACGGGGTGGCTCGACGCCCGCGGCTCCGAGGCCGACGCCGTGCTGCGGGTGGTCTCCGACGTCCGCGAGGTCGTCCACGAGTTCGACGGGCTGATGACCCAGGAGTCCTGGACCCCGACCACCGACTTCGACCCCGCCCTCGCCCGTCGCATCGCCACGCGGCTCGGCGGCGCCCCCGTCATCGGCACCGGCGCCGGCCACGACGCCGGGATCCTCGCCAACGACGGCGTCCGCACCGCCATGCTCTTCGTGCGCAACCCCACCGGCGTCTCGCACTCACCCGACGAGTGGGCCGCCGCCGACGACTGCCTCGCCGGTGTCGCGGCCCTCGCCGACGTCGTCGGCGACCTCGCCGGGGGCGGTGCATGACCGCGTTCTGGTGCGAGCACGCGGTGCTCCCCGGTGGCGTCCGACGGTCCGTGCGGGTCGTGACCGACCGCGGCCGCATCATCGAGGTGCTCCCGGACGCCACGCCGCAGCCCGATGACGCGCGCCTGGCCGGCGTCGTCCTCCCGGGGCTCGCCAACGGCCACAGCCACACCTTCCACCGGGCCCTGCGCGGGCGGACGCACGACGACGGCGGCAACTTCTGGAGCTGGCGCGACGCGATGTACGGCGTCACCCGCAAGCTCGACCCCGAGACCTACCACGGCCTGGCCAAGGCGGTCTTCGCCGAGATGCTCCTCGCCGGGTACACGACGGTCGGCGAGTTCCACTACGTCCACCACGCGCCCGGGGGCCGGCGCTACGACGACCCCAACGTCATGGGGAAGGCGCTGGTCGCCGCGGCCCGCGAGGTGGGCATCCGGCTCACGCTGCTCGACACGTGCTACCTCGCGGGCGGGCTCACCGCCGGCGGCCACCTCGAGCTCGACGACGTGCAGCAGCGGTTCAGCGACGGCTCGGTCCAGGGCTGGGCCGAGCGGGTCTCGGCGCTGTCCGACGACGACACCACCCGCGTCGGCACCGCCGTGCACTCGGTGCGCGCCGTCCCGTGCGACGACCTCGCCGCCGTCGGCGAGCTCGCGGCGCACGGCGACCGGCCGCTCCACGTCCACCTCTCCGAGCAGCCGGGGGAGAACCTCGCGTGCGAGGGCTTCTACGGCTGCTCGCCCACCGAGCTGCTGTCCGGTGAGGGCCTGCTCGGGCCGGCGACCACCGTGGTCCACGCGACCCACCTGTCCGACAAGGACGTCGAGCTCCTCGCCGGAGCGGGCTCCACCGCGTGCTTCTGCCCCACGACCGAGCGTGACCTCGCCGACGGCATCGGCCCCGCCCGCCGCCTCGCCGACGCCGGGGTCGCGTTGTCCCTCGGCTCCGACCAGCACGCCGTCATCGACCCGTTCGAGGAGGTGCGCGGGATCGAGATGCACGAGCGCCTCGAGTCGCTCGAGCGCGGCAGGTTCCACCCGTCGTCCCTGCTCGCGATGGCGACCCTCGACGGCTACCGCTCGCTCGGCTGGGACGGCGGCCTCATCGCCGTGGGACAGCTCGCCGACCTCGTGGCCGTCCGCCTCGACAGCCCGCGCACCGCCGGGGTGTCGCCCGAGCAGGTGATGTACGCCGCGACCTCGGCCGACGTCACCGACACCGTCGTCCACGGCGAGCACGTCGTCCGCGGTGGTGCCCACCGGTCGGGCGACGTCGGCCGGATGCTCGCCGACGCCATCAGCCGGGTCCGCCGGTGACCGCGGACCCCGCCGGGTCGGGCTCACCCTCGACGCTCGTCACGGGCATCGGTGAGCTCGTGACCTGCGCCGGACCCGACGGCGCCACAGCGGTTCTCGGTGCGCTGGTCCCGGCGGCCGATCGTCTCGGGGTGGTCCGCGACGCGGCGGTGGTGGTGCAGGACGGCCTCGTCGCGTGGGTGGGTCCGGCCGCCTCCGCCCCGGAGGCCGACCGGCGGGTCGACGTCGGTGGGGCGGGCGTGGTGCCGGGGTTCGTCGACAGCCACAGCCACCTCGTCCACGCCGGCGACCGTGCCGCCGAGTTCACCGCCCGGATGTCCGGGACGCCCTACGACGGCGGGGGCATCGGGGTCTCGGTCGCCGCCACGCGCGCCGCCTCCGACGACGAGCTGCGAGGCCTCCTGCGGGCACGCATCGCCGAGATGCGTTCTCTCGGAACGACGACCGTCGAGGTGAAGAGCGGGTACGGTCTCGACGTCGAGCACGAGGAGCGGTCGCTGCGGCTGGCCCGCGAGGTCACCGACGAGACCACCTTCCTCGGCGCGCACGTCGTCCCGCCCGACGCCAGGCACGACCGCGACGCCTACCTCGACCTGGTCACCGGCCCGATGCTCGCGGCCTGCGCCCCGCACGCCCGCTGGGTCGACGTCTTCTGCGAGCCCGCGTCACCGTACGCGTTCACCGAGGACGAGGCGCGCCGCGTCCTCCTCGCCGGGCGCGAGGCGGGGCTGGGCCTGCGGGTCCACGGCAACCAGCTGGCGCAGGGACCGGGGGTGCGCCTGGCCGTCGAGCTCGGTGCGGCGAGCGTCGACCACTGCACCTTCCTCGCCGACGCCGACGTCCAGGCCCTCGCCGGCGCGGCGGGGACGACCGTGGCGACCCTGCTCCCCGGGGTCGAGTTCAGCACCCGGCAGCCGTACGTCGACGCGCGCCGCCTCATCGGCGCCGGGGTCGACGTCGCCCTGGCCACCGACTGCAACCCGGGCACCTGCAACACCGCGTCGATGCCGTTCGTCATCGCCCTCGCCGTGCGCGAGATGCGGATGACGGCGGCCGAGGCGCTCGTCGCGGCCACCGTCGGTGGGGCCCGTGCCCTGCGCCGAGAGGACGTCGGCCGCATCGCCGTCGGCTCACGGGCCGACCTCGCCGTCCTCGACGCGCCCGGCCACGAGCACCTGGCCTACCGGCCGGGCATGCCGCTCGCCCGCGTCCTCGAGCTCGGCTGAGCTCCCTCCTCGGGCCGCCGGGCGGGCTCCCTCAGGAGACGGGCTCCTCGGCGATCTCCCGGGGAAGGTGACCGGCCGACTTCGCGTAGTACGCGGCGGCCTTGCGCTCGGTGAAGGTGCGGGCGACCCCGACGGCGAGGCCCGTGACGGCGGCGTACGCGACGGCCTTGGCCAGGGGCGCGTCGGGGTTCTTCGGGTTGATCTCGTCCTGGCCCACCTTGGCCCAGACGACGTTGACGAGCTTGGTGGCCAGGACACCGGCGAGGATGGCGCCGCCGGTGCCGAGCAGCTTCCAGGCGAGCGGTCCCATGTGTCGTCCTCCAGAGGTGGTGCGGGTGCCGGGAGTGCTCCGGCGGGGTCGTCGCCACTGTAGTCCGGCGGGTATAGGCTGACGGCGTCCAACGACAGGGGAGCGCTCCGGCGCTGAGAGTGCGGTCCGCCGCAGACCCTCGAACCTGATCCGGTTAGCACCGGTGGAGGAAGTCGGGAATCTCAGGTGCACCCCCGGCACACCCGGAGGCCGCTGCCTGCGAGGTGCCGGGAGTGACCCTCTCCGAGGTGACCACACCACGGGAGAAGTCATGGCAACACAGCTCAGCGAGAGCCCGGCGCGCAGCCGACGCTCCATCACCGCGACCTCGCCGCTCATGGGCTGGCGGACGGTCGACATCCTCACCATCGCCTTCCTCGGCGCGGCCCTGGGGGTCGCGTTCTGGGGCTGGGGCGTGTTCTACAACGGGCCGCTCACGGCCCTCAAGCTCGGCTACGCACCGCTGAGCGGCCTGTTCGTCGGGACCTGGTTCCTCGCGGGCATCGTCGGCGGGCTCGTCGTGCGCCGACCCGGCGCGGCCCTGTTCTGCGAGGTCGTCGCGGCGCTCGTCTCGATGCTCCCCGGCACCGAGTGGGGTGCCACGGTGCTCGTCTCGGGGATCCTGCAGGGCCTGGGGGCCGAGCTCGCCTTCGCGATCTTCGGCTACCGGCTCTTCGGGGTGGCCGCCGCCGCGCTGGCCGGCGCCCTGTCGGCCCCGCTGGAGTGGGCCTTCGAGGTCATGCGGTTCCCGGCCTCCTGGGCCGAGGTTCCCGTGCTGTCGGTGCTCGCCAACGGCGGCGGCTGGTACGCCGAGTGGGTGGTGCGCGACAAGCTCGCCTACCTGCTCGCGATGGGCGTCTCCGGGGTGGTCCTCGCGGGCGTCGTCGGGTGGCTCCTCGTGCGGGTGCTGGCCCGGGCCGGGGCGCTGTCTGCCTTCCCTGCCGGGCAGGAGCACCGGGAGTCGCGGGCCGTCTGAGCCGATGACGACCTCGGCGCGTCCCCCGGCGCAGGCCGGCGATGGCTCCGCGCGCGGCCTCGTGGAGGTCGAGGCGCTGACCTGGCGTCCCTTCGGCCGGCGCGAGCCCGTCCTGCGCGACGTCACGCTCCGGCTCGAGCCGGGGGAGCGCGTCCTCCTCGTGGGTCCCAGCGGCTCCGGGAAGTCGACCCTGCTTCGAGCCCTCGCCGGGCTGCTCGAGACCGCTGACGCCGGTGAGCTCTCGGGGTCGGTGCTCGTCGACGGCGCCCGCCCCGGTGCCCGGCCGGGCGCGGTCGGGCTCGTCCTGCAGGAGCCCGGGTCGGGCGTGGTCGCGGCCTCGGTCGGGCGCGACGTCGCCTTCGGGCCCGAGAACGTCCGGATGCCGCGGGCCTCGATGGCGGTCGGCCGTCGCCTCGGCGCTCGCGGCGGTGGGGCTCGGCGACCTCGCGCTCGACACCCCGACGGCCGCCCTCTCCGGGGGGCAGACCCAGCGCCTGGCGCTCGCGGGCACGCTGGCCCTCGACCCCTCGGTCGTCCTCCTCGACGAGCCGACCGCCATGCTCGACCCGGGCTCGGCGCAGGAGGTCCGCGATGCCGTGGCGAGCCTGGTCGCCGCGGGCGGGGGGCCCGGCGCGGGTGGGGGCCCCGGGACCGGCGGGGGCGACGGCGCGGGCGGGGGGCCCGGCGCGGGCGCCCCGACCCTCGTCGTCGTCGAGCACGTCCTCGGGCCGTGGGTCGACCTCGTCGAGCGTCTCGTCGTGCTGTCCGCCGACGGTCGCGTCGTCGCCGACGGACCCGTGCGCACCACGCTGGACACCGAGCGTGAACGGCTCCTGGCGATGGGGGTGTGGGTCCCGGGCGAGGGTCCGCCCGACCCGGTGCGCGTCGAGCCCGGCCTCGTCGCTCCGAGAAGCGGTGTGTGGGGGCTTCGGGCTGCTGACGTGGGGCGCAGCAGTGGTGGTGGGGTTGGTGGGGTGGCGGGGCTTCGGGCTGCTGACGTGGGGCGCAGCAGTGGTGGTGGGGTTGGTGGGGTGGCGGGGCTTCGGGCTGCTGACGTGGGGCGCAGCAGTGGTGGTGGGGTTGGTGGGGTGGCGGGGCTTCGGGCTGCTGACGTGGGGCGCAGCAGTGGTGGTGGGGTTGGTGGGGTGGCGGGGCTTCGGGCTGCTGACGTGGGGCGCAGCAGTGAGAAGCCGCCGGACGGGCCCGGTGCGGGAGGCTCGGAGCTCGTCCCGGACGCGATGGCGCTCACCGCCCGGCCGCTCGTCGTCGAGCGCACGACGCGACTGGTCGACGGGCGCGCCCGCACCCGGAGGGCGGCCGCCACCACGGCGCCGATCCACGCGGCGCCCGGAACCCTGACCGCGCTCGTCGGAGCGAGCGGTTCCGGGAAGTCCACCGTCCTGCACGCCCTCGCCGGCTTCCTGCGGGCCCGCGAGGAGGACGCCGTGCGCGTGCCCGACCCATCCGCGGGGGCCACGAGAACCGTCGCGCCCGCCGACCTGGCCGCGGGTGAGCTCGCCGCCTCGATGGCGTGGGTCCCCCAGTGGTCGAGCTCGACCATCGTCGCGGGCACCGTCCTCGACGAGGTCCTGGTGACCTCGCGGGCCCTGGGGCGCGACGAGCGCGAGGCCACCGTCCGGGCGCGGGCCCTGCTGGCCACGCTCGGGCTCGACCACCTCGAACGCGCGGACCCCCGCCAGCTGTCCGGGGGTGAGCAGCGACGCCTGGCCGTCGCCGCCGCGCTGCTCCACGGCCCCCCGGTCCTCCTCGCCGACGAGCCGACGGTCGGGCAGGACCGGCACACCTGGGCCGCCCTCGTGGGCCTCGTCGCCTCGTACCGAGCGGCCGGGGGCGCCGTCGTGGCCGCGACCCACGACCAGCACGTCGTCGAGCGCGCCACGAGTGTCCACCGCCTCGCACCGCCACCCCGTGAACCGGAACCCCCACCCACCGCGGTCCCCCTCGTCGCCCGCTGCGGGCCGCTCGCCCTCCTCGCGGCCGCGCTCCTCGCAGTGCCGGCCGGGGTCATCTCCCCGCACTGGTCGGTCACGCTGTGGGTGCTCGCGGTGCAGGTGGTCCTCGCGGTCCTCGGGCTGTCAGCCCCGGGTACCGGAGCGCCTCCCTCGAACCGGTTGCGCCGCATCGGGATCCGCCTCCTCCCGGGTCTGCTCGCCGCAGCGTCGGTCGCCTGGTCGACCTGGCTGCTCGCCGGGCGTGACGTCGACGCGGCCGCGACCGTGGCGTTGCGCGTCCTCGTCATCACGCTGCCGTCGGCCGTCCTCATCCCCTGGGTCGACCCCGACCGGCTCGGCGACCACCTGGCCCAGCGGCTGCGCCTGCCCGACCGGCCCGTCGTCGCGACGGCCGCCGCCCTCCAGCGCGTCCACTCCTTCGGCGAGATCTGGCGAGAGCTGGCCCGGGCCAGGCGCATCCGCGGCCTGGGGGTCTCGTGGCGCCACCCGAGCGGCGTCGTCGCCCACCTCGGCGCGCTGACCCTGGGGCTGCTGGTGCGCACCCTGCGCGCGGCGGCCGACCTCGCGGTCGCGATGGACGCGCGCGGGTTCGCCACCGCCTCCTCCCGGACGTGGTGGATGCCGGCGCCGTGGCGCGGGCGCGACACCGTGCTCGTCCTCCTCGCGGCCGTGCCGCTCGCCACCGCGGTCCTGGCGCGCTGACCTCCCCGACTTCTTGCGGATTTCCCACGCCCCGCGGGGCGGTTCAGGTGGGTGATCCGCAAGAAGTCGGGGCGGCATCCTCCGGCGGCGAGGTGGCCGGCTGACGGTGGCGGGGCTGCCGGGCGGGGGTCGGGGGCGGGCGGGGTGTGTCGAAGGCTGTCGGGGAGGTGTCGGTGGCGGCGGGCATACTGGACCCTCGTGTCCGCCCCCCTGTCGCTCCCGGTCGAGCCGGCACGCATCCCGCGCGAGATCTGGGTCCTCATCGCGTCGGCGTTCGTCATCGCCCTGGGGTTCGGGCTCATCACGCCGGTGCTGCCGCAGTTCGCCCAGAGCTTCGGAGTCGGGGCCACCGCGAGCTCGGTCGTCGTCTCGGCGTTCGCCTTCTTCCGCCTCGTCTTCGCGCCCGGCGGGGGACGCCTCATCGCCCGGCTCGGCGAGCGGCCGGTCTACCTCATGGGCCTGGTCATCGTGGCGATCTCCACGGGCGCCACGGCCTTCGCCCAGACCTACTGGCAGCTGCTGCTCTTCCGGGGGCTCGGCGGCATCGGGTCGGTGATGTTCACCGTCTCGGCGGTCGCGCTCATGATCAGGCTGGCGCCGCCGTCGATCCGGGCCCGGGTGTCGTCGGCGTACGCGTCGGCCTTCCTCATCGGGGGGATCGGCGGTCCGGTCGTCGGAGGCCTCCTGGGCAACCTGGGCCTGCGCGTGCCGTTCATCGTCTACGCGGTCGCGCTGCTCGTCGCGGCGTCGGTGGTGGCGGTCTTCCTCGGCGGAACGTCGCTGCGAGCGGACGAGCGGGCCGCCGCGCTGCCCGCCATGACCTTCCGCGAGGGCTGGAACGACAGCGCCTACCGGGCGGCCGTCGGCTCCGGGTTCGCGAACGGGTGGGCGAACTTCGGTGTGCGCAACGCGATCCTGCCGCTGTTCGCGGCGGTCGTCATCGGCAAGCAGCCGTGGGTCGCGGGCATGGCCCTCGCGGTGTTCGCGGCCGGCAACGCCGTGGGCCTCACCGTGGCCGGGCGGATGTCCGACCGCATCGGGCGCAAGCCCTTCATCATCAGCGGGCTCGTGGTGAGCGGCCTGGCCACGGCGGTCACCGGGTTCTCCACGAACCTGCCGACGCTCGTCGTGCTCTCGGTCATCGCCGGCCTCGGGTCGGGTGCGCTCAACCCGGCGCAGCAGGCCTCGCTCGCCGACGTCATCGGACGCGAGCGCAACGGCGGCCCGGCGCTGGCGGCGTTCCAGATGTCGATGGACACCGGCGCCATCATC
Source organism: uncultured Actinomycetota bacterium (assembly GCA_963795035.1). Lineage (GTDB taxonomy): Bacteria > Actinomycetota > Actinomycetes > Actinomycetales > Dermatophilaceae > Oryzobacter. The sequence continues at coordinate 230,027 of CAWCFZ010000002.1, read as the reverse complement.
GGTCCGATCGTCGCAGGGGTCCTCGTCGACTTCGGGTCGTACTCCCTCGCCTTCGGCGTCACCGGGGTCATCACGCTGCTCGCCGCGATCCCGTGGCTGCGCGCCCGCGAGACCCACGTCGTCGCGCGCCCCTGACCCGCAACGGGTCGAGGTGATGTTGGACGCGGTGGTGGTTGCCTTTCACCTCGACGGCGCCGGCGGGTGGGCGGGTCGAGGTGATGTTGGACGCGGTGGTGGTTGCCTTTCACCTCGACGGCGCCGGCGCGTGGGCGGGTCGAGGTGATGTTGGACGCGGTGGTGGTTGCCTTTCACCTCGACGGCGCCGGCGCGTGGGCGGGTCGAGGTGATGTTCGACGCGGTGGTGGTTGCCTTTCACCTCGAACCGGGGAACCCCGGGGGGTCGCCTCGGCGTTGACGATGGGCCGGTCGCGCGCCGGCCAGCGCGTCGGAGACCCGGCGCCCACCCTTGGTCCCCGGAGGTCATCATCACCCCAGCCACCAAACCCTCGACCTCCACGCCCACCGCCTCCCCACCCACCTCCGCAACCCCGGACAGGGCCTCGGCCACGGTGAGGGGTGCGACGAGCGCGGCCGGCGTCCCCGCCGGCGCTGTCGTCGAGCAGCAGATCGAGACGCTCCTCTCGCTGGGGTACCCCGCCCTCGCGGGTCTGACCGACGAGGCGTTCACCGACCTCCTCGCCCCCCTGCGCGCCGTCGCAGCCCGGTTGCCCGACCTCCCCGCCGACCCCGGGCCGGGCCGCGTCCCGCTGGTCCTCGTCGTGACGCGCGAGGTCGTCGACCCCGAGACCACGGTGCCCCTGCTGCGCCTGGCACCACGGGGCAGCAAGGCGGGGGTCGTCGACCGCAACCACGGCGAGGAGGGGCTCGCGCCGTACCGGCCCATCGAGCAGGTCCGCCTCCCCGACCCGGGGGCCTACCTGCTGCTCGACGTGGACCGCGGCGAGGAGTTCCTCGGTGTGCGACCCGAGGAGGCCCTGCCGGTCATCCTCGGCCGCGGTCGCACGCCGTTGACGATCGAGGAGGGCGTCGCGTTCGTGACGCACGCCCCGGCCGTCCTGGGGAAGAACCGCTGCTTCATGCTCTCGGGCTCCCGGCGCGGCGACCGACGGGTCCCCGCGATGTGGATCTCCGAGCGCGCTCCGAAGCTCGGGTGGTGCTGGGACGGGAACCCGCACACGTGGCTCGGCGTCGCCAGCGCCGCAGATCGCATCGCCTGAGGACGCCCGGCATACCCTGACCCGGTGAGCGACCTGACGGCCCCCGAGCAGCGCGTCCTCGACGCCCTCGACGAGGACGCCCTCGTCGCCACCCTGGTCGACCTCGTCCGGGTCCCGAGCGTCACCGGCAGCGACGCCGAGTCCGACCTCCAGCAGCCGGCTGGCCCGCTGGTACGAGGAGGCCGGACTCGAGGTCGACCTGTGGTCCCTCGACCTCGACGAGCTCCGCGCCGACCCGGCCTTCCCCGGCACCGAGGCGCCGCGCCTCGAGGGCCACGGCCTCGTGGGGACGACCCCCGGCGAGGGGGTCCCCGGCCTCGTCCTCCAGGGGCACGTCGACGTCGTGCCCACCGGCGACCTCACCACCTGGGTCGGGGAGAGCCGTTCTCCGCCAGGATCGCCGACGGTCTCCTGCACGGCCGCGGCGCCTGCGACATGAAGGCCGGGGTCGCGGCCAACCTCGCCGTCGCGCAGGCCCTGCACCGCTCCGGCGTGCGGCTCGAGCGCCGCCTCGCCCTCCACAGCGTCGTCAGCGAGGAGGACGGCGGGCTCGGCGCGTTCGCGACCCTGCGGCGTGGGCACGCGGGTGAGGTCGCCGTCATCACCGAGCCGACGAGCGGGCGAGTGGTCACGGCCAACGCCGGCGCCCTGACCTTCCGCCTCGAGGTCCCCGGCCGCGCCGCCCACGGCAGCACCCGGCTCGAGGGCGTGTCGGCCATCGACGCCTTCTTCCCGGTGCACGTCGCCCTGCGCGACCTCGAGGCCCGCCGCAACGTCGACATCGACCCCCTGTTCTCGAACACCCCTCTGCCGTACGGCATCTCGGTCGGCACGGTACAAGCGGGCAGCTGGGCCAGCTCGGTGCCCGACCTCCTCGTCGCCGAGGGTCGGATGGGCGTGCGGCTGGGCGAGGACCCGGTCGCCGCCCGGCAGCGCCCTCGAGGAGGTGGTGGCGGAGGCCGCCGCCCGCGACCCGTGGCTGCGTGACCACCCACCCGCCGTCACGTGGCCCGGTGGGCAGTTCGCCTCGGGCCGGCTCGACGCCGGGCACGGCCTGCTCGACGAGGTCGTCGGCGCCGTCGAGGCGGTCACCGGGGTGCGGCCGGCCGAGGGTGCCGCTCCCTACGGCTCGGACCTGCGCCTGTACACCGGGGTGGGCGGCATCCCCACGCTCCAGTACGGCCCCGGCGACGTCCGGCTCGCCCACGCACCCCGGGAGTCGGTGCCGCTCCGCGAGGTGGTCGAGGTCGCCCGCGCCCTCGCCGTCCTCGCCGCCCGCCGCCTCGGCGCGCACTGAGACGACGAGCGCGCTGGGACGACAGGCGCACTGAGCCTCAGCCGTCGAGGTCGAGGGCCTCGTCGGGACGCATCGGGTGCAGGCCTCCCAGCGACTCCGCGACCACGACGGCCGTGTCACCCCGGGCGAGGCGGAAGTCGGTCGGCGGGTTGGTCAGGGTGTGCTCGCCGCGGGCGACGGCGAGCAGCGTCGCGTTGTGCTCACCGCGCAGCCGCTTCGCGAGGTCGTCGAGCGTGAGGTCGACGTAGTCGTCGGGCAGCTGCACGCGGTACAGCTCGGACCCCTCGCCGCCGGACACGATGTCGGTCACCAGGGCCGCGATGCCCGGGTAGAGCGCGGTCCGGGCGAGCAGCCGTGACGCCAGCCGGGAGGTCACGAGGATCTCGTCGGCCTTGGCCCGGCGGACGTGCTCGACGTGCTTGGGGTTGTTCACCTCGACCACGGTGCGCACGTTCGGCGCCATGGTCTCGATGGCGAGGACGGTGAGGATCGAGCGCATGTCGGCCTCGTTGCTCGAGTCCGAGGGGCAGATGATCGCCGCGGCGGCCTCCGGGATGCCGGCGCGCTCGAGGTCCTCCGTACTCGTGGCGTCGCCGCGCACGAAGTAGCAGCCCGGTCCTGCCGGGCTGCGTTCGGTGTCGTGGAGGACGACGACCTTGGCGGCGAACTCGTCGCTCTTCAGCTCCTCGATGAGCTCGCGCGCGGTGCCGTTCCAGCCGCAGACGACGATGTGGTCTCGATACCCCGAAGCGCCCATGCCCTGACCTTCCTTGAGCAGGAACTCGATGACGAAGCCGACGATCGCGGCCGTGAGGGTCGCGACGATCGCGACACCGAAGAAGGCGAGCAGCCACCCGATGACGTAGCCGCCGCCGCTCGTGACGAAGCTGGCGTCGCCCGACCCGATGACCGTCGTCACGGCCCAGTAGCCCGAGTCGGCGAGGCCGGAGAGCGACCGCTTCTCGGGCTCGAGCGCCGTGACGGCAGCCGTCGCCACGACGACGATGCCCGTCAGCGCGATGACGAGGGTCCGGAAGAAGTGGAGGTCCAACCCCTCGCTGAGCCGCTGCATGTGGAAGCCGACCCGACGGATCACGGGGATCTCGCGCAGCGCCCGCAGCGGGGCGGTGAGGACGCCGAAGAGCCACGCGCGTGCGCGCCTCATCGGGAACGGCCGTCCTGCTGGCCCATCGGCACAGTGTGGTGGTGCGCCCGTCGGGCCACAAGACCTTGCCGGCTCGAGTGGGGCGGCGGCGAGGGAGGTGGCACGATGCCCGGATGGCCAGGCTCCGGTTCACCGCGATCTGTTCACTCGACGGCTACGTCGCCGACGCAGAGGGCGGGTTCGCCTGGGCGGCACCGTCGGACGAGCTGCACGGCGTCATCAACGACCTCGAGCGCGAGGTCGGCACCTACCTCTGCGGCCGGCGCGACTACGAGGTGATGAAGGTGTGGGAGACGATGCCCGGCGACGTCCCCGGCCCGCACGGCGAGTACGCGCGCATCTGGCGGGCAGCGGAGAAGGTCGTGCACTCCACGACCCTCGAGGACGTCACCACGGCACGCACGACCCTCGTGTCGTCGTTCGACCCCGACGCCGTGCGGGCCCTGGTCGCGGACAGCACCCTCGACGTCAGCGTGGGCGGGCCGACCCTGGCGGCGGAGGCGTTCCGTGCCGGTCTCGTCGACGAGGTGCACCTCTTCCTCCACCCCGTCGTCGTGGGCGGCGGGCTGCGCGCCCTGCCCGACGACGTCCGCCTCGACCTCGAGCTGCTGTCGACCGCGACGATCGGGCCCGTCGTGCACCTGCACCACCAGGTCATCCGCTGACCGGCGACCGCGACGCGGAAACCACCGAGCCGAACCCCGATCGCGTCAGGCGTCGGGCTCCTGGTCCGCCTCCGGTGGCGGGTTGCGAGGGGTGTCGGCCACCCGGTCGGCGACGTGGGGCAGCACCCCCCACAGGACGGCGAGGACGAGGAGCACGGCGCCGCCGGCCACCCACCCTGCCGTCGTCCCGAGGACCACGTCGACGACGAGGAGGACCACCCCGGACACGGTGAGGCCCAGCATGGCCAGCCCCGCGACGGCGAACCTGCTCCCGGACTCGACGAGCAGCTGGCGCCGCCGCCGCCGGAACAGGGCCCGGTGGAAGGCCACCGGGGCCACGACGAGGCCGGTGGTCAGGACCGCCCCGGTCAGGACGGCGAGGTAGAGCCCCTTCTGGAACCCGGTGAGGTCAGCGAAGCGCGGCGAGAAGGGCACGGTCAGGAGGAAGCCGGTGAGGATCTGGACCCCGGTCTGGGTCACCCGGATCTCCTGGAGCAGCTCGTCCCAGTTGCGGGTGAGCGTCTCCTGCGAGGGTTGCTGGTCGTCGTGTGCCATCGGTCCTCCGTCGCGGTCCTCGACCCGGCTCACCCTCGAACCGTCCGGGCCCGGAGTCTAGGGCGCTCGAGGGGTGGAAGAGTGTGACCGTGACCGAGAGCGACGTGACGATCGACGGGCTCCCGGAGCCCTTCACCGCCCGCACGCCGGAGGCCCGCGACGCCGGCCCCGTCGCCGAGCTCCTGGCCGCGCACCAGCGGGCGGCGAAGGGCAGCGGCAGCGCCGACCCGGACGCCGTCCTGCGGCTGCTCGTCGGCGTCGGGTCGTGGACCCGCCGCCAGCTCCTCGTCCACGACGGCGACGACCACCTCGTCGCGTGGCTCACGGTCCACGACCGCGCGGCGGGACGCACCGTCCTCGAGGTCACCGTCGACCCCCGGCTCGGCGCGGGCCCGGCGGCCGTCGTCGCCGCGGCGCTGTTCGGTGCGGGGGAGCGGTACGCCGTCGACATCGCGAGGATGCGCCGGCTGCGCGGCACGCTCCTGGACTCCGGGGCGTACGCCGACGACGCGCGACAGCAGGAGTGGCTCACCGCCGCGGGCTACGAGCACGCGCGGACGTGGTGGCAGATGGCGCGGCGGGTGGAGCCCGGCGAGGCCGGGACGCTGCCCCCGCCGCGGGACGGCGTCGTCGTGCGGCAGGTGGAGCGCCACGACGACGGGCTCCCCGTGGCCCGGGACCTCCAGGACGTGCACCGCGTCCTCGAGGAGTCGTTCCAGGACCACTTCAGCTCGTACCGCGAGAGCTTTCCCGAGTTCGTCATGCGCCTGCGCGAGGATCCCGGCCACCGCTGGGACCATTGGTGGCTCGCGACCGTCGAGACCGACGGCGCGGTGGTGCCCGGCGGCGCACTGGTCTCGTCGGTTCTGCGCGCCGATGCCTCCGGCGCCGAGGGCAGCTACGTCGACTACATCGGCGTGCACCGCCTTGCCCGGGGACGGGGTGTCGCAAAGGCGTTGCTGCACACCGTGATCGGCGACGCAGCGCGCCGCGGCCGCAACCGCGTCGGCCTCGAGGTCGACGCCGACTCGCCGACGGGTGCCGACGGGCTGTACCTCGCGATGGGCTGGGTCACCGACTACCGGACCCAGTCGTGGCACCGCGAGCTCGACCTCCCGCGCTGACCGCTCGGAACCTTCCGGGGGTCGGTGGAGGCGCTCAGTTCGTGGCGATGTCGAGGACGAGCCGGGTCGGGTCCGCGAGCGTGGCGACCCGGAACGGGCGCTGCTCGTCAAGGCCCACGAAACCCTGGCCGACGCCCTCGAAGCCGCCGCAGAACGCGCTCGCCGCGGCGATGACGGTGCCCTTGAGCGTGGAGGCCGGGGCGTCGTCGGGGCAGCTCTCGAGCGACTCGGGGATCGACAGCCCGGTGACGAGGACCTCGAGGTACGCCTCGCCCTTGACCTCGACCGGGTCGCCGCTGCCGTCGCCGATGGGCTCCTCGACGTAGCGCACCTGGTACGAGACCGGCCCGACGTCGTCGAACTGCCACACGACGCGGTCGTACCCGTCGTGCGAGCCGATGCGGACCGCGCCCTTGGTGCCCAGTGGTCCCATGACGTCGGGGAAGGAGGCGGAGGCGAGGTCGTCGAGGGCGAAGCCACCGTTCGAGGAGGTGGCGCCCGGCGAGGACGACGCAGTGGGCGAGGGCGAGGGTGAGGCGGAGCCCTGCGACGCGGACGGGGTCGACGACGTGGAGCCGGTGGGCGTCGGCTCGTCGGCGCAGCCGGCCAGGACCAGCAGCCCCACGCAGAGCGCCGCGGCGCGGGCCGTCATCCTCATGGTGAACCTCCCAGGTCACTCCTGCACCAGCAACGCTACTGCCGCAGCCCGGCTCCGTCGGGCCGATCGTGGGCCCGTCCGGTCACGATCCGGTCGCGACCCGGCGCCCGGTCAGGCCGGGCCGGGCTCGGGCTCACCGTCGCGGCCGAGGGTGGTGCAGATGCAGACCTTGTTGCCCTCGGGGTCGGCGAGGACGGTGAACGACGGGGCCGACGAGTCGTCGACGACGGCACCACCCGCGGCGACGGCGGCCTCGATGCGTCCGGGCGCGACGTCGGGGGCGAGCCAGAGGTCGAGGTGCCACCGCTGGCGCGGCTCGTCGTGGGCCGCGGTCCCCTGGAACCAGACGTGCGGGAGCCCGGGGGGCAGGTCGACGACGTCGCCGTCCTCGTGGTGGTGCCCGGTGTCGCCGGTGAGGACGGCGGCCCAGAAGCGCGACTGCTCCGGGGTGGACCACGTGTCGAGCGCGAGCTCGAGCTGCACGACGAGGTGCGGCTCGGCCACGAGCCCGAGCTCGCGGGCCACCGCGGTGACGGCGCGGGCGACCTCGACGTCGTCGGCGGTGACCCACAGGCCCTGGCGGAACCGGGTCGCGCTGCGCAGGACGACCGCGGTGGCCCCCGACGAGAGGTCGAGGTGGTCGGCCCGGTCACCGGCGGCCTCGGTGGCGGCGACGGCGAACGCGGCCGCGGCGCGGGCGCCCTCGACGCGGTAGCGGGCGTGGAGGCCCTGGGCGAGGACGCGCCAGTCGTCGAGACCGGCCGCGAGGACGTCGGCGTGCGTCAGCGGCTTCATGGGCACGAGCCTGCCACCGCCCGCCGACACCGGGCGGGTCAGGAGACGGGCGACTCGGCCGCGGCCGGCTCGGCCCCGGCGGCCGGCTCGCCGGCGTCCGGCTCGGCCTGCGCGGCCGGTCCGCCCCGCGGCAGCCGCGTGACGACGAGTCGCGCACCGTGCCGGGGGACGCTGGTGATGTTGCGGACCTTCGGCTCGTCGTCACCGGCGGCGACCACGTCGAGCGTGGAGAACACCTCGCGCAGCACCGCCACGCCCTCCATGAGCGAGAAGCCGGCGCCGATGCAGCGCCGCGCGCCGCCGCCGAAGGGCAGCCAGGTGTTGGGGGGCGGGCTCGTCCCGACGAAGCGCTGCGGCCGGAACACCCCGGGGTCGGGGTGGTTCTCGGGTCGGGAGTGGGCGACGAGGATCGAGGCGGCGACGGTGGCCCCGGCAGGCAGGTCGACCCCGCCCACCGTCGCCGGCGCCCGCAGGGTGCGCACCACCATGGGGATGACGGGGTGCAGGCGCATGGCCTCCTTGAGGACGGCCTCGAGCCAGGCGTCGTCGCCCCCGACCGCGGCGGCCCGGGCCAGCTCGCGCTGCTCGGGCGACCGGCCCACCTCGTGCAGCGCCCAGGCGAGCGCGGTGGCCGTCGTCTCGTGGCCCGCGAGGAGCAGCGTGACCAGCTGGTCGCGCAGCTCGGCGTCGGAGAGGCGGTCACCGCCGTCGTCGACCCGGATGAGCCGCGAGAGCACGTCGGGGCGCGAGTCGAGGTCCGCGGAGGCGCGGCGCTCGCGGATCTCGGCGTGGATGACGGCGTCGAGGTCGCGGATCGTGCGCGCGGCTCGGCGCCACATCCCGACCCGGCGCAGCGGCGGGAAGGCGGCGCCGAGCAGGACCGCCGGGTTCACGTCGACCGTCGCCCGCACGAGGGGCCGCAGCCGATCGAGCCGGGCCCGGTCGGTGACGCCGAACACGACCCGCAGGATGACCTCGAGGGTGAGCGCGTTCATCCGGTCGAGCGAGCGCAGCTCCACGCCCGGCTGCCACGAGGCCACCTCGGCGCGGGCGAGGTCGGTGACCAGGCCCTCGTACCCGCGCATCGGGCGTCCGGAGAACGCGGGCATGAGGAGCCGGCGGGCGCGCTGGTGCTCCGCGCCGTCGACGAGGAGCAGCGAGTGCGGCCCCATGACGGGCCCGAGGATCGAGTTGGCCTCACCGGCGTGGAAGACGTCGGGGTGCCCGGCGAAGATGTCGTGGATGGCGTCGGGGCGGGTGAAGAGCACGGTCGCGCGCGGCGAGGGCAGGATGCGGACCGTGAACACGTCGCCGTAGCGGGCGTGCAGCCAGGGCACGAACCGGTGGCGGAAGCGGAGCAGGCCCACGCTCTGGACCAGCCGTGGCCACCGCGGCCCGGGCGGCAGGAGGGCGGGGTCGGGCCGTGCCGTGGCAGGCCCGGCCGGACGGTCGGTGCTCTCGCCCATGCGTCGTCCTCTCGTGCTCGGCCCATGGTAGCCGTCGACCCGAGACCGGGAACAGAGCCGCGGCACGCAGGGTTGAGTGTGGTGGACGCAAGTTTCGACCGCTGAGTTTGTCAACTCGGGCTCGGCGGTCTACCTTGAGTCCCAAGCACTCAACCCCGTGTCAGCACCGTAAGGAGAACAGCCACCATGGCCCGTGCAGTCGGTATCGACCTCGGCACCACGAACAGCGCCGTCGCCGTCCTCGAGGGCGGCGAGCCCACCATCATCGCGAACGCCGAGGGCGGTCGCACCACCCCGTCGGTCGTCGCGTTCTCCAAGGGCGGTGAGGTGCTCGTCGGCGAGATCGCCAAGCGCCAGGCCGTGACCAACGCCGACCGCACCATCCGCTCGGTCAAGCGCCACATGGGCACCGACTGGAGCTCGGACGACGTCGACGGCAAGAAGTACACCGCGCAGGAGATCAGCGCCCGCATCCTGCAGAAGCTCAAGCGCGACGCCGAGTCCTACCTCGGCGAGACCGTCACCGACGCCGTCATCACGGTCCCCGCCTACTTCGACGACCACGAGCGCCAGGCGACCAAGGAGGCCGGCGAGATCGCGGGCCTGAACGTCCTGCGCATCGTCAACGAGCCCACGGCGGCGGCCCTGGCCTACGGCCTGGACAAGGGCAAGGAGGACGAGCTCATCCTCGTCTTCGACCTCGGCGGCGGCACCTTCGACGTCTCGCTCCTCGAGGTCGGCAAGGACCCCGACGACGGCTTCTCCACCATCCAGGTCCGCTCGACCTCCGGTGACAACAAGCTCGGCGGCGACGACTGGGACGAGCGGGTCGTCAACCACCTGCTCACCACGGTGAAGAACACCTCCGGCGTGGACCTGTCCAAGGACAAGATCGCGATGCAGCGCCTGCGTGACGCGGCGGAGCAGGCGAAGAAGGAGCTCTCGTCCGCGAGCAGCACCAACCTGTCGCTGCAGTACCTCTCGATGTCCGAGAACGGCCCCATCCACCTCGACGAGAGCCTGACCCGGGCCCAGTTCGAGCAGATGACCAAGGACCTGCTCGACCGCACCAAGCAGCCGTTCCAGAACGTCATCAAGGATGCCGGGATCTCCCTGTCCGACATCGACCACGTCGTGCTCGTGGGTGGCTCCACCCGCATGCCCGCCGTGAGCGCCCTCGTCAAGGAGCTCACCGGCGGCAAGGAGCCCAACAAGGGCGTCAACCCCGACGAGGTCGTCGCGCTCGGCGCCTCGCTGCAGGCCGGTGTCCTCAAGGGCGAGCGCAAGGACGTGCTCCTCATCGACGTCACGCCGCTCTCGCTCGGCATCGAGACCAAGGGTGGGCTGTTCACCAAGCTCATCGAGCGCAACACCGCGATCCCGACCAAGCGCAGCGAGGTCTTCTCCACGGCCGAGGACAACCAGCCGTCGGTGCTCATCCAGGTCTTCCAGGGCGAGCGCGAGATCGCGCAGCAGAACAAGCCGCTCGGCACCTTCGAGCTCTCCGGCATCGCTCCGGCGCCGCGCGGCGTGCCGCAGGTCGAGGTGACCTTCGACATCGACGCCAACGGCATCGTGCACGTGACCGCCAAGGACCGCGGCACCGGCAAGGAGCAGAAGATCACCATCTCCGGCGGGTCCGCCCTGTCGAAGGAGGAGATCGAGCGCATGGTCAAGGACGCCGAGGCGCACGCCGAGGAGGACAAGACCCGCCGCGAGGAGACCGAGACCCGCAACATGGGCGAGTCGCTCGTGTTCTCCACCGAGAAGTTCCTCGCGGAGTCCGGTGACAAGGTCGACGCCGGCCTGCGCGCCCCGGTCGACGAGGCGCTCGTCGCCCTCAAGGACGCGATCAAGCCCGACTCGGGCGCGTCGCGCGACGACATCCAGGCCAAGATCGACGACCTGAGCTCGACGTCGCAGGAGATGGGTGCCGCGATGTACGCCGCGGCGGCCGAGCAGGGCGAGTCCGGTGACGTCCCCGGCGCGGAGGCCACCGACGGCGGCCAGCCGGCCACCGATGCCGGTGACGACGACGTCGTCGACGCCGAGGTCGTCGAGGACGACGAGGGTGACGAGGAGAAGAAGTGACCGACCCCTCCGCCCCGCGCGACGAGGCAGCCCCGCAGGACCCGACCCCCGGTGACGACCTCGCCGCGGACGGCTCCGACGACGCGGTCAACACCGAGGCGGTCAACGACGGCGAGGAGGTGGCCCCGCAGTCCGACGGGGCCACCCCCGCCGGCCGGCCGGCCACGAGGCCGGCTGGGCCGATCGTGGGCCCACGGCGCCCGAGGGCGCCGACCACCCCGACACGGTGGTCGCCGCCGAGCGCCTCGCCGACCTCCAGCGCCTCCAGGCCGAGTACGTCAACTACAAGCGGCGCGTCGACCGTGACCGGGCGCTCGTCCAGGAGCGCGTCGTGCGTGACGTCCTGGAGTCGCTGCTCCCGGTGCTCGACGACATCGCGGCCGCACGCGACCACGGCGACCTGGCACAGGGCCCGTTCGCCGCGATCGCCGACAAGCTCGAGGGCTCCCTCGGCCGCTACGGCCTGGAGAGCTTCGGCGCCAAGGGCGAGGCGTTCGACCCGATGCGCCACGAGGCCCTCATGCACGCACCGTGGCCCGACGACGACCCGGACCTGCCGACCGACGCGTCGGCGACGACGGTCGTCACCGTGCTCCAGCGGGGCTACCGTGCCGGTGAGCAGGTCCTGCGGCCGGCTCGCGTCGCGGTCTCCGACCCCGACTGACCCGCCCCACCGACGGCACCGAGAGGAGGCGCCGCATGGCCAGCCAGGACTGGTTCGAGAAGGACTTCTACGCGATCCTCGGCGTCCCCAAGGACGCCGACGCCGCGGCCATCAAGAAGGCGTACCGCAAGCTCGCGCGGCAGTACCACCCCGACCGCAACGCCGGGGACGCCAGCGCGGAGCAGCGCTTCAAGGACGTCGGTGAGGCGCACGCCGTGCTCTCCGACGCCACGCAGCGCCAGGAGTACGACGCCGTGCGCTCGATGGCGGGCGGAGGCGCCCGCTTCCGGGCGGGCGGTCCGGGCGGGAACGGCGGCTTCGAGGACGTCTTCAGCGCCTTCGGCGGCGGGGGCGGCGGGCCCGGGGTCCGCTTCTCCACGAACAGCGCCGGCGCGGGCGAGCAGGTCGACCTCGACGACCTCCTCGCGCAGATGTTCGGCGGCGGGGCCGGTGCCGCCGGTGCGCGCGGCGGTCCGGGCGCGCGTCGTGGTGCCGACCCGTTCTCCGGCTTCGGCGCGGCTCGGGGCCCCCGCAGGGGCGGCGACATCCAGGCCCGCACGACGCTCAGCTTCCGCGACGCCGTCGAGGGCGCCACCGTCACGCTGACCACCGCCGAGGGAGGCCGCATCACGACCAAGATCCCGGCCGGCGTCAAGGACGGGCAGAAGATCCGGTTGCGCGGCAAGGGGTCCCAGGGCGACCCGGGCGGCTCGCGGGGCGACCTCATCCTCACCGTCACCGTCGAGAAGCACCCCGTGTTCGGGCGCGAGGGCGACGACCTCACCCTCGAGCTCCCCGTGACCTTCGCCGAGGCCGCGCTCGGTGCCACCGTGCGCGTCCCCACCCTCGACGGCTCGTCGGTGCGGGTCAAGGTGGCGCCGGGGACACCGAGCGGGCGGGTGCTGCGCGTCAAGGGCCGTGGGGTCGTCGGCCGCCACGACACCGGCGACCTCCTCGCCCGGGTCAACGTCGTCGTCCCGCAGCGGCTCACCGACACCGCGCGCGAGGCCCTCGAGGCGCTCGCCGCGGAGGAGGCCGACCTCGACCCGCGGGCCGGGCTCTTCGAGCGCGCCGAGACCTGAGGAGGACCGCCGTGACCCCGGTCGACCGTTCCGCGTTCGCCCCTGATGACGAGACCCCCGTCTTCGTCATCTCCGTCGCGGCCGAGCTCGCCGGGATGCACGCCCAGACCCTGCGCCAGTACGACCGGCTCGGCCTCGTCACGCCGTCGAGGACCCGCGGCGGTGGCCGGCGCTACTCCCAGCGCGACGTCGCCCTGCTCCGCCAGGTGCAGCGGCTCTCCCAGGAGGAGGGCGTCTCGCTCTCCGGCATCGCGCGCATCCTCGAGCTCGAGCACCAGGTCGACGCCCTGCGCGCCCGGGTCGTCGAGCTCGCCGCCGAGCTGGAGGCGGTGCGAGCCTCCACCGGTCGCGGGACGCGGGTGTTCTCGGTGTCACCGACGGGGGACGTCTACGCCGCCCGGCTGGGCGAGCGCCCCCGCCACCAGCGCTCCCAGGCCCTCGTCGTCTGGACCCCGACCCATCGCTGACCCCCGGGCCCCGTCGAGTGAGCAGGACACGCGCACGGGGGTTCTCGATCCCGGGCGGGTTGCGCACACTCGACGTCTGGCTGCCGCCGAGTCACTCCTGGCTGGGGAGCGGCCCGACGCACACCGTGGGGTCGCCCAGGACGACGAGGCTCTCGCGGTCCAGGGCCGTGAGCTTGTAGTACGTCGCCCGCTCGCGGGCCCCCTCGACCTCGGCGTCGACGTCGTCCCTGGCGTCGGAGAGCTTGCCGTAGAGGACCCCGACCCCGGCGTGGTACTCCGACAGGGCCAGTCCCAGGGGCTGCCGGCCGAACAGGCGCGGGTAGATCCCCCGGACCAGCTCGGTCACGACGTGCTGCCCGGTGTCGGGGACGACGAGGGTCCAGTCGAAGGTCGGCTCCACGTGGCCGACGAACGCGGCCAGCGGCGGGTCGGCCTCGAGCAGCGCGCGGGGGAGCGGCGAGATCTGCGGCCCCAGGGCGGCGACCCCGGTGACGACCCGGTCGGCGAGCGAGCCGGCCGGCAGCAGGCCGGCGTACGACGTCCCGAGGTTGCTGCCCGCGGAGCAGCACGCCTGGGCGAACCAGATGGCGCCCGCGGGTGACCAGTCCTCCACCAGTGCCTGGGGGTCGAGCCCGGTGAGGGTCTGGTCGACGGGCACCCCGAGGGTCGCGCGCATCGCGTCGGGGTCGTCGAGCGGTGCCGTGAGCCCGTGGCTGCTCGTGACGACGAGGCCTGGCCGGGAGTGCGCCAGCGCGGCCTGTAGGCCGTCGAGCGTCGCGGTCGGACCCGTGAAGCGGCGCACGGTGAGCTCGGCGTCCGCGGCGAGCGCCGCCTGCACCTGTGCGGCCACGGTGATGTCCATGGTGCGGGTCATGCTGTCGTGGGTGGTGCTCCAGACCACGGCCTCACCCGCTGCCGGTCTCGAACCCGCCCAGCCGTCGAGGAGTGCGTCGACGTACCGGTCCAGCCCGGCCTCGCTGAGGTCGAGGCGCCCCGTGAAGTGCCGCCGGTTCAGCGCGAACTGCACCTCCCAGGGCACGACGGTCGGGCCGCCGAGGATGAGGACGAAGCGGGGGATGCGACCGGGGCCCGTCCCGAAGACGCTGACCCCGACCTCGAGGTCCTGACGCCGGCCGTCGGGCAGGTAGCGCACGACCCGGTCGGTGCCCAGGTCGGCGCGATGGCGCAGCACGACCGACCCGGGCCGCGCCGCGAGCAGGCGCCGGACCGCTGCCGGCGCATCGGCCCCGACTGCGCGGTCGGCGACCGCGACGAGGTCGTCGTCGGGCATCAGCACGCCCCACCCGACGTCGGCGTGCCTCCAGTCGCCGGGGTCGGGCCCGGCCGGCGGCGCGAGCGGGCGCTGTCGCGACAGCATCGACCCCCGAACCCCCCAGCGCCGCGCGTCGGGGTCGAGGGTGGTCGACACCGGCGCCGCGTCGTCGACGAAGGCGCTGAGCCGGATCTCGGGCGGCAGCCTCACGGCACGAGCCCGCGCAGCTCGTCGGCCAGGCCACCGTCGGCCCCGGTGGGCAGCACGTCGATGAGGCCGCCGAGCGAGTCGCTCTCCGAGAGCCGGCTGCGCTCCTGGTTCTCGCCGACCCCGACCGGCGGCAGCTCGACCCGGAAGGCCCCGGGGAGCTTGTAGAGCACCGGCAGGGTCCACGTGTCGTCCTCGCCGGGGTTGCCCCCGTGGAGGTCGCGCAGCCGGCGGCGGGCGACCGAGAGGGTGTCGGACCAGCCGAGCTCGTGCTGCCCGGCGCCCTCGGCCACGACACGACGCACCGCGGCCAGGACCGCGGGGTACCACGCGCGCGAGAAGGCGTTGGCGTCGTCGACGTCGACCTGGCGGCGCATCCCGATGGCCGCCGGGACCCCCTCGGCGACGACCTCCTCGGCGTGCGTGAGGCCCGCCGCCCCGGCCTCCGCGCCGCGACAGATGTTCAGGACCACGCACCAGGCGCCGGTGCGCCTCGCCGCGATGCCCAGCTCCTCGGCGCGCAGCAGCACCGAGCTCTTCCCGTCGTCGCGCTCGAAGTCGCCGATGGTGCCCAGCTCGATCATCCCGATGTCGTTGACGATCGTGCCGTGGCCGAAGACGTGGAGGATGTGCGGCTGGCTGTTCTCGACGAGCGCGAGCACCGGGACGTCGGCGGCCGGGTTGGGCAGGGCGTGCACGGTGAGGCCGGGGTCCCCGAGGGCGCGGGCCGGGGCCAGGACCGCCTCCTCCTCACCCGCCACGAGGGTGACCTCCACCTCCAGGCCGGCGGCGCGGGCCGCGGTGACCGCCGCGTGGAGGCCCGTCCACTCCTCGGCGGCCTCCTGGCCCACCGCCGACAGCACGCACATGAGCCGCAGCGGCGGAACGAACGGCCGGACGGGGTCGCGGTCCAGCGTGGAGCCGCGGGCGATCCGGGCGATCGGCCAGCGTTCGCCCAGGGCGAGGAAGTCGTTGCCGGCGACCAGGGCCTCCCACGACAGGGTGTGGGCGAGCGGGTCGCCCACCCGGAACAGGATCGGCACGGTGGCCTGGCCGGCCGGGTGGGCGAGGACGAGGTCGAGCACCTGCTGGACCGTGGGGTTCTGCCGGATGCGGCTCGACAGCCCCTCGCCGAGCTGGCGGACGACGTCCGGCGGCACGAGCTGGGTGAGGTCGTCGACGGTGAGGAAGCTGACGACGTCGGGCACGTCGAACGGCGACTCGACGCGGCAGGCCGCCCCCGGCATCCCTGCCGCGGTGTCGACGTAGACCACGACCTCCTTCACAGGGACTGCTCCGCGTGCTTGTCGATGACGCCGCGCGCCTTGCGGACCGCGGCCGCCACCCCGTCGAAGTGGGCGACCTCGGCGGCCGTCGGGGTGCGGCTTCGCGACTCGCTCTCGAATCGCATCACCTGCGCCTCCTGCTGCTCGAGGTAGCGCTGCGCGGCGGCGAGCCACGCCGGGGTCTCGTCGCGGTCGAAGTGGGCCTGGACCGCCGCCGAGGGGGAGAGGTCGGCGCTGCCCCGGTCGGTCGGGGGCAGCGACGTGGACTCGTCGGCCACCTGCCGCGGCTGCGCGTAGAGCTGCAGGCCCGGGCTCACCGGCGCCCGGCCGGGGGCCGGGTCGGCGAGGAAGGCGTAGCAGCCGGCCATCGCCTCGTAGCCCGGGTCGAGGGCGGGGTCGTGCAGGACCACGGGACCGGCACGTCGCGAGCCCAGGTCGTCGGCGACGAGGCGCAGCCCGTAGTCCGACCAGTTGTCGGGCAGCCGGGTGAAGCCGACGACGAGCGCCCCCACGCGGTTGAGGAAGGCCTCGAGGTCGCTCGCCTCGACGGGCACGGGGTAGGCCCGGTCGAGCGAGGGCTGCAGGGGGGTGAGCACCGCCCCGTGGGTTCCGAGGCTGGTGCCGTGGACGAGGAAGTGGACGGCGTCGAGCGAGCGACCCGCCAGGTCGTCGCGCACCCAGCGCAGCCAGGCGTTGCGCAGGTCGCTGTCCCCCGAGCCGCGCCTCTCGACGCGCGGCCGGTGGACCTCGAGACGCGCGATGCCGAGCGGCTCCAGCGCCCGCTCCACCTCGGCCTGGGTGCCGTCGTCGGCGAACACGTGGAGGTGCAGCCGAGGGCCCAGGCCGTCGACCAGGGCCTGCGCGACGGGCGTCACGAGGAGCGGCGCCGGCGGGGCGCCCTCGGGAGCCGGGGCGGTGGCCACGAGCGCCACGACGAAGGTCGAGGTCGACCGGCTCGGCTCCGGCAGGACGTCAGGCAGGCGCAGGAGCGGCCGGCCGATCACGGGGACGAGGGCCCGCTCCCACGGCACGGCACCCAGCGACCCGTAGGGCTTGACGAGGTGGAGCCACAGGGCCCGCTCGGGGGGCAGGACGTCGCGGGTCCAGTCGGCCACGAAGGAGACGAGGTCCGGCGGCACGCGCATCGACCCCTCGGTCCTCGCGTCGCACCCGAGGTCGTCGAGGGTCACCGTCCTCGACCCGTGCAGCGCCTGCTCGCCGTCCTCGTTGACGAGCAGGTCGACTCGTGCCACCGGGCGATAGGCCTCCTGGTCGAGCCGGACCGCGACGACCGGGAGCGAGAACTCTCGCTGCAGACGCATCGCCATGCTCGCTCCTTCCGTCCGTCACGAGGCCGTGACGAGGTTGAGCAGGGCCCACGCGGTCGTCGCGTTCGTGACGTCGCCGTGCCCCGAGATCGACCCCTGCCCGTCGAGTGCCCACACCTGCGGCGCCCCCGGGCCCAGGTCGTAGAAGTCCTCCGGGCGCGGTGCCACTCCCGGCGCGGGCAGCAGGGTCGGGGTCCGGCGCCACGGCACCTCGCCGCGGGGTCCGAACCCGCCGAGGGCCGCGAACCGGCTGGGGGGCTCCCCGGCGCCGGCGATGCCGATCTCCCCGAGGTCCTTGGCCCGGCACAGCGCGAGGTGGAACACCTTGGACAGGGGGAAGTCGTGCGCGGAGAAGGTCGACAGGATGGGCAGGCGCACCTGGTCGAGGGCGCTGCGGTAGCCACCCGCCGACCCCGCGTCGCCCGGCAGGGAGGGGGCGAAGCACAGGTGGTTGACGGCCGGCTGGAGGAGGAGCATCGAGTCGACCGGGCGGGGGAGCGGCGCGCCCTGCGGACGTGCGACCGCGTTGAGGAGCACGCGCGCGCCGTAGGAGTGGCCGATGACGTGCACCCGCGCAGTCGGCGCCGCCGCCTGGACGTCGCGCAGGAGGGGCCCGACGCCGCGCGTGCCGACCGTCCCGGCCCGGTCCTTCATCTGGCGGACCGTGAGGGCCCGCACGAGGTTGCGGGGGTTGAGCACGTCGAGCAGCCCGGCGGCCTGGGGCCCACCCGTCCCCGCGAGGGCTCCGCCGCCGGGCCGGCTCCGGCCGGTCCGGCAGGGTGCGCCGAAGTCGAAGGGGTCGGTCGGGATCTCGGGCCCGGCACCGAGCTCGGCGTCGAGCGCGGCCCAGGCGGCGAGCAGGTCCGCGCCGTCGGCGTCGGCCCCGTCCTCGCCGAGCTCCTCGTCGCCGCCCGGCTGGGCCGCGGCGAGCAGGCTCGCCAGCTCGAGCGCCTCCCCCTCGCGGCTGAGGCCGGGGCTCTCGGCGAGCTCGTAGAACCGCTCCCGCGCGTCGTCGGGCACGACCTGTGCGAGAGAGTCGACGGCCTCCCGGACGGCCGGGTCCGGCGGGCTCTCACCGGCCGCGGCCGGTGCGGGCCCCTCCTCCCACGGCCAGACGAGGGCGGTCGAGGGCCAGAAGACGCCGGCGAGCACGGGCCTGTAGTCGCGCCCCGGCTCCACTGCGGTGCGGGCCCGGACGTCCTGGAACTCCGTGATGAAGTCGCGGTAGCGCGCGAGCGCGGTGTCCCAGTCGTTGTTCCAGCCGTGGCAGAAGACGAACACGTCGGTGACCTCGCCCTGCCGCAGGGTGTCCAGGAGGTGGCGGGTCGTCAGCGGGCCGCGCTGGCGCCCCTCCGCGTCGAACTGCAGGGCGTAGAAGGGGACTCGGCGACCGTCGGGGGCGCTCACGTGGAACAGCGGTCCGGGATCCGTCATGTCAGGCCCCTCTCCTCGCGCCGGCACCGTGGCGCGTGCTGCTTCCGGTGTACTCCCGGAGGCCGCCGCTGACAACCCCCGGGAGCGACGCGCGGTGCCGGCACAGCGCCGGAAGCGACGGCGGGAGGCCGCGCGCGCCACGTCCTCGCGGTCGGTGTCAGGACCGGTCAGCGAGCGGGCAGGCGGGTGACCCAGTACGAGGCGGTGTTCGGTGAGGCGACGCCGAACCGGGCGTTGACCGCCCACAGCCACCCACCGGCGAGGGTCGCCGTGGACGGGACGTCGAGGGTCTCGTCGGTCCGCGCCCCTCGCCACCGGGCAGTCCAGCCGGCGGCGCCTGGTACGAGCTCGAGGACCGAGACCTCGGCCTGGCCGCTGCCGCGGACGTCGTAGAGGAAGCGGCCGTCGAGCTCGAGGCCGTCGCCCCCGACCAGGCCGGGGCCACCGCGGACCGGGATCTCCCGGGCCGCGCCGGTCGCGGGGTCGACCTGGAACAGGCCCCCGGTCCGGCTGTTGTTGAGGACGAGCCAGCCGTCGCGCAGCTCGCGGATCCCGTTGGCGTTCACCGCTGTTCCGTCGCCTGCGGGCCAGTCGCCAGAGAGGGGGACGAACGTGGGGGGAGTGCCCGTGGGCGTCCCGGAGGGCGTCACGGCGATGGCGGTGAGCCGGTCGACGCGTGAGTCGGTGACCCACACGGTGCGCTGCGTGGCGACGAGGTCGTTGAGGAAGACCGCCCCCGGGACCACGACGTCGGCGAGGACCGCACCCGTCGTCCCGTCGACGGCCCACACGTGGCCGACGGCCCCGACGTTGCCCGCGGCCCAGACCAGGCCGGAGCGGTCGTCCCGGTACAGGCCGCGGACCTGGCGGCCGCTCGCGCCGGGGAGGAGGACCGACACGCTGCCGTCGAGGAGGTCGCCGGCGACGATGCGGCCGTCGGCGAGGGACCCCACGTAGAAGCGGGTGCCCGGTCCGGAGGTGATGCCCTCGGGACGGATGCCGTTCGGCAGGGCCACGGTCTCGGGTGCGCGCGGCGCCCGGCCGGGGGAGGCGTGGGCGGTGGCGGGCACCGCCGTGACGGCTGCGGCCGCGGCGAGGGTGAGCGCGCCGCGACGGCTCAGCGAGGGCAAGGGGGTGGGCTTCTCTTCTCGGTGTGCCATGGTCCATCGTGCGCCCGAGTCGGCCCGCTGCGGAAGTTCCGGCCCCAGCGAGATCCAGCCTTCGACGACCCGGGGGCGCTGAAAGACTCCGGTCGGTGCCGGACACGAGGATGGTGTGGACGTGACGCAGCGAGCCGAGCGGGACGCCGTGGGCGAGGACGGACCGGGCCAGGCCATCGGTGACGGCGGCTCGGGCTTCGGCGTGGGGGAGGGCGGCCGGGACGTCGAGGCGCTCGTGCGCACCGTCCACCGGCCCCTGCTGCGCTACCTCCTGCGCCGGGCCGACCCCGAGACCGCCGCCGACGTCCTCGGCGACACGCTCCTCGTCCTCTGGCGGCGCCACACCGAGATCCCCGCCGACGCCGCGCTGCCGTGGGCCTACGGCGTGGCACGGGGGTGCCTCGCGAACGCCCGGCGGGGGGCGCGTCGGCGCGAGGCGCTCGTGGCGCGGCTCGTCGTCCTCGACCCGCCGCGACCCGTCGACGGCCCCGAGGACCGCGCCGCGCCGGACCCCGACCTCCACGCCGCCCTGTCCCGGCTCACGCCCACCGAGGCCGAGGTCGTCACCCTCTGGGCGTGGGAAGGGCTCTCCCCGACCGAGATCGCCGTGGCGCTCGACGTGACGCCCAACGCGGTCAGCATCAGGCTGCACCGGGCCAGAACCAGGCTGCGCGACCTCCTGGAGGAGGCGCCACCGAAAGACGAGGGCACCGACCGGACAGGAACAGGACGAGGGAAGGAGGAGCGATGACGTCACCCGGCACCGACCCGGCCGACCGGCCGGACGAGGACCTGCGCGAGCGGCTGCACCGAGCCGACCCCCTCGCCGGCCGGGACCCCCGGCTGGACCCGTCGTCCCTGGAGGTCCTGATGTCCGAGCTGACCCGACCCGCCCCTGACTCCGCTGCCTCCCCTGGCGCCGCTGCCGCCGGTGATGGCACCGACCACGGCGGTGATGGCACCGACCACGGCGCCAGCGGTCCCGACGCGCCCCGCCGCCGTCCGGCGTGGGCGGTCCCCGCGACGGCTGCCGCCGCCGCGGCGGCCGTCGCCGTCGCCGTCTCCCTCTCGGGGGTGCTGGCCGGTGACCCCGCGCCGACGCCCCCGGTGGCGCAGCGGCCGGGCCTCACCGTCTCCGTCCCGGTCACCGACCCGGTGAGCTCGATGTGCATCCAGCTCTCGCCCGAGCTCCTGGCCCCGGCACAGTACGCGTTCGACGGTGTCGTCACGGCCCTCGACGGCGGCACCGCCACGCTGACCCCGTCGCGCTGGTACGCGGGCGAGCGGGCCGGAACGGTGGCCGTCACGGTGCCGCCGGAGGTGCAGACCGCCCTCGTCGGGGCGCCCAGCTTCGAGCTGGGGAAGCGCTACCTCGTCGCGGGAGGCGACGGCCAGGTCGGCCTCTGCGGGATGAGCGACGCGTACTCGCCCGAGCTCGAGGCGCTCTACCGGGCCGCCTTCTCGGGCTGAGCGACCTCGAGAGGTGCCAACACGCCGAGGACCACGCCCGGTCGTCCGCGTGTCGGCACCTCTCGACGTCGGGACTCGTCGGGTGCGGACGGGTCAGGTGGCGCGACGGCGCTGCGCCCGCGCCACCGCGGAGAGCACGACGAGGGCCGCGACGACGGCCGCCAGCCCGACGACCGCCGAGCGGGGCTCGTCGGCGACCCGCCCGTAGGCGATCCACGCGAGGCCCCACGCCATCGCGCCGGCCACGGCCCACCGGGCACCGAGCCGGTCGGCGAACAGCCGGCCGAGGTAGGCGGCCACCGCGAGGACGACGACCCCGAGGGCCTGGCCGACCGCGGGCCCGGGGTCGACCCCGCTGGCGACCAGCGCGGCGGTGACGTTGGCGCAGGTCGCGACCACCACCCAGCCGAGGTAGACACCGAACGTGCCGTCGACGAGCACCGCCTCGGCGGGCCCGTACGACGGGGTCTCGGTGAGCCGCCGCACCAGGACGCCCAGGGTCACCGCGAGGGCGAGGATGACGACGACGCTCGCCCAGATCCACCCCTGCTGGGTCACGAGCAGCCACAGGGCGTTGAGCACCATCGACGCCGCGGCGAGCCACCCGGTCGCGCGGTGCCGGCGGTCGGTGGCCTGCTCCGGGAGCCACTGCCACACGGTGTACGCCGCGAGGCCGAGGTAGATCGGGGTCCAGATGACGAACGCGGGTCCGGCGGGCGCGAGGAGGGTGGCGTCCGCCGCCAGCGCCCCGCCCGAGGACTCCTCCACGCGGGTTCCGAGCACCCCGAGGCCCACGAGCGTCCCGACGACGCAGAACACCTCGGCCACGGTCACACCGACCTGGCGCAGGCGGTCGGCACGTTCGACGAAGGGACGGCCCGCGACGGTGGTCATGGCCCCATTCGACCACGACACGGTCGTGCGAGCCGCGACCCACAGCGCCCTCCCAGCCAGTGCGTCTATCGTTCCCACGACAGCTCGCGCGCTCTCCCGCAGGCGTGCGTCCTGACCTGCCGAGAGTGATGGTGGGCGATGCCCGACGACGACCCCGGGTCGTTCCGGCGGACGGGGGACCCCGAGCCGCGCCTCCGGCGCGCCGGGCGCGGGCCCTCGCCCTCGACGTACTACCGCCGCGTGGTGCTGGGCACGGTGCTCCCCGGCGCCGGCCTGCTGCGCACCCGCTGGCGGTCGCTGGGCTGGCTCCTCCTCCTCGTCGTCGTGGCGCTCGCCGGGTACGTGGCGTACTCCTTCGTGCAGGACGGCGTGGTCCGCACCGCGCTCGACGCCGCCGTCGACACCACGGCGCTGCAGGTCATCGCCCTCGTCGTCATGGTCGGTTCCGTCGTCTGGGTCGGGTCGATCGTCCTCACGGCGCAGCAGGCGTGGCCACGGGTCCGCGACGGGAGGTGGCTGCGCGCCCTGTTCGCCGCCGCCATGTGTGCCGTCGTGGCCGCACCGGCCGTCCTGGCCGTGCGCTACGTCGGTGTGCAGGCCAGCGTCATCGACGACGTCTTCTCCGACGGGATCGGCGAGGGCCACGTCGCCGACCCGGAGCAGCCGGACCCGTGGGCCGACATCCCGAGGGTCAACATCGCGTTGCTCGGTTCCGACGCCGGCCGCGACCGGGTCGGCGTGCGCACCGACTCGATGATGGTCGTGAGCATCGACACCAGGACCGGCGACACCCTCCTCATCGGCATCCCCCGCAACCTCGAGAACGTCCCGATCCCGACGACGAACCCGCTGAGCCGGTTGTGGCCCAACGGGTACGACTGCGGCGACGAGTGCCTGATGAACGGCATCTGGACCCTCGCCGAGGACCACCGCGACCTCTTCGGCACCGACCCGAACCCGGGCCTGACCTCGACGGTCGACGTGCTCGGGGAGATCACCGGGCTCGACATCGCGCGCTCGGTCGTCATCGACCTCAAGGGGTTCCGCGCGCTCGTGGACGCGATGGGCGGGGTGGAGATCAACGCGACCGAGCGGGTGTGCGTGGGGTGCTCCTCGCTGCCCGGCGGCGGCATCAAGTGGACGGACGGGACGGTCGAGTGGATCGAGCCCGGCCTGCAGGAGCTCGACGGCCGTCGGGCCCTCTGGTACGCCCGATCGCGCGCCGGCAGCGACGACTTCAGCCGGATGCGCCGCCAGCGCTGCGTCGCCGGGGCCCTGCTGACCCAGGCCGACCCGGTGTCGATGTTCGCGAACTACCCGGAGATCGCCAGCGCCGTGAAGGACAACGTGCGCGTCAACATCCAGCAGGCCGAGCTCAAGGCGTGGGTCGACCTCGTCCTGCGCATCCAGGACGGCGGGTCGATCCGCTCCCTCCCGGTGACGAGCACCGTCGTGCGCCCGGCGAACCCGGACTTCGCCAGGATCCGCGCCCTGGTCCAGCAGGGCCTGGCGGCGCCCACGGCCGAGCCGTCGCCCACACCGTCAGCGACGCCCTCGACCACGAGCCCCTCGCCGTCGGGCACCTCGTCCCCCTCACCCTCGCCGAGCGTCGCGGACGACGCCACGGCCGCGCCCCTCTCGGCGACCTGCTGACCGCCGGCGGGGGTGCGCTGCGACGACCGGCCGGCCCCGTTCGGGCGGGTGTGCGTGCCATGCTCGGACGGTGAGCGAGCACCTGATGGTCTTCCCCGGTCGGGACGTCGCCGAGGAGGTCGCGGCCGACCTCGCCGACGAGGGGTTCAGCGAGGTGCGGGTGGTCCGCGAGGCCCTCGCGGGCGAGGACGACTCCGAGGACCACGAGTGGGCGGTCTACGTCCGCGAGGACCACGTGGCCGACGAGACCGGACCCGTCGAGGGTGGGCTGCGCGACCGCTTCGAGGCGCTCGTCGCCGAGCGCGGGGGCTGGTACGACCCGCAGCCCCGCCTCCCGTCCTGACCTGCGCCGAGGGGCGTCCCCCAGCACGAGATTGAGTGGAATAGGCTCAACTCTGGGTCGGTTGGACCCCACGATTCCCTCACCCGTCTCCCCGAAGGAGAGCCTGGCATGGAGCTCAAGCCCACCACCCGGGTGGCCGAGGCGCTCGCCGTCGCCCAGCGGTCCGCCCAGGGGTCCGGCCACCCCGAGATCACCCCGTCGCACCTCGCGCTGGCCCTCGCCGAGCAGCAGGGCACGACGACCCCGGCGCTGCTCACCGCCGCGGGCACCTCCGCGCAGGACGTGGCGCGTGCCGCGCGCGGCGTCCTCGACGGGCTGCCCCGCACCACCGGGTCGAGCGTCGCGACCCCCGGCCTCGGTCAGGCGGCGCTCGCCGTCCTCCAGCACGCCTCGACCCTCATGGCCGCCCGCGGCGACACCCACCTGTCCACCGACGTCCTGCTCCTCGCGCTCGTCGAGAAGGGCACGCTCACCGGTGATGCCCGCGCGCTGGAGGCCGAGCTCGAGCGCCTGCGCGGCGGGGCCACGGTGACGAGCGAGGAGCCGCAGGCAGCCGGTGAGGCACTGGCGACCTACGGCACCGACCTCACCGAGATGGCTCGCGACGGCAGGCTCGACCCCGTCATCGGGCGCGACGCGGAGATCCGGCGCGTCGTGCAGGTGCTCTCGCGCCGCACGAAGAACAACCCCGTCCTCATCGGTGAGCCCGGCGTCGGCAAGACCGCCGTCGTCGAGGGCCTGGCGCAGCGCATCGTCGACGGCGACGTCCCCGAGTCGCTGCGCGACAAGCGGCTCATCGCCCTCGACCTCGGTGCGATGGTCGCCGGCGCCAAGTACCGCGGCGAGTTCGAGGAGCGGCTCAAGGCCGTCCTCGAGGAGATCAGGGCCGCCGACGGGCAGGTCGTGACCTTCATCGACGAGCTGCACACCGTCGTCGGGGCCGGCGCGACCGGCGAGTCGGCGATGGATGCGAGCAACATGCTCAAGCCGATGCTCGCCCGCGGCGAGCTGCGCCTGGTCGGGGCGACGACCCTCGACGAGTTCCGCGAGCACGTCGAGAAGGACCCCGCCCTCGAGCGCCGCTTCCAGCAGGTCTTCGTCGGCGAGCCGTCGGTCGAGGACACCATCGCCATCCTGCGCGGCCTCAAGGAGCGCTACGAGGCGCACCACAAGGTCGAGATCGAGGACTCGGCGCTCGTCGCCGCCGCCGCGCTGTCCGACCGCTACATCAGCGCCCGGCAGCTGCCCGACAAGGCCATCGACCTCGTCGACGAGGCGGCCTCGCGCCTGCGGATGGAGATCGACTCCAGCCCGGTCGAGATCGACGTCCTGCGCCGCGCGGTCGACCGGCTGCGGATGGAGGAGCTGCACCTGGCGAGGGAGACCGACGACGCGTCGGCCGAGCGGCTCGAGCGGCTGCGGGCCGACCTCGCCGAGAAGACCGAGGAGCTGTCGGCCCTCACGGCCCGGTGGGAGGCGGAGAAGGCCGGCCTGAACCGCCTCGGCGAGCTCAAGGCCCACCTCGACGACCTGCGCACGCGCGCCGACCGGCTCCAGCGCGAGGGCGACTACGAGGGGGCCTCGCGCGTGCTCTACGGCGAGATCCCGGCGCTGGAGAAGGACGTCGAGGCGGCGCAGCAGGCCGAGTCGGAGATCGACACGAGCGACCTCATGGTCAAGGAGCGGGTCGGCGCCGACGACATCGCCGAGGTCATCTCGGCGTGGACGGGCATCCCGGCGGGCCGCCTCCTGCAGGGTGAGAGCGAGAAGCTGCTGTCGATGGAGTCGATCATCGGCTCGCGGCTCATCGGCCAGGCCGACGCGGTGCGTGCGGTCTCCGACGCCGTGCGGCGCGCGCGGGCCGGCATCGCGGACCCCGACCGGCCGACGGGCTCCTTCCTCTTCCTCGGGCCGACGGGGGTCGGCAAGACCGAGCTGGCGAAGTCGCTCGCCGACTTCCTCTTCGACGACGAGCGCGCGATGGTGCGCATCGACATGTCCGAGTACTCGGAGCGGCACGCGGTGGCCCGCCTCATCGGCGCCCCGCCCGGGTACGTCGGGTACGAGGAGGGCGGGCAGCTCACCGAGGCCGTGCGGCGCCGCCCCTACTCGGTCGTGCTGCTCGACGAGGTCGAGAAGGCCCACCCCGAGACCTTCGACATCCTCCTGCAGGTGCTCGACGACGGCCGGCTCACCGACGGCCAGGGGCGCACCGTCGACTTCCGCAACGTCATCCTCGTCATGACCTCCAACCTGGGCTCGCAGTTCCTCGTCGACCCGACGCTGGCCTCCGGTGACCAGCGCGAGGCGGTGATGGCGGCGGTGCGGCAGGCGTTCAAGCCCGAGTTCCTCAACCGGCTCGACGAGGTCGTCGTGTTCGACGCCCTGTCGACGCAGGAGCTGAGCCGGATCGTGGACCTGCAGGTGCGTGCGCTGGCGACGCGGCTGCGCGACCGCAGGGTGACCCTCGAGGTCACCGACCCGGCGAAGGAGTGGCTCGCCGAGCAGGGCTACGACCCGGCCTACGGCGCGCGGCCGCTGCGCCGCCTCATCCAGCGCGAGATCGGAGACCGGCTGGCCACGGCGCTGCTCGCCGGCGAGGTCCGTGACGGCGACGTGGTCACCGTCGACCTCGACGAGTCCCAGCACGCCCTCCGCCTCACCTGACCGGGCGTCCGGCGCGGCGCGGGTTAGCCTGACGCCCATGCGCCCTCGCTCCGTCCTCGCCGTCGCCGGCCTCGCCCTCGCGCTGGCCGGGTGCTCCGGCGCGGACGAGACCCCCGTCAAGCCCGCGGCCGAGCGCCTCGCCGCCGCCAAGGGGGCCTTCGACGCCGGCGGGAGCGTCGCCCTCGACCTCACCAGCGGCGACGTGCCCCCGCGCGAGAACGGCGTCACCGCGGCGAAGGGCTCGGGCGTCATCGACCCCGCCGAGCCGAAGTTCGCGGGCACGATCACCGGCACCATCGAGGGCGTCGCCGGCACCGTCGACCTCATCTGCATCGGCGACACCGCCTACATGAAGTTCTTCACCCCCGACTACGTCGAGACCGACCTCGACACCCTCAACGCCCCGAACCCGGCCCTGTTCTTCGACCCCGCGAAGGGCATCTCCTCGCTCCTCACCGAGGCGACCGCGACCAAGGCCGCCGGGCAGACCCGCGCCGGCAGCGAGGTCCTGGACAAGGTCGACGGCACGCTGCCGGGCTCGCGCATCGCCGAGCTGTTCCACCTCGGCGACGGCACGGGCACCTTCACCGTCGCCTTCGGCCTGACCCCGCAGGACCAGCTGCGCACGGCCTCGCTCACCGGCCCCTTCTTCCCGGGCACGACGTCGACCTACGTCCTCACCCTCACCGACTACGGGAAGCCCGTTGCGGTCACCCGCCCCTAGGGCCCTGCTCGCGACCGCAGCGGTCGCCGTCTCGCTCGCCGCCGCCGACACCTATGTCGTGGTCCTCGCCCTCACCGACATGATGCGCGGCGTCGGGGTCGGCATCGACTCCCTCCAGCGGGCGACCCCGATCATCTCCGGCTTCCTCCTCGGCTACGTCGCCGTCCTTCCGCTCATCGGCCGCCTCGCCGACCTCGTGGACCGGCAGCGGGTCCTCCTCGGATGCCTCGCGGTGTTCGTCGTGGGGTCGGCCGTCACCGCGCTCGCGGTCGAGCTGCCGGTCCTCGTGGCGGGGCGCGTCATCCAGGGCGTCGGAGGAGGCGGCCTCGTGCCGGCGACGCTGGCCATCGTCGCCCAGCTCTGGCCGCCGGACCGTCGCGGCGTCCCGCTCGGCGTCGTCGGCGCGGTGCAGGAGCTCGGGTCGGTGCTCGGCCCCGTGCTCGGGGCGCTCGTCCTCGTCGTCGCCGACTGGCGGGCCATCTTCTGGATCAACGCCGGCCTCGGCGTCGTGCTCGCCGTCGCCGTCGTCGTGACCGGCGGGTCAGGGGTGGGTCGCCCGCGGGCCGTCCCCGTCGCCCTGTCCGTCGTGACGGCCGGCGTCCTCGGCCTGGCGCTCGTCGCACCCGACCGGCTCGTCACCAGCGTCGCGCTGGGGCTGCCGTTCGTCCCCCTCGGCGGCTCGTCGTCGCGCCTGGCCACCCCCGTCGGGCTCGTCGGCCTCGTGCTGCTCGTCGCGACGACCCTCGCCCTCGTCGGTCGAGGGGGGTGGGCCCTGCTGCGCCGGGCCGACCTCCTGGGGGCCTCGCTCGTCGGCGGCGCCCTGGGCTGCGTCGTCCTCACCTTCGCGGCGGCCGAGCCGGAGCGCGAGGTCGTCGGCCCGCTGGGCTACGCCCTGCTCCCGGTCGCCGCCCTCCTCGTCGGCGCCTACGCCGTGCACCACCGGCGCTCCGCCGCGCCGTTGGTGCCGCGAGGCCTGATGCGCGGACGGCTCGTCTGGGCGCTCGTCGTCTCGCTCCTCGTCGGCGTCGCCCTCGTCGCGGTCGTCGTCGACGTCCCGCTCTTCGCCCGCCTCGTCCACACGTCGAGCCAGACCGAGGCGGCCCTGGTCCTCGTCCGCTTCCTCGTCGCCGTGCCCGTGGGCGCGCTCGCCGGCGGGTGGGCGCTGCGCCTCACCGGACCGGGTGCCATCGCGGGAACCGGGTTGGCACTGACCGCGATCGGGCTCGCCGTGATGACGACCTGGGGCCGCGGCAGCCTCGACGAGGTCTCCTCGACGCTCGTGCTCGCGCTCACCGGGCTCGGCATCGGGCTCGCCCTGGCGCCGGTCAACGACGCCGCCCTGGCCGAGGCCTCCCACGAGTCGCACGGCACCGCCTCCGCGCTCGTCGTCGTCGCGCGGATGGTCGGGATGGTCGTCGGCGTCGCCCTGCTGACCGCGATCGGGCTCAACCAGTACTACGCCGAGGTCGGCGCGCTCGCCGACCCGACCGACACCGCAGGCCCTGCGCGACGCGGCCGTGCTCCAGGTGGCCTGGGTCTTCCGGGGCGCCGCCGTCGCGGCCGGGCTCGGGGCGCTCGCCTCGCTCGCCCTCGGGGTGCGCCGCCGGGAGCGGTCCGACACCGCGGCACCGACCTTCGGCCTCTGAGGTCCACCGCCGGGCGCGCCCGGCACGACGGCCATCCCTCGGGTTCAGTCGTCGAGCTGGACCATGACGGGCGCGTGGTCGCTCGCCCCGGCACCCTTGCGCTCCTCGCGGTCGATGACGGCGCCCGCCACCCGCGCGGCGAACGACGGTGACCCGAGGACGAAGTCGATCCGCATGCCGCGCTTCTTCGGGAACGCCAGGCGCTGGTAGTCCCAGTAGGTGTAGGTGCCCGGCCCCGGGGCGTGCGGGCGCACGACGTCGACGAAGCCCGCCTCGAGGAAGGCGGCGAAGGCGGCCCGCTCACCCGGGGAGACGTGGCTCTTGTCGCGGTAGTACTCCATCGACCAGACGTCGTCGTCCTGCGGCGCGATGTTCCAGTCGCCGCACAGGGCCACCGGCGTGCCGTCGGCCGCCCACTCGACGGCGCGGTCGCGCAGCCGCCCGAGCCAGGCCAGCTTGTAGGCCATGTGCGGGTCGTCGAGGGAGCGGCCGTTGGGGACGTAGACCGACCACAGTCTCACGCCGGCACACGTGGCCCCGATGGCGCGCGCCTCGGCGACCACCGGCTCGCCCCACCCGGGGTCTCCCGCGAAGCCCACCTGCACGTCGTCGAGGCCGACCCGCGACAGGACGGCCACGCCGTTCCACTGGCTGAGCCCGTGGTGGGCGACCTCGTAGCCGAGGGCGCGCAGCCGGTCGAAGGGGAACTGCGCGTCGGTGGCCTTGGTCTCCTGCAGGAGCAGGACGTCGACGTCGGAGCGCTCCAGCCACGCCTCGACGCGGTCGATGCGGGAGCGGATGGAGTTGACGTTCCAGGTCGCGATGCGCACGCGCCAACCCTAACGACGCCCACCGACGACCCGGCGCCGCAGGCCAACAACGCCGTGGAGGGCCCGCCGGATGGTGGTGGGGGCACCGTCGTGCCCGCCCGGGCGGCCGACCTACAGTGCGGACGTGGGTACCGCACTCGTCACCGGGGCCTCGGCCGGCATCGGCCGGGCCTTCGCCGAGCGCCTCGCGCGCGAGGGCTCCGACCTCGTCCTCGTCGCGCGCGACCGGGCCCGCCTCGAGGAGCTCGCCACCGCGCTGCGCGACCGGCACGGGGTGGCGGTCGAGGTCCTCGTCGCCGACCTGTCCGACCGCGCGGCCACCGCCCGCGTGTGCGACCGCCTCGCCGACGAGGTGCGCCCCGTCGACCTGCTCGTCAACAACGCCGGCTTCGGCCTCAGCCGCCCCTTCCTCGACAACGACCTGGCACAGGAGGAGGCGGGCCTCGACGTCATGGTCCGTGCGGTCCTGCTCACCTGCCACGCGGCAGGCCGGGCGATGCGCGCCCGTGGCCACGGCGGCATCATCAACGTCTCGTCGGTCGCCTCGTTCATCGCCAACGGGACCTACTCGGCGGAGAAGTCCTTCGTCACGGTCTTCTCCGAGGCGCTGGCCGGCGAACTGGCGGGCACGGGCGTCACCGTCACGGCGCTGTGTCCGGGGTTCACCCGCACCGAGTTCCACGAGCGGGCCCGGATCGCGATCTCGTCGCTGCCGTCGTCGCTGTGGCTCGACGCCGACGTCGTCGTCGCCCAGGCGCTGCGCGACGTGGCGGCCGGCAAGGTCATCAGCGTGCCCGGCGGTCAGTGGAAGCTCGTCACCACGGTGCTGCGGGCGACCCCGCGACCGCTGCTGCGCGGTGGGGCGATGCGCACGCTCGACCGGTTTCGCGCCCGCGGCTGAGCAGGAACCCCTTGCGGTGCCGTCGCCGGCACCGCTGTTCGGCGGCACCGGTGTATCAGACGGCCGCCTCCGCCCTCCTTCGTGATGACCCGCACCGAGCGGGGCCACCCACCCCGAGGAGACGTCATGGCACTGAACTGGAAGGCCCTGTCGAAGGTCGTGCGGATCCCGCCGCAGGCCTGGGACGCCATCATCCCCAAGGGTCCCCTCCACGGGTCGTTCACGACGCGGGTCGACGCCGTGGCGCTCAACCCGCAGCCGCTCCCCCCGGTCGAGGCGGTCGTGGGGGCCCAGCTGCTCCAGAACGTCCTGTACGGCGCCATCATCATCGTCGGGGGCCGCGACGGCGCGGGCCAGCACTTCCTCGACGAGATCGACGACTGGTGCGGCACCGGCTGGCCGCGCCGCTGGCCCTGGCCGAAGCCGCCGAAGGGCTGGGACGAGGGACAGGTGTTCGCCGGGGCAGCGGTGGTGGCCGCCTCGCTCGCCGACCAGTACGACCACGACCCCGAGATGCAGGAGGCGCTGGGCGCCGCGGTCGAGCGCCTGCTCGACCGCTCCGTCCAGGGCTGACCGGGGGCGGCGAGGGCCCGGCCCGCGCAGGGGCGCCGGGCCCTCGTGCCTCGCCCGGGCGCGGGCCTACCATCAGGGGATGGACCCGGGCGTCGAGTCCGAGGTGGCCCGCGAGTACCGCCACCTTCTGCGCACCGGCTCTGCCGACTGGCAGGAGGCGGCGCACCGCCACGCCCTGCTGGCCCTGGGCCCGGCCCTGCGGGCGCGCCTGCTGGCCGAGCTGCGCTCCCTGCTCCTCACCGGGACGCACCTCGGACCCGACGACGTCCACGCCGTCGCGCGCCTGCTCGTCCTCGCCGAGCGCCGCCGGCCGCGCCTCCTCCTCGACGGGCTGTCGCCGGACCTGCTCGACCGCCTCGCGGTCGCGGTCCTCGCGAGCCCCAGCGGGGGCTCGCTCGGTGTCGGGCTCGACGTGTGGGACGGCGAGGAGCCACCCGGCCGACCCGAGCCGCACCCGGACCCCGACCGCCACCAGCGCTGGCACGCCCAGCGCGCCACCCCGGGCTACGAGGGGGATGTCGCCGCCTTCTTCGCGGCCCCGCCGCCCCCGGCGCGCCCGGCCGGTGGCTGAGGACGACCGCCCGGCGACGACCGCCCGGCGACGGCCTACCGTAGGGGCCGTGACCGACATCGCCGCCGACCGCGCCCGCCTCCTCGACCTCGTCCGCGCCAAGGCCGTCGTGCACGGCCGGGTCACCCTGTCCTCGGGCAGGGAGGCCGACTACTACGTCGACCTGCGCCGCATCACCCTCGACGGCGAGGCCAGCCCGCTCGTCGGCCGGGTCATGCTCGACCTCGTCAGCGACCTCGACGTCGACGCCGTGGGCGGCCTGACGCTCGGCGCCGACCCGGTCGCCACCGCGATGCTGCACGCCCGGGCGGCCGCCGGCGGCCGCATCGACGCCTTCGTCGTCCGCAAGGCGGGCAAGGCGCACGGCCTCCAGCAGCGCATCGAGGGCCCGTCGATCCGGGGGCGCCGGGTCCTCGTCGTCGAGGACACCTCGACCACGGGCGCCTCGCCCCTCGACGCCGCACGGGCCGCGCAGGAGGCCGGCGCGACCGTCGTCGCCGTCGCCACCATCGCCGACCGGGCCACCGGGGCCGCCGAGAAGCTCGCCGAGGCGGGCCTGGAGTACCGGCACGTCTTCGGGCTCGAGGACCTCGGCCTGGCCGCGGGCTGACAAGCGCTCGACCACGGCCCGGGTCAACCGGGCCGTGGTCGAGCGCTCAGTCGCCCCGGGTCAGCGCACCGGGTGCTCGACCTGCTTGACCTCCCCGCTCTGGACCCGCTGGTAGTAGCTCTGGATCACCGAGCGGATCACCGGGGCCATGAGGTAGAGCCCGATGAGGTTGGGGATGGACATGAGGAAGATCATCGAGTCCGAGAAGTTGATGACCGGCCCGAGGGCGGCCGCCGACCCGATGACGGTGAAGACGAGGAAGACGCCCTTGAAGACGTTCTCGGCGAGGACGCTGTCCCCGAAGAGGTAGCCCGTGGCCTTCATCCCGTAGTACGACCAGCTGATCATCGTCGAGAACGCGAAGAGCACGACCGCGATCGCGAGGACGTTCGGGAACCACGGCAGCACCGTCTCGAAGGCGTCCGACGTCAGCGCCACGCCACCGAGCTCGGAGGCGTCCGGGTTCTTGTAGGCCCCGGTGATGACGATGGTCAGCGCGGTCATCGTGCAGATGACGACCGTGTCGATGAACGGCTCGAGCATCGCGACGAAGCCCTCGGTCGCGGGCTCCTTCGTCCGCACGGCCGAGTGCGCCACCGAGGCCGAGCCGAGGCCGGCCTCGTTGGAGAAGGCGGCCCGCTGGAAGCCGACGATCAGCGCTCCGATGGCACCGCCCGCGACGCCCTCGGGGGTGAAGGCCCCGGTGAAGATCGCACCGATGGCCTCCGGGATCGAGGTGAAGTTCCACAGCAGCACGATGATGCAGGCCGCGATGTAGAAGACCGCCATGAAGGGGACGATCTTCTCGGTGACGCGGGCGATGCTCTTGATCCCGCCGATGATGACCGCGCCGGCGACGGCCGCGAAGACCAGGCCGATGACCCAGGGCATGTCGGCGAGGAAGGAGTCGTCGCCACCGGTGACGGCGACGATCTGTGCGGTCGCCTGGTTGGACTGGAACATGTTGCCGCCGCCGACCGCGCCACCGATCATGCAGATGGCGAAGACGACCGCGAGCACCTTGCCGAGGCCACCCATGCCGCGCTCGGCGAGGCCGTCGCGCAGGTAGTACATCGGTCCGCCGGAGACGGTGCCGTCGGCGTGCTCACGGCGGTACTTCACGCCCATCATGCACTCGGCCATCTTCGTGGCCATGCCGAGCAGACCGGCGATGATCATCCAGAAGGTGGCCCCGGGGCCGCCGAGCGAGATGGCGATGGCGACACCGGCGATGTTGCCGAGGCCGACGGTGCCGGAGACGGCCGTCGCGAGGGCCTGGAAGTGGCTGACCTCGCCGGCGTCGTCGGGGTTGGAGTACTTGCCACGGACGAGGTCGATGGCCAGCTTGGGGCCGCGGACCTGCATGAAGCCCAGCCAGACGGTGAAGAACGCCCCGGCGATGACGAGCCAGATGACGATGAGGGGCGCCGAGGTCCCGAAGAGGGGCACCGTGGTGAAGACGGTGTTCGTGATCGCGTCCGAGAGCTTGGTGAAGAGGTCGACGGGATTCATCAGGGCACCACCGTCACGGGGAGGGCGGCATGCTGGACGAGCCGGCTCGCGACGCTGCCGAAGACGGCCTCGCGCAGGCCACCGTCGCCGGTGCGACCGACGATGATGTGGACCGCCGAGGTGTCCGAGGCCACGTCGACGATCGTGTCGGAGGGCTTGCCGTGCTTGACGAGCTCCTCGTGGGGCACGCCGCCCTGCTCGGCGATCTCGGCCATCGGCACGAGGACCTGCTCGGTCGCGGCCGACAGCTCCTGCTGCTTGGACCGGTGGCGGCCCTCGTTGTCCGCGGGGGTCTGGAAGGAGTACGGGGACCACGGGATGACGTGGACCAGCACCACCTTCCAGTCGTTCTTGCGTGCGCGTTCAACGGCGAACTCCACCGCGCGGGTGGATGCATCGCTGTTGTCGACGCCGACGACGACGGTGTCCATGGTGCGGGCCTTCCGGTCGGGGGATCGGTGCGGTCCTCAGCCACCCTAGCCAGAGCGGTGTGATGGGCGCCACACCTCGCGGCGCGTAGGATGCGCGCGACCCCATCGCCCCAGGAGGCCCCGTGTCCGGTTCGATCATCGGCATCGTCGTCATCGTCATCGTCGTCCTGCTGGTCGCCGTCGTCGGCTGGGCGGTCGTCACGTACAACGGCCTCGTCAGGTTGCGCAACCTCGTCCAGGAGGCCTGGCGCCAGATCGACGTCGAGCTGACCCGGCGGCACGACCTCATCGGCAACCTCGTCGAGACGGTCAAGGGCTACGCGGCTCATGAGCGCGGCACCCTCGAGGACGTCGTCAAGGCCCGCTCGGCCGCGATGTCGCCCGGTCAGTCGCCGGCCCAGCAGGCCGAGAGCGAGAACATGCTCAGCCAGGCGCTCGGCCGGCTCCTCGCGATCGTCGAGGCCTACCCCGACCTGAAGGCCAACGAGAACTTCATGGCCCTGCAGGCCGAGCTGACCTCCACCGAGGACCGCATCGCGTCCAGCCGCCGCTACTACAACGCGACCGTCCGCGACCTCAACACCCGGGTCGAGACGGTGCCCTCCAACATCATCGCCGGTCTGTTCTCCATCCGGCGCGAGGAGTACTTCGAGGCCGTCGGCGAGCAGCGCGAGGCGCCGAGGGTCGACTTCGGCCAGCGCGACGCCGTCATCCCCCCGCCGAGCAGCTACTCCGGCGGCACCCCCGCCGGCACGCCCGCGGAGCCCGGCGCCCCGCCCCCGCCCCCCGCCTGACCCCGGCGCCGTCCACCGGTCGGTGGACGCGCCGTCCACCGCGCGGGCGTCGCGGGGTGCGGGTGCGGCCCCTCACGCTGGGGGCATGGACGCGATCACCATCAGGGGACTGAGGAAGACCTACGCCGGGACGCCTGCCGTCGACGGCCTCGACCTCGACATCCACACCGGCGAGGTCTTCGCCCTCCTCGGCCCGAACGGCGCCGGCAAGACCACGACCGTCGAGATCCTCGAGGGGTTCCGGCACCGCGACGAGGGTGAGGTCGCCGTCCTCGGCACCGATCCCTCGGGCGCGGGGCTGGCCTGGCGCAACCGGATCGGCATCGTGCTGCAGAGCTCGGGCGGGCTCGACCTGCTCACCGCGCGCGAGGCGGTCGCGAGCACCGCGAAGGCCTACTCACGCTCCCGCGACGTCGACGAGGCCCTGGCCGCGGTGGGCCTGCAGGCCAAGGCCGACACCCGGGTCGTCAGCCTGAGCGGGGGTCAGCGTCGCCGCCTCGACGTCGCGCTCGGCATCGTCGGCCGTCCCGAGCTGCTCTTCCTCGACGAGCCGACCACCGGTTTCGACCCCCAGGCGCGGCGCGACTTCTGGGAGCTCATCCGCTCGCTGTCCGGCGAGGGCACGACGATCCTGCTCACCACCCACTACCTCGACGAGGCCGAGCAGCTCGCCGACCGGGTCGGCGTCGTGGCCGCCGGCCGGCTCCTCGCCCTCGACACGCCCGCCGCCCTCGGGGGCCGCGGCGCCGAGGAGGCCACGCTGTCGTGGGACGAGGACGGCGTGCGGCGCACGGTGCGCACCTCCACCCCCACCGCCGACGTCGCCGGTCTCGCCGCGCGCTTCCCCGGTGAGGTCCCCGGGCTCACGGTGACCCGTCCGTCCCTCGAGGACACCTACCTGTCCCTCATCGCCCCGCACCTCACCGACGAGACCGTGGAGGTTTCCGCATGAGCACGTTCGCCCTCGGGCTCGACCGCACGGTCCTGGAGCTGAAGCTGTACACGCGCGAGAAGGAGGCGGTCTTCTTCTCCTTCCTCCTGCCGATCCTGCTCCTCACCCTGTTCTCGACGATCTTCGGCGGGCAGTTCGAGGAGGGAGACGGCACGATGACCGCGGGACGCTTCTTCCTCCCCGGCATGGTCGCCGCGGGCGTGCTGCTCACGAGCTTCCAGACGATGGCGATGTCCGTCGCCACCGAGCGCGACGACGGCACCCTCAAGCGGCTGCGCGCCACCCCGATGCCGCCGGTCGCCTACTTCCTCGGCAAGGTCGGGCTCGTCGGCGTGTCGAGCCTGGCGCAGGTCGCGCTGCTCCTCCTCGTCGCGCGGGCCGCCTACGGCGTCGAGCTGCCGAGCGACGCCGCGGCCTGGGGCCGGTTCGCCTCGGTGTTCGCCCTCGGGGTGCTCTCCGGCACCGCGCTCGGCATCGCCTACTCGTCGCTCGCGTCGGCCCGGTCCGTGGGGGCGGTCGTCATCGGCCCGATCCTGGTGCTGCAGTTCATCTCCGGTGTCTACATCGCGTTCTCCGACATCCCCGAGTGGCTCCAGCGCGTCGCGTCCGTGTTCCCCCTGAAGTGGATCGCGCAGGGCATGCGCTCGGCCTTCTACCCCGACGGCATGAGCGCGCTGGAGATGGCGGGGTCGTGGGAGACCGGGCGCACCCTGCTCGTCCTCGGGGCCTGGGCCGTGGTCGGGCTGGGCCTGTGCGTCACGACCTTCACGTGGTTCAAGCGCGGCACGACGTGAGCCGCCGGGCGCGATGATGGGGGACGTGACGACGACGACGCCCGGCTCGTCGAGCCGCGAGCTCGAGGCGATGTGGCGCGACCAGGAGCCGTTCTGGCACGGGGTGTTCGCGATCGTGTGGGCGGCAGCCGTCGTCGTGACGCTGCTGGAGCCGCCCGGGACCTTCGGGCGCTGGCCGAGCCTCGCGCTGCTCGGCGTCATCGCGCTCGCCTACGTCGTGCTGGGCGCGCGTGGGCTGCGGCACCAGCCCCGAGCCGGGCTCGCCTACCACCTCCTCGCCTGGGGCGCGCTGCTCGGCGTCCAGTGGGTCGATCCGGAGACCGAGTCCTGGATGCTCTACTTCGTCCTGTACCCGCAGCTGTGGGCGATGCTCCGGGTCCGCACCGCGGTTCTCGGGACGCTGGTGACGCTCACCGCCTTCGGATCATTGCGGTTCGTCCAGAGCGACTTCTCGTCCGACGCCATCGGGCCGATCGCCGTCTCGTCGCTCATCTCGCTCGGGGTCTCCCTGGCGCTCGGGCTGTTCATCAGTCGCATCGCCTCGGAGGCGGACACCCGGGCGCAGACCATCGACGAGCTGCGGTCCACCCAGGCGGTCCTCGCGGCGGTCGAGCGCGACCGGGGCGTCCAGGTGGAGCGCGAGCGGATGTCCCGGGAGATCCACGACACCCTCGCCCAGGGGTTCACCTCGGTCATCGCGCTGACGCGGGCCGCCGAGGCCGCGCTGGCCCGCGGGGACGCGGACACCGCCCGCGAACGGCTCGCGCTCATCGAACGGACCGCGGTCGACAACCTGGCCGAGGCCCGGCTGATCGTCGCGGAGCTGACTCCCGGGCACCTGCAGTCGCGCACCCTCGCCGAGGCCCTCGAGCGCCTCGGGGTGGCGGTGAGCAGCGTGAACGGGCTGCGCGCCGACGTCCGCGTCGAGGGCGACCCGGTACCGCTCGGCGGGACGGCCGAGGTCGTCATCCTGCGCACCGCGCAGGAGGCCCTGTCGAACGTGCGGCGGCACGCGGGGGCGGCGCACGTCGGCGTGACCCTGGCCTACGACGACCCCGAGCGGGTCGTCCTCGAGGTCCGCGACGACGGCGTCGGCTTCGACCCCGCCGGGGCCCGCAGCGGGTTCGGGCTCGACGGCCTGTTCGCCCGGGCGGCCGAGGTGGGCGGCGCCGTCGACGTCACCAGTGGTCCCGGCGCCGGCACGACGCTGCGCCTGGAGGTGCCCCGGTGATCCGGCTGCTCGTCGTCGACGACCACCCCGTCGTGCGCGCCGGCATGGTCGCGGTCCTGGGGGAGGAGGCCGACTTCGAGGTCGTGGGCGAGGCGTCGAACGGGGCGGAGGCGCTGGCCCTCGTGCCGCGGCTGGCTCCTGACGTCGTCCTCATGGACCTGCGGATGCCCGTCATGGACGGGCCGGAGGCGACCGCGCGCATCGTCGCGGGGCCGGACGCACCGCAGGTGCTCGTCCTCACGACGTACGACACCGACGCCGACATCGTGCGCGCCGTCGAGGCCGGGGCGCGCGGGTACCTCCTCAAGGACACCCCCACGGCCCTGCTCGCCGACGCCATCCGGCGCGCCGCCCGCGGCGAGACGGTGCTCGCCCCGCCCGTGGCCGCGCGGCTCGCCGACCGGCTGCGGACGCCGTCGCGGCCCGAGGTCACGGCGCGTGAGCTCGACGTCCTGCGGCTGGTGGCGCAGGGGATGTCCAACGCCGACGTGGGGCGCGAGCTGTTCATCGGGGAGGCGACGGTCAAG
The DNA here is from genome assembly GCA_963795035.1 of uncultured Actinomycetota bacterium. Taxonomy (GTDB): domain Bacteria; phylum Actinomycetota; class Actinomycetes; order Actinomycetales; family Dermatophilaceae; genus Oryzobacter. Next base: position 190,949 of record CAWCFZ010000002.1, on the reverse strand, counting down.
ACGCACCTCATCCGTGCGTTCGCCAAGCTCGGGGTCACCGACCGCACGGCGGCGGTCACGGCGGCCTACGCCGCCGGCCTCATCGACCTGCCACGAGGCTGAGGGCCGGGCCCGCGCTCAGTCGCGGTGGCGCAGGTCGTCGACGGCCTCGTCGAGCTCCTCGAGGGCCACCTTGGCCCCACGACGGTGCCGCACGACCTCGATGACCATGGGCAGCACCGAGAACGCGACGATGAGCAGGATCGCCGTCTCGAGGTTGTCGTGGACGATGTCGATGCCCCCGAGGAAGTAGCCGAGCAGGGTGATCCCGGTGGCCCACAGGACCGCGCCGACCCCGCTCCAGACGAAGAAGTGGCGGCGGTCCATCCGGCCGACACCGGCGACGACGGTGACGAAGGTGCGCACGATCGGCACGAAGCGCCCGATGACGAGCGCCTTGGCCCCGTGCCGGTCGAAGAAGGCGTGCGTCTGGTCGAAGTACTTCTTCTTGAGGAAGCGCCCGTCGCGCTCGTACAGCGGGGCCCCCACGGCGCGGCCGATCTCGTAGCCCACGACGTTGCCGAGGAACGCCGCGGTGCTGAGGAGGAGGCACGCGAGCACGATGTTGACGCCGAGGTCACCGCGGGCCACGAACAGCCCGATGGCGAAGAGCAGCGAGTCACCCGGCAGGATCGGGAAGAGCAGGCCGCACTCGATGAAGACGATGGCCACGCCGACCCAGAAGAACTGGGAGCCGAAGCTGTCGAGGAGCCACTGGGGATCCATCCAGTCGGGACCGAGGGAGAGCATCACCTCGCAAGGGTAGGCGCACGGGCCGCGCCCGGCGGAATTCCTGCCTGTGAGGCTGGTGTGAACGGTGCCCGGCCCTCGGTCCGGGCCCCATGGGGGCGCAGGCGCGGCGCTACATTGAGCGCTCCGGACCGCCCCACGCCGGAGCACCCCGTCGCCACGAAGGAACCGCCCATGTCCGTCACCACCCCCCGTCGCCTCCTGGGGCTCGCCGCCGCGGGGTCCGCCCTGCTCGCGCTCGCCGCCTGCGGCGCGCCCGTCGACGACCCCGCCGCGTCCTCCTCGGGGTCGGCCGACGCCGCCGCGTGCGACCCCGCCACCTTGAAGACCAGGACGCCCGGCACCCTGACGATCGGCACCGACAAGCCGGCCTACGAGCCGTGGTTCAAGAACGACGACCCGACGAGCGGCGAGGGCTACGAGTCGGCGGTCGCGTACGCGATCGCCGAGAAGCTGGGCTACCCGAAGGACAAGGTCACCTGGGTCGTGGCGCCGTTCAACACCGTCATCGCCCCGGGCGAGAAGTCCTTCGACATCGACCTCAACCAGGTCTCCATCAGCGACGAGCGCAAGCAGGCCGTCGACTTCTCCTCCGGCTACTACGACGTGAGCCAGACGGTCATCACGTACAAGGGCAGCCCCATCGACGGCAAGACCACCGTCGCCGACCTCAAGGGCGCCAAGCTCGGCGCGCAGGTCGGGACCACCTCGTACACGGCCGCCGACGAGCAGATCGCCCCCACGCAGGAGATCGCGGTCTACGACACCAACGACCTCGCGGTCCAGGCCCTGCAGAACCAGCAGATCGACGGCATCGTCGCCGACCTGCCGACGGCGTTCTACATGACCGCGGCGCAGCTCGACGACGGCGTCATCGTCGGCCAGCTGCCGACGGAGGGCGACACCGAGCAGTTCGGCGCCGTCCTCGACAAGGGCAGCCCGCTCACCGCCTGCGTCACCCAGGCGGTCGAGGCGCTGCGGGCCGACGGCACGCTCGACGCCCTCGTCGACGAGTGGCTGTCGACCCAGGGTGCGCCCGAGCTGAAGTAGCCCGGTGCCCGACAGCACGCGCCCCGTGGGGACCACGGGCGGCCTGGCCGACCCGTGGGTCCCGTCGGCCCTCGAGCAGGAGCGGGCGTCGTACCGACGCGCCCGGGCGACCCGCTCGACCGCCCTCGCCGCCGCCTCCACGGTGGCCGTCGTGGCGGTGGCCGCCGGCCTCGTGGTCTCCTCGCCCGGCTGGCCACGGGTGCGCAGCACCTTCTTCTCCTGGGACAAGGCCGTCGACGCGTTGCCGGCGGTCCTCGGGGGGCTGTGGCTCAACATCCGCGTCATGCTCGTGTGCGCCGTCCTCATCGGGCTGCTCGGCCTGACGCTCGCCGTGATGCGCACGGTGCGCGGGCCGGTCGCCTTCCCCCTGCGGCTGTTCGCCACCGCGTACGTCGACCTCTTCCGCGGGCTGCCCCTCCTGCTCGTGCTGTTCCTCCTCGGCTTCGGTGCTCCTGCCCTGCGCCTCGCCGGACTGCCGTCGTCGGCGCTGTTCTGGGGAGGGTGCGCGCTCGTCCTGTCGTACTCGGCCTACGTCGCCGAGGTGTTCCGCGCGGGGATCGAGTCGATCCACCCCTCGCAGCGGGCCGCGGCGCGCTCGCTCGGGCTGACGTACGGGCAGACCCTGCGGCACGTCGTCATCCCGCAGGCGGTGCGCCGGGTCGTCCCCCCGCTGATGAACGACCTGGTGTCCCTCCAGAAGGACTCGGGCCTCATCGCCGTGCTCGGCGTCATCGACGCCATCCGGGCGGCGCAGATCGAGACCGCCCGTGACTTCAACTTCACGCCCTACGTCGTCGCCGGTGCCCTCTTCGTCTGCCTCACCATCCCCATGGCCCGCTTCACCGACCACCTCGCCCGCAAGCGCGGGTACGCCGGCGTCACGGGGGGCCTGTGATGAGCCTGCTCGCCCTCGAGGGCGTGCGGAAGTCGTTCGGGCAGCACGTGGTCCTGCGCGAGATCGACCTGTCGGTGGAGAAGGGTCAGTGCGTCGTCCTCATCGGCGCGAGCGGGTCCGGGAAGTCGACGCTGCTGCGGTGCGTCAACCTCCTCGAGGTCGTCGACGACGGACGGATCACCCTCGACGGCGAGGACCTCACCGACCCGAGGGTCGACGCGGACGCTGCACGCGCGCGGATGGGCATCGTCTTCCAGGCGTACAACCTCTTCCCGCACCTGTCGGTGCTCGACAACATCACCCTCGCGCCGGTCCGCGTCCACCGGGTGGGCAAGGCCGAGGCGGAGGAGCGGGCGATGGCCATGCTCGACCGGGTCGGGTTGCGGGAGAAGGCGTCTGCCCGCCCCGACGACCTGTCAGGGGGTCAGCAGCAGCGGGTGGCGATCGCCCGGGCGCTCGTCAACTCACCGCGGCTCCTCCTCCTCGACGAGGTGACCTCGGCGCTGGACCCCGAGCTGGTCGGCGAGGTGCTCGACCTCCTGCGCTCCCTGACCCAGGAGGGCATGACGATGGTCCTCAACACCCACGAGATGGGCTTCGCCCGCCAGGTCGCCGACACCGTGTGCTTCCTCCATGACGGCGTCATCCACGAGCAGGGCCCGCCCGAGCAGGTCCTGGCCGACCCTCGCGAGGAGCGGACCCGCCAGTTCCTCTCGCGCCTGCACGCGTGAGCGGGCAGAGCGCGCCGGGGCGCGAGGAGGTCGGGGTCGGGCCGTGGCCGGGGGAGTGGCCCGACGGCGAGCACTGGGACCCCGAGCTGCTGCGCGAGGGCGACCGGCGCAACGTCGAGGACCGGTACCGGTACTGGCGGATGGAGGCGGTCGTCGCCGACCTCGACTCGCGCCGCCACTCCTTCCACGTCGCGATCGAGAACTGGGGCCACGACTTCAACATCGGCTCGGTGGTGCGCACGGCCAACGCCTTCAACGCGGCGGCCTTCCACGTCGTGGGGAGGCGGCGGTGGAACCGCCGCGGCGCCATGGTCACCGACCGGTACCAGCACGAGCACCACCACCCCACGGCCGCCGACCTCGCCGCCTGGGCCGAGACGGGCGGGACCGGCGGGGGGCGGGTCCCCCTCATCGGCATCGACAACCTGCCCGGCTCCGTGGGCCTGGAGACCTTCGACCTGCCGCGCGAGTGCGTCCTCGTCCTCGGGCAGGAGGGGCCGGGCCTGACACCGGAGGTGCTCGCGGTCTGCGACGTCGTGCTCCACATCGAGCAGTTCGGCTCGACCCGCTCGATCAACGCGGGTGCCGCCGCGGCCGTCGCGATGCACGCCTGGGTCAGGCGCCACGTCTTCGACCAGGTGCCCGGGCCGGCCGGGCCGGGCCCCCGGGGAACGGGACCCGAGGAACAGGCCCGAGGAAGGGGCCCCGCGGAATAGGCCCGGTGGTCGCGCCGCTGGACTGCGGGTGAGTCCTGACGCCACCGCCGCCCTCTCCGTCCTCGACCTCGTCCCGGTCCGCTCCGACCAGAGCAGCGGCGACGCCCTTGGCGCGACCCTCTCGTTGGCCCGCGTGGCCGACGACCTCGGCTACCGGCGGTACTGGATCGCCGAGCACCACAACATGCCCGCCGTCGCGGCCACCAACCCTCCCGTCCTCGCGGCGCTGGTCGCCAGTGCGACCCAGCGCATCCGCGTCGGGTCCGGGGGCGTCATGCTGCCCAACCACGCGCCCCTCGTCGTCGCCGAGCAGTTCGCGCTCCTCGAGGCTGCCTTCCCGGGCCGGATCGACCTCGGCATCGGGCGCGCACCCGGGTCGGACCCCGTGACGTCGTGGGCCCTGCGCCACGGGGGCGGTGGTGTCGACGCCGATGCCGTCGACCGCTTCCCCGAGCACGTCGACGCCGTGCTGGCGATGGTGTCGGCCGAGGGGGCGGCCCTGCGTCTCGCCTCCGGCGACCACGTCCTGCGAGCGACGCCTCACGCCACGTCGGTACCCACGGTCTGGCTTCTCGGCTCGTCGGACTACTCGGCGCGGCTGGCCGCCTCCCGCGGGCTGCCCTACGTCTTCGCCCACCACTTCTCCGGGCGCGGGACCGCCGAGGCGCTCGCGCTCTACCGGGGGCAGTACCGGCCCTCGCCGGAGCACCCCGAGCCGCGGACCTTCCTCACCGTCAACGCCGTCGTCGCGCCGACCCGCGCGGAGGCGCTGCGCCTCGCCCTGCCCACCCTGCGCTCGATGGTCGCGCTGCGCACCGGGCAGCCGCTGCGGGCCGCGCAGCTCGTCGAGGAGGCGGAGGCGCACGAGGTGCCGGCGGCACACCAGGCGCTGGCCGAGGAGATGCTCGGGCGCTGGGTCGTCGGAACGCCTGAGGAGGCGGCGTCACAGCTGGCCGCCCTCACCGCCGAGTTCGGCGTCGACGAGGTGATGGTGAGCCCGGTGGCGGGAGACTACGCGGGGACGGCCGCCGACCGGTCGCCGGCGCGGGAGCAGACCCTGCGCCTCCTGGCGGACGCCCTGGGCTGAGTCACGCTCGTCGTTGCCATCCCAGGCGCTCGAAGATGCCGGAAGGCCGCCCCGATCGCGCCGTCAGGCACGGGTTCGTCGGTGTACAGACCAATGTACGAGGTGAATTCCGCTGCGGGTCATCCACATTGGATGAATCGAACACTTGTGCCAGTCACCTCCGCCCAGTAGAATCGCGGTAGGGGAAAGGGGGCGACATGACCACCACGGCGACACGACGACCGCTCGGTACAGCCGGGCCGGACGAGCTGCTGGCGACGCTGCAGGACGCCGTCGACGCGGTGTCCGCACTCTCGCTCCCGGCGACGACGTCGGGCGGGCGCGAGGGGTGGGGCGAGGTCGTGCGGGCGTGCCAGCAGCTGGTCAACTCGGCCACCGCGGTCCAGGACGAGGCGATCGTGCGGCTGTGCGCGATCGAGCCCGACGTCCTCGACGACGGATCGGTCGTGGAACGCCATCGCGCGCCCGGGCACGTCTCCCTCGACGGGCCGTCGCTGGTGTCGTCCGCGCTCGACGTCAGCGCCGTGCACGCCGAACGCCGGGTGCGGGGCGCGGTCCGCCTCGCCGCCGACGGCGCGCCGGGGACCACGACGTGCACCGGGCTGGGTGGGCTGCACGAGGCGATGCGCGCCGGCCGGCTCGACGCCTACCGCGCGTCCGTCGTCGCCGACGAGCTCGAGGAGGCGCCGGCCGAGGTCGCCGAGACCGTGGTCGCCACCCTGGGCGAGCACCTGGCCGGCGACACCGCACCCCAGCTGCGCCGCCGGTGCCGACGGCTGCTCGCCCGGATCAGCCCCGACCTGCTGCGCCAACGCGCCAAGCGGGCCCGCGAGGCGTGCGGGCTGCGCCGCTGGGTCGACGAGCCGGGCGTCGACCGGTGGGAAGGGACCTTTCCCAGCGAGGACGCCGCCCGCGCGTGGGCCGCCATCGACGCCCGCGCCCAGCAGCTCGTCGCCGACGGCACCTGCGAGCGGGTCGAGCGTGCCCGCGCCCAGGCCCTGGTCGACCTCGTCACCGCCAGCGCGACCATCACCACCGTCGTCATGCTCGCCGTCCCCGCCGACGAAGCGACCCGAGGCGGCAGCAGCGACTCCGCCGCGGCCTGCCCGCCGCGGCCCTGCCCGCCGCTGCCCGGCCCGGCACCGGCGCCACCACCCCGCGGTCCGGCCCGGACCGCCGCAGGGTGGAGGCCGTGGGGGCGGACCTCGTGGAGGTGCCGAACCCTCTCGGCGGGGAGCCCGTCCTCGTCTCCGGGGCCTGGGTCGACCGCCTCCTCGACACCGCGACCACCACGGTCCGCCCCGTGCCGTGCCACCCGGCCACGGGGGCGATGCGCAGCGACGTCACGACCACCTCGTACCGCCCGCCCGACGAGCTGGCCGCCCTGGTCCGGCGCCGCGACGGCCGGTGCAGGTTCCCGGGGTGCTCGGTGGCGGCGCGCTTCTGCGATCTCGACCACGTGCGGCCGTGGCCGGCCGGCCCCACCCGCGACGACAACCTGGCCTGCCTGTGCCGCCGCCACCACCGCGTCAAGCAACGACCCGGGTGGTGCGCCGCCCTCGCCGCCGACGGCACGCTCACCTGGACCGACCCCACTGGCCGCGTGCGCACGACGCTGCCCGTCGACGCCCTCCACCCCGTCGTCCTGCCCGAGCCGGCTGCGGCCACCGTCGACGCCACCGCGCCGCTCACGCCCGTGCCCCTCACGCCCGCGCCCGATGCCCGGGACGGTGCGGCATCAGGGGCCACCGACGCGCACAGCGGGCTGGAGTTCGCGCTCGAGCACCTCCTCGGTCCGCTCGGGAGGCCGGGCGGCGTCCCCGGGGAACGAAGGGCGGCGCGCACCTACCGGCGCACCCTCCACGTCGTCGACGACCACGAGGTACCACTCACGGTGACGACCGCGACCCGGGCCTGCCGGCGCCCCCGCGGTCGAGGACGAACCGCGCCGGGCGACCCGGACATCCCGCCGTTCTGACGCGCACGACCGCCCCCGCCACGCACGCGACCCGCCCCCGCCACGCACGAGACCCGCCCCCCGCCGCGCACGAGACGCCGGGCTCGGTGACAATCTCGGGACGGGCTGTCGATTCCGGCACCGGCCGCCCGTCATCGGGGTGAGGCCGCGACCCGCGCGGCCCGAGAACGAAGGGACCACCCATGAGCACCACGTCCGAGAGTCGGCTGCCCGGGGCGGAGCACGTCGAGGGGGCGGGCGCGAGCCGCCACCTCATCCTCCTGCCGGCGCCCGAGGCGCAGTGGGCGACCCTCCCCGCCGAGGAGCACGAGAAGGGCCAGCGCTCGCACGAGCAGTTCCACCGCGACCTGGAGCGCGGCGGCCATCGGATCGTTGCCACGGCGCCGCTGACCCCGTCGGCGCAGGCCGTCTCGATGCGCCCGGACGGCTCCGGAGGTGTCCTGCTCTCCGACGGCCCGTTCACCGAGTCGGTCGAGCAGGTCGTCGGCTTCTACCTCGTGGAGAGCGACGACCGGGCCGACCTCCTGCGGCTGTGCGGCGAGTTCGCGAGCCGCGGCGAGCTCATCGAGTTCCGCGACCTCGTCCGTGACGACGAGCACGACCACGGCGGCGGCGTTTCGTGAGGTACCTCCTCCTCATCGCCAGCGACCCGGGCGACTGGGACCGGGCCACGCCCGAGGAGCGTCAGGCGTACGTCGACGCGCACGACGCGTTCGAGCGCGCGCTCGCGGCCCGCGGCACCAAGGTGTCGGGCGCCCCGCTGGCCTCCGCCGACACGGCGACGACCGTGCGCCACCACGACGGGCGCCTGGCGGTGACCGACGGCCCGTTCGTCGAGCTCGTCGAGCAGGTCGCCGGGTTCTACCTCGTCGACCTGCCCGACCTCGACGCCGCGGTCGCGGTGTGCGCCGAGCTGCCGCACAGCTACACCGTCGAGATCCGCCCCACCGTCGAGATCGAGGGCCACGAGCCGCCGCGTGACCTCTGACGACGTGCTCGCCGCGACGGTGCGCGAGGAGTGGGGACGCCTGGTGTCCCTGCTCCTCGCGCAGTTCCGCCGCCTCGACCTCGTCGAGGACGCCCTCGGCGACGCCGTCGAGGCGGCGGCCCGCACCTGGCCGCGCGACGGGACGCCGGGGCGCCCCGCCGGCTGGCTGCTCACCACCGCTCGCCGGCGGGTCCTGGACCGCCTGCGCGCCGAGACCGTCGCCCTGCGCCGCGCCCCCCTCCTCGTCGTCGACGCCAGGGACGCGGGTCCGGTACCGATGGCCGACCCGGGCGGGCTCGTCGAGGACGAGCGCCTCCGGCTCGTCCTCATGTGCTGCCACCCGGCGCTCGCCCCGGAGGTCGCCGCAGCCCTGGCGCTGCGGCTCGTCGTCGGCGTCCCGACGGGCGACATCGCACGGCTCTTCCTCGTCCCGGAGGCCACCGTCGCGGCCAGGATCACCCGCGGCAAGAAGAAGGTCGTGGCCGCCGGCATCCCGTTCGCGGTTCCGGACGCCGCCGTGCTGCCCGAGCGCCTCGAGGCCGTCGCCCAGACCGCCTACCTCGCGTTCACGGCCGGCTACGCACCGGGAAGCGGCCCCGACCTCCTGCGGTCCGAGCTCGCGGGCGAGGCCGTGCTCCTGGTCCGCGTCACCCTCTCCCTGTGCCCTCACGAGCCGGTCCTGCGCGCCCTGCTCGCCCTGCTGCTCCTCCAGCACTCCCGCCGGGACGCCCGGGTCGGTCCCGACGGGCGCCTCGTCCTCCTCCCCGACCAGGACCGGACCCGCTGGCACCACGACGAGGTGGCGGAGGCGATGGGCCACCTCGCCGACGTCCCCGCCGGCCACTCCGCGCTCGTCGAGAGCTACCGCCTCCAGGCCCTCGTGGCCGCCGAGCACGCCACCGCGGCCACTGCCGCCGACACCCGGTGGGACCGCATCACCACGGCGTACGACGCTCTCCTGGAGGTGAACCCGTCACCCGCAGTGCAGCTGGCCGCCGCCGTCGCCCTCGCCGAGCGGGACGGTCCCGACGCCGGTCTCAGGGCACTCGACGGGCTCGACGACCTGCTCCCCGGCAGCCACCGGGTCGCGGCGGTCCGCGGGGAGCTGCACGCCCGGCGCGGCGACACCGCAGCCGCCGTCGAGGCGCTCGACGTGGCCATCGCGCGGTGCGGCAACGAGGTCGAGCTCGAGCACCTGGTGCGTCGCCGGGCCGGCCTCAGCGGGCCCGGCCCGACCTCGGCCTGAAGCGGAGGAGCGCGACCGCACCCACGACGAGGACCGGCCACCACCAGTGCACCCCGTCGTCGCCGACGATGCCCTGACCCGCCATCGACCCCAGCCCGCCGCAGGCGAGGAGGGTGACGGTGAGCGGCAGCCAGAGCGGGACGTCGTCGTCCCCGAGCGGCTGCGGGGTCTCGAAGCGGCCGAGCAGCGCGACCAGCCCGACGGTCACCGCCGCGAGGACGGCCCACCACAGCGGCCGCCCGGCCCACCAGCCGCCCGACAGCGGCTCGGCCCCCAGCCCGAAGCCACCGACGAGCAGGGACAGGCCGATGACGCCGACCATGGCGGTGAGGTGCCAGAGGTAGATCGTCATGATCCGCGTGTTGACCAGCACCGTGGCGCGCCACGGGCGCTCGCGCGCGAGCCACCGCCGCAGGACCGGCTCGAGGGCGAGGACGAGGCCCGCCTGGAGCAGCCCGAGGAAGCCGAGGGTGACGCGGGTCGGGTACGAGTTGTTCACGGCGGCGCCGTCGAGGCCGATCATCGAGACGGGGTACGGACCGGCCCACACGAGGAGCACCGTGCCGACCAGGCCCACGGCGGCCAGGCCGAGCCGCCGCCCCGTGCCGCCGAGGCGCCCGTCGAGCCACGCGTAGCCGAGCTGGTGGACCGAGGCCCACACGAAGAGGTAGTTCGCGAAGCCGACGGCGAGCGAGCCGGTCCACAGGCTCACGAGGTCGACGACCGCGGCGACCACGAGCCCGCCGACGACGGACGCCCAGCCCGTGCGCTCCCAGAGCCACAGGGTGGCCGGGGCGACCGCGCACACGATGACGTACGCGGCGAGGAACCAGGTCGGGACGAGCGCGATCTGCGAGGCGGTGCGCAGCGTCGCCGCGGGCACGCCGGCCGCCGTCGCGACCGACACGGCCGTCAGCCAGGTGAGGAGCAGGGGCACCACGGGCACGAGGAGGCGCCGCAGGCGGCCGCGCAGCCACCTCGCGTACGTCGTGCCGCGGGACCGGGCGCCCCGCCACGACAGGGCGTTGGAGTACCCGCCGACGAGGAAGAACACCGGCATCACCTGGAAGACCCAGGTCAACGGGTGGGTCCACGGCGCGAGGTCGAGCAGGTGCCCCGGCACGAGCTCGCCGTCGCGGACCGTGACCGCGGCGACGAGCCAGTGGCCGAGGACGACGACGAGGATGGCAGCGGCGCGCAGGAGGTCGACGACCCGGTTGCGCGTGGTCGGTGTCGCGGCGGCGAGGTCGCGGACGGTGGCGAGGTCCATGGGGACAGCGTGACGCCCCGAAGCCCCATCCGGCGTGAGTACGCGTACCCGTTCACCCGAACGCCACCGGAATGAGGATGCGTCGCGGGGCCCGGCTGCGGTGGGATGGCCCCGTGACCCCCTCCCCCTCCGCGACCCCCGGCCCGTCCGAAACGGCGCTGCGGCTGCGCGACCTCTTCCACGCCGAGGTCCGCCTCCACGACCGCGATGCGGCCCCGGGCTTCGTCGTCGAGCGTGACGGCCCCGTCCACCGGACCTACCCCGGGGACCCCACCGCGGCCGGGGCGATGGTCGAGTGCCCCGAGGGGCTGGGCGACGACCCGCGGCACTGGGTCGCCCGCCAGGCCGCGTTCTTCCGCGACCGGGGGCAGCAGGTCGAGTGGAAGACCTACTCGTACGACGGCCCGCCCGGGCTGCACGGCCTCCTCGAGGCGCAGGGCTTCGTCGCGCAGGACGACGAGGTGCTCCTGCTCGGCCGCTGCGCGGACCTCGTCCACGACGTCGCCCTCCCGGACGGCGTCCGCCTGCGCGAGATCGACAGCGACGCCGACTGGGAGGCCGTGCGCGTGCTGTCCGACGAGGTGTGGGGCCCGCAGACGTCGTGGGTCAACGACAGCCTGCGCGCCGAGCAGCGCGCCCGCCCCGACCTCATGACGGCCTGCGTCGTCGAGGAGGTCGACACCGGCCGCGTCGTCTCCTACGCGGTCCTGCGCCTCGGCGAGCACACCTCCTTCTGCGGGCTGTGGGGCGGCTCGACGCTCCCGACGTGGCGCCGCCGCGGCCTCTACCGCGCCCTGGTCAGCCACCGGGCGGCCCTGGCCCTCGACCGCGGCTACCCGCACGCGCGGGTCGACACCTCCCCGGACTCGCGCCCGATCCTGCTCGGGCTGGGGCTGCACGCCGTGAGCGGCACGCGCCCGTACCTGCTCGACCCGGCGCCCGGCCCCGCGTCGCGCTGACCCCGGCCTCCGCGGGAGGCGGCCGCCGTACCCGTGGGTACGGACAGCCCGGTGTCACGTCGGGCCGATCGTGGAAGGATCGGTGCGTACCGGCACACGCCACCCCCCTCCCGAGGAGATCACCGTGCCCATCGCAACGCCCGAGGTCTACGCCGACATGCTCGACCGAGCCAAGAACGGCTCGTTCGCGTACCCGGCCATCAACATCACGTCGAGCCAGACCATCACCGCCGCCATCCGCGGCTTCGCCGAGGCCGGCTCCGACGGCATCATCCAGGTCTCCACCGGTGGCGGGGAGTACGCCTCGGGGTCGACGGTCAAGAACATGGTGACCGGCTCACTGGCCCTCGCGGCCTACGCCGAGGAGGTCGCCAAGGGCTACCCCGTCAACATCGCGCTGCACACCGACCACTGCCCGGCCGACAAGCTCGACGGCTTCGTGCGCCCGCTCATCGCGGCCTCGACCGAGCGGGTCAAGGCCGGCGGCCTGCCGATCTTCCAGAGCCACATGTGGGACGGCTCGGCGGTGCCGCTCGACGAGAACCTGAAGATCGCGCAGGAGCTGCTCGCCGCCTGCAAGGCCGCGAACATCATCCTCGAGATCGAGGTGGGCGTCGTCGGTGGCGAGGAGGACGGCGTCGAGAACGAGATCAACGACAAGCTCTACTCCACCCCCGAGGACGCCGTGGCCACGGTCCGCGCCCTCGGCAGCGGCGAGAACGGCTACTACATGACCGCGCTGACCTTCGGGAACGTGCACGGGGTCTACAAGCCGGGCGGCGTCAAGCTGCGCCCCGAGGTCCTCAAGGCCGCCCAGGACGCCGCCGCCGCCGAGCTGGGGCTCCCGGAGGGGTCCAAGCCCTTCCACCTCGTCTTCCACGGTGGGTCCGGCTCGCTCCCGCAGGAGATCTCCGACGCGGTCGACTACGGCGTGGTGAAGATGAACGTCGACACCGACACGCAGTACGCCTTCACCCGCCCGGTCACCGACTGGATGTTCAAGAACTACGGCGGCGTGCTGAAGATCGACGGCGAGGTCGGCAACAAGAAGCAGTACGACCCGCGCGCCTGGGGCAAGGAGGCCGAGGCCGGCATGGCGGCCCGCGTCGTCGAGGCCTGCACGAACCTGCGCTCGGCCGGCACCCACGCGTGAGCACGGACCTGCTCGGCATCCCGCCGACGCACCTGCCCGAGGACCCGGCCGCCCGGGGGCTCGACCAGGGGGTGGCCGCCGACCAGGTGGCTGCAGCCAACCCCTCGTCGTCGCTGGTGTGGGCCGTCCTCGCCGAGGACGCCCTCGCCGACGACCGCGCGGTGGAGGCCTACGCCTACGCCCGCACGGGCTACCACCGTGGCCTCGATGCGCTGCGCCGCAGTGGCTGGCGCGGGCAGGGGCCGGTGCCGTGGGAGCACGAGCCGAACCGCGGCTTCCTGCGCGCGCTCGCGGCGCTCAGCCGCGCGGCCGAGGCGATCGGGGAGGAGGAGGAGCGGCACCGCTGTGCCGAGTTCCTCCGGGCCTCGAGCGCGACGGGCGCCCGCGCGCTGGGGCTGTAGCCCCACCGGTCGCGACCGGGCGGCGGAACGGACGAAGGGCCCGGGTGCGAACACCCGGGCCCTTCTCCACAGCCGTATACGAGCCCGCCGGGCGTTGAGCGCTTCCCTCTCGCCAAGAAACGCCCACCCGTCGGTCCCCTGCAACCTCGGCTGTGCTGATCCATGGTGCAACGGGGCGCCCGGATAGTGCGACACTTGGGTGCCACTGGCAGCAATCGGCCAGCTTCCGCAGGGGAATGGAGGTGGGACGCGTGAGCGACCCATCGGCGTACGACGGCGGTGCCCTCCTCGTCCTCGAGGAGCAGCTCCGGCGCGAGATGACGAGGGTCGAGGAGCGCCGCCGCGACCTCGAGGCCTCGCGCGACCTCCTCGCGCGGATCACCTCGCAGGCGCTCGGGGCCCACGAGCCCATCAGTGAGCCGATCACCGACGCCCTGGCGCCCTCCGTCGTCAGCAGGCTGCTCAGCGAGACCACCGGGCTGCTGCGCAACTACGTCCTCACCATCGTCGACGGCCCCGCGCTCGACGACGCGACGATGCGCGCCAACGAGGAGCGGATCCGGCGCGGTGAGGAGCAGCGGGCGCTGTACCCGGCGTCGGCGATGTCGAGCCCTCAGGGGCAGCGCTGGATGTCGAGCTGGGCCGAGCTCGGTGAGGACCAGCGCATCCTGCCCATGACCGACACCGAGTTCGCCGTCTTCGGCAGCGCCGCGGTCGTGGCGCTGGCCGGGTGGGACGACCCCGCCGCCGGCTACGCCGTCATCCGCGACCCGCTCGTCGTGCGGCTGTACACGGCGTACTTCGACCTCGCCTGGCGCCACGGGATGCCGGCGCCGGTCCACGGGCGCGAGAGCACCGGGGACCCCAAGCTCGTCGAGCTGCTCGAGCTCGGACTCAAGGACGAGGCGATCGCGCGCTACCTCGGGGTCAGCCTGCGCACGGTGCGGCGCCGGGTCGCGCACCTCATGGCGGTCAACGGGGTCGACACCCGCTTCCAGCTCGGCTGGGCGCTGGCCCGCCGCCGCCGCTGACACGACCGGGGGCCGACCCCGCCGTCGCGCTAGGATGCGGTGTACGAGGCCCCGGCGCGTAGCCGCGAGGGGCCTTCGGCGCGCTCGGGGTCCTCGGACCCCGGGGCATGTTGGGAAAGGAGCCGGGATGCCGGCGATCGTGCTGATCGGGGCCCAGTGGGGCGACGAGGGCAAGGGCAAGGCCACCGACCTCATGGGGGCCGACGTCGACTTCGTCGTGAAGTTCAACGGCGGCAACAACGCGGGTCACACCGTCGTCATCCAGGGTGAGGACGGCACGCGCGAGAAGTACGCCCTGCACCTGCTGCCCTCCGGCATCCTCACGCCCACGGTCACCCCCGTCATCGGCAACGGCGTCGTCATCGACCTCGACGTGCTCTTCGAGGAGATCGACGGGCTCGAGGCCCGCGGCGTCGACACCTCGCGCCTCGTCGTGTCGGCCAACGCCCACGTCATCGCCTCGTACAACCGCACCCTGGACAAGGTCACCGAGCGCTTCCTCGGGGCCCGCCGGATCGGGACCACCGGCCGCGGCATCGGCCCGACCTATGCCGACAAGATGAACCGCGTCGGCGTGCGGGTGCAGGACCTGTTCGACGAGGGCATCCTGCGCCAGAAGGTCGAGGCGGCGCTGTCGCTGAAGAACCAGGTGCTCGTCAAGGTGTACAACACCCGTGCGGCGGAGGTCGACCGCGTCGTGGACGAGCTGCTCGCCCACGCGGAGCGGCTGCGCCCGATGGTCGCCGACACCTCGCTCGTCCTCGAGCAGGCCCTCGACGCGGGCCAGAACGTTCTCCTCGAGGCGGGGCAGGCCACGCTGCTCGACGTCGACCACGGCACCTACCCGTTCGTCACGTCGTCCTCGGCGACGGCCGGTGGGGCGTGCACCGGCTCGGGCATCCCGCCGACCCGCGTGACCCGCGTCATCGCCATCCTCAAGGCCTACACGACCCGGGTC
This sequence comes from uncultured Actinomycetota bacterium, assembly GCA_963795035.1. GTDB lineage: Bacteria > Actinomycetota > Actinomycetes > Actinomycetales > Dermatophilaceae > Oryzobacter. Next base: position 175,697 of record CAWCFZ010000002.1, on the reverse strand, counting down.
GGCGAGGGCCCCTTCCCCACCGAGCTGTTCGACGACGACGGCGAGACGCTGCGCAAGGTCGGTGCCGAGTACGGCACCACCACCGGGCGCCCGCGCCGCTGCGGCTGGATGGACACCGTCATCGGGCGCTACGCGACGCGGGTCAACGGCGTCACCGACTTCGTCATCACCAAGCTCGACGTCCTCACCGGGTTCGACAAGGTTCCGGTGTGCGTCGCGTACGAGGTCGACGGCGTCCGGCACGAGCAGATGCCGGTGAGCCAGAGCGACTTCCACCACGCCAAGCCCGTCTACGAGTGGCTCGACGGCTGGTGGGAGGACGTCTCGACGTGCCGCACCTTCGAGTCGCTGCCGGCGGCCGCGCAGGCGTACGTCCTGCGGGTCGAGGAGCTCATCGGGGCGCGGGTGTCGGCCATCGGCGTCGGTCCGGGGCGCCACGAGATCATCGAGCGGCACCCCCTGCTCGACTGACGGCTCAGGCGGGGCGCAGGACGTGCATCCGGTGGGCCGCGCGGGTCAGCACGACGTAGAGGATGCGCACCCCGCCCGGTGACTCCTCGGTGATGGCGTCGGGGTCGACGACGACGGTCGCGTCCCACTCCAGGCCCTTGGTCGACAGCGGGTCGATGACCTGCACCCGGCCGTTGCCCGCCCCGTCGAGGGCGGTGAGGCGGTCCTGCCAGCGGCGGGCCGCGATGACGGCGATCGACCCCTCCACCTCGTGGAGCAGCTGCTCGACGGCCTGCGTCGCGGCCTCGGCCAGCGACCCGTCGACGACCCGGTCGACAGGCTCGACCCCGGTCTCGCGCACGGCATCCGGGATGTCGGCATCGGGGACGAGGGGGAGGATGACGTCGCGCGCGTGGTCGAAGATCTCACGGGCGTTGCGGTAGTTGGTGTCCATGTGGAAGGCGCGGCGCTCCTGGCCGGCGAAGGCCTCCTCGCGTGCCCGCCCGGCCTCGGCGAGGTCGGTCCACGACGCCTGGGCCGCGTCGCCGACGACGGTCCACGAGGCTGTCCGGCCGCGGCGGGCGAGCATCCGCCACTGCATCGGGGACAGGTCCTGGGCCTCGTCGACGAGGACGTGGGCGTAGCCGGAGGCCCGGTCGATGCGGCCCTGCATGAGGCGCTCGCGGGCGTCGGCGGGCGTGACGACGGCGTAGCTCTCCTCCGCCGGGACGCGGCGGTCCACGCCGGCGCGGACGTCGACGACGCCGTAGGACGACAGGTCGTCGAGCTCCTCGATGTCGTAGAAGCCGACCTCCTCCCGGTCGACCTCCTGCACCGCCCCGAGGCGTGAGACGAGCTCGTCGACGAGGGCGGCGTCGGACACCGACCAGGAGCCGAGGGCGAGTGCCTCGCGGTAGGAGTACGCGACGGCCGCGGCCTCCTCCTGGTCGAGGACGCCCCGCGAGACCGCGTAGACGTGGTCGGTGTCGGCGAGGGAGAGGAGCAGCTCGCGCGGGTCGAGCTGGCGCCACCACGAGGCCATGAACTCGTCGACGTCGCGGGAGGAGTCGAAGGCGTCGAGGAAGACGTCGCGCTCGCCCTGGCGGACCGAGCGCCACGCGGCCTCCGACACGGCGGTGCGCGCGGCGTCGGTCCCGAGGTTGTGCTGGTGGCCGCGCAGGACCTCCGAGCGCACGCGGCGCAGGACCTGCTCGTCGAGGCGCACGGCGTTGCCGGCGATGAACGCCCGGAACTCGCGCGGCGCCCCTGCCGGCGGCCGGGAGGCGAGGCGGGAGAGCAGGCGGCGGATCCCCAGCGACCCCTTGACCGCGGCGACCTCCGGGCTGTCGACGCGGGTGGCCGTCATCCCGTCGACGAGGTCGCCGAGGGCGCGCAGCGACACCGACTCCTCACCGAGGCTCGGCAGCACCCGCTCGATGTAGGCGGTGTAGGCGGCCGACGGGCCGACGACGAGGATCCCGCCGTTCTCGTAGCGGCGCCGCTCGGAGTACAGCAGGTAGGCCGCGCGGTGCAGGGCGACCACGGTCTTGCCGGTGCCCGGACCGCCGCTGATCTCGGTGACGCCGCGCGAGGTCGCGCGGATCGCCTCGTCCTGGTGGCGCTGGATGGTGGCGACGATGTCGCGCATCTGGCGGCCGCGGCTGCGGGTGAGCGCGGCGATGAGGGCGCCGTCACCGAGCACGACGATGTCGTCGGGGGCCTCGGGGACCATGAGGTCGTCCTCGGCGCCCACGACGGTGGCGCCCTTGCAGCGCAGCACCCGGCGGCGCAGCACGCCCATCGGGTCGACCGGGGTGGCGCGGTAGAACGCGGAGGCCGCGGGGGCACGCCAGTCGACGACGAGCGGCTCGTACTCGTCGTCACGAACCCCGAGGCGGCCGATGTAGCGGACCTCGCGCTCGGCGGCGGTGGACTGCTCGGTGCCGAGGTCGAGGCGGCCGAAGACCAGCCCCTCGTACTGCTTGTCGATCATCGCGCGGCGGCGGGCGGCGGCGTAGACGAGCGCGTCGCGCTCGAACAGGCCGGTCATCTCCTCGTCTCGGACGTCACCGGTCCGGCTCGTGCGGCCGCGAGCGAGCCCGTCGGCCTCGACGTCGGCCGCACGGCGGCTGGCCTTCTCGAGCTCGGTGTAGACCCGGTCGACGTGCGCCTGCTCGTGGGCGATCTCTCCCTCGACGTCGGGCGAGGTGTCGGGAACCGGGTGCGGTGCGGTCACGGGGCGAGGTCTCCTGCTGCGGGTCGGCGGTGCACGCGGCGCTGGCCACGGAACTCACCAGTCTAGAGCCCGGCGCCGCGCGGCCACGCCTCCTCCCACGAACGCGACCGGTTCCCCTCGTCGGGGGCATCAGCGGGCCGTCGGCGGACCGGGGCGACCCGCGGGTCGCGAGGCACCTAGGATCGGGGCCCGTGAAGGTACTCGTCGTCGGGTCCGGTGCCCGCGAGCACGCCATCGTCCGCTCCCTCTGCCTCGACCCCTCGGTCGACGAGGTCGTCGCGGCGCCGGGGAACCCCGGCATCGCCGCGCTCGCCCCGTGCGAACCGCTGCCGGCCGGGGTGGCCGACCCGCAGGGGGTCGTCGACCTCGCCACGCGGCTCGGCGCCGACCTCGTCGTCGTCGGTCCGGAGGCGCCGCTCGTGGCCGGCGTCGCCGATGCCGTCCGCGCGGCCGGCATCGCGTGCTTCGGGCCGTCGGCGCAGGCCGCCCGGCTCGAGGGCAGCAAGGCGTTCGCCAAGGAGGTCATGTCGGCGGCCGAGGTCCCGACCGGGCTGGCCCACGTCTGCACGACGGCCGCGGAGGTCGAGGAGGCCCTCGACGCCCTCGGCGCGCCGCACGTCGTCAAGGAGGACGGGCTCGCCGCCGGCAAGGGCGTCGTCGTCACCGACGACCGCGAGGAGGCGCTCGAGCACGCCCGCGCCTGCCTGGCGAAGGAGGACGGGGCGGTCGTCGTCGAGGAGTTCCTGTCGGGTCCCGAGGTGTCCCTCTTCGTGCTCTGCGACGGCGCGACCGTCGTGCCGCTGAGCCCCGCGCAGGACTTCAAGCGGGTCGGCGACGACGACCAGGGGCCGAACACCGGCGGCATGGGCGCCTACAGCCCGCTCGACTGGGCGCCCGAGGGGCTCGTCGACGACGTCGTCACCCGCATCGCGCAGCCCGTCGTCGACGAGATGCGCCGCCGGGGGACGCCGTTCGCCGGGGTCCTGTTCGTCGGGCTCGCGCTGACCCCGCGCGGCCCCCGCGTCATCGAGTTCAACGCCCGGTTCGGCGACCCCGAGACCCAGGTCGTCCTGGCCCGCCTGCTGACCCCGCTCGGTGGGGTCCTCCTCGCCGCCGCGCAGGGCCGGCTCGACCAGCTGCCGCCGCTGCGATGGTCGCCCGAGCACGCCGTGACGGTCGTCGTCGCCGCGAAGTCGTACCCCGGGGTGCCCCGGACGGGCGACGCCATCACCGGCGCCGAGGCCGTCGGGGACGACGGTGACGCGTACGTCCTCCACGCGGGGACGGCACGCGACGACGACGGCCGCCTCGTGTCCGCGGGCGGCCGGGTCCTGTCGGTGGTCGCGACGGGTGGCTCGCTGGCCACGGCGCGCGAGCGGGTCTACGCCGGGGTCGCCGGCATCGACCTGCCCGGTTCGCACCACCGCACCGACATCGCCCTCAAGGCCGAGCAGGGCGCCATCACCCCTGACCCCACGAGGCCAGTCAGTTGAGCTTGCGGGTGCCCTCGGGGAGCGCGCCGCCGGCGAGGACCGACGCGGTGAGGTCGGCCAGCGCGGTCAGGGCGACGTTCTGGCTCCACGGTCCGTACGAGACGCGCGCGACGCCGAGGCGCTGCATCGTCTCGAGGGGCAGCGAGCCCGGCGCGCCGATGAGGGTGACCTTCTGCGGGCCCAGGGCGTCGACGAGCGCCGCGACGACCGGTTCGTCGACCTTCCCCGGCGCGAAGACCGTGGCCGCGCCGGCCTCCAGGTAGGCCCGGCCACGCTCGATGGCGTCGGCGAGGACGTCCGCGGGGTCGCGGTCGCCGGCCCGCAGGAACGCGTCGGTGCGGGCGTTGAGCTGGAACGGGATGCCCGCGGCCTCCCCGGCGGTGACCGCGGCCTGGACCATCGCGACCGCATCGGCGAGCGGCCTCATCTGGTCCTCGAGGTTCGCGCCGACGATGCCGACGTCGATGGCGCGGGCGACGGTGCCGCCCGGGTCGCCGTAGCCCGCCTCGAGGTCGGCGGAGACCGGGAGGTCGGTGGCCGCGGCGATGCGCCCACACGCCGCGAGCATGAGGTCGCGCGGGATCTGCTCCCCGTCGGGGTAGCCGAGGGAGGCCGCGATGGAGTGGCTCGCCGTCGCGAGCGCCCTGGTGCCGGGGGTCCCGGCGACGACCTTCGCGGTGATGACGTCCCACACGTTGACGACGAGCAGCAGCTCGGGGTCGGCGTGCAGTCGCTGGAGCTCGGTGGCCCGCTCGAGGATGCTCATGCCCGCGACGCTACCCGCGCCGCCCGCCGCCTCGGGCCGTGAGGTCACGGGCGGGTTCGGCCTGCGGCGCCGACGACACCCAGGGCGGTGAGGCCCCCGACGGCCATGAGGACGGCGAAGGCCGGACCGTCCATCGACTCCCCGCGCAGGGCCACGACTCCACCGGCGAGGGCGGTCGACAGGGCGACGCCCGTGGAGACGGCCAGGCCCTGGGCGGCGCTGACCCGCCCGTGCTCGGCGGCGGGCGCCTGCGCGAGCAGCTCGGTGGACACGGTGGGTGACACGATGCCCATCCCCGTGGCCGCCAGGGCCCACCCGGCCATGCCGGCAACGAGCCCGACGACGTCGAGGGAGAGCAGGACCGGGCCGAGCGACCCCAGTGCGATGAGCGCCCCGCCGAGGCGCAGCCGCTCGGCCGCGGGGCGGGCCTGCGCCCACGCCGTGCTGTTCCCCCACGAGCCGAACGCCCACAGGACGCCCGTGACCGTGAGGGAGACGCCGGCGACGGCGGTCGAGGCGCCGTGGGCCTGCACGAGCATGAGGGGGAGGATGCCGCCGACCCCGGTGAACGCGGCCGAGACGAGCAGGCGCAGCGCGATGATCGAGGGGACGCCGCGCACCAGCCGGGCCGTCCCCGAGGGCAGGGCCCGGCTCGCTCCGACGAGGACGACGAGGACCCCGGCCGTGATCGCCAGGACTCCCGTGATCCGGGTGGAGGAGGTCTGGAGCAGGGGCGCGGTGAAGGTCGTCACCGCCAGGCCGGTGGCGAGCAGGAGCGACGCGGTGACCCGGCGCCGGTGGCCGGCGGAGTCCCCGTCGGTCGCCTCGCCCGGGCGCGTGCGGCGCAGGGCCCCGCGGACGGGCGCGAGGGCCAGGGGTACGACGAGGAGCGGGGCGACGAAGACGACCCGCCACCCGGCGAGGGCGTCGAGACCGCCGGCGATGCTCGGTCCCAGGAGCGAGGGGAGGATCCAGGCGGCCGCGAACGAGGCGAAGACCTTGGCGCGCAGCGCATCGGGCAGGGCCTGCGCGACGAGGACCATGAGCGCGGTGTCGATGAGGGCCTCCGCCGCGCCGGAGATCGCCCGGCCGGCGACGAAGACCCCCATCGTCGGGGCCAGGCCGGAGACGAGCTGCGCGACGGCGAAGGCGGCGAGCCCGGTGAGCAGGGCCGGCCGGGGGCCGCGGCGGTCCGTCCACCCGCCGGACCACGCCATCGCGACCGTGAAGGTCACGAGGGAGGCCCCGGTGGAGGCGCCGAACAGGCCCCAGCCGTCGAGGTCTCGGACCACCGTGGGCAGGATCGTCATCACGGCGCGGTTCTCGAACGCGGCCAGCGTCACGAGCGCGACGGTTCCCACGACGACCGGCAGGTGTTCGCGGCTCAGCAGCCGAACCGCCGGGCCCCCGTGGGGCACAGCGGTGTCGGGCTCGGCGGACGGGGGAGAGCTCATGACCCAATCCTCATACCTCAAGTGCACTTGAGGTCAAGTGGGGCTACGGTGGAGGCGTGGACCGCAACGACTGGCTCCCCATCGGAGAGGTCGCCGAGCGCAGCGGCGTCTCCGTCGCCACCGTCAGGTTCTACGAGGAGCGCGGGCTCCTCCAGTCCTCGCGCACGACCGGCAACCAGCGCCGCTACGAGCGGCACGTCCTGCGCCGCGTCGCCGTGGTGCGCGCGGGTCAGCGGTTCGGCCTGTCCCTGCAGGAGATCGGCGCCGCCCTCGAGTCGCTCCCTCACGACCGGGCGCCGACCAAGCGCGACTGGCAGCGGCTCTCCCGGCGCGTGGCACGACCTCCTCACCGAGCGCATCGAGGCCATGGTGCGGGTCCGCGACGGGCTCTCGTCGTGCATCGGGTGCGGCTGCCTGTCGCTGCGCGCCTGCCCGGTCTACAACCCGCACGACGAGCTGTCGCTCGAGGGGCCAGGGGCGCGGCGCTGGCCGGCCGCGGCCCGCGGTGCCGACGAGGCCGGGGCCCGGGTGGCGGGGCCCCCTGGCACCCACGGGCCGCGTACCTGACTCCGGGCCCGACGGCTGCAAGAATCCCCGTCATGGCCGACGCCCCCACCGTCCCCGCGCTCCCCGAGCCGCCCGTCCTCGACGGGTACGCGCACGTCTACTCGGGCAAGGTCCGCGACCTCTACGCGCCGCTCGACCCGGCGTCGGGGGCGCCTCGTGACGACCGGCTCCTCCTCGTCGCCAGCGACCGCCTCTCGGCCTTCGACTTCATCCTCGAGACCCCGGTACCCGACAAGGGCGCCGTCCTGACCCAGCTCTCGCTGTGGTGGTTCGAGCAGCTCGAGGACCTCGTGCCCAACCACGTCGTGTCCACCGACGTCCCCGAGGAGGTCGCGGGCCGTGCCGTCCTCGTGCGGCGCCTGCGGATGCTCCCGGTCGAGTGCGTCGCGCGCGCCTACCTCACCGGGGGAGGGCTGCGTGAGTACCGGGTCGACGGGCGGGTCAGCGGGGTACCCCTGCCCGCGGGCCTCCTCGACGGGTCGCGGCTCCCCGAGCCCGTCTTCACCCCGTCGACGAAGGCGCCCGCGGGCGAGCACGACGAGCCGATGCCCTACGCCGACGTCGTCGCCGCGGTCGGCGAGCCCACGGCCGGCCGAGCCCGCGACCTCACGACCCGGATCCTGGCGCGCGGCAACGAGATCGCGGCGGAGCGGGGCATCCTCATCGCCGACACGAAGGTCGAGTTCGGGCTCGACGAGTCGGCCCCGGACGGCCTCGTCCTCGCCGACGAGGTGCTGACCCCCGACTCGTCGCGCTTCTGGCCGGCGGACCAGTGGGAGCCCGGCCACACCCAGCCGAGCTTCGACAAGGAGTTCGTCCGCGAGTGGCTGCTGTCACCGGCGAGCGGGTGGGACAAGGAGTCGGGCGAGCCGCCGCCGCCCATGCCGGCCGACGTCCTCGAGCGGACCCGGGCGAAGTACGTGGAGGCGTACGAGCGCCTGACCGGCCGCACCTTCACGGCCTGAGGCTGTTCGGGACGGCCCCCTCAGCGGGCGCCGGCCGCGACCCAGTCGCCGAACCGCCGGTCGTCGACGGTCACGCCGGGGCCGGGCAGCAGCCCCTCCCGCAGGCCGCGAACCGGGACGGGGAGCCCCACGACCCGCACCGTTTGATGACGCGCCGCGGCGACCGCTCGCGCCATCGTCGCCGCGTCGACCTCCTCGGGGCCCGCGATCTCGCTGTGCGCCCTCCCCGGCCCCCGGGTCACGGCCTCGACGAGGAGCGCGGCCGCGGCGTCGGGATGGACCGGCCGCAGCCGCATCCTGGGGACGAACGCCACGGGTCCGACCCGGACCTGCGACAGGAAGGTGTCGGCGAGGGTGAACCAGGCGGTGGTCCGCACGACCGAGACCGGCACCGAGGAGGCGCCGTACGCCTCCTCCTGGGCGGCCTTGCCGGCGTAGTAGCCCATGGCGCGCCGGACCGCCGGGTCGGTGACGTTGACGATCGACAGGACGACGAGGTGGCCCACCCCGGCGCGGGCGGCGGCGTCGAGGACCCGGCGGGCGGCGTCCTCGAAGAACCCGACGGCCACCTTCTGCGACAGGGTCGTGCGGTTGAGGCAGTCGACGACGACGTCGGCACCCTCGAACGCGGCGTCGAGGCCGGACCCGGTCGCCGCGTCGACCCCCGTCGAGCGGGCCGCGCGCACGACCTCGTGACCCGACGCCTCGAGCCGGTCGGCGACCCGCGACCCCATGGCTCCCGTCCCGCCCAGCACCACGACTCGGCTCATCGGGCCGCCTCCTCGAGCTCGCCGTGCACCGTCTCTGGGCCAGCCTGCCACGGCGGCGCCGAGCGTGGCGCGGGCGATCGGCTCCGCGCCGGGGCAGTGCTCGGCCTCAGACGGGCTCGGTGGCCGTCCGGTCGAGGGCCTCGGCCTGCACGCTCACGTAGTGCCGCACGGTGCGCCCGACGAGGAAGCGCACGACCGCGCCGAGCGCCCCCGACCACCTGACCGCCAGGACGATCCGGGTCGCCCCGTCATCGGCGGGGCGCAGCTCGTGGGTGGCGACCGAGCGCATCCCCGGTGCCGAGGACTCCCACGTGAACGAGCGCCCCGGGACGACCTCGGTGATGGTCCACACGGTCTCGGGCAGGCCCGGCTGCTCGACCGCGTAGGACGCGCCGACCTCGTCGGGGCGCCCGGGCTCGAGCGGCGTCACTGCGTGGACCGTCGACAGCCACCGCGGCCAGCCCCGGACCTCGGACAGCACCGTCCAGAGCCGGTCGGCGGGGGCGTGGGACTCGTGGACGGCCTCGACCATGGACCGGACGGTACCGCGCCGACCTCTTCCCGGGTCGAGGTGATGTGCGACCGCGTGGGGGTCCCCTTTCACCTCGACGCCGCGGTGGGGCCCCGGGTCGAGGTGATGTGCGACCGCGTGGGGGTCCCCTTTCACCTCGACCCGTCTCGCCGCTGGGGACCGTGCACGCCGGGAGCCCCGCCCGCCGGTAGCCTTGGGTCCCGGCAGACCCCCTCGCGCCGCACCCCCGGGAGACCGCACGCCATGGCCTCGTCGCACGACCTCGTGCTGACCACCGTCCCCGGAGGCAACGCCCTCTCCCCGTTCCGCGCCGCGGCCCTGCTGGCCCGGCTCGAACCGGTCGTCCCGGGGCTCACCGCGGTGGCGGCCCACCACGTCCACCTCGTCGCGAGCGACGGGCCCCTCGACGCCGCGACCTCCGACACCGTCGCCCGCCTCCTCACCTACGGACCGCCCGCCGACCCCGACCCCGAGGGCGCCCACGTCACCGACGTCGTCGTCGCGCCGCGCCTGGGCACCGTGTCGCCGTGGGCGTCCAAGGCCACCGACATCGCACACAACTGCGGTGTCGACGTGCGCCGGGTCGAACGCGTCACTCGGTACCGGATCGCCTCCGGCGCTCCCCTCACCGACGACCAGTGGCGGGCCGTCGCCGACCTCGTCCACGACCGGATGACCGAGGCCGCCCTGCCCTCGGTCGAGGCGGCCGGGGCGCTGTTCGACGAGCGCGAGGCCGAGCCGATGGAGCGCGTCGACGTCCTCGGGCGTGGTCGCGCCGCCATCGAGGAGGCTGACGCCGCCTACGGGCTCGCCCTGTCCGACGACGAGGTCGACTACCTCGTGGAGGCGTTCACCGGGCTGGCCCGCAACCCCTCCGACGTCGAGCTGATGATGTTCGCGCAGGCCAACTCCGAGCACTGCCGCCACAAGATCTTCAACGCCGACCTCGTCGTCGACGGCGACCCCAAGCCGCGCTCCCTCTTCGGGATGATCCGGCACACCGAGGAGGTCGCGGGCGAGGGCACCGTCGTCGCCTACACGGACAACGCCTCGATCATGGCCGGCGGCCCGGTCACCCGCTGGGTCCCCGAGGGCACCGACGGCCCGAGCCGGTACGCGGCCCGCGACGACACGGTCCACGTCCTGATGAAGGTCGAGACGCACAACCACCCGACGGCGATCAGCCCCTTCCCCGGCGCGGCCACCGGCGCCGGCGGCGAGATCCGTGACGAGGGGGCGACCGGACGCGGCAGCCAGCCGAAGGCGGGGCTCACCGGGTTCGTCGTCTCCAACCTCCACCTCCCCGGCACCGACGAGCCGTGGGAGCGCGAGCGCTACGGCGCCCCCGACCACATCGCGAGCCCGCTCGACATCATGGTCGAGGGCCCGATCGGCGCCGCCGCGTTCAACAACGAGTTCGGCCGCCCCGGGCTCGGTGGGTTCTTCCGCGTCTACGAGCAGACCGTCGACGGCGTCCGCCGGGGGTTCCACAAGCCGATCATGAGCGCCGGCGGCCTCGGGTCGATCAGCGCCGACCAGACCCACAAGGTCGTCTTCCCGGCGGGCACCCTCCTCGTGCAGCTCGGCGGCCCGGGCATGCGGATCGGGATGGGGGGCGGCGCCGCGTCGTCGATGGCGGCCGGCGCCAACGCGGCCGAGCTCGACTTCGACTCGGTGCAGCGCGGCAACCCCGAGATCGAGCGGCGGGCGCAGGAGGTCATCAACCACTGCGTCAACCTCGGCGTCGACAACCCCGTCCTCGCGATCCACGACGTCGGCGCGGGGGGCCTGTCCAACGCCTTCCCCGAGCTCGTCGACGGTGCCGGCCTCGGCGCCCGCTTCGACCTCTCGGCCGTGCCGCTCGAGGAGTCGGGCCTGGCGCCGAAGGAGGCGTGGTGCAACGAGAGCCAGGAGCGCTACGTCGTGGCCATCGCCCCCGAGTCGCTGCCGCGGTTCGCCGCCCTCGCCGACCGTGAGCGCTGCCCTCACGCGGTGGTCGGGGTCGCGAGTGCCGATGCCCAGCTGGTCCTGGCTCCGGGGCCGCAGGACGCCGAGGGCGACGACCGCCCCATCGACATGCCGATGGACGTCCTGCTCGGCAAGCCGCCGCGGATGACGCGCGACGTCACCCGCGTCGCGCGGACCACCCCAGCGCTCGACGTCGAGGCGGTCGACCTCCGCGAGGCCGCCTACGCCGTGCTGCGGCACCCCACCGTGGCCTCCAAGCGCTTCCTCGTGACGATCGCCGACCGCACCGTCGGCGGCCTCAGCCACCGCGACCAGATGGTCGGCCCCTGGCAGGTTCCCGTCGCCGACGTCGCCGTCACCCTCTCCGACCACGTCGGCGTCGCAGGCCAGGCGATGGCGAGCGGTGAGCGGATGCCGCTCGCCGCCGTCGACGGTCCGGCCTCGGGGCGGATGGCCGTGGGGGAGGCGCTGACCAACCTCCTCGCCGCCCCCCTGCCCGGCCTCGCCGGGACCAAGCTCTCCTGCAACTGGATGGCGGCCTGCGGCGAGGACGGCGAGGACGCCGCGCTCTACGACACCGTGCACGCCGTCGCCATGGAGCTGTGCCCCGCCCTCGGCGTCTCGGTGCCCGTCGGCAAGGACTCGCTCTCGATGCGCACCAGGTGGACCGACGCGGCGACGGGAGAGGCGAGGCAGGTCACCTCGCCGGTGTCGCTCGTCGTGTCCGCGTTCGCCTCGCTGCCCGACGTGCGCGGCACCTGGACCCCGCAGCTCCGCGACGGCTCGGCCCTCGTCCTCGTCGACCTCGGCGCGGGCCGCGACCGCCTCGGCGGCTCGATGCTCGCGCAGGTGTCCGGTGAGTTCGGCGGTGAGGTCCCAGACCTCGATGACGCCCAGCGGTTGGTCTCCCTCGCTGCGGCTCTCGCTGAGCTTCGTTCTCGCGGAATGGATCTCGCGTACCACGACCGGTCCGACGGTGGCCTGTGGGCGACAGTGTGCGAGATGGCCTTCGCCGGAGCCGTGGGGGTCGACCTCGAGGTCCCGACGGTGCCTGCCCTGTTCTCGGAGGAGCTCGGGGCGGTCCTCGGGGTGCCGACAGCCGAGGTCGCGAGGGTCGTCGAGGTGTTCGCGGCCCACGGCCTCGCCGACCTGACCTCCGTCGTCGGCCGCACCGGCACCGACCGGCGGGTCCGCGTGTCCGTCGCCGGCGACGGTGCCCTCGACGAGTCGGTGCGCGACCTCGCCCAGGCGTGGGACGAGGTGTCCTGGCGGATCGCCGGGCTGCGCGACAACCCCGCGTGCGCCGACGAGGAGCACGCGGCCTTCGGTGCCGACGGCGACCCCGGCCTCGTCGTCGAGCCGACCTTCGACCCCACCGACGACGTCGCCGCGCCGTACCTCAACCTCGGTGCCCGGCCCAAGGTCGCCGTGCTGCGCGAGCAGGGCGTCAACAGCCACGTCGAGACCGCCTTCGCGTTCGACCGGGCCGGCTTCGACACCTACGACGTCCACATGACCGACCTCCAGGCCGGCCGCTTCGACCTCGCCGACGCCGTCGGCCTCGTCGCCTGCGGTGGGTTCTCGTACGGCGACACCCTCGGGGCCGGCGAGGGCTGGGCCCGCTCGGTGCTCTTCGACGAGCGCCTCACCTCCTCCTTCCACGACTTCTTCCATCGCGACGACACGTTCGGTCTCGGCATCTGCAACGGCTGTCAGATGTTCGCGGCGCTCGCCGACCTCATCCCCGGGGCGCAGGCGTGGCCGCGGTTCACCCGCAACCGGTCCGAGCAGTACGAGGCGCGGCTCACCCTCGTCGAGGTGCTGGAGTCACCCTCCGTCCTCACCGCGGGGATGGCCGGCAGCCGCATCCCCATCGCGGTGGCCCACGGCGAGGGGTTCGCCGACTTCTCGGCCCGCGGCGACGCGGGCGACGTGGCCCGGGTCGCGCGGTTCGTCGACCACCGCGGGGAGCCCGCGACGGCCTACCCCCACAACCCCAACGGCTCGCCGGGCGGCCTCACCGCCGTCACCACGCCCGACGGTCGCTTCACCGCGATGATGCCCCACCCCGAGCGCGTCGCCCGCAACGCCCAGATGTCGTGGACGGCGGGCCGGGTCGAGGACGAGAGCCCGTGGCTGCGGATGTTCCGCAACGCGCGCGTCTGGGTCGACTGATGCCGCGGCTCCTCCACGCGAACGACGTCCTGGAGGCCACGTTCACCCAGACCCAGTTCCGCGAGGGGTACGACGAGCGTGAGGTCGACGAGTTCCTCGACGACGTCGTGGCCACCCTGCGGCGCCACGAGGGGAGCGGCCCCGCGGGGGCCTTCCGGATCAGGTCCGAGGGACTCGAGTCGGTGCGGTTCAGCGTGACGAAACTGCGGCGCGGCTATGACCAGGGCGAGATCGACGCGTTCCTCGCCGACGTCCTGCACACCCTGCGGCACCACGAGTCGGGTGGCGCGCCCCCGCCGCACGCCGTGCCGACCGGGACGGAGGCGCCGGCCTCGTCGTCGACCTCGGCCGTCGTCGAGCCCGAGTCCTGGGGCGCCAGGCTCCTGCGGGCGTTGCGGGGCGAGCGGGGCTGAGCGTCAGCGGCGTCGCCAGGCGCCCCGCTCGGGCGGGGGAGGTGAGGCCGCCGCGTCCGAGGCCGTGAACGGGCGCGCCCCCGGCGCCCGGCGGGCGACGTCGTCCCCGGTCATCACGCCCGTCGGCAGGGCGGCCGAGGAGGTGGCCCGCCTCAGGCGGTAGAGGTCGAGCGGGCCGGTCGACGCGACGAGGACGAGGTTGCCGAACCGGCGGCCCTTGAGGACCTCGTGCAGTGCGACGAGGGCGACGTTCCCGAGCGCCTCGCCGGCACCGGCGGCGACGCGCGCCGCGTGCCGCATCCCGGGTTCGTCGGCGAGGTTGGCGAGCAGCAGGCCGCCCGGTACGAGGACGCGGGCCACCTCGGTGAGCCACTCGAGCGTGCCGAGGTCGGCCGGCACGCAACCGGCCGCGTAGGCGTCCACGACGACGAGGTCTGCGCTGGAGTCGCGCAGGGCAGCGATGCCGCTCGCCCCGTCGACCGGCCGGACCCGGATGCGGTGACCGCGCGGCAGCGGCAGCTGGCGGCGCACCGCCTCGGTCAGGGCCTCGTCGGGCTCGAGCACGATCTGCGGTGAGCCCGGCCGGGTGTGGTGGACCCACCGTGGCAGCGTCAGGCCGGCGCCGCCGACGTGCGTCACGCGCAGCGGGCCGGGCGGCGCGAGCGCGTCGATGCAGAGCGCGAGGTGCTGGACGTACTCGAACTCCAGCCGCGTCGGGTCGGCGAGGTCGACCGCCGACTGGCCCTGGCCGTCGAGGACCACGGTGACGAGCGAGCCGTCGCGCTCGAACTCCGCCGCACCCATCCCGGCAGGCTACGCGGGCGGCCGCGGCGCCCCGTGCGGCCCCGGCGATCCTAGGATGAGGCGGTGCCTCCTCGCCGCCGCACCGCCCCGGACCTCGGCCTCGCCGCGCTCACCGCGTGGCGGGCGGACCCCGACGGCGTCGACCGAGCCACGAGGGGCACCGCGGTCCGCTACACGCTGGAGGAGCTCGGCTCCCGGGCCCCCGGCCGCAGCGTCGAGGTGCGGGTGCCGCCCTTCGGCGCGGTCCAGTGCGTCGCCGGTCCCACGCACACCCGCGGGACCCCGGCCAACGTCGTCGAGTCCGACGCCGAGACGTGGCTGCGCCTGGCCATCGGCGACCTGCGCTGGGCGCAGGCGCTGGCCGACGGGCGCCTGCGGGTGAGCGGCATCCGGGCGAGCCTGGACTCCCTCCTGCCGCTCGTCGAGGCCGACGGGGTCACCCGATGAGCCCTGCCGCAGCCCTGCGCCACGGCATCGTCGTCGTCCCCGAGCACCGCTGGGCCGAGGCGGCGCCGCGCTGGGCGCAGGCCGAGGAGCTGGGGTTCGCCCACGCGTGGACCTACGACCACCTCGTGTGGGGTGGCCTGCCGGACTCCCCGGTCCACGCCTTCGCGCCGACCCTCGCGATGGCGTCGACGGTCACCTCGAGGATCGGGCTCGGGGTCCTCGTCGCGTCCCCGAACTTCCGGCACCCCTACGTCCTGGCCCGCGACGCCATCACGCTCGACGACGTCAGCGGCGGCCGCTTCCTCCTCGGGGTCGGCACCGGCGGCGACCTCGACAGCCGCATCATCGGGGAGGACCGGTCGCTGCGGGAGCGGGTCGACCGCTTCCACGAGTTCACCGGCCTGCTCGACCACCTGCTCGCGCAGGACCACGTCGAGCACGAGGGGAGGTTCTACGCGGTTCGTGACGCCCGCACCCTGCCCGCGCCGGTCCGGGCGCGGGTCCCCCTCGTCATCGCCGCCAACGGGCCCCGGTCGGTGCGGCTGGCGGCGCGGCTCGGAGACGCCTGGGCGACCTACGGCGGCAAGGGCGACACCCTCGACGCCTGGTTCCGGCACGTCGCCGACCTCGCCGCCCTCTTCGACGACGCGTGCCTCGACGCCGGGCGCGGCCCGCTCGACCGCTACCTCCTCCTCGACTCCTCGCCCCGCTACGCCCTGGAGTCGGTCGACCTCTACGCCGAGATGGCCGGCCGGGCGGCCGGGCTCGGCTTCACCGACGTCGTCACGCACTGGCCGCGGCCCGACAGCCCCTACGCAGGGACCGAGGAGGTCCTTCGGGCCGCCGCCGCGCAGGTGGTCAGGCCAGGGCCATGACCATGAGGGGCTCGGACGTCGGCTGCGGCGAACCGCCCGCCGGCTCCACGGTGAGGCCCACGGCGGTCGCCGCGTTCGCGTCGCCCTCGAGGACCGTCGACGCATGGCCCGAGGCGTCGGTGTCGAACAGGCCGGCCGGGATCATCTTCTCGTCGGCCCCGGCGTACCACAGCTGGTAGGTCTGGTCGTCGGGGAGGGAGGGCAGCCCCGCCACGGTGATGGCGGACCGGCCGAGCTGGCGGCTGTAGACCACCTTGGCCGTGGTCGCGCCCTTGGTGCTCGTCACCGTCGTCGCGTCGGCGGAGGCGACGACCTGGTCGTACGGCGAGGCGGGCCCGTCCGACCACGGCGACCAGGCGATGCCTCCGACCGCGAAGGCGACCGCGGCCGCAGCCGCGGCGAGCCAGGTGGTGGTGCGCCGCCGGAACGGCACGACGACGCCACCGTCGGTCCGGCGCTCAGGCCGGGACCCACCCGTGGTCGTCGCGGCGCCGGCGGAGCGCTGCGAGCCATCGACCAAGGGCTCGAGAGGGGGAGGGGGCGCACCTTGGTGATGCCCGAGAGCACCGCGGCACGAAGGGCCGGGGAGGGGGACGCCTCGTCGAGGGAGGAGAGGGAGTGCGCTGCGTTCGTGAGCTCGACGACCTCTGCGCGGCAGTCGGGGCACCCGGTGAGGTGCTGCTCGAAGCTCGTGCGCTCGTGGTCGTCGAGGGCGTCGACCGCATACGCACCGGAGAGGTGGTGCAGATCGGGGCTCATGCCGGTACTCCCAACGTGTCCCGCAGGCGGATGAGCCCGTCGCGGATCCTGGTCTTGGCGGTGCCCAGTGGGAGGTCGAGGAGCCGGGCGACCTCGGTGTGCGTGTAGCCACCGAGGTAGGCCAGCTCGACGGCGCTGCGCTGAGCGTCGGTGAGGGTGGTGAGGGCTCGTCGTACGCGCTGGGCCTCGAGGGAGGCCTGAGCGGACTCGGCTGTGGTGTCGAAGTCGATGCTCTGGTTCCGGGTGGCGTGGGCGTCGTCCCTGCGGCGTGAGGCCTCGCTGGCCCGGACCCGGTCGACGGCCCCGCGGTGGGCGATCGTCATGAGCCAGGAGATGGCGCTGCCTCGCTCGGCGTCGAACCGGGCGGAGTGCTTCCAGATGTCCATGTAGACCTCCTGGGTGACTTCCTCGGACATCGCGTGGTCGCGCACGACCCGCAGGACGAGTCCGAACAACCGACGCGACGTGGCGTCGTACAGCTGGGCGAATGCCGCCTCGTCGCCCCGCGCCGACCTGCGGAGCAGCTCCGCGAGGTCGGCGCCGGTGGTGACGGCAGCCGCCCCCCCGGTGTCGGGCTGGCCCTGACCGGGGGAGTCGGCTGTCATGTGCACCATCATGGACTGTCGGTCAGCTCGTGGGGAGCAGCACGCCGTCGACGATGTAGACGGTGGCGTTGGCGGTCTGCACGTTGCCGCAGATGACCTTGGCCTCACCGATGGTGAACTCCTCGCCCGAGCCCTCGACCTTGATGGTCGTGCCCGCGAGGGTCTTGTGCTCGCCCGCCACCATGTCGGGAGCCAGGCGGCCCTCGACGACGTGGTTGGTCAGCACGGTGGTGAGCAGGCCCTTCGGGTCGCCCATGGCCTTGTCGAGCGTGGCCTTGTCGAGCGCCGCGAAGGCGTCGTTGGTCGGCGCGAAGACGGTGATGTCCTTCGCGGTGTTGAGGGTCTCACCGAGGCCGGCCTCGGTCACCGCGGTGACGAGGGTCGACAGGAGGGGGTTGTTGCTGGCGGCGGTGGCGACCGGGTCGGCGGCCATGCCGTCGAACGAGCCCGCACCGGAGGCGGGGACCGCTGCGCAGCCGGGGCCGAACGGCATCGAGGCCGTGTCGACGGTCGGCGTCTCCGAGGGGGTGGTGGAGGCGGCGGCGGAGCTGGACGGGGCCGTGGAACCCGAGTCGCTGTCGGACGAGCCACAGGCGGCGAGCGACAGGGGGAGGGCGAGAGCCAGGGCGGCGACAGTCATTCGGGTGGAACGCATGGGAACTGCTCCTTGACGATGTGGGGTTGGTCTTCGTACAGGAGTAGTTCGGGGCCCTCGTGGGGGTGGATTGCCCTGTCGGACAAGTATTTGTCCCCTCCTCCACCGGGACCCGGGACACACGGCCCCGTCACCGACAGCGACCCGGGGAGGGGCGCCGGCTGCAGCGCTCCTCCCCGGGTCTGCGGGGTCGTACGGGTCGTCCTGCGGCTCACTCCACGATGACGACGATCGAGTGCCAGCCGCGGGCGCCCTCGGGGAAGGGGGTCGACCGGTCCTCGGGCTGGGTCTCGCCGTTGAGGTCGGTCGCGCGCACCGTGAGGTCGTGGCGACCCGGCTTGGCGTCCCAGGCGAAGTACCACTGGCGCCAGTAGTCGATGCCGGCGTCGGCGCCGAGCTCGACCTGCTGCCACTCACCGCTGTCGACGCGCACCTCGACCTTGGCGATGCCGCGCTGCTGGGCCCAGGCCACGCCGCCGACGACGACCTCGCCGGCCTTGACCCGGTTGAGCCCGCGGGGGGTGTCGATCCGCGACTGGGTGAGGATCGGCGCGTCCGTGGCCCAGTCCCGTTCGGTCCAGTAGGCCTGCTTGGCCGCGTAGGTGGTGACCTCCATCCGGGTC
The DNA here is from genome assembly GCA_963795035.1 of uncultured Actinomycetota bacterium. Taxonomy (GTDB): domain Bacteria; phylum Actinomycetota; class Actinomycetes; order Actinomycetales; family Dermatophilaceae; genus Oryzobacter. The sequence goes on along the minus strand of CAWCFZ010000002.1, from coordinate 157,140 downwards.
AGCCACTTCGTGGCGCCGACGAACCCGTAGAGGCCGGGGGTGACGAGCCGCGCGGGGAAGCCGTGCACGGCGGGCAGCGGCTGGCCGTTCATCCCGACGGCGACGAGGGCCTCGCGGTCGTCGCTGAGCGCCTGGATGGGGGTCGAGATCGTCATGCCCTCGGTGGAGTGGCTGAGGACCTGGTCGGCGCCGCCGCGGACGCCGGCGCGGGCCAGCAGGTCCTTGGTGCGCACGCCCAGCCAGCGGGCGCCACCGACGTACTGGCCCCCGACCTCGTTGGACACGCAGGTGAGGGTGATGTCGCGCTCGACCATCGGCATCGCGAGCAGCTCCTCGTAGGAGATCTCGAACGGCGAGTCGACGTCGCCGTCGATGGTGAGCGACCAGCCGTCGGTGGAGACGCGCGGGATGATGAGGGAGGTGTCGATCCGGTAGAACTGCTCGTTCGGCGTCCGGAAGGCGGCGATGCCGCGCACGGTCTCCTCCAGGCCCTTGGGCAGCACGCCGAGGGGCTCGGCCGCGGCCGGGAGGGCGACGGCAGAGGGGGAGCCGCCACGCGCGACGACCTGGCCCAGGGCGCCGCCGGTGGCCGCGATGGCGCCCAGCCCGGCAGCCGCGGCGAGGACGTGACGCCGGCCGGAGCTGCCGTCGGCACGGGCCGAGTGGTCGGGCCCCGCGCCGGCAGCCGGGTCGCGGTCGGCGTCGCCCCAGCGGTCGAGCAGGCCGAGGAGCCAGGAGCCGGCGGCGACGCCGACCCCGACCGTGGCCAGGCCGGGGAGCACGTCGATGACCCCGCTCGTCGGCCGCAGGGCCGCGGCGAGCATGGCGGTGGCGGCCAGGGCGCCGAGCAGCGCCAGGCCGAGCGAGCGCCGGGTGCGGGCGAGGAGCCCGATCCCCCCGGCGAGCAGGAGGGTGCCGATGGCGACCGAGCCGATGAGGATCGGCTTGTCGGCGGTGCCGAACTGGGCGACCGCCCACTCCTTGACGGGCGTGGGCGTCAGGTCGATGACGGTCGAGCCCACGGCGAGGATGGGGGAGGCCTGGGGGGAGACGAAGCCCGCCACGAGGTGGCCGACCCCGGCTCCCGCCGCGGCGGAGAGGAGGGTGCCCGCGGCGTACCAGGGCCCCCGGGGGCGGCGCGAGGCTCCGGTCGGATTCGTGGAGGTCATGCGCGGTGTTCGGAGCGCGAGGGGTGCGCGGATGGGGTCACCCCCCGAGTGTGCGCCGCCCGGCTGGGTGCGGTGCCGTCGGGGCGTGGCGCTCGCGTACCGTTGTCGACGTGTCATCCTCGCCGCGCGGACCCCGCAGACCCCGCTTCCTCGCCTTCATCCTCACGGGTGCGGTCATCGGCTTCGTCATCGGCGCCTCGCTCGCGACCTTCGGCTGGTTCGACGACCCCTCACCGCTGCGCCTCAGCGACTACGGGCCCTCGGCGGGGATCGGCTACCTCGGCTTCCTCGGCGCGGGACTCGCCGCGCTGCTCGCCGGCGTCGTGGCCGTTCTCGCGGATCGGTGGTCGGGGCGGCCCTGACCACGAGGTGTGGGAGACTCGGGCACGTGCCACGCGGTGACGGACGCCTGACCCACGACATCCTTCCCGACGAGAAGGGCCCGCAGGACGCCTGCGGAGTCTTCGGGGTCTGGGCCCCCGGCGAGGACGTCGCCAAGCTCACCTACTACGGGCTCTACGCGCTGCAGCACCGCGGCCAGGAGTCGGCGGGGATCGCGACCTCGGACGGCAAGCGCCTCCTGGTCTACAAGGACATGGGCCTGGTGAGCCAGGTCTTCGACGAGCGCTCGCTCGCCTCGCTGCGCGGCCACCTCGCGGTCGGCCACTGCCGCTACTCCACGACCGGCGGGTCCACGTGGGAGAACGCCCAGCCGACCCTGGGCGGGCACTCCGGCGGCACCGTCGCGCTCGCCCACAACGGCAACCTCACCAACTCCGCCGAGCTGCGCGACCTCGTGGAGGGCCGTCGTGGCCACGACCCGCACCGCGGCGAGCTGGCCCGGGGCAACACCACCGACACGGCCCTGGTCACCGCGCTGCTCGCCGACGACCCCGACCGCACCCTCGAGGCCGCGGCGCTCGACGTCCTGCCGCTGCTGCGCGGCGCGTTCTGCTTCGTCTTCATGGACGAGGGCACGCTGTACGCGGCGCGGGACCCGCAGGGCATCCGGCCGCTCGTCATCGGCCGCCTCGAGCGGGGGTGGGTCGTCGCCTCCGAGACCGCGGCGCTCGACATCGTCGGCGCCTCGTACGTGCGTGAGGTCGAGCCGGGCGAGCTCGTCGTCATCGACGAGGACGGACTGCGGTCCTCGCGCTTCGCCGAGGCCTCGCCCAAGGGCTGCGTCTTCGAGTACGTCTACCTCGCGCGCCCGGACACGACGATCAGCGGGCGCGTCGTGCACGAGGCCCGGGTCGAGATGGGCCGGACCCTGGCCCGCGAGCACCCTGTCGACGCCGACCTCGTGATGCCGACGCCGGAGTCGGGCACGCCGGCCGCCATCGGCTACGCGCAGGAGTCCGGGATCCCCTACGGGCAGGGGCTGGTGAAGAACTCCTACGTCGGGCGCACCTTCATCGCCCCCTCGCAGACCATCCGCCAGCTGGGGATCCGGCTCAAGCTCAACCCGCTGCGCGACGTCATCAAGGGCAAGCGACTCATCGTGGTCGACGACTCCATCGTCCGGGGCAACACCCAGCGGGCCCTGGTGCGGATGCTGCGCGAGGCCGGTGCCGCCGAGGTCCACGTGCGCATCTCCTCGCCGCCGGTGCGCTGGCCGTGCTTCTACGGCATCGACTTCGCGACCCGGGCCGAGCTCATCGCCACCGGGCTGGGGGTCGAGGAGGTGCGCAACTCGATCGGCGCCGACAGCCTGGGCTACATCTCCGAGGACGGGATGATCCAGGCCACCAACCAGCCCCGCGACCGCCTGTGCGCGGCGTGCTTCACCGGGTCCTACCCGGTGCCGCTCCCCGAGGACGGCCGCTACGGCAAGGGGGTCCTCGAGCTCGAGCTTCCGCTCACCGCGACGACCGGTGAGCGCGCCGTGGGGCAGCGCCACCCCATCGGCCGGCCCGTCGTCGACGGGGCCGACGAGCTGCCGCTCGACGTCGAGGGCGTGCCCACCGCCGCCTCCGGTGGCGCCGCCGACGCCCTGCTGCGCCCCTGACCGCAGCGCCGCCGGTGCTCCGGTGGGTCGAGGTGATCTTCGACCACCTCAGGGTCGCTTTTCACCTCGACTCGTGTGGGGTGCCGGTCGGTTCGAGGTGATGTTCGACCACCTCGGGGTCGCCTTTCACCTCGACCCCGTCAGGCCGCTCGGAGGCGACGGGTCCAGTAGGCGCCGCAGATCTGGTCCAGGTAGGGCTCGGGGGTGAGCCTCCACCCCAGGAGCCCGACCCGCAGGACGAGGTCGTCGCCCATGGCGACTGCGTTCTGCCGGAGGTCGTCATCGACCATCTGCAGGCCCCTCAGGTGACCGGCGCCATCGACCTCCACCACCAACCGCGCCTCCGGCCACTCGATGTCGAGGTACGCCGCGCCACCGGGGAGCGTGCGCAGGGCCTGGCGGGCCGGTGCCGGGAGCCCGCGGCGACGACACGCGGCGACGACGTCGAGCTCACCCAGGGAGTGGGCGCCATCGGCGACGTCGCGGACGAGCAGCGGGATGAGCCGCCGCCGGGTTCGGCCGCGCACGAGCGACGCGGCCTCCAGGAGCTGGCTGCCGGAGCAGAGTCGCTGCTGCACCGGCATGACGAGCAGGAGCGCGGCCTGACGGTCGGTGGGCGCCCAGTGAGCCGCCCGGATGGCTGCCACCGCGGGTCTCGTGCGCGGAACCCCTGCCGTCATCACCTCGTCCGGGATGCGGCGGATCACCTTGTGGATGCGCACGCCCGGGACGGGCACCAGTTCGATGGTGTGCTTCACCGAGACGTGGACCTCGCTGTCGACGAAGCCCGTGAGCCCCGCGTGCTGAAGCGCGCTCACGCCGTCGAGCGCCGCGACGTTCTCGCCCACCTCCCAGACCGCCCGCCAGCGCGACGCCTCGTCGCAGAGGGGGCCGGTGACCAGTCCCACGGTCTGGATGCCGTGGGTCACCCACCGCTCGGCGAGCACCTCGCGGCGCACCATCCGGTGGTCGACGCCGACGGCTCGCAGCTGGGCCCGCGACGCGACGTCACCGTGGTCGGCCCCGATGTCGCGGGCTCGCCTCCGGCGCACCGAGGTCGGGGGCCGGGGTGGAGGTGGGCCGGCTGATGTCGTCATGAGGAGACCCTGCTGCCCCGCGCCGACCCCGGTCGACTCCGCTCGTCCACCTGTGGACGACGCCACCCACGCCGGCCCCCTGTGGATGGCGGTGGAGGTGGCAGAGCGCCTCATCGGGTCGAGGTGAGATGCGACCGGGAGGGGGTCTTGTTTCACCTCGACCGGGCGAGGGGTCCAGCGGGTGGAGGTGAGATGCGACCGGGAGGGGGTCTTGTTTCACCTCGACCGAGCGGGGACGCGGCGAGGGGAGGGTGCCACGGGGGGCTGCGGTCAGCGCGCCCAGTGACGCGGAGGGTACAACGGGGCGTCCTCGTCGTCCTCGCGGGGTGCCCGGACCACGGGGATCTCGCCGGTGTCGCCGAGGCGGTTCGCGCCGCGCAGGTTCGAGCTCCGGTACCAGGACTGCTGCTCGGGCACCGGTGCGGCAGTGGGGTCCTCGGAGGGAATGCGAACGGCGCCACCCGGTCGACGGGCCCGCCACGGGAGGAGGCCCCTCGGGCCCGCCGCCGCCGTCACCGCCGGTGCCGTCGTCGTCGTCGGGGGGCAGCGGGGCGAACCCAGCCGGATGCATCCGGACCTGCGAGCCCGGCCCGAACAGCTGGGTGCAGATGGCGCGGTAGTGGCGGTCGGCGTCGGGGACGTGGTCGATGACGGACAGCGCCTGCTTCTGGCCCGCGGACTCCAGGACGAACATCCCGTAGCCGATGAGGCGGCCGAGCACGCTGCGGTCGAACGTCATGTCGGTGACGCGCATGAGCGGCATCATCGCGACCTTGCGGCGGATGAAGCCGTAGAAGAGCAGGAAGCGCTTGTCGGTGGCGACGAACCAGTCGTGCCGCCAGTTGAGGAACCGCCACAGCAGCCAGCCGAGCGCTGCCCACCAGATGGCCAGGGTCAGGTTGAGCAGGACCTCGCCGGCGGGGGTGCGAGGAACCTGGAGGTCGACCCAGAAGGCCAGGACCGTGGCACCGACGGCCATCGAGATCTCGCGGATGAGGTGGAACCAGTGGCGGCGGACCGCGACGATGACCGTCTCGCCGCCGACGAGGTAGCGCTCGAGCTCGCGGTCGAGCCGCGGTCGGCGCGCCACGTCACCCCCTGCGGATGAGGTTGTCGAAGAAGCTGGCGATGTTGGTCACGCCGTTCTTCACCACGTCCCACGCCGAGCCGAAGATGTTGGCCGCGTCGGCCGGTGAGGTGAGGATCGCGTAGAGGAGGAAGACCACGAGAAGCCACAGGACGATCTTCTTGATCGGCGGCATGGGGGGTCCTCCTGCATCGCGGCGTACCGGGCGCACGCCTCAGTACGTGATGGTTCCAGATGTGACGGGTGTGACGGGAGAGGGCTGCACGCCGGGCGTGTCGGCGGACGCCCCGCACGGGCCGCCCGGGGCTACTGCGCCAGGCCGTAGAGGCGGTCGCCGGCGTCGCCGAGCCCCGGCACGATGTAGCCGACCTCGTTGAGCCGCTCGTCGATCGCGCCGGTCACCAGGGTGATGGGCGCCTCGACGTCCGTGAACGACTCCTGGAGGTGGGCGATGCCCTCGGGGGCGCTGAGCAGGGTCACCGCGGTGATGTCGTCGGCGCCGCGGGCGAGCAGGAAGTGGATGGCGTCGGCCATCGAGCCGCCGGTGGCGAGCATCGGGTCCAGGACGTAGACCTGCCGGCCGCGCAGGTCGTCGGGCAGCCGGTTGGCGTACGTGATGGCCTCGAGCGTCTCCTCGTCGCGCTGCATCCCCAGGAACCCGACCTCGGCGCTCGGCAGCAGCCGGACCATGCCCTCGAGCATGCCGAGCCCGGCGCGCAGGATCGGCACGACGAGGGGCTTGGGGTTGCTCAGCTTGATGCCCGTCGTCGGCGCGACCGGGGTCTGGATCTCGAACGGCTCGACCCGCACGTCGCGCGTCGCCTCGTAGGCGAGCAGCGTCATCAGCTCCTCCGCGAGGCGGCGGAAGGTGGGCGAGTCGGTCCGCTGGTCCCGGAGGTAGGTCAGCTTGTGGGCGATGAGCCGGTGGTCCGGGTTGATGACGCGCATGGGTGAAACTTAGCGGGTGCCCCTTCCGCCCGACCCCACCGATGCCGCCCTCATGCGGCGTGCGCTCGGGCTCGCAGAGCGGGCCGCGGCCGCAGGTGACGTCCCGGTCGGGGCGCTGCTCGTCTCCCCCTCGGGCGAGGTGCTCGGCGAGGGGTGGAACCTGCGCGAGGCGCAGGCCGACCCCACCGCGCACGCGGAGGTCGTCGCCATCCGGGCGGGCGCCGCGCGGCTGGGCAGCTGGCGGCTCGAGGGCTGCACGCTGGTCGTGACGATGGAGCCGTGCCCGATGTGCGCCGGGGCGGTCGTGCTCGCGCGCGTGGCCCGGGTCGTCCTCGGGGCGTGGGACCCCAAGCTCGGCGCGTGCGGGTCGGTGTGGGACGTCGTGCGCGACCGACGTTCCACGCACCGGGCGGAGGTCGTCGGGGGCGTGCTCGAGGAGGAGTGCGGTGAGGTCGTGCGGCGGTTCTTCGAGAGCCACCGCGGGGCCGACCGATGACGCGCGAGCCGCGTCCCTGAGGGTCGAAACGGGTGCCCCGGTTTGGGACCGGTGGCCCCGGGTAGGTCGCGATCATCGGCGCTCACGCGATGTGAACCACAGACAAAGACTGTGTAGTGTCGATGACCAGCGGTTTTCCACAACGGACCCGCGTCCCCACTGAAAGGGTCAATCCCCATGGGCTTCATCGCCTGGATCATCATCGGCGGTCTCGCCGGCTGGGTCGCCAGCAAGATCATGAAGACCGACGCGCAGCAGGGCATCATCCTGAACATCGTCGTCGGCATCATCGGCGCCCTTCTTGGCGGCTTCCTCCTGGGCCTGTTCGGTATGGACATGGAGGGGGCCGGCCTCATCGCCAGCTTCCTCACCGCCCTCCTCGGCGCGGTCGTGCTGCTCTTCATCGTCAAGGCCGTCACCAAGCGCGCCTGACCCCTTCACGCGGCCGCCCCGGCGGTCGCGACCACGACGCCGCCCCCGCCAGACGGGGGCGGCGTCGTCGCGTCCGGGAGAGGGTCGACCCGGGTCCTCAGGCGATTTCTGGGCCGGGCACCGGCTCGGGTAACCTCTGCGGCGGTGGCGTGTCCGAGCGGCCTAAGGAGCACGCCTCGAAAGCGTGTGAGGGTTTACGCCCTCCGTGGGTTCAAATCCCACCGCCACCGCCAACGGAAAAGCCCCCGGGAGCTCGCGACCGGGGGTTTTTCCGTTGGCGGGTGGCGAGGGGATGCTGGGAGCCGAGACGAACCGCGAGGAACGAGCGGGCACGGCGACGGCGGCTCCCACCGCCACCACCGGGAGCTGCGGATGGGTCGAGGTGAAACCAGACCTCCCCACGGTCGGATTTCACCTCCACCCGCACCGAGGTTCCGGCGTTCGAGGTGAAACCAGACCTCCTCACGGTCGGGTTTCACCTCGAACCGCGGGACCCGACGGCAAGGGGTCTGATCAGCCAGCGGTCGGTGGCCGACCGCGACCGCTCAGCCGGCGGCTGCGGAGGAGATCTGCGCCTCGACCTGCTCGGCCGCCAGCACGTGCTGGATCACCATCGTGGCGGCGCCGATGACGCCGGCGTGCCCGGCGGTGCGCGACGCCACGATCCGCAGCTCCCCGGTGGCCAGGGGCAGCGAGCGACCGTAGACGACCTCGCGGATGCCGGCGAGCAGGCTCTCGGCGGCCTGCGCGAGCAGCCCGCCGACGGCGATGACCGACGGGTTGAGCAGCGAGACGCAGGTGGCCAGGACGTAGCCGATCTCGCGCCCGGCCTCGCGGATGGCGCCCGACGCCGCGACGTCGCCACCCTTGGCCAGGGCGATGAGGCCGCGGGTGTCGCCGGCGTCGATGCCGCGCTCGAGCAGCGCGCGCACCACGGCCGGACCGCTGGCGACGGCCTCGAGGCAGCCGACGTTCCCGCAGGTGCAGGGGGTGGCCCCGCCGTGCAGCGCGGCGACGTGGCCGAGGTCCCCGGCGGCGCCCTGGGCTCCGCGGTGCAGCCGTCCGCCGCTGATGATGCCGGCGCCGATGCCCGTGGCGACCTTGACGAACACCATCTGCTCGACGTCGGGGTACATCGTGGCGTGCTCGCCCAGCGCCATGAGGTTGACGTCGTTGTCGACGAGGACGGGGCCACCGAGCGCGAGGGAGATGTGGGCCGGGACGTCGTAGTCGTCCCACCCGGGCATGATCGGCGGCAGGACCGGGCGTCCCGTGGAGTGCTCGACCGGGCCAGGGAGCCCGATGCCGACCCCGGCCAGCTCGTCGCGGCGGCGGCCGGCGCCGGCCAGCAGCGTCCGACCGGTGCGCGCCACCCGGTCCAGGACCACCTCGGGCCCCGTGGAGATGTCGATCTCGAAGCCCTTCTCGGCGACGACCCGGCCGCGCAGGTCGGTGAGGGCGACGAGGGCGTGGGTGGCGCCGAGGTCGGCGCCGATGACGACGGCTGCGTCAGGGTTGAACGCGAGCTGGGCGGCGGGGCGGCCCCCCGTGCTCGCGGCCTCCCCTGACGGTGCCAGCAGGCCGGCGGCGAGCAGCGCGTCGACCCTGGCCCCAACGGTCGAGCGCGCGAGGCCGGTCAGCCTGATGAGCTCGGCCCGGGTCCGGGGGGTGCCGTCGAGCATGAGCTGGAGCAGCTCTCCCGCTCCGGACGAGCCGCCCGACGAGCTGAACGGGCCGACGGTGGTCACAAAGGGTAGTCAAACACAGCCGGCGGACTTTTGTCTGTGCTCCAATCCGGGCATTCTGGACGTCGCACAACTTTTGCTTGACGTGCAGTCAAAAGTGGGTCTAGCGTCCCGTGGCATGGCAGGCAACGACGCCTCGGCCCTCCTGGGCATGGCGGACATCGTGAAGCGGTTCCCCGGCGTCGTCGCGCTCGGCGGGGTGGACCTCGACGTCCGTCCCGGCGAGGTGCACTGCCTCCTCGGCCAGAACGGCGCCGGGAAGTCGACCCTCATCAAGGTCCTCGCCGGTGTCCACCAGCCCGACGAGGGCAGCATCACCTGGCAGGGCCGGGACGTCACCTTCGCCCATCCGCAGGCGGCGATGGACCTCGGCATCGCGACGATCTACCAGGAGCTCGACCTCGTCGAGGGACTCACCGTCGCGGAGAACATCTACCTGGGCCACGAGCGATCGCGCTTCGGGTTCTCCCAGCGCCGCAGCACGACCCGGGCCGCCGCCGCCCTGCTCCAGCGCCTGGGCCACACCGAGATCTCGCCCTCCACCGAGGTGGGGGACCTCTCGGCGGCCGGGAAGCAGATCGTCTCGATGGCGCGGGCCCTGTCCCACGACGCGAAGCTCATCATCATGGACGAGCCGTCGGCCGTCCTCGACGCCGGCGAGGTCGATCGCCTCTTCCACGTCATCCGCGACCTCACGGCCGAGGGTGTCGCCGTCGTCTACATCTCCCACCGCCTCGAGGAGATCCGCGCCATCGGCGACCGGGTCACCGTCCTCAAGGACGGCAAGACCGTGGCGACGGGCCTGTCGGCCAAGCAGACCCCGACCTCCGAGGTCATCCGCCTCATGACCGGCCGGGCCATCGAGTACGTCTTCCCGCCCCGCGGCGCGAAGCCCACCGCCGAGCCGATCCTGCGCGTCGAGAACATCACCCGCCGTGGGGAGTTCGCCGACGTCAGCTTCGACGTCCGCCCCGGTGAGGTCGTCGGCCTCGCCGGGCTCGTCGGCGCGGGCCGCTCCGAGATCATCGAGACCGTCTTCGGCGCGCGCAGGAGCGACAGTGGCTCGGTCCACCTCGACGGCTCGCGGCTGCGCCCCGGCTCGGTGCAGTCGGCGGTGGGCGCGGGGATCGGCTTGTGCCCGGAGGAGCGCAAGAGCCAGGCGCTGTTCCTCGGCGACAGCATCGCGACGAACATCTCGATGGCCAGCCTGACCCGGTTCTCGCGCGGCGGCCTGCTCGACCACGACGCCGAGCGCCGCGCCGCCCTCGAGCAGACGACGAGCCTCGACGTCCGCCCCCCCGGGGTCGACCGCGAGATGCGCACCCTGTCGGGCGGCAACCAGCAGAAGATCGTCCTCGCGCGGTGGCTGCTGCGCGGGTGCCGCGTCCTGCTCCTCGACGAGCCCACCCGGGGCGTCGACGTCGGCGCCCGCTCCGAGATCTACGCCCTCGTCCGGCGCCTCGCCGACGACGGTGTCGCCGTCGTCGTGGTCTCCAGCGAGATCGAGGAGGTCCTCGGCCTCTCCGACCGCGTCCTCGTCGTCGGCGACGGCTCGGTCCTCCACGAGGCACCGGCCGACCAGCTCGACGAGCACCAGGTGCTCGACATCATCATGAGAGGAGACGCGGCGTGAGCCTCGACTCGACCACCAAGGCCCCCGAGCCGGAGGGCCGCGCGGCGTCCACCTCGGTCCCGACCGCCACCGGGGGTCACCAGCAGAGCACCGCACCGGCGGACCCGCCGAAGGGGTCCGGCCGCAGCGGCCTCCTCGCCGGCCCCGCCGGGCGCAACCTCGGCCTCGTCATCGCGCTGCTCATCCTGTGCGTGGCCGGCCTGTGGACCGCGGGAGACCGCTTCGCCAGCGTCGACAACGCGATGACGATCCTGCGCTTCGCGTCGGTCATCGGCGTCGTCAGCGTCGGGATGACGTTCGTCATCGGCGGCGGTGGCATCGACCTGTCGGTGGGGGCGATCGTCGCCCTCTCCAGCGTGTGGGCCACGACCCTGGCGACCCAGACGATGGCCGCCGACAGCCACTGGGTCCTCATGGTCTTCACCGCGCTCGCGGTGGGCGCCGGGTGCGGCCTGGTCAACGGGGTGCTCATCGCCTACGGCAAGGTCGCCCCGTTCATCGCCACCCTCGCGATGCTCGCCGCTGCGCGCGGCCTGGCCGAGATCATCGCGCAGCGGCGCACCCAGATCGTCACCGACCGGTCCTTCATCGACTTCTTCCAGGACAGCGTCCTCGGCGTCCCGGTCCTCGTCATCATCTTCGCGCTCGTCGTGGTCGCCGGCTGGGTCCTGCTCAACCGCACGACGTTCGGCCGCCGCACCCTTGCCGTCGGCGGCAACGCGGAGGCCGCGCGCCTGGCCGGCATCAAGGTCCAGCGCCAGACCGCGTACCTCTACATCCTGCTGGGCGTCGCCTGTGGCCTGGCGGCCGTGATGCTCATGGCCCGCACGACCACCGGCACCTCCACCCACGGCCAGCTCCTCGAGCTCGACGCCATCGCCGCGGTCGTCATCGGCGGCACGCTGCTCAGCGGTGGCCGGGCCACCATCGTCGGCACCGTGTTCGGCGTCCTCATCTTCGCGACGCTGACCAACGTGTTCACCCTCAACAACCTCGACACCTCCACGCAGGCCGTCGCCAAGGGCGTCATCATCGTCGCCGCCGTGCTGCTCCAGCAGCGGGTGGCGACGAGGCGCCGCTCCCCCTGAGCCCTCCCGGTCGGTCCACACCCGGCCGGGACGAGCACCACCGCACCATCGCACCACCCAAGTACCGCCTCCACCGAAGCACCGCCTCCACCGAAGCACCGCCTCCACCGAAGCACCGCCCCGCCCCTCAAGGAGTCCTTCATGTCCCGCACGACCAGCATCTCCCGATCGGCCCGGCTCATCGCCGCGGCCGGCGTCCTCGGCCTCCTGGCCGCCGGGTGCACGAGCAACACCCCTGACGCGACCGACCCGAGCGCGGCGACCGCCCCGGCCGGTGCCTCGAGCGACAACGACGCCCCCGGCAAGAAGGTCGTCATCGGCTTCTCGGGTCCCGCGGCGGACCACGGATGGCTCGCCGCCATCAACAACTCGGCCCAGGCCGAGGCCAAGAAGTACACGGACATCGACTTCCGTGCCGCGGAGGGCACCAACGACGCCAGCCTCCAGATCAGCCAGATCGAGACGTTCATCAACGACAAGGTCGACGCGATCGTGCTGCTCCCGACCGACGGCGCCGCCCTCACCGAGGTCGCGACCAAGGCGATGAACGCCGGGATCATCGTCGTCAACGTCGACCGTGAGTTCTCGACCCCGTTCGCCGCCCGCACCACCGTCCTCGGCGACAACTACGGCATGGGCGTCAGCGCGGGCACCTACGCCTGCAAGGTCGCCGAGGAGAAGGGCCTCGCCGACGCCGTCGTCGCCGAGATCGCCGGCATCGACGCGCTGCCCCTGACCCAGGACCGCAGCAAGGGCTTCGCCGACGCGCTCAAGGCCTGTGGCCAGACCGTCGACAACCGGGTCGCCGCGCAGTTCACCGTCGAGTCCGGTGAGAAGGAGGCGTCCAACCTGCTCCAGGCCGCACCGAAGATCGACATCCTGTGGAACCACGACGACGACCAGGGTGTCGGCGTCATGGCGGCGCTCGAGAACGCCAAGCGCACCGAGATGGCCTTCATCGGCGGCGCGGGCTCGGCCAACGCGATGCGCTGGATCCAGGAGGGGAAGATGGCGGCGACCGTCCTCTACCCGCCGACCCAGGCCGCCGACGGCATCCGCCTCGCCCGCCTCCTCGCGCAGGGCAAGGGCATGTCCGACCTCGTGCAGCCCGCCGTCCCGCGGCGCGTCGTCCTCGACGCCCCGGTCGTGACGAAGGAGAACGTCGAGCAGTACCTGCCGCTCGGCTTCGAGTCCTGACAACAGCGGTCCCCCGCGACGTCCGCCGGCCGGTGAGGCCGGCCGGTGGACGTCGCCCCACCCCCCCACTCGGGCCGGACCGGCCCGCCGGAAGGTGCCTCATGGCCATCGACACCCCCGCCGCACAGGCCGCCGACGCGGCGCCTGTCCCGGGCGGTCCCGCACGCCTCGGCATCGGGATGGTCGGCTACGCGTTCATGGGTCTGGCCCACTCGCAGGGCTGGCGCAACGCCCGGAGCTTCTTCGACCCGGTCCTCGTCCCGGACCTCGTCGCCATCAGCGGGCGCGACGCCCTCGCCGCGGGTGACATGGCCCGCCGCTTCGACTGGCAGCACGTGGAGACCGACTGGCGCGCCCTCGTCGCCCGCCCCGACGTCGACCTCGTCGACATCTGCACCCCGGGCGACACGCACGCCGAGATCGCCATCGCGGCCCTGGAGGCCGGCAAGCACGTGCTGTGCGAGAAGCCGCTCGCGAACACCGTCGCCGAGGCCCGCGCGATGGCCGCGGCCGCCGAGCGGGCCGCCCAGCACGGGGTGCGCTCGATGGTGGGCTTCACCTACCGCCGGGTCCCGGCCCTGGCCCTCGCCCGCGAGCTGGTGCAGCAGGGCCGGATCGGGGAGATCCGCCACGTGCGCGCGCAGTACCTGCAGGACTGGCTCGTCGACCCGCAGTCGCCGCTCACCTGGCGCCTGGAGAAGGACCGGGCCGGCTCCGGCGCGCTGGGCGACATCGGCGCCCACATCATCGACCTGACGCACTTCGTCACGGGGGAGCGGATCACGGGGGTCAGCGCGACGACCGAGACGTTCGTGCGCGAGCGCCCGCTGCCGGGAGCCGCGCACGGCCTGTCCGCCGAGGCGGGCACCGGTCGCGGCAGGGTCACCGTCGACGACGCGGCGATCTTCCTCGCGCGGCTGTCCGGCGGGGGGCTCGGGACCTTCGAGGCCACCCGCTTCGCGACGGGTCGCAAGAACGCCATCCGCATCGAGGTCAACGGCTCCCGCGGGAGCCTGGCCTTCGACTTCGAGGACATGAACGTCCTGCACGTGCACGACGCATCGGTGGACGCCCGCGAGTCGGGCTTCACGCGGGTCGTCGTCACCGAGGCCGCACACCCCTACGTGGGGCACTGGTGGCCCGCCGGCCACGGCCTCGGCTACGAGCACGGCTTCACCCACCAGGCCGCCGACCTCATCGACGCGATCGCTCGCGGGGTCGACCCCGAGCCGTCGTTCGCCGACGGGCTGGCGGTCCAGGAGGTGCTCGCCGCGGTCGAGCTCAGCGCGGCCACCGGGTCCTGCTGGACCCCCACCGACCACCCCGACGGCTAGCCGTCACCCACCACCACCTCGCTCGTGGCCGACCACCACGCCCCTCCCGGAAGGAGGCACCACCGGTCACGCTCAACCCACCCCCATGTCATTGCAGTGACGAAGGAGCACCATGAACACCGACAACGACGTCAACCTCTCCGGGCTGGTCACCAAGCTCGGGCTCAACCGGCGGCAGCTCTTGGCGGCGACCACGGGAATGGCCGCGGCAGCCGTGGCCACCGCCCCGTCGGCGCTGGCGGGCTCGGCCGGCACCGCCGGCGGCGTGCTGATCCCCGCCCCCCGGCGCGGCATCATCCTCTACACCGTTCGCGACGCCGTCAGTCGTGACCCGCTGACGACCGACCTCGCCTCCGGCTTCAAGGAGGTGCTCACCGAGCTCTCGACCATCGGCTACCAGCAGATCGAGTTCGCGGGCTACCGCCAGCACGCCAACGCCGAGGGCGGTGCCGACCTCAACACCGTCGCCGGCGCCACCCTGCTGCGCTCATGGCTCGACGCCAACGGCCTGCGGGCCGAAGGCAACCACGGCTCGATCCCCGGCACGATCACCGATGCGACGATCGCCTCGTTCGACAAGGCCTGCGAGATCGCGAACATCCTGGGCATGGGCCACATCGGCACCGGCGGCGACCCGACCGGCTCGTTCTACGTCGCCGACTGGCAGGCCGCCGCCGAGCGCTGGAACTTCTTCGGCGAGCGGGCGTCCAGCCACGGCCTGAAGCTGTACACGCACAACCACGACATCGCGTACAGCTTCCTGCTCGACAGCGGTCCGCTCGACGCCCTGGGCCGTCCGACCCGCAGCAGCGGCACCCGCCGTCTCGAGTACTTCCTCGCCAACACCGACCCCAAGCACGTCTACCTCGAGATGGACATCTTCTGGGCGCACGTCGCGCAGTACAAGCACCACACGTACACCGCAGCCGACGGCACCTCGGTGTCCTCGGTCTTCGACCCGGCGGCCGTCGTCGCGGCGCAGAGCAAGCGGTTCCCGCTCTTCCACGCCAAGGACGGCAAAAAGAACGCGGCCGTCCCCAACGGCTACGACATCGTCGCGTTCGGGGCGGGCGACATCGACTACTCGACGTTCCTGCGTCGCGTGGGCGCGAAGGGCTCGCACAACCCGATGTGGGAGCAGGACACCGCTCCCGGTGGCGCTGTCGCTCCCGGCCAGTCGCTGGAGCTCGCGAAGTTCAGCTACGACAACCTGGCCGCACTGCGCGGCTGACCCCCTCCGTCGGCCCCCGTGGCCGACACCCGTCGGCCCCGGCCGACACCGCTCACCTCTCCCTGACGGTGAGCGCCAGCCCCGGAGGTGGCCTCGAAAGACGCCGTTGCAGCGGCCGAGGCCACCCCGGGACTGGCTCGCCCCACACTCACGAAGGACGTGGACATGAACTCTATTCGTCGTCGCGGTCGACCACGAGCAGTTTCGATGGTTGCCGCCCTGGCACTTTCCCTCACGGGTGCCGCCGGCGCCCTCGCCGGCCCCGCCGCGGCCCATGACGGGGTCGACCACGGCTCTGAGCCGAACGCCGAGGTCGCCCTGAACTGGGCGAACTACGAGAAGGTCACCCTCACCAAGGACACCGGTGAGCCCATCGACATGGCCGTGATGCCCGACGGCAGGGTCCTGCACACCGCCCGCAACGGAGACATCCGCCTCACCGACCCGGACGCGGGGACCACCAAGGTCGTCACGACCGTCCCGGTGTACAGCAACTCCGAGGACGGCATGCAGACCGTCACCCTCGCGCCGGACTTCGAGACCTCCAAGTGGGTGTACCTCTACTACGCACCACGGACGATGACCGCGCCCTACGTCACGACCACGCCCACGGGCTCCGCGCCGACCACCCTGCCCGCCGGGCAGACCCAGGCGTACTGGGACCAGTGGAAGGGCTACAACCAGCTCACCCGCGTCAAGTGGGACGACGCGGCCAACGCACTCGATCTGGCGAGCGAGCAGGTCCTGCTCAAGGTCGAGGTCCAGCGCGGCCAGTGCTGTCACGTGGCCGGTGACGTCGACTTCGACGACGGCGGAAACGTCTACCTCGCCACGGGCGACAACACGCCCGCGAGCACCCCGGGGGCCAACGGCTTCGCACCCAACAACGACGCGCCGGGCATGAACCCCGGCCTGGACTCGCGTCGTGGGGCGGGAAACACCAACGACCTGCGCGGCAAGATCCTGCGGGTCCACCCCGAGGACGACGGCACCTACACCATCCCCGCCGGCAACCTCTTCGCCCCGGGCACCGACCGGGCCCGTCCCGAGATCTTCGCCATGGGCCTGCGCAACCCGTTCCGCATGGAGGTCGACCCCCAGACCAACTCGGTCAGCTGGGGCGAGTACGGACCGGACGCGGGCGCCCCCAACGCGGAGCGCGGACCCCTCGGCTACGTCGAGTGGCAGACGACCGCCATCGACCGCCCGATCAACGGCGGCTGGCCCTACTGCACGGGTGACCAGTTCAACTACAACGAGTGGAACTTCGCCACGGCCACGCCGGGTCCGTTCTTCGACTGCGGTGCCGGTGCGGCCAACAACTCGCGCTGGAACACCGGGCTGCCCACCGTGCCGCCGGCCACCCCCGCGACGCTCTACTACGGCGACAACAACACCCACCAGCCGTGGCCCGAGCTGACCGACTTCTCCCCGGCCGGCGGCCAGGGACCCATGGGCGGGCCGGTCTACCACTACGACGCCGACAACCCGTCGACGACGAAGTTCCCCTCCTACTGGGACGACAAGGCGTTCTTCGCCGAGTTCTCGCAGGACTACCTCGCGGTGTTCGACGTCCAGTGGCCGAACGGCCCCGTGGACCACATCACCCACTTCCTGCCCAACAGCGCCCTGCAGACCAACGGCCAGCCCGACACGGACAGCCCGATCGACATCGAGTTCGGGCCTGACGGATCGCTCTACGTCCTGGACTACGGCGACGGCTTCTTCCGGGCCAACCCGGACGCCGGCCTGTACCGGATCGACTTCTCGCCCGGCAACAAGGCGCCGACCGCGAAGATCTCGGCCGACCCGATCTCGGGCAGCGGCGCCCCGCTGACCGTCGAGTTCGACGGGTCGGGCTCCACCGACCCCGAGGGCGGCGCGCTCACCTACGAGTGGGACTTCGACGGTGACGGCAGCTTCGACGCCACCGGGGTCGAGGCGACCCACACGTACACCAGCCTCGGCTCGTACACGGCGCGCCTGCGGGTGACCGATCCCGAGGGCCGGCGCGGCATCACGAGCCGGACGATCAGCGTCGGGAACGTCGCCCCGAGCCTCACCGTGAGCACGCCGAACGGAGGGTTCTTCGACTGGGGCCAGTCGGTGCCGTTCACCGTCACCACGTCCGACCCCGAGGACGGGAGCGCCACCGTGTGCTCCCGGGTGGCCTGGACCTTCGGCCTGGGCCACGACGCGCACGCCCACCCGCTGAGCCAGGGCACAGGGCTGCCAGTTCGGCATCCCGACCCCGGCCGACGCGACCGAGCACGGCGAGACCGAGAACATCTTCGGCGTCGTCGTCATCAGGTACACCGACAGCGGGGCGAACGGGGTGGCCCCGGCCACGTCCGAGACCTCGCTCATCCTCAACCCGAAGTCGCAGGAGGCCGAGTGGGCCGACTCGACGCAGGGCGTTGAGCTGACCGCGGACTCCACGGCGAGCGGGCTGCGCAAGGTCACCTCGTTCGACTCCGGCGACTTCCTCGCCTGGGACCCGGTGAACCTCGCCGGTGTCTCGGGGGTCACGGCCCGCGCGTCGGGCCAGGGCACGCTGCAGCTGCGCTGGAACTCGGCGACAGCCACCCCGTTCGCCTCCGTCGCCGTGAACAGCGGCGGCTGGGGTGACACGTCGACGACGTTCTCGAACGCGCCGACGGGTACTGGTGTCCTCTACGTCACCTCGACCGGTGGCGTGGTCCTGGACCGCCTCACCTTCGTCGGCGACGGTGTCGCCGACGTCACCCCGCCCACCGTCTCGGTGACCCTGGACCCGGCGCAGCCGACCGGGGAGAACGGGTGGTGGCTCGGCAACGTCGTCGCCCGCCTCACGGCGACCGACAACGGCACGGTCTCCACGCGCCAGTTCTCCACCAACGGTGGCCAGACCTGGACGACGGTCAGTGCCAACAACCCCACCACGACGGTCTCGGCCGAGGGCAGCACGACGCTGCTCTACCGCGCGACCGACAACGGCGGCAACGTCGGGCAGGGTTCGGTGGTCGTCAAGATCGACAAGTCGGCCCCGACCCTCGCGGTCTCCGGTGCCACCGACGGCGGGTCCGTCGGGAACTCCGGTGACATCACGTGGACCGCGGCCGACGCGGTCTCCGGCGTGCAGTCGGTGACGGCCACGGTCGACGGCCAGGCCGTGGCCGCGGACAAGCCGCTCGCGCTCTGGGGCCTCTCCCTCGGCCAGCACACGCTGGTCGTCACGGTGGAGGACAACGCCGGTCGGACTGCCTCGCAGTCGCTCACCTTCACGACGACGACGTCGCTCGCCGAGCTGACGAAGCTCACGGCTCGGTTCGCCGCCTCGGGCGAGGTCACGAAGTCCGGCGCCTCGGCGCTGGGCAAGCGGCTCGAACAGGCGAAGAAGCACGCCGACGGTGGTCGCACCCAGGCGGCGGTCTCGCAGCTCGAGGGCTTCATCGGGGCCCTGGGCGACCGGACTCTCGTCACGGACGCCGCTGCCGCAGCCGCCCTGGAGCGGGACGCCCGGGAGGTGATCCGCCAGCTCCGAGGCTGACCGACCCGGGCCCGGCGGCGGGGACGACCCCCGCCGCCGGGCCCGTACCACCCCCCTGGCTCGCACCCCCAGCCGTCCCCCGGACCGCCCGACCGCTCCACCACCCTGCGACCGTCCCCACCGAGGAGGACCCATGACACCCACCACCGACCGCACCGGCCTCTGGCTCGTGGGAGCAGGGGGCTCGGTCGCCGCGACGGTCGCCTGCGGCCTGGCCGCCCTGCGCGCCGGCGCCGCCGGGGGCACCGGTCTGGTGACCACCCGCCCGGAGTTCGAGGACGCCGGGCTCGCCGAGGTCGCCGACCTCGTCACCGGTGGCCACGACGTCACGACGGTGTCGCTCGCGAAGCGGGCCGAGGAGCTCGCCGCCGCCGGTGTCGTCCCCCACGACCTGCCGCGCCTGGTCGCCCACGACCTCGACGAGGCGTCCACCCGCATCCGGCCGGGCTACGCCGTCGGCGCCGAGGGCCAGCGCGAGGCCGTGGAGCGGCTCGCCCACGACCTGCGCGAGTTCGCCTCCCGGGAGGGGCTTGCCCGCGTCGTCGTCGTCAACGTCTCGTCGACCGAGGGCCCCGTCGTCCCACACCCGGGTCACTCCGCGCTCGAGGAGCTCGAGCGCGCCTGGGACGCGGGCGAGTCGCCCCTGCCGGCCAGCTCCGTGTACGCCGCGGCGGCCTTTCGTGCCGGGTGCGCGTTCGTCGACTTCACCCCGTCGGCCGGCGCGCGCCTGCCGGTCCTGCAGGCCATGGCGAGCGAGGCAGGCCTGCCGTGGGGCGGCAGCGACGGCAAGACCGGGGAGACCTTGCTGAAGTCGGTTCTCGCCCCGATGTTCTCGATGAGGGCGCTCGACGTCCGCTCGTGGGCCGGGACCAACCTCCTCGGCGGCGGTGACGGCGCGACCCTCGCCTCGCCCGACGCGCGCCAGAGCAAGATCGAGTCCAAGGCGGCCGGCCTCGAGGCCCTCCTCGGCCACCCGGTCGAGGGCCCGCTCCACATCGACCACGTCGCCGACCTCGGCGACTGGAAGACCGCCTGGGACCACATCACCTTCGCCGGCTTCCTCGGTACGAGGATGACGCTCCAGTTCACCTGGCAGGGCTGCGACTCCGCGCTCGCGGCGCCCCTCGTCATCGACCTCGCCCGGCTCCTCGACCTCGCGCTGCGGCGCGGGAGAGCGGCCCCGTGGCCGCCCTCGGCTTCTTCTTCAAGGATCCCGCGGGCCTCGACGAGCACGCCCTCGCCCCCCAGCACGACCTCCTCGTGCGATGGGCGGTCGGAGCAGGAGAGGGTGCGTCCTGCCGATGACGTCCCTGCGCGACCTCGCCGAGCTCGTCCGGGCCCCCGCGGCGTTGACGGTCCCCGGGGACGCCCTCGCGGGGGCGGCCGCGGCGGGCTGGCCGGCCGGTCGGCGCACCGCGCTGCTGCCGCTGGCGTCGGTCTCGCTGTACTGGGCCGGCATGGCGCTCAACGACTGGGCCGACCGCGACCTCGACGCGGTGGAGCGTCCCGAGCGGCCGATCCCGTCCGGACGCGTGTCGCCGCGGCGTCGCGCTCACCCTGGCGTCGGGGCTCACCGCGGCCGGTGTCGGCCTCGCCGCCGCCGGTGGGGGGCCGCGGGCCGCAGGGGTGGCCGTGGCCCTCGCCGGTGCGGTCTGGGCCTACGACCTGTCGCCGAAGTCGGGGCCGGTCAGCACAGCCGTCATGGCGAGCACGCGCGGCCTCGACGTCCTCCTCGGGGCCTCGGCCGGCGGGCTCCCCGGGCTGCGGCGCGCCGCGGCGCCGGCCGTCCTCGTCGCCGCCCACACCGCAGGGGTCACCGCACTGAGCCGCGGTGAGGTGCACGGCACCTCGCGCCGCCGTCGCGCGGCTGGCGACCTCGGTGACCGCGGTGGTCGCGTCGGTCGTCCCGGTGCTCGCGGCCACCCGCCGCGTGCCGCCCACGACGTCCGGCAGGGTGCCCGCGTGGCTCCCGGCCGTCGTCGCCACCGGTGCCGCGGCGGCCTACGCCGCGTCGGTGGGCCGGGCCCAGGCGCGGGCCGTCGGCGACCCGGCCGCGACGACCGCGCGAGCGGCGACGATCGCCGGCATCCGGGGGATGGTGCCGCTCCAGAGCGGGCTGCTCGCGGCGGCAGGGGAGGCCGGTGCCGCGGTGGCGCTCGGCGCCGCGACGTACGCCGCCCGGTCGGTGGCGCGCTCGGGGTCCCCGACATGAGCGGGCCCACCCGTCTGCGCCTGGGCTACGGGCTCAACGGTTTCACCGACCACCGGCTCGAGGACGCCCTCGGAGTCGCTCGCCGACCTCGGCTACGACGGGGTCGCCCTCACCCTCGACCACGCCCACCTCGACCCGGTGGGGCCCGGGCTCGCCCAGCGCGTCTCGCGCGCCGCCCACCTGCTCCAGCGCTACGGGCTCGAGGTCGTCGTCGAGACGGGGGGCCGCTACGTCCTGGACGCCCGCCGCAAGCACCACCCGACGATGGTCAGCGATGAGGGCCGCGAGCGTCGGGTCGACCTGCTCGCGACGGCGCTGCGCATCGCTCCCGACCTCGGGGCCCGGGTCGTCTCGTGCTGGTCGGGGACGTGCCGGCCGGGAACGACGCGTCCGTCGGCCGCGAGCGGCTCGACCGGTGCCTCGCCGCGCTCGTGCCGGTCGCCGAGGAGGCGGGGGTCGTCCTCGCCGTCGAGCCCGAGCCGGGGATGCTGGTCGAGCGGGTCGGCGACGTCGTCGCCCTCGCCGGCCGGCTGGGGAACCCCGAGGCGCTCGGTCTCACCATCGACGTCGGGCACCTCGTGTGCACCGAGGACGAGGCGCCCGGCGCCGTCGTGAGGGGAGCCCGCGACCTCCTCGTCAACGTCCAGATCGACGACATGCGGCGCGGGGTGCACGAGCACCTGCCCTTCGGTGAGGGCGAGGTCGACCTGCCCGAGGTCCTGGCCGCCCTCACCGACACCGGCTATGACGGGCTCGTGCACGTCGAGCTGCCACGTCACTCGCACGCGGCCCCGGTCCTCGCCGAGCAGGCCCTCGCGGCCCTGCGGGCGGGGTCCGCGACGCCGACCGGCTCGCGAGGAGGACCTGACATGGGATGGTGCGACGACGCCCGCCGGGCGGTCGCCGCCGACGGGGAGGCCGTGCTCGGGCTGTTCCCCGCGGCGGCCCGGCACGCGCGCGCCGAGGGACGGGACGGCACGCAGGTGCGCGGCGAGCTGCTCACCGCGCTCCCCGGGTCCGCCGCCGACGTCGCGTCACTCGTGACGACGCTGTACCGACGCGGCGACGCGGTCGAGAAGCACGCGGTGCTCGTGGCCCTGCCGGCGCTCGACCGGCACACCGCCGTGCGCGAGCCGCTGGGGGGCGCCCTCGTCCCGCTCGTCCTGGATGCGCTGCGCACCAACGACACCCGGCTCGTCGCCGCGGCGCTCGGCGGCTACGCGGCGCAGCACCTCGACGATGCCGCGTGGCGCCAGGGGGTCGTCAAGGCGATCTTCACCGGCGTCCCGCTCGCGCGCGTCGCCGGCCTCGAGGAGCGCACCGACGACGAGCTGCGGCGGATGGTCCGCGACCTCGCGGACGAGCGCCGGGCCGCCGGCCGCGACGTCCCGGCCGACGCGCGGCTCGTCGTGCCCGACCTCGACCGCACCGACCCCGCCCTCGCCCGGTCCACCGCCACCCCAGGGAGCCCCCGATGAGGATCTTCGACCCGCACATCCACATGACGTCACGAACGACCGACGACTACGAGCGGATGCACGCCGCCGGGGTCCGCGCGCTCGTCGAGCCGTCGTTCTGGCTCGGTCAGCCGCGTACGAGCCTCGGGACGTTCTGCGACTACTTCGACGCCCTCCTGGGCTGGGAGCCGTTCCGTGCCGAGCAGTTCGGCATCGCGCACTTCGCGACGATCGGGCTCAACCCCAAGGAGGCGAACGACGAGCGGTGCCGCGCCGTCCTCGACGAGCTGCCGCGCTACCTCGTCAAGGACCGGGTCGTCGCCGTGGGTGAGCTCGGCTACGACTCGATGACGCCCGAGGAGGACGAGGTGTTCGCGCACCAGCTCGGCCTCGCCGTCGAGCACGGGCTCCCCGCGCTGGTCCACACGCCGCACCGCGACAAGCTGACCGGGACGCACCGCACGCTCGACGTCGTCCGCGAGTCGGGACTGGCGCCGGAGCGCGTCCTCGTCGACCACCTCAACGAGGTGACCATCGGTGCGGTCGCGGAGAGCGGCTGCTGGATGGGCTTCTCGATCTACCCCGACACCAAGATGGACCCGCAGCGGATGGTCGCGATCCTGCGTGAGCACGGCACCGACAAGATGGTCGTCAACTCCGCCGCCGACTGGGGTCGCAGCGACCCGCTGCTCACGGCGCGCACGGCCGAGGCCATGCTCGCCGGGGGCTTCGACGACGACGACGTCGACAAGGTCCTGTGGCGCAACCCCGTCGAGTTCTACGCGCAGAGCGGGCGGCTCGACCTCTCGGGCGTCGCGGAGGCCGACGACACCGTCGGCGCCGTGAGCGGGGCGACCTACGAGGGCAACTCGGTGCTGCGCGGGGCGCGGGAGTAGCCCGTGCGCCTCCACCACGCCGACGGCACGACTGTCCACCTCGCCTACTGCACCAACGTCCACGCGGGCGACGTCCTCGACGACGTCCTCGCCCACCTCGACCGGTTCTGCCTGCCCGTGCGGCAGCACCTCGGCGCCGACCTGCTCGGCGTCGGGCTGTGGCTCGCCGCCCCGGCCGCCCTCGAGCTCGCTCACGACGCCGGGGCCACCGAGCGCCTGCGGGCCGCGCTCGACCGCCGAGGCCTCGAGGTCGTGACGCTCAACGCCTTCCCGTACCGCGGCTTCCAGGAGCCGGTCGTCAAGCACCGCGTCTACCACCCCGACTGGTCGCAGCAGGCCCGTCTCGACTACACCGTCGACTGCGCCGCGGTCCTCGCGCGGCTGCTGCCGGACGACGCCGCGCGGGGCAGCATCTCCACGCTCCCGCTCGCCTGGCGGACGCCGTGGGAGGACGCCCGCGCGGCCACCGCGCTCGACAACCTCGCGCGCCTGGCGGAGTCGCTCGACGGCATCGAGGACCAGACCGGCCGGAGCATCCGGGTCGGTCTCGAGCCCGAGCCGGGGTGCGTCATCGAGACGACGGCGGACGTTGTGCGCCACCTCGACGGGGTGGACACCCGCCGGATCGGGGTCAACCTCGACCTGTGTCACCTCGCGGTGCAGTTCGAGGATGCTGCGGCCGCGGTCGCCCGGGTCACGACGGCGGGGTTGCCGATCGTGAAGTCGCAGGTCTCGGCGGCCCTCCACGCCGACGACGCCGACGACCCCGCGACGCGGACGGCCCTCGCGACGTTCGACGAGGAGCGCTTCCTCCACCAGACCCGCTCGTGCGGGGCCGGCGGGCTCGTGGAGAGCCGCGACGACCTCGGGGAGGCCCTCGCCGGCGACCGGCCGCTGTCCGCCCGTACGTCGGACGGTGCGGCGGGGTGCCGTGGCGCGTGCACTTCCACGTCCCGCTCGACGCCGAGCCGCAGGTGCCACTCGGCTCGACCGACGACCACACCCGTGCCTCCCTCGCGGCCCTCCTCGGCGGTGAGGCCGCGCTCGTCGACCACGTCGAGGTCGAGACCTACACCTGGGGCGTCCTGCCCGAGTCAGCCCGCCCACGCAGCGACGACGACCTTGCCCGTGGCATCGCGGGCGAGCTCGCGTGGACGCGGGACCAGCTCCCGCCACCTCGGCCTCAAGGAGGCACCGTGACCACCACCGACCACCGCAGCGCGTCGCCAGCTCTCGGGGCGGCACCACGACCCGTGCTCCTGCTCGACGTCGTCGGCCTGACCCCCCGCGCCCTCGCCGACATGCCCCGGCTGTCCGCGCTCGCGGACCGGGGGAGCAGGGCCGCCCTGGCGACCGTCCTCCCCGCGGTGACCTGCTCGGTGCAGTCGACCTTCCTCACCGGCCGCCTTCCCGTCGACCACGGCGTCGTCGGCAACGGATGGTTCTTCCGCGACCTCGGAGAGGTGCTGTTCTGGCGCCAGCCGAACAGCCTGGTGTCGGGCGAGAAGGTGTGGGATGCGCTGCGGCGCAACCACCCCGGCGCCAAGGTTGCCAACGTCTGCTGGTGGTACGCGATGGGGATGGACGTCGACACGCTCGTCACGCCGCGGCCGGTCTACCACGCAGACGGTCGCAAGAGCCCCGACTGCTACACCCGCCCGACCTGGGTTCGCGACGAGCTCACCGAGGCACTGGGGGAGTTCCCACTCTTCCGGTACTGGGGCCCCACCGCGTCGATCGAGTCGTCGCGGTGGATCGTCGAGGCGACGCGACGGGTGCTCCCGCACCACGACCTCACCCTCGCGTACGTGCCCCACCTCGACTACGACCTCCAGCGCTTCGGTCCGCGGTCGCCGCAGGCCAGGGCGTCGGCCGTCGAGCTCGACGCCGTCCTCGCACCGCTGCTCGACGACGCCGCGCGGCTCGGGGTGGAGGTCGTCGTCGTCAGCGAGTACGGCATCAGCGAGGTCGACCACCCGGTGCACCTCAACCGGGTACTGCGGCGTGCGGGGTTGCTCGAGGTGCACACGCAGGCAGGCATGGAGTACCTCGACCCGTGGGCGTCGGAGGCGTTCGCGGTGGCCGACCACCAGGTGGCGCACGTCTACGTCCGGGACCCGTCACGGCTCGAGGAGGTGCGTTCCGTGCTCGAGGCGGTCCCCGGTGTCGAGCACGTCCTCGACCGGAGCGGCCAGGGGGCGCACGGGCTCGACCACGAGCGCAGCGGCGACCTCGTCGTCGTCGCCGAGGACCGCTCGTGGTTCACGTACTACTACTGGCTCGACGACGCCCGGGCACCTGACTTCGCGCGCGGCGTCGAGATCCACCGCAAGCCCGGCTACGACCCCGCGGAGCTGTTCTTCGACCCCGCCGACCGCTCGGCCAAGGCACGCGCGGGCATCTCCCTCGTCCGGAAGAAGCTGGGGCTGCGCTACGCGATGTCGGTCGTCCCGCTCGACGCGCGCTGGGTCAAGGGCTCGCACGGGCGGCTCGGTGGCGACCCCGCCGACGGCCCGGTCGTCCTCACCTCCACCGTGGGTCTGGTTCGTGGGACGGTGTCGGCGACGGCCGTCCACGACCTCGTCCTGGAGGCGGCGGGCGTCACCACCGCCGTCCCCCTCACCTGACACCCGCACGACCCCTCATCGCAGTCCCCGTCACGAAGGAGCCCGTCATGTCCCGTCCGATCACCCTCTTCACCGGCCAGTGGGCCGACCTGCCGTTCGAGGAGGTGTGCCGCCTCGCCGCCTCCTGGGGGTACGACGGCCTCGAGATCGCCTGCTGGGGCGACCACTTCGAGGTCGACCGCGCGCTCGCCGAGGACGACTACGTCCAGGGGCGCAAGGCGATCCTGGAGAAGCACGGCCTCGGGGTGTGGGCCATCTCGAACCACCTCGTCGGGCAGGCGGTGTGCGACGACCCGATCGACCAGCGTCACCGTGACATCCTCCCGCCGTCGGTGTGGGGCGACGGCGACCCGAGGGTGTGCGGCAGCGTGCGGCCGAGCGGATGAAGGACACCGCGCGCGCCGCCGCCCTGCTGGGGGTCGACGTCGTCATCGGGTTCACCGGCTCGGCCATCTGGAAGTACGTCGCGATGTTCCCGCCGGTCCCGGCCGAGACGATCGAGGCCGGCTACCAGGACTTCGCCGACCGCTGGAACCCGATCCTCGACGTCTACGACGAGGTGGGCGTCCGGTTCGCCCACGAGGTGCACCCGAGCGAGATCGCCTACGACTACTGGACGACGGTGCGCACGCTCGAGGCGATCGACCACCGCCCGGCGTTCGGGCTCAACTGGGACCCGTCGCACATGGTGTGGCAGGACCTCGACCCGGCGGCCTTCATCTGGGACTTCGCAGGACCGGATCTACCACGTCGACTGCAAGGACGTCCGCAGTCCGGGTGGGCGACGGTCGCAACGGCCGGCTCTCGCTCGCACCTGCCGTGGGCCGACCCGCGCCGCGGCTGGGACTTCGTCGTCCACCGGCCACGGTGACGTGCCCTGGGAGGACTGCTTCCGCACCCTCGGTGCGATCGGCTACGACGGCCCGATCTCGGTCGAGTGGGAGGACGCGGGGATGGACCGGCTCGTCGGCGCCGCCGAGGCGGTCGGCTTCGTGCGCCGGCTCGCGTTCGAGCGCCCCGACGCGGCCTTCGACTCGGCCTTCAGCTCCGGCGACTGACGGGCGCCGGAACCGGTCGCCGATCCGCCGCTCGGCGACCGGGCAGCGTCCCCGGTGGTGGTGCCGATGAGGGGTCACCGCCGCCGGGGGCGTCGTCCCGTTGGCAGCTCGTCGGCCCGTCTGGGGCGATGGACAGTCCGCACACAGGGTCGGCTCCGAACATCGGGGTGTGAAAGACCTCGTGGACCTCGCGCTCGGACAACCGGCCTGGCTGGTCTACGCCGCCATCGCGCTCCTCGTGTACCTCGAGAGCGCGGTCGTCCTCGGTGTCGTGCTCCCCGGCGAGACGGCGGCCCTCGTCGGCGGGGTGGCGGTGACGGTCGGGCACACCTCGCTCGCCGGAACCGCCGCGGTGGTCGTGGTGGCCGCCCTCCTCGGGGACACCACCGCCTTCGTGCTCGGGCGCTCGTTCGGTTCGCGCCTGCTCGGCTCGAGGGGGCTGCGGCGGGTCCGGGGTCGCGTCGAGGGCGCCCAGAGGACCTTGGCGCGACGCGGCCCGGTGTCGCTGGTCGCCGCCCGGTTCACCCCGGTCGCGCGGACCGTCGCTCCCGTGCTCGCGGGAAGTGCGGGGGTGCCCTACCGCACCTTCGTGCGCTGGAACGGGCTCGGGGTGGCCGCGTGGGGGGTCACCTGCGTCGTGCTCGGCGCGGTGGCGGGGGAGTCGTGGGAGGACGTCGCGAGCTGGATGGGCACGACGACCCTGGGTGTCCTCGCGGCCGGTATGGCGCTCTGGCTCGCTGCCCGGGCGCTGCGGGGCCGTCGGACGCCGGCTGCCGCCCTCGTCGCGCCCGCTGCCGTCACGTCCTGAGCGACTCCCCGGCTCAGCTCGGCGGGGGCGCCGGGCACACCGGGGTCGTGTCGGCCGTCGGCAGGGGTGCCAGACGGGTCCACTTGGCGCCGAGCGCGACGTCGACCGTGGCGCCCTTGCGCTTGTCCTGCACGACCTTGGTCCCCGCCGGCAGGGCGCTGCGCACCAGCCCTGCCTGGGCCTTGCCGCTCGGCC
Source organism: uncultured Actinomycetota bacterium (assembly GCA_963795035.1). Lineage (GTDB taxonomy): Bacteria > Actinomycetota > Actinomycetes > Actinomycetales > Dermatophilaceae > Oryzobacter. The sequence continues at coordinate 128,893 of CAWCFZ010000002.1, read as the reverse complement.
CGTGCCTCACCTCGGCGACGCTGGGGGCCTTGCGGTCGGTCGGGTCGTTGGCGACGGCCCCGATGTCGAAGCCGCGCCCGGCCAGCTCCTTGGAGACCGTGCCGGCGAGGCCCGAGCGGGTGGACGCGTTGTAGACGTTGACCTTGACCTTCGCCGGGGTGAGCGCCTCGGGGTCGAACGGCACGCACGTCGGGGCCGGGGTGCGGGCGGTGCGGGCGGCGCTGTCGGCCTGGTAGTAGGACAGGGCGTACCAGAAGGCGAAGAACAGGGCCAGGAGCACGACGGCGATCGTCACGAGGGTGCGGCGTCGCCGCCGCGCGCTCACGGACAGCTCGGACTCGGTCGTGTAGTCGCTCACGAGGTCCCCTAGAGCACCATCACGCGCGCGTGCAGCGTCGGCCGCTGGTGCAGGGCGGCGCGCAGCGCGCGGTGCAGGCCGTCCTCGAGGTAGAGCGTGCCCTCCCACTCGACGACGTGCGCGAAGAGGTCGCCGTAGAAGGTGGAGTCCTCGGAGAGCAGCATCTGCAGGTCGAGCTCGCGCTTGGTCGTCACCAGCTCGTCGAGCCGGACCAGCCGCGGGGGCACCGTCGACCACTGACGCGTCGAGTACCCGTGGTCCGGGTACGGGCGCGAGTCACCCACGGCCTTGAAGATCACGCCACTCACTGTATGACGGCTCACTGCCGAGGACGGGAGCGACGCCCGGCAGGACGCTAGATTGGCGGGCGTGACCGAGAACGGCAGCGCCGCAGCCTCCCCCCTCATCGACGAGATCCGTGCCGGGTACGCCTTCGAGGGGCCCTCGCTCGAGTTCGGCGCCGCCGTGGTCGAGGGCACCGCCCATCCCGATGCCGTCGTGCGCATCCCGCTGTCGGCGATGAACCGGCACGGCCTCGTCGCCGGGGCCACCGGCACCGGCAAGACCAAGACCCTCCAGCTGATGGCCGAGCAGCTCGCCGCGCAGGGCGTGCCGGTCTTCCTCGCCGACGTCAAGGGCGACCTGTCCGGCATGGCGAGCGCCGGCCAGGCGAACGACAAGATCACCGCCCGCTCCACCGACGTCGGGATGGAGTGGACGCCCACGGCCTACTCCACCGAGTTCTACGCGCTGGGCGGCGAGGGCCAGGGCATCCCGGTGCGGGCCACCGTCTCGACCTTCGGGCCGACCCTGCTGTCGAAGGTGTTGGGGCTCAACGACACCCAGGCGTCGAGCCTCGGCCTCGTCTTCCACTACGCCGACAAGCGGGGCCTCTGGCTCGACACGATCGAGGACCTCCGGGCCGTCGTGCAGTTCCTCGGCAGCGACGAGGGCAAGGCCGACCTCAAGGAGCTCGGCGGCCTGTCGTCGGCCACCACCGGCGTCATCCTGCGTGAGCTCATCACGTTCTCCGACCAGGGGGCCGACGTCTTCTTCGGGCTGCCCGAGTTCGACACGGCCGACCTCCTGCGCACCGCCGCCGACGGCCGCGGGATGGTGTCGATGCTCGAGCTGCCGCGCGTCCAGGACCGCCCCCAGCTGTTCTCCACCTTCCTCATGTGGCTGCTCGCCGACCTCTTCCACGACCTGCCCGAGGTCGGAGACGTCGACCGACCCAAGCTCGTCTTCTTCTTCGACGAGGCGCACCTGCTCTTCAACGGCGCGAGCAAGGACTTCCTCGACGCCATCCAGCAGACGGTGCGGCTCATCCGCTCCAAGGGGGTCGGCGTCTTCTTCGTGACGCAGTCGCCCAAGGACGTCCCGGCCGACGTCCTGGCCCAGCTCGGCAACCGGGTGCAGCACGCCCTGCGGGCCTTCACGCCCGACGACGCCAAGGCGCTGCGGGCGGCGGCGAAGACCTACCCCAACACCGCCTACGACCTCGAGGAGCTGCTGACCCAGCTCGGCACGGGCGAGGCCGTCATCACCGTCCTGTCGGAGCGAGGTGCGCCGACGCCGGTGGCGTGGACCCGGATGCGCGCGCCGGAGTCGCTCATGGCGCCGTCCGCTCCCGAGCTGCTCGACAGCACGGTCGCCGCCTCGCCGCTGGCGCCGAAGTACCTCGTGGCCATCGAGCGCGAGTCGGCCGCGGAGATGCTCGGCAAGGCCGAGACGGAGCGGACCGCCGCCGAGGAGGCCGCCCGGGTCGAGGCCGAGAACGCCAAGGTGCGCGAAGCGGCCGCCGCGGCGGCCGCGAAGGACGCGGCCAAGGCCGCTGCGGCGGCCGAGAAGGAGGCCGTGCGCCAGGCCGCGGCCGCGGAGAAGGCCCGCGCCGCACAGGAGCGCCAGCGCGCTGCCGAGCCCGGGGCCATCGAGTCGGTCGTGAAGTCCAGCGCGTTCAAGTCGATGCTGCGCTCCGCCGGCACCGTCCTCGGCCGAGAGATCACCCGCTCGATCTTCGGGACGAGCCGCCGCCGCTGACCGCCACGGCGGCGCCGTCAGCGCCGGTCGACGACCGTGGCCACGAACCGGGGCGCCTCGGCCTCGACGTCGCCGAGCAGCCGGACGATCGCGTCGAACACCTCGGGATGACCCTCGTGGAGGGCGGCCGTCCCGTCCCACACGACGTGCAGCGCGCCGGGCGACTCGTGCGCCACGGTGAGGAGGCAGTCGAACAGGGCGTCGAGGTTGTGGCCGTACCAGTCAGGGAACCCCAGGGCCTCCCCGAACAGCCGGAGCGACTCGTCCCGGTCGTCGCCGGCGGGGACGACGCGGACGACGACGTCCGGCCCGCGCAGGCCGCGGACCAGGGGGCCGACGGCGGTCTGCGCTCCGAGCACGCGGGTCATGGCTGCCCTTCGACGACGCTGAACGACGCGTAGTGGTCGTCGGTCCAGTAGAGCGTGCCGTCGCGCCCGGCCACGATGCGGCGCGCCCCGCGGTCGTCCTCTCCCGGCGTCGGCACGGTGTACTCGCGGTACCAGGCGCCCGGATGGAGGGGCAGCAGGCGCTCCCTGTTGCCGAACACCGCGCCGTCGCGCGCGTACGGGAACGGGCCGCCGGCCTCGATGAGCGCGAGGGTCTGGCGGGCCTCGCGGGGCAGGTCGCCCACGCGCACGACGGGCAGGCCGCCGCTGTCGCGGGCCGGTGGAACCGCGGATGGCGAGCGCCCCCCTCCCTCGCTCGTGGCCGTCACCGACCCGGCGGGCGAGGGTGCGGGGCCCGGGGCGGCCGACCGGCTCGCCCACCACAGGCCCAGCACGAGGAGGAGGACCACCGCGGTGGCGACCGCACCCACCACGTCACGGCGGCTCGACCTCATGGGATCCGCCCGACGCTCAGAGGCTGAGGACGGCGCGGGCGTACGCGCACTCGAGGTCGTCGTCGGTGACGGTCAGGACGTAGCCCGGCCGCACCGCGTACGTCACCTGCCACCCCTGCTCGGTCCGGTGCACCGCCTCGAGCCGGTCGCCGACGAGCTGGCGCAGCTGGTCCTCACGAGGGAGCCAGAGCGCCTGGTCGAGCGTCACGGAGTCCAGCGCCCACTCGGTGGTCCCGTTGAACCCGAGGAGGGACTGGTCGCGGAAGGTGTGGACCTCGACGGTGAGGTCGCTGATCCAGAACACGTCCCCGGTCAGGAGCGCGGCGTCGATGACGAACCGGTCCCCGGGGCGCGGCTCCCACAGGACGCCGGCCGCCACGAGGGCGCGGGCGAGCTCGACGGTGATCACCGCACCAGTCTCTCCCGACCCGGGCCGGATCGGAGCCGGGCCGCGTCGACCACCACTGGTCGCTCCTCGGAGGTCGGGGTAGGGGTGGTCACAGCTCGAAGTGAACCCGCTCGGACCGACAGCCGGACTACTCGTCGTCGTCGCGGTCCTCGCGTCGGGGGGACGACAGGTGGCGGACCATCCCGCGGACCGAGGCCTGCCAGACCAGACCGGCCCACCAGAACGGAACCGCCACGAGGACGACGACGCCGATCCGGACGGGGTCGCCGCGGTCGAGGTCGCTGCGCTCCCAGATGCCCCAGGCGAGGAAGAACGGCGCTGCGAGGAACAGGAGCAGCTGGGTCACCGACGCGACGAGCCAGAACCAGCGGCCTCCCCGGGAGTCCTCCAGGTACGCGCTGAAGCGGTACACCCCGGCGCCGCTGCTCGACACGATGTCGTCGTCGCGCAGGTCCGCACGCACGATGCGCCGTTGGAACCACCCCGCCACGTCGACCTCCCCGTCTCCCGTGAACGGGATCCTAGGGGCTCGGGACGGCTCAGGGCGCCGGGCGCAGGACCGGGGTGAGCGCGTCGAGGACCGAGGCGTCCTCGATGGTGCCGGGGACCGTCGGGACCTTGCCGTCGGCGATCTCGCGCATCGTCTTGCGCAGGATCTTCCCGGAGCGCGTCTTGGGCAGTGCCGCGACGACGTCGACCTGCCTCAGGCTCGCCACCGCCCCCACCTCGTCACGCACCCGCTGCACGAGCTCGGCCCTGATCCGCTCTCCCTCGGCCGCGGCGTCGACCCCACCCTTGAGGACGACCAGCCCGCGCGGGACCTGGCCCTTGAGGTCGTCGGCCACGCCGATGACCGCGCACTCGGCGACGTCGGGGTGACCGGCGAGCGCGGCCTCGATCGACCCCGTCGACAACCGGTGCCCCGCGACGTTGAGGACGTCGTCGGTGCGGCCCATGACGAACAGGTAGCCGTCCTCGTCGAGCGAGCCGCCGTCGCCGGTGAGGTAGTACCCCTCGTAGACCGACAGGTACCCGTCGACGTAGCGCTGGTCGTCCTCCCACAGGGTCGGCAGCGTGCCGGGAGGCAGCGGCAGCCTGATGGCGATGGCGCCCTCCGTGCCGGGCGCCACCTCGGCGCCCCGGTCGTCGAGGACGCGCACGTCGAACCCGGGGACGCGAACCGAGGGCGACCCGGCCTTGATCGGCAGCGGTTCCAGGCCGCGCAGGTTCGCCGCGATCGGCCAGCCCGTCTCGGTCTGCCACCAGTGGTCGACGACGGGGACGCCGAGGGTCGAGGTGGCCCACTCGTAGGTGTCGGGGTCGAGCCGCTCACCCGCGAGGAAGACGGTCTCGAGGCGGGACAGGTCGTGCCCGGCGAGCAGGAGCCCCTGCGGGTCCTCGCGCCTGATGGCGCGGTACGCCGTGGGTGCGGTGAACATCGCCTTCGCGCCGTACGTGGCGCAGACCCGCCAGAAGGCGCTCGCATCAGGGGTGCCGACCGGCTTGCCCTCGTAGAGCACCGTCGTCGCCCCGACGAGCAGGGGGGCATAGACGATGTAGGAGTGGCCGACGACCCAGCCGACGTCGGAGGCCGTGAAGAACACGTCGCCGGGGCCGATGTCGTAGATGTTCTCCATCGACCAGTGCAGCGCGACGGCGTGGCCGCCGTTGTCGCGCACGATGCCCTTGGGGCGGCCGGTGGTGCCGGAGGTGTAGAGCACGTACAGCGGGTCGGTGGCCTCGACGTCGACGCAGCCGGCGGGTTCGGCGTCGGCCACGAGCTCGTCCCAGTCCAGCTCCTCCCAGGCGGTGTCCCGCTCGCCGACCGCGGCCCGGGCCTGCGGGCGCTGCAGGACGATGACCGTCTCGGGCTCGTGGGTGCTGCGGTCCAGGGCGGCGTCGAGCATCGGCTTGTACTCCACGACGCGGTTCGGCTCGATGCCGCAGCTCGCCGCCACGACGACCTTGGGGCGGGCGTCCTCGATGCGGGCGGCCAGCTCGGCGGGGGCGAAGCCGCCGAAGACGACGGAGTGCACCGCCCCGAGGCGGGCGCAGGCGAGCATCGCGACGACGGCCTCGGGGACCATCGGCATGTAGATGACCACGCGGTCGCCCTTGTCGACGCCGAGGGAGGCCAGGGCGCCGGCGAAGGTGGCCACGGCGTCGAGGAGCTCGCGGTAGGAGAAGGTCGACACGCTCCCGGTCACGGGGCTGTCGTGGACGAGCGCCACCTGCTCGCCGCGGCCGTCGCGCACGTGCCGGTCCAGGGCGTTGAAGCAGGTGTTGAGCCGACCACCGCGGAACCAGCGGTAGAACGGCGGGGCCGAGTCGTCGAGGACGGTGGTCGGCGGGGTGCTCCACTCGATGGCCTCGGCCGCCCGCGACCAGAAGGCGGTGGGGTCGGTGATCGACTGCTCGTAGGCCGCTGCGTAGGCGCCGGTGCTCATGGCCCCATCGTGCGGGCCCGCCGCGGCAGCCGCCAGCCCCGGTGCCGCGAACGGCGGTCGGGCGGGCGTCCTTCGCGCCCAGCGGCTCCCGTCGGGGAGCGTGGGCACGCGGAAAACTGACGGGATCTTTACCCTGCGCGGCGCCCCCCGCCGTTGACCTCCGCGCATTTGGTTACTAAGTTTCATGTCTTCGCACAAAGTCGTGAACTAGTAACACGGAGGATCCCGATGTCCCGGACGCTGACCCGTCGCACCGCCCTGACCGGAGGACTCGTCCTCGCCTTCGCGGGAGCCGCCCTGCCGATGGCCGGGGCCGCCCCCGTGCGCCCGGGCCCCGCCGCGCGCGGCTGGGCCGAGTCGACCCTGCGGCGGATGACGCTGCGCGAGAAGGTCGGCCAGCTCTTCGTCCAGCAGGTCTACGGCAGCGACGCCACCACCCCCGACGCCCGCAACGTGCCGCTCTACGGCGTGGCCAGCCCGGCCGAGGTCGTCCAGAAGTACGCCCTCGGCGGCGTCATCTACTTCGCGTGGACCGACAGCGTGAAGAACCCGCAGCAGATCGCCGGGCTGTCCAACGGGCTCCAGGAGGCCGCGGCGGCCCGGCCGTCGAAGGTCCGGGTCCCGCTCACCATCAGCATCGACCAGGAGCAGGGGGTCGTCACCCGCATCGGCCCGCCGGCCACCCAGTTCCCCGGCTCGATGGCGCTCGGCGCCGGCCGCAGCGCGAAGGACGCCCGCACCGCCGCCGCCATCACCGGGTCCGAGCTGCGGGCCATGGGTGTCACGACGAACTTCGCCCCGGTCGCCGACACCAACGTCAACCCGCTCAACCCGGTCATCGGCACCCGCTCGTTCTCCTCCAGCCCGGCGCTCGCGGCCGAGCTCGTCGCCGCCCAGGTCCGCGGCTACCAGGAGGACGGGGGCGTCGCGGCCTCCGCGAAGCACTTCCCCGGGCACGGCGACACCGCCACCGACAGCCACGTCGCCTTCCCGGTCATCACGCACACCCGCGAGGAGTGGGAGGAGCTCGACGCCCCGCCGTTCCGCGCCGCCTTCGCCGCCGGCATCGACATGGTGATGACGGCGCACCTGGCCGTCCCGGCCTTCGACGACTCGGGGCTCCCGGCCACGCTGAGCCACCCCATCCTCACCGGCCTGCTGCGCGAGGAGCTCGGCTTCGAGGGCGTCATCATCACCGACGCTCTCGAGATGCAGGGCGTGCGCGACCTCTACCCGGACGCCGAGGTGGCGGTGCGCGCCCTCCTCGCCGGTGCCGACCAGCTGCTCATGACCCCCGCGCCCGAGGCCGCCTTCGGCGCGGTCGTCGAGGCCGTGGAGTCGGGCCGGATCGCCCGCGAGGCCCTCGACGCGAAGGTCCGTCGCATCCTCGCCCTGAAGTACCACCGCGGGCTCGTCGACGAGGCCCTCGTCGACGTCGCGAAGGTCGCCGAGCGGGTCGGCACCCCCGAGCACCTGGCCACCGCCGCCGCCGTGACGAACCGGACGACCACCCTGGTGCGCAACGCCGACGGGGTCCTTCCCATGGCGGTCTCGGGCCGCACGGTGCTCGTCACCGGCTACGGCGTCACGACCACCGCGATCCTCGCCGACGGGCTCGCGGCGCGCGGGGCCACGACGACCGTGATGCAGACCGGGACCTCGCCGACCGACGCGCAGGTGGCCTCCGCGGTCGCCGCCGCGCAGGGCAAGGACGCCGTCGTCGTCACGACGATGAAGGCCTGGGACACCACCGTCACCGACAAGCGAGCCGGTCAGCAGAAGCTCGTCGCCCAGCTGCGGGCCACCGGGGTGCCGGTGGTCGTGGTCGCCACCCGCGACCCCTACGACGTCGCGTACCTCGGCGACGTCGAGACCTACCTCGCGACGTACTCCTACAGCCCGGTCGCGATCGAGGCGGCGGCGCGCGTCATCACCGGCGTCGTCAAGCCCACCGGGCTCCTGCCGGTCGACATCCCCACCAAGGGCGACCCGGACACCGTGCTGCACGCCTTCGGGCACGGCCTCACCTACTGACCCGCCACGACGAGGAGATCCCCGATGCCCAGCATGGACCGCCGCCAGCTCATCACCGCCACGGCCCTCGGTGCCGCCGCCACCACCCTCGGAGCGGCGCCGGCGCTCGCCGCCACCGGGTCGTCCCCGATGCCCGCCCGCCCGGTCACCCCGGGCGCCGACCGTGCCGCGGCCGACGGGTGGCGCGTGCTCTCGGGCCGCAAGGTCGGGGTGCTCACCAACCCGACCGGCATCCTCACCACCCTGCGCAGCGTCGTCGACGAGATGCACGCGTCGGGGGCCGTCGACCTCAAGGCGGTCTTCGGGCCCGAGCACGGCTTCCGCGGGACGGCGCAGGCCGGTGAGGCCGAGGAGACCCACACCGACCCGCGCACCGGCGTCACCGTGTACGACGCCTACGGCGCCACGCCCACCTCGCTGGCGCGGATGATCACCGAGTCCGGGGTCGACACCGTCGTCTTCGACATCCAGGACGTCGGCTCGCGGTTCTACACCTACATCTGGTCGATGTACACGGCGATGCGCGCCTGCGTGCGGGCCGGCGCCTCCTTCGTCGTCCTCGACCGCCCGAACCCGGTGGGCGGCACCGCCCGCGGCCCGATGATGACGACGGCGTACACCTCGGGTGTCGGCGCCAAGGAGATCGTCCAGGCGCACGGGATGACGGTCGGCGAGCTGGCCCGGTTCTTCGACGCCGAGTTCCTCGAGGCGGAGGAGGGCCGGCGCCTCTCCCGGCTCGACGTCGTCGAGGTGTCCGGTTGGCGGCGCGACGTCACCTTCGGCGCGACGGGCCTGCCCTGGGTCCTGCCCAGCCCCAACATGCCGACGCCCGACACGGCCCTGGCCTACCCCGGCACCTGCCTGTTCGAGGGGACCAACCTCTCGGAGGGTCGCGGCACCACCCGGCCCTTCGAGCTCATCGGCGCGCCCTTCGTCGACCACCGCTGGGCCGAGCGCCTGGCCGGGCGCGACGTCCCCGGGGTCGAGTTCCGCGAGGCGTACTTCAACCCGCTCGTCAACAAGCACGTCGGCAAGGTCTGCGGCGGCGTGCAGGTGCACGTCACCGACCCGCGCGCGGTCGACGGGCCCCGCCTGGGGGCCGAGATGCTCGTCGCCGCGAAGTCGCTCTACCCCGACTTCGCGTGGCGCAAGGACACGTGGGACGCGGCACGGCCGTACTGGGTCGACAAGCTGTCGGGCTCCACGCGCCTGCGCGAGCAGGTGGACGCCGGCGCCGGCGCCGACGAGGTCGTGGGGGCATGGCGCGAGGAGCTCGCGGCGTTCGACCGGCGGCGCCAGCCGTACCTCATCTACCGCGGCCCGGCGGCGTGACCCGCCTCGGCACGCTCGCCGCGCTCGTCGCGGGCGGCCTCACCGCGTCGCTCGTCGTGGCGGTCCCGGCGCAGGCCCACGACTACGACGACTCCCGGAACGGATTCATGCCCGCCTCGACCGTGCTGCGCGACCGCGCTCCCGAGGCCGTCGGCCTCGACCCGGACCCCATCGCGCGCGCCGGCGAGCTCGTCGAGTCGCACGAGACCGCCCCGGCCGGCGGCAGGCCGATGTACGCGGGCGCCGTGGGGATCGTGGGCCACGACGGCGCGGTCGTCGGCCGCCACACGAGCGGCCACGCCCTGCGCTGGAAGGACGCCACCGCCGAGCTCCCGCGCGAGCAGTGGGTGCCCATGCGCGAGGACACCGTGTTCGACCTCGCCTCGGTGAGCAAGCTGTTCACCTCGCTCGTCACGGTGCAGCTCATCGAGGACGGCGCGCTCGACCTCGAGGCGCCGGTCGCCACCTACCTCCCCGAGTTCGCCGCGAACGGCAAGGCCGACGTGACCGTCCGGCACCTGCTGACCCACACGTCCGGGTTCACCTCGTGGCTGCCGCTGTGGAGCCGGTACCCGGACGAGGCGTCGCGCATCCAGGCCGTGATGGACCAGAGGCTCACCAACCCGGTCGGCACCAGGTACCTCTACAGCGACCTCAACCTCATCACCCTCGGCGTCCTGGCGGAGCGGCTCACCAGCCAGGGCCTGGACGAGGTGGTCCGCGAGCGGGTCACCGCGCCGCTCGGCATGGACGACACCGGCTACAACCCCACCGACCGGTCGCGGACCGCGGCCACCGAGTACCAGTCGTCGCCGGCCCGGGGGATGGTGTGGGGCGAGGTCCACGACGAGAACGCCTGGTCGCTGGGCGGGGTCGCCGGCCACGCCGGCGTCTTCTCCACCGCCGACGACCTCGCCGTCCTCGCGCAGGCCCTCCTCAACGGGGGCACCTACGACGGGCGGCGCATCCTGAGCCGCGAGAGCGTCGGCCTGCTCGTCACGAACTTCAACGAGGCGTTCCCCGGCGACAGCCACGGCCTCGGCTTCGAGCTCGACCAGCGCTGGTACATGGACGCCCTCTCCGGTCCGCGCACGGCCGGCCACACCGGCTACACCGGCACCTCGTTCGTCATCGACTTCGCGTCGCGCTCCTTCGCCATCCTCCTGACGAACCGCGTCCACCCGTCGCGGTCGTGGGGGAGCAACAACCTCGCCCGGCGCGAGTGGGCCCACGGGCTCGCCGCAGCGATGCCGCTGACGCCGAAGCACGGCCCGTCCGCCTGGGCCTCAGGGGGGTCCTCCGCGACGACCGCCACCCTCACGGCGCCGGTCACGGTTCCCGAGGACGGTGCCAGGCTGGCCTTCGACCTCTTCCTCGACACCGAGGAGAGCGACCCGCTGACCCTGGAGACGTCGTCCGACGACGGCGCCACGTGGCACCCGCTGCCCTTCACCCACCGCGACCGGGGTGCGGATGTGGAGACCGACGGCAGCATCGCGGGGACGTTCGAGCGGCGCTGGACCCAGGTGCGCGCCGACCTCCCCGCGGGCGAGCTCCTCGTGCGGTGGCGGACCACGACCGACGGTGCCTACCTCGGGCGCGGCGTCGTCGTCGACGGCGTGCGGGCCACGAGCCCGGCCGGAGTCGTCCTCGACGGTGAGAAGGACCCCGGCGCGTTCACCGCCGACGGCTGGGTCCTCCTGCGCGAGAGGGCCGTAGCGTAGGGCCATGCCCCGTCGCGCCGAGCCCGCCCCCGCGGGCACCCCCGCCGCCCCCTCGCTGCTCGTGCAGCTGAGGGGGCTGCGACCGTCGCTCTCCCCGGCCGAGGACCGTGTCGCCGAGCGCGTCCTGCGTGACCCGCGTGGCACGGCGAGCCTGACGATCAGCGAGCTCGCGGTCGCGGCCGAGACCTCGGAGACGACGGTCCTGCGGTTCTGCAAGCGGCTGGGGCTCGCGGGGTACCCGAGGCTGCGCCTCGCCCTCGCCGAGGCCGGCACCCAGCCCCGCACCCAGGCGGCGCCGACCACCGACATCAGTGCCGACGACACCATCGACGACATCATCGCCAAGGTGGCCCACGCCGACGCCAGCGCGGTCGAGGAGACGGCCGACACCATCGACCGCACCGCCCTGTCGAGGGCCGCGCACGCCATCGCCGGAGCCGGCCGGGTCGACGTGTACGGCATCGGTGCCAGTGCGCTCGTGGGCGCGGACCTCCAGCAGAAGCTGCACCGCATCGGCTCGATGGTGTTCTGCTGGAACGACCCCCACGTCGCGCTCACCAGCGCGACCCTCCTCGGCCCGGGCGACGTCGCGATCGGCATCTCCCACTCCGGCACGACGACCGAGACCGTGGAGGCCCTCGCCCTGGCCCACAGCCGCGGGGCGACGACGGTCGCCGTCACCAACTTCCCGCGCTCGCGCCTGGCGACCGATGCCGACCTCGTGCTCGCGACGGCGGCGCGTGAGTCGAGCCTGCGCTCGGGGGCCACGGCGAGCCGCATCGCGGCGCTCACCGTCGTCGACTGCCTCTACATCGCCGTCGCCCAGCTCGACCTCGAGCGCGCCCGGACGGCCGTCAAGGAGACCGCGCGGGCCGTCGCCGGACACCACCTGCGTCACTGATTCACGGTCTTGACGCTGAGTCCGTTAGAAAGTAACGTCGTCCGGGTGAGCACCGAAGCCGCTGTCAGCGCGCCCACCGAGGACCGCCACCCGGGGACGACCGGGATCGACGGGCTCTCCACGCTGGAGATCCTGCGCGTGCTCAACGCCGAGGACGCCACCGTCCCGGGCGCCGTCGCCACCGTGCTCCCGACGCTCGCCGCCCTCGTCGACGCCGCCGTCGTCGCGGTCAGGGGTGGCGGCACCATCCACTACGTCGGCGCCGGGACCTCCGGGCGCCTCGCCGTCCTCGACGCCGCCGAGCTGCTCCCCACCTTCAACGTCCCGCCCGGGCTCGTCGTCGCGCACCACGCCGGCGGCCCGGAGGCCCTGCTGCGCGCGGTGGAGAACGTCGAGGACGACGCGGGCCAGGGCCGCGCCGACCTCGGCGACCATCGGATCGCACGACGTCGTCGTCGGCCTCACCGCCTCGGGGCGCACGCCCTACGTCGGGGGCGCGCTCGCGCTGGCGCGGGAGCGCGGAGCGCTGACGGCACTGGTCACCTCCAACCCCGGCGCCGAGCTCGCCGCCCTCGCCGACCACCTCATCGCCGTCGACACCGGGCCGGAGGCCATCACCGGCTCGACCCGCCTCAAGGCCGGCACCTCGCAGAAGCTCGTCCTCAACGCCTTCTCGACGGCGGTCATGGTGCGGCTCGGGCGCACGTGGTCCAACCTCATGGTCGACGTCGTCGCGACCAACGCGAAGCTGCGTGGGCGCGTCGTGCGGATCCTGCGGGAGGCGAGCGGGGCGTCGGAGGACGACGCCCGCCGCGCGCTCGAGGCCGCCGACGGAGAGCTCAAGACCGCCCTCGTCACGCTGCTGTGCGGCGCGAGCGCCTCCCGGGCCCGCACGGCCATCGCCGACCACAGCGGCTCGGTCGCCCTCGCCCTCGCGGCGCTCGGCTCGGCCGCCGTCGTCCCCGTCGCCCCCGACCGCACCTCGTCACCCCTCGCGGCCCGCCCCGTGGCCACCGTCCCGACAGGAGATCTCGCATGACCTCGCGTCACCCCTGGAAGCACCTCGCCGTCACCATCGGCGTCGGTGCCCTCGCCCTCTCGGCCTGCGCGCCGTCGTCCGACACCGGCAGCGCCGGCGGCTCCGGTGACGGCACGACCCTCACCGTGTGGTCGTGGCGCGTGGAGGACAAGGCCGCCTACGACAAGATCTTCGACGCCTACGAGGCCTCGCACGAGGGCGTGACGGTGGAGTTCAAGCCGTTCAAGGCCACCGAGTACAACAAGATCCTCGCCACCGGCCTCGCCGGGTCCGACGGTCCCGACGTGCCCCAGGTGCGCTCCTACGGCCAGCTCCAGGCCACGGTGGCCGCGGGCTCGCTGGTGCCGCTCGACGACACCGTCGACCTGTCGTCGTGGGACGAGAACGTCGTCGCCAGCGCCAAGGGCAAGGCGGACGGCAAGATCTACTCCGTCCCCCTGGCCCGCCAGGCGACGGTGCTGTTCTACAACAAGAAGCTGCTGTCCGACAACGGGATCGAGGTCCCCACCACGTGGGACCAGTTCATCGCGGCGAGCGACAAGCTCCTCGGGGCGGGCGTCACCCCCCTGGCCGTCGGTGCCAAGGACGACTGGACCCTGCCGATCGTCCACGAGGTGCTCGGCGGCGCTCGCTTCGGTGGCGCCGAGTTCCAGCAGGCCGTCCTCAGCGGCGAGAAGGACTTCACCGACCCCGACTGGGTCGCCTCGGTCGACGTCCTGTCGCAGCTCGAGAAGTACATGCCCAAGAACGTCACGGGCGTCGCGGTCACCGACGCGATGACCCTGTTCACCTCGGGCCAGGCCGCGATGTACCCCGGCGGCTCGTACGACCTCGCGACCCTCCAGAAGGGCAACCCCGACCTCGAGCTCGGCATCCTCCAGGTGCCGCCGCCCACCGGCTCGCCCGCGGGCTCGCAGGGCACCACGGCCGGCTGGGCCGACGGCAACTTCGCCGTGAACTCCAAGTCGCCCGACCAGGAGGCCGCGCTCGAGCTCGTGAAGTGGATGGCGACGCCGGAGTTCGGTCAGCTCGTCGCCGACGAGGTCAAGCAGATCTCGGCCGTCCCGGGTGTCACCTACTCCGACCCCGTCCTGAAGCAGGTCAGCGAGAACTACGAGAGCAACGGCTCGCCCTACCTCCTCCTCACCGATTTCCGGTACGGAACCCCCACCGGGACCGACCTGCTCGGCAAGGGTGTGCAGGAGATGTTCCTCGGCAGCAAGGACGCCGCGGCCGTCAGCGCGGCCCTCGACACCGGCGTCAAGACCTGGTTCCAGCCCACGAAGTGACCCTCGACCTCCCCGGCGGCCGGCGCGCCTGACGCCCGGCCGCCGGGTGGGTCACGGTCCACGACCCATCGGACGCCTCCTCATGCGACGTCGCACCGGACTCCTCTTCGTCACCCCGGCCCTGCTGCTGTTCGGGGTGTTCGTGCTGTACCCGATGCTCACGGCCTTCTCCTACGCCTTCTACGAGTGGCAGGGCACGGCGCGCGGGGGCTTCGCCGGGCTCGACAACTTCGTGACGCTGCTGACCCGCGCGCCGTTCACCACCGACCTGCCCCGCGCCCTGCTCCACAACGTGCTGTTCTTCGTCGGGACCATGGCGGTTCAGAACACCATCGGCCTGTCCATCGCGTTCCTGCTCCACCGGCGCGACCGGACCCGGCGGGTGCTGCAGACCCTCTACGCGATGCCGTACCTCGTGAGCCCCATCGTCATCGGCTACCTGTGGACCCTGCTGCTCTCGCCCACCTTCGGCCCGGTCAACTCCCTCCTCACCGCCGTCGGCCTGGAGAGCTGGGCGCTGCCGTGGCTCGGTGACCCGGACACGGCGCTGTGGGTCGTCATCCTCGTCAGCGTCTGGCAGTGGATCGGGTTCCCCGTCCTGCTCTACGGGGCGGCGCTCGGCGGGGTGCCCGAGGAGCTGTCGGAGGCGGCCCGGGTCGACGGCGCGAGCCACCTGCAGACCTTCCGGCGGATCACCTTCCCGCTCCTCGTGCCCGCGATCGGCACGGTCAGCGTGCTGACCTTCATCTTCGCGATGGAGGCGTTCGCCCTGCCCTACGCGTTCGGCGGCTCGACGGGCAACCCCGCGGGCTCCACCGACTTCCTCTCGCTGCTGTTCTACCGGACCGCCTTCGACTCCGGCGCCACCGACGCCATCGGCACGTCCTCGGCCCTGGCGACCCTGTTGTTCCTCCTCATCTTCGGAGGGGCGTTCGGGGCCACCGCCGTGCTGCGCCGCCACGAGCGGAGGATCACGGCATGAGCGTGGTCCCCGCGGGCATCGGCACCGCCACGGACCCCGCGACCGACCCGGCCCCGGAGCGCCCCGCGACCTCGCCCGGCTCCCGGCCCGCCCAGCGCCGCCGTCGAGGTGGCCGCCCGGTGGGCGGCTCGACGGCGAGCTTCCTGCTGTGGGTCTACGCGGCGATCGCGCTCGTCCCCCTGCTGCTCATGGTGAGCAGCTCGCTGCGCAGCAACGCCGACCTCATCTCCGACCCGCTCGGTGCCCCGTGGCCGCTGTCGTTCGACGCCTACCGCGAGGCCTGGACCGCCGGGAGCTTCGCCACGTACTTCGGCAACAGCCTCATGGTGACGATCGGTGCGGTGGTCATCTCCACCGTCGTCGCGACGATGGCCTCCTACGCGCTGGCCCGGGTGCGGACGCGCTCGTTCCGGTGGCTGGAGTCGCTGTTCCTCTCCGGGCTCATGCTCCCCATCCACCTGGCCATCCTGCCGATCTTCTTCCTCTTCGACGGGCTCGGCCTCATCGACAGCCGGCTCGGGCTCACCCTGATGTACGCGGCGTCCGGGGTGCCGTTCTCGATCTTCGTGCTCACCACGTTCTTCCGGCAGCTGCCCGAGGAGCTCGAGGAGGCGGCGACCCTCGACGGGGCGAGCTCGTGGCAGACGTTCTGGCTCGTCATGGTGCCCCTCGTGCGGCCCGCGCTGGCCACGGTCGCGGTCTTCCGGTTCGTCCCGATCTGGAACGACTTCCTCTTCCCCCTCGTGCTGCTGCGTCGCGAGGAGAAGTACACGCTGCCGGTCGGGCTCACGACGTTCTTCGGCGAGAACGCCACCAACTACGCGGCCGTCTTCGCGGGCCTGGTCATCACCACGGTCCCGCTCGTCATCCTCTTCCTCCTCGCGACGAGGCAGATCGTCGCCGGTTTGACCGCGGGCATGTCGAAGTGATCGGCTCACGGCCGTGAGCACGGTCGTGGCGGTCGATGTCGGTGGGTCGGGGCTGCGCCTCCTCGTGTCCCGCGACGGCGGGCCGGGTGTGGTGCAGCGGGCGCCCGGGGCCCGCGTGGGGGCCGGCGGGGTCGACGTCGCGGCGCTGGCCTCCGACGCCGCGCGGCTGCTGGCCGCGGCCGGTCCGGCAGCGGGCCTCGACGTCGCCGCGGGGGAGCGGCCAGACGCCGTGTGCTGGTCGATGCGCGGTCTGCTCCACCTCGCCGACCCGGCCGACGTCCTCGCCGCGGTCGACGCCGCGCTGCGGCCGCGGTCGTGCGCCGTCGTCTCCGATGCCGTGGCGAGCCTCGTCGGGGCGCTCGGCGGGCTGCGTGCCGGAGCGGTCGTCGCCGCCGGGACGGGTGCGGTGGCCTTCGGCAGCGACTTCGCCGGGACCTGGACCAAGGTCGACGGGTGGGGGCACGTCCTCGGCGACCGGGGGTCGGCGGCCTGGGTCGGCCTCGAGGGGCTGCGGGCCGCGCTGCGCTCCCGCGACGGCGTGACCGAGGGGTCGGCGGGGATGCTGGCGGCCGCGGAGACGCTCCTCGGCCCGTGCGACGGGTGGCCGCGGCGGGTCATGACCGGGACCGACGCCCCTGAGGCGCTGGCCTCGGCGGCGCCGCTCGTCACGGCCGCGGCCGCCGACGGTGACCCGGTCGCGGTGGCGATCGCCACGCAGGCTGGCCGGGCCCTGGCGGCCTCCCTCCTGGCGGCCGCGGCACCGCTGGAGGACCCCGTGCTCGTCGGCACGGGTGGCCTGCTGGCGGCCCCGGTCGTCCACGCGGCGTTCGTCGAGGCCGTGGCCGCGGACGGCCCGGCACCCCGCGACCCCCGGGGCGGGGCGCTCGACGGCGCCGGGCTCCTCGCGCGGGTCCTCGCCCGCACCGGCGACCTACCGCGTCACCCGCGCTACGTGCACGTCCGCCCCGCGTGAGCCGTCGCCACCCGCCCACCCGCGCGCAGCCGTCGCGGTGCGCAGGTCGCAGCAACCCGGGCTGACAGACTGCCGCCATGGAGGTCCCGCAGCACTGGGTGAAGGTGAAGGGGTGGAGCCCGCACCTGGGGAGCGCCGGTGGCCCCCTCGCGGTGTGGGGGTGGTCGACGCAGTCCGACGTCGACGCCGAGCGGGTCGGGCGCGAGCGCCTGGCCGACCTCCTCGAGCGCGTCGCCGTCGAGGGTCGGCTGCCGACCACGCGGGGCTACTACCCGCGCACCCCGCTACGTGAGCCCGTCCTCGAGCAGGTCGCGTCCGAGGACGGGCGACGGCTCGGACTGGTCACCCGCAACCGGATGGGGTGCGAGGTCCTGTGCACCGACCTCCTGCTCATCGCCGACGTCGACGTCCCGGGGCTGGAGGAGCGGTCCGGCACCCCTCGCCGGTCCGCCCCCGGGGCAGGGGTGGGCGGCTTCCTGCGGCGCCTCGTCCTCGGGCGGCCCGACCCGCGGCCCCAGGGGCCCGTCGGTGAGGACGCGGCCGGGCTCGACGCGCCACCGGCTCCCTCGGGCCGTGGCGGCCACGGGATGTTCTCGGCGCAGCAGGCGCCCCGGACGGTCGCCACCGTCGCCGGTGGGCCGTCCGTGGCCGAGGTGCTGGCCTGTGAGGGCGTGTGGGAGTTCGCCCGTGCCCGGCCCGAGCTCGGGGTGCGGGTCTACCGCACCGCTGCCGGGCTGCGCGTCCTCGTCACCGGCGCGCAGGCACCGCCGATGTCGGACCGGGCCCGCGAGATCCTCACCGCGCTCGACTCCGACCCCCTCTACGTCGAGCTGTGCGCCACCCACGACAGCTACCGGGCGCGGCTGTCCCCCAAGCCGTTCCGGCTGGGGGAGCGGGCGCTGCCCGTGGCCTGGCCGTGTGCCGACGAGGCGAGCGAGCGGGCCTGGCTGGGGTGGGTCGACCGGTACGAGGAGGCCGCGCGGGGGTGGGCGACGTGCCGCCTCATCAGCGCGTCGGGGCCCGCTCCCGGTGCCGACGAGCAGCGCCTCATCGACCTGCACGACGAGCGGTGCGGGGTCCGCGAGCGGCTCCCGCTGGCCTGAGCACGCACCGGCACCACGACGCGAGACAGGGCGAACCCCTCGGGGCTCGCCCTGTCTGCGACGTCCTGGGACATCGCCGTGGCGGAGGATGGGGGATTTGAACCCCCGAGGGTTTTATCCCAACACGATTTCCAATCGTGCGCACTAGGCCACTATGCGAATCCTCCGCGGGCGAGGCTACTAGAGGCACCGGCTCTCGCCGAAATCGTCGCCGCCACCCCGTGCGACGGGGCGGCGGAGGCCACCGACGACGAGGTCAGGCGCCGGCGCTCGGCAGGGGCGGGGGGCCGACCGCGAGGAGGACGGCGGTGGTCAGGCCCACGGCCAGCACCGCCAGGACGAGGGCCGTCGCCGGCCGCTCGAGCGCGGCGGCCACGGCCCGCTCCGGCACCGTCCGCGGCGCCTGCGACCCGGGCGCCAACCGCCACTGGCGTGGCGCGAGGCCCCGTCGTTCGACCCGTCGCTCGGCCCACAGCGTGGCGAACGGGACCACCCCGGCGAGCAGGGCCGCCCCCGCGTCGCGCGGGCGCCACCGCTGGTCGACCCAGAGCAGCAGCACGACGAGCACCCAGGCGAGGAAGACGATGCCGTGGGCGAGCCCGAACACGCGGACCCCGAGGTCGGTGGCCCGCGTCAGGTACTTCAGCCACATGCCGATGAGGAGGAGCGTCCAGGTGACGACCTCCGCTCGGGCGAGCCAGGTGAACAGGGTGCGGGGCGTCATCGGGTCCTCCGGGTCGGGGCCCCCATCGTCCCCGACGAACCTTCGCGCCGCCCGGCCGGCCCCCAAGAGAGGCACGCCCGGACGCGGCGACGGCCGGCCCCGCGGGTGCGGGGCCGGCCGTCGCCGTCGGCAGGGAGCGGCCTCAGTCGTGCGCGCCGGGGACCACCCGGTCGTGCCGCAGCGAGGACGCCCGCGTCTCCTTGGCGAGCAGGACCGACACCACGGTGATGGCCGCGGCGACCGCGAGGTAGATGCCCACGGCCGTGGTGTTGCGCGTGTCGACGGAGCCGAGCAGCTTGATCGCGATGATCGGTGCGAGCGCCCCGGCGAAGATCGACGCCAGCTGGTAGCCGACCGAGGCTCCGGTGTACCGCACCGAGGTCCCGAACAGCTCGGAGAAGAACGCCGCCTGCGGGGCGTACATCAGCGCGTGGAAGAACAGGCCCACCATGACGGCGAGCAGGATGCTCACCCCGCTCAGCGAGTCGATGAGCGAGAAGAAGATGAAGCCCCACACGCCGACTCCGACGGCACCGACGAGGTACAGCGGGCGACGGCCCACCCGGTCGGACAGCGCGCCGATCGCCGGGATGAGGACCACCTGCATCGCCGCACCGAGCAGGAGCGCGCCGAGGACGACGCCCTTGGGCTGGTCGAGGTAGACGGTCACGTAGGTGATGACGACGATGGTGAAGATGTAGTACGAGATGTTCTCGGCCATGCGCATGCCCATGGCGAGCAGGACCTCCTTGGGGTACCGCTTGACGACCTCGATGATCGGCACGTGCTTCTCGGAGCGGTTCTCGATCTCGACCTTGGCCTCGGCGAAGACGGGCGAGTCCTCGAGGCTGAGGCGGACCCAGAGGCCGATGAGGACCATGACGGCCGACAGGAGGAACGGGATGCGCCAGCCCCAGGTGTTGAACGCCTCCTCGGACTGCACGACCGAGAGCACCCACAGGACCGCGGTGGCCAGCAGGTTGCCCAGCGGGACACCGGCCTGCGGGAAGCTGGACCAGAAGCCGCGGTGCTCGTCCTTGCCGTGCTCGGCGACCATGAGGACGGCGCCGCCCCACTCACCGCCGACGGCGAAGCCCTGGATCAGCCGCAGGAGCAGCAGCAGGATCGGCGCGGCGACCCCGATGCTCGCGTACGTCGGCAGCAGGCCGATGGCGACGGTCGCCGCACCCATCATGAAGAGGGAGACCACGAGCATCTTCTTGCGGCCGACCCGGTCGCCGTAGTGGCCGAAGACGATTCCACCGAGGGGCCGGGCCACGAAGCCCAGGGCGTAGGTGCCGAAGGCGAGCAGGGTCGCGGTGAGCGGGTCGCTGTCGGGGAAGAACAGGACGCCGAAGACGAGGGCGGCGGCCGATCCGTAGAGGAAGAAGTCGTACCACTCGACCGCGGTGCCGACGACGCTGGCGAAGACGACCTTGACGATGTTCGTCGCGCCTGCCTGCTCTGGCGCGGCGCCGGCCGGGGTTTCCTGCCTGACGGTGCTCATGCGATGGGCCTTTCGTGCTGAGGGCGGTGGAGCCACGGGTGCATCGTCGGTTCCGGCGCGCTCGTCCCGGGTGCTGGTGACCGGCGCGCCCTTGCGACGGGTGTCTCGGGCATGCGGACGACCGTAGGGGCGCCCCCCACCCCGTGGCATGTCTGCTCCGTCCACAGGTTGCCCCACGCCATGGCCCCGCACCACACGACGGCCCTCCGGCCCTGGTGCTGGGCCGGATTTCCGCGACGGGGGTGCAGCACCTACGATCGTCAGCGGCACCCCGCGTGGTGGTACCCCGTCGAACTCCCCCAGGGCAGGAATGCAGCAAGGGCAGGCGGGCTCTTCCAGGTACGCGGGGTGTCCTCGCGTCCGGGGTGGCCCGCCGTGGGTCCGCGGCTCAGCGCGCGGCGGTCGTGGCGCCGGACTCGGCCGGGGAGCACGCGCCCCCGCAGCCGCCCGAACCGCACCCGCAGCCCGAGTCCTCCGCCGTACCGGCGAGGGTCTCCTCGGCGGTACCGCCGGACCCGCACGCCCCGCCGCAGCAGCCGCCGCCGCACCCGCCGCCGGCCGCCTCCTCGGGCTCGGTGCCCTGGAGGTCCCACACCTGGCGCAGCGCACCGAGCAGCGTCTCGACGGGCTGCGCGCCGCTGACGCCGTACTTCTGGTCCAGGACGAAGGTCGGCACCGAGGTGATGCCGATCTGGCCCGCGAGCGCGAGGTCGGTGCGGACGTCGATGCCGAAGTCGTCGCCCTCGAGCGCCTCGCGCACGGGGGCCTCCTCGAGCCCGGCCTCGACGGCCAGGGCCACGAGCACCTCGCGGTCGCCGATGGCGGCGCCCTGCGAGTACCAGGCCCGCATGACGCGCTCGGTGACCTCGTCCTCGCGCCCGAGGCTGCGGGCCAGGTGGATGAGGCGGTGGGCGTCGTAGGAGTTGCCGCCCCGCAGCCGCTCCCACTGGAAGTCCAGGCCCACCCCGGCGGCGTCGCGCGCCATCTGCTCGTGCTGGGCGACCATCTGCTCGCGCGAGGTCCCGTACTTCGCCGCGACGCGGTCGAGCGCCGGCTCGTCGTCGACGGCCGGCGCGCTGCGGTCGAGCTGGAAGCTGTGCCAGACCACCCCCACCTCGTCGGCGTGCTCGAACTGCTCGAGGGCGAGCTCGAGGTGCCGCCGGCCGAGGTGGCAGAACGGGCAGAGGATGTCGGACCAGACGTCGATGCGCACGGGTCGAGCGTACGTGGCCGACCCCGGCGCCGGGGTCGGCGCCCGCCTCCGGGTGGCCGCCGGCACCCTGTCCGCCGGGGGCGCCGGCCGGTGAGCACACCGTTCCCGGGTGTCCTCGCGGCCGACTAGGTTGGATGGGTGAGCACCGCCCTGTACCGCCGCTACCGGCCCGAGACGTTCGTCGACGTCATCGGGCAGGAGCACGTCACCGAGCCGCTGATGCAGGCGCTGCGCACGGGGAGGGTCAACCACGCCTACCTGTTCAGCGGGCCCCGCGGCTGCGGCAAGACGACGAGCGCGCGCATCCTGGCGCGCTGCCTGAACTGCGAGCAGGGCCCCACCCCCGAGCCGTGCGGCACCTGCGACTCGTGCGTCGCCCTGGCCCGCGGTGGGGCCGGCACGGTCGACGTCATCGAGATCGACGCCGCGAGCCACGGGGGCGTCGACGACGCCCGCGACCTGCGCGAGCGT
This sequence comes from uncultured Actinomycetota bacterium, assembly GCA_963795035.1. Classification (GTDB taxonomy): domain Bacteria; phylum Actinomycetota; class Actinomycetes; order Actinomycetales; family Dermatophilaceae; genus Oryzobacter. The sequence goes on along the minus strand of CAWCFZ010000002.1, from coordinate 106,577 downwards.
GCGTCCTACGGTCCGGCGCAGAGCCGCTACAAGATCTACATCATCGACGAGGCGCACATGGTGACGCCTCAGGGCTTCAACGCCCTGCTCAAGATCGTCGAGGAGCCGCCGGAGCACGTGAAGTTCGTCTTCGCGACCACCGAGCCCGAGAAGGTCATCGGGACCATCCGCTCGCGCACCCACCACTACCCGTTCCGCCTCGTGCCCCCCGCACGGCTCCAGAGCTACATGGAGGAGCTGTGCGGCCGCGAGGGCGTGGCCGTGGCGCCGGGGGTGCTGTCGTTCGTCGTGCGCGCCGGCGGCGGGTCGGTGCGCGACTCGCTGTCCGTCCTCGACCAGCTCATCGCCGGGTCGGGCGCCGACGGGCTCACCTACGAGTCGGCGGCAGCGTTGCTCGGGTTCACCGACGGCGAGCTCCTCGACGCGACGATCGACGCCTTCGCCGCGGGCGACGCCGGAGCGGTGTTCCGGGTCATCGACAAGGTCGTGGAGACCGGGCTCGACCCGCGGCGCTTCGTCGAGGACCTCCTCGAGCGGCTGCGCGACCTCATCGTCGTCCACGCCACGGGCGAGGGTGCCTCGGCCGTGCTGCGCCACGTCCCCCAGGACCAGCTCGAGCGGATGCGCGCCCAGGCCGCCGGCTTCGGCGCCGGGGCCCTGTCGCGGGCGGCCGACGTCGTCAACGCCGGCCTCACCGAGATGACCGGGGCCACCGCGCCCCGGCTCCAGCTCGAGCTCATCGCGGCCCGCATCCTGCTGCCCGCCGCGGCGGGGGAGGCCGGCTACGCGGCCCGGCTCGACCGCCTCGAGCGCCGCCTCGACGTCGGAGGAGTCCCCACCGGTGCCGCGCCCCCGGCTGCGCGCAGCGCGCAGCCGACCCCGGTGGCTGCGCCGACGACCCCCGTCGCTGCGCCGCCGGCACCCGCACCCACCCCGGCGCCGTCCCCGACCTCGGAGCCCGAGCCGCCATCGCGTCCTGGCCAGCACGCCCCGGATCGGCCTGCGCCGCAGGCGGATCCGAGCCGTGATCCCTCGGAGGGTTCGGCGCCGTCCCCCAAGGGCCCGGGAGGCCTCGACACCGACGCCCTGCGCCGGTCCTGGCCCGACGTCCTCACCAAGCTGTACGAGATGCGCCGCTCCACGTGGACCTTCGTGTCGCAGAACGCCCAGGTGGCCGACTACGACGGGCGCCGTGTCCTGCTCGCCATCTCCACGGTCGGGCTCGCCGACACCTTCCGGCGCGGTGCTCACGCCGACTACGTGCGCCAGGCCCTCATCGACGTCCTCGGGGTCGACGCCCGCGTCGAGGGGGTGCCGTCGAGCGACGCCACCGCTGCCGCGAACCCCGTCCCGCCACCGGCTGCGGCGGCGGCGCCGGTGGCCGTGCCCCCCGCTGCCGCGCCCTCGCGCCCCGACCCGCCCGGCGGTGAGCCCGACGACCGCCCCGAGCCGACCCGCGCCACCGCTCCCGCCCCTGCACCCGCGTCCGCACCGCAGGCCCCCACCCGCGAGGGTCGGTCCACCGCACCGGCCACCGCGGCGCCGAGCTGGTCCGAGGCGCCGCCGCCGCCCGAGTCGGCTCCGTCGTGGGCCAGCCCGCTCGATCGGGCCAGGGCCGAGGCGGCCGAGAGGCCCGAGGTGGCTCCCGAGGACCGGGTCGTCGACGACACCGCGGTCAGTGACGACGACGAGTCGCTCGACGAGCTCGCCGACGTCGGGGTCCCCGTGGTCGAGCGGCTGCTCGGCGGCACCGTCATCCGCGAGGAGGAGCGGTGAGCCGGGCGGCCTACCGCATCAGCCACGGAGCAGTGGCACCCCTGTCGAAGCTGCTGTGGCGCCCCACCGTCACCGGCACGCAGAACGTCCCCCGCACCGGTGGGGTCCTCCTGGCGAGCAACCACCTGTCGTTCATCGACTCCTTCGCGATCCCGATCGTCGCCCCCCGGCCCGTCGTCTTCCTCGCGAAGTCCGACTACTTCACGGGCCCGGGCGTCGGCGGCGCGATCCGGCGCGGGTTCTTCGAGGGCATCGGCGCGGTCCCCGTCGACCGGCACTCCTCACGGGCGGCGCAGGAGTCGCTCGACGCCGCCCTCGAGGTGCTGCGCGCAGGTCGTGGGTTCGGCATCTACCCCGAGGGCACCCGCTCGCGCGACGGCCGCCTCTACAAGGGGCGTGCCGGTGTCGCGTGGCTCGCGCTCACGGCCGGGGTGCCGGTCGTCCCGGTGGGGCTCGTGGGCACCGACGAGGTCATGCCGATCGGCTCGAGCTTCCCCCGCCTGGCCAGGGTGCGGGTCACCTTCGGCACCCCCATCAGCCCCGAGCCGTACGCGGCGATGCCGGCCGGCCAGGCGCGCCGCCTCCTCACCGACGAGGTCATGGACGCCATCGCGGCTCTCAGCGGCCAGGAGCGCGCCGACACCTACAACGAGCTGCCGCCGGAGTCCACGGGCGCCGCGGTCGGCATCTGAGCGCACCCCTGCACCTCGGCCGCCGAAGGAGGGCGCGGCGCCGACGTGCGCCGCGGCCGCGAGGTCGTAGGCTCAAGGCGTGTACGAAGGCGCGGTCCAGGACCTCATCGACGAGCTCGGCAGGCTGCCGGGCGTCGGTCCCAAGAGCGCGCAGCGCATCGCGTTCCACCTCCTGCAGGCCGACCCCGCCGACGTCGAGCGCCTGGCCCACGCGCTGACCGAGGTCAAGGCCCGGGTCCGGTTCTGCGTGCTGTGCTTCAACGTCTCCGAGGCCGAGCACTGCCGGATCTGCGCCGACCCGCGCCGCGACGTGCACGCCATCTGCGTCGTCGAGGAGCCCAAGGACGTCGTCGCCATCGAGCGCACCCGGGAGTTCCGCGGGCGCTACCACGTCCTGGGTGGGGCGATCAGCCCGATCGACGGCATCGGACCGGACGACCTGCGCGTCCGCGAGCTGCTGGCCCGCCTCGGCGACGGCACCGTCACCGAGGTCATCATCGCCACCGACCCCAACCTCGAGGGCGAGGCCACCGCCAGCTACCTCTCGCGCATGCTCAAGGTCTTCGGGCTGCGCGTCACCCGGCTCGCCTCGGGCCTGCCGGTGGGCGGCGACCTCGAGTACGCCGACGAGGTCACCCTGGGGCGGGCGTTCGAGGGACGCAGGCTCATCGATGTCTGACGACTGGGCCCTGCTCGCCGAGGAGTCCGCGGCCGACGCCCGGATGTACCTGCTCACCGTGCGGGAGATCGCCGCGGGCAGCAGTCCCGACGCCACCCTCCCCATGGCCCTGCTCGCGCTGTCGAAGGTCACGATGATGGGCGCGCGGCTCGGGGCGGTGGAGGACGTCGTGCCCGTCGAGCGGTTCGAGCCCGACTCCGGCCCCGACCCCGAGCTGGACCCGCTGCGCGAGAGCCTGGCCAACGTCTTCGAGGGGCTCGACGAGTACGCCGACGTCGCCGACCCGGTCCTGGACCCCGAGCCCGCGGTGGGGCGCCTGTCCGACGACCTCGTCGACGTCGCCTCCGCCCTCACCCACGGGCTGGTCCACCACGAGGCCGGCCGCCGCGTCGAGGCGCTGTGGTGGTGGCAGTTCAGCTACCTGTCGCACTGGGGCGAGCGCGCGGCCGCCGCGCTGCGTGTCATCCACGCCCTGCTGGCCCACGTGCGGCTCGACGCCGACCCCGACGCCGTCTCCGAGGCGGAGTTCGACGCCCTCCACCCCTGACTTCTTGCGAACAACCCACGCAAAACACCGTGTTCTGGGTGGGTTATTCGCAAGAAGTCGGGGTGAGGAGGGGTGTCAGCCCGAGCAGCTCCCGCCGTCGCGCTGGACCTTGACGTCGACGGTGTCGCCCACGGACACCCGGAACACGAAGGTGAGCCGCTGGGTGCGCCCCTCGTACTCGCCCACCGACTGGCGCCGGTAGGACTCGGTGTACCCGTCCTTGGTCGGCGCCGACCCGCTGGACACGCGCACGCTGCCCGTGGAGCCGTCGGTGGCGGTGTAGGTGCCCCGGAAGCCGGACCACACGGCCCCGCTCGACGGGGCGGAGGTGCGTGACTGCGTCCAGACGAACGTGAAGTCCGTGCTCTGCCCGGTGCACGGGTTGACGGCGTCGACGGTGACGCTGCCCGCGGCGGGCTGCCAGCCGGCCGCGTGGGCCGGTGCCGGGACGGCGACGAGCGCCGTCCCCGCCGCGATGGCGGCGGTGATGAACCTCTTCATGATGTGGTGCCTTCCCCTGCTGAAGGAGGCACCACCGTCCTACACCTGCGCGCCGCCGTCAACGGGAACGGCGAAACTCGCCCGTTCCCGGACGTCCGCGCTGACCTGCGAGGACGCCCCGCACGTCACGGAGCCGGCGGGAGCTCCCCGCAGGAGACGGCCTCGCGCAGGGCGTCGGTGGCGTCCCAGTCGTTGGCGTGCATCGCGGCGACGACACGGCCCTCGCGCACCCAGAACGCGCGGAACGCCCTGGCGTCGAGGTCGCCGTGGACGACCACCTCGTCGTCGGCGCCCGCGCTGCCCACGTACTCCATCCCGAGGTCGTACTGGTCGGTGAAGAAGTAGGGCAGCGCGTCGTAGGACTCGTCGGCGCCCGCGAGGTTGTGCGCCGCGGTCTTCGCCTGGTTGATCGCCGTGTCCCAGTGCTCGACCCGGATGCGGCGCCCGAGGACCGGGTGCGCGTGCGACGCGATGTCGCCCACCGCGAGGACCGAGGGCACCGACGTGCGCAGGGCCGCGTCGACGAGGACGCCGTCGTCGACGGCCAGACCCCCGAGCGGGCGAGGTCGAGCCTCGGCGAGACGCCGATGCCGGCGACGACGAGGTCGGCCCCGGCCAGGTCGGCCGCGGAGACCGAGGCGCCGAGCCGGAGGTCGACGCCGTGCTCGCGGTGCAGGTCGGCGAACACGCGGGCGACGGTCGGCCCGAGGACGCGCAGCAGGGGCAGCTCGGCGGTCTCGAAGACCGTCACCTGCGACCCTGCCTCGCGCGCCGCAGCCGCGACCTCGAGGCCGATCCAGCCGGCCCCGACGACGGCGATCCGCTTCCCCTCGCCGAAGGCGGCCTTGAGCCGGTCGGAGTCCTCGATGGTGCGCAGGTACGCGACCGGGACCCCGCTGTCCTCGGCGACGGCGAGCCGGCGGGGCTCGGCACCGGTGGCGAGCAGGAGCCGCTCGTAGGTGAGGTCACCGCCCGTGGTGGTGACGACGTGGGCGTCGGTGTCGAGGGCCGTGGCCTGCACCCCGGTGCGCAGGTCCACGTCGTGCTCGGCGTACCAGTCGCGGGGGTGGACGAAGGCGGCGTCGAGCGGGTCCTTGCCCAGCAGGTAGCCCTTGCTCAGCGGCGGCCGCTCGTAGGGCGGGTGGTCCTCGGCCCCGACGAGGACGACGGACCCGTCGTACCCCTGCTCCCTCAGCTCGGTGGCGGCGGTGCCGCCGGCCAGACCCGCTCCGACGATGACGATCGACATGTCCCTGACGCTACGCCCCCGCCACCCGCCGCCGCAGGGAGGGGACGACCGGATGCCGGGCACGGCGTCCGGTGGGTGGACCGGCCGTTAGAGTTGGCGGGCCCCCAGCACCCGTCCCCGGGAGTTCCACGTGCCCATCGTCGTCCAGAAGTACGGCGGGTCCTCGCTGTCCGACGCCGAGAGCATCAAGCGCGTCGCCGGCCGCATCGTCGAGTCGCGCAAGGCCGGCAACGACGTCTGCGTCGTCGTCTCCGCGATGGGGGACACCACCGACGAGCTGCTCGACCTCGCCACCGAGGTCAGCCCGATGCCGCCGCGCGCGTGAGATGGACATGCTGCTCACCGCGGGCGAGCGGATCTCGATGGCGCTGGTCGCCATGGCGATCGCCAACCTCGGCCACTCGGTCCGCTCGTTCACCGGCAGCCAGGCCGGCGTCATCACCGACAGCGCGCACGGCAGGGCGCGCATCATCGACGTCACGCCGGGTCGCATCACCAGTGCCCTGGCCGACGGGCACATCGTCATCGTCGCGGGGTTCCAGGGCGTCAGCCAGGACACCAAGGAGATCACCACGCTCGGCCGGGGCGGCTCCGACACCACCGCCGTCGCGCTCGCCGCGGCGCTGCAGGCCAGTGTCTGTGAGATCTACAGCGACGTCGACGGCGTCTACACCGCAGACCCGCGCATCGTCCCCAGCGCCCGCCACGTCGCCCGCATCTCCACCGAGGAGATGCTCGAGCTCGCGGCGTCCGGGGCCAAGATCCTGCTCCACCGGTGCGTCGAGTACGCCCGCCGCTACGAGATCCCCATCCACGTGCGCTCCTCGTTCTCCCTCAAGGAGGGCACCTGGGTGGTCCCGAACCTCTATGAAGGGAACGAGATGGAAGCGCCACTCATCGCCGGGGTCGCCCACGACCGCAGCGAGGCCAAGATCACCGTCGTCGGCGTGCCCGACCGTCCGGGCAAGGCCGCCGAGATCTTCCAGGCCGTCTCCGACGCCGCGATCAACATCGACATGATCGTCCAGAACGTGTCCGCGACCGAGACCGGGCTCACCGACATCTCCTTCACCCTGCCCAAGGCCGACGGCGCGACCGGCATCCAGGCGCTCCAGCGCGTCCAGGAGCGGGTCGGCTTCGCCTCCCTGCAGTTCGACGAGCAGATCGGCAAGCTCTCCCTCGTCGGCGCGGGGATGCGCTCGCACCCCGGCGTCTCCGCGACGCTGTTCAAGGCGCTGGCCGATGCCGGCGTCAACATCGAGATGATCTCCACCTCGGAGATCCGCATCTCCGTCGTCACCCGCGACGCGGCGCTCGACGCCGCCGTCAAGGCCGTCCACACCGCCTTCGGCCTGGACTCGGCCGAGGGCGAAGCCGTCGTCTACGGAGGCACCGGACGCTGACGATGACCGGGCAGCCGAACGCCGCGCAAGGGGTCAGGAGACCGACCCTGGGCATCGTCGGCGCCACGGGGGCCGTCGGGAAGGTCGTCCTCGAGGTCCTGCCCGACCCGCGACACGCACTGGGACGGCATCCGCCTGGCCGCAGGGGCCGAGGACGTCGGCGGGGTGCGCAGCATCGGTGGCGTCGAATGGCCCGTCGAGGCCCTGACACCCGAGTTCTTCGACGGGATCGACGTCGCGATCTTCGACATCCCGCCCGGCATCGCCCGCGAGTGGGTCGAGCTCGCCGCGGCCCGGGGCGTGGTCGCCATCGACAACAGCACCGTCTTCCGCACCGACCCCGACGTGCCCCTCGTGGTCCCGGAGGTCAATCCCCGCAAGGTCGTCGACCGGCCCCGCAACATCGTCGCCAACCCCGGCGCCACCGTGATGACGATGATCGACGCGCTCGCGGTCCTCCACGCCGCCTGGGAGCTGACCGGGCTCGTCGTCACGACCCTGCAGGCCGCGTCGGGCCTGGGGCGGGCCGGGATCAGCCGCCTGTACGACGAGCTCGACGTCGTCCACGGCCACCGCGAGCTCGGCACCCGCCCCGGCGACGTCCGCCGCCTCATCGAGCACGAGCTGGGGGAGTCGGTCTTCCCGGCGCCGCTGGCCCTCAACGTCGTGCCCTTCGTCGGCCACCACGTGGGGGGCGGGTGGACGTCGGAGGAGGTCAAGGTGCGCGACGAGACCCGCAAGATCCTCGACCTGCCCGACCTCCCGGTCTCCGCCACCTGCCTGCGCGTCCCGGTCGTGTCCTCGCACTCGGTCTCCCTCCACGCGACGTTCGCGCACCGGGTCAAGGTGGCCGACGCCCGCCAGGCGCTCGTCGAGGCCCCGGCCGTCGTCGTCCTCGACGACCCCGACGAGCCGGAGTTCCCCACGCCCAACGACGTCGTCGGGGCCGACCCCCGCTTCGCCGGGCGGATCCGCCAGGCGCCCGAGGCCCCGACCACCCTCGACCTGTTCATCTCGGGCGACAACCTGCGCAAGGGCGCGGCGCTGAACATGGTCCAGACCGCCGAGCTCATCGCGCAGGAGCTCACCCGCGGCTGAACCGTCGCGGCGGCCCGGTGCTGCGAGCCGTCCCGACACCGGTCGCCCGGATGCTGGGCGGGTGACCCAGGTCACGCCCGAGCCGTCACAATGGACGATGGTGGGTCAGCGCGGTCCCACCAGCTCGCCGACCACGCCCCCACTGCACCGCAGGAGCGCACCATGACCGTCCGGACCGTCGCCATGCTCACCGCCGGCGGCCTCGCCCCGTGCCTGTCCTCCGCCGTCGGCGGGCTCATCGAGCGCTACACCGAGGTCGCGCCGGACGTGCGGATCATCGCCTACCAGCAACGGCTACGCCGGGCTGCTGCGCGGGCAGCACGTCGAGGTCACCCCCGAGGTCCGCGCCAGGGCGCCACCTGCTCCACGCGCTTCGGCGGCTCCCCGATCGGCAACAGCCGGGTCAAGCTCACCAACGTCGACGACTGCGTCAAGCGCGGGCTCGTGCAGGAGGGCCAGGACCCGCTGCAGGTCGCGGCCGAGCAGCTGACGCGCCGACGGCGTCGACGTGCTGCACACCATCGGCGGCGACGACACCAACACGACCGCCGCCGACCTCGCGGCCTACCTCGCCGAGAACGACTACGACGCTCACCGTCGTCGGCCTGCCCAAGACGATCGACAACGACATCGTGCCGATCCGCCAGTCGCTCGGGGCGTGGACGGCGGCCGAGCAGGGCGCGATCTTCGCGCAGAACGTCGTCGCCGAGCACGCCTCGAACCCGCGGATGCTCATCGTCCACGAGGTGATGGGCCGCCACTGCGGCTGGCTCACCGCCGCCACCGCGCGAGGCCTACCACGAGCTGGCTCGCGCGAGCAGGACTTCGTGCCCGGCATCGGTCAACGACCCGCGGCGCTGGGACGTCCACGCCGTCTACGTCCCCGAGCGCCCCATCGACCTCGCAGGCCGAGGCCGCCCGCCTGCGGGGCGTCATGGACGAGGTCGGCTGCGTCAACGTCTTCGTCTCCGAGGGCGCCGGCGTCGACGAGATCGTCGCCGAGCTCGAGGCCGCGCGGCGAGGAGGTGCCGCGCGACGCGTTCGGGCACGTGCAGCTCGACAAGGTCAACCCCGGCGCCTGGTTCGCCAAGCAGTTCGCCGAGCTGCTCGGTGCCGAGAAGACGCATGGTGCAGAAGTCGGGCTACTTCGCGCGCTCGGCCGCGGCCAACGACGAGCGACCTCGCCCTCATCAAGGCGTGCACCGACCTCGCGGTCGACGTGCGCGCTGCGCCGGCGAGTCGGGCGTCATCGGCCACGACGAGGAGCGCGGCGACGAGCTGCGCGCCATCGAGTTCCCGCGGATCAAGGGCGGCAAGGCCTTCGACACCTCGACCCCGTGGTTCACCGACCTGCTCGAGTCCATCGGGCAGGCCTGACCCCGGACCGGGACGCCGTGCCGGCCGGACCGAGGGGGTCGCGATGATGCCCGACGGGTCGATCGACGCCTGGTGGATGGCCGTGTGGGTCTATGCGGCCCTGTTCCTGGGGCAGCGGCTGTGGCGGGCCCGGTCGTGGGTCCCGCCGGAGCGGCCCGACGCCGACTACGGGTGGAAGGTGACGCACCTGCTGTGGGTGCCCTTCCACGTCCTCGACGCCGTCTTCGGGGTGCCGCTGATCTTCGCGGTGCTCATCGCGTTCCTCGCGATCTGAGGGCGGTCACTCGACGCCTCCTGGCCGGTGCCCTGGTGGTGCGCCCACGGCGGTGGGCCGCGCTCTCGCCGCGCGACCCACCGCTCGTCGGGGGAGTCGATCGACCCGGCCCCGGTGGGAGTGCTCCGTCCCCTGCGACGGTCACGGGATCATCGTTGCCGACGTCGTGGGAGCAGGTCGCGGGTGCGACCCCCCGGAATGCAGGGTGGTGCCTGCACCACCCTGCACGGACCCCGCAACACTTCTTGCGGGGAACTACGGATCCAGTGGACCGCATGACGGGTCCAAACGCGTGGTTCCGTAGGGAGGAGCGTCAGCGCGGGTGACGCGTCCCGGGCGGGAACTGGCCCTCGACGGACGTTCCGCGCCCGGGCCGGGAGAGGATGCGCAGCTCGCCGCCGGCCGCCCGGATCCGGTCGCGCATCCCCGTGAGCCCGTGCGCGTCGGGCACCGCGTCGGGGTCGAAGCCGGTGCCGTCGTCGGTGACGTGGAAACGCAGCCCGGCGGCCGCGTCGCCATCGCTGAGGTGGACCGAGATGAGGGTGCCGCGGGAGTGGCGGTCGGCGTTCTGGATCGCCTCGAGGCAGCAGAAGTACACCGCGGCCTCGACCGCCGGCGTGTGCCGCCCGACGTCGCGGGCCTCGACGGCGCATGGCAGCACCGTGCGCCGCGCCGCTGCCGGGAGCGCGCCCGGCAGGCCCCGCTCGCCGAGGGCCGTCGGGTAGATGCCGTGGGCGAGGTCGCGCAGCTCACGGATGGCCAGCTCGAGCTGGCCCTGCAGGCCCTGCACGACCTCGCCGGCAGCCGCGGGGTCCTTCTCGAACAGCCGGGTGGCGCGGCCGATGTCGACAGCCAGGGTCGACAGCCGCTGCTGCGCGCCGTCGTGCAGGTCGCGCTCGATGCCCCGGCGGACCTCGACCGAGGCCTGGGCCAGCCGTGAGCGGGACTCCTCGAGCTCGCGGGTGCGGTCGTGGAGACGACCGACGTAGTCGCGCAGGCCGAGGACGAGGACACCGACGAGCAGCGGGACGAACATCGCGAGGATGACGGCCTGGAGGGGCGAGTACGGGTGGGTCGCGTCGTAGAGGTTCTCGCGAAAGGACCCGACTGCCACGATGGTGCCCGACAGGGCCGTGGTCGTCAGGACGATCGCCGTGCGGCCGCGTCGGGGCAGGTGGTCGGCGACGATGACGAGGGGCAGGAGCAGCGCGAGCAGCCCGACCGGGGCGATGAACGGCGAGAACCACGTGATGGCCAGGGCCACGACCCAGGTGGCGACGACGACGAGGAAGGCGGCCACGGTGGAGCGCGACCTCGACGCGAGGGCCACGGCGACGAGGACGATGACGCCGGCCCCGGCGAGCACCTCGATGGTCCACTCGATCGTCTTCGACGGCCCCGTCACCGTGAGGCGCAGCACGACGAGGGCCAGGACCGAGACCCAGAGCGCCACCCCGTTGACGCGCAGGTAGCGCCGCAGCCGTTCCTCCGCGTGCGCGCTGCGCGGGTGCGGGCACAGCGGTGTCGGGTGCCTGCCGGTCGGTCACGCTCAGGGCACCGGGCCCGCGTCGGCCCCGCTGTCACCGAGGTAGAGCAGGACGGCGGCCACCCGGCGGTGGGTGCGGTCCCCGACCGGGAGGTCGAGCTTGGTGAAGATCGAGTTGATGTGCTTCTCGACCGCCCGCGACGTCACGTGGAGGGCGGCGGCGATGGCGGTGTTCGAGGCGCCCGTCGCGATGAGCCCGAGCACCTCGCGCTCGCGCGCGGTGAGCCGCGCCACGGGGCTCGCCTCGAACCGGAGCCGGTGGCGCATCAGGGCGTCGACGACGTGCGGGTCGATGACGCTCTCGCCGCGCTCGACGGCCTCCAGCGCCGACACGAGCTGCTCGACGTCGGCGACCCGCTCCTTGAGCAGGTAGCCGCGACCGCGGCTGCCACCCGCGACGAGGGCCAGCGCTCCCTCGGCGTCGGCGTGCTGCGACAGGACGACGACCCCGAGGTCCGGGTGGGTCGTGCGGAAGCGCTCGGCCGCCCGGATGCCCTCGTCGGTGTGCGTCGGTGGCATCCGGATGTCGGCGAGGACGACGTCGGGCCTCTCGCGCTCCACGGCGTCGAGCAGCTCGGACAGGTCGCCGGCCTCGATGACGTCGGCGATCGCGGGGTGCTCGGTGAGCAGGGCGACCAGCCCGTGGCGCAGGAGGACGCTGTCCTCGGCGAGCACCACGCGCATCCCGGTCATGGTGAGCATGCTAGGGACGTCACGGCCCAGGCCGCGGCGGCGCGCGGCAGGGGGCGCCACTACCGTGACCCCGCCCGGGGCGGCAGGATGCACAGGTGCTCTCCGACCTCTTCCTCCTGCCCGAGGAGCGTGACAACCCCGACACGCGGATCGACGCCCACCACCCGCAGGGCGTCGCCTGGAGCGTCGGCAACCACGTGCGGCCCATCGTCCACGGCGCGCCGTACATGGCCGAGCTCCACGACCGGGTCGAGGCCATGGGGGAGGGCGACCTGCTCTACTTCGTCGACTGGCGCGGCGACCCCGACCAGCAGCTGACCGACGACCCCCGCGCCACCGTGTCCGCGACGTTCTCCGCAGCCGCCCGCCGCGGGGTCGACGTGCGAGGGCTGCTGTGGCGCTCGCACTGGAACAAGATCGGCTTCCACTCGGAGAAGTCCCGGCTGCTCGGCATCGAGATCGACGAGGCCGGGGGCCAGTGCCTGCGGGACATGCGGGTCCGCACCGGCGGGGCGCACCACCAGAAGTTCGTCGTCCTGCGCCACCGCGACGACCCGACGCGCGACGTCGCGTACGTCGGCGGCATCGACCTGTGCCACAGCCGACGCGACGACGCCGCCCACGCGGGGGACCACCAGGCCATCGCCATGCCGCAGGTCTTCGGCAGGCGCCCGGCCTGGCACGACGTGCACGTCGCCGTGCAGGGCCCGGCCGTGTACGACGTCGAGACGACCTTCCGCGAGCGGTGGGAGGACTCCACGCCCCTCACGCTCCACCCGGCCCGCCTGCTCTCCAGCCTGGGTCAGGGCGAGGACCTCACGCCGCGCCCCCTGCCCGAGCAGGGCGCCCCGCCGCCCGAGGTGGCGGGCGGGACCGAGGCCGTGCAGGTCGCCCGGACCTACCCGTCGATCCTGCCCAAGGGCTACGACTTCGCCCGATGGGGTGAGCGGAGCATCGCGCACCTCAACACCAAGGCCGTGGGCACGGCCTCACGGCTGGTCTACCTCGAGGACCAGTACCTGTGGTCGCAGGAGGTCGGCCGCCACTTCGGCAGGGCGCTGCGGGAGAACCCCGAGCTGCGCCTCATCGCGGTCATCCCGCTGCACCCCGACGTCGACGGTGCGCTCTCGCTGCCGCCACAGCTGTACGGGCGCAAGCTCGCCATGGACATGCTGCTCGAGGCGGGCGGCGACCGGGTCGCCGTCTACGGCCTGACGAACGAGGGCGGCTACCCCGTCTACGTCCACTCCAAGGTCTGCATCGTCGACGACCGGTGGGCCAGCGTCGGGTCCGACAACTTCAACCGGCGCTCGTGGTCGAGTGACTCCGAGATCGCCTGCGCCGTCCAGGACTGCCGCGACGGGACCTCGGACGGCGGGGTCCCCCGCGACGCCTTCGCCCTGAGGCTGCGGCGCGAGCTGGTGGGCGAGCACGTGGGCCTCGAGGCCGACGACGTGCCTGACGACCCCGACGAGGTCTGGGACCTCATGGCGGCCAGCGCCGACCGGCTCGACTCCTGGTACGCCGCAGGCCGGCCGGCCCGGGGGCGCCGGCACGTGCCGCGGCCCAAGGCGCCCCTGCGCGGCACCGCCGTGCGCTGGCGACGGCGCTCCGGCGCGGCGAGCGGACAGGCCGGGGTCGAGCGCCCCGCCGGTCGCCTGCGGCGGATCGAGCCGCCCGAGCTGACCCGGGCCCAGCTGCTGTGGGCGCCGCGCCTGTACGACGTGTTCGACCCCGACGGCACGCTCGGCAGGCGGGACGAGATCTGAGCCCGGGGCCTGCCGGGGAGGGCCTGCGGAGCTCGTCCTCTCGCGTTGCGAGGCACGTCGACCGCTGCGAGGCTGGCCCGCGGGGGGCCGATCCGCGGTGCCCCGCGAGCACGAGGGGGAACGACCATGACACATGCACTGACACGCAGGATGGCGCTGGTCCTGGCAGCGACCGCGACGGTGGCAGCCACGACGACCGGGGCGGCGGGGGCCGCGCCGGTGGGGTCCGACAGCGGGGCGGCGGCGAGCACCACGACCGCTGCCGTCGCCGAGCGACCACTGCTCCGCGTCCCGTTCGACTGCGGCCGCACGTGGCGCACTGCCACCGGTGACCACCACCGCGACGCGGACGGCTACTACTCGGTGGACATGAACTGGGGCGGTGGCGACGACGACTTCGGGTCGCCCGTGCTGGCCAGTGCCAGCGGGACCGCCTACACCCACCGGGACACCGGCGGTTACGGCAACCACGTCATCGTGCGCCACGGGGGCGGCTGGAGCACGCTGTACGCCCACCTGTCGCAGATCAACGTGAGCAACGGGCAGAGCGTCGGGCCGAAGACGGTGCTCGGCAAGCTCGGCGGCAGCGGGAACGTCTCGAGCCCGCACCTGCACTACGCCCAGCGGCTCGACAACGTGGCCAAGCCCATCAAGTTCGGCACGTCGACCAACCTCGCCTACCCGTACGACACGGCCGAGCGCATCCGCGACTGCCGCTGAGGTGAGCCGACGGTGGGCGCCGACCCCGCGGGGACGGCGCCCACCGTCGATGCGTGCGGGCCGCTTCGCCTGTGGGAACCTAGGAGGCGCCCTGCGCACCGACGTGCGCACGACCCCGATCCCGGAGGACCCCGCGTGCCCGCCACCCCGGCCACCGACTTCCGCCCCGTCATCCTCGGCGGCGACATCACGGCCTACAGCCTGGTGCGCACCTTCCACGAGGGCCACGGCGTGCGGCCGCTCGTCGTCAACATGACCGACGGCGGCCCGATCGGGATGAGCACGGTCTGCGACCACGTCTACGTCCCCGACCTCGAGGACGCCGACGTCTTCGTCGGCGCGCTGGAGCAGGTGGGCCGCGAGCACTCCGCGGCGGGGGTGCCGCTCCTCCTCGTCGCCGCGGGCGACTGGTACGTGCGGATGATCATCGAGAACAAGGACCACCTCGGGCAGTGGTTCACCATCCCCTACATCGACACCCCGCTGCTCGACGACATCGTGCGCAAGGACCGCTTCCACGCGCACCTCGAGGCCGTCGACGTCCCGCACCCGGCGACCGTGGTCGTCGACATGGCGCAGGACCTCGGCGAGGAGCACGACCTCCCCTTCGACTTCCCCGTCGTCATGAAGCCGGCCGACAGCGCGCTGCACCACTACGCCAGCTACCCCGGCAAGAAGAAGGTCTTCATCCACGAGACCCGCGCCGAGCTCGACACCGCGCTCGCCGCCGTGCGCGCCTCGAGCTACGACGGCAACTTCCTCCTCCAGGAGTTCGTCCCCGGCGACGACACGAACATGCGGGTCCTCACCTGCTACTCCGACCAGCAGGGCGTCGTGCGCTTCGGGTCGGTCGGCCACGTGCTGCTCGAGGAGCACCACCCCATGGCGATCGGCAACCCGTGCGTCATCATCACCACGGAGATCGACGAGGTCGTCGAGCAGGCCAAGCGCTTCCTCGAGAAGGTCGGCTACGTGGGCTTCTCCAACTTCGACCTCAAGTACGACCGCCGCGACGGCACCTACAAGTTCTTCGAGATCAACGTGCGCCTGGGCCGCAGCAACTTCTACGTCACGGCCAACGGCTACAACGTGTCGGACTGGTACGTGCGCGACTGGGTCCGCCACGAGGAGCTGTCCGGGCTGGAGATCGCCCGCGGCGAGCACCTGTTCGCGTTCGTGCCCAAGGCCGTCATCAAGAAGTACGTCCTCGACCCGGTGCTGCGCGACAAGGCGCTGGCCCTGATGAGGGCGGGCCGCGCGAGCGACCCGAACGTCTACGCCCCCGACCTCACCCTCAAGCGCCGCGCGTACAACCTCGCGTACCACGTCAACCAGGTGCGTAAGTTCCGCGAGCACTTCGTCGCCCGATGAGCGCGGCGGCGGGCACGGGGCGGGTCGAGCCGGTCGGGGTCGTGGGCGGCCTCGGCCCGGCCGCGACGGTGTACTTCCTGCGCCGGATGGTCGAGCTCACCGACGCCGACCGCGACCAGGACCACGTCGACCTCCTCGTGTGGCAGCACGGCTCCACCCCGGACCGCAGCGCGTTCCTGCGCGGGGAGGGCGAGAGCCCCGAGCCCGTGCTCGTCGGCAACGCCGTGGCCCTGGAGCGGGCGGGGGCGCGCGTCATCGCGATGCCGTGCAACACCGGCGTGGCCTGGGTCGAGGCCATGCGCGCAGCCGTGGGGGTCGAGGTGCTCAGCATCGTCGACGCGACGGTGGCCGCGGCCCTGAAGGCCGTGCCGGGGCTGCGGCGGCTGGGGCTCCTCGCCACCGACGGCACGCACCTCGCCCGGACCTACGCGGGCGTGGCCGAGGCCGCGGGCATCGAGCTCGTCGTGCCCGACGAGGAGGTCCAGCGCGAGGTCATGGCCGTCATCTACGACGGGGTGAAGGCCGGGCGGCCGGTGTCGCGCGAGCGCTTCGACGCGCTCGTCGACCACCTGCGCGACAGGGGTGCCGAGGTCGTCGTCCTCGGCTGCACCGAGCTGTCGGTGCTGCACGGTGACCTCGGGGTCGAGGACCCCACGGTCGTCGACTCGGTCGACGCCCTGGCGCGCGTCGTCATCCGCCGGGCCGGCGCCCCCCTGCGCGCCTGACGCGCTCCCCACCTCCTAACCTCCCCACCTCCTCACCTCCCCGCCCCCTACGCCGCGCTCTACCCCGCGTGCTACGGCGCAGTAGGTGCTGTGATCACGACACCTACTGCGCCGTAGCACGCGATGTGGAGGGGGTGGGGGGAGCTTGGGTCAGGCGGGGGGCGGGGGCGAGGAGGGGGTGAGGACCGAGGCGGTGAGGTGGATGACGACGGGCGAGCCCTGGGCGTCGGGCGGGGTCCGCCCGGACACCGTGACGACCAGGGCCCGGGAGGCCAGGCCGTCCTCGAGGTCGAGGCGCCCGGCCAGCTCGGCCTCCGCGGCGGCCTCGGGGCCGCCGACCCAGGTCGTGCACGGGCCGGTGAGGCCCAGGGCCGCCGAGACCCGGCCGGTGACGCTGTTGGCGAGGGTCCACGGGAAGGCGCCCGGCGCCGCCAGGGCGAGGCCCGTCGCGTGCGCGGCGTGCCAGAACGCGAGGGCCTCCCGGGAGCCGTTGTCGGGGGTGGCGACGTGGAGGACGACGTCGTCGCCGGTCGGCAGCGCGGGGTCGGCCTCGAGGAGCCGGGCGGCCACCCAGGCGGCCACGGCCTCACCGGCGGCGTCGATCGGTTCGCTCGTCCAGGACCCGGAGCCGGCGGCCGTGGTCATCGTGCCGGTGCCGGCCGCCGTCGTGTCGGCTCCGCGGTGGTGTGGGTGGTCATGCCGCCCTCCCCAGGACCAGGGCGGAGTTCAGCCCGCCGAAGGCGTACCCGCAGCTGAGGACGTGCTCGAGGCCGGGTGCGGAGCGCGCCTCGAGGACGACGTCGACGTCGAGGGCCGGGTCGACCTCCGCCACACCGGCATTCGGCGGCAGCACGCCCCCTTCGAGGGCGCGGACCGAGAGGACCGCCTCGAGCGCCGTCGCCGCCCCGAGGGCGTGGCCCAGGGCTCCCTTGACGCTCGACACCGGTGGGGGCCGGTCTCCGAAGACGGTGTGCAGCGCCAGCGCCTCGGCCGCGTCGGACCTCGGGGTGCCCGTCCCGTGGGCGCTGACCCAGCCGATGTCCCCGGGGGCGAGGTCGGAGAGCCGCAGCGCCGCGCGCATCGCGGCGGCCATCCCGCTGCCGTCCTCGCGCGGGGCCGTGGGGTGGTGGGCGTCCGCGCTCAGCCCCAGGCCGCGCACGATGGCCCTGGCCCGGTCGGCGTCTGTCGCTCTGCGCAGGACGAGGAGGCCTGCGCCCTCGCCCAGCGTCATCCCGCGCCGCCCGGTGCCGAAGGGTGCGCAGCCGCCGGGCGCCATCGCCCTCATCCGGGCGAAGCCCACCATCGCGATCCGTGAGAACGGCTCGACCCCACCGGCGACCGCGACGTCGAGACGGCCCGATGCCACGGCTCGTGCGGCCGCTCCGATCGCGTAGTTCCCTGCGGCACAGGCAGTTCCGAGCGTGCGTGCTGGTCCGGTGATGCCGTGTGCGTGGGCGATCTCCTCTGCGAGCACGTGCGGCCCGCCCCGCCGGAGGTCGAAGGCACCGCTCTGCTCGGCCGCTTCGTAGACGCCGGACTCGCCCATCGTCGTGCCGACGAACACCCCGACCCGGGAGGGGTCGAGCCCCTCGACGAGCCGGCCGTCGGCCGTGAGGAGGCCGGCGTCGGCCAGCGCCTCGGCCGAGGCCCGCACGGCGAGGGCCCGCCCCCGGTGGGTGCGCGCGACGCCGGGCCCGAGGACGGTGGGCTCGACCCGTGCCGCCATCGACATCGCGTGTCCCTCGGCCGCGAGGTCGGCCCACGGCCGCACGGCGGTGCGCCCCTCGAGGACGTGGCGCCAGGTCGAGGACGTGTCGCCGCCCAGCGCGCTGACGGCCCCGGTGCCGGTGACGACGACGTCGGGACGCACCCGTGGGGAGCCGTTCACGACGTGCTGACGAGGGCGCCGGCGAGGTGCTCGACCACGGCGTCCATGCTCGTCAGGCCCGGCCAGGCGTCGTCGGGCACGGCGATGCCGTACCGGTACTCGAGGCGGGCGACGAACTCGAGCACGGCCAGGGAGTCGACGCCGAGGTCGATCCCGAAGTGGGCGGTGGTGGCGGCCTCGGCCGGGACGTCGGGAGCGGCGACCGCCAGCTCCTCACGGACCGTGGCGAGGATCTCGGAGCGGGTCATGATGCCTCCTCGAGGCTGCGGGGGTTGACGGTGTCGAACGCGGGTGCGTCGAGCAGCGGGGCCGTCGGGTCGCCCAGGAGGCGGTAGACCGACGCGTGCGGGTCGTGCGGGGCGATGGCGGCGACGAGCTCGCCGACGGTGGTGACGCCGCCTGCGTCGCGGGCCACCCGCACCGCCCAGCGGGCGTTGGCCGTGTGCTGCGTGGGGGAGACGGCGCCCAGGGTCGCCGCGGCCACGCCGGCCAGCGGCAGCGCCTCGGCGAACGAGAGTCCCGTCCGTCGGCGGCTCGCGGTGCGGCAGGTGAGGGAGAGGAGGGCGCCGGCCGGCTCGTGCCCGGGGCGGTCCGCCGCGGCCGCGAGGTGGCGGGCGCGCATCCCGGCGTACCCGACCCACCCGACCGGCCGCCCGTGGCCGACGTAGACGCCGAGGGCCGGCCCGCGGGACAGCAGGTCGACGGTGTCGTCGCGGCTCAGCTCGTAGGCCGTGCACCGCCGGGTCCGCAGCCCACCCGACGCCTCGGCCTCCACGCCGATGACGGTGAGCCGGTCGGCGAGGCGGTCGAAGCGCGGCTGCCGCTCGCCGAGCACGGCGAGGGTGCGGCCGAGCCCCGCGCCGGGCACGTCGTCGGCGCCGGGTCGTGGGGAGCCGGCCCGCTCGTGGACCACCACCGCGGCCCGGGCGAAGGTGGCGAGGTCGCGCGCCGACGTCGCGGGCAGCCACGCGGCCGGAACCGGCCGGCCGCCGGGGGCGAGGACGACCGGCCCGGGGAGGACGGTCCGCGGCGCGCGGTCCCGCGGCCCGACGAGGAGCAGGGCACCCGAGCCGGCGGCCAGGCGGGCGAGGTCGCCGGGCCCCGGGCCGTGGGAGCCGTACAGCTCCCACGGCACGAGCCGGAGGCCGGGGCCACGCCGCCAGCGGTCGAGGAGCGGGCCGAGGGGCCCGACGGCCGCGGCGACCGCGACGACCGTGACGGTGCGAGGCGTCATGTCGCTCACGCCACGCGGACGAGCTCGACGTAGGGCTGCCAGGGGGCGACCTCGACGTCGCTCTGGCCCTCGAGGACCTTGCGGACGTACCAGTGCATGATCACCTGCGCCTGCATCTCGGGGTTGAGGGTGTCCCACGTCGAGCCGTCGGCCGCGAGGTCGTCCTGGCCCTCCTCACCCATCCAGTCCCCGACCGGCCCCGACTCGGTCGTCCCGGAGAAGTCCTTCTCGATGGTGACCTGCGGGGTGGAGGCCTCCCGGTAGCCGTAGTTGTAGCCGCTGTCGCCGACCCCGTCACCGGTCGCCTGGGCGTAGACGGCGTCCGCGAGGTACGCCGACCCCTCGTGCTGGTACTGCCACACGTGGGTCAGCTCGTGGATCATCGTGCGACGGGAGAGGCCGTCGTCGACGTCGAAGTTGACGAGCGAGTTCGTGACGAACGCCCGCGAGTCGGGGTTCTTGGTCACGAAGTCCTGGATGCCGAAGATGATGTCGTTCGTGATGTCGTCGACCGAGAAGAAGATGTGGTCGTAGTCGAGGGCGTCCTCGAACACCAGGCGCGCCTCGGCGATCTCCTGGGCCGTCATGTGCCGGTAGCCGGCCAGGAACGAGCACAGGATGCTGATGGCGGCACCCACGGCGGCGCCGACGATCTCCCAGGCGGCCGAGAGGATCTCTCCGACCGCCCGGCCGACGGCCCTCGCGGAGCGCACGAACGCCTCGAACGCGGTCTCCCCGAGCGACCAGATGCCGTCGGCGACCTCCTCCAGGGTCTTGCCCACGGCGTCGAACGCCTTGAGGAGGTTGTCGAGGGCGCTGCCCGGGTCGGCGAGGGTGGCCGCCGCGAGCTGGGCGATCGTCTTGCCGAGGTCGAGCAGGCTCCGCACGGTCTGGGTGAGGATCTCCAGCGAGCGGTCGAGCGCCCACGACATGACGTCGAGGATCGACTTGCCGGCGTCGAGCGCACCCTTGATGACGTTGCCGAGCGCCGGGAGGGCGTCCTTGGCGACGTAGGACAGGACGTACTCGATGCTGTTGCCGACGCGCACCGTCGCCTCGGCGAGGAGCTCGAGGGCGGCGTCGCTCGTCGCCTCGGCCCACTCGATGACGGTGGCGATGGCCTCGCCGGCCGCCTCGACCGAGAGGAGGATGGCGTCGAACATCGCGGCGCCCCGGGCGCGGGCCCAGTCCAGGATCTCGGTGACGCTCTTCTTGACGAAACGGATCGCGAGGACGGCCTGGCGCCACAGCTCGCTGGCGAGCGCCTCGCCGCGGGCGATGAGCCACTCGAAGACGTCGCCGACCGGGCCGAGGGCCTGCAGGACCCCGGTGACCAGCTTGCGCAGGACGAAGTAGCCGCGTGACACGACCGCCTCGAGGAGGTCGGCCACCGCGGCGCCGACCTCGAGCGCGGCGTCGATGAGGCGGGCGGCCAGGGCGTAGGTGAACTCGACCATCGAGCGGGCGAACTCGGCGACGGTCTTGCCCAGCTCGAAGGCCGCCTTGATGACGTCCTTGAGGACGCCGAACCCGATGCGGGCGAGGTCCTTGAGGACGCTGACGAAGGCCTGGCCGAGCTCGAAGACGATCTGGACGAGCTTCTTGAGGGTGTTGAAGCCCGCGGCGGCGATGCTCGTCACCATGGTCACCAGCGTCTTGCCGGCGTCGATGAGGCCCTGGACGACGGCCTTGCCGAGCGCGATGGCCGCGCCGGCGGCGTACTGGACGAGGTCGACGACGGCCTCACCGATGCGGGCGGCGGCGGCGGCGACGCGCCGCACGAAGGCGGCGCCGGCGGCGACCGTCGCGTCGAGGACCTGGCCGAGGGTGCGGCCGAGGTCACGCAGCGACTTCACGACCTGTCCGAGGAGGTCCCCCGGCCGGGTGACGAGGGTGACCATGATCTCGCCGACCGCCTTGCCGATCGCGATGAGCGAGCGGACGATCCCGTCGACGAGGGCGAACCCGAACTGGGCCGCCTGGGCGAGGATGTTGCCGATCTCCTTGCCGATGGTCAGCAGCGCCTCGACGGCCTTGCGCATCAGGCCGATCGCGACGTTGGCGATCGTCGAGAGCAGCTGCGCCAGGGTGCGGCCCAGGCTGTCGATGGCCCGGAACACGTCGACGATGACCGACTGGGCGAGCTCGAGGGCGGCGACGACGATGTTCCGCATCGCGATGCCGATCTGCTCCAGGCCGTTCAGCATCGTCTTGAGCACCTGCAGGCCCGCCTCCGCGAGCCTGCCGACGAGGTCCGCGAGGGTGGCGGCGGCCGCGTAGAGGGCGTGGGCGAGGTCCTTGACCGCCTCGATCGTCCAGTTGACGACGTCGGAGATGGCGTCGACGAACGCCTGGCCGATGGTCTCGAGGGCGTCCACGACGGCGTTGACGGCATCCGAGATCGCGTCGCCGACGTCCTCGAAGAACTCGACCACGGCGTCGTCGACGTCGGGGCTGGGCAGTCCCTGGGCGTGGGCGCGCATCACCGCACCGGCGTCACGCAGCCAGGCGCCGACCTCCTTGGCCGCGCGCTTGTCGACCTTGCCGTCGGTCCTGGTCACGAGCGACTCCATGACGGCCCGCCCCTGGCTGCGGGGGAGCAGCGAGATCGCCTGCACGACCCCGCGTCCCTGTCCCTCCTGCCGGTAGCCCTGGATGAGGGCGCGGCGCCGGTCGTCGTCCATCCCGGCGACCGCCTGGAAGAGCTGGCGGTGGTCGTCGGTCTTCTCCAGGGTGGCGGCGTAGCCGCGGGCGAGGGCGACGGCCCGGTTCGGGCTGCGCTCGAACGCCTCCGCGAACGCGGGCGCCGCCTCGACGGCGGTGAAGGTGGTCTTCCTCAGCTGCTTGCGGAACGCGGCGAGGTCCTTGATGGGGATGTCGGTGGTCGCGGTGATGATGCGGTTGGCCATGGTGGTACTCCTCCTCGGACAGGGCTTCATCACGCAGGAGGGGTGGGTCGCCCCGGTGATACACGCTCGACGTCAGGAGGCTCCAGCCGGTGCGAAGGCCTCGGTGTGGGAGACGGCCAGGACGCGCGTGACCGGGGCGCCGGCGAGGGCCGGCGAGTTGGCGGGGGTCGACCAGACGACGTCGCGCAGGAACTGCTCGAAGGCGTGGGCCTGCGCGGCCGTGGGGAAGTCCAGGGCCACCACGACGTGGCGCGGGTCGTCCTCGGGCCGGCTGACCCGCTCGGCGAGGACGCCGGCCTCGCGGCGCCGCGCCGCGAAACGGGCGAAGGCCCGCTCCCAGGTGGCGAAGTCGCTCACGGGGTGCTCGATGTGCAGGGTGTACATGTCTCTTTCCTCCCGGTCGGTCGGTGCGGACGCGACCACGCTAGGAACACCGGGGCCGGTGGCGACATCCCAGCTTGTGGGGGGATGCCACCGGGGCGCCGGCGCCGTAGCCTCCTGCCATGGCGCCCGACCGGGGCCGCGCGCTCGACGCGGTGGCAGCCGCGTGCGACGCGGGGTACGACCTACGCGAGCTGCGGGTCGCCGTCCTCGAGGTGGTGGCGCGGGCCGTCCCGCACGACGCCTACGCCTGGGTGGCGACCGACCCGGTGAGCACGGTCGGGGTGGCTCCGCTGGCCCTCGTCCCGACGATCGAGGCGCTTCCCCGCATCATCGCGGGCAAGTACCGCGAGCCGCTGAACCGCTGGACGACCCTCGCTGCGGGCACGGCCGTCGGGCTCCACGCGGTGACCGGCGGTGACCTGGCGCGCAGTGCCTGGTGGCGCGCGGTGCTGCGGGCCGAGGGGGTCACCGACATCGCCTCGCTGGTCGTCGCCGACGGGTACGGGTGCTGGTCGTTCCTCGACCTCTGGCGCACCGGTGCCGACCGCACGCCCTTCGACGCCCGCGAGCTCGGGCTCCTCGGCACCCTGGGTCCGGCCCTCGCCCGCGGCGTGCGGGCGGCCGTCGCGGGGACGTTCAGCGGGGCCGCACCCCGCGCAGCGCCGGCCGACGGCCCGCCGGTGCAGGAGGGCGGACCGGTCGTCGTGGTGCTCGACGACGAGCTGCACATCCTCGCCCAGACGCCCCGCACCGACGCGCACCTGCGCGACCTCCTCCCACCAGGCCCCGGCACGAGCCCGGTTCCCGCAGCGGCCTTCAACGTCGCAGCCCAGCTCCTGGCGCGAGAGGCGGGGGTCGACGACCACCCGGCGACCGGCCGGGTGCACCTCGGGGGGTCCCGCTGGATGACGCTGCGCGCCGACCGCCTCGGTGCCGGGAGCATCGGCGTCACCCTCGAGCCCAGCACACCGGCGGAGCGGGTCGACCTCCTCTCACGGGCCGCCGGGCTGACGCCACGGGAGGCCCAGCTGGCGGGGCTCCTCCTCAGCGGCCGGGACACGCGGCACCTGGCCCACCGGATGGGGGTGTCCGACCACACCGTGCAGGACCACCTCAAGGCGGTCTTCGCCAAGACGGGTGTGTCGGGCCGGGCCGCCCTCGTCGCGCGGGTGCTCGGCACCGGCTGAGGCGGGCCGGCGCCCCGGTGGTGTCTGCCGAGACGGCAGGGCCCACAACGAGTCCGCCGGGCCGTACCCTCCGGACGGTGAGCCCCACCACCCCCTGGTCAGCCGCCGCATGGCGCGTGCACTCCGTGGCGGAGCGCGCCGGGGAGGTCGCCGGCGACGTCGACGGGTCGCTCGCGCTCGCGCAGGCACGAGAGGCGACCGCCCGGTCGATGGGGCGCGACACGTGGACGGTGCTGTCGGCCCTGGCCACCCTCGGCAGCGTCGACCTCACCACCGCCCGCGCCATCGAGCCCCACTGGGACGCCGTGGCCATCCTCGACCAGGCCGGCCACGTGCCCGTCGAGGGAGCGACCTGGGGCGTGTACGCGGCCGCGCCGCCGGGGACCCGGCTCGCCGCCGCGCGACGAGGTGACGGCACCTGGTCGCTCACCGGGACCAAGCCGTGGTGCTCCCTCGCCGACCGCGTCTCGCACGCCCTCGTCACCGCCACCGACGAGGACGGGACGTCCTCGCTCTTCGCCGTCGCGCTGCGGCACGAGGGGGTGACGGTCGACACCGCGGGTTGGGTCGCCCGGGGTCTGCGTGACGTGACGACGAGCACGGTGACCTTCCGGGACGTTCCCGCGCAGGCCGTGGGCGCGCCCGGGTGGTACCTGGAGCGACCCGGGTTCGCCTGGGGTGGGATCGGCGTGGCCGCCGTCTGGTTCGGTGCCGCCGCCGCGGTGGCCGGTGCGCTGGGGGACGCCATGACGGCCAGGGAGCCCGACCAGGTGGCCCTGATGCACCTCGGCGCCTGCGACGTCGCCCTGCACGCGGCGCTGCTCACCCTCCAGCACGCAGCCCGGTCGGTCGACGCCTCACGAGCGGATGGTGAGGACGGTCGGGTGCTCGCGGCCCGCGTCCGCGCCCAGGTCGCCCGGTGCGCCGAGGAGGTGCTCACGACCGTCGGTCACGCCCTGGGGCCGGGGCCGCTCGCGCACGACCCGGTCCACGCGGGCCGCGTCGCCGACCTCACCCTCTACCTTCGCCAGCACCACGCCGAGCGCGACCTCGCCGCCCTCGGGAGGATGCTCGCCCCCGAACGCGGTCACGGAGCGAGGTCGTGAGCGCCGCCCCCGTGCCCTTCCACCACGCCGACCGCGGGACTCCCGAGAGCACCTGGCTCGGCTGCGAGCGGTGGGACGCCGTCGCGGTCCTCGACCTCGCCGCCGTGGCGCGCCGCTACGCACGGGTCCTCGTCGTGGCCGCGCACCCCGACGACGAGACGCTCGGCGTCGGGGGCCTGCTGTCCGACCTCGCCGAGGCCGGAGCCGAGGTGTCGGTGCTCGTCGCCACCGACGGCGAGCGGTCGCACCCCGTCGCCGGTGCGGGCGGACGCGCCGCTCTCGCAGCGATGCGGCGGGCGGAGGTCGAGCGGGCGGTGGCGGCGCTGGCCCCGACGGTCCGCGTCGCCCACCTCGGCCTCCCCGACGGCTCGCTCGACCAGCACGAGGGCGTTCTCGCACAGGAGGTGCTGCGCCGGTCCGGCTCCGACACCTTGGTGCTCGCCCCCTGGCTGCTCGACGGGCACAGCGACCACGACGCCCTCGGGCGCGCCTGCGCCGTGGCGGTGGCGTCGTCCGGCGCCGACCTCGCGCACTACCCGATCTGGTTGTGGCACTGGGGAACCCCCGATGCCCTGCCGTGGCAGCAGGTGGTGGCGTGTGAGACGTCGTGCGTGTCGTCGTGGCGCAAGCGCGAGGCCCTCGACCACTTCCCCTCGCAGACCGTGCCCTGGGGGGAGCCCGAGACCCCGGGGCAGCCAGCGGTCGCCGTCCTGGGCCGGACGAGCCTCGAGCGGGCCCGCCGCCTCGTGGAGACCCTCATCGACCCCGCGGGCATCCTGCCCGTGGTGGCGAGGGCCGCGAGCGAGGGCCGCGTCGAGTCGCGGAGTGAGGTGCTCGACCGGATGTACGACGCAGGCGGGGACCCGTGGCGTCTCGCAGGGTCCTTCTACGAGGACCGCCGTCGGGCGCTCGTGCTCGCCTCGCTGGGGCGCCGCCGCTACGGCCGCGTCCTCGAGGTCGGCTGCGCCGACGGCCGCCTGACCCAGGCCCTGCTGGAGCGCAGTGACGAGGTCGTCGCCCTCGACACGAGCGCGCGTGCCGTCGCGGCGGCCCGGCGGCGGGCCCCCGGCGCCACCGTCGTGCGGGGAGAGGCGCCGGACGACCTGCCGCCGGGCCCCTTCGACCTCGTCGTGCTCTCCGAGGTCGGGTACTTCCTCAGCCCGCTCGAGCTCGTGGCCACCCTGCGCCGGGCCGAGGCGGCCCTGGCGCCACGGGGCGAGATCCTGCTGTGCCACTGGCAGCACCCCACGACGGACGTCCCCCTCGACGGGGTGCTCGTCCACGAGCAGGCCGCCACCGTCCTGCGGTCCGCACGCCGGTCGACGTACGCGGACGCAGACGTCCGCATCGAGGTGTGGGGCGACGGTGCCTCCATCGCCGAGGGGGAGGGACGCACGTGAGGCCCGTCGACCACGTGGTCGTCGCGATCCCCGTCCGCGACGAGGAGGCGCTGCTGCCCGCCTGCCTGCGCAGTGTCGCCGCCGCCGCTGCCGTGGTGCAGGACGCCCGTCCCGGCATCCGGCTCTCGGTCGCGCTCTGCCTCGACGGGTGCGCCGACGGCTCGGCCCGCGTCGCCCGGGAGTGGGACGTCGTCGTGACCACGCTCGCCGGCGAGGGCGTCGGCCCCGCCCGGGACGCGGCCGTCGAGCGCGGCCTCGCGGCGCTCGGCGGGCCGCCGGAGGGCTCGACGTGGATCGCCTGCACCGATGCCGACACCGTGGTGCCCTCCCGCTGGCTCGCCAGGCACGTGCTGTGGGCCGAGCAGGGCGCGGACCTCGTCGTCGGCACCGCCGAGCCCGTCGGCGCCGGGCGGGGCGACGTGCTCGCGGCCTGGCACGCGCGGCACGAGCTGGTCGAGGGCCACGCGTACGTGCACGGGGCCAACCTCGGCGTTCGCGCCGACCGCTGGCGCCAGGTCGGTGGGTTCGGCCCGCGCACCGTGGGTGAGGACGTCGGCCTCGTCACGCGGGTGCGCGCCGCGACCGACCGCTGGGTGGCCACCGACACGACCCGGGTGATCACCTCCGGACGGCTGCACAGCCGGGTCGACGACGGTTTCGCGGGCTACCTGCGCACCCTCGACGCGGACACCGGGTGAGTCACGGGCCGTGGCCCGGTCGCCGTCCGGCGAACAGCCACCACGCAGCCGGCTGTTTGACGACGTGATGACCATCCTGCTCGTAGACCTGCCCAGCGGGCCGAGGCGGAAACCCCTTGAGGTGTCAGCCGGTGGTTTCGGGAGCCCACGTCGCTCGCAGGAGAGCGTTGAAGGGGTCCCCGGTGAACTGGACCGCGTGGCCCGCACCCGAGATGGTCGTCCGCCGCGCGCCCACCGCGTCGGCCACGGCGTCGCAGGCGGCCTCGAACATCTCACTGTGGCCTCCGGAGACCACGACGATGGGAAAGGGGGCGCCGGCGAGCTCGGTGACCGGAGCACGCACCTGCCACGGCGCTGCTCCCGTGAACTGGGCGACGGCAGCCTTTCGCAGGGCGTCGGGCATCGGGTCGGGTATCTGGGCGACCTCCTCGGGGTCCGCGCCGAAGAACAGCAGGAAGTCCCGCAGGAAGCGCTCGGCGTCCGCAGAGCCCGACTGGAGCTCCTCGTAGCGGGAGATGAACGTCTCGACGTCGGCTCGTCCCCGCACCAGGTCGAAGACCACGGGTTCGATGAGCACCAGGCTCCGGACCCGCTCGGGGTTCCGCGCGGCTGCCAGCATGGCGACCAACCCGCCCGCGGAGTAGCCGACGAGGTGCGCTCCGGTGCCCAACGCGGCGGCGATGGCGTCGGCGTCGGCCTCGGGGTCGTCCGGGGCGTCGGGCCCGTCGACGTCGTACCCCGATCGATCCGGGGTCAGCAGCTCGAAGTCGCGCGCGAGCGGCTGTTGGGCCTCCCAGGTCGCCACGCCACCAGTGACCGCTCCGTGGACCAGCACGACACGTCGGCCCGCTCCGTCCGAGGTCGGCGTCCCTTCCTCCATCACGCACTCCCCTTCCCGGGCGCCACCGCGCCCCACGACCGTGGCTCCCGTCTCGGGGCGACGAAGCCCCGACGAGCAGCAGCGCGGTCCATCGTCGAGGACGACCCCGCAGTTGTCGAGGGCCTCGGCGACCGGGCGTCGGTTTGCCGTTGCCCGCACCGGGTAGCCCTGAGGGCGACCCCTGAACTGGAGGAAGCTGAGATGGCTGAGGACAAGAGCATCGCCCGCCCCGAGGTCTCGCGCTCGGTGGCCGCACCTGTCGACGCGGTGTGGCAGGTCCTCGCGGACGGCTGGCAGTACGCGACGTGGGTCGTGGGGGCCTCGCGGGTGCGGGCGGTCGACGAGGGGTGGCCGCGGGCAGGGACCCGCCTGCACCACAGCGTCGGGGTCTGGCCCGCCCTGCTCTCGGACTCGACCCGGTCAGAGGCCAGCGACGCCCCGAACCACCTCGTGCTGACGGCCCGGGGCTGGCCGATGGGCGAGGCCAGGGTGGAGATCCAGGTCGTGCCCGACGGCCCGCAGGCGTGCACCGTGTCGATCGCCGAGGACGCGTCCAGCGGACCTGCCGTCCTCGTCCCGCTCCCCGTCCGCCAGGCGATGATCCTGCCGCGCAACCGGGAGACGCTGCGTCGCCTCGCGCTCATCGCGGAGGGCCGGCACCGCCAGGGGCTCACGGCTCCCTGAGGACCCGCTCGCGGGCTGGGCGGTCCCCGCGTTTGCACCCGGCGCCCCGGGGTAGCACTGGGTCAGGACGCCGTCGGCGCCGCGCACGTGCACCAACCAACGGTAGGAGTGGTCATGTCCCAGGACGCCATCGTCATGTTGAAGGCCGACCACAAGGAGGTCCGCGAGCTCTTCCGCGAGTTCCAGAAGGCCTCGACGACGCCCGCGCGCAAGGAGGCGATCGTCACCAAGGTCATCGAGCTGCTCACCGAGCACACGTTCATCGAGAACGAGGTGATGTACCCCCGGGTGCGAGCGCTGCTCCCCGACCTCGAGGACGACGTGCTCGAGTCGTACGAGGAGCACCACGTGGCCGACGTGCTCGTCATGGAGCTGGCCGCGATGGACCGGTCCGACGAGCGCTTCTTCGCGAAGGCGACCGTCCTCGTCGAGACCGTCACCCACCACATGCGCGAGGAGGAGCAGGACTGGTTCCCGAAGGTCCGCGAGGGCCTCACCCGCACCCAGCTGAGGGAGATCGGCGAGGAGCTGGCGGCCGCGAGGGCGAAGGCGCCGCGGCGCCCCGAGCAGCCCAGCGCGCTGAAGAAGACGGTCGACGCCGTCATCTCCTGAGCGGTGACCGGGCCGGGGCATCGACCGGCCGACGCCCCGGCCCGGCCACTTTAGAAGACGGGCTTGCCGCCGGTGACCCCGAGGACGGTCCCGGAGACGTAGCTGGCCTCGTCGGAGGCGAGGAAGACGAAGGCGGCGGCCACCTCGACCGGCTGTCCGGGGCGCCCGAGGGGAGTGTCCGACCCGAACCCCTCGACCTTGTCCTCGGCCATCGTCGCCGGGATGAGCGGGGTCCAGATCGGGCCCGGCGCCACGGCGTTGACCCGGGTGCCCTTGGGTCCGAGCTCCTGCGCGAGGTTGACGACGAGGTTGTTCAGGGCGGCCTTGGTGGCGGCGTAGTCGAGCAGGTGGTCCGAGGGCGAGTAGGCCTGGACCGACGTCGTGACGAGCACGCTCCCCCCGTCCTCGAGCTGCGGGGCCAAGGCCTGCACCAGCCAGAACGGGCCGAGGACGTTGGTGGCGAAGGTGCGTTCCAGCTGCTCGGGCGGGAAGTCGCCGAGCTCGTCGTGGGCCATCTGGTAGGCGGCGTTGCACACCAGGACGTCGACCCCGCCGAGGCCCTCCACCGCCTCCTCCGCGAGGGTGCGCGCGGCCTGTGCGGTCCGCAGGTCGGCGGCGTGCAGCAGGGCGGTGCGGCCCTCGGCCCGGACCAGCTCGGCGGTGGCCCGGGCGTCGTCGGACTCCTCCGGGAGGTGAGCGATGAGGACATCGGCCCCCTCCTTGGCGAAGGTCACGGCGACGGCCCGGCCGATGCCGGAGTCGCCGCCGGTGATGACGGCCCGCTTCCCCACGAGCCGCTGCCTCCCCGTCCAGGACGTCGCGCCGTGGTCAGCCCTCGGGGTGAGGTCGGCGTCGCTTCCCGGCCACTGCTGCTGCTGCGCCGGCACGTGGGTGGGTCGTTCGGTCATCGGGGTGTCCTCTCCTCGCGGGTCTGGTGGTCAGAGCCCTACCCGGGTTTCGCCCGGACAGTCCTCGCCGGCGCCGTGGGGCGCCGCCGCGAGAATTCACAGGAACCGAACCTCGTCGCGGCACCCGGTGGTCGCTACCGTCGGGTCGACGGTCCGACAGTGGTGCCTTCGCCTCCCACAGGGACGGTGCGCGCATGAGTGACCTGATGGCCGTGGTCGTGGCCTGGGGAGAGTTCGGCGCGCTCCTCACGGTCCTGGCCGTCGTCCTCGTGCGAGGGGCCCGGAGGTGACCGGGGCGCCGGCGGCTGGAGCGGCCCTGGCCCTGGTGCTGCTGGCGGGCTGCGGGTCGCCCGCGCCCGACGCGTACGACCACCGTGACTCCGTCGTCACGGCCGTCGAGGCCGCCCTCGGGGACGCCCGCACGGCCGCGCTGGCGGCAGAGGCCTGGCAGCACGACAGCGCGACCGATGCCTACGCCGTCGTCGTCCTGCGCGCGTCGTCGGTCGCGGTCGAGGGCGCGGCGGGTGACCTCACCGCACAGACCCCGCCGAGGTCCGGCGACCCCCTGCAGGAGCGCGCGGCGGTCGCACTGTCCGACACTCAGGACGCGGTGACGGCGCTGCGGGTCGCGGTGGAGCGCGACGACCACCCGGGCGCGGCGACGGCGGCTCGCGCCCTGACCACGGCCGCGGACGCCCTCGAGCGCATCAGCGAGAACCTGGGATGAAGCGGCTGTTCGCGCTGGCGCTCGGCATCCTCACGGCGATCGGCGGCTTCGTCGACATCGGGGACCTCGTCACCAACGCCGCGGTCGGGGCGCGCTTCGGGCTCTCGCTCGTCTGGGTCGTCGTCGTCGGGGTCGTCGGCATCTGCGTGTTCGCCGAGATGAGTGGCCGCGTCGCCGCGGTGAGCGGACGGGGCACGTTCGACCTGGTCCGTGAGCGACTCGGTCCCCGAGCGGGCCTGGCGAACCTCGTGGCCTCCGTGGCCGTCACCTTCCTCACGCTGACGGCGGAGATCGGTGGCATCGCCCTCGCGCTCGAGCTGGCGAGCAGCGTGCACCACCTGCTGTGGATGCCGGTCGCGGGCGCCTTGGTGTGGACCGTCCTCTGGCGGGTGCGGTTCGGCACCCTCGAGAACGTCTTCGGCACGGCGGGGCTGGCCCTCATCGTCTTCGCGGTGGCCGTGTGGAAGCTCGGTCCCGACTGGGGCGAGCTCGCCGGGGACGCCCTGCACCCTGCCGTCCCTGCCGGAGAGACGGCCACGGCGTACTGGTTCTTCGCCGTCGCGCTGTTCGGTGCGGCGATGACGCCCTACGAGGTGTTCTTCTTCTCCTCGGGCGGAGTCGAGGACAAGTGGGGGGTCAAGGACCTCGGCACGATGCGCGCCAACGTGTTCGTCGGGTTCCCGCTCGGGGGGATCCTCTCGGTCGCCATCGCCACGAGCACCGCGCTGGTCCTTCTCCCCGCCCAGGTCGACGTGCACACGCTGGGACAGGTCGCCCTGCCGGTGGTCGTGGCGCTCGGGAAGGTCGGCCTCGTCCTCGTCCTCGTCGGGTTCTTCGCCGCGACCTTCGGGGCCGCCTGCGAGACAGGGCTGTCCGTGGGGTACGCCGTCGCACAGTACGCCGGTTTCCAGTGGGGCAAGTTCGTCGAGCCGCGGCGCGCGGCGCGCTTCCACGCCATCGTGCTGCTGTCCTGCATCCTCGCGGTCGGGCTGCTCCTCACCACCGTCGACCCGATCCTCGTCACGGAGTACTCCGTGGTGTTCAGCGCCGTGGCACTGCCGCTGACCTACCTGCCGATCCTCGTCGTGGCGAACGACCGCACCTACATGGGGGAGCACACCAACGGCCGGCTCGCCAACGCCCTCGGCTCGCTCTACCTCGTCATCGTGGTCGTCGCCTCGGTGGCGGCGATCCCGCTCCTCGTCCTCAGCGGAGGTGGGCAGTGAGCGGCGAACGGTCCTTCCCCCACGTCGCGCACGGCGACCCGGTCGACGAGATCGGCCTCGTCCTGCGCCTGCTCGACCACCAGGTCCTCGGCGAGGACGAGGAGATGTTGGGCAAGGTCGAGGACCTGGTCCTGGAGCGCCGCGACGACGGCGTGGTCGTGGTCGGGCTCGTGCTCGGCACCGGCGGCTGGGCCGCCCGGCAGCCGGGCGTCATCGGGCACTGGGTGGAGGCCGTCTGGCGACGGCTGGACCGTGAGGAGCGCCCCGAGCCGACCACGTTGTCGCTCCGGCACGTGCGGCACCTCGACTCCTCGGTCCACGTCGACGCGCCAGCCGCCCGGTTCGTGGCGTCGCAGTCCGACCTCGAGCGCTGGCTGCGACGGCACCTCATCAGCCCGATCCCGGGGGCGCGCGTCGACGGTGACGACGACCCGGACCCGCACGCTGCCAGCGATGACCCCCGAGCCGTGCACACCGCGTCGATCCACGGTCCGGGTCGTCTCCGGCTCTCCGACGTCCTGGCGTCCCGGGTGGAGGACACCGCGGGCACCGACCTCGGCCTGGTGACCGAGGTGCACGCGGCGCCCCGGGTCGGGGAGGGTGGCGCCCCTGAGCTGGCGCTCGTGTCGGTGACCCACGGGCACCACCTCGCGGGGAACGGCCTGGGCTACGGCGACGCGGCGCACGCCGGGCCGGCCGTGCTCGCCGGCCTCCTGCGGTGGTGGCACCGTCACCAGCAGGTGACGCGACTCTCCGACGTGTTGCGCCTGCCCGGCCCGGATCGCGACGGGCCGGCGCTGGTCAGGGCCCGTGCCAGCAGACCGGCTCGCCCGAGCTGACCCGGGGCCCGGCCGGGCTCAGGGCCCGCCCTGCCGGTCGTTGGCGTCCTTGAGTGCCGAGTTCTCGCTCATCAGGCTGCTGTTCTCCTGCTCGAGTCCGAGGACCACGCCGATGCCGGCGATGTTCAGCCCGGAGTCCAGGAGGTCGGTGATGCGGCGGAGCCTCACGATGTCGTCGTGGCTGTACCGCCGCGTGCCCCCGCGCGTGCGACGAGGCGTGATCAGGCCCCGCGCCTCGTAGAGGCGAAGGTTCTGCACGCCCGTTCCCACGAGCTCGGCGGCCACGGAGATGCTGTAGACCCCTTGGTCGGACGGGGCCCTCGACGCATCCCCGGGCGACGGCGGTTCGCTCATCGATTCCTTTCCTTCCGGGCGGTTGCACCGACCTGTGTGTCGTGATATACCAAATGTATCGCGCACACCACAGATCCAACAAGGGGGTCTGTGGCCCTGAGAAGGGCATCACGACCAGTGGAGGTGATGACGATGTTGATGCGCACCGACCCCTTCCGCGAGCTGGACCGCATGGCCCAGCAGGCCTTCGGAGCCGTCGGGACCCTCGCCAGGCCGTCCGTCATGCCGATCGACGCGTGGCGCGAGGATGACACCTTCGTCGTCGAGCTCGACCTGCCCGGTGTCGAACCGGACAGCATCGACCTCGACGTCGAGCGCAACGTGCTCACCGTGAAGGCGGAGCGCTCCGGGCCGGACAGGGACACCGAGCTGATCGCCGCCGAGCGGACCCGGGGTGTCTTCAGCCGGCAGCTGTTCCTGGGCGACACCCTCGACACGGACGCGATCAGGGCGAACTACGACCACGGGGTGCTGCGACTGGAGATCCCCGTGGCCGAGCGGGCCAAGCCGCGCAAGATCGAGATCGCCCACGACGGCCAGCGACAGGCCATCAGCGCCTGACGGGCGGCCCGGATCATCCTGCGGCCGGCCCAGGAGGGACCCGCTCGACCTGAGCGTGGGCCCGCGCCGGGCCGGCCGCGCCACGCGGGCCGGGCGCCGACCGCGGTGTCCGGCCCGCGCAGCACCACGCACGAGAGGGGAGTGACGTAGATGGATGACCAGAGCGCACCCGACGTCGCCGTCGTGACGCAGGAGGCCCGCTCGCTGAGCGAGCTGGCCGAGGCGGTCGTGAGCCTCACCAGGGCGATGGGCACGCAGGACGAGACCCCGGCGGTGCAGCGTCTCCTCGAGCACGGGGCCTCGGCGGTGATGGGGGCCCGGTGGGGCAGCGTGACCCTGCTCCGGCAGGGTCGTTTCAGCACGGCCGCCTCGACCTGCGAGGAGGCGGGGCTCATCGCCGCCGCCCAGTACCGCTTCGGGTCCGGTCCGTGTGTCGACCCCCTGGTCGACGGCGGCACGGTGGTCACGCCGGACATCTCCACCGAGGCACGGTGGCAGCCGCTGGGCTCGCGACTGCGCGAGGAGTTCGGCCTGCGCAGCGTGGTGTCCTACCGCCTGCAGCTGCTCGATGACAGCGAGGTCGCCGCCGGCCTCACCTTCGCCTCCGAGCGACCTGACGCCTTCTCGACCCACCACGTGCACCGCGGGCTTGTCCTCGCCTCCCACGCGGCGCTGCTCGTGGCGGCCCAGGCCGCGAACACCAAGGCCGACCAGCTCATGCGTGCCCTGGACAGCAACCGGGAGATCGGGGTGGCCGTCGGCGTGCTCATGGCCCAGCACACCCTGACCCGCGAGCAGGCCTTCACCCTCCTGCGGGCGGCCAGCCAGAACACCAACCGCAAGCTCGCGGACATCGCCACCGACGTGGCCGACACCGGTCTGGCGCCACGCCACCTCCCGGCGGTCGTCGCGCAGTGAACGAGGTCCACGGATGACGCGTGAGGACGCGGCGACCTAGCCCCGGCGGTCGACCCTGATGTCGATGGGCGTGCAGGTGCCGTTGTTCGACTTCTCCGCCGAGCAGGCCGTCACGCCCGCGACGAGCGGGACCCGCGCCTCGATGGTGAAGCGGTCGCCGGGTCTCGTGGGCGGCGGGTCGATGTGCAGCTCTCCCAGCTCGTCGGTCCACACGTCCATGAAGACGTTGAGGGTCACGCCGATCCGGTCCTCGTCGACGCCGTGCGCGGCCAGCGCCGTGGCGAGGTTGGCGAAGCACGAGGGGTGGGCGGCTCCGCCGAGGTCCGGGTAGAGGATGTCGAACGTCGCCTGGCTGCACGGGGTGAGCGTGAGGTCGTGGGTTCCGACGCTGTCCTGGACGACCTCGGCCATGGCGCGGCTGCGGTTGCTCCACAGGGTCGAGCCGGTCGAGACGTAGACCGAGTTGCCGAAGTCGGTGGTGCGACCGGAGGAGAAGACCTCCGCGGGGTCGTCGGCGCACACGAGGTAGAGGTCGCTGACCTGCTCGCCGCACGGGTCGAGCAGGGTGAGGCGGTCGCCGGGGGCGAGGACGACCGCCGTCCCGGTCTGCGGGGGCAGCCGCTGCCATCCCGTCGCGGGCCCGGCGGCCCCGCCGTCGTACGAGGGTGCGTCGGTGGCTCGGGGGTACCTGCGGCGAGCGGGGTTCATGCGTCCTCCTGGCGGTCCGGGACGTCCACGGTGCCACGGCCCGGTGGCGGGTCGGCCCGGAAGGGCGGTGACCAGTCGTCCGGGACCGCACGGCCGGAGTACTGGCGCGCCTCCGAGGCGTCGCCGTGGTCGACCGCCATCGGGTTCGGCGTCCCCTGGAGCTCGGTGTCCCGCCGGCGGATGGTGTCGCGCATCCTCTCGAACCGCCCGTCCGCCCTCAGCCGCTCGAACTGCACGTGGAGGTTGAACACGAGCGTCGGTACGGGAGCCCGCCGGGCAACGCGTGAGGCGTTGGGGTGCAGGCCCACGACGAAGAACGCCGTGCCGGCGAGGCTGAAGGCGAAGTGCGGGTTCTCCGGGTCCGCCGCCACCCCCTGCGCCCAGGGTGCGTCGTCCCTGTCGTGCAGGTGCTGCAGTGCTGCCCACAGGAGGCCCTCGAAGGCTCGCTCGTCCGCTGGCAGGGGCGAGCGGAAGCAGGCGACGAACGAGACGAGGTCGCTCTGCGGGTCGACGTCATCGACGAAGCCCTGCAGCGCGGCCCCGAGGCGGTCCAGGGACCCTCCCGGGGAGCGGTCGGCGAGGTCGTCGAGGACGACGGCCGTCACGGCGTCGCGCCGGAAGACCGAGCGGGCGCCGAGGCAGGGGTAGTCGGGATGGGCGACCATCTCGGCGATGGCCGCGACGACCTCCGCCGACGGGGCGTCGGTGAGGTCCTGCGTGGCCCTCTCGGCCAGGACGGCGTCGAGCGACTCGGTCATCGGGGACCGCCGAGGGAGGTCTGGCGGGGCGTCGGCGCGGGGCGTCGTGGCATCACGGACCGGACCTACCCCGTGAGGACGCGGCTCACGCCCCTGTGTCCAACCCCGGGTGCTCGTGCATCGACCGGGGTGCGAGCGGGTAGGAGGGGTGGACAGCGACCGCTCTCACCGCGAGGAGACGTCATGCCCGCCCGTCGGACCCCAGGCCCGTCCGTCAAGGACCCCGAGCTCTACGAAGCGCTGCGCGACGACGGCGCCAGCAAGGCCAAGGCCGCACGGATCGCCAACGCCGCCGCCAACAGCTCGCGCTCGGCCGTGGCCCGCAAGGGTGGCCGCGCCGGCGACTACGAGGACTGGACCAAGGAGCAGCTGGCCCAGCGTGCCCGTGAGCTCGGGATCGAGGGCCGGTCGTCGATGAACAAGGCCCAGCTGGTCGACGCCCTGCGGAACCACTGAGCGTCACCCGTGGGGACCCGGGGGCGGTCATGAGGCGCGAGCCGGCGAGCGAGGAACGCCAGGCCCTCGTGCTGGTGGGGGGCGAGGTGGTCCCGGAGGCCTCGGCGGGCTCCGGCGAACCCGCGACGGTGCGGCTCGGGCTCGCGACCTTCGACGCGGTGGCCGTCGTCGACCACCTCCACCACGGTCCCGAGGTCGTGGTCGCGAGCGGTCCACTGCTCGACGACGCGCTCGCCCTCGAGGCGCGGCTGGGCGAGGGTCCGTCGATGCAGGCGGTCGCCTCCGGCGATCTGGTCGTGTGTCGCGACCTGGAGCACGATCGCCGCTGGCCCCGCTTCGCGACGGCCGCGCTCGCCGGCGGTCTCCCCCTCCGGCGATGGGTGGCCTTTCCGCTGGCCCTGCCGGGCGAGGCCGCCCTCGGCTCGATCGTCCTCGCGGCGGCGGCCCCGGGCATCGTCACGGCCGCCGAGCTGGCCGTCGTGGGCGCCCTCGCGGACCGGTGCTCCCTCATCCTCAGCACCCGGGTGGCTGCCGGTCGCGAGGCGCGGGCGGTGCTGGCCACCGACGCGGTCCGCGTCGTCGGCCTCGCCGTCGGGGTGCTCATGGCCACCGAGGGGCTCAGCGAGTCCGAGGCCCTGGCTCGGTTGCGGACGAGGAGCCACGAGAGCGGCTGCCCCTTGTCCGACACGGCCGTCGCCGTGCTGACCGAGCACCGGATGTCGTTCCGCTGAGGAGCCCGGGGCCCCCGCCGCCGCCCGCCGGGTGGGGCGGGCCGCCGCGGGTCACGAATTCCCCGACGTGCCGTGGCAGGACCGGACGGCGCAGGCGCAAGGATGTCCCCCATGCGCAACCCCCTCGACAGCCGATATGTGGACCTCGTGCGGCTCCTTCGTCGTTACGGCCGCTCCGACCTGGTGTCCGGCGCCCAGCTGGACGAGTTCTCCGTCGACGAGGACGGGCTCGGTGCGGACGAGGCGGTCGGCGGCGGCGCCGACACGGCGGAGCAGTTCGCGGCCGACCTCGAGCGGATGGGGCCCACCTTCATCAAGCTGGGGCAGCTCCTCTCCACGCGCTTCGACCTGCTCCCGGCGGCCTACACCACGGCACTGGCGCGGCTCCAGGACACCGTCGACCCCATCCCCTTCGCGATGGTGCGCGAGGTCGTCGAGGCCGAGCTGGGTGCGTCGATCGGCGAGCGGTTCAGCGACTTCGACGTCGACCCGCTGGCATCGGCGTCGATCGGGCAGGTGCATGCCGCGACGCTGCGCAACGGCCACGAGGTCGTCGTCAAGGTCCAGCGCCCCGGGGTGCGCGAGACGGTCCGTGACGACATGGAGGTCCTCACCCGGCTGGCGGGCATCGCCGACAGCCGGACCGAGGCCGGCCGTCGGTTCGGGTTCAGCCAGCTGCTCGCCCAGTTCCGCCGGTCGGTGGCCGGGGAGCTCGACTACCGGCGCGAGGCCAAGAACCTCGTCACCTTCGGCGAGCTGACCGCGCAGTACGACCGGCTCGTCGTTCCCCAGCCGGTCATGGAGTACACGACGAGCAGGCTCCTGACGATGGACCGCATCGAGGGCCGCAAGATCACCGACGTCGGGCGCTTCGGGCTCGTCGACCTCGACGCCCGGCCCATCGTCGAGGAGCTGTTCCGTGCCTACCTGCGGATGATCCTCGACCACGGGGTGTTGCACGCCGACCCGCACCCCGGCAACCTCCTGCTCACCGACGACGGACGGCTGGCCCTGCTGGACCTGGGGATGACGGCGTCGGTCCCGCCACGGATCCAGGACGAGGTCGTCAAGCTCCTCCTGTCGATCAGCGACGGCGACGGTGAGGAGACTGCCGCGATCCTCGCGGCGATGGGTCACCCGATCGAGGGCTACGACGCGGCGGCGTTCCGCGACGACGTCAGCCACCTCGTCTCCGAGGCGGTGGCCAGCGGCGAGGACCTGCAGGTCGGGACGGTGCTCGTCGACCTCAGCCGGCTCTCGGGCATCCACGGGCTGCGCCCGCCGTCGGAGATGTCGATGATCGGCAAGGCGATGCTCAACCTCGACCAGGCGACGAGTCACCTCGACCCGACGTTCGCCCCCGCCCAGTGCATCCGCGACAACGTGAGCGAGATCTTCGCCTCGGGCCTGAAGGTGACGCCCGGCGGCATGCTGTCGGCCGCCATCGAGGCCAAGACCTTCACGGCGCAGCTTCCCAAGCGGGCCAACCGGATCCTCGACTCGATGGCCGCGGGCGAGTTCCGCCTGCGGGTCGACGCCATCGACGAGCAGCGCCTCCACCTGGTCCTGCAGCGGGTCGCGAACCGCCTCACCCTCGGCCTCATCATCGCGGCCACCCTCATCGGCGCCGCCTTCATGATGCGGGTGCCCTCGTCGTGGACCCTGCTCGGCTACCCCGGGATCGCCATCCTGTTCTTCTTCCTGGCCGCGCTCGCCGGCGTGGCCCTGGCCATCTGGATCATCGCCACCGACCGCAAGGTCGCGCAGACCGACCACCACCGGCACGGCACCGCTCCGTAGCGCCTGCGGCTCTCGGGCACACGGACAGGCAGACGCCCGGCGCCACCTGATGCGCCCGGCGTGGCCCGACCGGACGCGTTCACCATGTCCTGTCGGCGTGCCGTGATGTGCAGGTGTGCCCGCAGGGCCGAAGGAGAAGGGCCCTGATCGCGTTTCCGCTGGTCAGGGCCCTTCAGCCACGGTCGGGGTGACAGGATTTGAACCTGCGGCCTCGTCGTCCCGAACGACGCGCGCTACCAAGCTGCGCCACACCCCGTGGCATGCCGCCGAGAGCTGGGCCCGCAGCGACACCCGAGGATAGCCGACCACCCCCGGCCCCCCGAAATCGGTTCGGTCGCCGCGTCAGGGGCACCCGGGGACGCGGCCCGACGCGGTTCGCGGGCGGCCTCAGGCGTCGCGGGCGAGCAGCGTGAGCAGGGTGGCCTCGGGGCGGCAGGCGAAGCGCACGGGGGCGTACGGGGAGGTCCCCAGACCGGCGGAGACGTGCAGGTAGGCCGCGTCCCGGGGGGCCTGCGACGACGGGGCCGGACCCCCGTGGCGCCCCGCCCGCCCCGCCCCGGGCCACCAGCGTGAGACGCCCTTGGCCCGGCGGGTGTCGAGGTCGCAGTTGGTGACCAGGGCCCCCCATCCGGGCACCGCCAGCTGGCCCCCGTGCGTGTGGCCCGCGAGGACCAGCCCGGCGCCGTCGGCGACCATCGCGTCGAGGACGCGCTGGTAGGGCGCGTGGACCAGGCCCATGGTGAGGGCGACGTCGGTAGCGGCGGGGGCCGAGACGCGGTCGTAGCGGTCGAACTGGACGTGCGGGTCGTCGACGCCGACGAGCTCGACCCGGTGCCCGCCCATCGTCACGGTCGTGCGCGCGTTGTCGAGGTCGTGCCAGCCACCCGCGCGCA
Source organism: uncultured Actinomycetota bacterium (assembly GCA_963795035.1). GTDB lineage: Bacteria > Actinomycetota > Actinomycetes > Actinomycetales > Dermatophilaceae > Oryzobacter. Next base: position 66,296 of record CAWCFZ010000002.1, on the reverse strand, counting down.
TCCCCTCGACGAGGTCGCCGACGGGGAGCTCGATCCGTTCGTGCTTGACCTGGGCGTGGGACCGGGTGAGGTAGCGCGCCGGGTTCTTGGGCACCGGGCCGAAGTAGTCGTTCGAGCCCAGGACGAAGGCTCCGGGGAGCTCCATCAGGGGCTCCAGGGCGTGCAGCAACGGTGGGACGGCCTCGAGGTGGGCGAGGTTGTCGCCGGAGTTCACGACGAAGTCGGGCTGGAGGGAGGCGAGCTCGCGGACCCACGCGATCTTCTTCGCCTGACCGGGGGTGAGGTGCAGGTCCGAGACCTGCAGGACGCGCACCGGTGCCGACCCCGGCGGCAGGACGGGCACTGCGAAGCGCCGCAGCGTGAACCAGGTGCGCTCCACGAGCGCGGCGTAGGCGATGCCCCCGACCCCGGCGCCGACGACGCCGGCGGCGGTCCGCAGCGCGGTGCGAGTCACGGGGTGCATCCGCCCATCATCACAAAACCGGAGGTCATCGACCTCATCGGGGGCGGGCCGAACGCAGGGGTGGGGCACCCGGCGCCGCGCGGGAACCCGGTGGACCGCGGGTGGGAGACTGGGGGCATGACCGACACGACGCTCAAGGCGCGCCTCCAGCACGACCTCCACGACTCGATGCGAGCCAAGGACAAGCTGCGCTCCGGCACGCTGCGGATGGTCCTCACCTCGATCACCAACGCCGAGGTGGCCGGTGACGAGGCGCGCGAGCTGGACGACGCGGAGGTCCTCAAGGTCGTGGCCAAGGAGGCCAAGAAGCGCAAGGAGGCCTCAGCGGCCTTCCGCGACGCCCGGCGTCCCGAGCTCGCCGACACCGAGGACGCAGAGCTGGCCGTCCTCGAGGGATACCTGCCCGCGCAGCTCGGCGAGGACGACCTGCGGGCCATCGTCGAGCGCGCCGTCGCCTCCACGGGTGCGACCGGCATCGCGCAGATGGGTCTGGTGATGAAGGCCGCCCAGGGCGAGGTCGCCGGCCGCGCCGACGGGGGCCGCGTGGCGGCGGTGGTCCGTCAGGTTCTCGCCAGCGGCTGACCCGCGCACACCGACACGACGAAGGGCCGGGGCCTGCGCCCCGGCCCTTCGTGCGTCACGGTTTCTTCGGTTTCGGGGTGCCCCTGGGTTTCGGCTCGGCCTTCGTCGGCTTGGGCTGAGGCTGCGGCGGGGGGTCGGCGGCCGGTGCGACGTAGGCCACCCCGGTGGAGATGAGCAGCCCGACGTCGGCGCCCTTGAGGGCCGACCCGGCCGGCGTCGTCGCGGCCACGGTGCCCTTGGGGAGCGAGCTGTTGATCTTGCCCTGGACGTGGCTGGTGAACCCGGCGTCGGAGAGCATCGCGGCGGCCTTGTCGGCGCTACGTCCGATGACGTTGGGCAGGCCGCTGAGCGAGCCGGAGCGGATGGCGGCCGACGGCGAGGGGAAGTCCTTGACCGGCATGCCCTGGGACGCGGCCCGCATGATCTTGGCCCACATGGGCGCCGACACGGTGCCACCGAAGACCTGCCGGATGCAGCCGTACTCGCCGAAGCACTTGCCGTTGAGGGAGTACAGGTTCCCGTTCTTGCTTGCCGGGCGGAGGTTGCCCAGCCACACCGCCGTCGCGAGCTGCTTGGTGTAGCCGACGAACCAGCCCTGGTTGTGACCCTCGGTGGTGCCGGTCTTGCCGGCGGCCGGGCGAGCCGAGTTGCTCCACACGCCCTTCGCGGTCCCGTTGTCGAGGGTGCCCTTGAGCAGGTAGGTGACACCGTCGGCGACGTCGGGGGAGATGACCTGCTTGCACTGCGGGCCCGGGACCTTGACCTCCTTCTTGTCGGAGGTCGTGATCGAGCTGACCGGGTACGGCTCGCAGTACTTGCCGCTGGACGCCAGCGTCGCGTACGCACTCGCCAGGCTCATCGTGTTGGTCGTGCCCGAGCCCAGCGTGATGTCGGAGATGTAGGGGTCGATCGGCTTGCCGTTGCCCTTGTGCAGGCCCATCTTCGTCATGACGTCACGCACGTCGCACGGGCCGACGTCGATGACGAGCTGCGCCGCCCAGGTGTTGATCGACTTCGAGATGCCCTCACCCAGGGTCATCATCTTGCCGCCGCTGGGGTAGTCGTTCTTGACCGACCAGGGCTCGTTGGTGCCGCACTTCTCGGTGAGGAGCTTCTTGTCGGCGAAGAGGTGGCCCTCCTTGCCGGTGGCGAACGGGACCTTGATCGTGCCCTCGAGCGGCATGCCCTTCTCCAGGGCCGTGACGACGGCGAAGGTCTTCGCCGTGGAGCCGAACTGGTAGCCGAGCGCGCCGCCGCCGTAGACCTGGTCGACGTTGACGTTGGTCTGGTACTTCGCGAAGTCGGTGGCCTGGGCCATCGCGAGGACCTTGCCCGTGCCGGGCTCGAGGATGGTCGCGGCGGCGCCGAGGTTCTGCTTGTTGTTGATCGGGACGGCCTTGGTGAGCTCCTTCTGCGCGGCCTTCTGCATCGCCGGCTTCAGGGTGGTGCGGATGGTCAGGCCGCCCTGGTTGATCGCCTTGAGGCGGTCGGCCGGGGTCTTGCCGAGCACGGCCATCTGGGGCGACTTCTGCAGCCACTCCAGGACGTAGGTGCAGAAGTACGGCTGCGCCGAGCGGTGGCACACGCCCTTGGCCGGCTTCTTCTTGATCATCTTCGTGACGTCGGCCTTCTTGGCCGCGGCGACGTCCTTGGCCGGGGCCAGGCCGAGCGACTGCATCCGGTCCAGGACGAGGTTGCGACGGGTCTGCGCCGCCTTGGGGTTGATGACCGGGTTGTACGCGGTCGGCTGCTGCACGACGCCCGCGAGCAGGGCCGCCTGCCCCAGGCTGAGCTTGCTCGCGCTGACGCCGAAGTAGTTGAGGGCGGCGGCCTCGACGCCGTAGGCCTGGTCGCCGTAGTACACGAGGTTGAGGTACCCCTCGAGGATCTGGTCCTTGGTGAAGTTCTCCTCGACGTTGAGCGCGTACTTCAGCTCCTGGAGCTTGCGCGAGTACGACTTCTGGACCGCGGCCGCCGCCGCCTCCTTGTCGCCGCGGCGCAGGGCGTTCTCCTGCAGGGTGATCTTCACGAACTGCTGGGTCAGCGTGGACGCTCCCTGGACGTCGCCCCCCTGGAGGTTGGAGAGCATCGCGCGGCTGAACCCGCGGACGTCGAGACCACCGTGCTCGTAGAACCGCGCGTCCTCGATGGCGATCTGCGCGTTCTGCATGTTCTTGTTGATCTTCTTCAGCGGCACGATGATGCGGTTCTCGTCGTACGGGTTCGCGATGAGCTTGCCGTCGGCGTCGAGGATGCGCGACTGCTGGGCCAGCGGGGAGACCGTGAAGTCGCTCGGCAGGTCGTTGAAGAAGTCGACACCGCCCTTGGCCGCCTGGCCGGTGGCCCCGATCGCGGGGATGGCGAGCCCGGCCATGAGCAGGCCGGCCACCGTGCTGAGCACGACGAAGCCGAGGAGCAGCCTGAGCACGGCGGAGACATTGTGGGCGCGTCCGTCCATGGGCCCAAGGGTAACCCGCGAACCCGACCCCGCCCGGTTGCCGTGCGCCGCCTCCCCCCGCCGTGAGGGTCGGCCGGACCGTGGAATCCGCAGCCGAGCCGGTCCCGCGGCCGGTGGGGGCCGGTGATGGACGGGTCAACCGTTCGGCTGGGGGTTCAACCGTTCGGCCAGCAGCGGAGGCCGGTTCGACCGATACCCCCGGAGGTTGCGGAATCCGTACCGTTTTCGCAGGCCACCACCCCGCCGGGGTAGGCGGCAGACCTACCCAGCAGGGGCCCCGGAAAGAGGTGGACATGAGCATCGCACCCGCAGTTGCACCCACGGACCAGTGGATCTCCGACTGGGCACCGCTCGGTCGTTGCGCCGGCACCGACCCTGACGCACTGTTCGTGCAGGGCAAGGCGCAGCGCGCCGCCAAGGCCGTCTGCAAGGGCTGCCCGGTCGTCGCCGAGTGCCTGGCCGACGCCCTCGACAACCGCACCGAGTTCGGCGTCTGGGGCGGGATGACCGAGCGCGAGCGCCGGGCCCTCCTGCGCCGCCGCCCGGACGTCCGCTCGTGGACCGACCTCCTCATCCAGGCCAAGGTCGGCGTCTCCCAGGGAGCCATCGCCTAGACCGGCCCACAGACTCCCGGAGGGGCCGACCACCCCCTGCAGCCACGCGTGGCAACCCCCTGCAGCCACGCTCGGCAGGTCGGCCTCTCCGGGTGCACCACCTCGAAGGGCCCGCACCGTCACCTGACGGTCCGGGCCCTTCTCCGGTGCTCCGAGAGGGTCGAGCGCTCAGCCGCCGGCGAGCGCGGCGCCGACGGCCCGCAGGCCGTCGAGGTCGTGGATGTCCGTGGCGCTCGCCGGGACCGTGGCCACCGGGACCCCCGGGTGGCCGGCGACGAACCGGCCGAGGTGGCCCTGGTGCCGCGCCGCGACCTCCGCGAGGTCGGCGTGCAGCCGGAGCAGCGCCGGGGTCAGGGCGGCGAGGTCGTCGGTCCCGGCCGCCGCCGCCGCGTCCTCGAGCTGCTCGGCAGCCGCCGCTGCCCTGCTGCCGCTCAGCGCGGGGGCGGCCAGGCGCTGCATCCGGTTGACGACGACGCCGGCGAGCGGCATCCCCTCGCTCCCGAGCCGGTCGACGAAGTAGGCCGCCTCGCGCAGGGCGTCGCGCTCGGGGGACGCGACGACGACGAAGGCGGTGGCGTCCTCCTTGAGCAGGGCGTACGTGACGTCGGCGCGCTCACGGAAGCCCCCGAACATCGTGTCGAGGGCGGCGACGAAGGTCTGCACGTCGGAGAGCAGCTGCCCGCCGAGGACCCGGGTGAGGGCCGCCGCCGTCACCGTGGCGCCGACGCTGAAGACCTTGAGGTAGGCCCGCCCGCCGGCCCGGGCCGGGGCGGTGAGCAGCCGGATGAAGCGCCCGTCGAGGAAGGAGCCGAGCCGCTTGGGAGCGTCGAGGAAGTCCAGCGCGGACCGCGAGGGCGGGGTGTCGACGATGACGAGGTCCCAGGTGCCCTCACGCTCGGCCTGGGCCCGGAGCTGGCCCAGCTTCTCCATCGCCATGTACTCCTGCGTGCCCGCGAACGAGCTGGAGACCGCCTGGTAGAACGGGTTGGCGAGGATCTGGGCGGCCTTGTCGGGGGTGGAGTGCGACTCCACGACCTCGTCGAAGGTCCGCTTCATGTCGAGCATCATCGCGTCGAGCGACCCGCCGTCGCGGCCCACGCCCTCCACGGGCCGGGGCACGTTGTCGAGCTCGCGCAGGCCCAGGCTCTGGGCCAGGCGCCGGGCGGGGTCGATGGTGAGGACGACCACCCGACGGCCGGCCTCGGCCGCCCGCAGGCCCAGCGCGGCCGCGGTCGTCGTCTTCCCGACGCCACCGGACCCGCAGCACACGATGATGCCGGTGCCGAGGTCGGCGAGCAGGGCGTCGACGTCGAGCGGTTCGGGGGAGGGGGCCGCGGCGCGGGCCATCAGCGCACCCCCTGCCCGGCCAGCTCGTCGGCGAGGACCGCGACCCCGCCGTCCTCGACGCCCGTGGACAGGGCGGGCAGCGTCACGACGGCCAGGCCCAGGGCCGCGACGTCGTCCTCGAGGGAGCGTTCGAGGGCGACCCGTTCGGCGTGGTCGCGGGCCTCGGCGAGCAGCCCGGAGACGGTCCGGGCGCTGGCGCGCACGCCTGCGGAGGCGAGGTCGTCACGCACCCGGGCCTCGACACGTGCGGAATCCGTCGTGGCGGGGTCGAGCAGGGCGTCGTCCACGACCGGCTCGCGCACCTGGTTGACGACGACCGCGCCCAGGCCGAAGCCCGCCGCGGTGAGCTCGGCCACGGCGTCGGCCGTCTCCTGCACGGGCATCTCCTCGAGCAGGGTCACGACGTGGACCACGCTGTGCCGGTCGCGCAGCATCCGGGTGATCGACTCGGCCTGGCTGTGGATGGGGCCGATCCGGGCGAGGTCGGCGACCTGGACGTTGACTGCGAGGAAGCGGGTGATCCGGCCGGTGGGCGGGGCGTCGAGGACGACCGCGTCCCACACCGGGCGCCCATGGCCGCGCTTCGGGCCGGACATCCGCCCGACGGCCTCGTAGACCTTGCCGGTGAGCAGGACGTCGCGGACCCCGGGGGCCACGGTCGTGGCGAAGTCGACGACCCCCATCCGCTCGAGGGCGCCACCGGCACGGCCCAGCTTGTAGAACGACTGGAGGTACTCCAGGAGCGCGGCCTTGGCCTCGACCGACAGCCCCCACAGCTCGCCGCCGTCCGGGTGGCTGACGAGGCGGACCTCCTGGGTCCCCAGGGGCGGGACGTCGAAGGTCTGGCTGATCCCCTGCCGGCCCTCGACCTCCACGAGGAGCACCTTCTTGCCCTGGCGGCTCAGCGCGAGGGCGAGCGCCGCGGCCACCGTCGTCTTGCCGACGCCGCCCTTGCCGGTGACGACATGCAGGCGCACGCCGTCCAGGACCCGGGGAAGCGGTGGGTTCGGCACGCCGCCCAGCCTAGGTCGGGGCGCTCGCCGGCCTCAGCGCAGGGTGAGCTCCTCGACCTCGGCGAGGAGCAGGAGGTACGCGTTCGTCGTCGGGTCGATGAGGTCGAAGTGGTCGGCCCGCCTCACCACCGAGGAGGTGAACGGCTCGCCCTCGGCGCGCGTGGCCGCGTAGGCCTCGGCGACGGCGGCCGGGACGATGTCGTCGAACTCGCCGGTGACGACCACCGACGCGACGGTGAGGCGCTGCTGGGCCGGGTCGGCGTCGACCCACTCGCGGGGCCGCTCCTGCGGCGTGCCACCGAGGAGGGCGCGGGCGGCGTCGTCGCCGAGGCCCAGCCGGTCGACCTCGCGCAGGTCGGCCGCGGGACCGAGCGCGAGCGCGCCGGTGAGCCAGGGGAGCCGGTCCGAGGAGGCGAGCCAGAGGGCGAGGTGACCACCGGCCGAGTGACCGACGACGACGACGCGGCCGGGGAGGTCGGTGTCGGCGTGGACCGACTCCATCCGGGCCAGGACGGCGTCACCGGTGCCGGGCCATCCGCCGCCGGGCATCGCGGTGCGCGGGTACTCGAGGTTGGCGACGTGGAAGCCGTCGCGGGCCAGGGCCTCGGCGAGCGGGGCGAGGTGGGTGCGGTCGTACTCCTCGCGCCAGAAGCCACCGTGGAGCAGGGCGACGGTGATGCCGCGGGCCCGCTCGGTCGTGGGCTCCCAGACGTCGTAGACATCCGTCTGCGCGGGGCCGGTGACCTCGGTGCGGTCGGGTGCTCGGGCCGTGCGGGACAGGATGTCGCTCTGCTCGTCGCTCACGGACGCCACGGTAGCCGTGGACCCGGTCTCCCGGCCCGGCAGTAGGCTGCCCGTCATGACGACGTGGGAGTACGCAACCGTGCCGCTGATCGTGCACGCGACCAAGCAGATCCTCGACCAGTGGGGAGGCGACGGGTGGGAGCTCGTCCAGGTCCTCACCATGCCCGAGGGTAACCTCGTCGCCTACCTCAAGCGCCCGAAGGGCTGACCCCGATGGGTGCCGTGACCGACCGGCTGGCCGCGCTCGGCCTCGCCGTCCCCGAGCTCGTCCCGCCGATCGCCGCGTACGTGCCGGCCGTCCTCGACGGCTCGCGCGTCTACGTCTCCGGCCAGGTCCCGGTGGTCGACGGGGTCCTCGCGGAGTCGGGTCGCGTCGGCGAGGGGCCGGGGCTGGTGAGCCCGGAGCGGGCCAAGGAGCTCGCCCAGGTGTGCGCCCTCAACGCCCTCGCGGCCATCTCCTCCGTCGTCGACGACCTCGACGCCGTGGAACGGGTCGTCAAGGTCGTCGGCTTCGTCGCCTCGGACCCCTCGTTCACCGGCCAGCCCTTCGTCGTCAACGGCGCATCCGAGCTGTTCCGCTCGGCCTTCGGCGAGGCCGGGGTCCACGCGCGGTCGGCCGTCGGCGTCGTGGCGCTGCCCCTGGGCGCGCCCGTCGAGGTCGAGGTCATCGTCCACCTGCGCGGCTGACGGGTCCCTGCGTGAGCCCGGTCGTCGAGCACCCGGTGTCGGGCGACCCCGGGCTCGCCGAGCGGGCCGAGTCGTGGCTGGCCGACCCCGACCGGGTCGACGGGCCGCTGCGCACCGCCGCCACCGTGATGCTCGTGCGCGACGGCGCCGCCGGGCCCGAGGTGTACGTCCAGCGACGGGTCCCCTCGATGGCGTTCGCGCCGTCCACCGTCGTCTTCCCCGGCGGAGGGGTCGACCCGGTCGACCACTCGCTCGACCTCGCGACGCCCGGTCTGGGCGACCTGGCCGCGCGCCATGGGGGTGCCCGTGGTGCAGGCGGCGCCGTTCGCGGCGGCCGCCGTGCGCGAGGTCGAGGAGGAGTGCGGGGTGCGGGTGGCCGTCGCCGACCTCAGGGGCCGGGCGCACTGGGTCACCCCGGCGTTCGAGCCGCGGCGCTACGACACGTGGATCCTCGCCGCGGCGATGCCCGACGGGCAGGAGGCGCGCGAGACCTCGGGCGAGTCGGACCGCAGTGGCTGGGTGCGGGCGAGCGACCTGCTCGCCCGGCACGGGGCCGGCCAGGTGCGGATGCTGCCGCCCACGGTGGTCTCGCTCCAGGCGCTCGCCGCCTTCGACGACGCGGCGGGCTTCCTCGCCGACCGGCCGCGGGTCGCCCGCGTCCTGCCCGAGCTCGTCCGCCGCGGTGACGGCGCCCTCGTCCTGCGCACCGTCCTCCCCTGAGCGCAATCCTCCCGTCGAGACCCCCTGCGGACCGAAATCCTCCCGTCCACGCGCCCGTTCGGACCGAGGTCGGGCACCGAACAGCCGACCACAGGTGCGATCCGCACACCTCCGGATCCGGCGGCTGCCACCATCGGTGTTCTCGCTGGTCAGGGACCCTGCACCGGTGAGGACGACATCGAGGACAGGCACCCGCGCCGTGTCCAACCTGCTGGGGGCGGTGTCCGTGGCGATCCCGCCACAGGCACCCACCGCCAGCGACGCCCAGCCGGTCCCACGAAAGGCAGAACGGTGAACGGCACACAGCTCGCGACACTGGGTGTCTCCGAAGAGGAGCACACCCCCGCCCACGTCCCCACGACGGACGCCCCCCTGTCCTCCGGCCGCCCGCCGCTGCGGTTGGCCCCGGCCCTGCCCGAGGTCTCGCGCCCCCCGGCCGAGCCGGTGCGCCTGCCTCGGCGCAGGGGAGCGCTCGACGAGGAGTGGCCGGCCGCTGCCGACGACTTCACGCCGTGGCTCACCCGCAACCTCGACGTGCTCGGCGACGCCATGGGTGTCGACCTGAGCGTGCTGGCGACGGACGTCAGTGCCGACGGGTTCCGGTACGACATCTCGGCCCGGGATGCCGACGGTCGCGTCGTCGTCATCACCAACCAGCTCGAGGGCACCGACCTCGCCCGCCTCGGGGACTGCCTCGCGGCGGCGTCCGGGCTCCGGGCCTCGGCCGTGGTGTGGGTGTCGCGCCACCTCGGCGACGACATCCGCCACGCCTTCGACTGGCTCAACGAGCGCAACGACCAGCCGATCCGCTTCTTCGGCATCGAGGTCGACGTCGCGCTGGCCGGCGAGGTCGGCCCCCACGTCCCCTACCTCGACGTCATCGCGCGCCCCTCCGACTGGGCCGACGACCCCCGATCGCACCGCGGCCCGCGCAACTGGGGCACGGAGGAGTCGGCGCAGAACCGGGCCCGCCAGGACCTGTTCCGCGAGGTCCTGCTCGCCGTCAGCACCAGCCGGCCGGCCGTGCGCCTGCCCGCCCGCAACATCGACTGCAGCTGGCTGGACTTCGGCGCCGGGCCCTTCGGCTCCTGGTCGATCGCCCAGGTCGACGACGGGCGCGTGCGGATCGAGGCGCGCCTGGACACCGGCGACCCCCTGCGGACCGCGTCGCTCTTCGACCTCCTCGACGGCAAGCGCGAGGAGTGGTCCCAGGTCGCCGGGCTCGACCTCGCGTTCGAGGGCGGTGGCGGTCGGCGCGCGCGCCGGATCGCCGTCCACCACCCCGCGGTCGACCTGCTGGACCTCTCCCAGCACGCGCGGGACGCGCTCGTCGTGTGGGCCGTGCGCACCTTCGTCGCCCTCTACGACACCCTCGACGTCACGCTGCGCGGTCGCGCGCAGCTGATGCAGGACCTGTCCGCCGGCTCCCGCACCCGGGACCGCTGAGCCCGCTGCCCCGCTGCACCCGCTGCCCCGCGTGCCACGCCCCGCGCGTGCCGAGCGGCGGACCTGCCTCGACCGCAGGGCATCCGGCAGGTCCCACCGACAGGACATCGAGGGGCACGCGGCGTCCACGCCGGAGAGGTGGGCCGCGGCGTCCATGCCTGGGGGCCGGTCAGGCTGCGATGTCCTGTCGGCCGGTCCGACGCGGTGGCGGTTCGGGGACGCCTCCCGCACGCACGGTCCGCCACGAGCGCAGCGCCCACCGGGTCCAGTCCGGCTCGAACATCACGTCCTCGTAGGTGAACCGCAGCGAGGACCACCCGAAGACGCAGAGCTCGGTGTGCCGGCGGCAGTCCTTGACCAGGCCCCGGCGGGTCCCGTGGTGCTCGAACCCGTCGGCCTCGACCACGAGGCGCAGCTCCTCGCTCCCGAGGTCGACGACGGCGAACAGCCCGCTGTCGCTGACGACGAGCTGGGGGACGAGGTCGAAGCCCTCCTCGATGGCGAGGGCCCGCAGGACCGACTCGAACGGGTTCGCCGCCCGGGCGTCGGCGTGGCTCGCGACCCGGCGGACGGCCCGGGCCCCCGGGCCCATCGCTTCCTCGGACGCCCGGGCCAGCTCGAGGGGGGTGACGCGGCCCGAGCGCAGCGCGGAGTCGGCCACGGCCAGTGCCTGCGGGAAGGGCAGTGCGCGGGCGCAGTCGACGACGGTGCGCACGGGGGCGGTCACGCCGTCGGCCGCCTCGTGCGGGCGCAGGTCGGACCAGTGGACCGAGATGTCGGTCCGGCCGTCGAGGTCGAGGTGGCGCTTGCGGCGGACGGTGAGCCACGCAACCTCCGGTGGCGCTGCGACCTTCCACCCGTGGTGCACGGCGGCGCTCAGGTGGGACAGCGTCGCGGCCAGGCGACGGGCCGCGCGAAGGTGCCCCGCCGTCCCGGGCAGGACGTAGGTCCCGCGCCGGACCCGCTCGACCGAGCCCGCCCGGCGAGCACCCTCGATGGCGTGGCGCCCGTGGACGGCGCGCAGCTCACGCCACGTGGCCACTCCTCCGAGCCGTCGCACCGTCCTCGCCACCTCGCTCACGACGCCAGCGTGGCAGCCAACTCCCGACACGGCGGCGCGTCATCCACAGGTGCCACGGCCCACGGTGTCGTCGTGACCCACCGACAGGACAACGGCCGATCCGGGCGGCCCCCCGACCGTGGGCCGCGCGGCGCGAGCCAGCCCGGACGGTCGGCGCCCCACCCATGTCCTGTCGGCAGGAGGGTCGCGGCATACTCGGTGAGGTGAGCGCCACCCCGCCGCCGTCGACCCTCGCCGCGTGGGCGGGAGGCGCCGTCACGGCACGGGCCCACTGCGTCCTGGCACCCAACCCCGGCCCGATGACCCTCGACGGCACCAACACGTGGGTCGTCCTCGAGCCGGGCTCGACCGAGGCGGTCGTCGTCGACCCGGGCCCGCTCGACGAGGGCCACCTCGCCGCCGTCCTCGACGACGTCGCGTCGCGCGGCGCGCGCGTGGCGCTCACCGTCCTCACCCACGGGCACCACGACCACGCCGAGTCGGCCGGGCGGTTCGCCGAGCTGACCGGCGCCCCGGTGCGGGCCGTCGGTCGGGGCCACGACGACCTGCGCGACGGCTCGGTCGTCACCACCGGCGGGCTCGAGCTGCGAGTCGTCGCGACGCCCGGGCACACGTCCGACTCGCTGTCCTTCGCCCTGCCCGCCGACCACGCGCTCCTCACGGGAGACACCGTCCTCGGCCGCGGGACCACGGTGGTGGCCCACCCCGACGGCGAGCTCGCGGCGTACCTGGCCTCCCTCGAGCGGCTGCGGGCCCTCACCGGCGACGGTGGCGTGACGACCATCCTCCCGGGCCACGGACCCGTGGTCCCGGATGCCGCGGCGATGCTCGCCTTCTACCGGACCCACCGCGCCGAGCGGCTCGAGCAGGTGCGTCAGGCGCTCGCCGACGGGGCCGGCGCCGAGGACGACCCGGTCGAGGGCGTGCTGCGGCGCGTGTACGCCGACGTGCCGGAGCCGGTCTGGCCGGCGGCGCGGATGTCGATCCGCGCCCAGGTCGACTACCTCAGCGCGCGCGGCGCTTGAGGCGCTCGACGTCGAGGAGCAGGACGGCCCGCGCCTCCAGGCGCAGCCAGCCGCGGGAGGCGAAGTCGGCCAGGGCCTTGTTCACCGTCTCGCGCGAGGCGCCGACGAGCTGGGCCAGCTCCTCCTGGGTGAGGTCGTGCGAGACGAGGACGCCCTCCTCGACCGGGCGTCCGAAGCGGTCGGCGAGGTCGAGCAGCGCCTTGGCGACGCGGCCGGGGACGTCGGTGAAGACGAGGTCGGCGAGCGACTCGTTGGTGCGGCGCAGCCGGCGGGCCAGCGCGGCGAGCAGCGTCGTGGCCACACCGGGACGCTGCGCGAGGAAGTCCTTGAGCTGCTCGTGGCCCATCGAGACGACCTGGGTCTCGGCGACCGCGGTGGCCGTGGCCGTGCGCGGCCCGGGGTCGAAGAGGGAGAGCTCGCCGAACATCTCACCGGGGCCGAGGATCGCCAGGAGGTTCTCGCGCCCGTCGCTGCTCGTGCGGCCCAGCTTGATCTTGCCCTCGCCGATGACGTAGAGCCGGTCGCCCTGGTCGCCCTCGTGGAAGAGGATGTCGCCGCGCTCGAGCCGCTGCGGGCTCATCGTCGCGATGAGCGACTCCGCGGTCTGGTCGTCAATGGTGGCGAAGAGAGGCGCTCTGCGCACGACGTCGTGATCCACGGGCCACAGTGTGCCAGAGAGCGGCCGCCGCGCGACGCCGCCCCGCGAGGGTGCCCCGCGAGGGCCATGACCTGCCGTGACGGGGCGCGCGGGTGCGTCGGACCCAGCACGTAGGCTCGTCGCGTGCCCGTGAAGCCCTCCGCCGTCGCCCGGCGCGCCCGCGCGGGGGAGGAGACCCCCGTCGCCCGCACCCGCCGCGCCCGCCGCACGTACCGCGCGCTGCACGACCGGTACCCCTACGCGCACTGCGAGCTCGACTTCGAGACGCCCTTCCAGCTGCTCGTCGCCACGGTGCTCTCCGCGCAGACCACCGACGTCATGGTCAACTCCGTCACCCCCACGGTGTTCTCGCGCTGGCCCACCGCGCAGGAGATGGCCGCGGCCGACCGCGAGGAGATGGAGGCCGTGCTTCGGCCCACGGGCTTCTTCCGGGCCAAGACGAACTCCGTGATCTCGCTGTCGCAGGCGGTCGTCGAGCGGTTCGGTGGCGAGGTCCCCGGCCGGCTCGCCGACCTCGTCACCCTTCCCGGCGTCGGGCGCAAGACGGCCAACGTCGTGCTGGGCAACGCGTTCGGGGTGCCCGGCATCACCGTCGACACCCACGTCGGTCGCCTCGCCCGCCGCTTCGCGTGGACCGAGGAGACCGACCCCGTCAAGGCCGAGCACGCCATCGGCGTCGCTGTTCCCCCGCAGCGACTGGACGATGCTCAGCCACGTCCTCATCTTCCACGGGCGGCGCACCTGCCACGCGCGCAGGCCGGCCTGCGGTGCGTGCCCGGTCGCGTCGCTGTGCCCGTCGTACGGCGAGGGCGAGACCGACCCCGTGCGGGCCCGCGCGCTCCTCGCCTACGAGCTGGCGCCGGGGGCGGTCCTCCCCGACCCGCCGCCGGGCCCGCTCCCCGACGACCCGGCTCCGTGACCGGCTCGCCGGTTCCCGCGCCCTCGTGGCTCACGGCGCTCGCGGCCCGCACCGACGTCGGCGAGCACGAGTGGTTCGCCGCCTGGTCGCCCCCCGAGGACCACGCCCGGCGCTCTGCCGTGCTCGTCCTGTTCGGACCTGACCCCCGCGGCGGGGAGGACGTCGTGCTCACCGAGCGCGCCCACACGCTGCGCTCGCACCCCGGGCAGGTCTCCTTCCCGGGCGGACGCATCGACCCCGACGACGACGGCTCCGTCGCCGCGGCGCTGCGCGAGGCCGAGGAGGAGGTCGGGCTCGACCCCGCGGGGGTCGAGGTCGTGGCGACCTTCCCCGACCTGTTCCTCACGCCGAGCAGCAACGCGGTGACGCCGGTGCTCGCCTGGTGGCCGAGCCCCGGTCCCATCGGGGTCGTCGACCGCGGGGAGGTCGAGGCCGTGGTGCGGGTGCCGGTGGCCGAGCTCCTCGACCCCGGCCACCGCTTCACCGCGGTCTTCGGGCCCTACCGCGGGCCGGCCTTCGAGGCCGGTGGCCTGTTCGTCTGGGGGTTCACCGCGATGCTGCTCAGCACCGTCCTCGACCTCGCCGGGCTGGCCCAGCCGTGGGACGCGGCTGACGAGCGACCCCTGCCCGAGCGGGTCCTCTCGCCGTGGATGCGCGGGCTCGACCGGTGAGGGGCCGCGCACCATGACCGGCGTCGCCGTCCTCGACCTCGTCCTGCTCCTCGTGCTCGCGGGCTACGCCGCCACGGGCTGGCGCCAGGGGGTGGTCGCGGCGTCCCTGGGCCTGGTCGGCCTCGTCGGCGGCGCGTTCCTCGCCATCCGCTTCGCGCCCGGGCTGCTCGAGGACCGGGCCGGGGTCGAGATAGGCACGACCACCGGGGCCCTGTGGCTCGTCGCCGTCGTGTTCCTCTGCGCGGCGCTCGGTCAGGCCCTCCTGCTCGTCCCGGGCCGGCGGTTCCGCGAGGCGGTGCAGGCGCCGGTGGCGCGCGGGGTCGACTCCTTCCTCGGGCTCGTCGTGGTGCTGGCAGCCGCCGTCCTCGTGGTCTGGGTCGTGGCCGGCGCGGTGCGCCACGGTGGCCCGCAGCCCTTGCGTGCCCTCGTCGCGCGCTCGAGCGTCGTCACCACCATCGACGGGGTCGTCCCGCCGTCGGCCGGCCGGCTCGTCACCGGGGTCACCCGGGCGCTGGACGCGGGCGGCTTCCCGCGGGTGTTCGACGGCCTGGGCCCCGAGCCGATCCCGACGGTCGCGGCGCCGGACCGCCGGCTCGTCGACGACCCCGACATCGAAGCGCGCCCTCGGGTCGGTCATCCACGTGCGGGCGGAGGCCGGCTCGTGCGACCGCGCCCAGGTCGGCAGCGGCTGGGTGATCGGGCCCGGTCGCGTGGCCACCAACGCCCACGTCGTCGCGGGCGCCGACGTGGTCAGGGTCAGCGCCAAGGGCACCGGTCGCGAGCGTCCGGCCCGGGTCGTGGCCTTCGACCCGCGGCGCGACGTGGCCGTCCTCGAGGTCCCGGGCCTGCCGTCACCGGCCCTGGCGCGCGGTGCGGAGCTCGCGGCGGGTGACCCGGCCGTGCTCGCGGGCTTCCCCGGCGACGAGGGACTCTGGGTGGGCAGTGCGCGGGTCAGGGCCACGATCGAGGCGCGGGGGGCCGACATCTACGGGCGGCAGGGCGTCACGAGGGAGATCTACTCGCTGCGGGCCCGGGTCCGCAGCGGCGCCTCCGGCGGCCCGGTGCTCGACCCAGACGGCGAGGTCGTCGGGATGGTGTTCGCGACCTCGCTCGACGACCCCGACACCGGCTACGCGCTCACCCTCGACGAGATCCGCCCGGTGCTCCAGCGGGGCCTGGCCGCGGCCTCCGCCGTCTCGACCGGACCGTGCGCCACGGGCTGAGCGCCGGGCCAGCCCGTCGTGCCGAAGGTCAGGCCGCGCCGTGGCTCTTGAGGGTCTCGATCGTCTGCTGCGCCTGGTCGATGGCGCGCTCGGGGGTGGGCTTGGCCGACTCCAGCGCCTTCTTGCCGAGCAGGGCGAGGACCGCGGCGAGGAGCAGCACCACCACGGCGACGATGAGGTACCCGGCCCACACCGGCAGCCACTGCGCGAGGACCCACGACAGGCTGTGCAGGACGAACACCAGGCCCATGAGGCCGAGGAAGGCGGCACCGGCCAGCAGGCCCGCGCCCTTGCCGATGACCTTCGCCCCGGTGGTCACCTCGGCCTTGGCGAGGGCGACCTCGCCGCGCACGATGCCCTGGAGGTCGTGGGTGGCGTCGGCCACCAGCTGGCCGATGGTGCGCTCCGTGCCCGTTGCCATGCGTGTCCGCCTCACCCTTGTCGTGGCCCTGTGGACCGTTGGGACGACCTTACCGAGTGCGGGCGCTCAGGAGTCGCCGTCCTGGCGCTGGTAGACGTTGGGGACGCCGTCGGCGTCGGGGTCGAGCGCCTCGAGGGCGGCGATCCGCCGGTAGGTCCGGTTGCGCATCCGCAGGACGACCGAGGCCAGGGCTGCCGCGGTCACCGACCCGAGGAGGACCGCGATCTTGACGTGGTCGTCCCTCTCGCTCCCGGTCCCGAAGGCGAGCTCGCCGACGAGCAGGGAGACGGTGAACCCCACTCCGGTCAGGAGCGCCAGGCCGGCGACGTCGGCCCAGGCCAGCCCGTCGTCGAGCTCGGCACTGGTGAAGCGGGCCAGCAGGTAGGTGGCGCCCAGGACCCCGATGAGCTTGCCGACCACGAGGCCGGCGATGACCCCGAGGGCGACCGGGTCGACCACCGAGTCGAGGAACCCGCCCCCGATGACGGTGACGCCGGAGGCGAAGAAGGCGAACACGGGCACGGCCACCCCGGCCGAGAGCGGACGCAGGCGGTGCTCGAAGCGGTGCGCGACGTCGGTGTCGCGGGCGAGCGTGCTGATAGAGGGCACCGTCGCGCGGGTCTTCACGGGCACCGAGAGGCCGAGCAGGACGCCGGCCACGGTGGCGTGCACGCCCGAGGCGTGCACGAGCGACCACGTGGCGAGCGCGAGCGGGATGAGCAGCCACCAGTGGGTGATGCGGCGCTGCACGAGGAACGCGAAGGCGCCGAGGGGGAGCAGCGCCAGCAGCAGCGGGACGACCTGGAGCTCGGAGGTGTAGAAGATCGCGATGATCGTGATCGCGATGAGGTCGTCGACGACGGCAAGGGTGAGCAGGAACGCCCGCAGCGCGGAGGGCAGGTGCGAGCCGATGACGGCCAGCACCGCCAGGGCGAAGGCGATGTCGGTCGCCGTCGGGATCGCCCATCCCCGGAAGGCGTCCCCCTCACCGCCGGTGGCCGCGACGACGGCGAGGAAGACCAGGGCGGGCATGACGACGCCGCCGACCGCGGCGAGCACCGGGACGGCGGCCTTGGCCGGGGTCCGCAGCTCGCCCACGATGAACTCGCGCTTGAGCTCGAGCCCGGCGACGAAGAAGAAGATGGCGAGGAGCCCGTCGGCCGCCCAGTGCCCCAGGGTCAGGCGCAGGTGGCCCCACTCGATGCCGACGTAGGTGTCGCGCAGCCCGTCGTAGCCGTCCTTCCACGGGCTGTTCGCCAGCACCAGGGCGGCGACGGCGGCCACGAGGAGCACCGCGCCCCCGATGGTCTCGGTGCGCAGCGCGTTGGCGACGACCTGGGTCTCGGTCCAGGTCGAGCGGCGAAACAGCCGTGGGCGGTCGGGCTGCGGTTCGGGCGTCATCAGGTTCCTCCGGTCGGTGGGCCTGCCCGTGGGCACGCTGGTTGCTGTGCCGACCAGACTTCCCGGCGCTCCGGCTCCCGAGTCTACCGACCGCGGCCCCCGGGGGCGGCCAGCGGCCCCGCCGGTGCCCGCTGGTGGGCCACCCCGCTCGCTCAGCCGGCGGCGGCGGCGGCGGCGGTGACGGCAGCGGTGACGGCCGCGAACATCCGGGTCACGGCCTCGGTGGCCTCGTCGTCGGCGTGCACGGTGCCGTCGAGCTCGATGGTCTTCTCGAAGTGCAGGGCCGCCCCCTCGAGCACCACCATGCCGACCCGGTCGAGGGTCTGGCGCAGGGCGGATCGCGCGTACTGCGCTCCGCTCCAGCCGTACCCGACGCAGGCGACGGGCAGCCCGTCCCACTCTGCGTACAGGTAGTCGATGGCGTTCTTGAGCGCCGCGTTGTAGCCGCGGTTGTACTCGGGCATGACGAGGACGAGGGCGTCGAGGGACCTCACCAGCTCCGACCACCGCCGCGTGTGCTCGTGCGCGTAGTGCCCCTCCGAGGGCATATCCGGCTCGTCGAGGAGGGGAAGGGCGAGCTCACGCAGGTCGACCGCGACGAGCTCGGCGTCCTGCGGCCCCAGGCCGGTCACCCACGCGGCGACGTGGTGCCCGATCCGGTTCGGGCGGGTGCTCGCGGTGAGGATGCCGATGCGCGTCATGCCCGGCATCCTCACACGGGCCCCGACGCCTCGTGCGGGCGGACGGCTCAGGGGTGTCGCACAGCCGCGCGACACCCCTGCTCTCCCGCCCGGAGGTCAGTCGGCGGACTCGCTCCGCAGCCCCTGCGAGATGAGGTTCATCACCGAGGAGTCGGCCAGCGTCGTGACGTCGCCGACCTCGCGGTTCTCGGCGACGTCCTTGAGCAGGCGGCGCATGATCTTGCCCGAGCGCGTCTTGGGCAGCTCGGGGACGATCATGATCTGCCGGGGCTTGGCGATCGGGCCGATCTCCTTGGCGACGTGGTTGCGCAGCTCCTGGATGGTGGTCTCGCCTTCGTCCGCCGCGTCGCCGCGCAGGATGACGAACGCGCACACGGCCTGGCCGGTCGTCTCGTCGCTCGCCCCGACCACCGCGGCCTCGGCCACGGACGGGTGCGACACCAGCGCCGACTCGATCTCGGCCGTCGACAGCCGGTGACCGGAGACGTTCATGACGTCGTCGACCCGGCCGAGCAGCCAGATGTTGCCCTTCGCGTCGTACTTGGCTCCGTCGCCGGCGAAGTAGTACTTCGGCCCGAACCGGCTCCAGTACGTCTCCTTGTAGCGCTCGGGGTCTCCCCAGATGCCGCGCAGCATCGCGGGCCAGGGCTTGGTGAGGACGAGGTAGCCCACCTTCTCGGCTTCGGTGAAGGGCTTCCCGTCGTCGTCGAGGATCTCGGCGGAGATGCCGGGGATCGCCCTCTGCGCCGACCCGGGCTCCAGGGTGGTGACCCCGGGGAGGGGGCTGATCATGATGGAGCCGGTCTCGGTCTGCCACCACGTGTCGACGATGGGCGCGGTGTCGCCGCCGATGTGCTTGCGGTACCAGAGCCACGCCTCGGGGTTGATCGGCTCGCCGACGCTGCCGAGGACCCGCACCGACGACAGGTCGAACTTCGCGGGGATGTCCGCGCCCCACTTCATGAAGGTCCGGATCGCCGTGGGCGCCGTGTAGAACACCGACACCTTGTACTTCTCGATGATCTCCCACCAGCGCCCCTGGTGCGGGGTGTCGGGGGTGCCCTCGTACATCACCTGGGTCGCGCCGTTGGCCAGGGGGCCGTAGACGATGTAGCTGTGTCCGGTGACCCAGCCGACGTCGGCGGTGCACCAGTAGACGTCGGTCTCCGGGTGGACGTCGTGGACGACCGAGCTCGTGTACGCCGCCTGGGTGAGGTAGCCACCGCTGGTGTGGAAGATGCCCTTCGGCTTCCCGGTGGTCCCGCTCGTGTAGAGGATGAACAGGGGGTGCTCGCTGTCGTGCGGCTTCGCCTCGTGGGTGTCGTCCTGCCGGTCGACGAGGTCGTGCCACCACACGTCGCGGCCCTCGACCCACTCGACCTCGGTGTCGGTGCGCTTGACGACCAGGACGTGCTGCACCGGGTTCTCCCGGGTCAGCGCCTCGTCGACGGCGGGCTTGAGCGGGGCGGGCTTGCCGCGGCGGAACTGCCCGTCGGTGGTGACGACGAGCTTGCACTGGGCGTCGTCGATGCGGGTGTGCAGGGCCTCGGCGGAGAAGCCGCCGAAGATCACCGAGTGGGGGGCGCCGAGCCGGGCGCACGCGAGCATCGTGACGACGGTCTCGGGGATCATCGGCATGTAGACGGCGACGGTGTCGCCCTCGCCGATCCCGAGCTCGGTCAGGGCGTTCGCGGCCCGGCACACCTCGCGCTGGAGGTCGGCGTAGGTGATGGTGCGGGTGTCGCCGCCCTCGCCCTCGAAGTGGATGGCCACGCGGTCGCCGTTCCCGGCCTCGACGTGGCGGTCGACGCAGTTGTGGGCGACGTTGAGCTCGCCGCCGACGAACCACTTCGCGAAGGGCGCGTCGTCCCAGTCGAGGGTGCGCTCGAAGTCCTTGGCCCAGGTGATGCGGCTGCGGGCCTGCTCGGCCCAGAAGCCCTCGTGGTCCTCGGCAGCCCGGTCGTACAGGTCCGCGGTGCCGTTGGCCTGCTCGGCGAAGGCCGGGGCAGGGGCGAAGTCCATCTCGTGCGCGTGGCTGGACAGGCTGTCGTCGGTCACGGCGGTGTTCCTCCTCGTTGGGTGACTGGGCCCAGCCAACCCTTCAACGAGCGCGGGATCAACCGCCGGTGAGCCAGCAGACGGTGGGCGGGCGTGCGGCGCGCTCAACGGCGCCGCACACCCGCCCGGCTCCCCCCGGAGCGGCTCAGCGGGTCGGGTTGGTCGGCCAGATGATGGTGGCCTGCGGCGAGCTCGTGCTGGCGGCCTGCGCGCTCGCGGCGAAACCCAGCGCGGCGAGGGGGACGAGGAGGGCGAGGAGGAGCCGGCGCATGAGGTGCCTTTCGCGGTCTGGCGGCTCGAGATGGCGAGCGCCGTGGTCTGTGCGGACATGGTGCGCAGGTGATCAGCCGCCGCGCCCGGACTTGGTGTGGCACATTGTGGCCGTGGCCCGTTTGGGCCGTCAGGTGTCACGAGGGCCGATGCGGGAGGTGCCGCGGTGCTGGCCGAGCTGGGTGTCTCGCCGACCGACGAGGCGGTCTACCGCGCCCTCGTCGTCTCCCCGCACCAGGGGACCGAGAAGATCGCCGCGGCCGCCGGTCTGTCCGTCGACGACGTGCTGCTCGCCCTTCGGTCGCTGGCCCAGCGCGAGCTGGTGAGCGAGGCGGCTGAGGGCCAGTGGGTTCCGGTGCCGCCCGAGCAGGCCCTCGAGCTCCTCATCGCGCACGAGGAGGAGGCGCTCCTCGCTCGCCGCGCGAGCCTGGAGCGCACGCGCGCGGTCATCCCCGACATCGTCGCCGACTACGTCGACGTCCGTCGCGCCTACGTCTCGGACCGCGTCGAGCTCCTCACCGACCCCACCCTCGTGCGCTCACGGCTCTTCCAGCTCACGTCCCAGGCCACGCGATCGGCGTGGTCGATCAGCCCCGGGGGCGCCTTGTCGCCGGAGGCGGTCGCGGCCTCCCTGCCGCTCGACCGCGAGCTCGCCGAGCGGGGCGTCGAGTGCCGGATGGTCGTGGGCTCGGAGTCGCTCGGGGTGGAGCACTGGGACCGCTACCTCAGGGAGATCTCCGACCTCGGCCACCAGGTGCGCTCGTCCGCCTCGGCGTTCTACCGGGCCATCGTCATCGACGGCGAGTTCGCGGTGGTCCCCGCGACCGCCGACACCCGTCCGGGGGCGTACGTCCTGCGCGGGGAGGCGCTCGCAGCGCCCGTCGTGGCGCTCTTCGAGGAGGTCTGGGCGCGCTCGGTGCCCGTCTCCGCGATGCTGCCCGCCGACACGAGCGGGCCCTTCACCGAGGCGCGCCTGCGGCAGGTCGCGCACCTGATGTCCCTGGGCCTGAAGGACGAGACGGTCGCCCGCCGGCTGGGGGTCTCGGTGCGCACCGTGCGCCGCCTCATCCAGGCCACCCTCGCCGAGCTCGGGGCCGACGGCCGCTTCCAGGCCGGCGTCCAGGCGGTCCAGCGGGGCTGGGTCGACGTCGACGCGACGCCGCCGCACGAGGGTTGACCGGGAGTCGTCAGCGGCTGCCGACGACGACCTGCCCCAGGGTGTACCCGCCGTCGGCGCGGCGGGCGAGGTTGCCGAGGTGCATGTCGGTGAGGTACCGCTGCGGGTCGGCGACGGCGACCGAGACGGTGTAGGTCCCCGGCGCGATCGACGGGATGCGGACCGAGGAGGCGTAGGTCCGCCGGCCCGGCAGGTGACGCTTGAGGTCCCCCCTGACCGGGACGGACGCGACCTGCCTGCCGTCGGCGTCGGTGAGGCGCAGCTGGATCTGCCACTTGTCGTACGTCGGTGCGACACCGTCGTTGCCGACCGAGACCGACACGGTGGTGCGGCCACCGGAGACCAGCTTCCCGACCGTGAGGCTGCGCACGGAGTACCGGAACCCGGCGGACCGGACGGCCTCGCCGTAGGCCGCCTTCTGGGTCGCGGTCATCGCGTCGTAGGTGAGTCGCATGTTCTGGCTCGACGTCGTGGACAGATGGAACTTCTTCACCTGGTCGCGGCCGACCACGGGGTCACCGGTGGTCGCCCACTCGGTGAAGAACGGGCGGGTCCGCCACACCGACTGCAGGCGTGCGTCGACGGCGGCCATCGAGTGCATGTTCGGCGCACCCAGGCTGTCGGTGCGCAGCCCCATGTTCGGGTTGGTGGCCAGGGCCTTGAGCGTGAAGTCGACGCTCTGCATCGTGTTGAAGAGCACGTGCTTGGTCGGGAAGGCCTTGTTCACGGCCTTGACGAGGCGCAGTGCGTTGTCCTCGGTGATCTTGGTCGTGGGGTAGTCCACCCACCACTCGCCGTACTTGCCGTAGCCGCCGACGTCGACCGAGCCCAGGCGGGGGTCGTTGCCGTAGCGCCGGCCGAGCTCGGCCATGAGCGACTCGTAGCCCGAGAGGAAGGCCTCGCTGTTCCAGTCGGGGATCGTCGTGCCGGCCTGGAGGGGGACGAAGGAGGGGGTCACGGAGGGGAAGGCGACCTTGTCGGTGCGGTACTCCATCCAGCAGCCGGGGCAGTACGCCATGACGCGGAAGCCGAACTTCGACTTGGTGGCACCGGCCTTGTTCAGGCCGTCCTCGATCCACTTGAAGTCGAACGCGCCCTTGGTGGGCTCCAGCCGGCCCCAGTAGACCTGGTCGCGGTAGTACACGTCCGGCGCGGGCCAGGACGCGGGCTGCGGGGCGTAGCCCATCCAGCGGTACTGGCCGCGGTGCGAGTTGCCGAGCTCGGTGCCGGGGGTGAGCAGGGCGGGGGTGAAGGTGACCTTCTGGGGTGTCGGGTCGGCCGCACCAGCCGGAGCCGCGGCGAGAGCGGCGACGAGAGCGGTCGCGATGATCGCGACCGCGCCGGCAAGACGCCGGGTGGCGGGGGTGCTCATGACTTTCCTCTCCGGGTGAGTCCCGGTCGACGCTGTGTCTCCCGGCCGGATGAGCACCCCCTGCGGGCCTTCTCCGGTGTCTGTGTCAAGGCTGACACGCCGTTCGTGAACGAATGACGCGATCGCTGATCTCTTGACCAACTCCTGACCGTTCGGATGAGTTGTCACGGCCATCGGGTGCTCGGCCCGCCTCGCCGGCTCCTGGACAGGTTGACCAGCCGAACGCCGATCGGACCCGTGAAAGTGTGCGCTCGTTGCACAGGACCGCCAGCATTGGTTCCATCGCGACGGGGAACGTGATTCCGTAGGCGGAACGGCCCACGAGGCCGACCACGACGCACGAGGAGGTGAGCGCGGTGTTCGAGGAAGGACAGCTCTACTCGGCCGTGACGACCGACGCCGACGGACTGGTTCAGGTGCACCTGGGGGAGAACCACCCTGGCTTCACCGACGCTGCCTACCGGGCCCGCCGTGGCGAGATCGCCGGCTTCTCGCTCTCCCGCCGCGCCGGCGACCCCGTTCCCCACGTCGAGTACACCGACGAGGAGCAGGAGATCTGGCGGATCGTGTCGGCGGAGCTCGCGCCGAAGCACGAGAAGTACGCGCACTCGGAGTTCCTGTCAGCCAAGGCGGCCCTGGGCCTGCCGACCGACCGAGTGCCCCAGCTCGAGGAGGTGTCGGAGCTGCTGCGCCCCCTCACCGGCTGGACCTACACGTGCGCCCCCGGCCTGGTGCCGCTGCGTGCCTTCTACGCCGACCTCGGCGCGCGCACCTTCAACTCCACGCAGTACCTGCGCCACCCGAGCCAGCCGCTGTACACCCCCGAGCCCGACATCATCCACGAGGTCATCGGCCACGCGAACCAGCTCGCGAGCCCGCGCTTCGCCGCGATCACCGAGGCCGCCGGCAAGGCGAGCGAGCGCCTCGAGACCGACGAGGCGATGCAGTTCGTCGCCGACGTCTTCTGGTTCTCCATCGAGTTCGGTGTCATGGCCGAGGACGGCGAGACCAAGGCCTACGGCGCCGGCATCCTGTCGAGCTACGGCGAGATGGACGAGTTCGGGCACATGGACATCCGCCCGCTCGACCTGCACGAGATGGGCACGCTCAACTACGACATCACGGCCTACCAGCCCGTGCTGTTCCGTGCCGACAGCGTCGACCACCTCGAGGGCGTCGTCGGGCAGTTCTTCGAGACCGTCGACGACGACCTCGCCGCGCGCCTGCGCTCGGAGGCGTCGGCGCACGCCTGACCCTGACCCACCGCCACGACCACGGGCCCCCGACGATGACGTCGGGGGCCCGTCGTCATGCGGTCAGTGGCTGACCACCTCGCCGACACCGTGACCGGTGAGGCTGCGCACCTCCATCTCGGCGTACTTCTGGGCGTTGTGCTCCTTGCTCGTCACCGACCCGAGCCAGCCGAGGAAGAACGCCAGCGGGATCGAGACCAGGCCCGGGTTGTCGAGCGGGAACCAGTGGAAGTCGATCGCCGTGTTGGTGATCATCGACGGGCTGGGACCGCCCTCGACGAGCGGCGGCTTCCCCGACACGACCGGGCTGAAGATGATGAGGCCGATCGCGCTGATGAGACCGCCGTAGATCGAGTACAGCGCGCCGCGGGTGTTGAAGCCCTTCCAGAACAGCGAGTACAGGATCGTCGGCAGGTTGGCGCTCGCCGCGACGGCGAAGGCCAGGGCCACGAGGAACGCGATGTTCTGGCTCTTGGCGAAGATGCCGCCGACGATCGCGACGATGCCGATGACGATGGCCGCCATCCGCGCCACGCGGACCTCGCTGCCCTCGGCGGTGACGCCCCGCTTGAAGACCTCCTTGTAGAGGTCGTGGGCGAAGGTCGCCGACGTCGTGATGGTGAGGCCGGCGACGACCGCGAGGATCGTCGCGAAGGCGATGCCCGAGATGATGCCGAGGAGCACCGACCCACCGAGCTCGTAGGCGAGCAGCGGAGCGGCGGCGTTCGCCTTGCCGGGGGCGGCGTTGATGGCGTCCGGGCCGACGAGGGCCGCGGCGCCGTAGCCCACGACGAGGGTGAGGAGGTAGAACCCGCCGATGAGCCAGATGGCCCACTCGACCGACTTGCGCGCCTGCTTGCTCGTGGGGACGGTGTAGAACCGCTGGAGGACGTGCGGCAGGCCCGCGGTGCCGAGGACGAGGGCCATCGACAAGGAGATGAAGTCGATCTTCGTCGTGAGGTTCTTGCCGTACTTCAGGCCCGGCTCGAACATCTTCTCGCCGGCCGGTGAGTTGTCCGCGGCGGCCTGGAAGAGGCTGGACGGGTTGAAGCCGTACTTGCCGAGCACCCACACGGTGATGACCGCGGTGCCCGCGATGAGCAGGATCGCCTTGATGATCTGCACCCAGGTCGTGCCCTTCATGCCGCCGATGAGGACGTAGGCGATCATGACGCCGCCGACGACGGCGATGACGAGGTTCTGCGCCGCCTCACCGCTGATGCCGAGCAGGAGCGAGACGAGGCCGCCCGCGCCGGCCATCTGGGCCAGCAGGTAGAAGAAGGAAACGCAGATGACCGAGATCGCCACCGCGATCCGGACCGGCCGCTGCCTGAGGCGGTACGACAGCACGTCGGCCATCGTGAAGCGGCCCGTGTTGCGCATCAGCTCGGCGACGAGCAGGAGCGCGACGAGCCACGCGACGAGGAAGCCGATGGAGTACAGGAAGCCGTCGTAGCCCTGGAGCGCGATGGCGCCGGCGATGCCGAGGAAGCTCGCGGCCGAGAGGTAGTCGCCCGCGATGGCGATGCCGTTCTGGCGGCCCGAGAAGGCGCCACCGGCGGTGTAGTACTGCTCGGCGGTCTTCTTTCCGGAGGCGACCTTGATGACGATGGCGAGCGTGACGACGACGAAGCCGGCGAAGATCGCGATGTTCAGGGCCGGGCTGCCGACCGAGGTGGCGGCGTCCGCCGCGGGGAGGAAGGCCATGGTCAGTGCTCCTTGCGAGCGTCGAGCCGGGCGCCGAGACGGTCGGCCAGCGGGTCGAACTCGCGGTTGGCCCAGCGCGCGTAGACGAAGGTGATGACGAAGGTCGTGACGAACTGGCCCAGGCCGAAGAGCAGGCCCACGGTGACGTTGCCGAAGGCCCGGGCTCCCATGAACCCCGGGGCGAAGATCGAGAGCAGGACGTACAGGAAGTACCAGGAGATGAAGAACGCGGTCGTCGGGAAGACGAACCTGCGGAACTTGCGGCGCAGCTCCTGGAACTCCGGAGTGGACTGCAGGGCGAGGTAGGGGTCCTCGGCCTGCGTGCGAGCGTCGTGGCTCACGGGCACCTCCAGGGTCGGTCCGGGACCGTGCGGCCCGGGTCGCGACCAACAGTGGGGCGCACCGGGGTACCTGTGAACGGCACGGGACGGCCGCCTCGCCGGACGGGGCCGGCACGCGACGTGCGGCGGGTCGGGCTGCGCCGAACGGTCGGCGTGGCACGACGAGCGGCGACCGGCATGATGGGCGCGTGCGCGCACTGCGGAAGGTCACGGCAGGTCCAGGTCTCGAGCTCGTCGACGTCCCCGAGCCCGAGTGCGGCGACAAGGACGTCAAGATCAGGGTGCTGCGGGCGGGCCTGTGCGGCACCGACCTCCACCTCGAGCAGTGGGACGAGTGGGCCGCCGCCACGGTGGTCGTACCGATGACGCTCGGCCACGAGTTCTTCGGCGAGGTCGTCGAGGTGGGCGCCGACGTCGACCACGTCGCGGTCGGAGACCGCGTCTCCGGGGAGGGCCACCTCGTGTGCGGCACGTGTCGCAACTGCCGGGCCGGGCGACGCCACCTGTGCATCAACACGGTCGGCGTCGGCGTGAACCGCGACGGGGCCTTCGCCGACTACGTCGTCATCCCCGCGACCAACGCGTGGGTGCAGCCGGCCGACCTCGACCCCGACCTGGGCGCGCTGTTCGACCCGCTCGGCAACGCGACCCACACGGCCCTTCAGTGGCCGGTGGTGGGGGAGGACGTCCTCGTGACGGGCGCCGGTCCGATCGGCGTCATGGCCACCGCCGTGGCGCGGCACGCGGGCGCGCGGCGGATCTGCGTCACCGACATGTCCGACGAGCGCCTGGCGCTGGCGAAGGACGCGGGCGCCGACCTCGTCGTCAACGTCGGCTCGGGCGGGTCGCTGCGGGCGGCGCAGGAGGAGCTGGGGATGGTCGAGGGCTTCGACATCGCCCTGGAGATGTCCGGTTCACCGGCGGCGGTCGAGGACCTCCTCGCCAACATGAACCACGGCGGGAGGGTGGCCCTGCTCGGCCTGCCCAAGGACCGCTACGCCATCGACTGGGGCCGTGTCATCACGCACATGATCACCCTGCGCGGGATCTACGGCCGCGAGATGTTCGAGACGTGGTACCTCATGGGCGCGATGCTCTCCTCCTCGCCCGAGCTGCGGCGCGCGGTGTCGTCGGTGGTCACCGGGCGCTACCCGGCCGAGGAGTGGCAGGCGGCGTTCGCGCAGACCCGTTCCGGCACCGGCGGCAAGGTCGTCCTGGACTGGAGCTGAACCCCGGGGCCTAGGCTGGCGGGTCGGCGACCCCGGCGACCCGACGACCCCCGAGGAGGACCCGTGTACGGCGCGGTGAAGGACCAGCTCAAGGCGACCCTGCAGGAGATCGAGGAGGCCGGCCTCTACAAGCGCGAGCGCGAGCTGACGACCCCCCAGTCCTCGCACGTGGCGACCGCCGGCGGCGAGTCGCTCAACTTCTGCGCCAACAACTACCTCGGCTTCGCCGACCACCCCGAGGTCGTCCGGGCGAGCAAGCAGGCCCTGGACACGTGGGGCTTCGGGATGGCGTCGGTCCGCTTCATCTGCGGCACCCAGACCCAGCACACCGAGCTCGAGGAGCGGCTGTCCTCCTTCCTCGGCACCGAGGCGACGATCCTGTACAGCTCGTGCTTCGACGCCAACGGCGGGGTGTTCGAGGTCCTCTTCGGCGCCGAGGACGCGATCGTCTCCGACGAGCTGAACCACGCGTCGATCATCGACGGGGTGCGCCTGTCCAAGGCGGCGCGGTACCGGTACAGGAACGCCGACATGGCCGACCTCAGGGCGCAGCTGGAGGCGGCGCGAGCGGCGGGGGCCCGCCGGGTCGTCGTCGTCACCGACGGCGTGTTCTCGATGGACGGCTCCTACGCCCCGCTCGACGAGATCTGCGACCTCGCCGAGGAGTTCGAGGCGATGGTCCTCGTCGACGACAGCCACGCCGTGGGGTTCGTCGGTGACGGGGGCGCGGGACCCCCGAGCTCTTCGGCGTCATGGACCGCGTCGACATCGTCACCGGGACGCTCGGGAAGGCCCTGGGTGGTGCCTCCGGCGGGTACGTCGCGAGCCACCGAGAGGTCGTCGAGCTCCTGCGCCAGCGCTCGCGCCCGTACCTGTTCTCCAACTCCGTCGCCCCGGCCGTCGTGGCCGGCTCGCTCGCGGCACTCGAGCTCGTGTCGGGGTCGAGCGAGGCTCGGGAGACGTTGCGGCGCAACGCCTCCCTGTTCCGCGAGCTGATGGACGCCGAGGGCTTCGAGCTGCTCCCCGGCTCACACCCCATCACCCCGGTGATGTTCCCCGGTGACGACGGCGCCCGCCGGGCGGCCGACGTCGCCGACCACATGCTGAGCCACGGCGTGTACGTCATCGCGTTCAGCTTCCCGGTCGTGCCACGCGGGAAGGCTCGGATCCGGGTCCAGCTGTCGGCGGCCCACTCGGAGGCCGACGTGCGCGCGTGCGTCGACGCGTTCGTCGCGGCCCGCGACGCCGTCGGCTGACGTCGGTCCCGCGCCTCAGTCGTGGACGCGGGAGCGGGCGAGGACGACCCGCTCCGGCGTGTGCAGACGCACCATGGTGCGGGTCGTGCCCACCGGGATGCTCCCGGGAGTCGCGAGGCTGACGACCACGGCGGTGGCGATGGCGAGCGGGGTGGCCCACATCGCGGGGTTCGCCAGGAGGGCGCCGGCCCAGCCGCCGAGGTCCCCGAGCACCATCGTCGAGACGATGGCGCCCCCCGCCGACGTCGCGCCGACCACGAGCCCGGCCATCGCGCCCTTGGTCGACAGCCGCCGCCACCACACGCCGAGCATGATGAGCGGCGCGAACGTCGCCGCGGCGATGGCGAAGGCGAGCCCGACCGTGGTCGCGAGGCCGAGCGGTGCGGTGGCCCGGGAGAGCACGTAGGGCAGCGCGACCGCGAGCACCGCCGCCACCCGGAACCCGCGCACCCCCGGGACGTCGCCACCGGCCCACCGCGACAGGCGAGGACGCAGCAGCTCCTGGTCGAGGACGCCCGTCACCGACATGGCAAGGCCTGACGCCGTGGACAGGAACGCCGCGAAGGCGCCGCCCGCGAGCATCGCGGTGAGCAGCTGGCCGCCGAGACCGTCGACGAGCGTTTCGGGGAGCCGCAGCACGATGGTGTCGGAGCCGACCCCCTCCGGCAGCTCGGGGAACGCGACCCGGCCGAGGGCGCCGTACACCGGGGGGAGCAGGTAGAAGGCGCCGAGGAGGGCGATGACCGTGACCGTGGTGCGCCGGGCACCGATGCCGTCCGGGTTCGTGTAGTACCGGACGAGGACGTGTGGCAGGCCCATCGTCCCGAGGCAGAGGGCCAGGACCGTGGAGGCGGTGCGGTAGGTGGGGTGGTCGTCCGGCCCCAGGGGTGACAGGGGGATGCTCCACGACGGGTCCACCTGCGGCGCAGGGCTCCCCGAGCGGAACCACAGCGCCAGCAGGACGAAGGCCGGGACCGCCAGGGCGGTGAGCTTGATCCAGTACTGCACGGCCTGCACGAAGGTGATGGAGCGCATGCCGCCGGCGCCCACGGCGAGGGCGATGACGACCATGACGACGAGACCGCCCACCCATCCCGGGGCGCCCGTGACGAGGGTGAGCGTCAGGCTGGCGCCCTGGAACTGCGGCACGAGGTAGAGCCACCCGATGGCGATGACGAGGACGGACGACACGCGCCGGATGGCGCGCGAACCCAGCCGCGCCTCGGCGAAGTCGGGGAGCGTGTAGGCGCCCGAGCGCCGCATCGGGGCCGCGACCATGACGAGGAGGACGAGGTAGCCCAGGGTGTAGCCCACCGGGAGCCAGAGCATGTCGATGCCCCGGTCGTAGATCAGCCCGGCGACCCCGAGGAAGCTGGCCGCGGAGAGGTACTCGCCGCCGATGGCGGAGGCGTTGAGCCGGGGGGAGACGGTGCGCCCGGCGACGTAGAAGTCGCTGGTGCGCCGTGAGAGCCGCAGCCCGAGGCCCCCGACGGCGAGGGTCGTCAGGCAGACGAGGACGACCGCGGCGAGCGAGAGCGGGTTGCTCACGAGGGCTCGACGACCTCGGTGAAGTCCGTCTCGATGCGTTCCGCCTGCCGCGTGTACCACCGGGCGAGGAACCAGGCAGCGGGGTAGACGAGGACGCCCAGGACGAGCCACGGGAAGGGCAGCCCGCCGATCGTCAGGGTCCTCGTGGCGGGGACGAGCGCGAGGACGGTGGGCAGCCCGGCGAGGCCCACGACCGTGAGGGCGAGGACGGCCACCGACAGTCGCAGCTGCGCGCGCATCAGCCCGTCGAGGTAGACGTCACCGAGGACGGTCTGCTCGTCGAGCTCGCGCGAGAGGGGGCGCGAGCGCATCGGGGCCGCGCCCTTGCGCGAGCTCGTGACGCGCACCCGGGGCGGCGGCGACCCCTCGGGTGTCGGCACGCTCAGCCGCTCTCCGGTCGGCGCTCGCCGAGGGGGCGGCGGAGCAGGGTGTCGCGCAGCCCCTTGGTGTGGCGCCGGCTCACCTGGAGCTCGACGGCGCCGACGAGCACCGAGCAGCGACCGTGGTCCATCCGCACCTCGGACACGTGGGGGAGGGCGACCAGGGTGCTGCGGTGGATGCGGACGAAGCCGAACTCGCCCCACCGGTCCTCCAGGATGCTCAACGGCACCCGGACGAGGTGCGACGCCGTGGCGGTGTGGAGGCGGGCGTAGTCGCCGTGCGCCTGCGCGTACCGGACCTGGGTGCGGGTGATGAACCGGGTGACGCCGCCGAGCTCCACCGGGATCGTCTCGTCCTCGATGGGTGGTGGCGCGGGCTCCCCTCCGCCGGAACCGCGCTCGTCACGGGTGGCGACGACGCGGCGGATCGCCTCGCCGAGCCGCTCGGCCCGAACCGGCTTCATGACGTAGTCGGTCGCGGCCAGGGCGAAGGCGTCGACGGCGTGCTCGTCGTGGGCGGTGACGAAGACGATCTGCGGGCGGATGCTGAAGCGGGCGATGACGCGGGCCAGGGCCATGCCGTCCAGGCCGGGCATCGAGATGTCGCTGAAGACGACGTCGACGTCCCGGGCTTCCAGCACGTGCAGCGCCTCGGTGCCGGAGGACGCCGTGATCACCTCACCGATCCGCTCGTCGCGGCCCAGGAGGTAGTCCAGGTCGGACAGGGCGGGCGCCTCGTCGTCGACGACGAGGGCCGTGAGTCCCACGGCGGTGGCGGACATGTTCCGCAGCCTACGGCCCGGAAGTCAGGTACCGGCGTGGATGCCGGGCGCGAACTTGGGGACCCGGAACGACACCCGGGTGCCCGCCCCCTCGGCGGTCTCGACGACGAGCCCGAACTCGTCGCCGTACACCTGTCGCAGGCGGGCGTCGACGTTGGCGAGGCCGACGGAGTCGCTCGCGTGGGCGCCGTCGAGGATGTGGCGCACCCGCTCGGGGTCGGTGCCGACGCCGTCGTCCTCGATGCTGATCTCGGCGTCCGAGCCACGGTCGCTCGCAGTGATCGTCAGGTGGCCGACGCCCTCCTTCGTGGCCAGCCCGTGCCGGACGGCGTTCTCCACCAACGGTTGCACCGCGAGGTAGGGCAGGGTCACGGGCAGCACCTCGGGCGCGATGAGGAGCGAGATCTGCAGTCGGTCGCCGAAGCGGGCCTGCTCGAGGACGAGGTAGCGCTCCACGTTGCGCAGCTCCTCCGCGAGGGTCGTGAAGGGCCCCCCGCTGCGCAGGGCGTAGCGGGTGAAGTCGGCGAAGTCGATGAGCAGCTCGCGGGCGCGGTCGGGGTCGGTCCGCACGAACGAGGCGATGGCGGCGAGGCTGTTGTAGATGAAGTGCGGGCTGATCTGGGCGCGCAGCGCGCGCAGCTCGGCCTCCATGACGCGGGTCCGGGTGCGCGCCAGCTCGGCGAGGGCCAGCTGGCTCGAGACCCACGCGGCGACCTCCTCCGTGGCGCGGGCGAGGCCGGGCGAGGGGTCGTGGGTCCAGGCGGTGAGGGTGCCGACGACGAGGTCGTCCATGACCAGGGGCGCCGTGACGGCACTGCGCACCGGGCAGTCGGGCTCGCCGCACGTCACGTCGTCGCTGCTGTTGACGACGGTCCGCCCGGAGGCGCGGGTCTGCTCTCCGAGGGAGAGCGCCGATCCCCTGTGGTGCTCTCCCACACCCGTCCACGACAGGACGCTGCCGGGGTCGGAGAGGGAGACGGCGTGGGCACCGAGGATGGAGAGCAGGTGCTTCCCGGCGCGCTCGGCGGCCTCGGGGGTCAGTCCCTCGCCGAGGTGCTGGCTCGCGAGGGAGGCCGTGTGGAGGGTCGCGTAGGTGGCCCGGTCGACGGCGGAGAGGAACCCGCGTCGGCGGTTGCGGCGCAGCAGCGACACCGCGAGCCAGAGGAGGAGCACCGTGCCGCCCACGACGACCGCCGTCGGCCAGTGGATGCTTCCCGTCATGGGGTCACCATAGGGTCGGTCCGCACGCCCTGACCCGAACCGAGGAGGCCGCCACCGTGCCCGAGCTCGACGACGCCCTGTCGCTCACCTGGGAGGGCGGGACCCCTCCGGTGCCCGTGGTGGGGGAGGTCGCGGTCGCGCGTGGGTACCTCGCACAGGGCTGGGTCATCGGCCACGCCGTCAACGGAGGTGTCCTCATGGGGCTGGCCGCGCAGGCCGTGGCCGAGCTCCTCGTCGTGGTGGGCCACACGGCGCCGCTCACGTGGGGAGCGCACTTCCTGTCCGCGGCCGTCGTCGGGCCGGTGGAGGTGCGGGTCGAGACCCTGCGCCTGGGCCGCACCCTGTCGACGGCGTCGGTCCAGGTGGGGCAGGAGGGCTCCGAGGGCTGGGCGGAGCGGATGCGGCTCGTCGGCACGTTCGGCGACCTGGGCCGGGCCGAGCCGGTGCGCCGCTCGCCCGCACCGCCCCCGATGCCGGCCCCGGACCAGTGCCTGCCCGCCCGCCGCGACGGCTCCCCCGCCGCGGCCCGCATCGTCATGCTCGACCGGCTCGACGTGCGGGTCGACCCGTCGACCGCGGGGTTCGCGGTCGGCAGGCCGAGCCGGCGCGGCGTCATCCGGGCGTGGTTGCGGCTGGCCGACGGTCGCGAGCCCGACGTGGCGATGCTCCCCTTCGCCGTCGACGCGCTGATGCCGGTGACCTTCGACCTCGGGGTCCTCGGGTGGGCTCCCACGATCGAGCTCACCGGCCACGTGCTCGGGCGCCCGGCCCCGGGCTGGCTGCGCGTCGAGCTCACCACCGACACCGTCGTCGGCGACCTCGTCGTCGAGGACGCGTGCGTCTGGGACTCCACCGACCGGCTCGTCGCGCGCTCGCGCCAGCTGGCGTCGGTGCGCTTCCCGCAGGAGGAACCGCAGGCAGCCCCCGGCGAACCGGGGGCGGCGCTCTAGGCTCGCGCTCGTGACCAGTCCCGGTGCGTCCGGCCCCTCCGGGGGCGTCAGCCCCGCCGTCGACGGGGTCGCCCGGCTCGCGCAGCTCCCCGGCGTCCCCGAGCAGGTCGAGGCCGCTCGGGCGGCGTGCACCACCCTGCGGTGGCACCAGGCGCTGCGCCAGCGGGTCCCCGAGGCCGCGGCCGAGTCGCGCGTCCGCGGTGCGGCCGCCAGCGGGGAGCTGGAGGGGGCCTCGGTGCCCGTCGACGTCGTCCGCGACATCGCCCGCGGTGCGTCGACGTGGTCGACCTTCCCGGACCCCGTCGAGGTCACGATGCGTGGCGTCCTCGCCGCGACGGCCGAGAGCGAGCACGTGGCGCCGGTCGTCCTCAGTGCGCCGCTCCAGGCGCTCGCCCGGCTGCACACGGCTGCGGCGTCCGGGCTGGTGGAGAGCGGGGCGCTCGGCCGCCCCCGGTTGGCCGGCGAGCCCTGCGCGGAGCTGGCCGACCTCGGTCCGGCACCCGACGGCCCCGAGGTCGCGGCCCGGCTGCGTGCGGTGGCCGCCATCCTCCTCGCGACCCCGCGGCTGCCGGTCGTCGTCGCCGCCGCCGTCGTCCACGCCGAGCTGGCGACCGTCCGGCCGTTCGTGCGGGGGAACGCCGTGGTGGCCCGTGCCCTCGACCGGGCCCTCGTGCGGGTCGGCGGGCTCGACCCCACCGGGGTCGCCGTCACCGAGCACGGCCACGGTGCCGAGGGCGGTGCGGCCTACCTCGGTGCGCTCGCGGCCTACGGGCGCGGTGACGTCGCGGGTGTCGGTCTGTGGATCTCCCACTGCTGCACCGCAGTTCGGGCCGCGGCTGCCGAAGGCACACGGGTGGCCGACGCCGTCCTGGCCGGTCGGCTGTCGTAGCCACCGGTTGCCGTCGGCTCCCTTCGGGAGTACAACTGGAAGCAGCGAAGGCCCTCGGGCCGACGCCCCAGCACTACCGCGGCACGAACGGGTACCCACGCGCGGGCAGTCCACTGATGGACCGATCGTGATGGGCTTGTCCCACTGCGACGACGGCATGGAGCACGCTTGGTCGCCCCGGAGGTCCGCGGCGGGACGACGCCCCGACCTGCTCCGTGGGCCGGGGCGCCGTCGTGTGTCGGGCGGCCCGTGGGGCAGGGGGTCCGAGGGACGGATCGGGGGTGTTCGCGCGGCGGGTCACGGACCCGGCCACCGGTTCCGTCGTGGGTGCCCGAAACGACGTCTGGCAGGTTGCTGCCACGTGGTGCCCATGACCTGCGGAGTCGTTGTTCCGAGACGGTGATCAATGGTTCAACTTCGTGCTCAAAACGACGGATTCCGTGTACCTGAGGGGGTCCTGAGAACGAATCGCGCAGGTCCAGGGCGGGGCTTGCGTAGATCGCCTCTCATGGAGCACGATGAAACCACTCGCTCCCCTTCGGGGTTGAGCGAACGGCGGACCGGCTTCTCCCCCCCGGAGCTCGGCTCGCCGACGGCCCCGGTTGTCCCCCCGACCGGGGCCGTCTCATGCCCTCACTCGGACCGGTTCCGGGGCCCCTCCCGCCGCTGGCGGGCGTCGTCCACAGGTGCCCGTCGAGGGGCCCCGCCGTCCACAGGTTGCCGGCGGCCCTGGCGGTGCCGGCGGCGCGGGGCGCAGGGTCGGCGCATGAGCCGTCCACCCCTCCTCGCCGTCGCCGGCGCGTCCGGCGGCCTCGGTGCCAGCACGCTGGCCCTGGCCGTCGGTCGGTGCCTCGCCCGGGCCGGGCCGCCGGTCGTCGTCGCCGACCTCGACCTCACCGGTGGCGGGCTCGAGGTCACTGCCGGGGTCGAGCACCTCCCCGGCCGGCGGTGGCACGACCTGCGCGAGGTCCGCGGTCGCGTCCCCGCCGACCGCCTCCTCGGGCACCTTCCGGGGGAGGCGGGGTGCCTCGTGCTCTCCGGCCTCGGCGGCGCCCGCCCCGAGGTACCGGCCGACGTCGTCCTCGAGGTCATCGACTCCCTGACCGCCGGCGGGGTTCCCCTCGTCCTCGACCTTCCGGTCCGCACGCCCCTGCTACCCGAGGTCCTGCGCCGGGCCCCGGTCGTCGTCCTCGTCGTCGCCCTGCGCACCCGTGGGCTGGCCGATGCCGAGGCGTGCGTCGAGCGGGTCCTGGCCGCTGCCCCACCCACGGCCACCGGGGCGGTGGCGCACCTCGTGACGCGGGGCGGACGGGCGAGCACCGACGTCCTCGACGACGTCGTCGCCCACCTCGGGGTCCCGCACCTGCACCACGTGCGCGACGACCCCGGCGTGGCGCGCGCCGGCGAGCGCGGGCTGTTCCCCGGAGTGGCCCACGACGCCGTGCGCGCGTGCGCCGAGGCCGTGGT
Source organism: uncultured Actinomycetota bacterium (assembly GCA_963795035.1). Taxonomy (GTDB): domain Bacteria; phylum Actinomycetota; class Actinomycetes; order Actinomycetales; family Dermatophilaceae; genus Oryzobacter. The sequence goes on along the minus strand of CAWCFZ010000002.1, from coordinate 30,162 downwards.
GGCGGCCCTCGACGACGTCGCGGTGGCGTCGTGACGTCGGTGCCGTCGGTGCCGCCGAGGACCGGGGTGGTGGCGCGCGCCATCGCCGCGGGAGCGCCCCCCACCGCAGGGGCCATCGCGAGGGTCGCGGCGCAGGAGGCGGGCCACCTGGGGGCCGACCGGCTCGCGCAGACCACGCTCTCGCTGGCCGACAGGCTCGTCGGTCTCGGTCCCCTGGCCGGGTTCGTCGCCGACGACGCGGTCACCGACGTGCTCGTCAACGGCGACGGCGTGGTCTGGGCCGACCGGGGCCGTGGCGTCGAGGAGGTCGGGTCGGTGCCGACCACGCACCTGCGGCCGCTCGCCGTCCGGCTCGCCGGGCTGGCCGGCCGCCGCCTCGACGACGCCCAGCCCTGGGTCGACGGGGTGCTGCCCGGCGGCGTGCGGCTCCACGCCGTCCTGCCCCCGCTCGCGGACGGCGGTCCCCACCTCAGCCTGCGGATCGCCCGGCACCGTCCCGGCGGGGTCGGCGGCCTGGAGGCCCTGGGCGCGGTGACACCGGGCCTGGCGCGGGTCCTTCGGGGGCTCGTCGGGGCCCGCTGCTCCCTCGTCGTCACCGGGGGGACGGGCGCCGGCAAGACCACCGTCCTCGCGGCGCTCGTCGCCGAGTGCGCGCGGTCCGAGCGGGTCGTCGTCGTCGAGGACGTGCGCGAGCTCGCGCCCGACCACCCGCACGTCGTCCGCCTGCAGGGCCGTTCGGCGAACGTCGAGGGCCGGGGGTCGGTGACGCTCGTCGACCTCGTCCGGCAGTCGCTGCGGATGCGCCCGGACCGGCTGGTCGTGGGGGAGGTGCGCGGTGCGGAGGTGCGTGAGCTGCTGGCGGCCCTCAACACCGGGCACGAGGGCGGCATGAGCACCCTGCACGCCAACGGTCCCGACGAGGTGCCCGCGCGGATCGAGGCCCTCGCCGCGCTGGCCGGGATGCCCCGCCGGGCCACCCACGCGCAGCTGCGGCAGGCCCTCCACGCCGTCGTGCACGTGGGGCGCCGCTCGGGTGTCCGTCGGGTCGAGGCGGTCGGCGTGGTCGTCCCCGACCGCGGTGAGCCCGGGCTCGTGCGGGTCCGGTCGGCGCTCGCCCACGGGCCGCACGGCGAGACGCGGGGGCCCGGGTGGCCGCGGCTGCTCGAGCTCGTTCCGTCCCTGGAGGCGGGCCCGCCGTGGTGACCGCGGCCCTGGTGCTCGTCCTCGCGGTCCTCACCTGGCCGGGAGGCCGGCGGGGGTCTGCCGTCGGGGTGTCCCCTGACCCTGTCGTGGCACGGCCCCGTGCGCGGCGACCGCCGGGCCTCCTGCGGGGCCTGCGTCGCCCGGCGGACGACGGCCGCTGGGTCGCCGACCTCGGGGAGGTCGTCGCGGTGGGGCTCGACGCCGGGCTCGCCCTGCCGGCAGCGGTTCTGGCCGCGGCCCGCTCACCCTCGGTCTCCCGGCGCGCCCCGTGGCTCACGGACCGCGCCCTGGCTGCGTTGGCTGCGGGCGACCCGGTGTCGTCGTGCCTCGACCCTCCGGCGGTATGCCCCACGACCGTCCGCCGCGACCTCGACCTCCTCGTCGCCGCCTGGCGGCTCGCGGAGGAGGCCGGCGCCCCGGCGTCGGTGGTGACGGGAGCCGCGGCCGAGGCCGTGCGCGAGCGACGGGCCTCGCGCGAGCGCGCCGGCGTCGCGGTGGCCGGGCCCCGGACGTCGATGTGGCTGCTCACCGCACTGCCACTGCTCGGGCCGGCCGGCGGCGTGCTCGTCGGGTTCGGGCCGGACCGGCTGTACGCCTCCACGCCGGCCCGGGTCGCCGCCGCGGCCGGGGTGGTCCTCACCCTGTTGGGGTGGCTGTGGGCCCGGGCCGTGCTGGGGCGCGCCGCGCGGGCCGCGACGACGGGGACGCCGGCGTGAGGGCCGCGCTGGCGCCGGCCGTGGGGTCGTGACCGCCGTCGCGGCCGCGCTCCTCCTCCTCGCGGTGCTCCTCGTGCCCGGACGAGGGGGTGCCCGGCCCGGGATGCGGCAGCGGCCGGTGGCGTCGGTGGCCGGTCCGGCGTCCCTGGAGGACGCGGCCGGTGCGCTCGCCCTCGTCGCGGCGACGCTGCGCGGCGGCGCCGGGGCGGTCGAGTCCCTCGAGCAGGTGGCGCGCGTCGTCGGGGGACCCGCCGGCCACGAGCTGGCCGTCGTCGCGGCGGCCCATCGCTGGGGCGAGCCGCCGGACCGTGCCTGGACGCACGTCGGCGAGGGCTGGGCTGCCGCAGCCGTCGCGTGGCACGCGGCGCACGAGGCGGGGGCCGCCCCGGCCGGACTGCTCGCCGCGGCCGCCACGCGGATGCGTGAGGAGGAGCGGCGCCGGCTGGAGGCGGCCGTCCAGCGGGCCGGTGTGCTCCTCGTCCTCCCGCTCGGGCTGTGCTTCCTCCCGGGCTTCGTGGCCACGACGGTCGCGCCGGTCGTGCTGCACCTCGTCGCGACGGCGCTCCCGTGAGGCCCGCTGGCCGCCCGGCCGTCCACAGGTCGCCCGGCGCGAAGGCCGTGTCCACAGCTTCGAGGAGGGGCTGTCGCGCGTCGTCGCGGCCGACCACGGTGGAGGTCAAGGGCGCGAAGGTCGCGCCACGAGAGGGGAGTCCACCATGACGACGAGATCGGTGAGGGCCGTGCGACGGCTGGCCGAGAGGGTTCGCGCGCTGGGGGAGGAGGGGATGACGACCGCGGAGTACGCCGTGGGCACGGTCGCCGCCGTCGCCTTCGCCGCGCTGCTGCTGGTCATCGTGAGGTCCGACCCGGTGCGGTCGGCGCTCTCGCAGGTGATCGTCAGCGCCCTCGGTACGGGGTCGTGACGCCTCGGAGGCGCGAGAGGGGGACGGCCACCGCGGAGCTCGCGGTGGCCCTGCCCGCCCTGGTCCTCGTCCTCGGGGTCGCCCTGGCCGCCGTCGACCTCGGGCTCGCCCAGGTGCGGTGCGTCGACGCGGCCCGTACGGCGGCCCGCCTGCTCGCTCGAGGTGAGCCGCGACCCCTGGCGCTCGCCGAGGCGCGGGCCGCGGCGCCTGCCGGTGCGGTCATCGAGGTGTCAACGGAGGCGCAGCGGGTCCGGGTCGCGGTGACGGCGCGGGTCCCGTTGCTGCTCGGCGCCCTCGGGTCGGTCGCCCCACCGCGCGCCGTGGCCGTCGCCCGACTGGAGGCCGTGCCGTGAGCGGGGCGCGGCGCCGGGCGCGCGGGGCCACTGCGTCGGGTGAGCGGGGGAGCGGGTCGGTCCTCGTCGTCGGGGCAGCAGCGGCGCTCGTCGTCGTCCTCGCCGGGGTCCTGGTCGTCACCGGGGTGGTCCGCGAGGCGCACCGGGCCCGGGCTGCGGCCGACCTCGCCGCGCTGTCCGCGGCCGTCCCCCTCGTCGACGGTGGGGCCGTCGACTGTGCGGCGGGTGCGGCCGTCGCCGCCGCCAATGGCGCCCGGCTCGGCCGCTGCGGTGTCGCTCGCGACGGCTCGGTCATCGTGACCGTCCACGTTCCGCTGCGCGGTCCGGTCACCGACCTCGGCGTCGACCGTGCGACGGCGTCGGCTCGCGCCGCGGTGGTGGCGGGGTCGTCAGTGGGAGCTGGGCGGGGGCGGAGGCGGGGTCGAGCCGCTGGGGGCCGCCGGAGGGTCATCGGATCGGGGGGTGGGGGCGGTGGTGGAGGAGGTGGAGGTGGTGGAGCCGCCGGACTGGGCGGCCACCTGCTGGCGCAGGGCTGCCGTCTCCTCCTCGCGCTGGCGACGCTCGTCCTGGACCCGGCGCTCGTCCTCGACGCGTCGCGCCTCGGCCGCGGCCGCGGCCTCCTTGGCCTCCACCCGCTTGCGCTTGCCCCGGCGCAGGCCAGCGCGCAGCAGCGCCCAGCCGAGCCAGAACACCGAGATGACGACCATCCCGGTGACGAGCAGGGTCAGCGGCGGGAGGCTGAGCATCCCGCCGAGGATCGTGATGTCGACCGTGTCGGTGAGCCGGGCCGTCCCGGCGAAGAGCAGGACGCCGGCACCGGCTGCGAGCAGGATGAGGACCACACCGAGGAGCACCATGCCCCGGACCCTACTCGGATGGCGCGCACCGGTCCCGGTCTGGAACACCGCAACCCGCTGGTGTCGTCGTCAGCCCGAGGCCGGGGCGAGGGCCAGCTCGAGGACGGTCACCGCGCCGGGCTTGTCCAGCGGCTCGTTGCCGTTGCCGCACTTGGGGGACTGCACGCACGCGGGGCAGCCGGTGGCGCACCCGCACCCCAGGACCGCGTCACGGGTGGCCCTGACCCACGGCTCGAACGCGGTGAACCCGCGCTCGGCGAACCCGGCCCCGCCGGGGTACCCGTCGAAGACCATGACCGTCGGCAGCCCGGTGTCGGGGTGGAGCGCGGTCGAGACCCCCCCGACGTCCCAGCGGTCCGAGGTCGCGACGAGGGGCAGCATGCCGATGGCCGCGTGCTCGGCGGCGTGCAGGGCCCCGGGGACGCGCGCCTCCTCCACGCCCGACGCCTCGAGGACCTCCGTGGGCACGGTCCACCAGACGGCGCGGGTCGTCAGCGACCGCTCGGGGAGGTCGAGCGCGTGGGTGCCGAGGACCTCGCCCGACGGCAGCCGCCGCAGGAAACCGGTCACCTGGGTGGTCACCCGCACCGTCCCGAAGCAGACCTCGACCCGGGCCCGGCGAACCGAGCGCTCGCGCTCGAGGATGTCGAAGCGGCTCACCGACTGCGCGTGGGTCGACCAGCCGGGATCCCCCCGGACGACGTGGGCGGCTCGTGCCTCGAGGTCGAGCTCGGTCACCACCCACGTGTCCCCCTGGTGCACGTGGACCGCGCCGGTGTGGACCTGTCCGTGGGCGGCGGACTCGTCGATCGTCCCGAGCACGCGCCCCGTGCGGGTCTCGACGACGGCGACGACGTCGTTGACGCCGCGCAGCGAGATGTGGTCGGCCGGACGGTCCTCCCGGGCCCAGAACCACCCGGCGGGGCGCCGGCGCAGGATCCCCCTGGTCACCAGGGCGTCGAGGAGCCGCCGGGCGTCGGGGCCGAACATCGGCAGGTCGTCGTCGCCGAGGGGGAGCTCGGCGGCTGCGGCGGCCAGGTGCGGGCCGAGGACGTGCGCGTTGTGGGGGTCCATCACCGTCGCCTCGACGGGGGCGCCGAAGATGGCCTCCGGGTGGTGGACGAGGTAGGTGTCGAGCGGGTCGTCGGCGGCGACGAGGACCGCCAGCGACTCCGCGCCGGAGCGTCCCGCCCGCCCGGCCTGCTGCCACAGGCTCGCGCGGCGCCCTGGCCACCCGGCCATCACGACGGCGTCGAGCCCGCTGACGTCGATGCCGAGCTCGAGGGCGTTGGTCGCGGCCAGGCCCCGCAGGGCCCCGGAGCGCAGGCGGCCCTCCAGCTCGCGCCGGTCCTGGGGGAGGTAGCCGCCCCGGTAGGCGGCCACCCCCTCGGCACGTACGGGGTCGTCGAGCTCGACCCGGCGCCGGGCGTTGCTCGCCAGGGCCTCGGCGCCGGCGCGGCTGCGGGCGAAGGCCACCGCCTGCACCCCGCCGAGGACGAGGCCCGCGAGGATCTCGGCCGCCTCGGTCGTCGCCGACCGGCGGTGCCCCTCCTCGTCGCCGGCGGGTTCCCACAGGGCGAAGGTCATCGCCCCCCGCGGCGACCCGTCCTCGGTGACCGCCGTGACCGGCAGGCCGATGAGGTTCTCGGCGTGGGTCGCAGGCTCGCTCACCGTCGCCGACGCGAGGACGAAGGTGGGTGACGCCCCGTAGCGCGCGGCCACCCGACGCAGGCGCCGCAGCACCGACGACACGTGCGAGCCGAACACCCCGCGATAGACGTGGCACTCGTCGACGACGACGTAGCGCAGCGACCGCAGGAAGCGCGACCAGCGCTCGTGACCCGGGAGGAGGGAGTGGTGCAGCAGGTCGGGGTTGGTGAGGACGAGGTTCGCGTGCTCGCGGACCCATCGGCGCTCGTCGGCAGGGGTGTCCCCGTCGTAGGTCGCCGCCCGCACGCCGGGGACCGCGAGCGACTCGACGCGGGCCAGCTGGTCGGCGGCCAACGCCTTCGTCGGCGCCAGGTAGATCGCCGTCGCTCCCCGCCGCCCGGGAGCGAGTGCCCCCTCGGACGCCGCCGACAGGACCGGGACGAGGTACCCCAGGCTCTTCCCCGACGCGGTGCCGGTGGCCAGGACGACGTGCCGCCCGGAGGTGGCGAGGTCGATCGCGGCCCGCTGGTGGGCCCACGGCCGCTCGATCCCGGCGCCGAGGAGGGCCGCCAGCACGGCCGGCGCGACCGCCTCCGGCCACTGGGCCAGGTGGGCCTCACGGGCCGGCACCCGCTCGACGTGGAGGAGCCGTTCGGACCGTCCCTGAGACGTCAGCACAGCCAGGTGCTGGGCAGGAGTCGTCACGACGGATACGGTAATCCTCGTCCCCGACACGCCACGGGGACGTCTGACCTGCAGCGTTCGAGAGGAAGCCACGACCGTGGAGCTGTCCGTCACCGCGTCTCGCCAGGGCGACGTCACCGTCGTGACCGTCGCCGGGGAGGTCGACGTCTATACCGCCGCCCAGCTGCGGGCTGCCCTCGACGAGGAGGTGGCCGCCGACCATGTCCACCTCGTCGTCGACCTCGACGAGGTCACCTTCCTCGACTCCACCGGTCTCGGGGTCCTCGTCGGCCGGCTCAAGCTCGTGCGCAACCAGTCGGGCTGGCTGCGCCTCGTGTGCTCCAACGAGCGCATCCTGCGCGTCTTCCGGATCACGGGCCTGGACAAGGTGTTCGGCATCCACGCCTCGCTCGACGAGGCCCTCGCCGCCTGAGCGCGGCGCCCGCCCCGCCGACGCCCGCTTGCCCACCCCCGGGTCTGCGCGCTGGCGTGACCTGCGCCACACCTCCCCGGGTGGAGCGACCCCCGTGACGTCCCGGTACAGTGCGCGCGGGCGTTCCTGCCCATAGGCGGTGACGCCCGGGGACGCGACACACACCCGTCAAGGAGGATGGAATGGCACCCCTCGCTCTCGCTTCGGCTGAGTCGAGCTCTGGCCTGGACCTCACCGGGACGAACCTCACCCTCGTCGTCACCGTCGCGGTCATCGCGATCGTGGCGCTCGTCATGGGCTTCGTCTTCCGCAAGGAGGTCCTCGCAGCCGACCCCGGCACCGAGAAGATGCAGGAGATCGGTGCGGCCGTGGAGGAGGGCGCGCAGGCCTACCTCGCGCGCCAGTTCAAGACGCTCGCCATCTTCGTGGTCATCGTCTTCGGCCTCCTCCTGCTGCTGCCGGCCGACTCCGCCGGTGTGCGATGGGGCCGCTCCGGCTTCTTCGTCATCGGTGCGCTGTTCTCGGCGGCCATCGGCTACTTCGGCATGAGCCTGGCCGTCAAGGCCAACGTCCGCGTCGCCTCCGCCGCCCGCCACGAGAACGGCCGTGACGTCGGCATGCGGATCGCGTTCCGCACCGGCGGCACCGTCGGCATGGCCACGGTGGGCCTGGGCCTGCTCGGCGCCGCGATCGTCGTCATCCTCTACAAGGGCGACGCCCCCAAGGTCCTCGAGGGGTTCGGCTTCGGTGCCGCCCTGCTCGCGATGTTCATGCGGGTCGGCGGTGGCATCTTCACCAAGGCCGCCGACGTCGGCGCCGACCTCGTCGGCAAGATCGAGGCGGGCATCCCCGAGGACGACCCCCGCAACGCGGCGACCATCGCCGACAACGTCGGCGACAACGTCGGCGACTGCGCGGGCATGGCGGCCGACCTGTTCGAGTCCTACGCCGTCACCCTCGTCGCCGCGCTCATCCTGGGCTCGGTCGCCTTCGGCGAGTACGGTCTGGTCTTCCCGCTCATCGTCCCCGCGATCGGTGCCGTCACCGCGCTCCTCGGCGTCTACATCACCAAGGCCCGCCCGGGCGAGAACGCCCTCAGCGCGATCAACCGCGGGTTCTACATCGCGGCCACCGTCTCGGCGGTCCTGTCGGCCGTCGCCGCCTACACCTACCTGCCCTCGACCTACTCCGAGCTCGGCTCGTCGAACGAGCAGGTCAACGCCCTCACCGGGGACCCCCGCCTCGCGGCCCTGCTCGCGGTGATCATCGGGATCGTGCTGGCCGGCGTCATCCTCTGGCTCACCGGCCACTACACCGGCACCGACAAGCGTCCGACGATCGACGTCGCGCGCACCTCGCTCACCGGTGCGGCGACCGTGGTGCTCTCCGGGATCGGCGTGGGCCTGGAGTCGGCCGTGTTCACCGCCGGCATCATCGGCGGCGCCGTCTACCTCACCTACCTCCTCGGTGGCGGTGCGGTGGCGCTCTCGCTGTTCCTCATCGCGCTCGCGGGCTGCGGCCTGCTCACCACGGTGGGCGTCATCGTCGCGATGGACACCTTCGGACCGGTCTCCGACAACGCCCAGGGCATCGCCGAGATGTCGGGCGACGTCGACGAGGAGGGCGCGAAGATCCTCACCGAGCTCGACGCCGTCGGCAACACCACCAAGGCCATCACCAAGGGCATCGCGATCGCGACGGCGGTCCTCGCGGCCACCGCGCTGTTCGGCTCGTACACCGACGCCTGGCAGAGCGCCGTGCGTGCGCTCGACGTGTCGGGGATCAGCGAGGCCGAGGGCAACAAGTTCCTCGACAGCGCGGTCGGCCTCATCACGGCCCCGAACACGCTCGTCGGCGTCATCCTCGGTGCCGCGGTCGTCTTCCTCTTCTCGGGCCTGGCCATCAACGCGGTGACCCGCGCGGCCGGTGCCATCGTCTTCGAGGTGCGCCGCCAGTTCCGCGAGCACCCCGGGATCATGGACTACACCGAGAAGCCCGAGTACGGCCGCGTCGTCGACATCTGCACCCGTGACTCGCTGCGTGAGCTCGCGACCCCGGGTCTGCTCGCCGCGCTCATGCCCGTCGCCGTCGGCTTCGGCCTCGGCATCGGCCCGCTGGCCGGCTTCCTCGCGGGGGCCATCGGCTCCGGTGCGCTCATGGCCGTGTTCCTCGCCAACGCCGGTGGCACGTGGGACAACGCGAAGAAGATCGTCGAGGACGGCGCGCACGGCGGCAAGGGCTCCGAGGCCCACGCCGCGACCGTCATCGGCGACACCGTCGGCGACCCGTTCAAGGACACCGCGGGCCCGGCCATCAACCCGCTGCTCAAGGTCATGAACCTCGTGTCGGTGCTCATCGCGCCGGCCATCGTGACCCTGTCCATCGGGCCGGATGCGTCGGACCCGATCCGTTACGGCATCGCGGGCGTCTCGGTCGCCATCCTCGTCGCCGCGGTGACGTACTCCAAGAGCAAGGACCTGGCGATCGGCGGCGACCACGACCCCGACGCCGCTCCCGCCCAGGAGCAGCACCCCGTGCAGGTCTGAGCACCTGCGCGACGCGCACCGAGGGGCCGGGTTCCGTGAGGAGCCCGGCCCCTCCTGCGTCTCCGGCGGCGTCTAGGCTCGGTCCCGATGACCGCCACCACGCCCCGCGTCGATCCCGACCTCGTGCGGGCCCTGCGCGCCGACCTCGTCGCCTCCGGCTTCACCGTCGCGGGGGTCACCGACCTGCTCGGCCCTCTGGCTGCCGCGGCGCTCGACCGCGACCAGGCCCTGCCCGCCCAGCGGGTCACGTCCGCCGATGCCTCCCCGTGCGCCACGCTCATCCGGTTGTTCACGCTCGGCGACCCCGTCGACGTCGCCGAGGTGGCTGCCGCCCTGCCCGGCCTCGGTGTGGCCGGAGCGGTCGCGCTCGGACTCCTCGTCCCCGAGGGCGACGGTGTCGTCGCCCGGTGCGACCTGCGGCCCTACGCGGCCGACGCCCGCGACTGGTGGGTCGCCTCGGACCTCGGCGAGCTCGCCACGGGTGGCCCCCTGCGTGAGGACCACGTCCTCGGCATCGGCGGCGCCAGCACCACCCTCGCGGCGTGGACGCCACGGCCCCACGTCGAGCGGGCCCTCGACGTCGGCACCGGGTGCGGCGTGCAGGCCCTGCACCTCGAGGCCCACGCCGACGAGGTCGTCGTCACCGACCTGTCCGAGCGCGCCCTCGCCTACGCCCGCTTCAACGCCGCGCTCGACGAGTCCGAGTGGGACGTGCGGGCCGGGTCGATGCTCGCCCCGGTGGCCGGGGAGCGGTTCGGTCTCGTCGTCAGCAACCCCCCCTTCGTCATCACGCCGCGCTCCGGGGCGGTGCCGCGGTTCGAGTACCGCGACGGGGGCGAGTCCGGGGACGCCGTCGTGCGAGACCTGGTCCGCAGCGTCGGTGACCACCTCGAGGCCGGGGGCATCGCGCAGTTCCTCGGCAACTGGGAGGTGCCGCGGGGCACGACGTGGACCGAGCGCCTCGGGGGCTGGCTCGAGGGGACCGGGCTCGACGCGTGGGTCGTGCAGCGGGAGGTCCAGGACCCCGCCGAGTACGCCGAGACCTGGGCGCGCGACGGAGGTCACCACCCGGGCACTGCCGACTTCAACACGATGTACGCCGCCTGGCTCGAGGACTTCGCGAGCCGGGACGTCGAGGAGATCGGCTTCGGCGTGGTCACCCTGCAGCGGCCGCGCACCGAGCGGGAGACCTTCGTCGACCTCATGGACGTCCCCGGGCCGGTCGCGTTGCCCATGGGTCCGGCGGTGCTGGCCGGGCTCGACGCGCGGACCTGGCTGGCCGAGGAGGACGACGCGGCAGTCCTCGCGGTGGCCTGGCGGTGTGCTGCTGACGTCCACGAGGAGCGGCACACGATGCCTGGGGCCGCCGACCCGACGGTCATCCTCCTGCGCCAGGGGGGCGGGCTGCGCCGCCAGCTGACGCTGTCGACGGTGACCGCGGCCTACGTCTCGGTCTGCGACGGGGAGCTGACCGCGGGCGCCGCGGCGGCCGCCATCGCGGGGCTGCTCGACCTCGACGGTGACGCCGTGCGCTCCGAGGTCGTCGGGCTGGTGCGCGACGCGGCGAAGGACGGGCTCCTCGTCCGCTGAGGAGCTCGTGTGGGCCGGGTCACATCCGGATCGACCCCCCGCTCCGAACCCCTGTCACGGGCCGCAGCAGGGTGGCCCCCTCAGAAGGGTCACCAGACATGCGCACACGAGTCATCGCCGCCGTCGTCGGTCTCGCAGGAGCAGGTGCCCTCGTGGCCACCCCTGCCTTCGCCGGGCACACGAACACCCTCCTCGAAGGCAACCTCACCGGCCGGGCCCAGGTGGCCGCCGACGGGTCCAAGGCCATGGTGGGCGACGCCAACGGCAAGGGGAGCGTCTACGTCTTCGGGATCGACGGCGACCCCACGACGCTCTGCTACGTCCTCGAGGTCTCCAAGATCGCCGAGACCGACCAGGCCCCCGGCAACGGTCGCGCCGCCCACATCCACCTCGGCGCCGCCGGCACCAACGGCCCCGTCGAGGTCAACCTCGCCTGGCCGCAGGACGGCCAGGCCGCCGACTGCCTCACCGAGGGCGAGGCCGGCAAGGGCCTGGACCCGGGTGAGGTGCAGCGCATCCTCGCCCAGCCCGAGGCGTACTACGTCAACGTCCACAACACCGTCTTCCCGAACGGCGCGGTCCGCGGCCAGCTCCACGCGGGCGGCAAGCACTGACCTCAGGGATCCGGCCGGCACGGGCCGCGGGACGTCGACACGGCGCCCCGCGGCCCGTCCGCGCTCCCGGGCGTGACCGGAGCTCCTCGGGGTGGGCGGCCCGGCTCGTCGGCAACCTGAGGGCCTGCTGAGAGCGGCTGACGGCCGCCGGTGTCGCGCCGCCCGAACGGCAGGCGACATCGCCGTCGCGGGGCTACGCTCGGCGCGTTGTCACGACCGCACGTGAACGGCAGGGGCTGTGGTCTCACCGCGGTGGCCTTCCTGGTCGCCCCGACCCCCAGGAGAACCCCCATGAAGCCCCTCTCGCGCAAGACGTGGGTCGTCACCGGAGCACTCGGCGCCATCGCCGTCACCGGTGTGGTCGCGACGTCCGCCTCGGCCCAGGACGCCCCACGCACGAACAAGGTCGCCTCGGCCTCGGCCGCTTCCGAGAAGGCCTCCCTCGGTGCGGAGAAGAGCGCCCTCGGCCAGGCGAACGCCGCAGCAGCGCGCGCTGAGGCCGCTGCGGTCGCGTCGGACGACGTCGCCGCGTCGGCAGTCTCCGCCGCCAGCGCCGTCTCGCCCGCCAGCGCGGCGTCGCCCGCCAGCGCGGCGTCGCCCGCCAGTGCCGCGTCGCCCGCCAGTGCCGCGTCACCGGTCTCCGCCGCCAGCCCCGTCTCGCCCGCCAGCGCGGCCTCCTCCAGCAGCCCCGCCAGCGCCCCGAGTGCGGCGTCGCCCGCCAGCGCGGCCAGCGCGGACTCGGCCCCGAGCGCCGACTGACCCACCTCGTGACGGCAGTCCCGCACGCCTCGCCCGCCACGACCCGTCCGGTGTCGGCGCGGCGGGCGGGCGAGGCCGCCGTCCTGGGGCTGCTCACCGGGCCCGAGGCCGTCGACGTCCTCACCCTCGCGCTCGCGACCGCGGGCGCCGAGGTGGCCGACCACGCGGTCCACCTCGTCGAGCACCGCCCCGGCGACGGTGTCACCGTCGGCTACCGCGTGTGGACGCGCACGGGTGCCGACGCGGTCGTCGAGGAGTACGTCCTCGTCAGCTCGAGCGCGGGACGCGACGTTCCCGACGACGCCCCACACCTCGCCCGGATCGAGGGGCCGCACGGGCGGCTCCTCGCCTGGCGGCATCCCGACGACCCCGCCCTGCCCGCCCTGCGCGCCGGCTGCGACCCCGCCCTGCTCGAGGACGTGCTGCCCGGCGCCGGTCCGGTGACCGCCATCGAGCTCGTCGGGTACCGCCCGCTGCGCCGGGCGGTGGTCCGGGCGGTCCGCGACGGCCGGACGAGCTGGGTCAAGGTGCTGCGACCGGGTGCGGGCCGCGGCCGGGCCCTCGACGTGCTCGACCGGCACGAGCTCCTCGGCGCGGCCGGCCTCCCGGTCCCGCGGGTGGTGGCCGCCACCGCGCAGGGCCTCGTCGTCCTCGAGCAGCTCGCCGGACGGCCGCTCGTCGACGCCGTGGGTGAGGACGACGCGAGGGGCCTCGAGCTCGAAAACCTCGTCGGGGTCCTCGACGCCCTCCCGGCCGGCCTCCTGGGGCTGCCCCGGCGCCCGTCCTGGTCGGACCGCGCCGCCGCCTACGCCGACGCCGTGGCCGCGGCCGGCCCCGAGGGCGAGCGCGCCCGCGCGGTGGCCGCCGCCGTCCTCGAGCGCTCGCGCCGCCTCGACCTGGGACCCGTGGTCGCGACCCACGGCGACTTCCACGAGGGCCAGCTCACCGTCGAGCGCGGGGCGGGCGGCTGGGAGGTGGCGGGACTGCTCGACGTCGACACCGCCGGGCCGGGCCACCGGGTCGACGACCTCGCCTGCCTCCTCGCGCACGCCGTGGCCATGGGCGGGCCGGGCGAGCAGGTCGCGCGGCGCTGGGGGGCCGACGCCCGCGCCCTCGTCGACCCGGACGTCCTCGACGTCCGCACCGCCGGCGTCCTGCTCTCGCTGGCCGCGGGCGCCGCCCACGGCCGCGGTCCGACCTCGCTGGCCGAGCTCCTCGACGCCGCCGAGGAGCGCCTCTCCCCCTGAGCCCGACTTGTGAGTGAGTGCTCACTCACTTACAGTGGCACGGTGACCCCTCGCGCCCCCGCCATGACCCCCGACGCCCGTCGGGCGGCCATCGTCGACGTCGCCCTGCCCCTGCTGCGCGAGCACGGCCCCGCTCTGACGACGCGCGAGGTGGCCGAGGCCGCCGGGATCGCCGAGGGCACGGTGTTCCGTGCCTTCGGGAGCAAGGACGAGCTCGTGCGTGCCTGTGCCGCAGCGGTGTTCGACACAGACCCCGTCGTGGTGCAGATCCTTGGGATCGACCGGACGCTCACTCTCGACGAGCGCCTCGCCGCGGGCGTCGCCGTGATGCAGCGCCACGTCGAGCAGATCGTCGGCCTCATCTCGGTGCTCCACCACGCAGGCATCCACCACCCGGTGAAGTCCGGGCACCGCCGGGGAACCTCGGACCCGGCGGTCGACGCCGCCTTCGTCGACCTCGTCGGCGAGGACGCCGGCACCCTGCGCCGGCCCGTCGAGGAGGTCGTCGGACTCCTGTCGCTCCTCACCCTCTCCAGCGTCCACCCGCTGCTGTCGACCCGTCGCCTCGACGCGGCCGAGATCGTCGACGTCGTCCTCGACGGCACCCGGAGGAAGTCCTGATGCTCTACCGCCTCGTCCGAACACACATGCGCCCGTACGCCGTTCCGCTCGGCGTGCTGCTCGCGCTCCAGCTCGCGGCCACCCTCGCCTCGCTGTACCTGCCGAGCCTGAACGGCCGGATCATCGACGAGGGCGTCGCGGTCGGGAACACCGGCTTCATCCTCTCCGCCGGTGCCTGGATGCTCGTGGTCTCGTTCATCCAGATCCTCGCGACGATCGCGGCGACCCGGATCGGCGCCCAGACCGCGGCCTCGCTCGGCCGCGACGTCCGTGCGTCGGTGTTCTCCCGGGTCGGCGCCTTCTCGGCCCAGGAGCTGTCCCGGTTCGGCGCCCCCACCCTCATCAGCCGCAGCACCAACGACGTCACCCAGGTGCAGACGGTCGTCTACATGGCCCTGGCGATGATGGTCTCGGCGCCGATCATGATGGTCGGCGGCATCTTCATGGCCCTGCGCGAGGACGTCGGGATGTCGTGGCTCGTGGCCGTCGCGGTCCCGGCGCTCGCCGTCGCGATCGGCCTCGTGATCCGCAGGATGGTGCCTCACTTCAAGGCCATGCAGAAGGCCGTCGACTCGGTGAACCGCATCCTGCGCGAACAGATCACCGGCGTGCGCGTCGTGCGCGCCTTCGTCCGCGAGGACGTCGAGCGCGAGCGCTTCCGCGAGGCGAACGACACGTACACCGGGACCGCCCTGGCCGTGGGCCGGCTCATGGCGCTCGCCTTCCCACTGGTCATGGTCATCTTCAACGCGTCGACCGTCGCGGTGCTGTGGTTCGGCGCCCTGCGCATCGACTCCGGCCAGATGCAGGTCGGCGCCCTCACCGCGTTCATGGCCTACCTCATCCAGATCCTCATGTCCGTGATGATGGCGACCTTCATGGCGATGATGATCCCGCGCGCCACCGTGTCCGCCGGCCGCATCCAGGAGGTGCTCGACACCGAGTCGAGCGTCCACACGCCGCTCGACCCGGTCCGGATCCCGCAGGGGCCGGTGGCCGTCGAGCTGCGCGGGGTCGGGTTCGCCTACCCGGGTGCGGAGTCGCCGGTGCTGCGCGACGTCACGATCACGGCCGAGCCCGGGACGACCACGGCCATCGTGGGCTCCACCGGGGCGGGGAAGACCACGCTCCTCGGCCTCGTGCCGCGCCTGCACGACGCGACCTCCGGGCAGGTGCTCGTCGGCGGTGTCGACGTGCGCGACGCCGATCCGGAGGACCTGTGGTCGCACCTGGGCCTGGTGCCCCAGCGGCCCTACCTGTTCACCGGCACCGTCGCGACCAACCTGCGCTACGGCGACCCCGACGCCACCGACGACGAGCTGTGGCACGCCCTGCGCATCGCCCAGGGCGAGGACTTCGTGCGGGCGATGACCGGCGGCCTCGACGCGCCGATCTCGCAGGGCGGCACCAACGTCAGCGGCGGCCAGCGGCAGCGGCTGGCCATCGCCCGCGCCCTGGTGAGCCGGGCCGACGTCTACCTCTTCGACGACGCGTTCTCCGCCCTCGACGTCGCGACCGACGCCCGCCTGCGGGCGGCCCTGCGAGCGGTGACCCGCGAGGCGACGGTGGTCGTCGTCGCCCAGCGGGTGTCGAGCATCATCCACGCCGACCGGATCGTCGTCCTCGACGACGGGTTCGTGGTCGGCCAGGGCACCCACGAGGAGCTCCTCGCGACCTGCACCACGTACGTCGAGATCGTCGAGAGCCAGCAGGCAGTGGAGGAGGCGGCATGAGCGAGCTCGCCACCGCGGAGGAGCGCGCGGCCAAGGAGCGGCGGGGCCCGGCCTCGGCGCACCGCGGCGGACCACCGCACGCGGCGATCGGGGTCCCGACGGAGACCTCGCAGGACTTCCTCGGGTCCTCGAAGCGGGTCCTGCGGCTCCTGCACCCCGAGCGTGTCGTCGTGTGGGGGACCATCGCGCTCGCGGTCGGAAGCGTGCTGCTCAACGCCATCGGCCCGAAGATCCTCGGCACGGCGACCGACATCGTGTTCGGGGGCTTCTTCAGCCGCCAGATCCCCGCGGGCGTCACCCAGGAGCAGGCCGTCGCCACCCTGCGCGAGCAGGGCCAGGGTCGGGTCGCCGACGTCCTGGCCGCGATGGACCACGTCGTCCCCGGCCAGGGCGTCGACTTCGCCGCGCTGGGGCGCGTGCTGCTCATCGTGCTCGGCATCTACGTCGTCGCCGCGCTGCTCCAGCTGATCCAGGGCCGCCTGCTCACGGGTGCGGTGAACCGGACCATCTTCCGGCTGCGTCGCGACGTCGAGGACAAGCTGCACCGGCTGCCCCTGCCGTACTTCGACGGCCAGCCCCGGGGCGAGCTGCTGAGCCGCGTCACCAACGACATCGACAACGTCGCCCAGAGCCTGCAGCAGACCCTGAGCCAGCTCCTCACCTCGCTCCTGACCGTTGTCGCGATGGTCTCGATGATGGTGTGGATCTCGCCGCTGCTCGCCCTCATCGCGCTCGTGACGATCCCCGTCACCATGGTCGTGACGGCGGCGATCGGCAAGCGGTCGCAGAAGCACTTCGTCCAGCAGTGGAAGAGCACCGGCGAGGTCAACGCCGTCGTCGAGGAGACCTTCACCGGTCACGAGCTCGTCAAGGTGTTCGGCCGCCGCGCCGAGACCGACCGCGCGTTCGCCGAGCGCAACGACGAGCTGCACCACGCGAGCTTCCGCGCCCAGTTCATCAGCGGCATCATCATGCCGACGATGATGTTCATCGGGAACCTCAACTACGTCGCGATCGCGGTCGTCGGCGGGCTGCGCGTCGCCAGCGGCACCATGAGCCTCGGGGACGTCCAGGCGTTCATCCAGTACTCGCGCCAGTTCACCCAGCCACTCACCCAGGTCGCCTCGATGGCCAACCTCATGCAGAGCGGAGTCGCCTCTGCCGAGCGGGTGTTCGCCGTGCTCGACGCCCCCGAGCAGGAGCCGGACGCGGGCAGTCCCGTCCGGATCGACGACCCCCACGGCCAGGTCGCGTTCGAGGACGTCTCGTTCGCCTACCGCGACGACACCCCGCTCATCGAGCACCTCGACCTCGTCGTCGAGCCCGGGCAGACCGTCGCGATCGTCGGCCCCACCGGCGCGGGCAAGACGACCCTCGTCAACCTCCTGCTGCGGTTCTACGAGCTCGACGGCGGCCGGATCACCCTCGACGGTGTCGACATCACCGCGATGACCCGGACCGACCTGCGCAGCCGGATCGGCATGGTCCTGCAGGACACCTGGCTCTTCGGCGGGACGATCCGCGACAACATCGCGTACGGCCGACCGGGTGCGAGCGAGGAGGAGGTCCTCGAGGCCGCCCGCGCCACCTTCGTCGACCGGTTCGTCCACTCGCTGCCCGACGGGTACGACACCGTGCTCAACGCCGAGGCCGACAACATCAGCGCCGGCGAGCGGCAGCTCATCACCATCGCCCGGGCCTTCCTCGCCGGGCCGGCACTGCTCATCCTCGACGAGGCGACGAGCTCGGTCGACACGCGCACCGAGCTCCTCGTCCAGCAGGCGATGTCGGCGCTGCGCTCGGACCGCACGAGCTTCGTCATCGCCCACCGCCTGTCGACGATCCGTGACGCCGACCTCATCCTCGTCATGGAGGACGGCCGGATCGTCGAGCGAGGCTCACATGCCGAGCTCCTCGCCGCCGGAGGCGCTTTCGCCACCCTCTACGCCGCGCAGTTCGCCGGCGCGCTCGACCCCGACGACGAGAGCGTGGGGGTCGGCGCCCCCGCCTGACGGAGCGCTCGCGGGGGCCGTCGGGGCTAGGGTCCGCCCATGGGTGAGATGACGAGTGTCGGCGGCCTGCCCACGTACCGGGCCGTCCCGGCCGGTGAGGGGCCGTGGCCGGGCCTCGTGCTCGTCCACGAGCTGTTCGGGCTCGACGACGAGATGCGGCGCCATGCCGACCGCCTGGCCTCGATGGGGGTGCTCGTCCTCGCTCCCGACCTCATGGCCCGTGGCCGCCGGGTCGTCTGCCTCGCGCGGACGATGGTGGCGCTGCAGCGGGGGCGCGGGCAGGCGTTCGACGACATCGACGGCGCCCGGGCCGCCCTGGCGTCCGACCCGCGCTGCACCGGCTCCGTCGGGGTCATCGGGTTCTGCATGGGTGGCGGCTTCGCGCTCCTGCTCGCCGGTCGTCCCGGCTGGGACGTCGCCGTCGCGAACTACGGGGTGGTCCCCGACGCGAAGGCGCTCGACGGCGCCTGCCCGGTCGTCGCGAGCTACGGAGGTCGCGACCGCTACCTGGCGGGTGCGGCGGACCGCCTCGAGGGCGCGCTGACCGAGCGGGGGGTGGTGCACGACGTCAAGGAGTACCCGGCGGCCGGGCACGGCTTCCTCAACGTCACGCACACGGCCCCGTGGTTCCTCGCCCCGGTGACCCGGTTCGTCCTGCGCGCGGGCCCGGAGCCTGCCTCGGCGCAGGACGCGTGGCGCCGCATCGAGTCCTTCCTCGACGAGCACCTGCGCCCTCCTGACTGACCCCCACCCCCGACTCATTGCGAAACACCCACCCGCAGATGGGTTCTGGGGGTGGGTTCTTCGCAATGAGTCGGGGTCGGCGCCCGTCGCGTGCCCGCCCTCGAGCAGCCCGGCCGGCGAGAATGGGGCCCGAAGGGTCAGGAGAACTGCCAGGAGCGCTTGCTCAGCCCGAACCAGAAGCCGTCGATGACGCTGTCGACCGTGTCGGCGCCCAGCGTCCCGGACGCAGCGGCCGCGCCCAGGGCGACGTAGAGGGGGGCCCAGTGCTCGGTGCGCGGGTGCGCCTCCCGGGCAGCCGGGGCCTTGGCGAGGAAGTCGAGGACGGCGTCGACGTCACCGCGGCCCACGGCCTCGGCCGCCCAGTGGTCGAACTCGCTCGACGGCGTGGGCGGGGCGACGTCGGGGCCGGCGCTCGGGTCGAACCAGGCGAGGTTGTGCGTGGTGAACCCGGACCCGACGATGAGGACGTCCTCGTCGCGCAGCGGGGCGAGCCGCTGACCGAGGGCGAACAGGCGCCGGGGGTCCAGGGTGGGCATCGAGAGCTGGAGGACGGGGACGTCGGCCTCGGGGAACATCTCCTTGAGCGGGACGTAGGCGCCGTGGTCGAGGCCGCGCGACGGGTCCTGGTGCAGCTCCTCGCCCGCACCGGCCAGCAGCTGCGCGACCGAGCGGGCCAGGCCGGGCGCGCCGGGGGCGTCGTAGGTGACCTCGTAGTAGTGCTGCGGGAAGCCCCAGAAGTCATGGAGGAGCGGGACGTCGCCCGACGTCGCGGAGACCGCGACCGGGGCGAGCTCCCAGTGCGCCGAGACCATGAGGACCGCCGACGGCCTCGCCAGCCCGCTGCCCCAGGCGCCGAGCTCGCGGGTCCACCTCGCGTCGTCGGCGAGCGGCGGGGCGCCGTGGCTGAGGTAGAGGACGGGCGGACGCCCGGTGGTGCTGCTCGCGGTAGCGGTGGTCATTCGGTCTCCTCGGGACGCAATCGTTAAACATTCAACCACATGACGGATTCGGCCATTCCCTCGACGCGACCTGGGTCCCCATGGTGTCCTCGGACGGTGCCCGACGCCACGACCCCCGCGAGCTCGCCCGACCCAGCCCCCGCCCCGTCACCCGGGCCGCGTCGGCGCCCTGACCGGGGGCGGGGTCGATGAGCGGGGAGTTCGTCGGGATCCACACCGGGTCGTTCTCCACCCCGGCGGCAGGCAACCCCACGGTCGTCATGGTCGAGGCCGCCTACCGGCACCACGGCCTGGACGCCCGCTACCTCAACTGCGAGATCCCGGCGGGAGCCCTGGGTGACGCCGTCGCGGGGGCCCGGGCCATGGGCTGGGCGGGGTTCAACTGCTCGCTGCCGCACAAGGTCGCCGTCATCGACCACCTCGACCTGCTCTCGGAGTCGGCCGAGGTCATCGGCGCCGTCAACACCGTCGTCGCCACCGACGGCGACCTCGTCGGCCACAACACCGACGGCCAGGGCTTCGTCACCTCCCTGCGCACCGTCATCGACCCGACAGGCCTGCACGTCGTCGTCCTCGGCGCGGGTGGGGCAGCCCGGGCGGTGGCCGTCGAGACCGCGCTCGCGGGCGCGGCCTCCATCACCGTGGTCAACCGCAACGAGCGGCGCGGGACGGATCTGGCGCGGGTCGTCACGCAGGGCACGGGGGTCCGGGCGCGCTTCGTGCCGTGGGAGGGCCCCTTCGAGGTTCCCGGCGGGGTCGACGTCCTCGTCAACGCCACGTCGGTCGGCTACGGCGACAGCGACGCGCTCCCGGAGGTCGAGCTGGACAGCCTGCACGGTGGCCTGGTCGTCGCCGACGTCGTGGTCTCCCCGCCGCGCACCGCGCTGCTGCGTGCCGCCGAGGCGCAGGGCGCCACGGTCCTCGACGGGCTCGGGATGCTCGTCGGCCAGGGGGCGCTGGCCGTGCACCTGTGGACGGGGGTCGAGCCGGACCGCGAGGTGATGCGGGCGGCCGCCGCCGACGCGCTCGGGCTCTGAGCCGTTTGCGCGGATCGGCGCCGCGGGCGCTACCGTCGGGGCGTCCGCACGTCGGAGCAGCGACGAATCCGCTGCACGTGACCGGACGGAACGGGAACAGGTGCACCAGTGGCAGGACGCAAGCTCGTCATCGTCGAGTCCCCCGCGAAGGCGCGGACGATCGCCGGCTACCTCGGCAGTGACTGGGACGTGGAGGCCTCCGTCGGCCACATCCGCGACATCCCCACCCCGAGCGAGATGCCGGCGGAGATCAAGAAGGGCCCCTTCGGCCGGTTCGGCGTGAACGTCGACGCCGACTTCGAGCCGTACTACGTCGTCGACGCGGACAAGCGCAAGAAGGTCCGCGAGCTCAAGGCGCTGCTCAAGAACGCCGACGAGCTCTACCTCGCCACTGATGAGGACCGCGAGGGCGAGGCCATCGCGTGGCACCTGCTCGAGACCCTGCAGCCCAAGGTCCCCGTCAAGCGGATGGTCTTCCACGAGATCACCAAGGAGGCCATCCAGCGCGCCGCGAACACCACGCGCGACGTCGACGTCCGCCTCGTCGACGCGCAGGAGACGCGCCGCATCCTCGACCGGCTCTACGGCTACGAGGTCTCGCCCGTGCTCTGGCGCAAGGTCAAGGCCGGGCTGTCGGCCGGCCGCGTGCAGTCCGTCGCGACCCGCCTCGTCGTCGAGCGCGAGCGCGAGCGGATGAAGTTCCGCACCGCGCGCTACTGGGACGTCGAGGCCGACGTCACCCCCGGCGCCGAGAGCGACCTGTTCACCGCCCGCCTCACGGGGGTCGACGGCAGCCGGGTCGCCACCGGCCGCGACTTCGCCGACGACGGGACCCTGAAGAACGCCAAGGCGACCCAGCTCGACGAGGTCGTCGCGCGCGGCATCGCCACCGCCCTGCACGACGCGCAGGTGCGGGTCGCGGAGGTCAGCGAGAAGCCGTACACCCGTCGGCCGAGCGCGCCGTTCACGACGAGCACCCTCCAGCAGGAGGCGTCGCGCAAGCTGCGCCTCAACAGCCGCAACGCGATGCGCGTCGCCCAGCGCCTGTACGAGAACGGCTACATCACCTACATGCGGACCGACAGCACGACGCTGTCCGATGCCGCGCACACCGCCGCGCGCAACCAGGCCCGCGACCTCTACGGCGCCGAGTACGTCCCCGACGCCCCGCGCCGGTACGAGAAGAAGGTCAAGAACGCCCAGGAGGCCCACGAGGCGATCCGCCCGTCGGGCGACCGCTTCCGCACGCCCGCCCAGGTCAAGGGCGAGCTGCGTGGCGAGGAGTTCGCGCTCTACGAGCTGATCTGGAAGCGCACCGTCGCCTCGCAGATGGCCGACGCCCGGGGGTCGACCGCGTCCGTGCGCCTCGCCGCCACGCTCACCGACGCCCCGGCCCGCGAGGTCGAGCTGTCGGCCAGCGGCACGGTCATCACCTTCCGCGGGTTCCTCGCGGCGTACGAGGAGGGGCGCGACGACTCGGCCCGCCGCGCCGGCGAGGACGAGGAGCGCCGCCTGCCCCGTCTCGGCGAGGGCACTGCGCTGCGCACCGTGCGAGCCGACGCGCTCGGCCACGAGACCTCGCCCCCGGCCCGCTACACCGAGGCGACGCTCGTCAAGGCGATGGAGGAGATGGGCATCGGACGACCCTCCACCTACGCCTCCACCATCGGCACCATCCAGGACCGCGGCTACGTCTCCAACCGCGGCTCGGCGCTCGTGCCGTCGTGGCTGGCCTTCGCCGTGACCCGGCTCATGGAGGTGCACTTCTCGCGGCTCGTCGACTACGACTTCACCGCCTCGATGGAGGAGGACCTCGACGCCATCGCCCGCGGCGACCAGCACCGGGCCGCCTGGCTGCACCGCTTCTACTTCGGTGACGAGGTGTCGGCGGTCGAGGGGCTGCGCGACCTCGTCGCCGACCTCGGCGACATCGACGCCCGCGCGATCTCGACCATCGACATCGGCGACGGCATCGTCGTGCGCGTCGGCCGGTACGGGCCGTACGTCGAGGAGACGGTGCCCCCCGGGGTCGACCCGGCCACGGGCGAGGTGACCGACGCCTCGGCGGCCGATGCCGCTCCCGCACAGCCGCGCCGGGCCACCATCAACGACGACATCGCGCCCGACGAGCTGACGCCGGCGAAGGCCCGCGAGCTGCTCGACGCCGCCGCCGACGACGGTCGCGTCCTCGGCACCGACCCCGAGTCGGGCCACGAGATCGTCGCGCGGGCGGGGCGCTACGGGCCGTACGTCACCGAGGTCCTGCCCGAGGACGACGCGCCCGCCACCGGCAAGGGCAAGAAGGCGGCGGCCAAGGCCAAGCCGCGCACCGCATCGCTGTTCAAGGACATGGACCTCGCGACCCTCGAGCTCGATGCCGCGCTGCGCCTGCTCTCGCTACCCCGCGTCGTCGGGTCCGACCCGGAGTCGGGGGAGGAGATCACCGCGCAGAACGGGCGGTACGGGCCGTACCTGAAGAAGGGCACCGACTCGCGCTCGCTCACCGCGGAGCCGCAGCTGTTCGACATCACGCTCGAGGAGGCGCTGGCCATCTACGCGCAGCCCAAGCAGCGTGGTCGGGCGGCCGCGAAGCCGCCGCTGGCCGAGCTCGGCACCGACCCCGTGTCGGGCAAGCCGGTCGTCGTCAAGGACGGGCGGTTCGGCCCGTACGTCACCGACGGCGAGACCAACGCGACGCTGCGCAAGGACGACGACCCGGAGCAGCTCGCGCCCGAGCGCGGGTACGAGCTGCTCGCCGACAAGCGGGCGCGCGGTCCGGTGAAGAAGACGGCCAAGAAGACTGCGAAGAAGGCCCCGGCGAAGAAGGCAGGCGCCAAGAAGGCAGCCACGAAGAAGACCGCGACGAAGAAGTCGGCGCCGAAGCAGGCCTGAGGCCTCCGGTGGGTGCGGCGGCGCGCACCGGGTTGGCGCTTGGGGTTACCCCTGAGTAGGTTCTTCGCCATGGCACTGAACCCCCAGACCCTGTCCGGCCTGCCCGCCGCCGACTTCGTCGCCCTCGTCAAGGGCACGAGCGACGCACAGATCCGCGAGGACCTCGGCGGCCCGGACCGCGCGGCCGTCCTCGACCAGGTCTTCGCGCGCTTCCCGCAGCAGTTCCGCGCCGACAAGGCCGGCGACCGCAGCGCCCGCATCGACTTCCGCGTCACCGGCGGCCCCGGTGACTCGCTCGACACCTACGCCGTGGTCGTGGACCACGGGGTGTGCACCGTCGAGAAGGACCCGACGCAGGCGCCCGACCTCTCCCTCCAGCTGGGCCCGGTGGAGTTCCTCAAGCTCATCACCGGCACCGGCAACCCCGCGATGATGTTCATGATGGGCAAGGTCAAGGCCAAGGGCGACCTCGGCCTCGCCACCGCCCTCGCCACCTGGTTCGACACCCCGCAGGCCTGACCGGGCGGTGGGTTGACCCTGACGCGACGTCAGGCGCCACCGTGGATGACATGACCGCGACGAGCCAGCACACTGCACGGGTGGAGCTCACCGTCGGCCAGGTGGCCGAGTCCTTCGGTGTCACGGTGCGCACCCTGCACCACTACGACGCCGAGGGGCTCGTCGTGCCCAGTGCGCGCACCCACGCCGGGTACCGCCTGTACACCGACGCCGACCTGGCCCGGCTCGCGACCGTCGTCACCTACCGGCGGCTCGGCCTGCCCCTCACCGAGGTGCGCGCCCTGCTCGACGGCGAGGGGTCGGCGGCCGAGCACCTGCGCCGGCAGCGCGACGCGGTCGTGTCCCGGCTGGGCGAGCTCGAGGCGCTCGTCACGGCCATCGACCGAGCACTGGAGGCAGAGATGGACCAGCGACCCGCCACGACCGAGGAGCTCAAGGCGCTCTTCGGCGACGGCTTCAGCGAGGAGTACGAGGCCGAGGCGGAGCAGCGGTGGGGCGACACCGACGCGTGGACGCAGTCGGCCTCGCGCACCACGCGCTACACGGCGGCCGACTGGGCCACGATCAAGGCCGAGGGGGAGGCCGTCGACGCCGCCCTCGTCGCCGCCCTGGCGGCCGGTGAGCCCGCCACGTCCCCGGTCGCGATGGAGGCCGCCGAGGGGCACCGCGCGCACATCGAGCGGTGGTTCTACGACCTCGACCACACCGCCCACCGGGGCCTGGCCGACATGTACCTCGCCGACCCGCGGTTCACCAGGACGTACGAGGACCTCGCGCCCGGGCTCGCGCAGTACGTCCACGACGCCGTGCACGCCAACGCCGACCGCCACCACGGCGGCTGAGGCGCGACCGTCGGCACGTCGGCGGCGAGCCGGTGTCACGGGGCTGGCCTAGGCTCGCCCCGTGACGGGACGCGACGGGCTGTTCATCGCCTTCGAGGGGGGCGACGGCGCGGGCAAGTCGACCCAGGTCGGTCTGCTCGCGCAGGCCCTGCGCGCCCGCGGCCGTGAGGTCCTCGTCACCCGCCAGCCGGGGGGCACCGAGCTCGGGGCCGCCATCCGCGAGCTCGTGCTCCACGGCGACCACGTGTCGCCGCGGGCCGAGGTCCTGCTGTTCGCCGCCGACAAGGCGCACCACGTCGACCTCGTCATCCGGCCGGCGCTCGAGGCCGGCGACGTCGTCCTCACCGACCGCTACACCGACTCCTCGGTCGCCTACCAGGGGGCCGGGCGCGACCTCGGCGCCGCCGAGGTCCACGACCTGCAGATGTGGGCGGTCGACTCCCTCGTCCCCGACCTCACGGTCGTCGTCGACGTCAGCGCGACCGAGGGTCGGCGCCGCCGCGGCGACGTCCACGACCGCCTCGAGTCCGAGGCCGACTCCTTCCACGACGCGATCCGCCAGCACTTCCTGTCGATGGCGGCCGGCCACCCCGAGCGCTACCTCGTCGTCGACGGCACCCACCCGCCCGAGGAGCTCCACGAGGCGGTGCTGGCGCGGCTCGAGGCCATGGGTGTGGTCGACCCGTGACGGTCTGGCGCGACGTCATCGGCCAGGAGGCCGCGGTCGCCACCCTCGAGCACGCCGTGCGGACCCCCGGCGCCATGACCCACGCCTGGCTGTTCACCGGACCCCCCGGGTCCGGCCGCTCGGTCGCGGCCCGGGCCTTCGCCGCGGCGCTGCTCTGCCCCGAGGGGGGCTGCGGCACCTGCCGCGAGTGCCGCACCGCCCTGGAGGCCACCCACGCCGACGTCGACGTCGTCGCCACCGAGGGCCTGTCGATCAAGGTCGAGCTCGCCCGCGACCTCGTCCAGCTCGCGGCGCGCCGGCCGTCGGTGGGCCGGTACCGGATCATCGTCGTCGAGGACGCCGACCGCCTCACCGAACGGGCCGCCGACGCCCTGCTCAAGGCCCTCGAGGAACCGACACCGCGCACCGTGTGGATGCTGTGCGCGCCCTCGGTCGAGGACGTCATCATCACCATCCGCTCGCGGTCGCGGCACGTGCGGCTGCGGACCCCGTCGGTCCGGGCGGTGGCCGACCTCCTCGCCCGCCGCGACGGCGTCGACCCGTCGATGGCCCTGTACGCCGCGCGCGCCGCGCAGCAGCACGTCGGGCTCGCCCGCCGCCTCGCCCGCGACGAGCACGCGCGGATCCGTCGCCACGACGTCATCACGATGGCCACCCGGATCACCGGCGTCGGCGAGGCCATCGGGGCCGCGCAGGACATCATGACGATCGCGGCCGAGGAGTCGGCCGCGGCGTCGACCGAGCGCGACGTGGCCGAGCGGGCCCGCCTGATGGAGGTGCTCGGCGCCGACCCGGCCGCCCGCACCCAGCCCCCGCACATCCGCTCGCAGCTCAGCTCGCTGGAGAAGGAGCACAAGGCCCGGGCCACCCGCTTCACCCGCGACGTCGTCGACCGGGCCCTGGTCGACCTGCTCTCGGTCTACCGCGACGCGCTCGTCGTGCGCACCGGGGCCGGGACCGCGCTGGTCAACGAGGACAGCCGCCAGGTGGTCCAGCGCGTCGCCGACCTCCTCGACGACGTGGCGCTGCTGCGTGCGATGGACGCGATCGGGACCGCCCGCGAGCGGATCGACGCCAACGTCAACCCGCTCCTCGCGCTCGAGGCGATGGCCCTGGGCCTGCGGCTGCCGCGCTGACCGACCGCTACCAGGTCCCCTGGCTCGGCCCGCGTGGGGCCGACCGGTCGTCCGTGCCGCCGGCGCGCTCGGCGTGCGTGGGCTCGCCGCGCTCCAGGGCCTCGGCGTCGGCGGCGGCCAGCGCCCGCTCCTGCGGGGTCAGGGAGTCCAGGCGCGCCATGCCGCGCTCGACGAGCGGCGTCATCATCGTGGAGAAGGCGTCGTCGCGGGCGAGGTCCCGCAGCGAGGCCCGGCCCTTGAGGACCTCGTCGATCCGGCGGCGCACGCCGGGGTCCTGGGCCTGGTCGCGCAGGAGCGTCAGCGACTCGCGCAGGTGCTGCTGGACCCTCGAGGGCAGGGGGGCGCCCGGCAGCAGGGGCGGCTGGTCGCCGGAGGGCGCCTCGGTGCTCATGGGGCTCCTCGCTCAGACGGCGCGGTTCGCGAAGGGGTCGGGGATGTCGACGACGTGCCAGTCGCCGGCCGACCCCAGCAGGGCCAGGACGCTGTCGGCGAAGGCGTCGACGAGGGTCATGGCGCCCTCGATGGCGGCGATGATCTTGCGGATCGTGTCGACGATCTTCGTGATGCCGTAGTAGGTCGCCGCCGTGCCGATCGCCCCGCCGATGAGCGTCCACGAGCCGGCCACCGTCGCCGCGGCGCTGATGCCCGCCGCGATGAGCAGGTCGATGAGCAGCTCGATGAGGCCGCCCACGTCCTTGGCGACGCCGTACAGGCCCTGGGCGACGTCGTCGTAGCCGGTGGCGGCGATCTCGAGCATGCCCGCAGCCTTGGTGATGGCGACGCTGTGCGAGACGAGGGTCAGCTCGGCCGCCTTCCACGCGGTGCCGTCCCAGTGCTGGTCGAGCAGGCCGGTGTGGCCGTTGATGGCGGCGGCCATGCTCTCGCAGAACTTCTGGAGGTTGCGCATCGCCGCGGCCGACACGGCGACGTGCTCCCAGTCTCCGACGAGCCAGGTCTGGACCTTCTCCTGGAAGTTGAAGCTGCCGTCGGCCTTGTCGAGGGCCACGAGCGCCCAGTGGCCCAGCGAGAGCCAGTCGGCCATGTTGAGCGCCTGGTCCAGGCTCGAGGGGATCGGCTCCTCGGGCACTGGCGTGTAGAGCCAGCCGCCGGGGTCGTACCCGCCGCCGCCCTCGTCGACCTTGACCACCATGCCGGCCCCCTCAGTGCTTCCAGTAGGACTCGTCGAGCCGCTGGGCGGCCGCCGCGTCGAGCGTCTCGTACCGGTCGGCCGAGGCGAGGATCGCGGACGCGGTCCCGCTGACGGCCCGGTGGATGTCCTTCATGAGGTCGCGCACGCCGGTGTCCATCCCGGTCGTCACGTCGACGAAGCGCTCGAACACGGCGCCGCCCGAGGGGTCGAAGTCGACCCAGGTGGAGGCGTACCCGACGGCCTCCGACGCGTCCCTTCCGAGGTCGCGGAACTCGCGCGCGTACTTGCGCATGCCGGCCGGCTCGGCCCGGAACCGCTCCGGGTCGCCCGTGCCCGCTGAGACGTCGTCGCGCTGGCCCATGGTGTCCTCCCTCCCTGTGGGACCCCACCGTCCCCCGAGCTTCACCCTAGGGGCAATGGGGAGCACTGCCCGTGCGAATGCTGCCGATTCGTGACCTGCCCCCGCAGGTCAGCGCCCAGACGGCTCGCCTAGGGTGCGGGCCATGACCCGCCGCGCCTCCGCCCTCGCCGGCGCGACGGCGCTCGCCCTCCTCCTCTCGGGCTGCACCGTCATCGAGGGCGTCACGGGTCGGGGCGGTCCGCCCAGCA
This sequence comes from uncultured Actinomycetota bacterium, assembly GCA_963795035.1. GTDB lineage: Bacteria > Actinomycetota > Actinomycetes > Actinomycetales > Dermatophilaceae > Oryzobacter. Next base: position 1,645 of record CAWCFZ010000002.1, on the reverse strand, counting down.
CGTCGGTGTCGCCCCAGAGCCCGCCCCCCGGTGCCCAGGAGCTGGCGGCCTTCTACGCGCAGCGCCTGCAGTGGGCCGACTGCGAGGGCGCGCAGTGCGCCCTGCTGCGGGTTCCGGTCGACTACGCGGCACCCGAGGGCGACACCATCGACATCGCCGTCGTCAGGGTCGCGGCCCGCCGGTCCTCGAAGCGGATCGGCGCCCTCGTCGTCAACCCGGGCGGTCCCGGCGGCTCGGGCGTCGACTACGCCCGGGGGGCCGACTTCATCGTCGGCGCCGGGGTGCGCGACGCGTACGACGTCGTGGGCTTCGACCCGCGGGGGGTGCAGCGCTCGGCTCCCATCGACTGCGTCACCGACCGCGAGCTCGACGCCTTCCTCGGCGGCGACCCCACCCCCGACGACGCCACCGAGCAGCAGGCGTTCGCGGCGGCGGCGCGGGCCTTCGCTCAGGCGTGCGGCCGCACGGCGGGCCCGCTGGTGGGGCACGTCTCCACGGTGGAGGCCGCCAAGGACATGGACGTCCTGCGCGCCGCGCTCGGCGAGGAGAAGCTCACCTACCTCGGCAAGTCGTACGGCACCTACCTCGGCGCCGTGTACGCCGACCTCTTCCCGGCCCAGGTCGGCGCGATGGTGCTCGACGGCGTCGTCGCGCCCGACCTCACCTCCGACGAGATCAACCTCGGCCAGGCCAAGGGCTTCGAGCTCGCGACGCGCGCGTGGGCCGCCTACTGCGTCGAGCAGGGCGAGTGCCCCCTCGGGGGCTCCGTCGAGCGGGTGATGGAGGGGCTGCGGACCTTCCTCAGGTCCGTCGACGAGAGCCCGCTGCCCCGCACCGGCGACAACGCGATCCCGCGGCTCACCGAGGGCTGGGCCTCGCTCGGCATCGCCGCGGCGATGTACGACCAGGGTGCCTGGCAGACGCTCGTCGACTCGATGCGCCAGGCCGTCGGTGGCGACGGCACCGCCCTGATGCAGCTGGCCAACCAGTACGCCGACCGCAACCCGGGCGGCCAGTACGCGGGCAACATCATGGAGGCCATCTACGCCGTCAACTGCCTGGACAAGCCGGCGGACGACGACGTCGCCGTCCGCGCCCGCCTGGCCGAGGAGTCCCTCGAGCAGGCGCCCACCTGGGGCCCCTTCCTCATGTGGAGCTCGCTGGTCTGCGGGTACTGGCCGGTCGAGGCGACGACCGCGCCGAAGAAGATCTCGGCCGAGGGAGCCGCGCCCATCGTCGTCATCGGCACGACGCGTGACCCGGCGACCCCGTACGAGTGGGCCGTGCGGCTGCGCGAGCAGCTGGCCCAGGCCTCGCTCATCACCTTCGACGGCGACGGCCACACCGCCTACGCCCGCTCCAGCTCGTGCGTCGACAAGGCCGTCGACGCCTACCTCCTCAAGGGCACCCAGCCGCGCGACGGCCTGCGCTGCTGAGGGCGCACGGGGGCCCGCGGTCCGGTTTGCGTTGCGGCCCCGGTCGGCTCGTATACTCGTCCGGCGTGCCCGAGCCCGCTCGGACACCTGCCGCCTTAGCTCAGTCGGCCAGAGCGATTCACTCGTAATGAATAGGTCATCGGTTCGATTCCGATAGGCGGCTCCACGCACCACCCGCAGGTCAGGCCCCCGCGACTCCGGTCGAGGGG
>CAWCFZ010000001.1:0-1142087 GCA_963795035.1 uncultured Actinomycetota bacterium | reverse complement strand
CGTGCACCACGGCCAAGGGGGAGGTCGTCAAGGACGGCTACACGACGACGAGGACGATGTCCTTCACCTTCGTGCCCGCGGCAGGGACGACACCGGCCCGGGTGCACGGCACGGTCACCCACGACTCCAAGGGCACGGCGAAGAGCAGGCCCAAGGGCTGCACCGACTTCGTCGAGACCGAGGCGCTCGGCGGCGTGCCCACCGGCTCCCTCGACCCGCAGAGCGCGCCGGCCGGGGAGTTCGAGGGAACGATGGTCACCAAGGCCGCGACCCCGAAGAAGCTCGCCGCGGTGGGTTCGACCCTCTGGCTGGGGACGATCACGGCCGCCGGCGACGCCGCCGCACCCACGATCACCGGGCTCACCCGCTCCACCGGTCCGCTGACGGCGGGCGCCGACGGCTGGACCGCCTCCCCGCCCCCCGCCCCGACCCAGTGCACGGCGCCTGACGGCTCGGGGGTCGACAAGGGCGCGGACGGGACCGAGGCGTTCACCGGCCTGCGCCCCGTGGCCCTGACGAAGGACGGGAAGCCGATCTACGCCGGGTCGTGGCGGCTGCGGGCCAACCCCAACGCGACCGGCCTGAAGTCCAGCTGCGGCCTCGCCGTCTACGAGGGCCGGATCTACCTCGTGCCCCGCGGCGCCGGGTGATGAAGGACGTCTACCGCGACGTCTCGCACTGGCGCCGGTTGCTCCCCCGGGAGCGCGACGTCGTCACCGGTCACCGCGAGGGCTTCCGCGACGACAAGCGCGAGGACGACCGGCAGCAGGACCAGTCGCACCAGTCGCAGGCCTCGGGTGACGGTGGTGCGAGCCACGGCCTGCTGGGCGCCGGGGTCTCCGTCGGGACCGCCGCCCTCGTCGCGACTGCGGTCGTCGTCGCGCTGGGCGCGGGAGGGCTCGGCGTGCGGGCCCTCGTGTCCGATGACGCCGACGGTCCCCCGGCTGCGACGGCCGGAACCGGCGGGGCCCCGGGTGGTCTGAGCCCGGGCGCCTCCGCGACCGCGTCCGGCATCGCGGGCGTTCCCGTCCCGGCACAGGGTGAACCGCCTGCCACGGCCATCCAGCTCGAGTACGCCGGCGGCAGCGTCGTGCGTCACGAGTGCAGCGACGCCAGTGGGAAGGGCGGCTGCGCCTACTTCGACGCCCCTGGGCCGATCTCGGTGTACTGCACCGCGGCCGGCTGCACCGCCTACTCCTTCGGCAGCGGTTCGATCGACGGCCCGCTCAGCCTCCGGGGACAGACGGCGGCCGAGACCGACGGCTGCCAGCAGACCTCCTGGACGCTCGACCTCACCCCGGTCGGGACAGCCGTGACCGAAGGGCTCAGCCACCCCGCGAGGATCACCGGCACCGCCACGCAGAGCCGCCCGGCCGAGGTCCTCCCCGACGGCACGAGCTGTCTCGGCGCCGAGGACGAGTACCGCTACGACGCCGCTCCCTCCTGAGGGCGGGGCAGGGGGTCCGCGCTCGCCACGACGGCGTCGACCCGGGCCAGCTCCTCGGCCCCGACGAGGCCGCCGAGCCGGGCGCGGGCCAGGCCCCACGTCTGCTCCAGGTGCCGACCCGCGGTGACGACCTCGCCGGACCTGTTGCGGGACAGCGGTGTCGCGCGACCGAGGTCGTAGAGGTCGTCGGCCCACGGCGCGCCGGTCGACGTACCAGCCGTAGCGCTCGCGCGCGGGTTCGAGCGCGACGTCGAGGACCAGCCGACGTGCCGCCACGACGTGCCGCCCCCGGCACGCCAGGACGGCACCGAGGGCGAAGACCAGCGCCACCTCGAGCTCCTCCCCGTCGCAGAACTCCCCGCCGAGCTCGAGGCGCCCGGGCCGGGGACGGACGAGCAGGCCGGGTGAGGTCGGCCGGTCGAGGAGGAGCATGAGGGACGGGGCGAAGACGCTCGCGAACAGCGTCGCGAGGCGCCGGTCGCCCCGCCGGGGGGCGCTGACGTTGAGGTGGGTGCTGTAGCCCTCGAGGTGGTGAGCGTCGCCGAGTGCCGCCTCGAGGACACCACGTCCGCGCTGCGCCAGCGAGACCACCGCGGGCGTCGCGCCCGGGCCGACGACGACCGGTGGCGTGGCGACCTCCGCCTCCGCGCCGTCGGCCGTGACGACACCTCCCCACGAGCCGCGCTGGGCACGCGGGTCGGTGGGGTCGGCCCGGACGCCGAGGGCGAGGCCGCCGACGACCTCGCGGAAGTCGACCGGGCCGTCGGGGCCGTGGACCCGGTACTCGTGCTCGACCCCGAGCCGGAGGTCGCGTCGTCGTCGGGGCGGCCGCGCCAGGCGCCGACGCGGCGGACGGGCCAGCGCGCCGAGGAGGTCGGCGTCGCGGTGACCGGCGTCGAGGTCACGCAGGAAGGCCCGCACCTCGTCCTCGCGACGCGCGACGAAGACGGGTCGCCCCCCGGCGGCCGGCTCGACGCGGAACACCGTGAGGTCCCAGGTGCACAGGTCGACGCGGACGGTGAAGCCCGGACGCTGCCGCGGTCGCAGGTCGAGCCCGTCCACGGCGGTCAGGTGTCGGTCGGGAGGTCGGGGACGACGACGACGTCGATCCCCCTGTCGGAGAACACCTTCAGCGAGGCCGGCGTCGCCGTGCCGTCGGTGACGAGGGTCCACTGGTCCGGCATGAGGGCCCACGCGTGGAACGGGGCATCGCCGATCTTCGAGCCGTGCGCGAGGACGTAGACGTGGTCGGCGCGGCTCATCATCAGCTCCTTGAGCCGGGTCTGCTCGAGGTCCTTCTCGTTGATGCCGCGGTCGGCGCGCACGCCGTCGGCGCCCATGAAGGCGCGGTCGAACGTCATCCGCTCGAGGGCCTGTTCGGCCACCGGTCCGACGAAGCTCTGGCTCATCGCGCGCAGCCGTCCGCCGAGGAGGACGATCTCGAGACCCTCGGGCTCGGCCTCGACGAGGACCTCGAGGGCAGGGAGGCCGATCGTGGTGACGGTGAGGTGGTCCTTGCCGATGATCGCCTCGGCGAGGGCGGCCGTCGTGGAGCCCCCGTCGAGCAGGACGCTCTCCCCGGCGACGATCTGCCCGGCCGCCCACGCGGCGATCGCCCGCTTGGCGGCGTGCGCCTCGCCGAGCCGTTCGCGCAGGGACGCCTCGGGCCGCCGCTCGAGGCTGAGGGCGCCGCCGTAGGTGCGGGCCAGCTTGCCCGCGGTGGTGAGCAGCGCGAGGTCGCGCCGGATCGTCGAGGGCGTGACGTCGAACGTGGTCGACAGCTCGTCGACGCTGGTCAGCCCGTTCGATGCCGCCATCTGCACGATCCGGTCGCGTCGCGGTCCCGATCTGAGCCTGCTCATCCTGGGTGCACCCTATCGAGCACCCGTCACGAGACGGCGGGTTCCGGAGCCATCTCGCGGGCGAGGCGCAGGGCCTCGATCATCGAGCGGTGGTCGGCGATGCCGGTGCCGGCGATGTCGAACGCGGTGCCGTGGTCGACCGAGGTCCGGATGACGGGCAGGCCGACGGTGATGTTGACGCCGGCCTCGAGCCCGAGCACCTTGACCGGGCCGTGCCCCTGGTCGTGGTACATCGCGACGACGAGGTCGTAGTCACCGCGGCCCGCGAGGAAGAACAGGGTGTCCGCCGGGAGGGCGCCGACGACGTCGATGCCGGCGGCCTGGGCGGCCGCGATGCCGGGGTTGATCTTCGTCTCCTCCTCGCCGCGGCCGAACAGCCCGTTCTCGCCGGCGTGCGGGTTGATGCCGCACACGCCGATCTTGGGGTTCGGGGTGCCGGCGTCGACGAGGGCGCCGTGGCCCCGCCGGATGGTGCGCTCGACGAGGCCGGGCTCGATGCGCTCGACGGCGTCGATGAGGCCGATGTGCGTCGTCACGTGGATGACCTTGACCCGCTCGGTCGACAGCATCATCGACACCTCCTCGGTGCCGGTGAGCTGCGCGAGGAGCTCGGTGTGGCCGGGGAAGAGGTGCCCGCCGGCGTGGAGGGCCTCCTTGTTCAGGGGTGCGGTGCAGATCGCCTGGACCTGACCGGACATCGCGAGCTCGCTCGCCACCCGCACGTAGTGGTAGGCGGCGTCGCCGGCGACGGCGGAGAGCACGCCGAAGGGGAGGTCGGCCGGGAGCAGACCGAGGTCGATGACGTTGATCCGCCCGGCCGTGAACTCGGCCTCGGAGACCGTCTCGACGGTGACGACCTCGGCGTCGACGCCCATGATGCGGGCGGCGGTGCGCAGCCGCTCGGCGTCACCGACGACGACGGCCGACATCGTGCCGACGACCTCCGGGTCGACGAGGGCCCGCACGACCACCTCGGGGCCGATGCCGGCGCCGTCACCCATGGTGACGGCGATCGTGGGGGTGGTGCTCATGTCGGCTCCTTGGGGGCGTGGGTGAGGGTCGAGACGATGGCGGCGAGGCGGTGCGCCCCGCCGAAGCTGCCGGGACGGGTGGCGACGAGTCGTCCGTCGTCGGCGTGGGACGTGACGGTGCCGCCGGTGGCGGCGACAGGGGTGAGCGAGCGAGTCCCCAGGGCGGTGAGGACGGCGCGCGCCGTCTCGCCGCCGGTGAGGACGAGCGCGTCGGCCGCGGCCGCGGCCGGGGTCACGGCTCGCGCCAGCGCGGCGACGAGGTCGGCCGAGACGGCCGGGTCGACCTCGGCGGACCCGGGGCGCACGACGGTGACGCCGGCGCCGACGACAGTGACGCTCGCGCGTCCGGCCAGGAGGTCGGCGACCGGGAGGTCGACGACCTCGGCACCGGCCGCGCGCAGGTCCTCGACCTCGGCGGCGAGCAGCGGTGCGGCGGAACCGACGACGACGAGCACCGAGGTGGCGACGGGCACCGCAGCGGGCGCGGGGTCGGCATCGGCGTCCAGGCTGCGGGAGGCCGCGGCCGCGAGCCCACCGGCACCGACGAGCACGGGGCGCACGCCGGGAACGGAGCTCGCGGCGGCCACGACGGCGTCGAGGTCGGCGTCGTCCTCCGCGTCGCACACGACGAGTCCGCGGGACGCGGCCCGGGCCAGGGCCGAGACGAGCTGGGCGCGGGGCCCGCGCACGACGGCGAGGGGGACGACCTCCGCCTCCGGCGCACCCACGGCCTCGGCGACCGAAGCGGGCGCCACAACCGCCTCGGCGCGCCAGAGGTCGGTGCGGGGGAGGGGAGTGCCGTCGACGTGCACGACCCCGCCGACGACGGTGCGACCGAGCGAGGGAGTGGCGGTCGACACCACGGCCAGGACGGCTGACCCTGTCCCGTCCAGGGCCGCGCGCACGGCGGCGACGAGGAGGTCGGGACGCCCACGCAGGAGGGAGTCGACCTTGAGGACGACGAGGTCGGCGGCGTCGAGCAGGCCCTGGGCACCGGCCACGGCAGCGGTGACGCCGGCCGGGTCGGAGCGACGCGTGTCGAGGTCGACGGCGACGACTCGGGGGGCCTCCTCGGGCGAACCACCGGTCCCGGCCGACCCCGGGTCGAGCACGACGCGAATGCGCGTTGTGCGCAGAAGTGCCGCGGAGGCGGACTCGGCGGCACCGGAGAGGTCGTCGGCCAGGATGACGTGCTCCGTCATGGCGACTCCTCCTTCGTTGGATGAGATCCGGTGTGGCACAGGGTCCACCAGCCTGCGAGGGGCGAGCCGGCGGGGAGGCTGCTGAGCGGGCTTTTCTGCGAACTTGATGCAAATGACGCTACAGGTCTTGCGCAGAACACGCAATAGTGTCTATCGTTCGGGTCAAGCACAGGCGCCCAACTGGGGCGTGCCAGAGTCTTCAAGGAGGAAGCTCATGTTCGACGTCATCCGGTCCGCACAGGCCACTGACACCGCACGCCGCGCCCCGTCCCGACGCGCCGTCCTGCAGCTCGCGGGGGTGTTCGGCATGACGACCGCGGTCGGCTCCGCGGTCGCCGCCTGCGCCGGCCCCCAGGGCACGCCCGGAGGAGCCACCGGCTCGGCCGGGGCCGCGGGCGGTTCGCTCACCGTCGTCCTCAACCGCAACCTGGTCAGCCTCGACAACAAGCTGAACCAGTACGACGCCGCCGTCACCGTGCAGCGTGCCGTGCGCGAGGCCCTCACCCGCATCGGCAACGACCTCAAGCCCGAGCTCGTCCTCGCCGAGTCGTTCGAGCAGACCTCGCCCACCGTGTGGACGGTCACGCTGCGCAGCGACATCCAGTACTCCGACAAGTCCAAGGTCACCGTCGAGGACGTCGAGACCGCGCTCAGGCTCTACTTCGAGGTCAAGGCCGGCTACGTCGCGTCGCAGTTCCCCGAGCAGCCCGCCTTCGCCAAGGTCGACGACACCTCGTTCACCCTCACGACGAAGAACCCCCTCGTCACCCTCGACTCGCTGATGTCGAACATCCTCATCACGCCCGCCGCGGCCAACAAGGCCGAGGAGCTGCGCGAGGGCATCGGCAGCGGGCCCTTCACCGTGGCCGAGGCCGACTCCGGTACCGGCACCTACCGCCTCGTGCGCAACGAGAACTACTGGGGCGAGAAGGCCCTGCTCGACGAGGTCAAGATCTCCTACCAGGAGGAGGAGGGCGCCCGCGTCATCGCGATCACCTCCGGCCAGGCCGACGTCATCGACACCATCACCCCGGAGTCGGCCAACGCGCTGAAGAAGAACGCCGACATCGAGCTCGTCCAGGGCCCGGGCACCCGCCTGATCCACCTCTTCTACAACTTCCGCAAGCCCGCAGGCCACCCCCTGTCGAACCCCAGGGTCCGCGAGGCCCTGTCGTACGCGGTCGACCACGACGCCCTCATCAAGTCGCTGATGAACGGCCTCGTCTCCTCCGCGGAGGGCGTGGTCCCCAAGACCCTCGCCGGCTTCGTCTCCACCGGCCAGTACGCGTTCGACCCCGCCAAGGCGAAGTCGATGCTCGCGGCCGAGAACGTCACGGGCCTGAACCTCACCTTCATCTGGGAGGACTCCGAGTTCGCCGGAGCCGCCCGGGTCATGGAGGCGGTCGCCGGAATGCTCGGCGACGTCGGCGTCAAGGTCACCCTCAAGCAGATCCCCAAGGGTGGCGAGATCAACACCTGGCGGCGCGGCGAGGCCGGCGACTGGGACGTCCTCGGCAACGGGTACGGCAACCAGACCGGTCTGGCGCTGACCAACCTCCAGGGCCAGTACGGCGGCACCGAGGCGAAGGAGCAGACCCGCGACACCTACCACGGCTTCGTCTTCCCCGAGATCACGGCGCTGCTCGACCAGGCCTCGGCCGAGCCCGACCAGGCCAAGCGCGACGCCCTCCTCAAGGACGCGCAGGAGAAGGTCTGGGCGCAGTGGCCCGCCATGTGGGCCTGGACGCCGGACAACGTCCTCGCCAAGCGCAAGCGGGTCACCACCCTCGAGCTCTCGCCGGCCAACTCCTACTCCCTCTCGCAGGTCAAGGTGTCAGGCTGACCCGATGCGTCGCTACGTCCTCAAGCGCGTCGCCCAGACCGTCCTCACGGCCTGGATGACGGTCACCGCGGTGTTCGTCCTGCTCAGGATGGCGCCCGGTGACCCGGCGGTGAACTACGCCCCGCCGAACCCGTCGAGCGAACAGCTCGACGCCATCCGTGAGCAGTTCGGGCTCGACCAGCCGGTCTTCCAGCAGTACCTCGGCTACCTCGGGCAGCTCGCCCGCGGTGACCTCGGCGAGTCGTTCCAGTTCCGCCAGGGCGCGCTCCAGGTCGTCCTCGACCGTCTTCCGTACACGATCACCCTGGCGGTCGTCGCCATCGTCGTCACCGGGCTCATCGCGATCCCCCTCGGGGTCTGGATGGCGCGGCGCCGCGACACGGCTCCGGAGCTCGGGGCGAACATGGCGACGATCGCCGGGCAGTCGATGCCCGACTTCTGGATCGGGTTCGTGCTGCTCATCGTCTTCGCGGTGCAGCTCGGCTGGTTCGCGCCGGCCGGCTTCACCTCGATCACCTCGATCGTCCTGCCCTGCCTGACGATCGTCATCCTCCAGGTCGCGCTCATCTCGCGGCTCGTCCGCCGCGAGATGGTCACGAACCTCACCGCGCCCTACCTCACCATCGCCCGGTCCCGCGGGGTGTCCGAACGCACCCTGACGTGGCGCTACGCCTTCGCCAACTCGGCCATCCCCGTCGTCACCGCCCTCGGGACCCGCTTCGCGGCGATGCTCAACGGCGTCGTCATCGTGGAGGTCGTCTTCAAGTGGCCGGGCGTCGGTGAGCTCGTCGTCGACGCGCTCGACCGCCGAGACTTCCCGCTCATCCAGGCGACGGTCCTCGTGACCGTGGTGCTGGCGCTCGTCGTCCAGCTCCTCGTCGACCTGCTCTACCCCCTCATGGACCCCCGGGTCCGACTCGGACAGGAGGCGCGCGCATGAGCGACACCGCCCTGCCGCGCACCGCTGCCGGCCCCGCCGGCCGCCTGCTGCGGCGCTCCGCGGCCGCCCGCAAGGCCCGCTACAGCACCGTCAAGATGTGGGTGGGGGCGTTCTGCACCGCACTCGTCGTGCTCCCCGTCCTCTTCGCCCGAGTGCTGCCGCTGCCCGACCCGCTGCGCGGCGACCTCAACGCGTCGCACCTCGCGCCGTTCAGTGCCGGCCACCTGCTCGGGACCGACCCCAACGGTCGGGACCTGCTGTCGCGCATCCTCTTCGGCGGCCAGACCTCCCTGCTCATCGGCTTCCTCGCGATCATCCTGTCCGGGGTCATCGGCGTCCTCGCCGGTGCCGCGGCCGGCTACATGGGCGGGTGGGTCGACTCGGTGATCTCCCGCCTGCTCGAGGCGCAGATGTCCCTGCCGCTGCTGCTCATGCTGCTGCTCGTCGTCGCGCTCTTCGGCCCCTCGGTGCCGGTCATCACGCTCGTCATCGCCCTCGCGCAGTGGCCGGAACCGGCCCGCCTGACCCGCGCCCTCGTCCTCGTCGAGCGGGAGAAGCCCTACGTGGCCGCGGCCCAGGTCCTCGGGCTGCGCAAGCCGGCGATCATCGTGCGCCACATCATCCCGAACATCCTGTCGCAGACCCTCGTCGTGGTGTTCCTGCTCCTCGCCCAGGCGGTGCTCCTCGAGAGCGCGCTGTCCTTCCTCGGCGCCGGTGTCCAGCGCCCGTACCCGACCTGGGGCGGCATCATCTCCGACGGGCGCGAGCTCTTCGTCACCGGTGAGTGGTGGCTCGTCACCATCCCGGGCCTCGCGATCGCCCTGCTCGTCGTCGGCGTCAACCTCCTCGGTGACGGCCTGCGCGACCGGGTCCGCCGTGCCAAGGCGGTGACCGGCTGATGAGCGTGCTCGACGTCCGCGACCTCACCGTCGACCTGATGACCCTCTCCGGGGTCGTGCGCGCCGTCGACGGCGTCAGCTTCCACATCGACCGCGGCGAGACCGTGACGATCATCGGCGAGTCCGGCTCGGGCAAGTCGACGACCGCCATGGCGCTGCTCCGCCTGCTGCCCGACGACCTCGCGGTCATCACGGGGACCGCCGAGATCGACGGCAAGGACGTGGTGTCCACCCGCACCCACGTCAACACGCTGCGCGGTCGAGTGGTCGCCCTCATCCCGCAGGACCCGATGACGGCGCTCAACCCGATCGCGACGATCGAGAAGCAGATGGTCGAGGCGATCCGCCTCGCCCACTCCGAGCTGTCCAGGAAGGACGCGTCGGCCCGGGCCCTGGCCCTGCTCCAGCAGGTGCACCTCAGCGTTCCCGAGCGCCGGTTGAAGCAGTACCCGCACGAGCTCTCCGGGGGCATGCTCCAGCGCGTGCTCATCGCGATGGCGCTGTCGGCCGAGCCCAGCCTCATCGTCGCCGACGAGCCGACCTCCGCCCTCGACGTCACGGTGCAGGCCGGCATCCTCGACCTGCTCCTGGAGATCCAGGAGAGCACCGGGGTCGCCGTCCTCCTCATCACCCACGACCTCGGCGTCGCTCGCCTCATGAGCGACCGCATCCACGTGATGAAGGCCGGCCGGTTCGTCGAGAGCGGCCCCGTCGAGCAGGTCGTCGACGCCCCCACCCACGAGTACACCCGCACGCTGCTCGCCGCGATCCCCGCCCTGGGGCCGTGGCACGACCCCGACGAGGCGGTGCCGCCGGCCGAGACCGCGGCTCCCGTCCCCGTCACGACCGACGGAGGTGCCGCGTGACCACCCGCCCGCTGCTCGAGGTGCGCAACCTCGTCGTCGAGTACGGCACCGGCGCGAACGTGTACCGCGCCGTCGACGACGTGTCGTTCTCCGTCCCGGCCGGCGGCTCGCTGGCCGTCGTGGGGGAGTCGGGGTCGGGGAAGTCGACGATCGCCAAGGCCCTCGTCCGGCTCCTGAAGCCCACGTCCGGCGAGGTGCTCCTCGACGGCACCGACCTCGCCGTCCTCGGCTCGCGCGAGCTGCGCCCGCTGCGCCACCGCATCCAGATGGTCTTCCAGGACCCCTACGGCTCGCTCGACCCCCATCTGAGTGCCCGCGACATCGTCGCCGAGCCGATGGCGGCGCGCGGCGAGCGCTCGAAGGCGGTCCGTCGCAAGCGGGCCGCCGAGCTCATCGACCAGGTCGGCCTGCCGGCGAGCGCCCTCGAGCGCAAGCCGCACGAGTTCTCGGGCGGTCAGCGCCAGCGCATCGGCATCGCGCGGGCCCTCGCGTCCGAGCCCGACGTGCTCGTCCTCGACGAGGCGACGAGCGCGCTCGACGTCAGCGTCCAGGCCCAGATCCTCGGGGTCCTCGACGCCCTGCGGCGCGACACCGGCCTGACCTACCTCGCCATCTCGCACAACCTCGGTGTCGTCCGGGCGCTCAGCGAGAACGTCCTCGTGCTGCGCGCCGGCAGAGTCGTCGAGCAGGGCCCGACCGAGTCGATCCTCGCCGACCCGCAGGAGCCGTACACCCGGATGCTGCGGCGCAGCGCCCTCGAGCCGACGACGATGACCGGCCTGAAGCCCCGCGAGCTCGTCCGGGGCATCGCGGCGGCCCGCGCGGCCGAGAACGCGGCAGCCGCGGCGGCGATCGCGTGAGCACCGACCTTCCCGGCCTCGGCCGGCCGCTGCCCCGCCTCGTCCTCGGCACGATGACGTTCGGCGACACCGCCGACCTCGACACCGCCCGCGCGATGGTCGACACCGCGCTGTCGGCCGGCGTCACCCACCTCGACACCGCCAACGGCTACGCCAAGGGCGAGAGCGAGCGGATGCTGGGCGAGATCCTGCGCGACCGGTGGGACGAGGTGACCCTCGCGACCAAGGTCGGGATCTACCCGGGTGACGCCGACGGTCACCCGCTGCTCTCCCGCGAGGGCATCCTGCGCTCGCTGCACGCCAGCCTCGAGCGGCTCGGCACCGACCGCGTCGACCTCCTCTACCTCCACCAGCCCGACCGCACGGTGGGGCTCGACGAGACCGCGGCCGCGCTGCGCGAGGTCGTCGACGCCGGGCTCGTCGGAGCGATCGGTGTCTCGAACTTCGCGGCCTGGCAGGTCGCCGACGTCGAGGCGGCGTGCGACCGTGCCGGGGCGCCGCGCCCCGTCATCGCGCAGCAGCTCTACAACCTCGTGGCGCGCCGGGTCGAGTCCGAGTACGCCGAGTTCGCCGCGACCCACGGTCTCGCGACGATCGTCTACAACCCGCTGGGTGGTGGTCTGCTCACCGGGAGGCACCGCTTCGACGAGGCCCCCGGCGAAGGCCGCTTCGGCTCCTCGGCCCTGGCCCAGATGTACCGCGACCGGTACTGGAACGAGACCCTGTTCGAGGCGGTCGGCACGCTCGAGGGCGTGGCCCGAGAGGCGGGGATGGGACTGCCCGAGCTCGCGCTGCGCTGGCTGCTGTCGCGCCCGCTCGTCACGGCCGTCCTGCTCGGGGGCTCGAAGCCCGAGCAGCTGCACGCCAACCTCGAGACCGCCGACCGCGGCCCGCTGCCGCAGGACGTCCTCGACGCCTGCGAGAAGGTGGGCGCCACCCTCCACGGGCCGATGCCCGCCTACAACCGCTGACCCCGACCCGAGAGAAGCCCGACGTGAGCATCCCCAGCGACGCCCGCCCCACCGCCCGCGCCTTCACCGAGCGGCTCCGCCGGCGCGAGCGCGCCCTCGGGTACTGGGTCGTCCTCGACGCCCCGGTGGCGACCGAGCGGCTCGCTCGCCTCGGCTTCGACTACGTGTGCATCGACGGCCAGCACGGCCTCGTCGAGTACTCGGGCATCCTGCGGGCGCTCATGGCGGTCGACGCCGGCGGCTCCTCGGTGGGGATGGTGCGGGTCGGCGCGAACGACCCCTTCCTCATCGGCCAGGCGCTCGACGCAGGCGCGGCCGGTGTCATCGTCCCGCTCGTCAACTCGGCGCAGGACGCGGCACGCGCCGTGTCGGCGTCGCTGTACCCACCGCTCGGGGTCCGGTCGTACGGCCCGATGCGTTCGGCGCTGCGGGTCGGCCCGAAGCCGGAGGAGTCGAACGCCGCGGTGTCGTGCCTCGCGATGATCGAGACCCCCGAGGGCCTGGCGAACGTCGAGGAGATCTGCGCCGTCCCGGGCCTCACCGGCGTCTACATCGGCCCGTCCGACCTGTCGATCGCCGTCGGCGGGGTCTTCCCCGGCGACCCCGCCGTGGCCGACGTCTTCGAGGCCGCGCTCGTCCGGATCCGCGACGCCGCGGCGGCCGCCGGGGTCGCCGCGGGCATCCACACGCCGTCGGGGGCCGATGCGGCCCGCCGCCTCGCGGAGGGCTTCACCTTCGCGACGGTGTCGTCCGACCTCGTCCACCTCGAGACGGCTGCCGCCGACCACCTGGCGGCGGCCCGGGGCGAGCAGTGAGCGCCGCGGCCGGCGACGTGGCCGGCGACGTGGTCGCCGACGGCGTGCTCCGTCCTCGCGACGACGGGCTCGTCGAGGCGTACCTGCCCTCACCCGCGGTGCAGGCCCACGCGGCCAACCTCGCGGTGCTGCCCGGGGGCGACCTGGGCTGCGTGTGGTTCGGCGGCACCCAGGAGGGCGTCGCCGACATCTCGGTGTGGTTCTCCCGTCGCCCCGATGACGCGACGAGCCCGTGGTCGACACCGGTTCCGCTGAGCGACGACCCGGCTCGCTCCGAGCAGAACCCCGTCCTCTTCGTCGCGCCCGACGGCGTCCTCTGGCTGTTCTGGACCGCGCAGCACGCCGGCAACCAGGACACGGCCGTGGTCCGGGCCCGGACGTCTCGCGACGGTGGGCTCACCTGGGGCGGGCAGCGCGACCTCCTCGTCAAGGACGGCGAGGGCGTCTTCGTGCGCCAGACGCCCGTCGTCCTCCCCGACGGCCGCTGGCTGCTGCCGACCTTCGCGTGCGTGCCCGTCGCGGGCGAGGTGTGGGTCGGCGACCACGACACGAGCAGCGTGTGGGTCTCCGAGGACGCCGGCGACTCGTGGGTCGAGCACCCGGTCCCCGACTCGGTCGGCGCCGTCCACATGGGTGTCGTGGAGCCCGGACCGGCCGGTGGGTACACGGCCTACTACCGCAGCCGCTGGGCCGACCACGTGTACCGCAGCACCTCCACCGACGGGGTGACCTGGACCGCGCCGGTGCCGACCGAGCTCCCGAACAACAACTCGTCGGTCCAGGCCGTGCGTCTCGCCGACGGACGCGTCGCGATGGTCCTCAACGAGGCGAGCCGGCTCGACGCCGTGGGCCGGCGGACCTCGCTCTACGACGAGGTCGACGACGAGGGCCTCGTCGAGGGTGCCGCACCGTCCGTCGTCGAGGTCTCCGGTGAGGAGGACGCGCGGCGCGCCTTCTGGGGGTCGCCGCGGGCCCCGCTCACCCTCGCGGTGTCCGACGACGACGGTCTCACCTGGCCCACCCGGCTCGTCCTCGCCGACGGTGACGGCTACGCCCTGTCGAACAACTCGCGCGACGGACTCAACCGCGAGCTGAGCTATCCCTCGCTCGTCCAGGCGCCCGATGGCACCGTGCACGTGGCGTTCACCCACCACCGCAGGGCGATCCGGCACGTCCGGGTGCCCCTCGACGCCGTCTCCGGCGCCGACGGGTCGTGACCCCACCGGCCGAGGCGGCGTCCGACCAGCCGGTCGTCCTCGTCACCGGAGCCAGCTCGGGGATCGGTCGCGCGGTGGCGGCGCGGCTGCTCTCCGGCGGGTCCCGCGTCGTCTCCCTGTCGCGACGCCAGCCCGACCTCGACGGCGTCGGCTGGCGGTCGTGCGACCTCTCCGACACCGACGCCGTCCCCGAGGCCGTCGCCGGGCTCGGGCCGGTCCAGGGGGTCGTGCACGCGGCCGGCTTCCAGGAGAGCGGACGGCTCGACGAGCTGGATCCGACTGCGGCACAGCGGATGTACGCCGTCCACGTCACCGCAGCCACCGCTCTCGTGCAGGCCGTCCTCCCCGACCTCGTCGAGGGCGGCAGGGTCGTCCTCATCGGCAGCCGGACCGCCGACGGTGTCGCGGGCAAGGGCCTGTACGGCGCCAGCAAGGCCGCCCTTCGGGCCCTCTCGCGGTCGTGGGCGGCCGAGCTCGCCCCGCGCCGGGTCACCGTCAACGTCGTCGAGCCTGGCCCCACGCGCACGCCGATGCTCCAGGACCCGCGGCGTTCGGCGACCCCGGTCGCCGTGCCCCCGCTGGGGCGGCTCGTCGAGCCCGACGAGGTCGCCGACCTCGTGGGGTTCCTGCTGGGCCCGTCGGGAGCGATGGTCACCGGCCAGCACTGGCGCATCTGCGGCGGAGCCTCGCTGCCGGGATGAGCGCCACGGCCGACCCTTCCTCCCGATCGCCCCTCGGCCGTGCCGCCGCACCGACCCTCCTCGCCTTCCTCCTGCTGTCGGTCGGGGCGTTCCTGCCGAACTCCGTCGGAGCGCTGGCCGTCCTCATGCAGGCCGACCTCGGCTTCGACGACGCGCAGCTCGGCCTGCTGCTCACGATGTTCTGGGTGTGCGCGTCGGTCCTCGGGGCGCTCGTCGGCTCGCTCACCGACCGCACGGGGTGGCGGGTGGCCACGGTCGTCGGCTGCGTCCTCGTCAGCCTGGCGCTCGGCACGGCGGCGGTCGCCCCGGGGTACGGCGTCCTCCTCGTGGCGATGGCGGTCGCCGCGACGGGCTTCACGTTCAGCTCGCCGACGAGCAACCTCGTCATCGTCCAGCTCGTCGCCCTCCGGCGGCAGAGCTTCGCGTTCGGCCTCAAGCAGACCGCGCCGATCGTCGTGACGATGGCGAGCGGTCTCGCGGTGCCGGTGGTCGGAGAGCGCTGGGGCTGGCGGTGGGCGCTGCTCGTCATCGCACCCGCGGTCATCGGGTCGCTCGCCTTCGCGGTGCGCTGGAACCGGGGGACGGCGCGGACGGGAGGACCGCCGACGGGCCCCTCGGACCGCGCGTCCGGCGTCAGCGGCGCCGTGCCGGCGGGTCCCGGCCGGCTGCTCGCCGACGGTGGCGGGCGCGAGCTGCGCGGACTCGTCGTCGCCATCGGGTTCGGCTCGTTCGGGATGGCGGGGGCGTCGGGGTTCGCCGTGCGCTCCCTCGTCGAGGCCGACGTCTCCGTCTCCACGGCCGGTCTCGTCCTCGCGGTCGCCGGCCTCGGGGCGCTCGTCGTGCGCGTGGTCGGCGGGTGGTGGCTCGACCGCGTGGACGGAGGCAGCGACGGCGTCGTCCTGGTCCTCGTCGCCCTCGGCGGTGCGGGCGCCGCGCTCATGGCGACGATGGTGCCCGGTGCCATGGTCGTCGGCCTCGTGCTCTGCGTCTGCGCCGGCTGGACCTGGCCGCCGGTGCTCATGATGCGCGGGATCCGGCGCTTCGCCCACGCGCCCGGACGGGCCTCGGGGGTGCTCCAGATCGGCACGAGCGTGGGGGCCGCGACGGGCCCTCTCGTCGTCGGTCTCGTCGTCGAGAGGGTCTCGTTCGTCGCGGCCTGGGTCGTCGTCGCCATCAGCGCGACCCTCGCCCTCGCCGCCGTGCTGGCCGTCCGCAGGGGCGCCTGACGGGGGGCTTCGTCCCTCAGCCCGAGCCGCCGGCGGCCGCTGCCGTCACCGCGGCGGTCGTCGCGGCGATGATCGCGGCGTTGATGTCGCTGATCGCCTTGGCGACGGCCGGACCGCCCCACAGGTCCTTCGTCACGACCTCGGCCCGGGCGCGCAGCTCCTTGGTCCCGACCTCGGGGAACAGCTTCCTGAGCACTCCGCTCGCGTGCGCGACGGCGACGAGGGCCGGGAGCTCGACGTCGGACGACCGGTTGCCGTCGAGGACGCGGCGCACGGCGTCGAGCGTCGTGACGTGCTCGCTCGTCAGCTGGCGCCAGCGGGTCCGCGGGAAGAGACCGAGCAGCTGGTGGGTCTCGGGCCGCACGTAGCCGGCGACCTCGAGCCGCTTCCAGGTGTCGGTGCGGAGCCGTCCGGCACGGTCGGTCCACGACGAGGCCCCGCCGAACCGGCCGATGGCGTCCTTGGGGGAGCGGTCCACCGCGCGCTCGAGGACCTCCGCCAGCTCCGGCGCAGGAGCCACCCCGGTCGCCCGCACCCGGGCCTGTCGACCTTCGCCCTCGACCCTCACGACCTCGCGGTGCGCGAGCTCGAGGAGCGCGGCGCCCGCGAATCCCACCGTGAGCCGGGTGCCGTCGACGAGCGGCCGTCCCGTCGCCGGGTCGTGCGCGAGGATCAGGAATCGTGCGTGGAGGGGGAGTGCGTGCCGGTCTGCGGTCATGTCGGCCTCCTCGGATCGGTGCGGTTCACCACGACCCGACCGTAGGCCCGTCGATGAGGCGGTGGCCTCCCCCGCACGACGGACGCGGGCCTCACCGCCGCGACGGAGCAGGCCGTTCGCGTCACGGGTCCGCGACGGCCCCCGTCTGCACCGACCAGAGGCCGGCGTAGATCCCGCCCGCGGCGACGAGCTCGTCGTGGGTGCCGGCCTCGGCCACCCCTCCGGCGTCGAGCACCCAGATCCGGTCGGCGTGCCGCACGGTCGAGAGCCGGTGAGCGACGACGAGGGCGGTGCGCCCGCGGGTCGCCTCGCGCAGGGAGCGCTGGATGGCGGCCTCGGTCTCGTTGTCGACCGCGCTCGTCGCCTCGTCGAGGACGAGGACCGCCGGCTCGCGCACGAGGGCTCGGGCCAGGGCGAGCCGCTGGCGCTGGCCCCCCGACAGCGTGACGCCGCGCTCCCCGACGGGGGAGTCGAGTCCCGACGGCAGGCGGTCGACGACCTCGGTCGCCGCGGAGTGCTCCGCAGCGCGCAGCACCTCCTCGTCGGTGGCGTCAGGGCGCCCGTACGCGATGTTCTCGCGGACCGTCCCCGCGAAGAGGTGGACGTCCTGCGCGACGTAGCCGAGGGCGCCGCGCAGCGAGGACCAGGTGAGCTCGCGCAGGTCGTGGCCGTCGACGAGCACCTGGCCGGAACGCGGGTCGTCGAAGCGCAGGAGGAGCCGCAGGAGGGTCGACTTGCCGGCGCCGGTCGACCCGACGACCGCGTGCGTCTCACCCCCCGGGACGAGGAGGTCGATCCCGGTGAGGACGTCGGGCCCCTCGCCGTATCCCGCCCGCACGCCACGGAACTCGACGCTCATCGGGCGGTCGGTGCGGGGCAGGTCGACCGTGCCCTCGTGCGTCTCGACGGGCTCGGCGAGCAGCCCGAGGATGCGGGCGGTCGAGGCCCGGCCGCGCTGGTAGAGGTCGAGCACCTCGGCGACGTCGGTGAGGGGCCACAGGAGGCGCTGGGTCATGAAGACGAGGACGGAGTAGAGGCCGACCTGCAGGTCGCCGTCGAGGACGCGGAACCCTCCGATGAGCAGGGTGCAGGTGAAGCCCGCGAGGATCGCCATCCGGACGAGCGGGACGAACGCGGCGGACGAGCGGATGGCCTCGACGTTCGCCTCGCGGTAGGCGGCCGACGCGTCGGCGACCCGTCCTCCCTCGAGCCGCTCGGCGGCGAACGCCTTGATCGTGGCGAGCCCCGAGAGGTTCGCGCTGAGGACACCCGAGAGCGTGGCGACGGACCCCCGGACCCGGTCGTAGAGCGGCTCGAGCCGCTTCTGGTAGCGCAGCGACGCCGCGATGATGACGGGGATCGGGAGGAACGCGAGGACGAGCAGCTGCCACGACGCGATCGCGAAGACGGCGCCGACGACGAGAATGTTGAGGAAGGTCTGCCAGATGGCGGGGACCCCGACATCGAGCAGCCGCTCGAGCTGGTTGACGTCGTCGTTGACCGTGGCCAGCGTCGCGCCCTGCGCCCGGGACTCGTGCCAGCCGAGGTCGAGTCGCTGCGCGTGCTCGTAGGCCTCGACCCGCAGGTCGTGCTCGACCGCCTGGGACAGGCCGCGGAACATCACGGCCGCGACGTACTCGCTCACCGACTCCACGACCCACACCACCGCGTTCGCCACCGCGAGCCAGACGAGCTGGGTGTAGCGCGACTGAACCCCGAGGAGCTCGGCCACGAACGAGTCGGACCCGCGGACCACGACGTCGACCGCGGCGCCGATGAGCAGCTCCGGGACGACGTCGGCGAGCTTGTTGACGGCCGAGACGACGACGGCCACCGTGAAGCGGGTCCGGTACCGCCGGTACCGGTGCCAGAGGGCGCGCAACGGGCTCGGCGGGGTGGGGGCGGGCGGGCGCACGGCGGCTTCTCCTCGAACGGCGGGTGACGGCCCCTAGGTTAGGTCGCCCTAACCGTTCTCCTCGACGGCGGTGTCGAGGAGTGAGCGCGCCTGCTCCGCCTCGCCCGCGGCCTCGGTGGCCGCCGACGCCGCCTCCGCGAGCGCCGCGTCGGCCGCCTCCTCCTGCTCGACGGCGCCGGCGAAGGCCTTCTCGGCGGCCCGCAGCGCGCGGGCCAGCTCGTCGCGCCGGGTCTCGAGCTCGAGCCGGGAGGTGCGGGCCCGGGTGGCTCGTCGCGCCGCCGTGGCCGCGGCGTCATCGGCCTCGGACCGCGCGTCCTCGGCCCGGCGGACCGCGGCACGGGCGGCCGTGACCGCGGCCCGGCGGCCGGTGGCCTCGTCGTCTCGGGCTCGCGAGGACGAGGCGTCCCCGGTCTCGTCGGCGGCTCCTTCGGCGGCTCCTGCGGCGGCCCCGTCGGTGTCCGGGACGGCCACCACCCGGGCGGGCACGAGGGCGGGCACGGCGAGCACCCGCCCGAGGTCGACGGGGTCGAGCCCGGTCGAGGTGAAGGTCTCGGTCAGGAGCCCGGTGAGGAGGGCCCGGCCCGCGGGCTCGTCGACCATCCCGGCGCGCAGGGACTCCTCGACGGCCCCGCGCACCTGCGCGTTGACGGGCTGACCCGCCGCGGCGGCGTGGTCGGCCGCCCGGGCTGCGACCGCGCGGGTCAGCTCACGACGCTGCTGGTCCAGGGCCCGCAGCTCGGCGGCCCCGAGGACGCCCATCGCCTCGCGCAGCCGCGCGCCCAGCGCGACGACCGGCTCGACCTCGTCGGCGTGCTCGCGCGCGAGGAGGTTGAGGACCCATGCCCCGGCGCTCGGTCGCCGTAGCCGGCGGACCTCCTCGGAGAGCTCGCGATCCCCGTGGGAACGAAGCCGGGCCACCTGCGCGTTACGTGCTGCGGTGAACTCCTGCGGCGACAGGGCGTAGAGCTCGCGGGCGATGTCCTCGAGGTCCATCCGCCCATGATCCATTGCCGTGGGAGGTCCCGTCGGCCCGATGGCGTGCCGGCTCGTGTCCACAGGTAAGACAAACCTTTGACACATGGGGCTGACCTCGACATACTCATGCGCCCGGGGTCCGCCGAACCCGACCGCCGAACAGAGAGGCACCCGCGACATGGCCACTGACTACGACGCCCCGCGGCTGCGCGAGGGCGAGGACGACAAGCCGGAGAGCCTCGACGAGCTGCGCGCGAACAGCGCCCGCGCTGCCGTCGACATCATGGAGGACGACACCGAGGCCGTCGACGGGCACACGCTGCCCGGCGCCGACCTGTCCGGGCTCCAGCTCGAGGTCACCGTCCTGCCCCGCCAGGCCGATGAGTTCTCCTGCATGAGCTGCTTCCTCCTCTACCACCGCTCACAGGAGTCCAAGCCGGGCACCGGCATCTGCCTCGACTGCGCCTGACCCCGGCGCCGGTCTGCCACCCGGCGTCGGCAGGGGCCGCGAGGCGGCCGCCACCCGCCCTCGAGGGGTAGCGACAACGGCGACCCGACCTGCGAGGATCCACGCGTGAACGAGGGCCCAGGTCGACGAGGACCGCGGATGCCGCGCCAGGTGGGCGAGAACCTGGCGCAGCTCGCGCGCGTCACCAGCGAGCTGACGAGGGCACCCTCGGTCGAGGCCGTGACGAAGATCGTCACGCACCACATGGCCGACGCCCTCGGCGCCACGATCGCGGCGCTCGCCCTCGCCGAGGACGACCACGTCCGGCTCGTCGGCGTCCGCGGCATCGGCGCCCCGGAGGCCGCCGAGTGGGACGTGATCCCCCTCGACCGGGCGAGCACCGTGACCGACGTCATCCGCACGGGTCGGCGGATCGTCCTCGTCGGGGCCGAGGCGATCGCCGCGCGGTACCCCGACCTCACCAACGTCAGCCGTGGTGAACGCACCACCGTCACCGTGCCGCTGCGGGTCGCCGGCCGCACGCGCGGGTCGATCCACCTGTCGATCCCGGGCGGTGCCGAGCCGCACCCGGCGGAGCTGGAGCTCCTCGACATCCTCGCCGACACCTGCGGCCAGGCGTTCGAGCGGATCGAGGCCTCCGAGCTCGCGGAGAAGCAGACCGTTCGCCTCGCCTTCCTCGCCGAGGCCTCCATCGAGCTGGCGAAGAGCCTCGACCTGCCGATGACGATCCAGCGGGTCGCGAGGCTGGCCGTGCCGCACTTCGCCGACTGGTGCGCCATCGACGTCGTGCGCGACGGCGCCCTGCACCGGCTGGCCGTGGCGCACGTCGACCCCGCCAAGGTCGAGCTCGCCATGGCGTTGCAGGAGCGGTGGCCACCCGACCCGTCGAGCCGCTTCGGCGCGATGGAGGTCGCGCGCACGGGTCAGCCCCTCCTGCTCCCGCGGATCACCGACGCCATGCTCGAGGAGATCGCCCAGGACGCCGAGCACCTCGCCGTGGCCCGCGAGCTCCACGTGCGCAGCGCGATGTTGGTCCCACTCCTCGTGCGTGGACGGGCGATGGGGGTCATCACGTGGGTCTCGACCGACGAGAGCCGCTGCTACGACGAGGACGACCTGCGCTTCGCCGAGCACCTCGCCCGCCGCTCCGCGAGCGCGCTCGACAACGCCGAGCTCTACAGCCAGACCCTCGCGGTGGCCGAGCAGCTCCAGCGCGCTGTCCTTCCGGAGTCCGTGACGGGGACCGACGACTGGGAGGTGCACTGCCACTACCAGCCCTCCGGGCGCACCGAGGTCGGCGGCGACTTCTACGACGCCTTCGCCCTCGAGGACGGCCGCGTCGTCGCGTTCGTCGGCGACGTCATGGGCCGGGGGGTGGCGGCCGCGGCCGCGATGGCCGGGATGCGGGCGTCGGTGCGGGCCTTCGCGTCGGTCGACCCGACGCCCGCGGCCGTGATGTCCGCGCTCGACGGGATGGTCCGGCGCTACGGAACCGAGCAGCTCGTCACCCTCGCGTACATCCTGACCGACGCGGGGGGCGACGTCCTCCACCTCGCAAACGCCGGGCACCTGCCACCGTGGGTGCTGCGCGCCGGCGGCTCGGTCGAGCAGCTGCCCTTCGCCGACGGTCCGCCGCTCGGCCTCGGGGAGGTGCGCGAGGGCGTGACGATCCCGTTCACCGCCGGCGACACCCTCCTCGTCCTCACCGACGGGCTCGTCGAGCGCCGGGAGGAGGACATCGACGAGGGCCTGCGCCGGCTGCGTGGCGAGGTCCACCGGCTCGGGGGGTCGCCCCTGTCGGCGGCCCTCTCCGAGCTCGTCGAGGCCGTGCGCGACGAGCGGTACGACGACGACGTCGCCGCCCTCGTCCTGCGCCGCGCCGTTGGCGGCTGAGCACCCTCCCCGGAACGGTCAGCACCCCGCGCGGTTACGCGCCCCGCCCGGCAGCCGCGCCGGGCCTCGAGCTCAAGCGAGGAGGCGCTGCAGGAAGGCGTTGTCGAAGCGCCGGTCGGGGTCGACCCGGTCGCGCAGGGCGACGAAGTCGGCCATCCGGGGGAACGCGTCGCGCACGGCCGCTCCCTCCATCGTGAAGACCTTGCCCCAGTGCGGGCGGACCCCGAAGGGTGCGAGCGCCTCCTCGATGGCCGGCAGGACGGCGCGCACCCCAGGGACGTCGAGGTCCCAGGTGAAGTGCAGGGCGAGGACGTCGCCGCCCTCGGCACCGCTGAGCCAGAGGGTGTCGCCGGCGACGGCGCGGACCTCGCAGACCTGGAGCAGGTGGGTGAACGCGGGGGCGACCCGGCGCAGCGCCGAGAGCGCCTCGACCGCACGGGCCCGGGGGACGAAGTACTCGCTCTGCAGCTCCGCTCCCCGGCTCGGGGTGAACTCGAGCCGGAAGTGGGGCAGCCGGTGCAGCCACGCCCCGGGGACGCCGCCCTGCTCGGTCAGCGCCTCGGTGGGCGCCCCGACGAGCATGTGGTGCGGCTCGGTCACGGCAGCCGTCGACCAGACCTGCTCCAGCGGCGGTTCGTCGGCCCGGCTCTTCACCCAGAGCTGGTCGACCTCCGTCGCGCCGAAGCGGGTGAAGAGGCTGACGCTGTAGCCGCAGGAGAGGACCTCGTCGAGGTGGTCCTCGACGCTCGTCCAGGTGAGCCCGGTGCGGACCTCGGTGCGCACGAGGTAGCTCGGCTCGACGGCCAGCTCGAGGGCGGTGACGATCCCCAGGGCGCCGAGGGAGACGACGCTGCCCGGCAGGTCGGGGTCGTCGGGGCCGACCCGGTGGAGCTGCCCGTCGGCCCGGACGACCTCGAGGGACCGGACCGCGGCGGCGAGCGAGACGTTGCGGGCGCCTGAGCCGTGGGTGCCCGTGGCGACCGCTCCGGCGACGGAGATGTGGGGGAGCGAGGCGAGGTTGGCCAGCGCCCACCCCGTGGCCTCGAGCTCGGCCGACAGCTCGCCGTAGCGCACGCCGCCGGCGACCCGGACCACCGACCGCTCGGCGTCGACCTCGACCGCCGTGGGAAGCCGGTCGAGGCCGACGAGGGTGCCGGTCGTGTCGGCGACGTCGGTGAAGGAGTGGCGCGACCCGAGGGCGCGGACCCGGTCCGTCGTCGCGACGACGTCGCCCAGCTCGTCGAGGGAGGACGGCTGCACGAGCCGCTGGGCGGCGTAGGTGTACGACCCCGCCCACGTCGTTCCCGCGGCGCTCATCGGGGCGTTGACCGGCGGGTGGTGGGAAGTGTCGTCACGCGGCCCAGCCTACGGGTCGTGTGAGCGTTAACATCGAGACAGTCTCGCGCTGTCGGGTCGTGTCACCCGGCTCGAGGTGCGCGACCGGTGCGCAACCCCCCCAGGAGCCAGGATGACACCCCTCCGACCCGTCGGCACGCTGCCCGACGGGCGCCGCGTGCACGCGCACGTCCTGCGGGCCGAGGGGCTTCGGCTGGAGGTCCTCGACCTCGGCGCGACGGTGCACTCGCTGCGGCTCACCGACGGTCCGCAGGAGGTGGAGGTCGTCCTCGGGTACGCCGACCTCGCCGACCACGTCGCCGTCCCGCCGGACTTCCACGGGGCGGTCGTGGGGCGCTGGGCCAACCGGATCGCGTTCTCCCGCTTCACGATCGACGGCACGACCTACGAGCTCGACGCCAACGAGGGGACCACCTGCCTGCACGGGGGGCCCGATGGGTTCCACCGCCGGACCTGGTCGGCCGTCGAGGCCGGGGACGACCACCTGGTCCTCGAGCTCGTCAGCCCCGACGGCGACGCCGGCTTCCCCGGGCGGCTCGTGGCCAGGGCGACCTACCGGGTCGCTCCGGGCGAGGTCTTCGTCGAGCTCACGGCGACGACCGACGCTCCCACCGTCGTCAGCCTGACGAACCACTCGTACCTCAACCTCGCCGGTGGCGGCTCGGTCGCGGACCACCGGCTCACGGTCGACGGCGGTCGGTGGCTCCCGGTCGACGACACCCTCGTCCCCACGGGCGTCGAGGCGGTCGACGGGAGCCCGTTCGACCTGCGCTCAGCCACCCGGCTGCGCGACGTCATCGGCTCGCCCCACCCGCAGGTCGCCGCGGTCGGTGGCCTCGACCACGCCTACCTCCTCGACGGCTCCGGGCTGCGCCGCGCGGCCCGGCTCGAGGACCCGTCCTCGGGCCGGTCGCTCGACCTGCTCACCGACCAGCCCTCGCTGCAGGTCTACACGGGCAACGGCCTCGACGGCTCCCGTCGTGGCCACGACGAGGTCCCGATGGAGCGGCACGGCGGCGTCGCCCTCGAGACCCAGCGCCCGCCGGACGCCCCGAACCAGCCCGCGCTCGGGCGCTCGGTGCTGCGTCCCGGCGAGGAGTACCGCTCGACGACGCTCTGGCGGTTCGCCGGCTTCCGCGCCTAGGTCGAGGCGCCCTTTCCCGCCGGATCCCACATCCGGAAGGTTCGCCCCACGTCCTCCGTGGGGCGAACTGTCACTTTCCGGGATCCGGCGGGAAAGGTGCGGCCGACGGGTCAGCCGACGAGGTGCTCGATGGCGAGCTGGTTGAGGCGCACGAAGCCGAAGTCGCGGCGGCCGGCCTCGTCGGGGTCGAAGTCGGCGTCGGCGTCGCGGAAGTCCTCGAGCGACTCGCCCTCGGCGATCGTCGGCGTCGCGAGGTCGGTGACGCCGGCGTAGGCCCACGCCTCGTGGACCCGCGGGTCGGCCCGGAACGCGGCGGCCTTGTCGGCGAGGAGGAGGTAGCTGGCCATGCACGCCTTCGCCGACTCCCACACGCCCTCGAGGTGCTCGGTGCGCGAGGGCTTGTAGTCGAAGTGCCGCGCCCCCGTGTACCGCGGGGCGTCGGGGCTGCCGGGGAAGCCGTGCTCGAGGAGGTCGACGGTGAAGAACGCCGACGTGAGGTCGCCGTGACCGAAGACCAGGTCCTGGTCGTACTTCAGGCCGCGCTGGCCGTTGAGGTCGATGTGGAAGAGCTTGTCGCTCCACAGCGCCTGGCCGAGGGCGTGGACGTAGTTCAGCCCCGCCATCTGCTCGTGGCCCACCTCGGGGTTGAGGCCGACGATGTCCCCGTGCTCGAGCTCGGCGATGAGCGCGAGGGCGTGGCCCACGGTCGGGAGGAAGATGTCGCCGCGGGGCTCGTTCGGCTTGGGCTCCAGACCGATCCGCAGGTCGTACCCCTGGCTCTTGATGTAGCCCGCGACGGTGTCGAGGCCCTCCTTGTAGCGCTCGAACGCGGCGTACACGTCCTTGGAGCCGTCGTACTCGCCGCCCTCGCGGCCGCCCCACATGACGAACGTCGTCGCGCCGAGGCGCGCGGCGGTGTCGACGGCCCGCAGCACCTTGCGCAGGCCGAAGCGCCGCACCGAGCGGTCGTTCGAGGTCAGGCCGCCGTCCTTGAAGACGGGGTGGCTGAAGGTGTTCGTCGTGACCATCTCGATGACCAGGCCCGAGGCGTCGCAGGCGTCCTTGAGCCGGTCCATCCGGGCGTCCTTCGTCGCCGGGTCGGCGTCGAAGGCGTGGACGTCGTCGTCGTGGAAGGAGATGCCCCACGCCCCGAGCTCGGCGAGGCGGTCGGAGTACTCCCACGGGTCGAGCGCCGGTCGGGTCGGGCCGCCGAACGGGTCGGTCCCCGTCCAGCCGACGGTCCACAGACCGAACGAGAACCTGTCCTCGGGGGTGGGCTGGCGCGTCATGACGTCTCCTCGTCGAGAGTTTGTTGTGTGAGACAACTTATCGTCGTCCGGCGGTAGGGTCAACCCGTGCACCGACCTCCCGGACCCGCGGCCGCGCGCCAGTCGGGCCTGCGCGAGGCCAACCTCGGGCTCGTCCTGCGCACCGTGTGCGCCTCGCCGGAGCCGCTCTCGCGGGCCGGGGTCGCCGCCGCCACCTCGATGACGCGCTCGACCGTCTCGCGGCTCGTCGACGAGCTCGTCGCCGCCCGGGTGCTCGACGAGCTCGAGCAGCCGGCGACCGCGGGCCCCGGCCGTCCGGCCACCCCGCTCGCCCCGGGCCGACGGCTCGTCGGACTGGGTCTGCAGGTCGATGTCGGACGCCTCGCGGTGCGCGTCCTGGACCTGCGGGGCGAGCTCGTGGGCGAGGAGGTCGAGGAGGTCGCGCTCACCGGCTCCGATCCCCGGGCGACGCTCGAACGACTCGCGGCGTCGTCGCGGCGGGTGCTGGCCGGCCTGCCCGGCGGCACGACCGTCGTCGGTGCGGGCCTGGCCCTGCCCGGGATCGTCGACACCGGGAAGGGGCGCCTGCTGCGCGCTCCCAACCTCGGCTGGTCCGACCTCGACGTGATCCCGCTGCTGCCCGACGACGCCCGGGCCGGACTGCCGCTCCGGGTCGACAACGAGGCCACCCTCGGCGCGCGCGCCGTCGCCGAGCCGGCGCCCGGGCGGCCGGGTCCCCTCGCCGACTTCCTCTACCTGTCGGGCGAGGTCGGCATCGGCGGCGCCGTCGTCGTCGACGGCCGGGTCGTGGGCGGGCGCCACGGCTGGGCGGGGGAGGTGGGCCATGTCTGTGTCGACCCCGGCGGGCCACCCTGCCGCTGCGGCTCCACCGGCTGCCTCGAGCTCTATGCCGGGCGCGTCGCCCTCCTCACGGCGGCAGGTCTCGATGACGGCGCCACGACGCGAGACCTCCTCTCGCGCAGCCGATCCGGCGACCCCCGCGCCCTCGCTGCCGTGGCCCGCGCCGCCCGCGGGCTCGGCGTCGCCCTCGCCGGCGTCGTCAACGTCCTCGACGTGCCGGCCATCGTCCTCGGCGGGCACCTGGGGCAGGTGGCCGACCTGCTGCGGCCCGACCTCGAGGCCGCCCTGCGGCAGCGGGTCCTCTCGGCGCGGTGGGTCCTCCCCGAGGTCCACACCGCCCCCGATGACAGCGCCCCGGGGGCCACGGGCGCCGCGCTGACCGCGCTCGCGCCCCTCCTCGACGACCCGCTCCGCGCGCTCGACGCGCTCGTCGGGCTCGACGCGCTCGTCGGGCGCAGCGTCGCCCACTGACCCACCCCTCCGTCGCCCCCCTTGACACGACCGGTCCCTCGTTGTTTACTCAACTGATCAGTTGATCAACCAAAAGGTTGAGCAAAATGGAGACGACCGAGCAGCTCGATCGGTACCGGGGTCGCCGGGAGTGGGCCTACCGCCGACTCGACACCCTGCTCCGGTCCTCGATGAACGCCACCACCACCAAGGAGCACGTCATGAGCACCACCACGAGCAGCAACACCCTCCACCTCGACGTCCCGGCCGGTGCGCCGTGGATCGACTTCACCCGCGAGCTCGACGCGCCCGTCGCCGCGGTCTTCCAGGCCCACCGCGACCCCGAGAAGGTCAAGCAGTGGCTCGGCCCGCGCGGCTACGAGATCCAGGTCGAGCGCTGGGACTTCGTCGCCGGCGGCGGCTACCGCTACGCCCACGTCACCGACCACGGCACCTTCGGTTTCCGCGGCGTCTTCCACGAGGTCCGGGAGAACGAGTTCGCCCTCCAGACCTTCGAGTTCGACGGGGCCCCCGACGAGGTCGCCCTCGAGTTCATGTGGTTCGAGGACCTCGGCGACGGTCGGACCCGCCTGCGCGGACGCTCGATCGGCCGCACCGTCGAGGGCCGCGACGCCATGGTGGCTTCAGGTATGGAGCAGGGCATGGTCGAGTCGTACGAGCGTCTCGAGGAGCTCGTCACCGGCTGAGCCGAGCGTGTCAGTCGCGCGGCACGGAGGGCGCGTCCGTGGAGGCGGACGGCGCGCCCTCCACCTCGTCGAGGCGGGCCCGGAGCCGGTCGCGCACCTCGTCAGGTGTGTAGGCCCGACGCTCGCGCTCGTTGCGCGCCACGAGCGCGCCCGTGGCGACGACACCGATGGCACCGGCGAGGCCGGCGAGCTTCCAGACGCGGTTCGCGGAGGGCATGGCGCCACCCTAGGGGAGGGTGGGTTCGGCACACTGGCGCCATGGCACCCCTGCTCCGGTCCGGCGGCTCGCCCGTCCCCCACGACGAGGCCGTCGCCGCCACGCGCACCGGGGACCTCTGGATCTTCCGCGGCGGCACCGTCGCCGACCGGGTGATCCAGACCGCGAGCAACGCCCCCGTCAACCACGTCGGGATGGCCGTCGTCCTCGACGACCTCCCTCCGCTCATGTGGCACGCCGAGCTCGGCCGCTCGATGCGCGACCAGTGGACCGGTGACCACCACCGCGGCGTCCAGCTCCACGACCTCGACGAGGCCGTGACCACGTGGCAGGACCGCTACGGGCAGCGGGCCTGGCTGCGCCAGCTCACCCCCGGCGTCGGCCGGCAGCAGGAGGACGCCCTCCTCCGGAGCATCGCCCGCCTCGACGGCGTCTCCTTCCCCTCGCACCTCGGGCTCGCATGGCGGTGGCTGCGCGGTCGCGACGCCCATCTCACCCGGAAGGCGGCCGAGCGCAAGGGGCTTCGTCCCGAGGACGCCTACTGCGCCGAGGTCGTGGCGGCGACACTCGAGGACATGGAGGTGCTGCGCGACGACGTCCCGACGAACTGGTACGACCCGGGCCGCTTCTGGAGCGGCGACACCCTCCCGCTGCGCGAGGGGTGGTCCTACGGCGACGAGGTCGAGGTGGCCCGAGCCTCGCGCTGACGCCGCGCCCACGGCAGCCCCACCGCCAGGAACCCCACGGCGAGGACGGCCATGGCGGCCAGGGCGCCCCACGCCACCGACCACCCGGCGATGGCGACGCCCTCCCAGAGCAGGTTGGCGTACTCGAGGTCGGGACGGCGCCGACCCGCGAGCCACGCGCCGGCGACGAAGGCCAGCGAGGTGAGGACCATGAGGCCGATCGTGATGCCGGCCGAGCGGGCGACGGTGGCGGCCGGGGGCATCCTCGCGGTGTCCTCGTCGTCCTCGACCCGGTGCGAGAACGTCTCGAAGACGTCCGTGACGGGACGACTGGGACGGCGACGCATGGGACGAGAGCATACGGTCCGCAAACCCCCGTCGGGGGCACGGCAGGCCTACCGTGGCCCCGAGCGCCGGGCCGGACGCGGCGCCGTGGGACCGGAGTCCCGGTCCTGATCCCCACCTGAGGAGACACGAAATGCGACGATCTCGCATGGTCGCCATGACGGGAGTCGTGGCCCTCGCCACGGCCACCCTCGGCGCGACCGCCGCCACCGCGGCACCGCAGGCCAGCCCCACCCGGGCCGCCACGACCAGCACGACCAGCTCGGCGGCGGCGGCCTCCGACGGCCAGTACGCCGTCCTCGCCGAGCGCGCCGCCGACGTCGACGCCGTCGTGGCCGAGCTCAAGGGTGCCGGCGCCACCGTCGTCTCGGTGAACCGGGCCATCGGCCTGGTCACCGTCCGCTCCGACGCGGCCGGCTTCGCGCGGACGGCGGGCGCCCTCGAGGGTGTCGACGTCGCCGCCAAGGACGGCGTCGTCGGCCACTCGCCCGACGCCACGCCCACCAAGGACGCCGTCCTGCGCGAGCACCAGGCCGCTTCCGGGCGCACCAAGGCCGCCGCCACGAAGGGCACGAAGAAGCCGGGCCACGGCTCCACCGCCTCGGACCCCCTCGACGACCGCCTGTGGGGCATGGACATGATCAACGCCAAGCAGGCGCACGCGCGCACGCTCGGCGACAAGCGCGTCAAGGTCGGCGTCATGGACACCGGCGTCGACGGCAGCCACCCCGACCTCAGGGCGAACTTCGACCGCCGCCTGTCGCGCAACTTCACGACCGACCAGGCCGACATCGACGGAGAGACCTGTGAGTTCGCCGGCTGCGTCGACCCCGCCGACCACGACGACAACGGTCACGGCACCCACGTCGCGGGCACGATGGCCGCGGCGCTCAACGGCGTCGGCGTCTCCGGCGTCGCTCCCGACGTCGACATCGTCAACGTCCGTGCCGGCCAGGACAGTGGCTACTTCTTCCTCTCGGCCACCGCGGCCGCGCTGACCTACTCGGGTGACGTCGGCATCGACGTCGTCAACATGTCGTTCTACGTCGACCCGTGGCTCTACAACTGCCAGGGCGGCGCCCCGGAGGACAGCCCGGAGGAGGCCGCCGAGCAGGACCTCATCATCAGGACCATGACCCGGGCCCTGAACTACGCCCACACCAAGGGTGTCACGCTCGTGGGGGCCCTCGGCAACAACCACGAGGACCTGTCGAACCCGCGGGTCGACCCCTCGAGCCCCGACTACCCCGGTGGCACCGAGCACGACCGCACCATCGACAACGCGACCTGCTGGGACCTTCCCGTCGAGGGCCCGCACGTCATCGGCGTCTCCGCGCTCGGCCCCTCGCAGCGCAAGGCCGACTACTCGAACTACGCCACCGACCTGCGGTCCGGCGAGATCGAGGTCTCGGCCCCGGGTGGCTGGTTCCGCGACGGTCTCGGCACCCCGACCCACCGGACCAACGAGAACCTCATCCTCTCCACGGCTCCGCTCAACGTCATGCAGGCCGAGGGCCAGGTCGACGCCGACGGGAACATCACCCCGGACGGCGCCGCGCTCGGCACCATCAAGGACTGTCGGACGGTGAAGGGGACGCAGGAGTGCGGGTACTACCAGTACCTGCAGGGCACCTCGATGGCGTCGCCGCACGCCGCCGGTGTCGCCGCGCTCGCCGTGTCGGCCAACGGTCACAAGACCGGGAAGGGTGGCTTCGGCCTCGCCCCCGACAAGGTGCGCAAGATCCTCCTCGGCACCGCGACCGACCACGCCTGCCCCGCGGGCGGGACGCAGTCGTACCTCGACGTCGGCCGCTCCGCCGAGTTCACCGCCACCTGCGTCGGGACCGCCGCGTTCAACGGCTTCTACGGCGCCGGCATCGTCAACGCCCTCGGTGTCCTCGGCAAGGGCAGGGGACACGGCCACGGCCGCTGACCCCACCACGCCGAGGCAGTGACCCGGTGCGCCGTCCGCTCCCCGGAGCGGGCGGCGCACCGCCGTGTCCGGGCCGGCCCGGTCGGGAGCCCGGGCTCAGCGGACCAGCCACCAGCCGAGCGCCGCGGCGCCGATCCCGAGCGCGAGCGTGAGCAGCAGGGTGACCGCGGCGTGGACCGGCCGGTCGTCCTCGAGGGCCTCCCAGAGCTCGAGGGCGAGGGCCGAGAAGGTGGTGAGGGCGCCGCAGAAGCCGGTGCCGACCAGAGCCAGGGGAGCCCCGGTCACCGCGGCCCCGGCCAGCGCCCCGAGCACGAGCGACCCCACGACGTTGACCGCCAGCGTCCCCGCAGCCGGCGTCGTCCCGAGGCGCTCGCGGGCACCGTGGGTCACGAGGTAGCGCACTGGCGCGCCGATGGCGGCACCCAGGGCGACGAGCAGCGCGTCGACGGCCGTCACGGCACCCACATCCGGCGACCCAGCGCCGTGCCGGCCCCCACCGCGAGCGTCCCGACGAGGAAGGTGGCGGCCACGTAGCCCAGCGCGAGCTGGACGTGCGCGGCCGAGCCCAGCCCCACCGCCTCGACGGCGAGCGCCGAGAACGTCGTCCACCCGCCGAGCACCCCGACGCCGAGGAGTGGTCGGGCCAGCCGGTGCGTCGCGGGGCGCCCGAGGAGGAACGCGACGAGCACGCCCATCGCGAAGGCCCCGCTCACGTTGACGACGAAGGTGCCCCAGGGGAAGGTCCCGGCCGTGTGCGGGAGGGCGAGCCCCAGCGCCCAGCGGCCGAGCGAGCCGACGACGCCGCCGACCGCCACGGCGGCCAGTGCGGCGCGGTCGACCCCGCTCGGGTCGACCCTGCCGCGGTCGACCGCGCCCCGGGTCACGGCGTCAGTCCCGCAGGGACTCGAGGAAGTCGGCGATCCGGCCGATCGCCTCGGTGAGGACCTCGGTGTCGGGGAGGGTGACGAGGCGGAAGTGGTCGGGCTCGAACCAGTTGAAGCCGGTGCCGTGGGTGACGAGGATCTTCTTGGCCCGCAGGAGGTCGAGAACGAACTTCTCGTCGCTCTCGATGGCGTAGACCTCGGGGTCGAGGCGCGGGAAGCAGTACAGCGCCCCCTTCGGCTCGACGCACGAGACACCGGGGATCTCGTTGAGCAGCTTGGCGGCGAGCTTGCTCTGCTCGCGGAAGCGCCCGCCCGGACCGATGAGCTCGTTGACCGACTGGTATCCCCCGAGGGCGGTCTGGATCGCGTGCTGCGCAGGCACGTTCGCGCACATCCGCATGTTCGACAGCAGGGTCAGGCCCTCGAGGAAGTCCTCGGCGAGGTGGCGCGGTCCCGAGACCATGACCCACCCGGCGCGGTACCCGCACACCCGGTACGCCTTGGACAGGCCGCTGAAGGTCAGGCAGAGGACGTCGTCGGCCGCGTACGTCGCGACGTGGTGGTGGACGGCGTCGTCGAAGAGGATCTTCTCGTAGATCTCGTCGGCCATGAGGACGAGGCCGTGGCGGCGGGCGATGTCGACGAGCGCTCGCACCGTCTCCTCCGAGTAGACGGCCCCCGTCGGGTTGTTCGGGTTGATGACGACGAGCGCGTGGGTGTTCTCGGTGATCTTGGCCTCGATGTCCTCGAGGTCGGGGTTCCACCCGTTCGACTCGTCGCACCGGTAGTGGACCGGGGTCCCGCCGGAGAGGGACACGGCACCGGTCCACAGCGGGTAGTCGGGGGCGGGGACGAGGACCTCGTTGCCGTCGTCGACGAACGCCTGGAGGACCATCGTGATGAGCTCGGAGACGCCGTTGCCGATGTAGACGTCGTCGACGCCCGTGTCGAGCAGGCCGTGCGACTGGTAGTACTGGGCGACCGCGGTGCGCGCCGAGTAGATCCCGCGCGAGTCGGCGTAGCCCTGGCTGTCGGGCAGGTTGTGGATGATGTCGGCGACGATCGCCTCGGGGGCCTCGAACCCGAACGGCGCGGTGTTGCCGATGTTGAGCTTGAGGATCTTGTGGCCCTCGGCCTCGAGCCGCTGGGCCTCGACGAGGATCGGTCCCCGGACGTCGTACCGCACGTGTTGGAGCTTCTTGCTCTGGACGATCCGGCGCATGCCGCCAGTCTCGCAGGGGCACCCCGCCCGCTGCCTCCCCGTTTCGCGTGGCGTCGCCCATCCCTGACCCGGCCGGGCCCGGACACGGCGACGGCCGGGGTGGGACCAGACCACCCCGGCCGTCAGGAGTCCTCCGCGGCGGGTGGAGGACGGACGTGGCTCCCGCTACGTGCGGGAGCGCTCGTCGTCGACCACCGCGTCGACGTGGATGGAGTGCGCGGCCTCCTCGACCTGCTCCGCGGACCCGCCGGTGAGCTGGGCGTCGGCGGTCGCGGCGTCGGGGTCGTGCCCGGCGTCAGGGCCGGCGGCGGTGGTGCGGTTCTTCCCGCCGAAGGCGTCCATGACCATCCCGATGAACGAGCGGCGACCGGCCTTCTTCGACAGGACGTCGAACGCGACGGCGCCGAGGAGGACCAGGCCCTTGATGACCTGGATCCAGTTGCTGTCGACGCTCATGTTCGCCAGGCCCAGGTTGAGCACGCCCATGACGAGGCCGCCGATCATCGCCCCGGTCACGGTGCCGACACCGCCGGCGACGGCCGCACCACCGATGAACACCGCGGCGATGGCGTCGAGCTCGAAGCCCACGCCGTCCTTGGGGTTGGCGGCGTTGAGGTAGGCGGTGAAGACCATGCCCGCGATGCCCGCGAGGAAGCCCATGTTCACCATGACGAGGAAGTCGACCTTCTTGGTGTCGACGCCCGACAGGCCGGCCGCGTTGCGGTTGCCACCGACCGAGTAGATGTGGCGACCGGTGACCGTGCGCTGCGTGATGAAGGTGTAGAGGAGGACGAGGCCGAAGAGGATGAGCCCGACCACCGGCACGCCCTTGTACGAGGCGAGGAGCATGCCGAGAATGAGGAGCAGGCCACCGGCGATGACGAGCTTGACGACGGTCACCGCGATCGGCGGCACGTGCATCCCGTACCTGCGACGGTCGGTCCGGTTCTTCAGCTCGAAGTACGCGAACGCCGCGATGGCGAGCAGGGTGACCACGATCGTCGGGTTGTGGTAGCCCGTGACCGGGCCCATCTCCGGCAGGTAGCCGTTCGCGATCTTCTGGAACGCGTCGGGGACGGGGATCGACTGCGCGTTGAGGATCATCAGGTCCAGGCCGCGGAAGAGGAGCATGCCCGCGAGGGTGACGATGAAGGCCGGGATGCCGACGTAGGCGACCCAGTAGCCCTGCCACATCCCGACGAGGATGCCGAGCGCGAGGCCGAGGAGGATGCCCATCGGCCACGGCAGGCCCCACTGCGCCATCCCGAGCGCCACGGTCGCGCCGACGAAGGCGGAGACCGAGCCGACCGAGAGGTCGATGTGCCCGGCGATGATCACCATGACCATCCCGATCGCGAGGATGAGGATGTAGCCGTTCTGGACGAGCAGCGAGGTGACGTTGCGCGGCTCGAGGAACAGCCCGTCGGTGAGGAAGTAGAACATCGCGACGAGCAGGAGCAGCGCGATCATCATCCCGTACTGCCGGATGTTGCCGCCGAGGCTCGCACGGAGCTCGGCCACGAGTGAGCCGCGGTGCTCCGTCGTGACGTCGGGGGTGACGTCCTTGGCCATGGTCAGCCTGCCTTTCTCTGGGTCATGTGGCGCATCAGCGTTTCCTGGTCGGCGCGCTCGCGGGGGACGTCGGCGGTGATGACGCCGGCGCTGAGGGTGTAGATGCGGTCGCAGATGCCGAGCAGCTCGGGGAGCTCGGAGGAGATGACGAGCACCGCCCGGCCGGAGTCGGCGAGCTGGTTGATGATCTCGTAGATCTCGTACTTGGCCCCGACGTCGATCCCTCGGGTGGGCTCGTCGAGGATGAGGACGTCGGGCTCGGTGAACATCCACTTGCCCAGGACGACCTTCTGCTGGTTGCCGCCGGACAGGCGCGAGACGCCCTCCTCGACGCTGGGCGCCTTGATGTTGAGCGAGGTGCGGTACTTCTCGGCGGCGACGACCTCGGCGTTGTCGTCGACGGACAGGCCGTTGCGGATCTTGCGCAGGCCGGCTGCGGTGATCGACACCTTGATGGAGTCCAGGAGGTTCAGGCCCAGGGCCTTGCGGTCCTCGGTGACGTAGGCGAGCCCGGAGTCGATGGCCTGGCGCACCGTGCGGGCGCGGATCTCGACGCCGTCCTTGAGCAGGGTGCCGCCCAGCTTGTTGCCCCACGACTCCCCGAAGACGCTGCGGGCGAGCTCGGTGCGGCCGGCGCCCATGAGCCCGGCCAGCCCGACGATCTCGCCGCGGCGGAGCGTGAGGTTCGCACCGTCGACGACGAGGCGGTGCGGGTCGGCCGGGTGGGCGACGGTCCAGTCGCGGATCTCGAGGAGGACCTCGCCGGGCGTGGACACGTGGGGCGGGTAGCGGTGGTCGAGGTCGCGGCCGACCATCCCGCGGATGATCCGGTCCTCGTCGACCCCGTCGCCGGCGACGTCGAGGGTCTCGATGGTGCGGCCGTCGCGGATGATGGTGATGGAGTCCGAGATCTGTTCGATCTCGTTGAGCTTGTGGCTGATCATGATGCAGGTGATGCCGCGGTCGCGCAGGCCGCCGAGCAGGCTCAGCAGGTTCTGGCTG
Organism: uncultured Actinomycetota bacterium; assembly: GCA_963795035.1. GTDB lineage: Bacteria > Actinomycetota > Actinomycetes > Actinomycetales > Dermatophilaceae > Oryzobacter. Next base: position 1,106,590 of record CAWCFZ010000001.1, on the reverse strand, counting down.
TCGCCCTCGTTCAGGGCCGCGGTCGGCTCGTCGAGGATGAGGAGCTTGACGTCCTTGGCCAGCGCCTTGGCGATCTCGACGAGCTGCTGCTTGCCGATGCCGATGTCGCGGATCAGCGTGTCGGGGTCCTCGTGGAGGCCGACCCGGTCCATGAGCTCGATCGCGCGCTTGCGGGCCGCGAGCCAGTCGATGAGGCCGCGGCTGGTCTCCTCGTTGCCGAGGAAGAGGTTCTCGGTGATCGAGAGCTGCGGGATGAGCGCGAGCTCCTGGTGGATGATGACGATCCCGGTCTTCTCGGAGTCGCGGATGGTGCGGAACTGCACCTCCTGGCCCTCGAAGCTGATCTCGCCGCTGTAGGTGCCGTGCGGGTGGACCCCCGAGAGCACCTTCATCAGGGTCGACTTCCCTGCGCCGTTCTCGCCGCAGATGCTGTGGATCTCGCCGCGGTGCACGTCGAAGCGCACGTCGGACAGGGCCCGGACGCCCGGGAACTCCTTGGTGATGTCGCGCATCGACAGGATCGTGTCGGTCGCCATGGTCCGTCCTCGTCGGTCGGTGGGGTGCAGTGGGTCGAGCGTCCCGGTGGGAACCGGGTGGGGGCGGGACGGCGGCGGGCGTGTCGTGCACCCGCCGCCGTCCCGGGTCGGGGAGGCCTTACTTCAGCTGGTCCGCGGTGTAGTACTTCGCGTCGAGCAGGACCTGCTCGATGTTGGACTTGTCCACGCTGACCGGGTCGAGCAGCTGGGTCGGGACCTTCTTGACGCCGTTGTCGTAGGACTCGGTGTCGTTGACGGTGACGGTCTTCTTGCCCAGGATCTCCTGGATCATCGTGACCGTCGCCTTGGCGAGGTCCTGGGTGTTCTTGAACACCGAGGAGTACTGCTCACCCGCGAGGATCGACTTGACCGACTCGAGCTCGGCGTCCTGGCCGGTGACGACCGGGACGTCCTTCTCGCCGGCGCCGTAGCCCGAGCCCTTGAGGGCCGCGAGGATGCCGCGCGACAGGCCGTCGTACGGAGCGAGGACGCCGTGGACGTCCTTGTCCGAGTACGACTTGGTCAGCAGGTTCTCCATGCGCTTCTTGGCGACGGCGGCGTCCCAGCGAAGGGTGGCGACGGTCTTGAAGTCGGTCTCACCGGACTGGATCTTGATGGTGCCGTCGTCGATCTTCGGCTGGAGGACCTCCATGGCGCCGTTGAAGAAGAACGTCGCGTTGTTGTCGTCGGGCGAGCCGGCGAAGAGCTCGACGTTCCACGGCTTGGGCTTGCCCGAGGCCTCGAGGCCCGCGAGGAGCGACTCGGCCTGGAGCTTGCCGACCTTGAGGTTGTCGAAGGTCGTGTAGTACTCGACGGCGTCGGTGTCGCGCAGGAGGCGGTCGTAGGCGATGACGGGGATGCCGTCGGCCTTCGCGTCCGAGAGGGCACCCTTGAGGGCGGTGCCGTCGATGGACGCGACGACGAGGACGCCGTTCTTCTTGGTGATCATGTCCTGGAGCTGGGTGACCTGGGTCGGGATGTCGTCGTTGGCGTACTGGAGGTTGACCTTGTAGCCGGCGGCCTCGAGCTGCTGCTTGATGTACTCACCGTCCTTGATCCACCGCTCGGACGTCTTGGTGGGCATGGCGACGCCGACGGTGATGTCCGCCGGGTTCGCCGCGCCGCTGCTTCCGCTGCCGGTGCTCGTCTCGGTCGAGCGCCCGCAGCCGGTCATGGCCAGTGCCGCAATGGCGGCCACCGCAAGGATCTTGCGCATCGTGGTCGTTCTCCTTCTTGTTTCGTCAGGCCGGCGGGCGCCGGACCGTCAGTCCGCCGAACGGCACCTTCGCCGTCGTCGGGTCCTTCCCGGGGGTCTTACAGACCTCCGGCCAGTCGGTGGTAGGCCGCGTTCCAGCGGAGCTCCTGGCGGAACTCCGCGCAGCGTGGTGCCCTCCCCGATGACGGCGAGCTCGAGCCCGACGATCTCGGCGAGGTGGTCGAGGTGCTCGGCCGTCAGAGCGGTCGTGAGCACGGTGTGGTGCGGTCCGCCGGCCATCAGCCAGCCCTCGGTGGAGGTGGCGAAGTCCGGCTTGGGGGTCCAGACGGCCCGGCCGACGGGCAGGTTGCGGCATCTCGTGCGGCGGGGCCACGACGGTGACCTCGTTGGCGACGAGGCGGAACCGGTCGCCGAGGTCGTTCATCCCGAGGACGACCGCCTCGCCGGGGTCGGCGTCGAACACCAGGCGGACGGGGTCCTCGCGGCCGCCGATGCCCAGCGGGTGGATCTCGACCCGGGCCGGCGTGCTGGACAGGGTCGGGCAGACCTCGAGCATGTGGGCGCCGAGGACGAGCTCGCGGCCGGGCTCGAGGTGGTAGGTGTAGTCCTCCATGAACGACGTCGCGCCGGGGAGGCCGTCGGCCATCACCTTGAGGGTGCGCACGAGGACCGAGGTCTTCCAGTCGCCCTCGCCGCCGAAGCCGTAGCCGTCGGCCATGAGGCGCTGGACGGCCAGGCCGGGGAGCTGGCGCAGCCCGCCGAGGTCCTCGAAGTTCGTGGTGAAGGCGGTGTACCCGCCGTCGGTGAGGAAGCGGCGCAGCCCGGCCTCGATGCGGGCCGCGTAGCGCAGCGAGTCGTGCCGCTCGCCGCCGGCGCGCAGCTCGGGGGCGACGTCGAAGAGGTCGGCGTACTCGGTGACGAGGTCGTCGACGGCCGAGTCCTCGACGGCGTCGACGACGGTGACGAGGTCGTTGACGCCGTACGTGTTGACCGAGACGCCGAGCCGGATCTCGGCCTCGACCTTGTCGCCCTCGGTGACGGCGACGTCGCGCATGTTGTCGCCGAAGCGGACCAGGCGCATGGTGCGCAGCTCGGTGGCGGCGGTGGCCGCGCGCGACCAGCCGGCGACCCGGTCGAGGACCGTGGGGTCGGACACGTGCCCCGACACGGTGAGCCGCGCCTGCCTCATCCGGGTCTGGATGAACCCGAACTCCCGGTCGCCGTGGGCGGCCTGGTTGAGGTTCATGAAGTCCATGTCGATCGTGGACCAGGGCAGGTCACGGTCGGCCTGGGTGTGCAGGTGGAGCAGCGGCTTGCGCAGCGCGTCGAGCGCCCCGATCCACATCTTGGCGGGGGAGAAGGTGTGCATCCACGCGATGACACCGACCACGTCGTCGTCGGCGTTCGCCTCGAGCATGACCCGGCGCATCGTCGCGGCGTCGGTGAGCACCGGCTTGGCCACGACGGTCGCGACGATGCCGTCGTGGGCGGCGAGGGCGTCGGACACCCGACGGGACTGCGCGGCCACCTGGGCGAGGACGTCGTCGCCGTAGAGGCCCTGGCTGCCCGTGAGGAACCAGACCTGTCGCTCGCTCACGGGGTGGCTCCTTCGTCGGTGTGCTGTCCGTAGACGTTCTGGTAGCGGTCGTAGAGGCTCGTGACGTCGGCGGGGTCGATGGCGACCGGCTCGCCGAGCTGGCGGGCGATGTGGATGGTGCGGGCGACGTCCTCGACCATGACGGCCGCCTTGACGGCGTCGCGCGCGTCGCGGCCGATGGTGAACGGGCCGTGGCCCGCCATGAGGACGGCCCGGCTGCGTGAGCCCCGCAGGGTCTCGACGATGCCGCGGCCGATGGAGTCGTCGCCGATGAGCGCGAACGGGCCGAGGGGGATCTCGCCGCCGAACTCGTCGGCGGCCATCGTGAGCACGCAGGGGATGGGCTCGTGGCGGGCCGCCCAGGCCGTGGCGTAGGTGGAGTGGGTGTGCACCACCCCGCCGACCTCGGGCATGTGGCGGTACACGTACGCGGCGGCGGCGGTGTCGCTGCTCGGGGCGTGGTCGCCCTCGACGAGCTCACCGTGCAGGTCGGTGACGACGATGCTGTCGGCGGTCAGGTCGTCGTAGGAGACACCGGAGGGCTTGATGACCATGAGGTCGGCCCCGGGCACGCGGGCACTGACGTTGCCCGCGGTCCAGATGACCAGGCCGTACCGGGTCAGCTCGCCGTGCAGCGCCGCGACCTCGGCCCGCAGGGCCTGCACGGTGCCGCGGACGGCGTCACTGATGGGGGTGGTGGCGCTCACGCGTGGGCCTCCCGCCGGATGGCCTTGAGGGCGCGCATGGCGCCGCTCGTGCGACCGAGGTGGTCGTGCAGCTCGCGGTACACGGCGTAGAGCCGGTCGTAGGCGGCCACGTTCTGCGGGATGGGCGTGTAGGCCGCCTGCTCACGGCGGCCCATCGCCTTGGCCGCCGACGGGACGTCACCGTAGGCGCCGGCCGCGACGGCGGCGTGGATCGCCGAGCCGAGCGCCGGACCCTGCGCCGAGGTGACGACGGACAGCGGCATGCCGAGGACGTCGGCGTACACCTGCATGAGCAGGGCGTTGCGCTGCAGGCCGCCGGTGACGATGAACTCGGTGACCGGGACCCCGGACGCGGCGAAGGTCTCGACGATGACGCGGGCGCCGAACGCGGTGGACTCCAGCAGGGCCCGGTACACGTCCTCGGGCCGGGTCGTCAGCGTCATCCCCATGACGAGGCCGGACAGGTCGTGGTCGACGAGCACCGAGCGGTTGCCGCTCCACCAGTCGAGGGCGACGAGCCCGTGGGCGCCGATGGCCTGCTCGGCGGCGAGCGCGGTGAGGTGCTCGTGGACCCCGGTGCCGGCCGCGCGGGCCGCGCGCTCGTAGGAGGAGGGGACCTGGTTGGCGACGAACCAGCCGAAGATGTCGCCGACGCCGGACTGGCCGGCCTCGTAGCCGTAGAGCCCGGTGACGATGCCGCCGTCGACGACGCCGCACATCCCGGGGACCTCGGCGAGGACGTCGGAGGTCATGACGTGGCAGGTGGAGGTGCCCATGATGGCGACCATCTGGCCCGGGGAGACCGCGTCCGCGGCGGGGGCGGAGACGTGGGCGTCGACGTTGCCCACGGCCACGGCGATCCCCTCGGCCAACCCCGTCCAGCGCGCGGCCTGCGCGGTGAGCACGCCTGCGGCAGAGCCGAGCTCGCCGATGTCGTGGTCGAGCTTGGTCTCGACGAAGTCGGCGAAGTCGGGGTTCAGCGCGGCGAGGTAGTCCCGGCTCGGGTAGTGGCCGTCCTGGCGGATCCCCTTGTAGCCGGCGGTGCAGGCGTTGCGGACGTAGTGGCCGGTGAGCTGCCAGACGATCCAGTCGGCGGCCTCCACCCAGTGCTCGGTGGCCGCGTAGACGTGCGGCGCCTCCTCGAGCAGCTGCAGGCCCTTGGCGAACTCCCACTCGCGAGGAGATGACGCCGCCGTAGCGGGCCAGCCACGCCTCGCCGCGCTCGCGGGCGGTCTCGGTGATGCGGTCGGCCTGGCCCTGCGCGGCGTGGTGCTTCCAGAGCTTGACGTAGGCGTGCGGCTCGTCGCGGAACTCCTCGAGGTCGCACAGCGGGGTGCCGTCGCCGGTGGTGGGGACCATGGTGCAGGCGGTGAAGTCGGTGGCGATGCCGATGACGTGGGCCGGGTCGATCCCGGCCTGCTCGACGGCGGCCGGGACGGCGGTGCGCAGCACCTCGACGTAGTCGGAGGGGACCTGCAGGGCCCAGTCCGGGGGGAGGCGGCGGCCCGAGCCGGGCATCACGGTGTCGACGACCCCGTGGGGGTAGTCCAGGACGGCCGAGGCCATCTCGGCGCCGTCGGAGACCCGCACGACCAGGGCCCGACCGGAGAGGGTGCCGTAGTCGACGCCGATGACGTACCGGTCGCCCTCGTGGGTCATGCCGCGGCTCCTTGCCGTGTGCCCCCGGACGCCGTCGTCCGGTGATGTGAGCGCTCACATTGTTAGCGCTCACATTCGGGCTGCACAAGGCCTGTGACCTTTTTGTGACCTGGGTGTCCGTCCTGCGAGACCGACCCCGGCCGCCGGGTTCGGGAGGCGGGGCGACGCCGCAGGTCAGCCGCTCAGCGGGTGGTGGTGCGGGCGCGGCGTGGCGGTCGTGCGGTCGACGCCCGGCTCATCAGCCGCGGCGGGACGAAGGCCGACGGCAGGTCCTCGCCGGCGAGGGAACCGACGACGAGGCGGACCGCGGCGTGTCCCAGCGAGGCGAAGTCCTGGCGGATCGTGGTGAGCGGCGGCTGGAAGAAGGCGGCCTCGGGGACGTCGTCGAAACCAACCACCGACATGTCCTCCGGGACGCGCAGGCCGTGCTCGGCGAGCGCCCGGAGGGTTCCCGTGGACATCTGGTCGTTCGCGACGAAGACCGCGGTGACCTCCGGGTCCTCGTGGAGCACCTGCAGGATGCCGTCGTGCCCGGCGCGGGGGGTCCAGTCCCCGGGGACGACCGGGCCCGGCTCCAGCCCCGCCTGGCCGAGGGCGTCGAGGAAGCCGTTGCGGCGCGCCTCGGCCTGGGGCCACCCGGGGGGCCCGGTGATGTGGGCGATGCGGCGGTGGCCGAGGTCGAGGAGGTGCTGGGTCGCCATCGCCCCGCCGGCCCGCTGGTCGACCCCGGCGGTCGGGGCGCCGGGCCCGAGGAACCCGTCGAGGGCGATGAGCGGCACGTCGACGCGCTCCATCAGGGACGCGTCGGGGGCCTCGCCGTGCGCCGTGACGAGGATGATCGCCTCGACGGACTGGCTGAGGTGGTGCTCGATGGCGACGGCGAGCGTGGAGCCGGTGATGCTGAACAGCGGGTCGAGGGTGACGCCGTACCCGGCCTCGCGCGCCGCCTCGACGATGCCGGTGACGGTGCTGGCCGGGCCGTAGAGGGGCAGCTCGTCGACGATGACCCCGATGAGCCCGCTGCGCCGGGTGACGAGGGCCCGGGCGGCAGAGTTGCGTCGGTACCCCAGCTCGGCGATCGCGCGCAGGACGCGGTCGCGGGTCTCCGGGCGGACCGCCGAGGCGTCGTTGAGGACGCGCGAGACGGTCTGGTGGGACACCTGCGCGCGACGGGCCACGTGGGCCATCGTCGGTGCGGAGCGTCGGGCCATGCGCCGAAGCCTAGGGGGGCGCCGCCGCGGTCGACGCCCGGGCAGGGCCGGGTGCAGGTGCCGCGGCTCGTCGGGCGGGTGAGGGCCGGGCGGGCCTCAGGCGCCGGAGAGGCCGCTGACCCGCAGGAAGAACACGACCAGCCCGACGAGCGCGGCGCCCACGCCGACGGCGGCGCCGACGAGGAGGACCCGGCCGGTGGCGGCGGTTGCTTCGGTGGCCGCCGGGCCAGGGACCAGCCGCCAGGCGACGGCGCCCAGGACCGCCATGACGAGCAGATGCGCCGGGAGGATGAGGTTCTCGGTGCCGCGTCCGTCAAGGACCGACGCGAGCAGGGGGAGCGTGAGGACGCCGAGGACGACCAGGCCCACCACCGCCAGGGCCCGGGGCACCGACATCGCCGACCACCGCTTCCCGGTCCCACGAACGGGGACCTCGTCGCGAGCGTAGGGCCGCTCGGGCACCCCTGGCCAGAGCCGGCCCCGCCGCCGTCCCGGGGCGGGTGGCCCGGCCGCCACCAGGCCCTCGGGCCTGCAGGGACGGCGCGCGACGAGGCGGGGGCTCGCGTGCGCCGTCCGGCAGACTCGTCGGCGTGGACGACGTCGTGGTGGAGCGGGTGCTGCGGGCCGTGGAGGCGGTGCCGCGCGGGCACGTCGTCTCCTACGGCGACGTGGCCGCCCTCGTCGGCGTCGGGCCGCGCCAGGTCGGCTCGATCATGAGGCTGTACGGGTCGAACGTCACGTGGTGGCGGGTGACGAACGCGTCCGGCGACCTCCCGGGCACCTTGATGGACGAGGCGCGCGAGCTCTGGGCCGCCGAGGGCATCCTCCTCAAGCCCAACGGCCGCGGGTGCCGCATCGCCGAGTACCGCGCCGACCCGCGGGTCCTCGGTGATGCCTACGCGCGGGCCGTGGCCGACCTCGACACCTCGCGCCCCGACTGACCGCTTCGTCGGGGGAGACTGAGCCATGGGATCCCGCCACGCTCCACCGCTCACGGTCGCGCTCGCCGCGGCCGTCGTCCTCGCCGGGTGCTCGTCGGGCTCGGGCTCGGAGACCGGTGAGGTGCCGCCGCCGCGGAGCACCGGCACCGCCACGTCCGAAGCCCCCGTCGACCCCGTCGCCCGCACCGCGCGGCACGGCGGTCCCGGCCCTGGCCGTCGAGGAGGTCGCCTCGGGCTTCGAGCACGGGTGGGACGTCGGCTTCCTCCCCGACGGGCGGGCCCTGGTCACCGAGCGACCCGGCCGGATCTCCCTCGTCTCGGGCCTGCGCGAGGGCGCGGAGGTCAGCCGGGTCCGCGCCGACCTCGACGACGTCTTCGTGCAGGGGGAGGGCGGCCTCATGGGCATGGTGGTCCACCCGGACTTCGCCACCTCGCGGGAGTTCACGACCTGCCAGACCCACGAGGAGGGCGGCGAGGCCAAGGACGTCCGCCTCGTCACGTGGCGCCTGTCGCCCGACGGCGCCTCGGCCGAGCGGGTCAAGGACCTCCTCACCGGTCTCCCGCTCTCCTCGGGACGCCACAGTGGGTGCCGGCCGACCATCGCCGCGGACGGCGCCCTCGTCGTGGGCACCGGCGACGTCGCCCGCGCGAGCATCCCCCAGAACCGGAACAGCCTCGGCGGCAAGGTGCTGCGGCTCGACCTCGAGTCAGGGAAACCCTTGCCCGACAACCCCTTCGCGGCATCCTCGAACGCCCGGGAGCAGTACGTCTACAGCTACGGGCATCGCAACATCCAGGGTGTCGCGATCCAGCCGGGAACCGGGGAGATCTACACCGCCGAGCACGGCCCGAGCAACAACGACGAGGTCAACCGCATCGAGGCGGGCGCCAACTACGGCTGGGACCCCTCGCGTGGCGGGACCAGCGGCTCGTACGACGAGAGCGTGGCCATGACCGACACCGAGCGGTTCCCGGACGCGGTCCCGGCCATCTGGCAGTCGGGGGAGACGACCCAGGCGATCTGCGGCGCGGCGTTCCTGTCCGGGCAGGAGTGGGGCGGCATCGACGGGGCCCTGGTGGTCACCGCGCTCAAGGGCGCCAAGCTGCTCGTCCTCACCCTCCGGGACGACGGCAGCCTCGCCGAGGTGTCGGTGCCCGAGGAGACCAGCGACCGGTACGGCCGGCTGCGGGCGGCCCGCGTGGGACCCGACGGCGCCCTGTACGTCACGACGACCAACGGCTCCGACGACAAGCTCCTGCGCATCACCCCCCGCCCCTGACCTCCTCGTCGAGTGAGCGCAACCCGCGGGTGCCGGGCGCGGATCCCGCGCGTGTTCCGCCCTCTCGACGCTTCCCGCGCGCCCGTCCTCCCGTCGAGCGAGCGCAACCCGCGGGTGACGAACGCGGATCCCGCGCGTGTTGCGCCCTCTCGACGCTTCCCGCGCGCCCGTCCTCCCGTCGAGCGAGCGCAACCCGCGGGTGAGAACGCGGATCCCGCGCGTGTTGCGCCCTCTCGACGGCAGGCTGTGGATGACGAGAGAGCGGGGGAGGGCCGGGTCGCCACAGTGGGGCCATGGGAGGGGTGCCGCTACCGGCCGCGTTGGCGGCGCGGCCCTTCACCATGGCCGAGGCACGGCGGGCGGGACTTCGCGAGTGCGACGTCCGGGCCCTGGACCTGCCGGCACCGACGTACTCGGTGCGCGTGGCGACCCCACCGACCTCGCTGCGCCAACGGGCCGAGGCCTTCGCCGCCGGCCTCCCGAGTGACACGGCGTTCTCGCACGTGACCGCGGCGGGCCTCCTCGGCCTCCCTCTCCCGGCCGGACTCGAGGACGCGCCCGACCTGGACGTGATGCGGCCCTCGACCTCCAGCCAGGTACGACGACGGGGGTGCATCGGCCACCGGGGGCTCGAGACCCGTGAGGTCCTCCAGCTCGACGGGCTCCGGGTCGTGGCACCCGCCGACACGTGGTGCGACCTCGGTGAGGTCCTCGGCCGAGGCATCCGGCACGACGACCTCGTCGTCCTCGGCGACGCGGTGGCCATGCGTGGATCGCAGGAGGACGGGGCTCCGGGTCGTGGAGGTGGGTCGTGGCCCGACACGGTGCCAGCCCTTCGGTCGGTGCTCGCGTCGCGCCGCCGTCCGCGCGGGAAGCGGGCGCTGGCAGCGGCGCTCGCGGAGTGCCGGACGGGGTCGCGCTCGCCGATGGAGACCCGAGCCCGGCTCATGTTCTGCCGCGCAGGCTTCCCGGAGCCCGAGCTCAACGCCGTCGTCCGGGACAGGGCGGAGGAGTGGCTGCTCGAGGGCGACCTCGTGTGGAGGGAACAGCGCGTCGTCGGCGAGTACCAGGGGGCTGACCACGCGTCCATCAGGCGACGCAGTGCGGATGCCCACCGGATCGAGCTGGCGGCCGTTGAGGGATGGACCGTCCTCGAGCTCTTCGCCGAGGACGTGCGCTCCGGGCCGCGGCGCCGCACCACCCTGCTCCGCTTCGCCCGGGAGCTCGCCCTCGACGCCACGACCTTGCTCATCGAGTGAGTGCAACACGCAGGTGCCGGGCGCGGATCCCGCGCGTGTTCCGCTCCCTGGACCTTCCCCGCGCGCCCGTCCTCCCGTCGAGTGAGCGCAACACGCAGGTGCCGGGCGCGGATCCCGCGCGTGTTCCGCTCTCTCGACGGGTGAGGGGACCGCAAGGGACGGTGGCAGGCGGGGAGGAGGACGACGGTCAGGCGTCGGTGATGGTCGTGACGACGTCGGTGACCGAGGGGCGCCTCGGGGTGGAGGAGAAGCCGAACCGGCACGGCGGGTCGACGGGGCGCAGGCTGCCCAGGGGCTGGTCGTCGAGATCGCCCTCCAGCGAGAGGACCGCGCGGACGTCGGTCGCCCCGTAGAACTCCCGCCGCCCGGCCCGCGCGACGCCGCGGGTCCGCACGCCGCGCAGGACGACCCGTGCCACCGGGTCGGCGACCGTGGCGAAGGCCGGCGTCCCGGCCAGCCCCGGCGGGACCAGCCGCAGCACCCGTCCCAGACCGGTGCGCTGCCCGACGGTGAGCTCGAGCCGCAGCGAGGGCGTGACCACCGACCAGCCCGACACCGCAGGCGTCCCGCCACGACGCGACAGCGTGGCCCCCGGCGGCTCCGGGGCGGGCCGAGCCTCGAAGACCCGGACGCCCTCCACCCGCACCTCGTCGAACGTGTACGTCGTCGACACGAGCTCGGCCACGGCGTCCGAGGGCGCGAGGAGGATCCGGTGGCCGTCGGCCCTCTCGACCATGACGTCGGCGAACTCCCCGAACGGGCTCTCGTGCCACCAGCCGACGACGACCCTGACCCCTGAGGACGACCCCACCCCGGCGATCCGGCCCCGGAACCGCTGGCGCACACCCATGCCCCCATCATCCCCACTAGGGTCCGCGTCATGGCAGCGACGCCCCCCACGACCCGCCTCAGCCCCGCGACCCGACGGGGCTACGGCCTCGGGTCGGTGGCCACCGGGTCCTTCGGGACCGTCCCCGGGCTGCTCCTCCTGCCCTACCTCACCGACCGCCTCGGGGTGGCGGCCGGGCTCGCGGGGCTCGTCGTCTTCCTCCCCAAGGCGTGGGACGTCCTCCTCAACCCGGTCGCCGGCCGGATCAGCGACCGCTCCACCCACCCGGGAGGACGCCGCCGCCCCTTCCTCCTGCGCGCCGGCGTCGCGCTCGCCCTCTGCTTCGCCCTCCTCTTCGCCGGCCCCACGAGCCCCACCGGGCTGGCCACGACGTGGGTCGTCGTGCTCTTCCTCGCCTGCGCCACGGCCTACGCCTTCTTCCAGGTGCCGTACGTCGCGATGCCCGCCGAGATGACCGACGACTACGACGAGCGCACCCGCCTGATGACGTGGCGCGTCGCGATCCTCGCGCTCGCCATCCTCGTGAGCGGGGGGCTGTCACCGATGGTCCGCGACGCGCTCGGGCCCGAGTGGGGGTACCGCGGGGTCGGTGTCTTCGTCGGGGTCCTCATCCTCGTCGGCGCCCTCGGTGCCTGGCGAGGGACCCGCGACACCGCGTTCAGCACGGCGGCGACCGCCGGCGGGAGCCTGGCTGACCAGCTGAGGTTGGTCGCGGCGTCGCCCCCCTTCCGCACGCTGCTCACCGTGTTCGTCATCCAGGCGCTGGCGATCGGCGCCATGCTCGCCGGGGTCGACTACGTCGCCCGGGTCCTGCTGGGTGGCGGCGCCGCGTCGACCGTGCTGTTCGTCTGCTTCGTCGCCCCCGCGCTGCTCGTGACCCCGCTGTGGCAGCGGCTCGGGGAGGCGCGCGGCAAGCGCACCGGGTACCTGCTCGGCTCGGCCCTGCTGGCCACCGGCGCCCTCGCCACGCTGGTGGCGGTCCGCTCGGGACTCCTCGCCACCGCCTTCACGGTCGGCGTCGTCGGGGTGGGCTACGCCGCCTGCCAGATGTTCCCGCTCGCGATGCTCCCCGACGTCGCGGCCGCCGACACCGCGGCCACCGGGGAGGCCCGCGCCGGCGCCTACACCGGGGTGTGGACAGCCGGGGAGACCGCCGGGCTGGCACTCGGTCCGCTGCTCTACGCCGGGATGCTCGCGGCCGGCGGGTACGTCTCCTCCACCGACTCCGCTGCGGTGCAACCGGACTCGGCTCGGCTGGCCATCACCATCGGGTTCACCGTGGTGCCCGCCCTGCTCTTCGTCGCGTCCCTGGTCGTCCTGCGCCGGTACCGGCTCGACGAGGAGGTGGTCCGATGAACGGCCCTGTCGACGTCGCCGGTGCCACGGCCGCGATGTCCGCCGACGAGGTCCGCGCGACCCTCCACGCGCTGCGCGCCGCGGACCTCCCCGTCCACGGGGGTCGCACCCTCGCCTACGTCTACGACTCCGGGCTCGCCGACGCCGACGCCCTCGGTCTCGAGGCCCTCACGATGTTCGCGGGGGCGAACGGCCTGGACCCCACCGCTTTTCCCAGCCTGCTGCGGATGGAGAACGACCTCGTCGCCACCGCGGGCCGGCTCCTCGACGCCCCCGAGGGCTTCGTCGGGTCGGCCACGTCGGGCGGCACCGAGTCGATCGTCCTCGCGGTCCTCGCCGCGCGCGAGGGCGCGCCGCACGTCGAGGACCCGAGCATGGTGCTGCCCACGTCGGCGCACGCGGCCTTCCTCAAGGCGGCCAAGTACCTCGGCGTCCGCGCGGTCCTCGTCGACGTCGACCCCACGACCCTGCGGGCCGACCCGGAGGCCGTGGCGGCCGCGGTCGACGGGTCGACGGTCCTCGTCGTGGCCTCCGCTCCGTCATACGCCCACGGCGTCGTCGACCCGGTGGAGCCGATCGCGGCGGTCGCGGCGGCCCGCGGCATCCGGTGCCATGTCGACGCGTGCATCGGTGGCTGGGTCCTCCCGCACCTCGACGGGACCGAGCCCTGGACCTTCGTGGTCGAGGGCGTCACGAGCATCAGCGTCGACCTCCACAAGTACGCGTACACCTCCAAGGGCGTCTCCCTCCTGCTCCACCGCACCGCGGGGCTGCGGCGCGGGCACCTCTTCGCCTCCGCCGACTGGCCCGGCTACACGATGCTCAACGCGACGATGCAGTCGACCCGCTCCGGCGGCCCGCTCGCGGCGGCCTGGGCCGTCACCCGCACCATCGGCGACGACGGGTACGCCCGGCTCGCCCGGCAGGCGCGTGGGGCGACCCTCGACATCGCCGCGGGGGTCGACGACATCGACGGGCTCGAGGTCCTCGTCGCACCCGACTCCACCCTGCTCGCCCTCGTGGCCGACGAATCGTGCGACGTCTTCACCGTCGCCGACGAGATGCTCGCGCGGGGGTGGTTCACCCAGCCCCAGATGGCGTTCCGCGAGGTCCCGCCGACCCTGCACCTCACGCTCTCGGCCGCGACGGCTCCCTCGGTGCCCGACTTCCTCGAGGCCCTGGCCGAGGCCACCGTGGCGGCCCGCGCGGCCGGGCCCGTCACCGTCGACCCCGCACTCGCCGGGCTCGTCGCCGCCCTCGACCCGGCCACTCTCGACGACGCCGGGTTCGCCGGGCTGCTGGCCGCCGCGGGCCTGGCCGGCGACGACGGCGCCCTCGCCCTGCCGGCCCGGATGGCGCCCGTCAACGCCCTCCTCGACGCCAGCCCGCCGGCGCTGCGCGAGGCCCTGCTCCTCGGGGTCCTCGACCGCCTGTCGCGCCCCACCTCCTCCTGAGGGCGCCCACCCGTCGGCCGGGTTGCCCTGCGGGGCGGGGCCGTGTTGGGTGGGGAGACCGCAGGCACCGTCGCAGGAAGGCTGCCGATGACGACCGCCCCGCTCGACCCGACGCTCTCCCACACCGCCGGCCCGACCGAGCCCGCGCTCCTCGAGCAGACGATCGGGGACTGCCTCGACACCACGGTCGAGCGCTTCGGGGCGCGCGACGCGCTCGTCGACCGCGCCGCCGGTGTCCGCTACACGTGGGCCGAGCTGGGCTCGGCCGTCGACCGGCTGGCCCGGGGGTTCCTCGCCGCGGGCATCGAGCACGGCGACCGCGTCGGCATCTGGGCCCCCAACTGCCACGAGTGGGTCCTCGTCCAGCTCGCCACGGCGAAGGTGGGCGCGATCCTCGTCAACATCAACCCCGCGTACCGGACCCACGAGCTGACCTACGTCCTCAACCAGGCGGGCATCCGACTCCTCGTGACGGCCGAGTCGTTCAAGTCCTCTGACTACGTCGCGATGGTCGAGCAGTCCCGCGACGAGTGCCCGGTCCTGGGCCAGGTGGTCGTCATCGGGCAACAGTCGTGGCGCGACCTCGTCGCAGGTGCGGACCAGGTCAGTCCTGAGCGGCTGACGATGGTTCAGCACGAGCTCACTCCCGATGACCCGATCAACATCCAGTACACCTCCGGGACAACGGGATTCCCCAAGGGCGCGACGCTCTCACACCGGAACATCCTCAACAACGGCTTTCTCGTCGGCGAGCTGTGCCGCTATACCGAGGCCGACCGCATCTGCATCCCCGTGCCCTTCTACCACTGCTTCGGGATGGTGATGGGCAACCTTGCGGCCCTCACCCACGGAGCCTGCGTGGTGGTTCCCGCGCCGGGGTTCGACCCCGCACTGACCCTCGAGGCCGTGGCCGCCGAACGCTGCACCTCCCTCTACGGCGTCCCCACGATGTTCATCGCCGAGTGGTCCCTGCCCGACTTCGCCTCCTACGACCTGTCCTCGGTGCGCACCGGGATCATGGCCGGCTCGCCGTGCCCCGCCTCGACGATGACGCAGCTCATCGAGTCCGGGATCGACGAGATGACGATCTGCTACGGCATGACCGAGACCTCGCCGGTCTCGACGCAGACGCGCACCGACGACACCTTCGACCGCAAGGTCGGCACCGTCGGGGCGGTGCACCCGCACCTGGAGATCAAGGTGGTCGACCCCCTGTCGGGCGAGACGCTCCCGCGTGGGCAGGCGGGGGAGTTCTGCACCAAGGGCTACTCCGTGATGCTCGGGTACTGGCAGGAGCAGGAGCGGACGGCCGAGGTGCTCGTCGACGGGTGGATGCACACCGGCGACATCGCCGTCATGGACGACGACGGCTACGTGCAGATCACCGGCCGCATCAAGGACATGGTCATCCGCGGCGGCGAGAACATCTACCCGCGCGAGATCGAGGAGTTCCTCTACACCCACCCCGACGTTCTCGACGCCCAGGTCATCGGGGTCCCCGACGAGCGGTACGGCGAGGAGCTGTGCGCGTGGGTGCGGATGAAGGAGGGCAGCGAGCCGCTGACCGAGCAGGGCGTGAGGGAGTTCGCCGCCGGGAAGCTCGCCCACTACAAGATCCCGCGCTACGTGCGGGTCGTCGAGGAGTTCCCGATGACCGTCACCGGCAAGGTCCGCAAGGTCGAGATGCGCGAGGTCAGCGTCACCGAGCTCGGTCTCTGACGGCCCGCACCTCCGGGTCGATGGGGCCGAGGTCGCGGAGTAGGTTGTGGCGCGATGTGAGCCAACCCGGCACCGCCGAACGACAGGAACCACCCATGCAGACCGGCCGACTCATCCTCCTGCTCCTCATCGTCCTCGTCGTCGTGGTCGCCATCGTCTGGCTGATGCGGCGCGGCTCCAGCCAGCGCGACGCCCAGCGGGTCGAGGCGGCTGACCTGCGCGGTCGTGCGGAGGAGATCGCCACCACGATGGGTGGCCAGCGGGTCTTCGCGCAGCAGGCCGAGGAGCGCGCGACGATCGCGCGCGCCGAGGCCGAGCAACGGGCGCAGGAGGCCGCCCGCCTCGAGGAGGAGGCCGCGGGACAGCGGGCCGCCGCCGAGGCGACCCAGCGGGAGTACGAGGCGCAGATGCGGCGCGCGGACGACGTGGACCCCGACGTCAAGGAGTCCTCCTTCGCCCCGGTGGCGGCGGAGGACGAGGTTGCGGCGGAGCAGGAGGGCGACGGAGACCCCGCGGGCACGGACTCCCCGGTCGCACCCGTGCCGGCGCAGGACGGGGTCCTCGCGACCGACGAGCCGGACGACGACGGCGAGACCTCGATGACGCGCGCCGAGCGCCGTGCCGCCCGCGAGCAGGCCGAGGTGGAGGGGTCGAGGTCGACGCCCCCCGCCCCGGTCCCCGCCGCGGCGGGCGCCGCGGCCGTCGGCGCCTCCACCTGGGGAGAGCGCGACGCGGAGCCGGACAGCGAGGGCGGCCACGACAGCGAGCGCGTCGCGAGCGCCGCCGACTACCGCGACGACGTCACCCCCGAGGGCGACACCCGCGCGGGCGCTGCAGCCGATGGAGACGCCGCCGATGGCGGCGCAGCCGATGGAGAGGCCGCCGATGGCGGCGACACGGCTGGTGCAGCGCGTGGTGACGACGCCGCCGTCGACGTTTCCGCGGGTGCCGCGCCGGGTACGACCGACGGTATGACCGACGACACGATCGAGCACGACCAGGCCACCACCGACCTCTCCCGCGACGTGGAGTCCCCGAGCGGGGAGTGGGGCGGCCCCCGCTCCGACGACCCGTCGCAGGCAACGACCGACGGCACCACCCCTGACGGCGCCGCCGCCGGCGGCGAGGGCTCCAACGGCGCGGAGCCCACGATCATCGGTGACATCGAGGAGTACGCGTCGAGCGAGCCGCTCCTGGCCAAGGACCAGCCCGCTGCGGACGCGCCCGAGGCGCCCGAGGATCACGACGCGGGCTCCGCCGGCTCGGTCTCGGGCGACACCACCTCCGCCGGCTCGGCCTCGGACGACACCACCTTGGCCGGCTCGGCCGATGCCGACGCGGCCTCGGACGACACCACCTCTGCCGACACGGACTCCGCCGACACGGCTCCCGCCGCCATGGCCTCCCACGAGGAGCCGGTCTCCTCGCCGACGCGTCGACCGACGAGCCCGACGCCTCGACCGAGGAGCCCGACGCCTCGACCGAGGAGCACGACGCCTCGACCGACGAGCACGCGGTCGCCGAGACGGGCGCCGCGGTCGCGACCACCGACGAGGCCGCCGACGCGCCCACCGACGGGGCGTCCGAGGATCGTTTCGACCCGACGCCGACCCGCGACTGGGCGGCCGACGAGGGCGAGCTCCTCGAGGAGAACCGGGAGCGCGGCGAGGCCCTCGAGGAGGACCGCACCGAGCTCGCCGGGGAGGAGGACACCGCCCCCCTCGCGGCTGCCGGGCCCGACACGGGCGCCGACGAGCGCCTCCTCCGACGACGCGGGCGCGGACCAGCCCTCCTCCGACGACGCGGGCGCCGACGAGCCCTCCTCCGACGACGCGGGCGCGGACGAGCCCTCCTCCGACGACGCGGGCGCCGATGCCCCCACCGGCGAGCGTGCCGCCCGCCGGATCTCGGAGTTCCACGAGCTGCGGGACGGCGGGTTCGGCGTCGGCTCGGCAGCCATCCTCGACGACGGCGCCCAGCCCCTCGACCACCCCGTCCAGGGCTACCGCGACTCGATGACCGTCCGCGTCCCGGGCGACCCGGGGTACGACGACGGTGAGCCCGACGTGTGGTTCTACGACGAGGCCGCGGCCGAGCGCCACGGGTTCCACCGCTCCACGCACTGAGCACCACCCCGCCTGCGTGCGCGCCACGTGGGACGGACCTCTCGTGGGGGTGGGTCGAGCCGCTAGGTTCGACCCACCCCTGTGTTGTCGAGAGGACCAGCCGTGCGCATCGGAGTGCCGAAGGAGTCGTTCCCGGGTGAGACCCGGGTCGCCGCGACCCCCAAGACCGTCGAGCAGCTGCGCGCGCTCGGCTACGCCGTCTTCGTCGAGAGGGGGGCGGGTGCCGCCGCGAGCTTCGACGACGCCGCCTTCGTGCGGGCCGGCGCCGACGTCATCGACGAGGCCGTCTGGAACGCCGACATCCTGCTCAAGATCAACGCGCCCACCGACGCCGAGCTCCCCCTGCTGCGCCCGGGCCAGGTCGTCGCCTCCCTCATCTCGCCGGCACTGAACCCCGAGCTCGTCGAGAAGCTCGCGGCCCGCGGGGTCACGGCCCTGGCGATGGACGCCGTGCCGCGCATCTCGCGGGCCCAGTCGCTCGACGTGCTCTCCTCGATGGCCAACATCGGCGGCTACCGCGCCGTCGTCGAGGCGGCCCACGAGTTCGGTTCGTTCTTCACCGGTCAGGTCACTGCGGCCGGCAAGGTCCCACCCGCCAAGGTCCTCGTCGTCGGCGCCGGGGTCGCCGGCCTCTCGGCCATCGGGACCGCCCGCTCCCTGGGCGCCATCGTGCGCGCGTTCGACGCCCGCCCCGAGGTTGCGGAGCAGGTCGAGTCGATGGGCGCCGACTTCCTGCGCATCGACGTCGAGGAGGAGGGCCCCAGCGCCGACGGCTACGCCAAGGAGACGAGCGCCGACTTCGACACCAAGGCCGCGAAGATGTACGCCGAGCAGGCCGCCGACGTCGACATCGTCATCACGACCGCCCTCATCCCTGGCCGGCCGGCGCCGCGCCTGTTCACCGAGGCGATGGTCGCCTCGATGAAGCCCGGCACGGTCGTCGTCGACATGGCGGCCGCGAACGGCGGCAACGTCGCGGGGAGCGTCGCGGGCCAGAAGGTGGTCACTCCCGGTGGGGTGACGATCCTCGGGTACACCGACCTGCCGGGCCGGCTGCCCACCCAGGCCTCGCAGCTGTTCGGCACCAACCTCGTCAACCTCCTCAAGCTGCTGACGCCGGAGAAGGACGGCGAGCTCGTCCTCGACCTCGACGACGTCGTCCAGCGCGGGATGACCGTCGTGCGCGACGGTGAGGTGCTGTGGCCGCCGCCGCCCGTGCAGGTCTCGGCGGCCCCCGCCGCCACGGTCGCTGTGGCTCCCCCACCCGAGCCGACGGAGCCGTGGCTCACGCCGCGGCGCCGGGCCGGTCTGGCGCTCGGGGTCGGGCTGCTCTTCCTCCTCGTGTCCGCCGTCGCGCCCGAGCCGTTCCTCGGCCACTTCATGGTCTTCATGCTCTCGGTCGTCGTGGGCTTCTACGTCATCGGCAACGTGCACCACGCGCTGCACACGCCGCTGATGTCGGTGACCAACGCGATCAGCGGCATCATCGTCGTCGGTGCGCTGCTCCAGGTCGGGCACGGGTCGGTCGCGGTGTCGGTGCTGGCGTTCGTCGCGATCCTCGTCGCGAGCATCAACGTCTTCGGTGGCTTCCGGGTCACCGCGCGAATGCTCCAGATGTTCAAGCGCGAGGGGGCGACCCGATGACGCTCTCGCTCACCCTCGTCCAGGGGGCCTACATCGTCGCGGGGCTGCTCTTCATCCTCGCCCTCGCCGGGCTGTCGCGGCACGAGACCGCACGCAACGGCAACCGGTTCGGCATCGTCGGCATGGCGATCGCCCTCGTGGTCACGGTGCTCGCCGCCACCGGCGGCGTCGACGCCGAGCCGCTCGGCGCCGGTGGTGCCGACCGCGACGGCAGCGGCTGGGTCGGCCTGCTCCTCGTCGTCTCGGCGATGGCGATCGGCGCGGCCATCGGGCTCGACCGGGCCAAGAAGGTCGAGATGACCGGGATGCCCGAGCTCATCGCGATGCTGCACTCCTTCGTCGGTCTCGCCGCCGTGCTCGTCGGCTGGAACAGCTCGTACGAGAAGACGCCGTACCCCGCGATCCACGACGTCGAGGTGACGGTCGGCGTCTTCATCGGTGCGGTGACCTTCACCGGCTCGATCGTCGCGTTCCTCAAGCTGTCGGCGCGGATCAAGTCCTCGCCGCTCATGCTGCCGTTCCGCAACTGGCTCAACCTCGGCGCCGTCGTGGCCTTCGTCGTCCTCACGCTCGTCTACGTCCTGCTCCCCGCCGACGCGGTCGCGGCCCGGGCCTCGGTGCTGGGCCTGGTCACGGTCGTCGCGCTGGCGCTCGGCTGGCACCTCGTGGCCTCGATCGGTGGCGGCGACATGCCGGTCGTCGTGTCGATGCTCAACAGCTACTCCGGCTGGGCGGCGGCCGCGGCCGGCTTCCTCCTCGGCAACGACCTGCTCATCATCACCGGAGCCCTCGTCGGCTCCTCGGGTGCCTACCTCAGCTACATCATGTGCCGCGCGATGAACCGGTCGTTCTTCTCGGTGATCGCCGGCGGTTTCGGCGTCGAGGGCGGGACCGTGTCGGACGACGTCGACTACGGCGAGCACCGCGAGATCACCGCCGAGGCCGCGGCCGAGCTCCTCACGGACGCGCGCTCGGTCGTCATCACGCCGGGCTACGGGATGGCGGTGGCGCAGGCGCAGTACCCCGTGGCCGAGCTGACCCGCCAGCTGCGCGAGCGCGGGATCGACGTGAAGTTCGGCATCCACCCCGTCGCCGGGCGGCTGCCCGGGCACATGAACGTCCTGCTCGCCGAGGCCCACGTGCCCTACGACATCGTCCTGGAGATGGACGAGGTCAACGACGACCTCGCGGGCGTCGACGTCGTCCTCGTCATCGGCGCCAACGACACCGTGAACCCCGCCGCGTCCGAGGACCCGACCTCGCCGATCGCCGGGATGCCGGTGATCCGCGTGTGGGAGGCCGAGCACGTCATCGTCTTCAAGCGCTCGATGGCCACGGGGTACGCCGGCGTGCAGAACCCGCTGTTCTTCCGGGAGAACTCGCAGATGCTCTTCGGCGACGCCAAGGACCGCGTCGAGGACATCATCCGCGCCCTCTGACCCCGCCCCCCGGCCACTCGCCACCCCTCACCTCACCGGACCACGCCCCGCCCCGCCCCCCGACCCTTCCCCGCCTCCGCCTCGCACCCCCTCCCCCCTAAACCGCGTGCTACGGCGCAGTAGGTGTCGTGATCACGACACCTACTGCGCCGTAGCACGCGCTGTGGGCGGCGACGTAGCGGGCGTCAGGGAATGGGGTGGCCCTCGCGCCAGGCGCCCCTCCCGCGGCACTCCCTCCGGCGGCACCCCCCGGCCACCCCCCTCACTGAGTCGGGGGCCCAGGTGGCTGCTCCCGCGACCACCTCGGCACCCGACTCGAGGCAGGGCGGGGGCGGATGGGTGGCCGGCGCGCCACGGAGCCGCCGGTAGGCTGCCGGGCGTGAGCGAGCCGAGCCAGCCGACCTCCATCACCTACGCCTCCGCCGGCGTCGACGTCGAGGCCGGTGACAGGGCCGTCGAGCTGATGAAGGCCAGCGTCCGCCGCGCGACGCGACCGGAGGTGCTGGGCGGGCTCGGCGGCTTCGCCGGGATGTTCGACGCCAGCGCGATCGCGCGGATGACGCGCCCCGTCCTCGCGACGAGCACCGACGGGGTGGGCACCAAGGTCGCCATCGCCCAGGCCCTCGACCGGCACGACACCATCGGCTTCGACCTCGTCGGGATGGTCGTCGACGACATCGTCGTGTGCGGGGCCGAGCCGCTGTTCATGACCGACTACATCGCGACGGGCAAGGTCGTCCCCGAGCGGATCGCCGCCATCGTCTCGGGCATCGCGCAGGCGTGCGAGCAGGCGAGGGTCGCGCTCGTCGGTGGCGAGACCGCCGAGCACCCGGGGCTGCTCGCCCCCGACGAGTACGACGTCGCGGGCGCCGCGACGGGAGTCGTCGAGTACGCCGACGTCCTCGGCCCCCAGCGCGTGGTCCCCGGCGACGTCGTCCTCGGGCTCGCGAGCAGCGGCCTGCACTCCAACGGCTACTCCCTCGTGCGGCGCGTCGTGGCCCACGCCGGCTGGGCGCTCGACCGCCACGTCGAGGAGTTCGGCCGCACCCTGGGCGAGGAGCTCCTCGAGCCGACCCGGGTCTACTCCGCCGACCTGCTCGACCTCGTGCGCTCCGACGGCGTCGACATCCACGCGCTGTCCCATGTCACCGGGGGAGGCCTGGCGGCCAACCTGGCCCGCGTCCTCCCGCCGCACGTGCACGCCCGCCTCGACCGCTCCACCTGGACTCCGCCCGCGGTCTTCTCCACCATCGGCGCACTGGGCGGCGTCCCTCGCGGCGACCTCGAACGCACCCTCAACATGGGCGTCGGGTTCGTCGCGGTCCTGCCTCCCACCGCGGTGGACGCCGCCATCGCGCAGCTCGCCGGCCGCGGCATCGGCACCTGGGTCATGGGCGAGGTCCACGAGGCCGCGGCCGCCCCCGTGCAGGACGGGGCCGAGGTGGTCCGCGGCGCCAAGGGCGTCGACGGCGGCGCCGTGCAGGTTGTCGGCGAGCACCCGACCCCCTGACCCCGCCCCCCGACCTATTGCGAATCACCCACGCGCAGGGACGGCTCGCACGTGGGTTCTCCGCAATAAGTCGGGGAGGGGGGGCGGCCCGTGCCGGGGTGGTCGATGAACGGCTGCAGCTGTCCGGCCGGGGTGGGTGGATCCCGCGTGTGCCTTGAGTACCCGAACCCACGACACGGGCCGGCCCGCCCCGCCATGCTCGGTGCATGTCCACCCCAGGCGTCCCTCCCGTCCACGACGACCTGCCGCCCGATGTCGGGAGCGTGCCGGGCTCCGCAGCCGGTCGACGACTCCGTCCGGCGGTCGAGGACGGCGCTGCGCTGGGCCGCCGGCGTGCTGGGCTGCGCGACCGTCGCTCTCGTCGGCTACCTCAGCGTGCTCATCGCGTTCGTGTGGATGATGGGTGCGGCCGTCGACATCCTGCGGCCCAGCGAGCGAACGGAGCTCGACCTGGCCTCGTTCGCCACCGACGTCCTCCCGGGGCTGACCCTGGCGTGGTGCTCGGGACTGGCGGCCACGGCCGTCCTCTCCCGCGCTGAGGCGCTGGGTCCGAGGGCCGCCGGCATCCTCTCGGGACTGCTCGGTGTCGGCGCCGGCGCGCTCGTCCTCAACGCGACCGACCTCCTCTGACCCGACTCATTGCGGAAAACCCACCCAAGAGGGGCCGGTTGGCGTGGGTTATCCGCAAGAAGTCGGGGGTCAGCGGATGGTGACCTGGGGGGCGTAGAGGGCCATCGCCCCGAGCGCCCTCTCGTGGTTCTCGACCGTCGACCCGGCGCACCCCGCCGCCACCACCCGCACCGTGGCACCGGCATCCGCCGCAGGCAGCACGGTCGACAGCACGCAGCAGTCGGTGGACACACCGGTCACGGTGAGGTGGGCGTCGTCGCCGACGACGTCGCGCAGCACCGGCCACTTGCCGAAGGTCCCGGCCGTGACGACGTGGACCGCGCGGTGCGCCAGCTCGGGGACCACGGCGTAGAGCGGGTCGCCGTCGTCGACGAGGGCAAAGGGCCACTCCTCGTAGTACGGACCCCACGACCCGCCGAGCGAGGCATCGGCCACGAAGCGCGTCACCACGGTCCGCTCGGGGCCGTAGGCGTCGGCCAGTGCGACGATCTGCGGCACCACCGCCGGCCAGAGCGGTGAGCCCCAGGGGGAGGTGGCGGGGTCGGCGAAGACCGCCTGCGGGTCGATGACGATAAGCCAGCCGCCCTCGACCACCTCCGGGATGGCAGCCCGGGGCCCCGGACGCTCCCGGACGTCCGAGGCCTCCGGGGCCGTCGAGGCCGAGGTCACCGGACCCGCTCGCCCGGCTCGGTGTCGGCGCGCTCGCCGGCCTCGGACTCCTGCCGCGCCACGGTGGCGCGACGGCCGACATAGCCGACGACGAGGGCGATCGCGAAGGACAGCAGGACCCCGATGTTCGAGTACGGCCAGGAGCCGTCCCAGTAGGGGGCGCCCTCGCCCTCGGTGACGTAGGTGCCCAGGCCGAGCGGCGACAGCAGGTAGCCCTGCCAGTTGTTCCAGGCTGCGTCGGTGGCGAAGTTGTTGACGACCAGCCCCCACCCGACGACCGACGCCAGCGCCATGGTGCCGATCGAGGTCCAGTCCCAGGCGCCGTAGCGGCCGCTCGGGTCGAACAGCGCGTCGGCGCCACCCGCGCCCCAGTCGTAGTCCTTGCGGCGCAGCGCGAGGTCGGAGATGAAGATGCCCGCCCACGCGGCGAGCGGCACGCCGAGCGTGATGAGGAAGCTCTGGAACGGCCCGAGGAAGTCCTGCGCCACGAAGACGACGAAGAACGTGCCGACGGTGAGCAGCAGGCCGTCGACGAGGGCGGCCGCGGGCCGCGGGATCCGCACGCCGAGCGAGAGCAGCGTCAGGCCCGAGGAGTAGATCCCCAGGACCGCGCCCGAGACCAAGGAGAGGATGACCGCGACGAGGAAGGGCACGAGGAACCACGTCGGCAGGATCGTCGCCAGGGTGCCGATCGGGTCGCCGGGGATGCCCTCGAGGATCTTGGGGTCGGAGGCCGCGAGCATCAGGCCGAACAGGACGAGGAGCACCGGCGCCACGGCCCCGCCGAAGGCGTTCCAGAACACGATGGCGCCGCCGGGTGCCGAGCGCTTCTGGTAGCGAGACCAGTCGGCCGCGATGTTGATCCAGCCCAGCCCGAAGCCGGTCATCAGCATGACGAAGGCACCGATGACCGAGCCGGTGGAGCCGGCGGGCAGCGCCGACACCGCGGACCAGTCGATCTCACCCGCGGCGACGACGACGAACACGATCGTCACGACGCCCGTGACCCAGGTGAGGATCGACTGCATCCGCATGATGACGTGGTAGCCGGCGACCGAGGCGAGGACGATCATCGTCGCGACGACGAGGGAGGCCGCGATCTTCGTGCCCGTGCCGCCGCCCCAGCCGAGCCGCTCGAAGATCGTCGCGGTCGCGAGGACGGCGAGGATGGCGAGGAAGGTCTCCCAGCCGATCGAGGTCAGCCACGAGATGACCCCGGGGACCTTCTGCCCGGTGACGCCGAACGACGCCCGGGACAGGATCATCGTGGGAGCCGAGCCCCGCTTGCCGGCGATGGCGACGATGCCGCACAGCACGAACGAGATGATGATGCCGAGCACGGTGACGACGGCGCCCTGCCAGAAGGAGATCCCGAACCCGAGGACGAACGCCGCGTAGGAGATCCCGAAGACCGACACGTTGGCCGCGAACCACGGCCAGAAGAGGTCTCGAGGGGTGGCCGTCCGCTCGGCCTCGTCGATGATCTCGATGCCGGTGGTCTCGACCCCGAGCCGCTGCGTCGTGGCGACCGTCGTCTCACTCATGGGCCGAGCATAGGACCGCCGGGGGGCGTGGTGGCGCACCCGTCCCTACGGGGCTGCACGCCGTGGACCTGCGCCGACGGCGCGGGTGACGCGAAGGGGTGTGGGTCAGGCCGTCGTCAACGCCGACCCGGGGACCACTGACCGTAGTCGTCCTCGTCCTCCGGCTCGCGGGCGTCGCTCGTCGAGCGGCCACCGTCGCCGGTTCCGTGAAGTTCTCGCTCAAGCGCGGAGAGGTCGGTGTCCGGGCTGAAGTACTTCAGCTCTCGAGCGACCTTCGTCTGCTTGGCCTTGGCTCGGCCGCGCCCCATGGCGTGACCCCCTCGTGCGTCTGCCGGGGCGGCATCACGAGTAGGACGGCCCCGTCAGGGGGTCATCCCACGTCGCGGAGCGGTCCCGGGAATCGTGTGTGTGTCGTGGCGCCAACGGTACATCAGTGGAGACGGTCCGGCGACGCCGTCCGTGACAACGGCTGCCCGGCGTGCCGTGTTCCCCCGGGCCGTTCAGGCCCCGGTGGTGCCCACGGGGTCCCCGGGCAGCCACGGGCGCCGCCGGCCGGCCGCGATGCGCCGCTCGGCGAGCCGGTCGGCGGCGACGGCGGGGCTCACGTCGTGCTCGTCGGCCTCCCGCAGGACCTCGAGGGTCTGCTCGAAGATGGCGCTGGTCTTGGCGCGGGCACGCTCCATGTCGAAGCCATGCAGCTCGTCGCTGACCTGGATGACGCCGCCGGCGTTGACGAGGAAGTCCGGGGCATAGGTGACGCCGAGGGCGCGCAACCGGTCGGCGGTCCTCCCCGGGTTCTCGTTCGGCAGCTGGTTGTTCGCCCCGCCGCAGACGACCTGGACCCGCAGGGCCTCGACGGTGTCGTCGTCGAGCGCGCCGCCCAGGGCGTTGGGGCTGTAGACGTCGAGGTCGTGGCGCACGAGCGCGTACGCGTCCCCGACCGCGCTGACCTGCGGGTACGCCTGGAGCAACGTCTCGGACGGCGTCGTCGGAGACGTCGGTGACGACGACCTGCGCCCCGTCCTCGAGAAGGTGCTCGGTGAGGCGGCGCCCGACCTTGCCGACCCCGGCGACCCCGACCCGGCGTCCTGCGAGGGTGGGCTCGCCCCACACGTGCTGCGCGGCGGCCCGCATCCCCTGGAAGACCCCCCAGGCCGTGAGGACCGACGAGTCGCCGGCCCCGCCGCGCTCGGCGGAGCGGCCGGTGGCCCAGCGGGTCTCCTCGCCGACGACGTCCATGTCGGCGACGTAGGTCCCCACGTCGCAGGCCGTGACGTAGCGCCCGCCGAGGGACTCCACGAAGCGGCCGTAGGTGCGCAACAGCTCGGGGGTCTTGTCGCGGCGCGGGTCGCCGACGATGACCGCCTTGCCGCCGCCGTGGTCCAGGCCCGCCACCGCGTTCTTGCTCGACATCGCGCGCGACAGGCGCAGGACGTCGGCGAGCGCGTGGTCCATCGACGGGTACGGGTGGAAGCGGGTGCCGCCGAGCCCCGGCCCGAGAGCGGTGTCGTGCAGGGCGATGATGGCGCGCAGCCCGGTGTCGTGGTCGGTGCAGAACGCGACCTGCTCGTGACCGGTGAGGTCGATGAGGTCGATGGCCATGCCTCCACGCTAGCCCGCGCGGCAACCCCACCGGAGGCGCCCGCCCCGCGGTGTCGACGTGGAGTGGGTGACACCGTGCGCCACCGGCACCCGGCGGGTGTGAGACTGGGACCGGATCCACCGGAGCGTCCCACCGAGGAGCGTGTCGTGCTGAGAGTCGGATACAAGGCATCGGCGGAGCAGTTCGCCCCCACCGAGCTCGCGAACTACGCCGTGCGCGCCGAGGAGCTGGGGCTGGACTCGGTGACGGTCTCCGACCACTTCCAGCCCTGGCGGCTCGAGGGCGGCCACGCCCCCAGCTCGCTGGCCTGGATGCCGTGGGTGCTGGCGCGCACCGAGCGGGTGCTGGTCGGGACGTCGGTCCTGACGCCGACCTTCCGCTACAACCCCGCCGTCCTGGCGCAGACGTTCGCGACGATGGCGTGCCTCGCCCCCGGCCGGGTGATGCTCGGCGTGGGGTCCGGCGAGGCGCTCAACGAGGTCGCCGTGGGGTCGGTCGGCGAGGGGGAGTGGCCGGAGTTCAAGGAGCGGTTCGGCCGGCTGCGCGAGTCGGTGCGGCTGATGCGCGAGCTGTGGACCCAGGACCGGGTGACCTTCGAGGGCGAGTACTACCGCACGCAGGACGCGGCCGTGTACGACCGGCCCGACCAGCCGGTGCCGGTCTACGTCGCCGCCGGCGGCCCGATGGTGGCGCGCTACGCGGGGCGGGTGGCCGACGGCTTCATCTGCACCTCCGGCAAGGGCCGCGAGCTCTACGCCGACCAGCTGGTCCCGGCGGTCGACGAGGGGCTGGACAAGGCCGGGCGGGCGCACGACTCCATCGACCGGATGATCGAGGTCAAGGTGTCCTGGGACCCCGACCCCGAGCGGGCCCTGGAGAACACGCGGTTCTGGGCGCCCCTGTCGCTCAGCGCCGAGCAGAAGCACTCGATCGACTCACCGGCGGAGATGGAGCGGGCGGCCGACGAGCTGCCCATCGAGCAGGTCGCCAAGCGGTGGATCGTCGCCTCCGACCCCGAGGAGGTCGTCGCGGCGATGAAGGTCTACACCGACCTCGGGTTCGACCACCTCGTCGTCCACGGCCCCGGCCACGACCAGGAGCGTTTCCTGTCGACCTTCGCCGAGCGGGTCGTGCCGGGGCTGCGCGAGCTCGTGCCGGCGGCCCGGTGACCGGGCTGCACGACGGCGGTCCCTCCGAGGTGCCCGCGGCTCCCTGGGGCCCGGCACGGGTCCCGCCGTCGCCGGTGGCGCTGCGGCTGCGCGGACGGACCTTCGACGCGGCCCACCCTGCCGTCATGGCGGTGGTCAACCGCACCCCCGACTCGTTCTGGTCCGGCAACCGGCACGCCGACCTCGGCTCCGCCCGCGCCGCCCTCGACGAGGCCGTGGCCCGGGGCGCCGACCTCGTCGACGTCGGCGGGGTGCGCGCCGGACAGGAGGGGCAGGTCGTCTCGGTGGAGGAGGAGCTCGAGCGGGTCGTGCCGTTCCTCGTCCTCGCCCGCGAGGACCACCCCGACCTCGTCCTCAGCCTCGACACGTGGCGCGCCGAGGTGGCCCGGGTTGCCGCGGCCGAGGCGGGTCTCGACCTCGTCAACGACACGTGGCAGGGGGCCGACCCCGACCTGGTCCACGTCGCGGCGCAGGTCGGTGCCGGGTACGTCGTCTCGCACACGGGCGGGCTCCCGCCGCGCACCGACCCGGTGGGGGTCACCTATGCGCCCGAGCCGCTCGGGGTCGTCCACGACGCGCTGCGGGTGCTCCGGGAGGGCGCCGAACGTGCCGTCGCCGCCGGGGTCCCGGCCGACCGCGTCCTCGTCGACCCCACACTCGACTTCGGGAAGACCACGGCGCACTCGCTCACCCTGCTGCGGCACACCGAGGCGGTCGTCGCCTTGGGTTTCCCTGTCCTGCAGGCACTCTCGCGCAAGGACTTCGTCGGCGAGACCCTCGACCTCCCCACCGACGACCGGCTCGAGGGCACCCTGGCGGCGACCGCGGTCGCCGCCTGGCTCGGCGCGACCGTCTTCCGCGCCCACGACGTGCGCGCCACCCGACGCGTCGTCGACATGGTCGCGTCCATCCGCGGTGAGCGGCCGCCATCGGTGAGCGTGCGCGGGGTCCCGTCGTGACGGTCCCGCCCGCCGTGGGCGTGCCGGGCGGGGCGCTCGCGGGGGTGCGCGTCGTCGAGCTCGGCGGGATCGGGCCGGTGCCGTTCGCCGGGATGGTGCTGGCCGAGCTGGGCGCCGAGGTGGTCCGCGTCGACCGGCCCGGGGAGTCCAACCCGCTGGCGCTCGCGGGTGGGCTGCGCCGCTCGCGCCCGAGCATCGCGGTGGACCTCAAGCACGACGACGGCCGGGCCGTGGTGCAGCGCATCGTCGACGTCGCGGACGTCGTCATCGAGGGCTGGCGGCCCGGGGTCGCCGAGCGGCTCGGGCTGGGTCCCGAGGAGTGCCTGGGGCGCAACCCCCGCCTCGTCCACGCGCGGATGACCGGCTGGGGGCAGACCGGACCGTGGGCGCGGCGGGCGGGCCACGACATCACCTACGCCGCGCTTTCCGGGTCGCTGCACGCGGCCGGGCCGGCGGGGCGCCCGGTCGTGCCCGTTCCGCCCGTCGCCGACTTCGCCGGCGGGGCGCTGTACCTCGTCACGGGCGTCCTGGCGGCGCTGGTCTCGCGGGCCGCGACGGGTCGCGGACAGGTGGTCGACGCCGCGATGGTCGACGGCAGCGCGCACCTGGCGAGCCTGATGCACGGGCTGCTCGCCGTCGGCGGGTGGGTCGACGAGCGGGCGGCGAACTTCCTCGACGGTGGCGTCCCGTACTACGACGTCTACGAGTGCTCCGACGGCCGCTTCGTCGCGGTGGGAGCGCTCGAGCCGCAGTTCTGGGCGGCACTGGTGGCGGGCCTCGGGGTCGAGGTCGAGGGCGAGCAGCACGATCCCGACACCTGGCCGGCCCAGCGCGAGGCCTTCACGGCGGCCTTCCTCGCGCGGACCCGCGACGAGTGGGCCGAGCACTTCGCGGGGTTCGACGCCTGCGTCGCGCCCGTGCTCTCCCTGGCCGAGGCGTCGAGGCACCCGCACCTCGCGGCCCGGGGGACCTTCGCCCCCACCCCCGAGGGCCACCTCGTCCCCCGCACCCCGCCTCGCCTGTCGGCGACCCCGACCCTCGACCCGGGGGCCGTTCCGGTGCCGGGCGCGGACACCACCGGGTGGCTGCGCCGCAACGGGTTCGCCCACGACGAGGTCGAGGCCCTCCTGGCGTCCGGGGCGGTCCACCAGGCCTGACGCCCGGGCCGGTGCATCGGGCCCGACATCCGCCCGGCCCGACATCCGTCGGGCCCGACATCCGCCAGGCCCGACTTCCGCCCGCCCTTGCCCGCCGCCTCCGGCCCCCTCTCGAGCGCGTGCTACGGCGCAGTAGGTGCTGTGATCACGACACCTACTGCGCCGTAGCGTGCGGTGGGGCGCGCCACCGCACCGCGCCTGGCGATGACCGGCGGGCGGCTCGGCGGGCGCGCTGCTGCCGAGCGGGGGCCCGACGCCATGGCCCGGTCGGGCCATTGCGGGCGCCGGTAGCGTCGAAGAGAGTCCGCGACGGAGTCGGTCGGGGCCGGCACCCTCGGGAGGTTGCGATGTCGATGCGCCGCCGGGTCGGCACGTGGGCGACCGCCGCCGCGCTGGCCCTCACCGGGGCCGTCGCGTCGCAGGCGGACGGGGCACAACCCGCCACGGTGGACGGTGGCGTGGTGCTCTTCGCGGACGGGTTCGAGTCCGGTGGGCTGGGCGCGTGGAGCGGTGGGTCCGGTCTCGTCGTCCAGCAGGCCGTCGTCGCCGAAGGCTCCTTCGCCGCCCGGGCCGCGACCACCGGCAACGCGGCGCACGCCTGGTCCCCGCTAGCGGCGTCGCAGACCGACGTCGCCGCCTCGGTCGCCCTGCGGCTCGTCAGCGGTCCCACGGGGGCATCGCTGAACTTCCTCAAGCTGCGCACGCCGTCGGGGGTCGCGATCGCGGAGGTCTACCTCACGACGAACCGGGTGCTCGGCGTGCGCAACGACGTCCTCGGGACGGCGACGAACTCCCCGGTCACCCTCCCCACCGGTGACTGGCACACGGTCGGGCTCCATGTCGTCGTGGCCGGAACGAGCAGCCGGCTGCAGGTCGACCTCGACGGCACCCGGATCCTCGACCTCACGACCGACCTGGCGACGACCGCCGTGGGGCGGGTCCAGGTCGGGGAGAACGTCGCGGGGCGCACCGCCGACGTGGTGTTCGACGCCGTGTCCGTGACCGGACCCGCTCCGCCATCACCTCCGGTGCCCGACCCGGTGTTCGCCGACGGCTTCGAGAGCGGCGACCTCTCGGCCTGGACCGGGGGCGCCGGCCTCGTCGTCCAGCAGGCGACGGTCTCGGACGGCCAGTGGGCAGCCCGCGCCACGATGACCGGCGGGCCCGCGAACGCCTACCGCACCCTTCCCACCCCGCTCGCCGACGTCACCGTGACGGTGCGGGTCAGGGTGCAGTCCCTGTCCGGGACGTCAGCGGTGAACTTCCTCAAGGTGCGGACCGCTGCCGGGACCGCACTCGCCGAGGTGTACGTGACCCCGGCCGGAGTGCTCGGCGTCCGCAACGCCGTGGTGGGCCGGGCGACGAACAGCACGGTCGCGCTGCCGCCGGGCGTCTGGCACACCGTCTCCCTGCACGCAGTCGTGGGACCCGGGACGCTTCGGGTCGCCCTCGACGGGGCCACCGTCCTCGACCTCTCCAGCGAGCTCGGCACGACACCGGTCGGGCGCGTCCAGGTGGGGGAGAACGTGGCCGGACGCACGGCCGAGCTCGTCTACGACACCGTGCGGGTCGACGGCTCGACCACGCCGACCCCGACCGACCCGGTGCTGCTCGCCGCGGGCGACATCTCGTGCGACCCCCTGACCGGGTCGTTCAACGGCGGCAACGGGACCGCGGACGCGTGCCGGCAGAAGGCGGTCTCCGACCTCGTCCTCACCCAGTCCGGGGTCAGCGCGGTGGCTGCGCTGGGGGACATCCAGTACGCCTGCGGCGGCTACCAGGCCTTCCTCGCCGCGTACGACCCGACGTGGGGGCGCTTCAAGGCAGTGACGCGTCCGGCGGTCGGGAACCACGAGTACCTCGCGTCGGTGTCCGGCCCGGCGACCGACTGCGACCCGACGGGCACCGCCGCGGGCTACTTCCGGTACTTTGGCGCGGCGGCCGGCCAGCCGGGTCAGGGGTGGTACAGCTACGACCTCGGGACCTGGCACGTCGTCGTGCTCAACACCAACTGCTCCGATGCCGGAGGCTGCGGGCCGGGCAGCCCCCAGGAGGTCTGGTTGCGCAACGACCTGGCGGCGCATCCCACGGCGTGCACGCTCGCCTACTGGCACATCCCGCTGTGGTCGTCCGGCGGTCGCGCGGCGAACAACTCGCGCACCTTCGTCAAGGACCTCGTCGAAGCCGGAGCCGAGGTCGTGCTCACCGGCCACGACCACGTCTACGAGCGGTTCGCCCCCATGGACTCCACCGGCGCCGCCTCGGCGACCGGTGTCCGTCAGTTCGTCGTCGGCACCGGAGGGGCCAACCACACGTCACTGGCGACGATCGCGGCGAACAGCGAGGTGCGCGACGTGAGCACGTACGGCGTCCTCCGGCTCGTCCTGCGCCCGGGTGGCTACGACTGGCAGTTCCTGCCCGAGGCCGGCCGCACGTTCACCGACTCCGGTTCGCAGGCCTGCCACTGACGCCGGGAGCGGCGCGTCAGGAAGGTGTGGGCGCGCCACAGCGCCGCGCGCTGCCTGACGCGCAAGCGGCCTCGCCCGCCGCCTCCGGCCCCCTCTCGATCGCGTGCTACGGCGCAGTAGGTGCTGTGATCACGACACCTACTGCGCCGTAGCGTGCGGTGGGGGTGGGGGTGGGGTGGGGTGGGGGCTGGGGGGCTGGGCGCTGCCGCACTGCCCTGACGCGCAAGCCCCCGTGACCCGCCGTGGTCCGGCACGATCGTCCCCATGGCGGCACCGACCCTCACCGGGCCTCGCGTCACGCTGAGGCCGCTGCGCCCCACCGACACCGACGCCCGGCAGGCCCACGGCTGGCACCGCGTCATCGAGCGCAACTACGGCTCCGAGCGCGACGACGGCCCGATGACGCCGGACGAGGCGCTGGCGTGGCACGACACCGCCCTGGCCGCCGGGGACACCTTCTGGCTCATCGAGGTGGGCGGCGCGCTCGCCGGTGCCGCCTTCCTCCACCAGGTGCGCGAGGTCGACCGGTCGGCCCGCTACGCGATCGGCATGTACGCCCCGCACTTCCTCGGCAAGGGCGCCGGCACGGAGGCGACCGGGCTCGTCCTCGACCACGCGTTCGGCGACCTCGCGCTGCACCGCGTCAGCCTGAGGGCGCTGTCCTTCAACACGGCCGCCATCGCCTGCTACGCCCGCTGCGGCTTCCTCGTGGAGGGGCGCGAGCGCGAGAGCTGCTTCCTCGGGGGCCGGTGGTACGACGACGTCGTCATGGGGGTCCTGGCGAGCGACCCGCGCCCGAGCACCTCCGGCCCCGCCGGCTGAGGGCCGCGGCGCCACGGCCCGGCGCGGTCCCGCCCCGTCCCCGCTGCCGCCCGCGCTTCCGCGTCGTTACACGGCTCCCGCGGGACGCCGGCCACCGGTTCCCCCGATGCGACCACATCGGGGCGGGGGCGTCCGTACGCTGGGTGGCGTGTCTGCTCACACGCCAGCGACGACCCCTGCCCCGGCGATCCTCTCCGCGCCAACTCGGGACGTCCCGGCCGCGACGCTGCACGACCTGATGCGGTTGCGGCAGAACGTCTTCGTCATCGAGCAGGAGTGCCTCTACCCCGACCTCGACGGCCGCGACCTCGAACCCGGAACCGTCCAGGTGTGGGCCGAGGACGACGGCGGCACCGTTCTCGGGACGCTGCGGGTGCTGGCCGACCAGGGGGGCGTGGTGCGCATCGGACGGGTCGCGACGGCGATGTCGGCCCGCGACCGCGGCATCGCCGCCCGGATGATGGTGCGGGCGCTCGAGACCACGACCGGCCCGGTCGTCCTCGACGCCCAGAGCCACCTCGCCTACTGGTACGAGCGCCTCGGGTTCGTCGCGGTCGGCGACGGGTTCCTCGACGACGGCATCCCCCACGTCCACATGCGCCTCGAGCGCTGAGCAGCCCGACGCCGCAGCCACCGACTGTCGGTGCACGGCGGCAGGATGACGGGATGACCGTCGCGCTCGCCGACCTCGTCGCCGTCTCCCGTGCCGTCGCGGCCACGCGCTCGCGCACGGCCAAGACCGACGCCATCGCCGCCCTCGTCGCGAGGGCCGGGGACGACGAGGTCGCGACCGTCGTGGCGTTCCTGTCCGGGGTGCTCCCGCAGCGTCGGCTGGGCGTGGGCTGGCGCTCGCTCGGCTCGCCGCCCGAGCCGGCGGCGGAGTCCTCGCTCACGGTGGGTGAGGTCGACGCCTCCTTCGACCGCCTGGCCGCGGCCTCGGGCACGGGCTCCACCGGCGCGCGACGGGAGGAGCTGGCCACGCTCCTGGGGCGTGCGACGGCCGACGAGCAGCGGTTCCTCGCCGAGCTCGTCACGGGCAACCTGCGCCAGGGAGCGCTCGACGGTGTCGTCCTCGCGGCGGTGGCCAGGGCGCACGAGGTCCCCGACGCCGTCGTGCGGCGAGCCGTGATGCTGGCCGGTCACACGCACCTCGTGGCCGAGATCGCCGCGCGCGGTGGGCTGTCCGGGCTCGAGGACGTGGGGCTGGTGGTGGGTCGGCCGCTGCGGCCGATGCTCGCGGGGTCGGCCAAGTCGACCCACGAGGCCGTGGCCGGGTTCGCCGGTGCCACCCTCCTCGTCGACGGCAAGCTCGACGGCATCCGGGTCCAGGTCCACCGCCGCGACGGCGAGGTCACGATCTTCACGCGCAGCCTCGACGAGGTCACCGAGCGGCTCCCCGAGGTCGTCGCGGCCGTGGCTGCCCTGCCCGGCGGCGACCTCGTCCTCGACGGCGAGGCGATCGTCATCGAGGAGGGCGGGCGGCCGGCGCCGTTCCAGGTCACCGGGTCCCGCACGGCCAGCTCGGTCGACGTCGAGCGGCTGCGGGCCGAGGTGCCGCTCACGACCTACCTCTTCGACGTCCTGCACGCCGACGGTCGCGACCTCGTCGACACCCCGGCCCTCGAGCGGCACGAGGTGCTCTCGGCGCTGGCGCCGCACCTCCTCGTCCCCCGCCTCCTCACCACCGACCCCGAGGAGGCGCAGCGGTTCTTCGACGACCTCGTCGCCGCGGGCCACGAGGGCGTCGTCGTCAAGGACGCCGCCTCGCCGTACGCAGCCGGTCGACGGGGGAGCGGCTGGGTCAAGGTGAAGCCGACGCACACCCTCGACCTCGTCG
This sequence comes from uncultured Actinomycetota bacterium, assembly GCA_963795035.1. Taxonomy (GTDB): domain Bacteria; phylum Actinomycetota; class Actinomycetes; order Actinomycetales; family Dermatophilaceae; genus Oryzobacter. The sequence goes on along the minus strand of CAWCFZ010000001.1, from coordinate 1,071,228 downwards.
TCCTGGCGGTCGAGCGGGGCTCGGGACGCCGGCAGGGGTGGCTGTCGAACATCCACCTCGGCGCGCGCGACCCCGAGACCGGCGGGTTCGTCATGATCGGCAAGACCTTCAAGGGGATGACCGACGACATGTTGCGCTGGCAGACGCAGCGGTTCACCGAGCTGGCCGTGGGCGACACCTCGGGCTACGTCGTCGAGGTGCGGCCCGAGCAGGTCGTCGAGATCGCCCTCGACGGGCTCCAGCGGTCGCGCCGCTACCCCGGGGGCGTGGCCCTTCGGTTCGCCCGGGTGCTGCGCTACCGCGACGACAAGAGCGCCCAGGAGGCCGACACCATCGACCTGGTCCGGTCCCTGGGCCCCGACGGCTGAACCCCGGCGTCCCTCGTCCCGCGGTGCCGGGCTCGCCGCGAGGCATCCGGAGGGCGGCGCGGTGCCGAACGCCGTCCATGACGCTCGTCGACGACGCTCGCGCGTGGCTGCTGCAGAAGTCCGCGCCGATGACGGTCAGGTACGGCGAGACCCTGCGCTTCGCCGGCGAGGACCTGCCCGAGCCTGAGCTGCACCTCGTCCCGACGCGCCATGGCGAGGTCCGCGTGCACCTGTACCGCCCCGAGGGCGAGGGTGTCGGACCGCCCCCGGTGTACGTCCACTTCCACGGGGGCGCCTTCCTCATGCGCTACCCGCAGATGGACGACTGGTGGTGCCGGTACCTCGCGGCGACGGCCGGGGTGGCCGTCGCCAACGTCGACTTCGAGGTCGCGCCCCAGGTGCGCTACCCGGTGGCGCAGGAACAGGGCCACGACGTCGCGGCCCACCTCGCCGCCCACGGCCACGACCTGGGCCTGGACGGCGGTCGCCTCGTCGTCGGTGGGTTCAGCTCGGGGGGTCAGGTCGCGGCCTCGGTGTGCCTCCAGGCCCGCGACCGGAACAGCTTCGAGCCGGTGCTCCAGGTCCTCGGCGTCCCCGCCCTCGACCTCGCGGCGGAGGTGGGCGACCTTCCCGGGATGATCGCTCCGGGGTTGCGACGGCTGGTGCGCCGCACCTACTTTCCCGAGGTGGAGCGGCGGTCGGAGCCGTACGCCTCACCGCTGCTCGCGGACGACCTGACCGGGCTGCCGCCGACGATCGTCCTGACGGCCGAGCGCGACGCCCTGCGCCGCGAGGGTGACCTCTACGCCCTGCGGCTGCGCGCGGCCGGGGTCGACGTCACCCACGACCTGAGCCCCGGGGTCGACCACTACTTCCTCACCGAGGACCCGTTGCGCGCCCGCTGGACGATGATGCTCGTCGCGTCCCGCGTGCGCTCGGCGTGCGGGCTGCCGCCACGTTCCGGCGACGGACCCCACGACCTCCCCTGACCTGCGAGGCGGGCACGGCACGCACGGCTCCGCCTAGGCTGGCCATGCGCATCCCGACGACGGAGGAGGCAGCGTGCCACGGCATCGCATCTTCACCACGAGCCTCGCCAGCATCTACCCGCACTACGTGGCCAAGGCGGAGCGCAAGAAGGGCAGCAAGGACCAGGTCGACCAGGTCATCTGCTGGCTCACCGGCCACGACGCCTCGAGCCTGGACCAGGCCCTCGCCGACGAGGTCGACCTCGAGACCTTCTTCGCCGAGGCCCCCGGGATGAACCCGAACGCCTCGCTCATCACCGGGCTGATCTGCGGCCACCGGGTGGAGGAGATCGAGGACCCGCTCATGCAGCAGATCAGGTACATGGACAAGCTCGTCGACGAGGTGGCGAACGGCAAGAAGATGTCCTCGATCCTGCGCGGTGGCCCGACGGCACCGGCGAGCTGCGGCTGCGACGGGTCTCCTTCGCGGCACACTTCGACTCGCTGATGCGGGGGCGACGCGGCGTCCCACGCCCCCGTCGCGAGTCGGACCTGCACGAACACCGCAGGGCGTTCGCGGCGATGTTCGACGACCTCCGCCGCCGCCGCGGGGTCGGCAGCTACCTCGCGCACAACATGACGGTGACGCCCGAGAACCTCGACCAGGTCGCCGAGGTCGTCAGCGAGGTCAGCCGGATGGGCTACCAGATGCTCTCGTTCCAGCCGGCGGCGAGCGTCGGTGACGACCGGCGCTGGTCGCAGGGCATGTCCACCGTGTCGATCGACGACGTGTGGGAGCGCATCCAGCAGGGGATGCGCCGGCCCGTTCCCTGGCAGGCCATGCAGTTCGGTCACCCGGCCTGCAACCGCACGGCCTACGGGGCCGTCGTCGGGGACCGCTGGGTCCCCCTCCTCGACCCGGGCTGCGCGCAGGACCTTCGCGCGAGGGACGCAGAGCTGCGGTGGTTCGGCGGGATGACGGACCTCCTCGAGCAGGGTGTGCATGGCAGCCCGCAGCTCCGCGTCCAGCGCACTGAACGGCTCGTCGAGCAGGAGCACGTCCGGGTGGGCCGCGAGCGCGCGAGCGAGTGCGACGCGTTGCTCCTGGCCCCCCGAGAGCTCACGGGGTCGGCGCGACGCGAGGTCGCCGAGCCGCACGACGTCGAGGTGACCGCGCGCGGCTGCCCTGGCGCGCGCACGGGGGGCCCCGGCCGTCCGGTCGGCGAACGCGACGTTGTCGAGGACATCGAGGTGGGGGAAGAGCAGCGGCTTCTGGAACATCATCGAGATCCCGCGGCGCTCGGGCGGGACCCCCAGCAGGCTGCGCCCGCCGAGCCGCACGTCGCCCCGGTCGGCGCGCAGCAGCCCGGCCACCACCCGCAGGAGGGTGCTCTTGCCCGACCCGGAGGGCCCGACCACGGCCAGCATCCGGGCGGGTGCGACGTCGAGCACGACCCCGTCGAGGGCATCCGTGGGCTGGTGGGGGTAGCGGAACCCCAGGGAGTCGAGGTGGAGGTGCCCACTCATGCGCGGACCTCGCTGTGTCGGCCCGTCTGCCGGCGGTGGCTCAGTCGGAGGTGGTGGACGAGCGCGGCCCCCGCGACCACGGCGAGCAGGGGCAGGACGCCGGCCACGGCGATCGCGGCGACCAGCGGTTCGTTCCCCGTTCCGGAGGCCGATGAGGCGAGCAGGATCGGCGCGGTGACCACCCGCCCACCCCCGAGCACGAGGGTGACGACGTAGTCGCTCCAGCCGACGAGGAAGGCCATCGCGCCGGCCGTCAGCAGGGCCGGACGGAGCGCCGGCAGCGTCACCCGCCACAGCACGCCGCGCGGACCGGCGCCCAGCATGCGGGCCTGGGCCTCGAGGTCGGGGTCGGTCGCCGTGTAGGCGGCGCGCATGATGTAGCTCGTGTAGGGGAGCGCGAGGACGCTCAGCACGAGGACGACCGCGACCGGTGCGGGGACGCGCGCGCGCAGGACCAGGGTGTCGAGCCCGGTCGCGACCGCGAAGGGTGGGATCACGACAGGGGTGAGCAGCACCAGGGACGCGAGGCCCGAGTGCCGACTCAGGCGCCACCCGAGGGCCCGGCCGGCGAGGGCACCCAGGGGGGTGGCGAGGCAGGCCACGAGCACACCGAGGACGGTCGACTGGACCAGGGCCACCGGCAGACCGGCGTCACTGGCCTGACGCCACCCGGACAGTCCCCACTGCTGGGGGAGCGCCGCCGGCCACGACCAGCGGTCGGCGAAGGCCCACAGGGCCACCGGGACCAGCGGCAGCGCGAACCACACGGCCAGGGGTGCTGTCGCGAGGGCTCGCCCGGCACCCGGCCGCCGTGGCCTCATCGCGCCGCTCCGAGCCGGCGCAGCACGGGCACGGTGGCGGCGGCGGCGAGCACCGACAGCGCGATCGCCGTGGTGGCGGTGGCGGCGGCCTGTGGTCGAGCGGCGAGGTCGATCGAGGTGTAGAGGCGGTAGGCCATGACCGGCAGCGGTTCGGGGTAGGCCCGCCCGAGCAGCCACGCGACCTCGTAGGCCCCGAACGAGTAGAGGAAGACGATGAGCGAGGCCGCGGCGGCCGCGGCGCAGCGAGCGGCAGGGTGAGGCGCAGCAGGCGCTGGCGGGCCCCGGCTCCGAGCATCCGAGCGGCGTCGCTGAGGTCGGGGAGTGCGGTGCTGGTCGACGCGATCACCACGACGGCCACGAACGCCGACTCCTTCCACGCGAGCTCGACGACAGCCGCGACCGGCCACCGCCCTCCCACCAGCTCGGGCCAGGCGCTCTGCTCCACCCCGAACAGGCGCGAGAGCATCCCTCCCCCGGACAGCAGCAGGCCCATGGCAGCCGCCCCGACGAGGTGCGGCACGGGGAGCACGGCCGCGATCATCGCGCCCGAGCCATCGACGCCGTGGTACGGCCCGCAGCAGCAGCAGGGCGGCCGCCAGGCCCACGACGAGCGCGATCGCCGTGGATGCGACGCGCGATGACGAGCGACTCACGGGCGGCTGACCAGAGGTCCGGCGCGGCCGACACGAAGCCCTGCGCTGCTCGGGTCCGGCAGGCCCGAAGAGCGGCAGCAGGCCGAGGCTCGTGAGGGCGACGGACCCCACCCCCGCCCCGACGACGAGGACCGTCAGCCCGACCGCGGGCGCGAGCAGCCGCAGGCCTGCGGTGATCGGCGGCTGCCACCGTCACGACGAGGCGCCGAGCACGGCGCGCCGCCATCCCTGGTCGATGGCGGGCACCCACGGTGCGGCCAGCTCCGGGTTGGCATTGCGCGACAGCACGTCGTACGCGGGCACGACGGGAGAGGACGGCAGCGCGTCGAAGCGCTGCCCGCTGGGCCGTCGGCAGCAGTGCGGGGTCCAGGACCGTGAACTGGCCCCAGGTGGCCGGGTCGGCCTTGGCGACCTGCTGCTGCGGCGACAGCGCCAGGTTGGCGACCACCTTCGCCGCGTCCGCCGTGCCCGGAGGTCGAGGGGATCGCGAGGAAGCTGGCGTTGCCCACGGTTCCCTCGTCGAGCGTGAGCACCCGCGTCGTGGCCGGGAAGGTGCCGTCGGCGACGAGGTCGGGCAGCGTCGCCGGGCCGTAGGTCATCGTCAGGTCGACCTCCCCGTCGGCGTAGAGCTTGTCGAGCGCGACCGAGTCCCGCGGGTAGGTCCGCCCCTGCCGCCACAGTGACGGCGCCAGCGCGGTCAGCCTGGTCGAACAGCCCGGGCGTGAGCCGGTCGTACGCCGCCTGGTCGAACTGGGCCGGGCACGTTGGCGTAGCCGCCCGAGACGCCGTAGAGCACCTGCCGGACGAAGACCGAGCCGGTGAAGTCCGGGGGTGCCGGGTAGGTGAAGCGCCCCGGGTGGGCCGCCGCCCAGTCGAGCACGCTCGGTCAGGGTCGTCGGCGGTTCCGGCACCCGCGCCGAGTCGTAGACGAGGCTGAACTGGGCCTTGTGCCACGGCGATTCGCAGCCTGCCGACGTCGGTGCCGAAGTCGGAGCCGACGAGTGGGTCGTTCGGCGCGAGGAAGCGTCGCGTTCGGCAGGTCGTCGGCCCAGCCGCACTCCCAGGCGTCGGCCTGTCGTCCGGTCGCGAAGTTGTCGCCGTTGACCCAGACGAGGTCGACCTCTCCGTCGGTGCGGCCGGCCTGCTTCTCGGCGAGGACGCGGGTCAACGCGTCCTTGGTGTCGGCGATCGGCACCCGGCGCAGAGTGACCCCGGCCTCGGCTGCGGCGGGGGCGAGGACGTCGTCGACGTAGGCGTTCCCCTTGGGATCGCCGCCCTACATCCACAGCGACACGGTCTGGCCCTGGGCGCGCGACTCGACCTGCTCCCACGTCCCGGCCGGCTCGGCGCTGTCGCTTGAGCCGATGGCTGCGCCGCTGCAGGCGGCCAGCCCCAGCACGGCGGCCGTGGCGACGGCGAACAGGGGCGTGGGGCGGGCGCGCATCATGATCCTTTCGTGACCGGGTGTCGCGTCGGGAACACCGTGACCCCCTCACCGACTTCCCGGTGCACCACCTTTCGACAGGACCATCACATGTCCGCCTCCACCAGCCGCGGCCCCGCCGTGCGGGCTGCCGCTGCTCGTCGTCCTGCTGCTCGGCGGGTGGGTGCTCATCGAGACCTTGGGCGCGCCCGACGTCGACGGCATCCGCCAGGCCGTCGCCGGCTCCGGATGGTGGGGTCCGGTGCTCTTCGCCGGCGGGTACGCCCTCTGGTCCCTGCTGCCCGCCCCCAAGAGCCTCGCCACCGTCACTGCGGGCATGATCTTCGGGCTCGTTCCCGGCGCCGTCGTGGCGTGGATCGGGGCGATGGTCGGGGCCGTGCTGGCGTTCGGCCTGGCCAGGCTGCTCGGCCGCGAGGGCGTCGACCGCCTGCTGCGCGGCCGGCTCGAACGGGCCGAGCGCCGTGCTGCGCGACCACGGCTTCGGCGCGGTCCTCCTCGCCAGGCTGGTCCCGGTGCTGCCGTTCACGGTGATCAACTACGGCGCCGGGGTCACTGGTGTCCTGTTCGCCTCCTATGTCGCCGGCTCGGCGCTGGGGATGATCCCCGGGACCATCGCCTACGCCGCCCTGGGCGCCGTCGGCGACACCGACCCGGCGGTCACCGCTGCCGCCGTCGCTGCGCTGGTCGTGCTCTCGGCGGGTGGTTGGTGGGCCGCCGCGCGTCGCCGCTCCGCGGCGCCACGGGAATCGAGCGGCGCCTCCGATGTTTGACGCGGCCGTTCGTCGCCGCCTCGACCCGGCCCTTCGGGTCGCCGCCCGCTGGCTCGACCGACCACGTCTCCGCCGACCGGCTCACGCTGCTGGGTCTCGCGCTCGGTGTGGGCAGCGCCGTGAACCCGAGGCGCTGGGCCGTGCCTGCGTCGTCGACGAGGACCCTGCGGATCGTGGTGTCCGGGCGCCCGACGAGGGCCAGCGCCTCCTCGAAGGCCTCCGCGGCGGGAGCCTCGTTCGGGCAGTCACGCACCACGAGGAGGCTGAACCGGGGGTCGTCCGTCGGTGTCGTCATGGGGTGGGAACCCGTCGCTCGCCGGGTCGATTCCCCGGGCGACGGTCGTCGAGGCGGACCGGCGCCGGCGGGTGCCGGCGGTCGACAGGGGGTTCACGGTCGGGGACGTCGTCCGGTGGGCCGGCTGGGGCCTGCGATGGAATGGGTCCGCGGGCTCAGCGGGTTACCGGACACCCGACGCCTGCGCGCCGGACCACCACGGAGAGGACCACGCATGGACACCGTCGACGTCGCCGTCATCGGGATGGGACCGGGGGGCGAGCACGTCGCCGGCACGCTGGCCGAGCGGGGCCTTCGGGTGCTCGGCATCGAGCGCGAGCTGGTCGGAGGGGAGTGCCCGTACTGGGGGTGCATCCCGAGCAAGATGATGATCCGCGCGGGGAACGCCCTGACCGAGGCCCGCAGGGTTCCCGACCTCGGCGGGTCGGTGGGCCGCGTCGTGCCCGACTGGGGGCCCGTCGCGGCCAGGATCCGTGCCGAGGCCACCGACACCTGGGACGACACGGTCGCCGTCGACCGGTTCACCGGCAAGGGCGGCGTCTTCGTGCGCGGCGCCGGTCAGGTCGTCTCCCCGACCGAGGTCCGCGTGGGCGACACCCGGTACGCCGTGCGACGCGCGGTGGTCGTGGCCACGGGCACGAGCGCGGCGATCCCCCCCATCCCCGGCCTGGCCGACGTCGAGTACTGGACCAACCGTCACGTCGTCGAGGCCACGGAGCTCCCGAGGTCGATCGTCGTGCTCGGCGGCGGCGCGATCGGCTGCGAGCTGAGCCAGGTGCTGGCCCGGTTCGGGGTCGAGGTGGCGATCGTCGAGGCCGAGGCACGCCTGCTCGCCCTCGAGGAGCCGGAGGCCGGCGAGGTCCTGGCCGAGGTCCTGCGGCGCGAGGGGGTCGACGTCAGGACGGGCGTGCGGGCACAGCAGGTGCAGGCTGACGGCGGAGGGATCGCGGTGGCCCTCTCGGACGGGTCCACGCTGCGCGCCGAGCGCCTCCTCGTCGCGACCGGCCGCCGGGCTGACCCGGCCGCCGTCGGCCTGCCGTCGGTCGGCGTCCCTGCCGACGCGCGCGTGGCGCCGGTCGACGAGCGGTGCCGGGTCGCACCAGGAGTGTGGGCGGTGGGCGACGTCACGGGCAAGGGGGCGTTCACGCACGTGGCGATGTACCAGGCGAAGGTCGTGATCCGCGACATCCTCGGTGAGGACGGGCCCCCGGCGTCGTACCGGGCCCTGCCACGGGTGACCTTCACCGACCCCGAGGTCGGGTCGGTCGGACTCACCGAGGCCCAGGCGCGCGAGCAGCTCGCGAACGTGCGGGTGGGCTCCACGCAGGTGTCGAGCACCGCCCGCGGCTGGATCCACAAGGTGGGGAACGAGGGCGTCATCAAGGTCGTCGAGGACGCCGACCGGGGGGTCCTGGTCGGTGCCACGGCGATGGGACCCAGCGGCGGCGAGGTCCTCGGGGCGCTGGCCGTGGCCGTGCACGCCGAGGTCCCCGTGGACCGGCTCGTCTCGATGATCTACGCCTACCCGACGTTCCACCGGGGCATCGAGGACGCGCTCGACGCGCTCGCCTGAGCCCGGCCGGCTACGGCCGGAAGGGTTCTGCCGGAAGGGGTCACGGCTCCGCCGGTCAGCGCGAGCGGCCGCTGCGCCATCGCCGGAGCCTGACCAGGGCGCGCAGGGCCCTGCTCGTGCGGGGCGCCCCCAGCTGGGCGCGGACGTCGGCGATGGCGGCGTTCCACGGCCCGTCGCTGTAGGTCGGGTACGGGTGGATCACCCCTGCGAGGTCGCGGGTGCTCAGCCCCAGCTTGACCGCCATCGTCAGCTCGCCGATGGACTCGCCCGCCCGCGGCCCGACGACGGTGGCGCCCAGGATCCGGCCCTTGCGGTCCACGACGAGGCGGGCGAACCCGCCCAGGTCCCCCTCGGCCACGGCACGGTCGACGTGGGTGTGCTGCCAGTCGAGCACGCGCAGCCCTGGCGACGACCGGCCGGTCGGCAGGCCGACCGCGGCGACCTCCGGGTGGGTGAACGTGACCCTGGGGACGGCCGTGAGGGCGACCTTGCGGGACACCCCGAGCACGGCGTTGCTGGCTGCGAGGCTGCCGTGGACCCCGGCGACGTGGGTGAACTGCGGGTGGCCGGTGAGGTCGCCGGCCGCCCACACGCGGCGGTTGGAGGTCCGCAGGTGCTCGTCGACCACGACGAAACCGTGCTCGTCGAGCTCGACCCCGGCGGTCTCGAGCCCGAGGTCGCGGGTGCGGGGGGAGCGCCCGACGGCGACGACGAGGCACCCGTACGGGACGGTCGTGCCGTCCTCGAGCTCGAGGACGCCGGACGAGCCCGGGCCGGGGACGACCGCGCTGACGCCTCCGCCGGCGAGCACCCGCACGCCGTCCTTCTGCAGGGAGCGAGCCACGAGGAGGGCCGCGTCGGCGTCCTCGCGCGGCATGATGCGCGGCGCGCCCTCGACGATCGTCACGTCGGCGCCGAGCCGGGCGAACGCCTGCCCGAGCTCGCAGCCGATGCTTCCCCCGCCGAGGACGACGAGCGCCTCCGGCAGGGCAGTCAGCCCCCAGATGGTGTCGCTGGTGAGGTACGACGCCTGGGCCAGCCCGGGGACGGGTGGCACGGCGGGGGTGGCTCCGGTGGCCAGCAGCGCCTGGCCGAACCGGACGCGGACGCCCGTCGACGACGAGCGTGTCCTCGCCGGTGAAGACGGCCTCACCGGCCAGCACGCTCACCCCTTCGCCCTCGAGGGACTCCACGGAGTCGACGGGTGCGATGTGCGCGATGGCGGCCCTCACGTGGTCCATGACCCGGGGGAAGTCGACCTCGATGCCGCGGACGCTCACCCCGAGGCGGGAGGCGTCGCGGGCCGAGGCGGCTGCGCCGGCAGCGGCGAGGATCGCCTTGGAGGGCACGCATCCGGTCCACAGGCAGTCGCCGCCGGTGCGATGGCGCTCCACCAGCAGGACCCGTGCACCCAGTCGGGCCGCGGTCTTGGCGCCGACGATGCCGGCCGTCCCGCCGCCCACGACCACGAGGTCCCAGGGACCCTGCGCGCCATCGGGCGCCCCGACACCCTGCTCTCGCGGTCGCGGCGGCGGCGGTCATCGGGCCTCCTCCTCGGGCAGGTGGTCGAGGAAGGCGCGGAGCCGGTCGACCGACTCGGTGTCCGGGGTGGCGACGCCCGGCCACAGGGAGAGGGCGCGGTGCAGGGCACGGTGCTCCGCGGCGACCTGCGTGCACTTCTCGCAGATCGCGAGGTGCGTCTCGATCCTGGCCACCTCGCCCGGGGTGAGGGGCGCGGACGGGTCGGCGTCGAGGTAGCGCTGGATGCGGCGCGCCGACCAGTGGCAGGTGATCATCTGCCGCACTGACTGCTTCATGCGAACCTCCCGGGGGTGAGGGCCTGTGGGCCGAGCCGACGGCGGAGCCGGTCGCGACCGCGGCTCAGGCGCGACATCACGGTTCCGATGGGGACCCCCATGACGGCGGCGGCCTCCGCGTACGACAGGTCGTGGACGTCGACGAGGACGACGGCCGCGCGGAACCTGGGGTCGAGCTCGGTGAGGGCGTCGGTGAGCTGCTCACCCAGCTCGCCGTCGAGGTGGGCGTCCTCGGCGCTGGGGTGCGCACTGGCGCCGAACGCCGGTCGCGAGTCGCGCACGAGGTCCCAGTCTCCGATCGGGTCGGGGCGGGTGCGCCGCTGCATGTTGAGGTGGGTGTGCCGCACGATCGTGAGCAGCCAGGCGCGGGGATGGCGACCGTCGAACCGGTCGAGCGCCCGGTAGGCGCGCAGGAGCGACTCCTGGACCAGGTCCTCGGCATCGGCTCGGTGGCGGGTCAGCCCCAGCGCCACCCGCAACATCACCTCGATCTCCGGCTCGACCTGGTCCCTGAAGGCGAGCGCCCTGGCTGAGTCCACGTCGTTCTGCCCTTCGCTCACGTGTCGGGAACCCGGTGGGGCCCTCGACGTGTTCCCATCATGGATGACGGGCCGCGAGCGGTTTCAGCGGCGAGCGCTAGGGTCAGGCCGAGAGGCGGTTCCATTGATGCAGTCAGTCTCGCTCCAGGTCGTGGCCGAAGAACATCTCGAGCTTGCTCGCGCGGCGTCGAGTGGTCGCTCGGCCCGAACCATCCACGGGGGTCAGGGCCGAGCCCTGCGCGAGACGGTGATCGCGCTGCTGGCCGGGCACGAGCTCTCCGAGCACGACAGCCCCGGCGAGGCGACGCTGCAGGTGGTGCGGGGCAGGGTTCGGCTCTCCAGCGGACCGGAGAGCTGGGAGGGCGCCGACGGCGACCACCTCGTCATCCCGCCGGACCGGCACACGCTGCTCGCCGTCGACGACGCCGTGGTGCTGCTGACGGTGGTCAAGCCCCTCCCGTAGAACGAGCCGCGACGAGGAGCCGGGTCGGCTTCCCCTCGCTCGGCATCCGGGGCGCGTGCCAGCGCGTGGCCTGACAGGAGGGGTTGGGTGCTGCGTCGGTCAGCCGGGCTCGAGCCTTCCGAGCTCCTCGAGGTCGTCAGTGGTGTCGACATCGCCTGTCCACGACCCGCGCACGACCAGCCGGTCGTGGGCGAGCTCGAGCAGGAGCCTGGCGGGAAGCCCGTGGGCCGGCTTCCCGAGCAGATCGCGCACTGCCGCAACGCGATAGGCCGCCAGCAGCGGGTTGGCCACGCCACGGTCGTCGGTGGCCACGACGGCGTCGACCTCGGCGGGCGCCGTTCGCAGGGCCGCCACGAGTGCGACGAGCGCCGGACCGGCGTACGGCATGTCACCCGCGACCACGGCGACGAGGTCGGTGGCCACGAGCCCGACCCCGGCGGCCACCCCGGCGAGCGGGCCACCCCCCGGAGGGTCCTCGCGCGTCCAGGTGACCGGGCGGCTGGACGCGCGCGGCGGGCCGACGGCGACGACCGGCCACCGGGGCGGGAGCGACGCCACGACCGTGTCGAGCACGGTGGAGCCGTGCAGGGGGGCGGCGAGCTTGTCGGAGCCGAACCGCCGGGACGTGCCGCCCGCGAGCACGACGACGGTGACGGTGACGTCATCTGTCTCCTGCTCGGGGCGGTCGCTGCTCACACCACCAGTGTGGCGGGACGGCCGAGCACGCCGGGCCCCGGGGCGCGGCGGGTGGGTCAGCGCGACTCGAGGTCCTCGATGTAGGTCTTCATCTCGGCGATCTCCTTGCGCTGCGCCTCGATGATGGAGTCCGCGAGCTCGCGGACGCGGGGGTCCTGGATGTCGGCGCGCTCGCTGGTGAGGATCGCGATGGAGTGGTGGGGGATCATCGCGCGCATCCACGCGACGTCGCCGACGGTGGCCTGGGAGCGCACGAGGAAGAGCCCGGCGCCGAAGAGCACCACCGCCGCGGCGACGATCATCGCGTTCACCCGGCGGTTGCGGTACATGCCGAGCATGAAGCCCAGCATGATCACCGTCATGGTGGCCGCGGACATCATCGTCATGAAGAACCGCGTCCAGCTCCAGTACACGTGGTCGATGGCGTACGTGTTGAGGTACATGACGACGTACATCACGACCGACGACGCCAGGATCATCAGGCCGAACCGCAGGTACTTCCTGCGCTCATCGTCGTGGTCGCTGCGGGACTGCTCGGGTTCCTGACTCTGAGTCGGCTGCTGCTGCGATGACGTGTGGTCGTGGCTGCTCATGACATCTCCTCCACGGTCGAGCTTTCCGGGTGGGCACCAACCACCCTTGCAGAGGTCTCCGACGCAGTGGGGATTCGCCTCTGGCGGCACGGTTCGGCGGCCGAGGTCACGTCCTGCGAATGCCGCTCGGGCCGCCTGCGGCTTCTTCAGCGAACCTTCATCGAACCGCGACGACCTCGCCGGGACGCAGGAGGCACCGTTGCACCCACAGTCCGCAAGAGATGAGCGCCATGACGCGTAGCCACCCGACAGCAACCCCAGGAGGATCGCGATGACCTCGATCGACCGCCGCACGCTCCTGCTCGGCTCCGCCGCGGGAGCGCTCTCGCTGGCGGGCCTGTCCGCCTGCGGCACGAGCGGCGCCACGGTGGGCGCCACCTCGCCCAGCGTGCAGCGGGCCGAGGCCGCCCGGCGTGCGGCGGGGCAGCGCACCGTGACCGCCCGGCTCGCACCACGCCTGGCGTCGGTCGACCTCGGCGGGCCGGTGGTGTCGACGTGGGCCTACGGCGAGAGCGTGCCGGGACCGCTGCTGCGCGCCACCGCCGGCGACCTGCTGTCGGTGTCGGTCGACAACGCGCTCCCGGCATCGACCAGCGTCCACTGGCACGGTGTCGCCCTGCGCAACGACATGGACGGCGTTCCGGGGATGACCCAGGAGCCCATCGACGCCGGCGCGGCGTTCACCTACGAGTTCACCGTGCCGCACCCGGGCACGTACTTCTACCACCCGCACTCCGGGGTCCAGCTGGACCGGGGCCTGTACGGCGTGCTCGTGGTCGACGACCCGTCCGAGGCCGGTCGGTACGACGTCGAGTGGGTCGTCGTCCTCGACGACTGGGTCGACGGCACCGGACGCACCCCCGACGACGTCCTCGCGACCCTGCTCGCGGCCACGTCGCAGGACGGCGACGGCTCGATGGGGATGGGCGGGATGGACCATGGCTCGATGGGGATGGGCGGCATGTCCTCGTCGCTGCTGGGCGACGCCGGGGACGTGGAGTACCCGCACTACGTCGTCAACGGGCGGGTGCCGGCGGCGCCGGAGACGCTGCGTGCCGAGGTGGGGCAGCGGGTGCGGATCCGCCTGGTCAACGCCGCCTCGGACACCGCGTTCCGGGTGGCGCTGGGGGGCCACGCCCTGACCGTGACCCACAGCGACGGGTTCCCCGTGACCCCCGTGGAGACCGATGCGCTGCTCCTGGGCATGGGGGAGCGGTACGACGTCGTCGTCACCCTCGCCGACGGCATGTTCCCCCTCGTGGCGTCCGCCGAGGGGAAGCAGGGTCAGGGGCTGGCCGTGGTCCGCACCGGCTCGGGCACCGCGCCCTCGGCCACGGTGCGCCCGCAGGAGCTCGACCGCCGCATCCTGACCGGGGCCGACCTCGGCCCACGGAGGCGGTGGCGCTGCCGGAGGTGCCGGTGGACCGCACGCACGACCTGCTGCTCAGCGGCTCGATGGCCCCCTACCGCTGGACGATCAACGGCGACATCTTCGCGGACTCCGACCCGCTCGAGGTGCGCGAGGGCGAGAGGGTGCGGCTGCGGTTCCAGAACAGGTCGATGATGTTCCACCCGATGCACGTCCACGGCCACACGTTCGCCGTCGCCGACGGGGGTGCCCGCAAGGACACGTCCATCGTGCGACCCATGCAGACCCTCGTCGTCGACCTCGACGCCGACAACCCGGGGCAGTGGGCTGCCCACTGCCACAACATCTACCACGCCGAGGCGGGCATGATGACGACGCTGTCCTACCGCGCCTGACCCGCCGCCTCCAGCCGCGGGGCGGCTCGAGGCGACCACAGCGGACACCCGAGGGGAGACCCTCGGGCAGCTGCCCCTGAGGTGGCCCGGCGTCCGAGGCTCGGCGATGATCGGTGCGTGCGCCTGAGCTCTCGCCCTTCGGTCAACCTCTTCGTGATGCCGCGTCGATGGACCGCTCTCGCGCTGGCGGCCGCCCTGCTCACCGGATGCAGCGCCGTGCAGCAGACGGCGGACGAGGAGGCGGCCCGGGTGGCCGACCACGTACTGCCGAGCGCGCTCGGCGACGCCATCGCCTCGTCGGGCGCCCAGACGCCCGAGGAGCGAGCGGTGGCGGGCCGGGACTGGCTCTCGGACCCCGACCCGTCGGTGACCGACAGCCAGGGCGGCGTCACGTGGGTGGTGCGAGGCCGAACCGGGACGACGGTCCGGGTCGACGTGTACCGGTACTGGGAGTCGGGTGACTTCTTCCCGCCGGACCAGGGGAAGGCGGTCTGGGGCCTGACCTGCCGGAGCTACGACGTGGCCGAAGGAGTCACGACACGGCGGGTGCAGTGCCCCCCGGGGACTCCCGAGGCGCCCTGATCCGTGGGCGCGAGTGTTGGGACCGGCGAAGCGCGGTGCAGGTGTGGTCGGCGTCAGCCCCGTACGGGGCTTGCGGTCGGCCGACGCACCGCGAGGGTGACGTCAGCGCGGCCGGGGAGCCAGCGCACCGCAGCCGCCGTCGCCGGGTTCGAGCCGTAGACGAGGAGCGCGAGGAACACGCCGTACACAGGCAGGTGGCCCACGAGCTCGGTCTGGCCGAAGAGGAACAGGGTGGCGTTGAATGGCACCATGGCGCCGAGGAACGTTCCCGGACTCCGACCCCCTCGAGGTGCGTGAGGGCATGATGACGACGCTGTCCTACCGCGCCTGACCCCCGCTCCGCCCGCCGCGGCGCGGGTCGAGGGAGCCTCGGCGGTCACGCAGAGGCCACGCACGCGACCACCGTGGCTCGGTGGGCGAGGCAGCTGTCACTCTCGGCGAAGCCGGTAGAACACCTCGTCGAACTTGAGCACGCGCGCAACTGGGTCCGGGTCGGTGTCGGCATCGATGACGTCGGTGATGCGCCAGGCGGGGAAGGCCGCTTGCACGTCAGCTTGTGTGCACCCACGTGGTAGGGGGCCGCGTCGACGTGGGACGAAGCAGTCAAGGATCACGGTGGCGTCGTGGTTCGCAATGGAGGTGACCTGTCGACCCATGCCCAGCCGCTGGGCCGGTGTCAGCCCGTGGAAGGTGCCGGTGTCGACAACGAGGTCATAGCCTGACCCGACCGATGACTGAAGGTGTCGCGTGACGTCGCCGATGACCACGTGCATGTTCACGCCGGTCTCACGGATTCGCTCCCTTGCGCGCGCCACCGCGGTCGGCACGTTGTCCACGCCGGTGACCTGCCAACCACGTGCGGCCAGGGCGACCCCCCAAGTCGCGCTGCCGCAGCCGAGGTCCAGTGCCTTGCCGTAGGGCGGCTCCTTGCCATGCTCTTCGCGCTCGATGAGCCCGATGAGAGCATCCGCGAAGGGCTCATGCTCCGCCAGGTCCTCCCAAGGGTGGAACCCGACCAGGTAGGCCGTCTTGTAGAAGACGCTCATCGGGGTCAGCGCCCGCCGGCCAGCCGGACCGGAGCCCGTCCTGGCTGGGCGACGTGGGCCCCGATAGGGGTGTCGGTCTCGGTGGTGTCCCCGATCCGAAGCTCGATGTTGCCGCCGGGCAGGTCCTCTAGGTGCCTGAACTGGCTCTCGCCGTACGGCAGAGCAAGCCTGATGATCGACCCGTCGGCGGTGGCACGAGACACGTGGGCCATGGTTTCCTCCTGTGCATCCGGGGCCCCGGGGGCTCCCGGGGCAACCCCAACGCTAGGAGCGCTCGCCGATCCCGGCGTCGGCGAACTCACCCATGACTTCCCGGCTCGAGGCATGGGTACAGGTCGCGTCAGAGGAGCTCGGACTCGTACGCCATGGCCGTCGCCGCCGTGCGCGAGGAGACCCCGAGCTTGCCGAGGATGTTGCTCACGTGCCGGTCGACCGTGCGCTCGCTGAGGCCCAGCTCGGAGCCGATCGCGCGGTTCGTCAGCCCGGCGGCAACCATGCGCAGCACTTGCAGCTCCCGGGCCGTGATCAGGACCGTCCCCGCGCCGGTGAGCCGGGCCAGGTCCGGTTTGGCTCCGAGCCGCTCGAACGTCGACCGCGCTGCGTCGAGCTCCAGCCGGGCCCCCTCGCCGTCACGAAGGAGCCGACGGGCATGGCCGATCAGCACGGCGGTGCGAGCCACCTCGTACGGCGAGTCGAGCTCACGAAACCCCTCGTTGGCCCTCCTGAGCGGGCCGAGCGCAGCGCGGGGCTCACCACGGGCCAGGAGCACCGATCCCTCCGCCCTTCGGGCCACCGCGTCCAGCATCGACGAGCCCAGGGCGCGGGCGGTCTCCGCGAGTCGGGTCGTCGCCTCGGCCGCGTCGTCGACCCGTTCGCACGTGAGCATCACCTCGACGTACGCCGCCAGCAGGTGGCAGCGCACCAAGGGGTCATCCGCCTCGGCCATCGCACGGTCGATGGCTTGCGCGGCGTCCTGGTGCCGGCCCTGGCTCAACCTGAGCAGCGCCAGGCCCGGCTGCGGGTCCCGGCCCGACTCACTCGCCTCCCGGTAACATGCCTCCGCCTGGGTGAACTCGCCCCGAAGGCGCCGCAGCTCGCCCTCCTGGTAGACCGCAGCGCCATACGGCGACTGCCGGAACGGTGTCGAGAGCCGCGTCCGCGCCAGAGCGGCCTGCGCCATCGCTTCGGACCAGGCGCCCTTCAGGCACAGGAACTCGGCGCGATGCACCTGGCAGATGCCCGCGAAGGGCACCAGATCGGGCTGCGTCGCGCACCACCGGGCCAGTCCATCGGTCCACTCCTGCCCACGCTTCACGTCGAACAGGTCGTGGCAGGCGTCAATGGCAGTGCAGTAGCTGTCGCCGACCGCGATCGGGGACAGCTGATCCGAGCGCACCGTGAGCATCGCCTCATCCAGCAGGCGCACCCCGTCCATGATCCTCCCCTGAAGGATGAGCACCCTCCCAAGGGCAAGCCGGGCGAGCGCGGCCAGCTCGTCGTCCGGGCACAGGGCCGCCAGCTCCGCCGCCCGGCCAAGGTCCGCCGCAGCCGTCTCCAGGTCGCCCTCGTCGAAGACCGCCCGAAGTCCGGTCAGGTACGCCAGCCGCGCCCCCGACGACGCCGCGGGTAGGTCGTCTACCAGCCGCCCCAGCCTCGCGATCCAGCCATTGGCCTCGGAACGCGCGTGCGAGTTCACCAGGCGGAACCCGATCCAGAAGGCGCAACGAGCCGCCCCGTCCACGTCCCCCGCGGCAAGGCGTAGCTGATGCGCGCGGGCCCACACGCTGTCGCTCTCCTGCTCTCTACCAACGAGATAGGCGCACACGGCCAGCCGCTCGAGGTCATCAGCCCCCAGCGACTCCTCGTTCTCAAGGAGACCGGCGAATGCTTCGCCCCAGGCTTGGCGCGCGTAACTGCGCCGTGCCATCTCCACGGCGTTGGACATGTCTGAACCTCTCGGCCGCGCGACCCTCCGGTGCCAGTAAACGCCGTTACGACGCGTCCGGCCACACCTCCCGCAGGGCGATCGCAGGCCAGCGCGTCGGACACCCGCGACCGCCACGCGGCACGGGCACAGCGATGCGCTGGGCCAGGATCCGCCGTTCGAGCACCCCGCAGCGACCCGCGACCTACCGCCGTCTGACGTCGGGGCTCGATCACCGAAAAGGCCTGGCTGCACTGCCTGCGGTGGCCGAGCTGGTGGTCCCGGTTGCACTTGGGGTGGTAGGCAGGGCCGGTGCGGGCTCGATGGGCGATGGCAGTCGGTGGCTTCACCGCGCTGTTGATCACCCCGGCGTTCGCACTGTCCTACTTCCGTGCGTACGCCGTGCCGGGCGAGTCCCCGAGCCCGTGGTTGGCTGCGCTGCAGGACCCGCTCGCCGATGCTGGCCTGTTGGAGCCGGGCTCCACCAGCGTCTACGACCGCTACGGCGTCCTCTACCTCGCGGCCTGGGTGCTGGCCCTGGCCGGTTCGGTGACCTTGGTGCGTCCCCAGCTTGACCGGGCCACGCCGCGTCTGCGGCGTGCGTGGGTCGCCGTGCTCGGTTGCCTGGCCCTGGTCGCGGTCGGGATCCTGGGTGACTACGCGATACCCAACGACCGCGTGGGCGGTGTCGGGTTCGTCCTGACCGGTCTGGGATTCCTTGGGGCGACGATCGCGTTTGCGTTCCTGGGATACGCCCTTCGTCGCCAGATCGGTGCCAGCCGGTGGGTGGCTTGGTCTGTGGGGGCCCTGGGGGTGGTTTCAGTGGTCGGGGGCATGGCCCTGGTGGGCCACATCCCTTCCGGACCCGGCTGCGGGTTCGCCGTGGCTGCAATCGTCGTCGCGGCAAGCCACCGCGCGAGCCGGGTCGCCTCCGGCAGGACCTGACGGGCTCGGCACTCCCGCTGGCCGTCACTCATGCGGCTCGCAACCCCGGTCGCCCAGGGCACACGGCAGCATGTGCGCGAACGCTGACCCGCGTCACTGCGCCGCGTGTGCCCGACCGCGCCAGACCCGGATCACCGGGTCCTTCGAGGACCGATGAGCTGCGGTATTGCAGGCAACCGCTTGCGGCTGGGCGCTCCTTGGCGAAGGCTCTTGCTCGAGGGACGAGGGAGAGACGAGGATGTGGAGGGCCGGATGAAGATCCTCTTCAGTGCGTGGCCGGGGTACGGGCACCTGCTGCCGATGGTGCCGCTGGTTCGTGCGGCCCAGCGGGCTGGCCACGAAGCAGTCATCACTACCGGGCCGGACTTGGAGCCTCACGCTTCGAGCCTGGGCGTTCGAGCCGTGGCTGCGGGTCCCAGCGCCGCCGAGTCCTATTCGCACCTGCCCGGCGACGTCATGATCAGCCGGTTGCCCGCTGCGGAGCAGAACGCGTTCGCGGCCAAGCACCTCTTCGGGGCCGCAGCCGCCGCACGCGCACGCGATCTGGCGGTGTTCTCCTCGCAGTGGAAGCCCGATCTGGTGGTGCATGACCCCCTCGAGATCGGAGCAGCAGCGGTTGCTGTTACCGCTCGGACGTCCCACGTCACCCATGGCTACGGTCCGATGCACGCCGAGAACGACGAGATGATCACCGCCATCGGGTCGGCCTTGGCCAACGCGGTGGGTGTGGACCCGACCGAGGCGGTTTTCGCGGCGCCCTACCTGGACATCTGTCCGCCTGCGATGCGCACGCGAAACCCGATGCCCTGGCATGACGTCCGCCCGCTGCGCCCCTCCGCGGGCGAGCCCGGCGACGGGTCCATCGCCAACTCGATCGCGGCCCTGCCGTATCCAGAAACGATCTACTTCACGCTCGGCACGGTCATGAACCAAGCCCACGGGGTCTTCCGGGCAGTGCTGGACGCGGCCGACGAACTCGACATCAACATCGTGATCACCACCGGCACCGACCTCGACCCCGCCACGATCGGCCCGCTCCCGGGGTCGGCGATCGCGTACCCGTTCCTGCAGCAGGCCGATGTGCTGCCCCACTGTTCAGCAGTGGTCTCACACGCCGGCGCGGGAACGATGCTCGGCGCGCTCTGCCTCGGACTCCCACAGTTGTGCCTACCCCAGAGCACCGACCAACCGCTCAACGCGGCCAGCCTGGTCACCACCGGCGCCGCCCTCTGCCTGCAACCGCACGAGACCACAACCGAGACCGTCGCCGCTGCCCTGGACAAGGTCCTCCACGAACCGCGCTACCGAGAAGCAGCCACCCGCCTGCGCAGCGCCATCGAGGCAATGCCCGACGCCGAGCGTGTGATCGGCGACCTGACGGCATAACCCGCGCATCGCCCTCGAGCAACGACGTCAGCCCCTCAGCGCCATCTCGAGGTGCGTCTCTGCGCCGCGAGCCGGCTACGTGCGCGCGAGTCGTCGCTTCAACGAATCCGCCGTGGACGGGGCTCGGAAGCCGGGCTGGGCGATCACCCGATGGACGCTCCTCCGTTTGTCGGGTCATCCCGGCCCATCGCCCGATGATCCGGAGGGTCGGACTGCGGTTGTCTGGAGGCAGTGACATGACCTCGCGAAGGGCTGGCCCGATGTTCGACTCGACACACACGCAGTCCCATAGTCCGGTGGCCGTCTGCACTGTCGAGGCAGTCCATCGACGCGACCACCACCACGCAGGTGAAGAGGCCTGCCACCCTCACCTGATCGAGGTCGTCCATCTTGGCCGCCAAGCCGTCGCGGTCTGCCACGACTGTCGCCAGGACTCAGGCTTCCTTCCTGAGCGCGACGCCGACCGGCTGGCTTCCGACCACCGCCAAGAGACCGCCGAGGACGGCTACTCCTCCTTCTCCTCACGGGTGGCGTGAGACGACGCCGCCGTTGCGACCAGCCGCATGAGGTGCGAGAGGGTCAATCTGCTGCGTCTAACCACCGCTTGTCGCCTCAGGTCGGGCGCAGACTTCACCGCGAGGAGCGTCTCCACGGTGATCGCTTGGTTCAATGGGACCTTCGCGGTCGGGAGGACCACCACGGCAATGGCACCGGTAAAGCGATCGACAGCATGGCGACACGGTGACCCGGAGAAGGTGGGGGACATGCTGGGCGATACCGCACTGTTCGATATCGAAGAACGCTAGCGTGCGAATATCCATCAGCCATCGCTGGAACAAGGCTGTTCCGTGACGAATGGAGCTCAGTGAAAACTCGAATTCTCGCCCTTGCCGGCTCGGTCGCCATAGCGGCCCCGCTGGCACTCGGCACGATGGGGACCGCACACGCGGCGCCGGCGGAGAACCCGCCGGTCACCCTCGCCGACAACGTCACCTCCCCCGTCTACGACTACGCCGGCGCCATCCGGGAGACGGTCCGGGTCACCGCCCCGGACCTCGACGGCGACGGTGTCGACGAGCAGATCGTGGCGGACATCATCCGGCCCCACGAGCTGGACGGGAACGCCCGGGTCCCGATCATCATGGACGCCAGCCCCTACTACCTGAGCTCCGGGCGCGGCAACGAGGCGGAGCGCAAGGGCTATGACGCGGACGGCAACATCGTCAAGTTCCCGCTCTACTACGACAACTACTTCGTGCCGCGCGGCTACGCCTTCGTCGCCGTCGACATGGCCGGCACCGCACGCTCGACCGGCTGCACGGACGAGGGTGGCCGCTCCGACATCGAGTCGGTCAAGGCCGTCGTCGAGTGGCTCAACGGCAAGGGTGTCGCCCACGACGCCACCGGCAAGGTCGTCAACGCCAGCTGGAGCAACGGCAAGACCGGCATGATCGGCAAGTCGTATGACGGGACGCTGGCCAACGGTGTCGCGGCCACCGGCGTCGACGGCTTGGAGACGATCGTGCCGATCAGCGCGATCAGCTCGTGGTACGACTACAACCGCTACCAGGGCGCGGTGAAGTCCTTCAACTACCCGAGCAGCCTGTCCCGGTCCGTGGCGTCCAACCGCACCGTCGCGACCGACTGCTCGGCCCGGCTGAGCTGGATGAACGCCAACGACGGCGACGAGACCGGTGCCTACACCGACTTCTGGGCCGAGCGCGACTACCGCCAGGGCACCTACTACGACGTGTCCAAGGTCAAGGCCAGCGTGTTCATCATGCACGGCCTGCAGGACAACAACGTCAAGATGATGAACGCCTCCAAGTGGTGGGAGGACCTCGGCAAGCAGGGCGTGGACCGCAAGATGTGGCTCACCCGCCTCGGGCACGTCGACCCCTTCGACTCCGAACGCGCCCTGTGGGTCGACACCCTCCACCGGTGGTTCGACCACGAGCTCATGGACATCGACAACGGCATCGACCGTGAGCCGGCCGTGAGCGTCGAGGTCGGTCCGAACCAGTGGGAGCAGTCGAGGTCGTGGCCCATCTCGTCGGCCCGCACCCAGACGCTGAACCTGCACTCCAACGGCGCGCTGGTGCTGGGCAAGCAGGACCGCTCAACGGCCAGCTACGTCAACTCCTCGTCGCTGAGCGAGACGAACGCGATCCGGATCGGCGACAACGCCAACCGCCTGCAGTTCCTCACGGGCACCACCAAGCACGACATCCGGATCTCGGGCATGCCGACCGTTGACCTCGATGTCACGCACACCGCCCCGGTCGGGCAGGTGTCGGTCATGCTCGTCGACTACGGCACGATGGATCGCGTCAGCGCCTCCGGTGACGGCGCCCTCACGCTGGGCACGGAGTCCTGCTGGGGCTCGGCGACCGCGACTGACGACGCCTGCTACAAGGACGTCGCCAAGCGCATCTCGAGCACCGAACTGCAGGTGCTGGCCCGTGGCTGGTACCGCATGGACGGCGCCGGCAACCACAAGATCACCGTCGAGTTGGCTGCCAACGACGTCGTGGTACCGGCAGGTCACCAGCTCGGCCTCGTGATCAGCGGCAGCCGCAACGGCACCGTGGCCGTCGACACGGCCGCGACCACCTACACGGTGAGCCTTGGTGGTTCGAAGCTGAATCTTCCGGTCTCGGGCCCGATGGCCGGCTTCGGTCCGGGTCACCTGACCGCGAAGGACACCGAACACCTGAGCGAGGGCACCCTGCCCAACCTCGACACGTTGGTGTGGCCCAGCAACTGACCTCCCGGGCAGTTCTTGGTTGACGCAGCGTCGACGCCTCCAGGTCACCGACCTGGGGGCGTCTGCGTGTTCCCGCCCTGGAACTGGGTCGAGGTAATCGGCGGACACGCCTGGGACTGCTGAAGGTTCGGTTGACACCTGTTCTGTGGGTGCTTCCGCCGCGTTCCGGGCTGGCGCCCTCAGAACTTTCCGACGTGACTGCGCGCCTGCTCCACGGCTGCAGTCACGTCGAGCCCGTAGGCCTCACGGCCGGTCGCAGCAAACGTCGTCAAGCGCTCGGCGGCGCGGTCGAAGAGCCGATCGGCTCCAACCTGATTTCCGCGCGCCGCATGCGTCATGGCAACGCAGACCTGGGCGAGCCCCTGCCACAGATCTCGTTCCTCCACCGGTCCCGCCTTCCAGCGCGCCTCGAGCACCTCGTGGGCGGAGAACGGACGGCCCGCCGCCACGAGCCCTCGGGCGACCGCAAGTGTCTCCTGGGGAGGTAGGGGTTCCTCCGACACCGGCTCGACCCCCGCGGCGCCGTACGGCAGGGGCCGGCCCAAAGCGTCGCGAGGCCGAGCCTGGCGAGCGCGGCCCTCGTCGTTTCGATCACGATCACGCCGGGTCACAGGACCAGTCTCTCAAAGGGGGCCGCACGACTGCGCCCAAGGCGTCCATTCGCCGCCTGAGCACGCCGTGGGTGGGCTACCTACGACCGCGGATCAGGCCGGGCGAGCTCCCACCCGGCG
Source organism: uncultured Actinomycetota bacterium (assembly GCA_963795035.1). GTDB lineage: Bacteria > Actinomycetota > Actinomycetes > Actinomycetales > Dermatophilaceae > Oryzobacter. The sequence goes on along the minus strand of CAWCFZ010000001.1, from coordinate 1,047,556 downwards.
AGGTGCCCGCCAACCCGCGCCCATCGGGTCGAGTTCCACACGCCCCTGGCGCTCCCGATTCGCTCGCAGGTCGAAGCACGAGACGCTCACTGAGGAGTTCCACGCATCCACGGGATCGACACTGGCGGCGGGGACGTGATCGTCCGCAACGGGACCGTGTCCGGCTCGCGTCGCACTGACGCGTTCGCGTGCCGTGGGAGACCACCCACCCGTCACCGGGCAACCGGTCCTCGCGTCACAGCGCTGCCAGCCGGACGCGACACCTCGGCATGATCAGCACCCCGATGCGCTCCGGCGAACACAGCGTTAGCGTGTCGGCTGTGACGGTCACCCTGCGCGAGGTCACCGAGGCCAACGTCGAATCGGTACTCGGGTTGCGCACCACCGCGGATCAGGAACGGTTCGTCAGCTCCGTTGCGGACTCGATTGCCGAGGCGTCTGCGAACCCCCAGGGGAGTCCTTGGTACCGAGCCGTCTACGCCGACCAAGGACCCGTCGGTTTCGTCATGCTGAGCTGGTGTGTCGAGCCGCAGCCACCGCACATCAACGGACCATGGTTCCTGTGGAAGCTCCTCATCGACTCCCGCCACCAACGGCGCGGCTATGGCCAGGAAGTCGTGCGCCAAGTGGTGGAGCTGGTACGTGGGCAGGGGGCGACCGAGCTGCTCACCAGCTATGTGCCTGGCGAGGGCGGGCCGGCTGGCTTCTACGCTCGACTGGGCTTCGTCCCCAGGGGAGACGTCGACCCCGACGGCGAGATCATCCTGTGCCTTGACCTGCACGACGACTGACCCGGTCGTCGGTCGAGTCCCCGTGCGGGCATGCGTCGGAGGCGTCACCCGCCCCGGAGGAGGCAGCGTCACACCGCCGCGTGATGACGCCTCCGAGAAGGGTCGGCGTGGCAAGTTCAGGTCTGATCGATCGGTTCGCTCCCGGGCGACCCGCATCAGAGAACCGCGTCGTGACGCCGCCGGCGGCGCTGACCACGGTCGTCGGGATGCGCACCTCAGGCACTTCTTCTGCAACTACCGTCGGGTCCACCACGCGATCGGCGGCTTCGCCTGCCAACTGCCGACACCGGGCCGGTATGAGGCCTCACCCGCTGCGATGATCGGCCGATGAGCCCAGAGAGCGAGCCCACAGACCCGGCCGCCGTCCGTCGCCGCCAGGCTCGGGAGAACGCCGAGTACCACGAAGCCGCCGCGGCGCGGGCGGCGGAGGCCGAGGCGCGGACGACGGCGCCGATGGTGTCGGCCTTCGCCGACGAGATGCGGTCGGCGGGCGTCGAACCCACCCGGCTGCGGGCGCGCCCCTACAGCGGCAGCGGGAGCCTGCGCACCGACGTCGTCGGCTGGTACGTGCGGCGGGATCGTCGTGCTGCCGTCGGCACGGACGGCCACTGGTACGTCCTCGTCGTGGCGTCCAGCCTGCGCGGACGGTTGGTCGGCGTCCACCTCGAGCCCACCCACGCTCCGCTCCAGGTCGGAGCCGGCGGCCGGGACGGTGAGTCCGTGGCTCTGGAGGTCCTGCTCCGGCTGCGTCTGGATGCCGGGCCCGACTACCCCTCCTGACGACCAGCACCCGTCGTCGAGCGGGCTAGGGTCCACATCGCCATCAGCCCACAGCGGCCGCGAACGACCCTGGAGAACGCTGGGATGGGCTACCCGAGCCGGACCCCGGAGCGTCCCACCACCAGCCAGCGTCCCACCGCGAGGTTCGATACGGCTGGCGCACCGTCAAAGGGTGACGTTGTCGGTGAGCTGGACGGTGCCATCGCGGCTGGTGTCCAGCAGCGTGGTGCGTCTCCGCCGCGATTGACCTCGGTCAAGAATGGGGACGTCAACCATCGTTCACTCCAGGCCGGCGAGGTCGTTCGGCACGTCGACAGCTTGGGCCTGCAGAACCTTGAGGGGGACGGCCTCTGTCGCGCGCTCGTGGGTGGCGGCGAGGATCACGGGCGCACTGACCCCGTCGGCGTGGGCGCGCAGCCAGTTGCGCGCAGTGACACACCAGCGGTCGCCGGGAACCAGCCCGGGAAACTGGTACTGCGGCGCCGGGGTCGTCAGGTCGTTGCCGATCGAACGCTGGTGGGCGAGGAACTCTGCGGTGACCACGGCGCAGATGGTGTGGCTGCCGACGTCCTCCGGGGCTGTGTTGCAGGCGCCGTCCCGGTAGAAGCCGGTCAGTGGGTCCATGCCACAGGGTTCGAGCTGGGTGCCGAGAACGTTGAGCGCCATGTGGGCAGTGTGGCAGGACTGGGTGGCGGGCATTGGGTCCCTCCGATGGGTACCTCGTGAGTTCGACCTCTCTGCCTGCTGAGCGTGCGGCCGGTGAGCGCGCTCTCCTCGGACGGTTTCACCGCGACTCGCGCAGGCGATAGCCCGACTGAGCCATCGGTCCACCCTGGTTCGCGGCAGGCCCGGCGCGGTAGTTCGCCCGCGGCGTGGATACATCGGCGTCATCGGGGAACGTGCGCGCCACCGCTGTGGTGGCGCAGAACTTCCGGCCTGGGTCGCCAGCAACCGACAGGGGCTGATGAGGGCGGCCTGTCCTTTGCGTTCTCCGCCGCCAGTCGCCCCCTGGTCCCTGGTCCTGGTCCCTGGCCCTGGTCCCTGGCCCTGGTCCCTGGTCGCTGGTCGCGCCCGGCAGAGCTCAGGTCAAGCGACGCCGAGAGTTCCGGCGCGAGGCGAGTCGCGGAAGCGCTACGGCGCCCCAGAGGCACATGGCGGCCAGAACGAGCAGCACCACCTTCTCGAGTGGCCCGGTGTCCGGGGAACCGAGCGCCATGACGAACGCCAGCGCCAGGAGGACGGCGATCACGGCGAGCAGAAGTTGAAGCACTCGTACGGCACCTGCCATGCGACGACGGTACGTCCAGCCGCACCCTTCATGGAAGTCCCACGGCGTGCCGCATCAGGGCCAGGTACGTCACTGCGCCGCCAGTAGACCTACCGCACCGGGGCAGTTGAGTGCGCTTGGTCGCCGCCGGTCCCAAGGGCGGTTCATCTCACAGGCCCCGCCGCGACGACGGGCTGCGGGTCTGGAGGTGCCGTTGTGGGCGCCCGTGAGCAAAGGGTCAGCAAGCGCGGATCCTGAGGCGTCGCGATCACCGTGCCGAAACGCTGTGACCTGCGGCTCTGCTGGTGGCCAGGGGCGGGGTCGAACCGCCGACCTTCCGATTTTCAGTCGGACGCTCGTACCAACTGAGCTACCTGGCCGTACTGCACGAAAGGACCGGATCAACCGGCCCTTCCATGAAGGAGCGACCCCGACGGGACTCGAACCCGCGACCTCCGCCGTGACAGGGCGGCGCGCTAACCAACTGCGCTACGGGGCCTTGTGTGAAACAAGGCCATACGTATCCCCAACGGGATTCGAACCCGTGCTACCGCCGTGAAAGGGCGGGGTCCTGGGCCGCTAGACGATGGGGACCCGACTCTCGTCGGACCCTGTCACGTCAGCAGACCGGCGTTCGGATCCGTCGAGGACTCCGAAAGCATAGGGGATGAGCGCGTGCCCGCCAAAACCGGGTCCGCACCCGTTCAGGGGGCCCGTCAGCCCAGCCGGCGGAAGGCGTCACGGACCAGCGCGACGGCCTCGGTCTCGGGCAGTCCGGAGCGCCCTGGCGGCCCTGGCGTAGTCGGCGGCGGCGAGGCGCAGGGCCGGGTCGGGGCCGCCGCGGGGCCCGGTGCCGCCGTCCCCGGACGAGGCCTGCGACGCCCCGTCGGGGGAGACGACCGTGCCGAGCCGGCGGCGGGTGAGGACGAGCCCCGCGGCCTCCAGCTCGCGATAGGCGCGGGCCACGGTGTTGACGGCCAGGCCCAGCTCCTCGGCCAGTGCCCTGATGGTCGGCAGCTTGGCCCCCGCGGGCAGGCGCCCGTCACCAACTGCCTCGGCGAGCTGGCTGCGGACCTGCTCGAAGGGCGCCTCGGGCGCCGTGGGGTCGACCCGCAGCAGGCCGTCCATCGCGATGACGAAGCGTGCCACCGCGCTCACCGCCCCGGGTTCGCCCACGCGAGGACGCGGTCGACGTCCCACGTGGTGACGATCCGGTCCCACGGGACACCCAACCGCTCGGCACGCTCGCAGCCGTAGGCCTTCATGTCGAGCTGTCCGGGGGCGTGCGCGTCGGAGTCGACGGAGAAGAGGCAGCCGATCTCCAGGGCCAGCTCGATGAGCTCGTCCGGCGGGTCGCAGCGCTCGGGGCGGCTGTTGATCTCGACGGCCGTGTCGTGCTCGGCGCAGGCCTCGAAGACCGCGCGCGCGTCGAAGTCGCTCTGCGGGCGGGTGCCCCGCGAGCCCTCCACGAGCCGGCCCGTGCAGTGCCCGAGCACGTTGACGCGCGGGTTGGAGACCGCCGCGACCATGCGCGTCGTCATCGGCCCGCCGTTCATCCGCAGCTTGCTGTGCACCGACGCCGTGACGAGGTCGAGCTGCCCGAGCATCGCCTCGGTCTGGTCGAGCGAGCCGTCGTCGAGGATGTCGACCTCGATCCCCTTGAGCAGCCGGAACCGGCCCGCGAGGGAGCGGTTGACGGCGTCGACGATGCCGAGCTGCTGGGTCAGCCGCTCGACGGTGAGCCCGTTCGCCACCCGCAGCTGGGGGCTGTGGTCGGTGAGGACCATCCAGTCGTGGCCGAGCTCGATCGCGGTGAGGACCATCTCGTCGATGGGGCTGCCGCCGTCGCTCCAGTCACTGTGCAGGTGGCAGTCGCCCCGCAGCGCGGCGTACAGGTCGGCGCCGCCCTCCACGAGCGGACCGCCCGACTTCTCCTGCAGCGAGGCGAGGTACGCGGGGACCTCGCCGCGCACCGCCTCCTCGACGACACCGCTCGTCGACTTCCCGATCCCGGGGATCTCCTGGAGCGTCCCGGCCTCGGCGCGCTCGCGGACCTCGGCGTCGTCGACGGTCTTCAGGGTCTTGACCGCGTTGCGGAACGCCTCGACCCGGTAGGTGCCGGCGCGGGTGCGCTCGAGGAGGAACGCGACGCGGCGCAGCGCCTCGATCGGGTGGACGGGGGCGTCGAGCGGGTCGAGCAGGGCGACCATCAGAGCCCGAACTGCCGGGCCATGAGGCGGTCCCACACGCGGTCGCCGCCGAGGGTGCGGGCGACGAGCATCGCCCTGGCCGCGGGGGTGAGGAGGTAGCGCGACCTGGGCCTGTCGGCCTCCACCGCCTTGCGGACGACCTGGGCGACGCTCTCGGAGGAGGCGGACATCATCGAGTTGGCGTAGGCCTCGTTGTTCGTCCGGTGCACCGAGGCGCGCATCTCGGCGTAGGGCGAGTCGGCGGTCCCGCCGAGGCCGTCAGAGCTGCTGGCCGTGCCGACGAAACCGCTTCTCGTGACGCCGGGTTCGATGACGACGACATCCACCCCGAACGACTTGACCTCGATCCGCAGCGCGTCGCTCAGGGCCTCGACCGCGTACTTCGTCGCGTGGTAGTACCCGCCCAGCGGGAAGGTGAACCGGCCGCCCATCGAGCCGATGTTGATGATCCGCCCCCTGCCCGCCGCGCGCATCGAGGGCAGCACGAGCTGGCACATCCGGGACAGGCCGAAGACGTTGGTCTCGAACATCGCGCGGACCTTGTCGATCTCGACCTCCTCGACGGCGCCGTACTCGCCGAAGCCGGCGTTGTTGACCAGGGTCCCGACCCGGCCGTGGGTGGCCACGACTTCGGCGACCGCCGCCGCCATCGAGGCCTCGTCGGTGACGTCGAGGGCTGTGGTGCGAGCCCCCTTGGCCGCGAGGTCGGCCAGGGTCTCGGGACGGCGGGCGGTGGCCCACACCGTGTGGCCCGTCGCGAGCAGGGCCTCGGCCGTGGCCCGCCCGATGCCGGACGAGCAGCCGGTGATGAGGACCGGGTCGTGGGTGGTGGTCATGCGGGCCTCCTGCGGTCCTCAGCCCAGGGCCGAGGTGAGTCCGGTGACGAGTCGGTCGACGTCGTCGTGCGAGGTGTAGGGGGCCAGCCCGACGCGGACGCCGCCGGCGTCGCCGAGGCCCAGGTGCCGCGAGCACTCCACGGCGTAGAAGTGGCCGGCGGGCGCGTTGACGCCGCCCTCGGCCAGGGCGGCCCGGATCTCCTGCGGGTCGCGGCCCGCCACGGAGAACAGCAGGGTGGGCGTGCGCGAGCGGGCGTTGCTGTGCACGGTGACGCCGGGCAGGGCGCGGATCGCGGGCTCGAGGACGTCGAGGAGCGACTGCTCGTGGGCGTGGACCGCCTTCATCCCCGCGATGATCCGCTCGCGCCGGGTCTGGTGGTCGGCCTGCGGGAGCGGGGTCCCGGGCTCGCCGAGGCCGTCGGTGTCGGCGAGGGCGGCGATGAAGTCGACCGCGGCGGTCGCGCCGGCCATCAGCTCGTAGGGCAGCGTGCCCAGCTCGAAGCGCTCGGGGACGGCGTCGGAGGAGGGGAGGAGCTTGTCGGGGCGCAGGGTCTCGAGCAGGTCGGGCGAGGCGGCGAGGACCCCGCAGTGCGGACCCATGAACTTGTAGGGGGAGCAGGTCCACACGTCGGCGCGCAGGGCGGGCAGGTCGACCGAGGCGTGGGCGGTGGCGTGGACGCCGTCGACCCAGTGCAGGGCGCCCACCTCGTGCGCGAGGTCGGCGATGCGGCAGACCGGCGGCCTGGTGCCGATGAGGTTGGCGGCGCCGGTGGTCGCGACGAGGCGGGTGCGCTCGCTGAGGACCTCGGCGACGGCGTCGGCGCTGAGCTCGCCGGTCTCGGGGTCGAAGTCGACCCAGCGGACGGTGGCGCCGACGGCCTGCGCGGCCTGGACCCACGGCCGGATGTTCGAGTCGTGGTCGAGGCGGGTGACGACGACCTCGTCGCCGGGCCCCCAGTGCTTGGCCAGGGCACGGGAGAGGTCGTAGGTCAGCTGCGGTGGAGCTGCGGCCGAAGACGATGCCGCGCGGGTCGGCGCCCAGCAGGTCGGCCATCGCCTGGCGGCACTCGGTGACGACCTCCTCGGCGCGCCGCTCCGAGGGGGTCGCGGTGCCCCGGTTGCTGATCGCGCTGGTCAGGGTGTCGGCGACGGCGCGGCCGACGACGTCGGGGACCTGGCTCCCGCCGGGGCCGTCGAAGTGCGCCGCCCCCTCGGCGAGCGCGGGGAAGCGGGCACGGACAGCGGCGACGTCGAACGGCATGCCCGCATCCTCCCCCAGCCGCGGCCCGGCCTCGCCACCTCGCCCCGACTTTCGGCTACCAGGAGGTGTGCAGCGGCCGCCCCTCGGCGAACCCGGCGGTGCTCTGCAGGCCGACGGTGGCCCGCTCGTGGAACTCCGCGAGCGTCCGGGCGCCGGCGTAGGTGCACGAGCTGCGCAGGCCGGCGACGATCTCGTCGATGACGTCCTCGACGCTCGGGCGGGCCGGGTCGACGTACATCCGCGCGGTGCTGATGCCCTCCTCGAACATCGCCTTGCGGGCGCGGTCGTAGGCCGAGTCGGTGGCGGTGCGGTGGCGCACGGCTCGCGACGAGGCCATCCCGAAGGACTCCTTGTACTGGCGTCCCTTCTCGTCGGTGTAGAGGTCGCCGGGGGACTCCAGCGTCCCGGCGAACCAGGACCCGACCATGACGTTCGACGCGCCGGCCGCGAGGGCGAGGGCGACGTCGCGGGGGTGGCGCACCCCGCCGTCGGCCCACACGTGCTTGCCGAGCTCGGCGGCGGCCGCGGCGCACTCGAGCACGGCGGAGAACTGCGGCCGGCCCACGGCCGTCATCATCCGGGTCGTGCACATGGCCCCTGGCCCGACGCCGACCTTGACGATGTCCGCGCCCGCCTCGACGAGGTCGCGCACCCCCGCGGCGGAGACGACGTTGCCGGCGACGACGGGGACCTGCGGGTCGATGCCCCGCACCGCCCGCAGCGCGTCGAGCATCCGCTCCTGGTGGCCGTGTGCGGTGTCGATGACGAGGACGTCGGCGCCCGCGTCGAGCAGCTCCTTGGCCTTCGCCGCGACGTCGCCGTTGATGCCGACCGCGGCCGCGATGCGCAGCCGGTTCGAGGCGTCGACCGCGGGCGAGTACAGGTGCGCGCGCAGGGCGCCCGAGCGGGTGAGGATGCCGACGACCCGGCCGTCCGGCGAGACGACCGGCGCCAGGCGGCGGCGGGCGTGCGAGAGGGTGTCGAAGGCCTGCTCGACGTCGACGCCGTCCAGCACGGTCACCATGTCGCGGACCATGACGTCCTCGAGCTGGGTGAAGCGGTCGACCCCGGTGAGGTCGGTCTCGGTGACGAGCCCGACCGGTCGCTCGCCGGAGACGACGATGGCCGCGCCGTGGGCCCGCTTGTGCAGCAGGACCAGGGCCTCACCGACGGTGGTCGTGGGCGACAGGGTGATCGGGGTGTCGTAGACGAGGTGTCGCGACTTCTGCCAGGCGATGACGTCGCTGACGATCTCGACGGGGATGTCCTGCGGGATGACGGTCAGGGCGCCGCGCCGGGCGGTCGTCTCGGCCATCCGTCGGCCGGCGATCGCGGTCATGTTCGCGACGACGAGGGGGATGGTCGTCCCCGTGCCGTCGTCGGTGGACAGGTCGACGTCGAGCCGGCTGGTCACCGACGAGCGGTTCGGGACCATGAACACGTCGTCGTAGGTGAGGTCGAGCTGGGGCCGGAGGTCGTTGAGGAAACGCACGGCACCAGCGTAGGTGCCCCCGCCGACCCGCGACTCCTTGCGAATGACCCACGGCGCCCGGCCCTCCGGGCGTGGGTGATCCGCAATGGGTCGGGACGCGCGGCGGATGGGGGAGGATCGGCGGGTGAGTCTCCTGGCGCCCTCCCCGGCCGACGCGGCACGTCGTGACGGCCTGCGCCGCATGCGCCTGCTCGCCGTCTCGCTCCTCGTCCTGGCCGCCGTCGTGTTCCTCGCGACGCTGCGGCTGCCGCACGACGGGGTGTGGGGGTACGTCAACACGGGCGCCGAGGCGGCGATGGTCGGCGCGCTCGCCGACTGGTTCGCGGTGACCGCCCTGTTCCGGCACCCGCTCGGGATCCCGGTGCCGCACACCGCGATCATCCCCAAGCGCAAGAACGAGATCGGGCGCAACCTCCAGGACTTCGTCACCGACAACTTCCTCACCGAGGAGATCGCCCGGGAGCGCCTGGCCGCGGCCCGCGTGGGCGAGCGCGTCGGGGAGTGGCTCGGGGTGCCGGCGCACCGGAAGCGGGTCATGGCCGAGGCCGTGCGCGTCGTGCGGGCCGGGCTCGGGCGGCTGTCCGACGAGGAGGTGCGCGCGCTCGTCGAGGACTTCGTCGTGCCCCGCCTGTCCCAGGAGCCCGGGGCGCCCATCGTCGGCGCGCTGCTCGCCGACGTCGTCGCCGACCGCACCCACCACGGCCTGGTCGACCTCGCCCTCGAGGAGCTGCACTCCTGGCTGGAGGCCAACCCCGGCACCTACGCCGAGGTGCTGGGGGAGCGGGCCCCGTGGTGGAGCCCGCCGTGGGTGGACGAGCGCGTCATCGGGTGGTCCTACCAGCAGGTGCTCGCCTGGGTCAGGGACATCGCCGACGACCCGCACCACCCGGCACGCGTCGCCTTCGACGACCTCCTGGGGCGCCTGGCCACCGACCTCCAGGAGGACCCCGAGGTGATGGCGCGGGCCGAGGCCCTCAAGGAGCGCCTCCTGGCGCACCCCCAGGTCCCCGAGACCGCGGTCGGCCTGTGGCGCTCGTTCCGGGCCGCCCTGACGAGCGCGATGGACGACGAGGGCTCCTACCTGCACCGCCGCGGCGAGGAGCTGCTCGAGCACCTCGGGCGCCACCTGGAGCAGGACGACGTGTGGCGCGGCCGGCTCGAGGCCCGGCTCGGCGAGGTCGTCTCGTTCTTCGTCAACACCTACGGCAGCGAGCTCGCCGAGGTCATCTCGGTGACCGTCGACCGCTGGGACGGCAAGGAGGCGGCCGAGCGCATCGAGCTGCACGTGGGCCGCGACCTGCAGTTCATCCGGATCAACGGCACGGTCGTCGGGGCCCTCGCCGGCCTGGGGATCCACGCCGTGGCGCAGCTCATCGGGTGAGTCGCCTCTGAGAGGATCGGTGCATGTCCGACACTCTCGTCCCGGGCCCCACGCCCCGGCAGGTCGCGGTTGCCACCGCGCTCACGGCGGTCGTGTTCGGCGCGGTCGACGCCGTGTGGCTCACCCTCGGCTCGGGCGACCTCTACGAGCGGACCATCGGCCACCTCCTGGCCGACACCGTCAACCCGGTGGCGGCCGGCGTCTTCTACGTCATCTACGTCCTGGGCCTGGTGCACTTCGTCATCCGCCCCGGGCTGTCGCGGGCGAGCCTGGGCCCGTCGCTGCGCGACGCCTTCTTCTTCGGCATCGTCACCTACGCGACGTTCGACCTCACCTCGATGGCCGTGATGCGCGACTTCCCGGCGGTCGTGGCCGTGGTCGACATCGCCTGGGGTGCGTTCATCTGCACGCTCACCGCCGCCGTCGTCCTCGCCTCGGTGCGTCGCTGGTCGCTCGGTCGCTGACGGCCACCCCTCCCGGACCGGGGACGGGCCCTCCGGCTGCCGGTGGGGTCAGGAGCCCGAGACCCGGCCGCCGCTTGGGGGGCAGGGGGAAGAACATGCTGGTGCGCTCCATGTACTGCGGGTAGCCGGGCCGCTTGGCCATCTCCGACTCCAGGAGCCGGGCCCCGGTGGCGAAGGCCAGCAGGTACGTCATGACGACGGGTGACGCGATGGTCAGCACGCCGGGCCAGGCCTCCGCGGCGATGACGAACAGCCCCCACCAGATGGCGGAGTCACCGAAGTAGTTGGGGTGCCGGGTCCAGGCCCACAGCCCCCGGTCCATGACCTTCCCCTTGTTCGCGGGGTCCCGCTTGAACGCGGCGAGCTGGGCGTCGCCCACGGTCTCGAAGGTCACCCCGACGAGGAAGACCAGCACACCGAGCGCCGCCACCCACCCCAGCGCCTTGTCGGTCGAGGCCGCCACCTGCAGCGGCAGGGACACGAACCAGGCCGCGACGCCCTGCACGAGGAAGACCTTGCGCACGGCGTGGGCGAACTCGCGCCCCTCGGGGGCCTGCGCCAGCAGCTTCTCGTAGCGCGGGTCCTCACCGGCGCCGAGCGCCCGCCGCCGGATGTGCCAGGCCAGCCGTCCGCCCCACACCGTGACGAGCAGCGCCAGCACGAGCGAGCGCACCGACATCGTCCCCACGAGGTAGGCGACCCAGCCGATGGCGACGAACACCAGCCCCCAGGTGATGTCGACGACCGCGATCCGGCCGAGCCGTCGGGCCACCAGTGCGGTGATGACCATCGCGACGGTTGCCGTCGCCATCGAGGCGAGGACGACCGTCAGGAGAGTGGCGAGCATCAGCGGGCCGGGTCGCAGACGACGGGCGGGCCACCGGGACGGCGCAGGAGCAGCTGGTCGACGCCCATCCGGCCGTCGCGGAACGCCTGTGAGCCGCCGACGAGGTAGAGGCGCCACACGCGGGCGGCCTCCTCGCCGATGAGCTCGACGGCACGATCCCAGTTCTCCTCGAGGGTGCGGTGCCAGGCGTCGACGGTCCACACGTAGTGCTCGCGCATCGCGTGCACCTCGCGGACCTCGAGCCCGGCGCCCTGGAGGAGGTTGAGCGTGTCGCCGACCGGCCGCATCGTCATGTCGGGGGCGATGAACGACTCGATGAAGGGCCCACCCCCGGGGTGGTGGCCGGCGAAGCGCGACATCTGCTGGACCAGGACGTACCCGCCGGGCTTGACGCTGCGGTGCAGCACCTCGGCGTAGGTGTCGTAGTTCTTCTCCCCGACGTGCTCGCCCATCTCCAGCGAGGCGACGGCGTCGTAGGGACCGGACGCGATCTCGCGGTAGTCGCGCAGCTCGATCTGCACGCGGTCGCCCAGCCCCCGCTCGGCGATCCGGGCGTCGATGAACGCCTTCTGCTCGGCCGCGATCGTCACGCCGGTGACCTGCGCCCCGAAGTGCTCGGCGGCGTAGAGCGAGAGCGAGCCCCAGCCGCAGCCGATGTCGAGGAAGCGCATCCCCTCGCGCAGCCCGACCTTGCGGCACACGAGGTCGAGCTTGGCCGCCTGGGCCTGCTCGAGAGGCATGTCCGGACCGTCCACGTAGTAGGCGCTGGAGTAGGCCAGGTGGGGGTCGAGGAGGAACTCGTAGAAGTCGTTGGACAGGTCGTAGTGGTGGCTGATCGACGCCCGGTCGCGGGCCAGCGAGTGCAGCCGGCCCTTGATGACGGCCTGCGTCGCGGGCGCGGCCGGCGGCGCGGCGAGCGCACCGGTCTCCTTCGCCAGGCGCACGAGGTCGGGCAGCATCCGGGCGATCCGGCGCGCGGTGAGCGGGGGCAGGTCGCGCGCGGCGACGGTCTCGCGCACGAGGTCGAGGGTGGCGCCGACGTCGCCGTGAACCTCGAGCTCACCGGTGACGTACGCCTGCGCCGCCCCCAGCTCGCCCGGGTGCCAGAGGAGCCGGGTGAGGGCCTGCGGCGAACGGATCTCCACGAGGGTCGCGTCGGCGGGACCGGCCTCGGAGCCGTCCCAGGCGCGAAGGCGCACGGGCAGCGGGCCGCGCAGCAGCGGCCGCAGCGCCGCCTCGATCCGGGCGGCGACGCCGGCGGTCGACGCCGGGGACGAGGGGTCGGAGCCCGCGGTCGCGGGGTGGGTGCGGTCGTCGGTGAGGGTCATGGCGTCGGCCTCCTGGCGGCGGTCGGTCGTGAGGCCCCGGCGAGCGCGGGGTCGGCCCGAGGTCAGGCCGAGGGGGGTTCGGCGCCGGATCGCTCGCCGGATGTCTGCGCGGAGTCGTCGTCACCGGCGCTCAGCCGCCGCGAGCGCGCCCGGGACGTCAGCTCGGTGACCGAGGCGAGCAGGTCGGGGCCGAGGAGCGGCACGCCGACCTCCTGGAGGGCGCGCGGGGTGGCGCCGCGACCGGCGAGCCACAGCGGGTACTCCTGGCCGAGGCGCTGGAGGGCCTTGGTGTGCGCGCGGAAGCCCGAGGGGCGCCGGCTCGCGAGGACGACGGCGTCGGCGCGGGCGATCTTCGCGGCCCCGGCGAGGGAGTGGATCGGGGTGTCGGGGCCGAGGTAGCGGATCCGCCAGCCGGCCCGGCCGAGCAGGACGCCGAAGCTGAGCAGGACGATGTCGTGGAACTCGCCGGGCGGGCAGGCGAGGACCGCGACCGGGCCCGAGCCGACCCCCCAGGTGAGCGAGAGTGCGCCGAGCCGGCGCCTGACCAGGCTGCTCGCGAAGTGCTCCTGGGCGATCCCGATCCGGCCCAGCTCCCACATCTCACCGATCCGGCGCAGGAGGGGCAGGACGACGTCGACGATGGCGCTCTCCACCGAGCGCTCGAGGAAGGCGGTGTCGAGGACGGCGTGCGCGCGGTCCTCGTCGAGGGCGCTCACGGCGTCGAGGAGCTGCGCGACGAGCATCGGGGGGTCTGACCGCAGGCTGGCCGGGGCCCGTCCGGTGTCGACACCCGGCGGGGGTGCGCCGTTCGTGTCGGCCGCGGAGGCCCCGCCGTCGCGGACCTCGCGGGAGGGGTCGAGGGCGGAGACACCGGCGCGCTCGGCCGCGAGGACCCGGCGGGCGGCCTCGACGGCGCTGACCCCCTGGTCGCGCAGGGCGACGACCTCGCGGACGCGGCGCTCGTCCTCGGCGCCGTACAGCCGGTAGCCCCCGGCCGACCGGTTGGGCTGGAGCAGGCCGTACCGGCTCTCCCAGGCACGCAGGACGTGGGTGCTGACACCCACCCGGGTGGCCAGCTCCCCAATCCGCATCGTCGGCGGGACCGAACCTCTCACGACAGCCACCGTAATAGGATGGCGCAGTTTTGACAAACGTTTGACGATGCAGGTCGGAGGGTTCTACGGTCATGCACATGCCACCTCTCTCCCCGGACGGCGCCGCGCGCCGCCGGGAGCAGGTCGCGGTCGTGGGCGGCGGTGTGGCCGGGCTCACGGCGGCCTACGTGCTCTCCCGCGACCACGACGTGACCCTCATCGAGGCCGAGCCCCGCCTCGGTGGTCACGCCCACACCCACACCGTCGACACGGCCTCGGGGCCCCTGCGGGTCGACAGCGGTTTCATCGTGCACAACGACCGCACCTACCCGCTGCTGCGCCGGCTCTTCGCCGAGCTGGGCGTGCAGGCGCGCGACACCGAGATGTCGATGAGCATCCGCGACGAGGCGACCGGCACCGAGTACGCCGGCGGGCGCGGGGTCAAGGGCTTCCTCGCCCGCCCCAGCCAGCTCCTCGACCGCGAGTTCGTCGCGATGCTGCGCTCGGTCAAGCGGTTCCACGCCCTGGCGCACACCTTCCTCCAGGAGACGACCGACGAGGACGAGACCACCTACGGGGAGTTCATCCGCGACGGCGGCTTCCCCGAGTCCTTCCGGCGCCTGTACGCCGTCCCGCTCGTGGCCTGCGTCTGGTCCAGTGGCGGCGAGGACGCGATGGACTACCCGGCGCGCTACCTCTTCCGCTTCCTCGAGCACCACGGGATGCTCTCGATCGGCGACTCCCCGCAGTGGATGACCGTCGTCGGCGGCTCGGGCACCTACGTCGACCTCCTCGCCGAGAAGCTGCACGCCGTGCGCTCCGGCGACGCCGTGTCGTCGGTGCTGCGGACCCTCGACGGCGTCGAGATCCGCACGCTCTCCGGGGGCATCGACACCTACGACCGGGTCGTCATGGCCTGCCACGCCGATGACGCCCTCCGCCTGCTCGCCGACCCCACGCCCGCCGAGAAGGAGGTGCTCGGGGCCTTCCGCTACACGCAGAACGAGACCGTCCTGCACCGCGACGGGTCCCTGATGCCGCGCGCCCGCCTCGCGCGCTCGTCGTGGAACTACCTCGTGGGCACCGACCCGTCGCAGGGCGCGATCGTCACCTACTGGATGAACCGGCTCCAGGGCCTGCCGGCCGACGAGCCGTTCTACGTGACGCTCAACGCCACCGAGCGCATCGACCCCGAGAAGGTCGTCGCCACGATGCGGTACAGCCACCCCCTCTACGACCTCGCCGCGGTGCGCGCCCAGCGCCGCCTCCCCGAGCTCAGCACGGAGCGCACGACCTTCGCCGGTGCGTACCACGGCTGGGGCTTCCACGAGGACGGGTGCCGCTCAGGGGTGGAGGCCGCAGCCGCGTTCGGGGTGACCTGGTGACCACCACCGCCGACCTGCCCCAGCTGCCCGCCCTCGTCGTCGGGCAGGTCCACCACACGCGTCACCGGCCGGTGACGCACTCCTTCACCCACCGGCACTACCAGTGGCTCGTCGACCTCGACGACATGCCGCGCCTGTCGCGCTGGGTGCGCCCGTTCGCGACGTTCCGCGGCGAGGACCACCTGTCCGGCGCCCCCGGCATCGCGGCCCTGAAGGCCGACGTCCTGCGCACCCTGGAGCGCGAGGGCGTCGAGACCGCGGACGTGCGCCAGGTCGTCATGCTCGCCAACGCCCGCGTCCTCGGGTACACCTTCGACCCGATGAGCGCGTTCTGGTGCTTCGCCGCCGACGGGTCGCTGCGGGCCGTCCTCGTCGAGGTCCACAACACCTACGGCGGCCGCCACAGCTACGTGCTCCACCCCGACGCCTCGGGTCGAGCCGGCACCGACAAGGCGTTCTACGTCTCGCCGTTCAACGACGTCGAGGGCGAGTACGCCATCCGCTTCCACCTCGAGAAGCAGCGCGTCGGGGTCGCCATCCGTCTGCTCGTCGGTGCCGAACCACTGGTGACCGCTTCGGTGACCGGAGCGCCCGAACCGGCGACGACGCCGGCCGTGGCGCGCACGGTGCTGAGGCACCCGCTCATGACGCAACGGGTGAGCGGCCTCATCCGGGTGCACGGCATCTGGCTGTGGCTGCGCCGCCTGCCTGTACGCCCTCGACCCGCGACCTCCCTGGAGAGTGTGAGATGACCGCCGCTGCCCCCCGCATCGAGCTGACCCCGACGTTCGGCCTGTCCAAGCTCCTCACCCGCGGTGCCGTCGCCCGCCGGATCGTCCACGCGACGGTCGCCGGGATGGACGTGCGGCTGCGCTACCCGGACGGCACCGAGGTCGGCGGGGGCGGGCCCGACTCGCCCGTCCTGGAGATCGTCCGCCCCACGGCGATGTTCCAGCGCCTCGAGGCCCACCCCAAGATCGGCCTCGGCGAGGCCTACATGGCCGGCGACTGGCGGGCCGCGCCGGGCACCGACCTGGCCCAGGCCCTCATGCCCTTCGCGGCCCGGATGGGTCGCCTCGTCCCGAAGCCGCTGTTGTCGATGCGCGGCGTCGTCGACCGCGCCATGCCGCGCATCCAGCGCAACACCCTCGCGGGCTCGCGCAGCAACATCAGCGCCCACTACGACCTGAGCAACGAGCTGTTCGCGGCGTTCCTCGACCCGTCGATGTCGTACAGCTCGGCCATCTTCGACCCCGCCCGACCCCTCACCGGGCAGGACCTGCACGAGGCGCAGGTGCGCAAGGTCGAGGCCGTCCTCGACGCCGCCTCGGTCGGTGCGGGCAGCCGCGTCCTCGAGATCGGCACCGGGTGGGGCGAGCTCGCCATCCGCGCGGCCCGGCGCGGCGCCACCGTCGTGTCGGTGACCCTGTCGGCCGAGCAGCGCGACCTCGCGATGAAGCGGATCGCCGAGGCCGGCATGTCCGACCGCGTGGACGTCCGCCTCCAGGACTACCGCGAGGTCACCGGCCAGTTCGACGCCGTCGTCAGCGTCGAGATGATCGAGGCCGTCGGCGAGGAGTACTGGGAGACCTACTTCCGCAAGATCGACGAGGTCCTGGCCCCCGGCGGTGCTGTCGCCATCCAGGCGATCCTCATGGAGCACCACCGCCTGCTGGAGACCAAGACCTCGTTCGGGTGGATCCAGAAGTACATCTTCCCCGGCGGGCTCATCCCCTCGATGCAGGCGATCCGCGAGGTCACCCGCGACCGCACCGACCTGCGCGTGGAGCGCTCGCACTCCTTCGGCACCGACTACGCCGAGACGCTGCGCCGCTGGCGCGAGACCTTCGACGAGCGGTGGTCCGAGATCCGCCCGTTGGGCTTCGACGAGACCTTCAAGCGCATGTGGGAGTTCTACCTCGCCTACTGTGAAGCAGGGTTCGCCACGCACTACCTCGACGTCGCACAGATCCGACTCACCCGCAAGGAGGCCCGATGAGCACCGTGGAGCGCACCATCACCACGACGAGCCCGCCCGAGACCGTCTTCCCGTACCTCGTCGACTTCCGGACGGCCACCGAGTGGGACGCCGGCACCGTGTCGTGCGAGCTGGTCTCCGGTGACGGGGGCCCGGGCACCGTCTACCGCAACGTCTCCTCGTTCATGGGCAACGAGGTCGAGCTCGAGTACACGACGCAGACCGTCGAGGAGCCCCGCTTCGTCATCGTCGGACGCAACGACACGACGACGAGCCACGACACCATCACCGTGACGCCCACCGGCGACGGCGGGTCGACCGTCGTCTACCGGGCCGACTTCACCTTCAGCGGCATCGCCAAGATCGCAGCCCCCCTGCTCAAGCCCTTCCTCGAGAAGCTCGGCAACGACACGGCCGCGCAGCTGAAGACCTCGCTGGACCGCCTGTGACCTCACCTCGTCGGGCGCTCGTCACCGGGGTGACGGGCTACATCGGCTCCCGCCTCGTGCCTCGCCTCGTCGACGAGGGCTGGCAGGTCCGGGTCCTGACGAGGGACCGGGCCAAGGTCGCCGACCGCTCGTGGCTTCCGAAGGCCGAGGTCGTCGAGGGCGACGCCACCTCCCGCGAGACGCTCACCGCGGCGCTCGCCGACGTCGACGTCGCGTACTACTTCCTGCACTCGATGGACGGTGAGGGCAGCTTCGTCGAGCGCGACCGCGAGCTCGCCGACGAGCTTCGGCGCCGTCGCCGCCGAGGCCGGCGTGGGCCGCATCGTCTACCTCTCCGGCCTGCACCCCGCCCACGAGCCGCTCAGCGACCACCTCGCCTCGCGGGTCGAGGTCGGTGACCTGCTCATGGCCAGCGGGGTGCCGACCGCGGTGCTCCAGGCCGCGATCATCCTCGGGTCGGGCTCGGCGTCGTTCGAGATGCTGCGCCACCTCACGACGCGCCTGCCCGTCATGCTGACGCCCAAGTGGCTCGACAACCGGATCCAGCCGATCGCCGTGCGGGACGTCCTGGACCTCCTCGTCAGCGCGGCCGACCTGCCGCCCGAGCTGAACCGCACCTTCGACATCGGGGGCCCGGAGGTCCTCACCTACCGCGAGATGATCCAGCGGTTCGCCGCCGTCGCAGGTCTGCGGGCCCGCGCCATCGTGACGGTGCCCGTCCTCACGCCGCACCTGGCCAGCCACTGGGTGGGGCTGGTGACCCCGGTGCCCACCGGCGTCGCCAAGCCGCTCGTCGGCAGCCTCGTCCACGAGGTCGTCGCCAGTGAGACCGACCTCCAGGACCTCGTGGGGATGCCGGCCGCCGGGGCGCTGCCCTTCGACGCCGCGGTCGCCGCCTCGGTCGCCGGTGACGGCGCCGACCCCCGGCCCGAGCCCGGAACGGTCGACCCCGCGCGCATCACCTCGGCCGACCCCGCGTGGGCCGGGGGCGGGTCCTGAGCCGGTGGCCCACGTCCTGAGATGAACCCCGTCTGAGATGAACCCCGTCAACGAGCTCCGCGCCTTCCTGCGTGCCGCCCTCGTCGACCCGGTGCCGCGCGACCACACCGAGTCGGACTGGGCCTTCCGCCGCCGCCGCGTCGTCGCGGGCATCACCCTGCTCGTCGGGGCCGGGATGGGTGCGTGGGCCCTGCGCATCGAGGCGGGCGACCCCACCTTCTACGTCGCCACCTTCGCGCTCGCGGCCGTCTGGGCCGGGGGTGCGCTGCTGTCCGGCCCGCTCTACCTCGGCCGGGGGCACACCCGTGGCGGTCGTGGCACGAGCCGGGCCGTGCTGCAGTCGCTCGCCCTCGGAGCCCTGCTCCTCGCGGTCTTCCTGCTCGGCGCGGTGGTCGTGGCCCGCATCCCCGTCCTGCGCGAACCGGTGCAGGACCTGCTCGACCACGCCCGCTTCGGGTCGCTGGCCCTCGTCGCGGTCATCACGACGGTCAACGGGGTCGCCGAGGAGCTGTACTTCCGCGGTGCCCTGTACGCCGGGGTCGGGCGCCGGCACGCCGTCGCGGTCACGACCGTGGTCTACACCCTGGTCACGGCGACCTCGGGCATCCCGCTCCTCGTGCTGGCCGGGTTCGTCGTGGGGCTCGTCGTCGGCTTCCAGCGCCGGGTGACCGGCGGCATCCTCGGCCCGACGATCACGCACCTCACGTGGTCGCTGGGGATGCTGTTCCTCCTGCCGCAGGTCCTGGACCGGCTCTCGTGAGGAGGTCGGCATGACGTCCGTGCTGTGGCTGCGCCGCGACCTGCGGCGCCGCGACCATCCCGCCCTGCTCGCGGCCCGCGACGCCGCCGCAGACGGTGACCTCGTCGTCGCGTTCGTCGTCGACGCGCGGCTCTGGCGCGGCGGTGGCGCGGCCCGGCGGGCCTGGCTGGCCGCCAACCTGCGCGCCCTCGACGCCTCGCTCGACGGCAACCTGACCCTGCTGCACGGTGACCCGCGGGCGGTGCTGCCCGAGCTGGCGTCGCGGGTCGGCGCGGCTTCGGTTCACGTGACGCGGGAGACCACCCCGGCGGGGCGTTCCCGCGACGAGGTCGTCGCGCAACGGTTGGGGGAGAACGGGATCGAGTGGGTCGAGACCGGAACGCCGTACGCGGTCGGTCCGGGCCTCGTCGTCAACGGCACGGGTGATCCCTACAAGGTGTTCACCCCCTTCTCGAGGGCGTGGCGCGCGCACGGGTGGCCCGAGCCGGCCCCGTCCCCGAGGTCGCTGCCCCTGCGGCACGCCCGCAACGACGCCGAGGCGACGGCCGCCCTCGAGGCCGCGCTGTCGGCCCCCGACCTGCCCGAGCTGCCCGACGCGGGGGAGGAAGCCGCGCTGCGCCGGTGGCACTCGTGGCGCGACCGCGGCCTCGACGAGTACGCCGACGACCGCAACCGCCCGGACCGCGACGGCACCTCGCGGATGTCGCCGTACCTGAAGCTCGGTGTCCTGCACCCCCGGACGCTCCTGGCCGACCTGGCCGACGTCCCCGGCAAGGGTGCCCGGACCTACGAGAGCGAGCTGGCCTGGCGGGAGTTCTACGCCGACGTCCTGTGGCACCAGCCCCGGACCGCCTGGGCGGACCTGCGCCCCCAGATGGGCCGCGATGCGGTACGACGAGCCGGAGGACGCCATCGACGCGTGGAAGACGGGTCACACCGGGTACCCGCTCGTCGACGCCGGGATGCGGCAGCTGCTCGCCGAGGGCTGGATGCACAACCGGGTGCGGATGATCACCGCGAGCTTCCTCACCAAGGACCTGCACGTGTGGTGGCCGCTCGGGGCGCGCCACTTCCTCGAGCACCTCGTCGACGGCGACGTCGCGTCGAACAACCACGGGTGGCAGTGGGTAGCGGGCACCGGCACCGACGCCTCGCCGTACTTCCGCGTCTTCAACCCCGTCACCCAGGGGCTGCGCTTCGACCCCGACGGGGCCTACGTGCGGCGCTGGGTGCCCGAGCTCGCGCACCTCGAGGGGCAAGTCGGTGCACGAGCCCTGGGAGCACGACGACGGGTACGCGCACGGCTACGACCGGCGGATCGTCGACCACGCCGCCGAGCGCATCGAGGCCCTGGCCCGCCTCGACGCCACCAAACCCTGACCCCGCCCCCGCCCCACCCGCCCCCTGGCCCCTCCCTCCCCCCTGAAGTGCGTGCTACGGCGCAGTAGGTGTCGTGATCACGACACCTACTGCGCCGTAGCAAGCCCCCATGGTGGCGCGGTGGCACGCACCGAGGGCGGCGCGGTAGAACGCACCGAAGGGCTGGCCATCGGGGCCCGGGCAAGGTTCGACGCGGAAGGCGCTCGGTTGGGAAGCATCCTGCGAGCCCCGTAGGATGGGCGGCACGAGGGGAGTACTTCCCAAGCTCGCGCCGGTCAGTACGACCACCCGATGGTGGTCCCGGCGCGACACCGCCCCGGGCTCGCCCGGACCGGTGAAGGAGACCTCAGGACCGATGTTCGTGCCCTGAGGAGCCCGTCATGTCACTGCCCTCCGCCCTGCCCACCGCGGTGCCACTTGGTGGCCCCGTCGAATCGCTCGGGACGCCCCTGCTGTGGGGGGCCACCCTCGCTGTCGTCCTCGGCCTGTTCGCCCTGGACTTCGTCCTGACCCGAAGGCCTCATGCGGTCTCGATGAAGGAGGCCGTGGCCTGGTCGTCCTTCTACGTCGGGCTGCCCCTGGCGTTCGGCGTCTTCGTCTGGCAGCAGTTCGGCGGCGACCGCGGCCTCGAGTACTACACGGGCTACCTCGTGGAGAAGTCGCTGTCCGTCGACAACCTCTTCGTCTTCATGCTCCTGCTCGCCGCGTTCGCCGTACCCGACGAGCTCAAGCAGCGTGTCCTGCTCATCGGCGTGGCCGGCGCACTCGTGCTGCGGGGCGTCTTCATCGCCCTCGGCGCGCAGATGATCTCGACGTTCTCGTGGACCTTCCTCCTCTTCGGCGCCATCCTGCTGCTCACCGCGGTGAAGGTCGGCCGGGACGCCGTGTCGGGGGTGGACCATGCCGTCGACATCGGTGCGCTCCGCACGGTCAGGCTGCTGCGTCGCTTCTTCGCGGTGTCCGACGAGTACGCCGGGACCCGGATGACGGTGCGCCAGGCGGGGCGCCGGGCCCTGACGCCCCTGGCCCTGGTCACGGTGGCCATCCTCGGCACCGACATCGTCTTCGCCGTCGACTCGGTCCCTGCCGTCTACGGGATCACTGGCGACCCGTACCTCGTCTTCGCCACCAACGCCTTCGCGCTCCTCGGCCTGCGGGCGCTCTACTTCGTCCTCGAGGGCGCCCTCGCGTCACTGGTCCACCTCGGCCACGGGCTTGCCGCGATCCTGGCCTTCATCGGGGTCAAGCTCGTCCTGCACTGGGCCGACGGCGTCTGGGCCGCGGTCCCGGAGATCCCCACCCTCGCCTCGCTCGGCGTGATCGTCGGCATCCTCGCTATCGTCACGGCGACGAGCCTCCTCGCGAAGCGACGGATCGAGCGCCAGGAGGCCGCGGCCTCGGACGCGAAGGACGAGGCGGAACGCATCGGAGCAGGACGGGCCTGACGGCCGCCCCTCCCGCGCGCCGCGAGGGGCCGGGTCCTGGTGGACCCGGCCCTCGCTGCTCCAAATCAGTGCGTCACTTCAGCTTGAACAGTGCGCTGATGGTCGAACTGTCCTGAGCGGTCATGGTTACGCGGTAGCAGACGCCCGGTGTCTTCGGGGTTTGCCAGTTCTGAATGAACTGCCCACCGGCGCCGTCGTAGCGAAGGACCGTCCCGCCGGTCGTGGTGAACTCCTCGATCTGGTCCTCGACCGCGCCGGTCAGGCAGCCGACCTTCGTGGCGGTGAAGGACTTGACCTGTGCCACGTCGGTCAGCTTCGTCGCCCCGGCGAACATCTCGAACTTCAGCGGCACGGTCGAGCCGCCCTTGACGGTGTTCAACACTCCGCTCATGTCCACCGGCTGGTAGAAGCCCTTGAGCGTCCACCACTTGGTGATTTGGAAGGTGGCCGATCCGGAGCCGGGCTCGTGGTTGGCGTCGCCCGCGTAGGAGGCCGTGGCGTTTGCCGTACCCGCCTGAGTGTTGCTCGTGTGGGTCACCGGACGCGACTGGCTGAGCCCGCCGGCGCCGGTGGCCAGCGCCGTGCACGGCGTGATCGGCAATCCGGTGTAGTTCACCGATGTCGGGCAGGTCACCGTGACGGTGGTCGGCGCCCTGGTGATCGTGAAGGACCTGGTCCCGGTGCTGCCCAGGTGGTTGTCGTCCCCGGCGTAGGTGGCCGACGCGCCGGCCGTTCCGGCATTGATGTTGTCGGTGTGCGTGACGCTCACGGCCTCGTCGAGGCCGCCGGCACCGGTGACTTGAGCGGTGCACGGAGTCTGGGCGCCGCCGGTGTAGACGAGCGTTGCGGGGCAGGTCACGACCGTGGTGGAGGCCGCCTTCTCGATGGTGAAGGTCCCGGCGTGGGTGCTGCCCGTGTGGTTGGCGTCACCCGGGTAGGTTGCGTTGGCCCGGGCGGTGCCGACGTTGGTGTTGTCGGTGTACTCGACGGCCACGGGGACGGGGGTCGAGATCCCCGCACCGGTGGCGCTCGCGGAGCACGCTTCCAACGGTGATCCGGTGTACGTCCGGCTGGCGGGGCACATGACGAGGGTGGTCGACGGCGCCTGCTCGATGGTGAACGAGCCGGTGCCGGTGCTGCCCGTGTGGTTGGTGTCGCCGGGGTAGGTGGCGCTGGCACCGGCGGTACCCGCGTTGGTGTTGTTCGAGTGTGTCACCGGGACAGTGGCGTTGAGGCCGCCGACCCCGCCGGCGGTGGCGGTGCACGGAGTCTTGGCCGTCCCCGAGTACACGGTCGAGGCCGGGCAGGTCACCGTCGTCGTGCTCTCGGCCTGGTTGATGATGATGGCGACCGAGCCGTGGCGCTCGAGGTAGTTGGGGCTGGTGTCGATGCTCCAGTTGGCGGTGCCGCCGGGGGCGTTGGTGAGTGTCGGCGTGGTGGCGGGCAGCCGCCTCGTCCACGCCGTTGCAGGTGCCGGTGGCGGTGGCGGTGCACGTGGCGGTGCGTCGGTGCCGGTGTAGGTCGCTGCGTGTCGGGCCGGTGATGGTCACGGTGGTGTCGGACTGGTCGGCGTAGTTGGTGCCGCCGGTGAAGGTCGGTGGCTGCGGCGCTCCGCCAGCCCGTCGGTGAGGTCGACGTCGTCGACGCCGGAGCAGGCGCCGCTCAGGCCGTGCGCGGCTGCGTCGTAGAGTCGGTGTAGCCCTAGGTGCAGGTCGCGTCGGCCTGGTTGATGATGATGGCGACCGAGCCGTGGCGCCGAGGTAGTTGGGGCTGGTGTCGATGCTCCAGTTGGCGGTGCCGCCGGGGGCGTTGGTGAGGTGTCGCCGGGTCGGCCGGGCAGGGTGCCGTCCACGCCGTTGCAGGTGCCGGTGGCGCCGTGGGCGGTGGCGTCGTAGGTGCCGGTGTAGCCGTCGATGACACGCAGTGGGGTGGCTTTGTCGTCACGGTCGCGGTGTCGGACTGGTCGGCGTAGTTGGTGCCGCCGGTGAAGGTCCAGTCGACCTGGTAGCTGCCGGCGTCGGTGTGGGTGCCACCGCCGTCGGTGAGGTCGACGTCGCGACGCCGGAGAGGCGTCGGCCGTGCGCGGCTGTGCGTGGTGCCGGTGTAGTCCTCGACGGTGCAGGTCGCGTCGGCCTGGTTGATGGTCACGGTGGCGGTGTCGGACTGGTCGGCGTAGTTGGTGCCGCCGGTGAAGGTCCAGTCGACCTGGTAGCTGCCGGCGTCGGTGTGGGTGGCGCCCAGGTCCAGCCCGTCGGTGAGGTCGACGTCGTCGACGCCGGAGCAGGAGCCGCTCAGGCCGTGCGCGGTGCGTCGTAGTGCCGGTGTAGCGGTGCAGGTCGGTCGGCTGGTGGTCACGGTGGCGGTGTCGGACTGGTCGGCGTAGTTGGTGCCGCCGGTGAAGGTCCAGTCGACCGGTGGCTGCCGGCGTCGGTGTGGGTGGCGCCGCCGGTCGGTGAGGTCGACGTCGTCGACGCCGGAGCAGGAGCCGCTCAGGCCGTGCGCGCTGGTCGTAGTGCCGGTGTAGCCCTCGATGGTGCAGGCAGGATCCGCTTGGCTGTGTGCGGTGGCGTCGAGGTGGTTGGCGTCCCCGGCGTAGGTGGCTCGACGCGCTGGCCGTGCCGGCGTTGGTGTTGTTGGTGTGGTTGACCGCGACCTCGTCATCGAGGCCGCCGGCGCCGGTGGCGGTGCGCCGGTGCACGGGCTCTGCGGGTCGCCGGTGTAGGTGACTGCTGTCGGGCAGGTGATGGTCGTGGTGCTGTCCGCCTTGGTGATGGTGAAGGTCTTCTCGGCCTCCGAGCCCTCGTGGTTGTCGTCGCCGGTCCAGACGGCCGTGGCGGTTGCCGTGCCGGCGTTGCGGTTGTCGGTGTACGAGATGGACAGCGGGATGGGGATCAGGATCCCGGCGCCGCTGGCGGTGGCGCTGCACGGTTCGACATCAGCGCCGGTGTACGTCACCGGGTCGGTGCACAGGATCGTCACCGTCGAAGGGGCCTGCTCGATCGCGAACCACGTCGAGCCGGTGGAGCCCGTGTGGTTGACGTCGCCCGAGTACGTGGCCCAGGCCGAGGCGTTGCCGACATTCAGGTTGTCGGTGAAGGTTACCGGCGTCACTGAGGTCGACAGCCCGCCATCCCCGGTCGCGTTCGCGGTGCACTCGGGGGTGATCGGTTCGCCCGTGTACACGTGCGGGCCGGCCGGACACCAGACAGTGGTGTCGCTCGTGGCCTCGGTGATCTCGAAGCTGGCCGAGCTCTCGTCCCCGAAGTGGTTGTCGTCCCCGTCGTACGTGGCGGTGGCGGTGGCAGTGCCGACGTCGATGTTGTTGGCGTAGGTGGGGGTGAGCTCCTTGTTGAGACCACCGGCGCCAGTGACGCCAGCCGAGCACTCCTCCTGGTCAGACCCCGTGTAGGTGACGTTGAACTGACAGACGACGGTCACGACGCTAGCGGCCTTGCCGATGACGAACGTCCCCGAGTCGGACGAGCCCAGGTAGTTCGGGCTCTCGCCGTACTCTGCGCTGGCCGTGGCCAGGCCCGCGTAGATGTTGTTGTCGTACGTCACGCCGTGCGCAACGAGGAGTCCTCCCGGGCCGGTCGTCTCCGCAGAGCAGGGCGTGATCACGTCACCCGAGTAGGTGAAGGGTCCCGCGGGGCAGCTGACCGTCGTCGTGGTCGGGGCCTTGAGGATGGTGAAGGAACCCGCACCGGTGCTGCCCTCGTGGTTGTCGTCGCCGGCCCACGTCGCGGTGGCCGTGACGGGTCCGGCGGAGATGTTGTCCTCGAACGTCCACGGCCAGGTCGAGCGGCTCCAGTCCACACCCTGCTGGCGGTGGCGCTACACGGTTCGAAGGCCAGTGCCGTCGTACGTGACTGTCGTGGGGTCACAGATGACCGTGACGGTCGAGCACGCCTGCGCCGATCGTGATTGCGACGTCGTCCTCGTCATCGAGGTAGTTGTCGTTTCCGGTCAGTGTCCAGTGCGCGGTTCCGCCGGGGACGTTGGTGAAGGACTCGCCGAGGTCGAGCGTCCCGGGCTGCTCCGTGCCCAGGCCGGTGCATGATCCGGTCGCACCGTGCGGGGTGGCTGTGTAGACGCCATCGAACCCGGAGATGGTGCACGTGGCCGCGATCGGGGTCATGGTGACGTTCTTCGACCCCGCCGCGACGGTGTAGTTGGCGCTGGACGCGATGCTCCAGTAGGCGGTGCCTCCGGGGACGTTCGTGAACGTGTCGCCGAGGAGGAGCCCCTCGAGCTCCTCACCGTCGACGCCGGTGCACGTACCGGAGAGACCGTGAGCGAATGAGTCGTAGGGACCGCTGAACCCGCTGACGTCGCAGTCGGGGGTCGCCGGTGAGATCTCGATCTCCACGGTTCCCCCGGCGGCGAGGTAGTTGGTGCTCGCCGGCAGGTTCCACGTGGCAGTGCCGCCGGGAACGTTGGTGAACGACTCCCCGAGGTTGAGCCCCGTCAGGATCTCTCCCTTGGCTCCGGTGCAGGTTCCCGAGGCGCCATGGCCTGCAGCGTCGTAGGTGTAGGTCCAGCCGTTGACGTCACAGGTCGGAACGGCCTTGGCGATGGTGACGGTCGAGGTCCCTGACTGGTCGGCGTAGTTGGCGCCGCCCTCGAACGCCCAGCTCACCGTGTGCGTGCCGGCGGAGGTGTGCAAGGCACCGAGGGCCATGCCCGTGAGCGCCAGCCCGTCGAGCCCGAGGCAGGTACCGCTGATGCCGTGGGGGTTTCCGTCGTAGGTGCCGGAGAAGGGCGTCACGCTGCACTGGGCGGCGGCCTTGCCGATGGCGAACGTCGTTTGGGCTTCGCTGGCCGTGTGGCTGGCGTCGCCGGCGAAGGCGGCAGAGACCGTCGCGGTGCCGGCCTGGACATTGCCGGCGTACTCGACCGGGACCGCTGTGTCGAGGCCGCCGGCGCCGGTGGCCCTGGCGGAGCAGGGGGTGTGGCCCGCACCGGTGTACGTGAAGGGGCCCGCGCCGCAGGTGATCGTCGTCGTCGAGCCCGCCTTGCCGATCGCGAAGGTCGAGGACGCGTTGCTCGGGGTGTGGTTCGCGTCCCCGGCATACGAGGCGCTGGCGGTTGCTGTCCCGACCGCCGTGTTGGCGGAGTAGCCCGGAGTCAGGGACTGGTTCAGGCCGCCCGCTCCGGACACGTTCGCGGTACAGGGCGTCTGGGCGGCACCGGTGAAGGTCACCGACGCCGGGCACGTCACGGTCGTCGTCGATGGTGCCTTGGTGATGTCGAAAGTCTTGGTGTCGCTGCTGCCCAGCCGCGTCGCCGTCTCAGCGAAGGTCGCGGTGGCGGTCACGGTGCCGACGGCGGTGTGGGCCCCGGCGTAGCTGACGGGAACAGACTGTGAGAACCCGCCGGAGCCGGTCACGGTGGCCGAGCAGGGCTCGACCGCGGACCCGGTGTACACGGCGTTCGCGGGGCAGGTCAGCACGGTCGTCGTCGCGGTCTTGACAGGTGCACACGAACCGGTGGTCCAGGTGACAGCCAAGTTCCGAGTCACCGTGATCTGGGTGGCCGCGCTGTTGGGCCCCCGCCCGGTGACGGTCAGCGAGGCCGACCCGCTCCCAGCCGTTGAGGACCGCAAGGTGACCGACAGGGTGACCTCGTCCGTGCTCAGGGCGTTGTTTGCGGCGCCCGTCCAGTTGCTGGGGAGGTTGACTTCGCCGGCGGCCCCCGAAGGCACCGACACTGTCAACGCGGAAGTGGACGGAGGCGCGGTCACAGCCACGGCGGCTGAGTTGCCGAACGTCGAACCGCTCGAGTTACCGCCTCTGGCCAAGAGGACCGTCACGCTCCGTGTCACGTCGGTGTTGCACGGCACCGAGCCGAAGCCGAGGGTGGCATTACTCCCCTGGAAGGTGATCGAGTCGCTCTCGAGCACGATGTCATCGGCGAGGGCGGCGTTGCCCCCGATGGCGACGACAACGACGGCGACGGCGGCGACCGCGAAGGCGCGCACGCTTGACATCGGGCTCATTGGCCCTCCCCTGACTGCAAAGAAATGGTCACGTAAAGGTAAAGGCAGGGCGCTGACCTGCACAGACGTTTGTGAAAACAATCTGTCGCGCCTGTGCGTCCTCTCAGTTCACGCCCATCCGGGCTATTGACACCCACATCCGGCGGATGCATCGTCAGCGGCGCGTGGCTCCCAGGCCTCGGCTTCCGTAGGGTCGGGGGATGGCCGACACCCTCCCGCCGCCCCTCGCCGTCGAGACCGCGATCTGCACCGGTGAGGTGCACGACCAGGGCGGCCAGGTCACCCGCTGGGCTCCGGCCGGCGCCGCACCCGTGCTCTACGTCAGCACCGCGGCACGGTACGAGCAGGGGCGCCCGATCCGGGGTGGCGTCCCGGTGTGCTGGCCCTGGTTCGGCCCGGGGCGCGGGGGTGGCCTCGAGCCGGCCCATGGCTTCGTGCGCACCGCGGCCTGGGAGCGGGTGAGCGCGATCGAGGACGAGGGCGTCCTCGTTGTCACGCACCGCATCACGAGCGAGCAGGCGACGTCACCGCACTGGCCGCACGCGTACTCCCTCGACCTCGTGTCGCGACTGGGGGAGACCCTCGAGCTGACCCTGACGACGACGAACACGGGGGACTCGGCCTTCGTCGTCGAGGAGGCACTGCACGCCTACCTCGCCGTCGGCGACGTCCGACAGGTCATGCTCGAGGGGCTGGACGGCCGGTCGTTCTTCGACAAGGTCGCCGGCACGGAGAAGGTCCAGACGGGTCCGGTGGAGTTCGCGGGGGAGACCGACGCCGTGTTCCGCACGAGCGAGCCGGTCACCGTCGTCGACCCCGTCCTGGACCGGCGCCTCGTGGTGTCGACGCAGGGCGCGGCGAACGTCGTCGTCTGGAACCCGTGGTCGCAGAAGGCGGCCGACGTCCCCGACATCGGGGACGACGACTGGCCCGGCTTCCTCTGCGTCGAGGGCGCCAACGCGTTCGAGAACGCCGTGTCGGTCGAGCCGGGTGCGTCCCACTCGATGACGTACCGGGTCGCGGTGGAGGCCCGATGAGCACCGCCGACCTCACCGCCGGCTCGTCCTGGCTCGACGCGCCCACCCACCGCGAGTGGCTGCGCCGCGGGATGGCCGACGTCCTCGGGTTCGCCGTCCCGTCCATCCGCGCGGGCGGTGGCTTCGAGTGGCTCGACGCCGACGGGCGCCCGCTCGCGGGTCGCCGACCCCTGCTCTTCCTCACCGCCCGGATGGCGTGGGCGTCGGCGGTCGGGGTGCGTCACGGCATCCCGGGGTCGGGTGAGCTGCTCGACCACGCGATGGCCTCGCTCACCGGGCTGCACGCGGACACCGAGCACGGGGGTTGGCTCACCGAACCGGGTTCCGTCACACCGAAGTCCACCTACGACCACGTGCACGTCGGGTTGGCGGCGGCGACGGCCCTCGGCATCGGCCACCCCGGGGCGGCCGGCCTGCTCGCGCAGGTGGTGGAGGTCGTCGACACCCACCTCTGGGACGAGGAGGCCCGCGCGCTGCGGGAGTCCTTCGCCCCCGACTGGTCCGCCCCCGAGGACTACCGCGGTGCCAACGCGAACATGCACGGCGTCGAGGCCTTCGTCGCGATGGGCCATGCCACAGGCAACGCGGTCTGGCACGAGCGGGCCCTCGACATGGCCGACCGGCTCGTCAACCGCGCGGCCAGGTCGCACGAATGGCTTCTCCCGGAGCACTTCTCGGCCACCTGGCAGGAGCTGCCCGAGTACAACCGCGAGGACCCCCAGCACCCTTTCCGCCCCTTCGGCGCGACCTTCGGCCACTCGCTGGAGTGGGCCCGGTTCCTGCTCCAGCTCGAGGCGTCGCCGCTGGTCGGGTCACCACCCTGGCTAATCGAGGGGGCCGAGGCGCTGACGCGTCGGGCCCTCGACGGCGGGTGGGCCCTCGACGGCCGGCCCGGGCTGGTCTACACCGTCGACTGGGAGGGCGCCCCCGTCGCCGACGTCCGGTTGCACTGGCCGGTGTGCGAGGGCATCCAGACGGCGGCGGCACTCGTGCGCCGCACCGGGGACCCCCACTGGGAGGGCTGGTACCGGCGCCTGTGGGACCACGCGGCGCGCTACTTCGTCGACGAGCGGGGTACCTGGCGCAACGAGCTCGACGACGACCTGCACGAGGCGGGAGAGATCTGGCCGGGGCGGCCCGACGTCTACCACTGCCTCGGCGCCCTGGTGACCCCGCTCGAGGCCTGAGCCCCGGGGGAGCGAGGTCAGGCGAGCGAGACCATCGCGTCCGGGTCGTCGCCCGGGAGCAGCGGGGAAGCCGTCGCCGTCACCTCGAACCGCGGTGCCCCCGACGACCCGCCGAGACCCGTCAAGATGGCGACGTCAGCGGCGTCGCGCCCCGTCCCGATGCGGACCATCGAGCGGCGCGGCGCGAGGTGCGTGGCGTCGACGAGCCGCCAGACGCCGTCGACGGCGACCTCGACCACCGCGTGCGCATCCATCGGCGACAGTCCCGGCGCGTAGACCGACACGTAGCGCGCGGGCATCCCGAGGGCGCGGCACATCGTCGTGACGAGGTGGGCGTAGTCGCGGCACACCCCGCGGCCGGTGAGGAGGGGGGCCAGGGCGTCCTCGCTGGACGTCGTCGAGCCGGGCTCGTACGACAGCCTGCCGGACGCCCACCGGACGATGGCGACGACCCGGGCCGCGTCGCCCTCCAGGTGCCCGAACTCAGTTGCCGCGAAACCCTCTACGCGGTCGCTCGGGCAGTAGCGGCTGGGCAGGACGTAGAGCAGCGACTCGGCCTCGGTCACCCGCTCCGGCTCGACCCAGCCCAGGGAGACCGTCGCGTCGTAGGTGACGATGACCTCGCCGAGCGGAGCGTCGAGGACGTGCAGCCGCGTGCCGCGGTCGAAGGTGATGACGTGGTGGTCGACCGGAGCCCCGTCGGGGCCGACCGCCGTGAGTGACTCGCTGCGCTCGAGATGGTCGGCGACGCCGACCGACACGGCGACGCGGCCGGCCCGGTCGACGGGGATGCCGAGGACGACGCGCACCGTCGCCGACGTCGGGCCCGCGGTGTCGGGCGTCGTCGCGAGGGGCTGGTCGGTCACGGGGTGTCCTGACGGTGGTGGCAGCGAGGGAGACTCAGGCGTCGTCGGGACGCGGTGTCGCTGGGTCCCACGGTACCGGCGCCCGACCGCGTCACCGGCCGGGCGGGGACCCGCCGGTGCCGGTGGCTCCGTGCATTCACAGCCAGCCGGCCCCCTGCGCGACGAGCAGCGCACCGAAGACCGCGAACGCCACCGCCGCACCGACCTTGATGACCTTCTCGGGCAGCTTCCGTCCCAGCATCGCGCCCACCCCGATGGCCAGCGCGTCGGCCGCGACCATCCCCACGGTGCTCCCGACCCACACCCCGAACCAGCCCTCCTGGGTGGCCAGGGTGATCGTCGCGAGCATCGTCTTGTCGCCGAGCTCGGCGAGGAAGAACGCGACCCCGACCGCGAGCAGTGCCGCGCCGGTCGAGCGGCGCGCCTTGTCGGCCTCGTCCTCGGTCAGCTCGTCCCCGCGCAGCGTCCACAGGGCGAAGGCGAAGAAGGCGAGGCCGGCGACGACCGAGATGGCCCCCTGGTACTCGCTGAAGGCGGTGCCGACCGCGGCACCGATGGCGACCGAGGCGAGGTGGACGACCGCGGTCGCGACGGTGATCCCGATGAGGACGTCGCGCACCTTGTAGCGGGTGGCGAACGTCATCGCCATCAGCTGGCTCTTGTCGCCGAGCTCGGCCACGAAGATCACGACGGTGCTGAGCAGGAAGGCGTACATGGGGTGTCTCCTCGCGCACCGTCGAGGAGCGCGTCCGGACTGCCCCCTCTCGCGGAGGACGCTACCGGCCGGCGCCGCCGGTTTCGAACTCGCGTGGCGCGCCCCGAGTCCGGAGCCCGGACCGGTCAGGGCAGGCGGCGGGTGGCGTCGATGAGGGTGGTGAGCCGGTCGCGGATGTCCTCGAGCTCGGCGACCTCCATCCCGAGCCGGCCGATGACGGCGGCGGGGATGCGCTCGGCCTGCGTGCGGAGCCTGCGCCCCGCAGGGGTGAGGGAGACCGCCACCGCTCGCTCGTCGGCACGGTCGCGGTCGCGCCGGACCAGGCCCGCGACCTCGAGGCGCTTCAGCAGCGGTGACAGTGTCGCCGGCTCGAGGCTCAGCCGCTCGGCGACCTCGGAGACGCGCAGCGGGGCCTGCTCCCACAGCGCGAGCATCACGAGGTACTGGGGGTGGGTCAGGCCCATGGGCTCCAGGAGCGGCCGATAGACGCCGATGACGTTGCGCGACGCGACGGCCAGGGCGAAGCAGACCTGCCGGTCGAGGGCGAGGAGGTCGACGCCGTCCGCCGCCGGTGCATCCTGCCCACGTCTCGCCGGGGAGGCGGCACGGGGGCTCGCAGGGGTGCGTGGGGGTGAGGTCACGATTTCATCGTAACGAGAATCAGGCGTATCTTCGTGTCATAACACTTAGGGCACTAACAATCTGGAGGACGCCATGGCCAGGGCCGACCGCACGGGTCTCTCACTCGGGTACCGGATCGGTTGGCGGCTGCGCTACGCCGGCGTCAGCGTCTTCGGACCGGCGCAGCTCGGCACCGAGGACGACCCCCAGCTGAGGCTGCGCCGCGAGAAGCGGGACAAGGTCGAGGCCGCCCGCCGGGCGCGCACCACCGGGCGCGACTGACGCAAGCCGGACCGAGTGGCGGGGGTCACGGCATAGGGGAGGGCGCCCCACGGTTGGACGTCTCTGTTGCCCCGTCCCCGCACCGGAAGGCCCCCATGTCCGCCGCAGCCCTGCCCAGCCCGCCCTCCGCGCCTCGTGAGGTCCGGCTCGTCTCCCGCCCCGTCGGGTGGCCGACCCCGGCCGACTTCGAGCTCGTCGAGACCTCGCTGCCCGAGGTCGCCGAGGGTCAGCTGCGGGTGCGGAACGTCGCCATGTCGGTGGACCCGTACATGCGCGGGCGGATGAGCGACGCGAGGTCGTATGCCGCGCCGTACGAGCTCGGGGCCGCGATGGAGGGCGGCGCGGTCGGCGTCGTCGAGGAGTCGCGCGCCGACGGGGTCGCCGTCGGTGACCACGTGCTGCACGGGCTGGGCTGGCGCGAGGCGGCCGTCCTCGACGCGTCGTCGGCGCGGGTCGTTGCCGTGTCCGCGGTGCCGGCGTCGTCCTACCTCGGCGTGCTGGGCATGACCGGCCTGACCGCCTACGTGGGCCTCACGCGCATCGCCGCCGTCAAGCCGGGCGACGTCGTCTTCGTCTCGGGCGCCGCGGGTGCCGTGGGGAGCGTCGCCGGCCAGGTCGCAAAGGCACTTGGCGCGAGCCGCGTCATCGGGTCGGCGGGGTCGGCCGAGAAGGTGCGCCACGTCGTCGAGGACCTCGGCTTCGACGCCGCCTTCTCCTACAGGGACGGCCCGGTGTCGCGACAGCTGCGCGAGGCCGCGCCCGACGGCGTCGACGTGTACTTCGACAACGTCGGCGGCGAGCACCTCGAGGCCGCCATCGGCTCGCTGCGCCTCAACGGCCGGATCGCGGTGTGCGGAGCCATCTCGGTCTACAACGACACCGAGCCGGCCCCCGGCCCGCGCAACCTGGCCCGCCTCATCCAGACCCGCGGTCGCATCGAGGGCTTCCTCGTCGGCGACCACTGGGACCTCGCCCGCGAGTACGCTACCCACGCGGCGCAGTGGATGGGGGAGGGCCGCCTGGTGACCCAGGAGACCTTCGTCGACGGCATCGAGCACGCCGTCGACGCCTTCCTCGGCGTCCTGCGCGGGGACAACACGGGCAAGATGGTCGTCCGCCTCTGACCTGCTGGGGCCTCCGGTCGCGACCGGGGCGACAGGTCGCGAATGTCGGTGGGGCCTCGGGCAGGATGGACGGATGACTACCTTCGGGCCCATGTCGGGGACGAGCGCGCTGGTCACCGGCGCCACGAGCGGCCTGGGCCGTGCGGTCGCACTGCGCCTGGCGCGCGAGGGCGCCGACGTCGCCCTCGTGGGGCGGCGTGAGAGCGACCTGGCCCGGGTGGCCGATGAGGTGGCGGCCGCGGGCGTGCGTGCCCTGCCGCTCGCGGTCGACCTCGGCGACACGGCAGGGCTCGGTGACGTCGTCGACCGGGCAGCGGCCGAGCTGGGTCACCTCGCGGTGCTCGTCAACGCGGCCGCGACCGACGCGCCCGGCTCGGCCCAGGACGTCTCCCTCGACGACTGGGAGCGGGTGATCGCCGTCAACCTCACCGCACCCTTCGCGCTCGCGAGGTCCGCGATGCCGCACCTGCAGCGCGGCGGCGGAGGGCTCGTCGTCAACATCTCGTCGGTCGCGGGCCGGCGCGGGTGGGCCAACGCATCCGCCTACTGCGCCAGCAAGTTCGCCCTGACCGGGCTCACCCAGTCGCTGGCGGCGGAGGGGCGCGCCCACGGCATCCGCGTCTGCGTGCTCTACCCCGGTGCGATGGCCACCAACTGGGGCACGTTCGACCCCACGCAGCAGCGCCCGGCCCAGGTTGCGACCGATGATCCCGATGCAGCGCTCGACCCCGCGGTCGTCGCGGACCTCATCGCCTGGATGGCCACGGCGCCGGGCCGGCCGGTGCTCAACGAGGTGACGGTGACCCCGCTGCTCGAGGGCGGCTGGCCGTGATCGTCGCGGTCGCGGTGGTCCTGGGACGTGCTGTCATCGACGTCCGGTGCGCGTGAGCCCAGGCGGAGATCCTGGCGAAGTGCGTCTTCTGCGGGTCGGTCACGGAGCCCCGGCGAGGGGTTCAGGGTGGTGGGACGACGTGGTACCCGGTGACCTCAGGTGGTCAGGCCAACAGCGCCGGCTGGCCTGCTGGGGAGCCATCCTCGATCCACAGGCCCAGTCTCTCGCGGGATAGCAGTTCGTCGATGACCATGAAGGCGGCCCCCTTGAGACCGGCGGTGTTCCCGAGCGGCGACCGCTCGATCAGCAACGAACGCGTGGCCAGGGGGAGGGACCTGCCAAGCACCATCTGTCTGACGGTCGCCAGGTACAGGTTCCCCACCTCGGTGACACCGCCGCCGAGGAGGATCAGGGAAGGGTTGAAGAAGTTGACGAGTTGCGAGAGCGTCTCGCCCACCAGCTGCGCTGATGTCGTCACAAGCTCCACGGAGCGGGGATCACCATGAATCGCGGCGCGCCCCACGTCGGCGCCGGTGATCTCATGGTTGGCGAGGGCGAGCTTGGCCAGGAAGGGGCTCTCCCCGCGCTGCGCAGCGAGGCGACCTTCGCGCGCCAGCGCGGCCCCGCCGGCGAGCGCTTCCAGACAACCGTGCTGACCACACCGGCACACCACCTGCGAGCCCGCCCCCGCCGCGATGTGGCCGATGTCCCCGGCGCAGCCTTGGGCTCCACGATGCAGACTGCCTTGCGAGATGAGTCCGGCGCCGATGCCCGAGCCGACCTTCACGTAGATGACGTCCTGGCGTCCCTGCGCTAGACCGTCGCGCAGCTCCCCGAGAGCCATGACGTTGGCGTCGTTGTCGACCCATGTGGGAGCACGGAATCGGCCGGTGAAGAAGCCACGGACGTCGAAGCCATCCCACCCGGGCATGATCGGTGGCGCCACGGGGGTGCCTGTGGTGAACTCGACTGGCCCCGGCAGGCCGATGCCCACACCCCAGACCTCCACCTCGTGCGCGGTGAGAAGGTCCTCGAAGCGGGCCACGACCCGTCCCAGGATCGCCTCGGGACCGTCGGTGATGTCGCTCGGTTCTGTGGCCTGATCGATCAGGCGACCCGCGAGGTCGGACAGAGCGACGCTCGTGCTCGTGGCGCCGAGCTCGGCGACGAGCACATGTCCGGCGTCGGAGCGGAAGTGCAGCTCTCGAGGCGCGCGCCCGCCCGTTGACTGCCCCAGCGGACCTTCTGCCACGAGCCCGGAGTCCAGGAGCTGCGCGACTCGCTGGGTGACCACGTTGCGACCAAGACCGGAGATCCGTGTGATCTCAGGTCTCGTGCGGGCTGTTCGGCTGCGCACGAGGTCCAGCACGGTCACCACCGTGTCCAGAAAATCCAACGTCATCCCCGTTCGAGCCGTCACCGCGCCACCTTTCCCTGATCGTGAGGATACATCTTCACGCAAGGGGTTGACTTATGCACTGCACATGCATAAGAATGGTCCGCATGGCAACGCAGACTGCAGCCGAGCACACCTTCGGCGCTCACGGACCCCGCCCCGCGCTCACCGGCGTGAGAGCCGGGATCATCGGCCTGGGATTCATCGGCGAAGTGCACGCCCGAGCTGTCCGCGCTGTCGGCGGCACGCTTGCCGCTGTGGCCGACGCGTCGCCGGAACGATCAGCAGCCACGGCCGCTCGCCTCGGTGCAGCGTGGGCCGCCCCGTCTGCCGAGGCGCTGTTGGACTCACCGGACATCGACGTGGTGCACATCTGCACGCCCAACCACCTCCACGCTTCGCTGGCCAGGCGTGCGATCGCCGCCGGGAAGCACGTGGTGTGCGAGAAGCCCCTGGCAACGAGCCCGGCCGACGCGCAGAACCTGGTCACCATCGCCAAGGACGCCGAGGTCGTCGCAGCGGTTCCCTTCATCTACCGCTACTACCCCACGGTGCGTGAGGCACGGGCCCGCGTCGAGACGGGTCCAGCGGGCCGATCCGCCTCATCCACGGGTCCTACCTGCAGGATTGGCTCTCGAGATCTGAGGACCACAACTGGCGGGTGGAGCCCACCCTCGGGGGCACGTCGAGAACCTTCGCCGACATCGGCGTCCACTGGTGTGACCTCG
This sequence comes from uncultured Actinomycetota bacterium, assembly GCA_963795035.1. Classification (GTDB taxonomy): domain Bacteria; phylum Actinomycetota; class Actinomycetes; order Actinomycetales; family Dermatophilaceae; genus Oryzobacter. Next base: position 1,010,623 of record CAWCFZ010000001.1, on the reverse strand, counting down.
TGGAGTTCGTCACCGGGCACCGCATCGTTGCCTTGACGGCGAGACTCGTCACCGCCGTGCCTGAGCGCCGACGGCCGACGGGCGACGGAGCAGAGCCTCACGCCGTCGGCACCGAAGACGCCGCATCACTGATCTTCGAGACGGACCAGGGAGCGGTGGGATCGCTGGTGGCCAGCCAGGTCACGCCAGGACGCAAGAACCGCCTGTGGTTCTCTCTCGACGGTGCTGACACGTCGATGGCGTTCGACCAGGAACTGCCCGAGTCCCTCTGGATCGGCAGCAGGGAAAGCACCAACATCCTGACTCGAGGATCCAACGACATGTCAGCCGATGCGCAGCGTCTGTCGGTGCTGCCGGCTGGGCATCCGCAGGGCTACCAGGACTGCTTCAACGGGTTCATCGGCGATGTCTACGCCGCGATCGTCGGGGACCCGCCCGAGGGCCTGCCGCAGTTCACCGATGGCCTCAGGGCCTCAGTCCTGACCGAGGCGGTCCTCGCCTCGTCCGCATCCCGCTCCTGGGTGGAGGTCCCAGCATGAAACTCGGATTCCTGACCGCCTGCCTGCCGCAGCAGAGCCTTGGCGAGATCGCTGCCTACGCCGCGGCCACCGGGTACGAGGCCCTCGAGGTCGCCGCCTGGCCGGCAGAGGGGGACCGGCCGTTCACGGCCACCCACCTCGACGTGGTTGGCCTCTCCCAGTCCGACGCGGAACAGGTGAAGGGGCTCTTCGCGACCCACAGCCTGACGCTGTCCTCACTCGCGTTCTACGACAACAACCTGCACCCGGACCCGGATGAGCGCCGAGCCATCAATGAGCACGTCCTGGCGTGCATCGACGCCGCCGCGCTCCTGGGATGCCCGACCGTGGGCACGTTCGTGGGGCGTGACCCCTATCGCACCGTCGCGGACAACCTGGCCGAGGCGGAGAAGGTCTTCGCCCCACTCGTCGACCGGGCGGGGGAGCGTGGGGTCAAGCTGGTCATCGAGAACTGCGTCATGGAGGGATGGCACCCCGATGGCTACCCCGGCAACCTGGCCTACTCGCCCGAGCTGTGGGAGTGGATGTTCTCTCTCGGGCTGTACCTCAACTTCGACCCCTCCCATCTGGTGTGGATGGGCATCGACCCTGTCGCTGCCCTGACGCCCTACGTCGACCGGGTGGCTCACGCGCAGGCCAAGGACATCCAGGTCTTCCCCGAGAAGCGCAACCGCTACGGCTACCCGGGCAAGGCCGTGAACCGGCCCGACCCCTGGGACGTGGGCTGGTGGCGCTACCGGGTTCCCGGCCTCGGCGACGTCGACTGGCGCCGCGTCGTCGACACGCTCTACGAGGGGGGCTTCGACGGCGTGCTGTCGGTCGAGCACGAGGACCCGGTCTGGGGTGGGACCCCGGACCGTGTCCGCACGGGGCTCGAGGTAGCCCAGCGCACCCTTCGTCCCCTCATCGTCGGCTGAGACACGCACAGAAAAGGAAGACCCATGACTGACACGATGTCTGCCCTCCGCCTCCACGCACCCGGCGACCTGCGCCTGGACGAGGTTCCCATTCCGACCCCGGGCGTGGGCGAGGTTCTGGTCAAGGTCCATCGGTGCGGGATCTGCGGCACCGACCTGCACATCGCCAAGGGCAACTTCCCCGCACCGAACCTGCCGCTCACTCTGGGGCACGAGTTCTCGGGCACGGTCGCCGAGGTCGGGGCCGGTGTCACCGACGTGCCCATCGGCGCGCCAGTGGTCGTCGACATCAACATCTCGTGCGGCCACTGCTACTTCTGCACCCGAGGGCAGAAGCTGTTCTGTCCCAACGTCGCCCAGCTCGGCGTCCACCGGGCTGGTGGGCTGGCCGACTTCGTCACGGCGCCCTCGACCAACCTGCACTTCCTCCCGAGCGGTCTGTCGCTCGACACGGCGGCGTACGTCGAGCCGCTCGCCTGTGCCATCCACGGGCAGGATCGAGTCGGCATCCGATCCGGTGACACGGTGCTCGTCCTGGGCGGAGGACCCATGGGCCTCGCCCACATCGCCCTGGCGCGCATGAACGGTGCCAGCGCGGTCATCGTCTCGGAGCCAGACCCCGGGCGACGCTCGCTCGCCGAGCGCCTGGGCGCCGACTTCACCATCGATCCCGACGAGCCAGTCGTTGGACGAGACCCTCGCCGACCTGACCGGCGGCATCGGGCCCGACGTGGTCATCGAGGCGGTCGGCAGCGTGCGCACCTACGAGACCGCGGTCGAGCACGGTGCGGCGCGGCGGCAAGATCCTGGCCTACGGCGCGAGTCCGCAGGACGCCGAGATGTCCCTGCGCCCGTTCGACATCTACGCCAAGGAGCTCACCATCGTCGGCTCCTACGCCGGGACCTACGACACGTGGCCACGCGCCATCGCGCTGCTCGCAGGAGGCCGGTTCGACCCGACCCTGATCGTCGACTCCATCAGGCCCCTCAGCGAGGCCGCTGACGCCCTGAAGGAACTCGAGCACAACCGCTCCATCGTCAAAGTTCACATCCAGCCATGAACCCCGAAAGGACCTCCCACATGTACCGCACCGACTCACGTCGCCTCTGGGCCAGCGCAACCGCCGGCCTGGGCATCAGCGCCATCCTTCTCGCCGGCTGCGCGGCCGGCGGCGGGGGTGCGCAGAGCGCCGAGGGCAAGCCGACCCTGAACGCCATCTTCCTCCCCGCCACCTGGGGCCAGGTCGTCAAGGACGATCTCGCCCCGCTGTACGAGAAGGAGACCGGCATCCACGTCGAGGTGCAGCTGATCGGCCGCGACGCCATCCACGAGAAGATGGCGACCCTGTTCGCCGGACGTGACTCCAGCTTCGACATCTTCAACCTGGACTACAACTGGATCCCCGAGTTCGGCAAGGCCGGCCACCTCGTGCCCCTGGACGACGTCGTCACCGCCGAGGACAAGGCCGACTTCCTCCCGCTGGCCACCGAGGTGGCCACCTGGGACGGCAAGCTGCTCGGAATCCCGCAGACGATCCACCCCGCCCTGCTGTGGTACCGGAGCGACCTCTACGGCGACCCCAAGGTCCAGGCGGACTACAGCAGCGCGACCGGCAGCGACCTGCAGCCGCCGAAGACCATGGACGAGTGGCAGAAGCAGGTCGAGTTCTTCCACGGCCGCACGATCAACGGGCAGGAGCTGTCCGGCTGGGCAGCGCAGGCCGCGAAGGGGTTCGGCAACGTCCACACGTGGCTCAGCTTCTGCTACAGCTACGACTGCAAGCCCTTCAACGACGACTTCACCCGAGTCGACCCTGTCCTCCCCGGAGAGCAAGGCGGCGACGAAGCGCTGGGCGGACGATGATGAAGTACATGCCAGCCGGGGCCAACCAGTTCACCTATGACAACGTCACCGCGGCTGCGCAGCAGGGAACCATCGCCACCGCGGTCCAGTGGTCCTGGGGCGCCTTCGCCGTGGACGACCCGACGGCGTCGAAGACCGTCGGGGAAGTGGGAGTTCACCCAGATCCCGGCCGGCCCGACCGGCACGAGCTCGTCACACCTGGCCGAGTGGGTGATCTCGGTCTCGAAGTACTCCAAGAACATCGAGGAGTCCAAGAAGTTCGCCGCCTGGCTCGAGACCAAGAAGAACGACGTGCTACCAGGCCGACAACGGCGGTGGCGACCCGGTGCGGGCCTCCTCCTACCAGGACGCGACCCTGACCGAGCAGAAGGTCGAGGGCAGCGACGCGCTGCGATTCCGCCGGCTCGACGAGGTCCTCACCGCGATGGAGACCGCCCAGCCGCGCCCGTTCTTCCCCGGGCGAGGAGAGCTTGGGAGACCGCCTTCAGCACCCACCTCAGCGCCATCTCGCAGGGCGAGGCCCGTCGAGCAGGGTCTGGCCGCCGCGGACGCGGCGGTCGACAAGAGCCTGAGCAAGTAGGGCAGAGGCGACCGACGACATGGCGATCTCAGCCCCTCCGACGAGCGCCCCGGCGACCGTTTCGCCGCCGCCGGGGCCGCGCGTGCGGCCGCGGCGGAACCTCCTGAAGTACAGCAGCATGTGGCCCGGCCTGCTGGTGCTCGGTGTCTTCGCGCTCTACCCGGCGATCTACTCGCTGGTGATCTCGCTGTTCCAGTGGAACCTGCAGTCACCCGACGAGCGCAAGTTCGTCGGGCTGCAGAACTACCAGGAGCTGCTCTCCGACGGCGCGTTCTGGCACTCCGTCCAGGTCACGGTCGTGTTCGTCCTCTTCTCCGTCGTCCTGCAGTTCTTCCTCGCCTTCGGTCTCGGGCTGCTCTTCTTCCGGGGCCTGCCCGGAGACCGGGTCATGCGGGCCCTCATCCTCATGCCCATGCTCGTCGCCCCAGTCGTGGTGGGCCTGCTGGCCCGCTTCAGCCTCGAGCCGACGTTCGGCATCGTGAACCAGATCCTTCGAGACCTCGGCCTGGGCACCCATGACTTCCTGGGCGAGCACGTCCCTCGCGCTTCCGACACTGATCGTCATCGACGTCTGGCAGTGGACCCCGTTCCTGTTCCTCATCCTGCTCGCGGCGATGCAGGGGATCCCCGAGGAGGTCATCGAGGCGGCGAGGATCGACGGAGCATCGTGGCCCCGAATCATCTGGCACATGTTCCTGCCGCTGCTGCAGTACCCCATCCTCGTCGGTCTGGCCCTGCGCGTCATCGACGCCTTCCGCGTGTACGACCTGGTGTACATGACAACCCGGGGCGGGCCGATCGACGTGACCTCGACCATGTCGTGGCAGATCTACGACGTGGGATTCCGCAGCTTCAACATGTCCTACGCCGCGGCGTTCTCCTGGCTCCTGCTGATCCTGGTCATGGTGACGGTGAGCGCGATGATGCGGCGGATCGTCTCCAACGAGGTAGGTGCGTGATGACGACAGCCACCGCGGTCCGCAGCCGGCCGCACCCCGCCAGCGCGTCGCCCAGGCGTCCACCCGGTGTTCGCCGCCTTCGTCCTTGCAGCGGTCGCGACGGCCGGGTTCATCGCACCGATCCTCTGGATGGTGCTGACCGCATTCAAGACGAGCAACCAAGCCTTCTCGCAGGACCCGGTCTTCGTCTTCACCCCCACGCTCGACAACTTCACGCAGGTCTTCGTGGGCAGCCAGTTCGGCTATGCCCTGGTCAACAGCCTCCAGGTCTCCATCATCTCCGCCCTCCTGGCCGTGCTGCTCGGTTCGGGTATCGCGTACCCGCTAGCCCGGTTCAACTTCCGCGGCAAGCAGCAGCTGGGCACGTGGATCCTCTCCCTGCGCATCATCCCGCCCATCGTGACGATCATCCCGCTGTTCCTGATGATGAGCTCGGTGGGCCTGAACGGCACGCTGCTCTCCATCATCTTGCTGCACACGTTCATGAACCTGCCCCTGGCCGTCTGGCTGCTCAGAGGGTTCTATGCCGACGTCCCCAAGGAGCTGGAGGAGGCCGCGTCCATCGACGGACTGGGCCGGCTGAGCACCTTCTTCCGCGTCGTGCTACCTCTCGCCATGCCCGGCGTCGCCTCCACGGCCCTGCTCAGCTTCGTGTTCTCGTGGAACGAGTTCCTGTTCGCGAACATCCTGTCGGGTGCCTACACCAGGACCGCGACCGTCGCCCTCACCGAGTTCGTGACGCCCGTCGGTACGGAATGGACGCGCATCATGGCTGCGGGGACGATCGTCGCGGTACCGGTGTGGCTCGCGGCACTCGCTGCGCAGAAGTACCTCGTGCGCGGCCTCACGCTTGGAGCCGTCAAGTAGGCCCTCGGCCGACCCCCACCCTCAAGTCGAACGTCGATAAGGAGAAGAAGACCATGACTTCCGCAACCCGATTCCGGTACGCATACAACTCCCTGGTCTACACCGGTGAAGACCTCGCAGACTCCGTCGCCCGCGTCGCGCGCTACGGCTATGACGCGATCGAGATCGTCGGAGAACCCACCAAGATCGACCCCCATCGTGTGGCGATGCTGACCAAGGACGCCGGCATCGGAGTGAGCAGCATCTGCTCGATCTACACCCCTGAGCGGGACCTGATCCACCCGGACCCCGACACCAGGCGGGCCGCGATCCAGTACGTCAAGGACCTGGCCGACTTCGCGGCGGTGATGGAGTGCCCGACCGTCGTCGTGCACCCCACCGCCAACATGAAGATCAAGCCGTTGGCCGATCCCGAGCAGGAGTGGGCCTGGGCGGTGGAGTCGATCCGCGAGGCCGGCGAGTATGCCGCTGAGCGCGGTGTCAGCTTCTCGCTGGAGGCGTGGAACCGCTTCGAGTCCTACTTCATGAACCGCCTCGACCAGGCGCGCAGCCTCTGGGCCGACACCGGCCTGCGCAACGGCGGTGTCCAGGGGGACACGTTCCACATGAACATCGAGGAGGCCTCTATCGCCGAGGCGTTCCGAGCGAGCAGGGGCGTGCTCCAGCACGTGCACCTGGCCGACTCGGACCGGACGGCACCGGGCGGGGCGCTGCTCGACTTCGAGCCCATCATCGAAGCCCTGGTGGAGATCGGCTACGACAAGTACCTCAGCTTCGAGCTCCTGCCCGCTGCTGCGGACCCCTTCTCCGGTGGCCGCCACGAGGAGTTCTTCGACCGGTACACCGAGCGGGCGATCCGCACCATCAAGGCCATCGAGGAGCAGGTGCGCACGCGCCGCGAGCTGTCGGGCAAGGGCTGACATGGGCGACACACCTCGGATGCTCGGCCTCAGCACCTTCGTCCTGGCCTCCCCGTTCTCCGACCGCGACCTGGGTCTCCTCGCCCAGGTCCGCGAGTGGGGCTACGACCACGTCGAGGTGTGCATCGAAGACCCGAGCGTACTCACGGCCTCAGCAGTGCGCGCCGCCGCTGAGAGCGAGGGGCTCTCCGTGCTCGTGTGCGGAGCGTTCGGCCCCGAGCGGGACGTCTCCCACGACAGCAGGGACCGCCGCAAGCTGGGTATCGACTACCTCCGCCTCTGCGTCGACTTCGCCGCCGCCGTGGGCAGCCCACTTGTCAGCGGTCCCATGTATGCGACCACGGGGCAGGCGCGCCTGCTCGAGCCCAAGGAGCGGCAAGCCCAGTGGGACCGGGCCGTGGACAGTCTCACCACCGTGGGGAGCTACGCCAGCAGCGCCGGGGTCGCCTTGGCCATCGAGCCGCTCAACCGCTTCGAAACCGACCTGGTCAACACCGTCGACCAGGGCCTTGCTCTGTGCGCGGCGATCGGGTCAGACAACGTCGGGCTCATGCTCGACACCTTCCACATGAACATCGAGGAGAAGAGCCTCCCTGACGCGATTGAGCGGGCCGGGTCCAAGGTCTTCAACTTCCAGGCCTCCGAGAACGATCGAGGCACTCCGGGTACCGGACACACTGACTGGTCCGGCGTCATCGAGGCACTGCGGGCAGTCGGCTATGACGGGGGGATCGTCGTCGAGTCCTTCCTCCCGACGGTGAAGGAGATCGCCAGAGCCGTCTCGCTGTGGCGACCCGTGGCTCCATCCATGGAGTCTCTGGCCTCCGAGGGTGCCAAGTTCCTCCGAGGCGCCCTGGACGCGGAGGTCCGTGGAGGTGTGATCGCATGACCACGCCAGACACCGCGCCCCCGGGCGGTGCCCCAGATCGCGGTTCGGCCGACGAGGCAGCTGTCGCACTCGTCGCACGCTTCCAGGCGCGAGACGGAGCTGCCGAGGTTCTGAGGGCTCGTCTGCAGGAGATGGTTCGCCTCACAAACATGGAACCGGGCTGCCTGCGGTACGAGCTGCACGAGGACGAGCTGGACGACCACCACCTGGTGATCCTGGAGACCTGGGCAGACCCGCGTTCGCTCGATGAGCACATGCAGACCACCCACGTGAAGGCGCTCGTCACCGACGTGCCAAGGCTCGCGGCGAACGACATTCAGATCCTGCGACTGCGGCGACTCTGAACTGGGCGTCTCGACCGCCGGAACAACGTCAGGCATCCCCCGAAGCCCAAATGTCCAACATCAGGCGAAGTCGTACACCCTCAGGGGTGGGCCCCGTGGGGCTCGAACCCACAACCTACGGATTAAAAGTCCGCAGCTCTGCCAATTGAGCTAGAGGCCCCGGGCGGCCAGCCGCGCCCCCGGCCGAATCTGGTCCGGCGGCGTCGTCCTGGTGCCCGGGCGACAGTATCCCGTACCGGCCGGAAGCGCTGGCGGCAGACCGCCGGGCCACGGCAGGCGTACCGTCGAGGGATGCGAGCACTCGGAATCGTGCCCTTGCTCATCGTGATGATCCTGATGGCGCTCGTCATCGCGGTCACCGTGGGCGTGGTGCTCTTCGCGCGCACTGCCTCGGGCTCTCCGGCGGCGAGCACGCCACCGCCCCCGACCGGCAGGTGGGCGCCCGACCCGGCCGGAGTGCACGAGCTGCGCTGGTGGGACGGCGCCGCGTGGACGCCGTCGGTGTCCGACGCAGGCGTCCCGGGGCACGACCCCCTCTAGCCCGCCGAACCCCCACGCCTCAGTACGAGGGCGCCGCCGGTTCCGCGAGGAACTGCTCGAAGGTGTGCCACCCACCGCGCTGGTAGGCGGTCGACAGGGGAGTTCCGACATAGCGGAAGTGCCACGGCTCGCTGCCATAGCCGTGGACCGAGGTGTACCCGCTCTCGTAGCGCAGGACGAAGCCGAACCGCGATGCGTTGCGCCGCAGCCACGCTCCCTGCGGCGTCGACCCGATGCACCGGTGCGAGCTGCACGACGAGGTGCCGACGGGCGCGATGTCGAGGCTGAGGCCGGTCTGGTGCTCGCTGTGGCCGGGGCGTGCGATCCAGCGGTCGGCGTAGGCCCGCCCGTGGGTCGACACCCGGTTCCAGTACAGGGAGGACTGCGTGCTGTACGAGCGGTAGCCGCTGGCGATGGCCATCCGGCCGGCCCCCTCGGCGCGGGCCGCCGAGAACATCCTCGCCGCGGCGGCGGCGGCGTCGGAGCGCAGCTTGGCCCCGTTGGGGTTCGACGCCGACGGGGTGACCAGGCCGGACGGCACGAACGACTTCGGCCGCAGCGCGTTCCTCTTGTTGACCAGGACCCACGTGCTGCTGGCTGTGGTGATGCTGCGGCACGCCTCGAGGGTGCCGACGAGGCTGCGCACGGAGCCCTCGCCCCCGAGCAGGGTGACCTTGGTGACCGAGGCGCCGGTGAGGGCGGGGCGCACCGAGGCCGGGACGCAGAACGGGGTGGCGTAGAACAGGGGCCGCTGGGTGCGTCCGGCCAGGAAGGCACCGGCGAGGGTGGGGACGGGGTCGCGGCCGCTCGCGACGTAGGCGGTGCCGGCGGCGAGGTCCGGGAAGGCCAGCCGGTTCACTCTGGCGGCCACGGCGTACGGGTCGCCGCCGCTGGCGCGGGTCACCGCACCGGAACCGAGCAGGCCCTCGAGCTGGGCCTGGATCCCGCTCGACACGGCCGCGGTGCCCCCGACGACCGTCACCGAGGTGACCCCGAGGTCGCGGACGAGCGAGAGGGTAGTGCTGTGCAGCGACGCGGCCGACCCGTCGACGGTGAGCAGAGGGGCGCGGTGAGCGGCGGCGGCGGCACCGGCTGCCAGGGCGTCGTTCCAGCTCGCCCCCGTGGCGATCCACGCCTGGGTCGCGCTCCCCGCGGGGAACGCGTCGCGCACCAGGGCCTGCGCGCTCTGGTAGCGGCTGCCCCCACCGACGCGGCGCACCTGGGGCGCGTACGCCCTGGCCTGGCTGAGCACCGTGTCGGAGATCGACGCGGTGGAGCCGACGACGACGATCGACGCGGGGCCGAGCCGGGTCAGCTCGGCGGCGATGCTCGACGGGATGCCGTCGGGCCGCGTGAGCAGGACCCCACCGTCGCGGTGCACAGCCGCCGGGGTGGCGCTGAGGGACTCCCACGGCGAGGTGCCGGACACGAGGTACACGACCTCCGGGCGCGTGCCGGAGGGGAACGCGAGCCGGCTGGCCGCGACCGAGGTCGCGTAGCGGTCGGTCCCGGAGATCCGGGACACCGAGGGCGCCGCCACGGCCACGAGGCCGGCCTCGGCGCCCGCGGGTGCGGCATCGGCGGGGGCCGCCGGGGCGAGCGTGAGGAGTGCCGTGCCCAGCACGAGGGCGGTCGTGGTGCGGATGGCTCCCATCGTGCGTCCTCCGGCTCCCGTGGCGTCAGCGGCCCGTGGGGGCGACGTCATCGTGAACCACCGACGCCGGCCTCAAGCGCGAAATCTAGCGCCCCGCCGGGTGCACCGCACCGGTTTTCGGCCGGGGACGCCGACCGAGGGGCGAGCCACACGCTCGCCCCTCGGTCACCCCACCCCTCAGTGGGTCAACCCGTACCACGCCACGGCAGCGGCGGCGAGGACGACGAAGCCGAAGGTCGGGACCCACGCCCAGTGGACGTGGCCCCGCGGAGCGCGAACGACACCGACGGACTCGGGTGTCGGCGTCGGGTCGGCCCCACCGGTCCATCGTGGCGGCGCCGCGGGCCGGTCGTCCACCCTGGCGTCGTCCATCTCGGCCTTGCCGACCACCCCGGCGGCGACGGCAGCGGTGTCCGGGAGGTCGGACTCCGCCAGTCCCAGTCGCTCCCCGAGCTCGCGGGCGCTGGCGGGCCGGTCCTCGGCCTTCTTCGCCAGGCACTGCTCGATGAGGGAGCGCAGGCCCGGCGGGACGTGAGGGGGCAGCGGCGGGGGAGTGTCGTTGACCTGCGCCAGCGCGGTGGCCACCGGGGTGCCCCTGTCGAACGGCCTTCTGCCGGTGAGCATCTCGTGCGCGACGACGCCGAGCGCGTAGAGGTCGGAGGCGCCCGTGGCGCGCTCGCCGAGGGCCTGCTCGGGCGACAGGTAGTGCGGCGTGCCGAGGATCTCACCGGTCTGGGTCTGGCCCGACCCGTCGATGGCGCGGGCGATGCCGAAGTCGGTGAGCTTCACCGTGCCGTCCGGGGTGATGAGGATGTTGGCCGGCTTGACGTCGCGGTGGACGACGCCGGCCTCGTGGGCCGCGCCGAGTGCCAGGGCCGCCTGGCCCATGATCGAGCGGACCCTGGCCGGGTCGAGGGCTCCCTCGCGCTGGACGAGGGCTGACAGCGGCTCGCCGGGCACGAGCTCGAGGACGAGGTAGGCGAACGGCTCGTCCTCGCCGTAGTCCAGGACGGTGGCGACGTTCGGGTGCGCCAGGTTCGCCGCGTAGAGGGCCTCGCTGCGGAAGCGCTGCGCGAAGACCTCCTCGTCGGTGCCGGGGCGCAGCACCTTCACCGCGACCACGCGCGAGAGGACCTCGTCGTGCCCCTCCCAGACGTCGCCCATCCCGCCCGACGCGATGCGCTCACGCAACGTGTAGCGACCGCCGAGGACCATGTCCGTCTCGAGGCGGCTCACTGAGGGTTCCGGCGCGTCACGCCGCCGAGCATAGCCCGCTGGAGGGGCATGGAAGGACCCGCTGTCACCTGCGATGTCGAAGCTCTGTCGAGACTGCGGCTCAGGTCCCGTCGCCGGCGCTTCCCCCAGCGCGCTGCGAGGGGAGCGGCTCGAGGGCGACGCCATCGTCGGGGTGGGGTCGGCGATGGCGTGCTCGGGGGTGTTCACGTTCCGTGTCATACCCGTCCGACGGGCTCCCAACCCCCTCGGGCCCGTCGGTCACGTCCGCCTCGAGGCGGATCCGGCGGCCCCGCAGCACCCGCTCCTCGAGCTTGTCGGCCGCCTTGAGCGACCCGGAGTCGTCCCGCGGCGGGAGCTGGAGGGTGCGCTCGGCCCGGATGCCCGCCTGGAGCTCGCGCGTGCGCTCGAGCTCGGCGTCGACCTCCGCGCCGAACAGCAGTGCGAGGTTGGTGATCCACAGCCACAGCAGGAACACGACGATGCCCGCGAGCGAGCCGTAGGTCTTGGCGTACGACCCGAACGTGGCGACGTAGAAGCCGAAGCCGACCGAGGCCAGCACCCAGCCGAGGATGGCGACGGCGGCGCCGACCGAGACCCAGCGGAAGCGGGGCTGGCGGATGTTGGGCGTGAAGTAGTAGAGGACCGCGACCATCGAGACGACGACGGCGAGGATGACCGGCCACTTCACGATGTTCCAGGTCGTCACCGTCGCGCCCTCGAGCCCGATGGCGCGGCCCACCGCCTCGGCGACCGGGCCGCTGACGACGAGCCCGACGAGGACGAGGCCCGCCATGACGACGAGCGCGAGGGTGATGAGCACCTGCTGGGGGCGCAGCTTCCACACCGGGCGGCCCTCGTCGACCTGGTAGACCCGGTTGAGCGCCCGACCGAACGCCCCGACGTAGCCCGACGCGGAGAACAGGGACGTCCCGATCCCGAGGACGAGGGCGAACCCGGCGCCGCTCGCCCCGACCATCGCGCGGATCGGCTCGGCGAGCTGGTCGGCCGCGTCGGCCTGGCCCAGCTGGCGGACGATGTCGAGCAGCGCCTGCGTCGTCGACTCGCCCTTGCCGAAGACCCCGAGGAGCGAGATGAGGGCGAGCAGGGCGGGGAAGACCGCGAGGACCGAGAAGTAGGTCAGGGCGGCGGCGAGGTCGGTGCACTGGTCGCGCTTGAACTCCGCGAAGGCCGACTTCGCCGTGTACTTCCACCCGTGCGGGGTGATGTCGGTGGGGGATTCCGGGGTGCGAGCCACCCGTCCAACCTAACCCGCGGGGCGTCGTCCATCGGTTCGGGAGGGCGCCCCGGACCTGCGGGGACGGGGGTGTCCCACGCCATGGACGCGTGCGCGCGGCGGCCCGGGTGCGACACTGGCGGGGTGAGCACAGACGGCGGACGCGCCCTGCCCCGGCGCCCGGTGCCCTTCGGGCCCGAGGCGCTCGAGGCGCACGGCGGCAGCCGCCCGGGGCCCGCGGAGGTCACCGAGGTGGCGCACCAGACCGCGGCCATCCTCGTGGGGACCGGCCGCGCCGCGCACGACCCCGAGGTCACCTCGCGGCTCGTGGGGCTCGTCGACGACCTGGGCCTGGCCACCGTCGCCGACCTGTGGTCGGCGCGCCCTGCCCGCTCGCTCCCGGGCGCCCTGTGGCGGCTCTACGCCCTGCGCGAGTGGGTCAGGCGCAGCCCGGAGGAGGCGAGCCGGCAGTACGCCGCCGGCATCCGGTTCACCGACGTGGCCCACGCCGTGGCGGGCATCGCGGAGCCGCCGCAGCCCGAGGAGCTGAAACGCGTCGCCGACCAGATCCTCGAGGGGGTCTTCGAGGGCGACCTCGCGGTGGCGCTCGAGCGGGCCGCCGCGTTCTGTGCGGTCATCTCCGCCGGGCGGGCCGAGCTCGCCCACGACCGGGACGCGCTCGACCCGGGGGGAGCCCACGACCTCACCACGTCGGGGGCCGCGATGCTCACCACGGGCGAGGACCTGCGCGCCTGCGCCCGCCTGTGGCGCACCGACGACCTGGACTGAGGTCGTCCTCCCGGCCCGGCCCGGCCCCCCGCCGGCGGCGGCACGTCATCGTCGCCATCGTCGCGTTCGGGAACACGTCACGGGCATCGAGGCGTTACTGTCGACTGTGGGTGCCGGACCGCGGCAGCCCCGGGTCCCAACATCAGCCGCTTCGAGCGGCCACGCGCCGTGAGGCGCTCCCGGTCCGGCACCCACCTTCGTCGCCTCGGCGCCCGCCTGTTCTCCGGTGGGCTGGCCCGCCTGAGCCCCCAGCGCGGGGGTGCCCCTGAGCCGATCGAGCCACGAGGTTGGACGGCCGGGGGGCCCGGTGGAGTCATTTGCTGTGGACAACGGCGACATCGCCTCCCGCCACCCGTACTGTCGACCACGTGATGCAGGATCCCTCGCTCCATGACGAGCAGCTCGAGAGCGAGATCAAGCTCGTCGGCGAGCTGGTGCTCGCGGCGTCGCAGTACGACTCCGCGCTGAGCGAGGCGGAGGTCGACGAGGTCCTCGGGCTGGGCGCGGCCGGAGGCGCCGGGCCCGCGGCCGAGGCCGCAGCTGCCCCTGCCGACGGCAGGGCTGGGGCCGAGGCCGCAGTGGCACCCGCCGACGACGGGACCGAGGGTGAGGCCGGGACCGAGGCTGGGTCCGGACCGCACGACCTCCCCGCGGCCGCCGACGGACGCTGACCGTCTGCAGGCCCGGCGTCGCGCCACGTGCCGTGCGGCGAGACCCGGCCGCCCCGGGCTACCCGTGCCCGTCCCCGTGGACATAGCCTGTGGACCGACCTGGCCCCCTCTTCTGGAGACCGACCGTGGGCATCCGCCTCACCCCTCAGGACCCCCGCTTCTTCGAGCTCTTCGCCGCCTCCGCGCGGCACCTGGTCGACGCCGCCGGTGAGCTGACCTCCCTGCTCGGGGCCTCCACGGAGGAGCGCGAGCACATCCTCAAGCGGGTCCACGAGATCGAGGCCTCCTCCGGTGAGGCGACCCACGCGATCATCCGGCAGGTCAACGGCTCCTTCGTCACCCCGTTCGACCGGGCCGACATGCACGGGCTGGCCGTCCAGCTCGACGGGTGCGTCGGCCTCATCGAGGCGGCGGTCGACCTCATCGTGCTGTACCGCGTCGACGAGGTCCTGCCGCGCGTGGTCAAGCAGGTCGAGGTGATCTCGCGGATGGCCGAGCTGACCGCCGACGCCATGTCGCGGCTGCGCTCGATGAAGGGCCTGAGCGCCTACTGGGCCGAGGTGAGCCGGCTGGAGCACCGGGCCGACAAGCAGTACCGCCGGATGCTCGCCGAGCTGTTCAACACCCCCCAGGCCGACCCCATCACGGTGATGAAGCACAAGGACATCATCGACGCGCTCGAGGCCGCGGCGAACGGCCTGCGGCTGGTGGCGCTGAAGGTGGAGTCGATCGCGGTCCGGGAGTCCTGAGCGGGTGGACTGGCTGCCGGTCGCGCTCGTCGTCGTGCTGGCGATGGGCTTCACGTACACCAACGGCTTCCACGACGCGGCGAACGCCATCGCGACGTCGGTGTCGACCAGGGCGCTGACGCCGCGCATCGCGCTCGCGCTCGCCGCGGTGATGAACCTGCTCGGCGCGTTCGTGGGGGTGCGGGTGGCCCAGACGATCGGCAGCGACATCATCGAGGTCCCGATGGGGGCGACGGGCGTCACGCTCTGCGCGGGCGCGCTGCTCGGGGCGACCGGGTGGAACCTGCTCACCTGGTGGCGCGGGCTGCCCTCGTCGTCGTCGCACGCGCTGATCGGCGGGCTGGGCGGGGCGGCGCTCGCGGCGGGGGCCACGGTGAAGTGGGACAGCGTGCTGGGCAAGGTGCTCGTGCCGATGGTGCTCTCGCCGGTGGTGGGCCTCGTCGGCGGCTTCGCCGTCATGGCGGCGATCCTGTGGATCTTCCGGCGGGCGCGGCCCGGGCCGACGGCGCGGGGGTTCCGGTACGCGCAGACGGTGTCGGCGGCGGCGATGGCGTTCGGGCACGGGATGCAGGATGCCCCGAAGACGGCCGGTGTCGTGGCGCTGACGCTCATCGCCAGCGGGCACCGCGCGCCGGGCGACGAGTCGATCCCGGTGTGGGTCATCGCGGTGTCGGCGGTCGTCCTCAGCCTGGGGACGTACGCCGGCGGCTGGCGGATCATGCGCACCCTGGGGCGCCGCATCATCGACCTCGACCCGCCCCAGGGGTTCGCGGCCGAGACGACCGCGGCGGCCGTGCTGTACGTGGCCACGGCCACGGGGGCGCCGGTGTCGACGACGCACGCCATCACCTCGGCGATCATGGGGGCGGGGGCCACGAGGTCGGCCAAGGCGGTGCGCTGGGGGGTGGCGCGGCAGATCGTGCTGGCGTGGGTGCTCACCTTCCCCGGCGCCGGCCTGGCCGCCGCGCTCGCCTACGCCATGATCTCCCTCCTCACCCCCTGACGCCCTCGACTGATTGCGGATAACCCACGCCTCACGCCGCGAAACGCGTGGGTTTTCCGCAATCAGTCAGGGGGAGGTGGCAGCAGGAGCACCGGTACTGGGCGGTGACCCGGGCGGGGTCGGTTCGGTCGAGCGCGTCGAGGACGCGGCACCGGAGGGCCAGGGGCTCGTCGAGGTCGCGGGTTCCCCACCGCACGACGCCGAGCCCGAGGTCGCGCAGCCGGTCCTCGCGCCTCACCTGCGCGATGACGGCCCTGGCCATCCGCTCGTCCTCCCGGTCGCCTCCCGGCCCGAGGAGGTACTTGGCCTCGCCATCCGCCTCGCCGACCACCCCATGACCCGCCCACAGGGCGTCGACCCGCGCCACGAAGTGGCCGCGGCGGTCGAGGACGATCACCTGAGGATCGGGATCCGGCACGGCCCACGAGTGCATCACCCATGCGCTCACCGACTCGAGCCACGACTCACGGCGCCCGTCGACGAGCCGGATCACCTCGTCGAACCGGGCGATGCCCGGCCACCGGCGCTGTCGTCGGCGCACGTCGATGATGGCCCGCCGGGTGACCAGACCGCGGCGCGCCGCCCCGTCGAGGACCGCGAGGCCGTCGCGAGGGGAGAGGACCCGCACCGTGTCGACCACGGTCCTCGCCGGGACGAGCTCGGCGCGACCCTGCCGGATGACGACCTGGTCGGGAGGGGTAGCCCCGCGGTGGAGGTCGAGCCACGAGGTGCGCTCGGAGGTCCTGGAGTCGTGGAGCAGGGTCATGCTCGCCCGGAGCGGAGGGCGTGGACCGAGGGGGAGGTCGAGGAGAGCTGCTGCACTCGTGTGGCTGAGGATGGCGTCGGGGACGACCCGCCGGGCGGTCTCGCCCAGGAGCCGGTGCTGCTGCCAGGGCCGCAGGGGCGCCCATGCGGCAGGCGTGGCGTAGAGGCCCGCCGCGACCCGGGTCAGGTCGTGCCGACCCAGGGCGAGCTCGAGCCGGCGCGGGCTGACGCCGTGCGAGACCGCTTCGGCCCGGGTGAACGGCTGCGGGAGGTCGGCGAACGTCATCACCACACGCTCGGCACATCATCCCCTCGTGGGAACGGGGCGGCGACATCTGTGGACGACCGCCGCCGAGCACGCCCCCTGTGGACGGCCCCCTTCCCCGACCCATTGCGGATAACCCACGCGAACCGCCCCCTCCCGCGTGGGTTATCCGCAATAAGTCGGGGGCATGGGGGGTCAGGGGCAGCGGGGGGTGGGGCAGGGGGTCAGCCGAAGCGGCCGGAGATGTAGTCCTCGGTCGCCTTCTCGGTGGGGTTGCTGAAGATCCGCTGGGTGTCGCCCACCTCGACGAGCCGCCCCGGCTCGCCCGTCGCCTTGAGGTTGAAGAACGCCGTCTGGTCCGAGACACGCGCCGCCTGCTGCATGTTGTGCGTGACGATGACGATCGTGTAGTCCGACTTCAGGTCGTTGATGAGGTCCTCGATGGCCAGGGTGGAGATCGGGTCGAGCGCCGAGCACGGCTCGTCCATGAGGAGCACCTGCGGGTTCACCGCGATCGCCCGCGCGATGCACAGCCGCTGCTGCTGACCGCCCGAGAGCCCGGCGCCGGGCTTGTCGAGCCGGTCCTTGACCTCGTTCCAGAGGTTCGCCGCCCGCAGCGAGGCCTCCACCACCTCGTCGAGCCCCTTCTTGTTCTTCAGCCCGTTGAGCCGCAGCCCCGCCGCCACGTTGTCGCGGATCGACATCGTCGGGAACGGGTTGGGGCGCTGGAAGACCATGCCGACCGTCCGGCGCACAGCGACGGGGTCGATCGAGGAGGCGTACAGGTCCTGGTCGTCGAGCATGACCGACCCGTGGACCCGCCCGCCGGGGATCACCTCGTGCATCCGGTTCAGGGTCCGCAGCACCGTGGACTTGCCGCAGCCGGACGGTCCGATGAAGGCCGTCACGGAGCGGGGCTCCACGGTCATCGTCACACCTTCGACGGCCTTGAAGTCGCCGTAGTAGATGTCGAGGTCCTTGACGTCGATGCGCTTGGCCATGGTGGGTGCTCCTTCGTCGTGCGGTGCGGAAGTTGCTGGGGGAGAGGAGGAATCAGCTCTTGACCTTGCTGAAGCGGCCGACGGCGCGGCCCAGCAGGTTGAGCAGGAAGATGATGAGGATGAGGGTGAGCGCGGCGCCCCACACCCGGTCGACCGCCGGCTGGAGGCTCTCGGTGCGGTCCTGGTTGATCATCGTCGGCAGGGTGGCCATGAGCCCGTCGAACAGGTCGTGGGCGAGGACCTTGGTGTACGGCCCGAGGACGATGAGGGGTGCCGTCTCGCCCATGACCCGCGCCAGGCCGAGCAGGACGCCGGTGACGATGCCGGAGAACGCCGTCGGGATGACGATCCTCATGATCGTCCTCCACTTCGGCACGCCCAGCGCGTACGACGCCTCGCGCAGCTCGTTCGGGACGAGCTTGAGCATCTCCTCGGTCGAGCGGACCACGGTGGGGATCATGAGCAGCGCCAGGGCCAGGCACACCGCGAAGCCCACGCGCTGGAACTGGAACGTCGTCACCCACAGGGCGTAGATGAACAGCGCGGCGACGATCGAGGGGACACCCGTGAGGATGTCGACCATGAACGAGACCGTCCTGGCGAGGCGGCCCCGGCCGTACTCGACGAGGTAGACCGCGGTCAGCACCCCGATGGGCACCGAGATCGCCGCGGTGACACCCGCCTGGATCAGCGTCCCCTGGATCGCGTGCGCCGCACCGCCGCCCACCCGCCGGGCCGTGATGCCGGCCTGCGAGTTGGTCCACCACGTCGCGTCGAGCAGCATGTGTCCGCCCTTGAGCACGGTGCTCCCGAGGATCCACAGCAGCGGGATCGTCGCGACGACGAACGCGCCCCACATCAGGACGCGGGCGAGGAGGTCGCGGGCCGCGCGCCCTCCGGACTTGGCCGTCAGGTCGCCGCCGCGCGGCCCCACGGGCCCCGTGGTGTCGATGCGGCGGGCGCTCTCGAGCTGGGCGGTGCTCATTCGGTGAAGGCCTTCCTGCGCTCGATGACGAGGCGGGCGATCGCGTTGACGACGAAGGTCAGCACGAACAGCACCAGGCCGGCGGCGATGTAGGCGCCCGTCTTCTGCGGGGTGTCGAACTCGCCTGCGCCCAGAGCGATCCGCGACGCGAAGGTCGACCCGCCACCGAAGATCGACCAGCTCCACGGCGACGAGGCGTTGAGCGTCGAGAGGATGATGACGACCGCGAGCGTCTCGCCGAGCGCCCGACCCAGGCCGAGCATGGCCGCGCTGATGATGCCCGGCTTGCCGTACGGGAGGACGGCGACCCGGATCATCTCCCACTGCGTCGCGCCGAGGGCGAGCGCGCCCTCCTTGTGGGTCGTGGGCACCTGCGCGAACACCTCGCGGGAGATCGCGGTGATGATCGGCAGGATCATGATCGCGAGGATGACGCCGGCGAACGCGAGCGTCGACTTGGCCGAGGTCCCGGCATCGGAGAAGAAGGGGACCCACCCGAAGACCGCCGACATCACGTCGGCGACCGGCTCGAAGTACTGGCCGGCGATCTGGATGGCCCAGAACCCGTAGACGATCGAGGGGACGGCGGCCAGCAGGTCGATCGTGGCCGCGGCCGGGCGGGACAGCCACGGCGGCGCGTACTGGGTGATGAAGAGGGCGACCGCGACGCCGAGGGGGACGGCGATCGCCATCGCGATGACGGAGGTGACCACCGTGGCCCAGGCCAGGTCGGCGATGCCGAACCGCGGGTTGGCGCCGCTGGGCTCCCACACCCGTGAGGTGAGGAAGTTCGCGTCGTTGTTCAGCAGCGAGGGGACGGCCTGCCAGAGCAGGAACACGCCCACGAGCGAGACGATCGCGATGACGAGGATGCCCGAGCCGGTGGCCAGGCCCCCGAAGATCCGGTCGCCCAGGCGTCCGGTGGAGGCGCGGTCGGCCTGCAGCGGCGCCCGTCCGTCGGGCCCGGGCAGCTCGTCGCTGGCCGAGTGGCCGGTGATGGAGGTCGACACGCGTCTCCTCGTCGTGATCGTCGTCGGGGGGTGGGAGGTGCCGGTGGCAGGTGCCGGTGGCGGTGGCCCGGGGCCGTGCCCCGGGCCGTGGCGCAGGGGGCGAGCCGGTGGTCGGCCCGCCCCCTGCGGGTCAGGTCAGCGGCCGGGGCCGCCGGCCGGGGCCGGTCAGGACAGCGCCTCGATGGCGGTCGCGACCTTGCTCTGGACCGACGCGGGGAGCGGGGCGTAGCCGATCTCCTCCAGGCCCTGCTGCACCTCGGTGGACGCGAAGTGGGTGAGGAAGGCCTTGACCTGCTTGCCCTTCTCGGGGTCCTCGTTCTTCGAGCAGACGATCTCGTAGGTGACGAGCAGGATCGGGTAGGCGCCGGCCTCCTTCGTCGCGTAGTCGAGCTTCAGGCGCAGGTCGTTGCCCTCGCCGTCGGCCGTCGCGGCCTCGACGGCCTTGCCCACCGACGCACCGGTCAGCTCGACCGCGCCGCCGCCGTTGTCGACCTGGGCGATGCCGAGGGCGTTGTCCTTGGCGTAGCTCCACTCGACGTAGGTGATCCCGCCGGGGGTCGACTTCACGCCCTCGGCGACACCGGCGGACTTCTCCTTGCCCTCGCCCTTGCCGGTCCACTTCTTGCCGGGCTCGTCGGTCCAGACGTCGCCGGCGGCGGCCTTGAGGTACGTGGTGAAGTTCTCGGTCGTGCCCGACTCGTCGGAGCGGAAGAAGACCTTGACCGCGGTGGCCGGGAGCTCGACGCCGGGGTTCACGGCGGCGATCTTCGGGTCGTTCCACGTCGTGATGGCGCCCGCGAAGATGTCCGCGGCGACGGCGGGGGTGAGGACGAGCGTGTCGACGCCCTCGAGGTTGTAGGAGATGGCGATCGGGCCGGTGACCATCGGGATGTTCCACGCCGGCGAGCCGCAGTACTCGGCGGCGGCGTCGGACTCGACGACACCGTCCTTCTCCTGCGTCTTCAGCGCCGAGTCGGAGCCGGCGAAGTCGACCTGACCCGCGATGAACTGCTTGATGCCCGCGCCGGAGCCGGTCGGGTTGTAGTTGACGGTGGCGCCGGAGCACTTGTCGAGGAAGGAGGCCGCGGCCTCCTCGAAGGCGTTCTTCTGGGCCGAGGAGCCCTCGGCGTCCAGGGTGCCCTCGAAGCAGTCGCCGGTACCGGAGGCCGAGCCCGAGGTCGAGCCCGAGGCGCCGGTGCCGGTGTTGTCGTCGGATCCGCAGCCCGCGAGGGCGATCGACCCGACCAGGGCGAGAGCCGCCACCTGGCCGAAACGCTGAGTCTTCACTGTCTGTACCTCTCGGAGGTCAAGGGTCATGGGACGGGCATCGGCGCCCGACGTCAGCGACCGTAGGCAGGCTCGGTGACGCGGTGGCCCGTCCCGGGTGAACGGACCGTGAACGCCGTCCGGACATTGGCCGTCCGGTCGGTCAGTGCCGGCTGGGACCGGGACGTCAGGGCAGGTGGCGCTCGACCGCGACGACCCGGGCGGCGTCACCGGTGCCCACGACGTGGCACACCAGCGCCTCGCCCTTGGCGAGCTTGTCGTCGCGCGCCTCGGCGAACTCCTCGACGACCTGCACCGCGCCGGCGGCATCGAGGTCGAGTCGCGCGGCGACCAGGTCGAGGAGCGTGGGCAGCACGGGTCCGTGCGTGCACAGCAGGGCCGGCTCGCCCCGGTCGAAGAGGCGCAGCAGGTGCCGGGGTGCCTCGGTGGGGTCGGCGGCGAACCCCTCCTCCGACAGGCCGGCGCGGGTGCGCAGCCGCGCCCCGGCCGACCGCGCGTACGGACGGACGGTGTGCCGGCAGCGCTTCGCGGGCGAGGACAGGACGTGGGTCACCCCGTACGCCGACAGGACGGGGGTGAGGGACTCGGACCGGGCCACGCCCGCGCTGTCGAGCGGGCGACGCGTGTCGTCCGCACCGCGGAAGTCGCTGCGGGACACCGCATGCGCGTGGCGGACGAGGACGAGGGGCCAGGTCTCGAGGCGGTCCTCCTGCTGGAGGCGGACCAGGCCGAGCAGCTGGTCGCGGTCCCGGGCGTAGTCCAGGCGGGCATGGGCGCTCGGGACGTCGAGCCAGACCACCTCGTCGATCTCGTTGAGCAGGTGCCCGTGCCCGCCGGTGACCCGCGCCGACCAGTACCGGACCACCTTCTCCCCCGGCTCCCCGCGGTCGAGGACGACGTAGCGCGACTCCGGCAGCGGTGGACCGAGCCGCACGACGAGCCCGGTCTCCTCCTCCGTCTCGCGGGCGGCGGCGACGGCCCAGTCCTCCCCGGGGTCGAGCTTGCCCTTGGCCCACGACCAGTCGTCATAGCGCGGCCGGTGGACGAGCGCGACCTCGAGCCCGTCATCACGCAGGCGCCAGGGAAGCGTCCCGGCGGCGGGGATCGTCGTGGGGGACACGGTGATTGGTGACCTCGCGCGGCGCCGAGGCGCTCAGCGCCGGCGGGCCTTGCGGCGTCGCTTCGCGTGCATCTCGATGAGGGCGTGCTGGAGGTCGGCGAGCGGCGCGCCCTCCTCATCGAGGTGGTGGCGCATCCATCGGCCGTCGCTGCCGAGCCGCCAGTGCGAGTACTCGTCGCTCATGCCGCGCGCGATGAGCGACTGGAGGTCGGCCACGTGGCGCGGGTCGGCGAGGCGCACCAGCGCCTCGACCCGGCGGTCGAGGTTGCGGTGCATCATGTCGGCGCTGCCGATGAAGACGACCGGGTCGCCACCGCCCCCGAAGAGGAAGATGCGGGAGTGCTCGAGGAAGCGGCCGAGGATCGAGCGGACCTCGATGTTCTCGGACACCCCGGGGATGCCCGGTCGCAGCGCGCAGATGCCGCGCACCCACAGCTGCACCTTCACCCCGGCCTGCGAGGCGCGGTACAGCGCGTCGATGATCTGCTCGTCGACGATGGAGTTGACCTTGAAGGCGATGAGCCCGGTCCCCGGTTCGGCCCGCTCGTGCTCGATCTCCGCGTCGATCTGGCTGACCAGCCCCGAGCGCACCGAGCGCGGCGCGACGAGGAGGCGCTTGAACCGGCTGCGCGGGGCGATGCCCGAGAGCTGGTTGAACAGGCGGGTGAGGTCCTCGCCGACCTGGTCGTCGTCGGTGAGCAGCCCGAGGTCCTCGTAGAGGCGCGCCGTCTTCGGGTTGTAGTTGCCGGTGCCGACGTGGCAGTAGCGGCGCAGCCCCTCGGCCTCCTGGCGGACCACGAGCGCGAGCTTGCAGTGCGTCTTGAGCCCGACGATGCCGTAGACGACGTGGACCCCGGCGTGCTCGAGCTTGCGGGCCCAGCTGATGTTGTTCTGCTCGTCGAAGCGGGCCTTGATCTCGACGACCGCCAGCACCTGCTTGCCCGCCTCCGCGGCGTCGATGAGGGCGTCGAGGATCGGGCTGTCGCCGCTCGTGCGGTAGAGCGTCTGCTTGATGGCGAGGACGCGCGGGTCGGCGGCGGCCTGCTCGATGAACGCCTGCACCGAGGTGGAGAACGAGTCGTAGGGGTGCTGGAGCAGCACGTCCTGCTTGCGCACCGAGGCGAAGATGTCGCGGGCCTTGGCGCTCTCGGTGGGCGCGAGGTCGGCGTTGGTGCGGGCGACGAACGGCTCGAAGTGCAGCTCGGAGCGCTCGAGGTCGGCGATGACGTTGAGGGCCCGGATGTCGAGCGGCGCCGGGAGCCGGTACACCTCCGAGGACGCCACCCCGATCTCGCGGACGATGAGGTCCAGGACGTGGTCGTCCATGTCCTCCTCGACCTCGAGGCGGACCGGCGGGCCGAAGCGGCGCCGGGTGAGCTCGCGCTCGAGGGCGGTCAGCAGGTTCTCGGCGTCGTCCTCCTCGACCTCGAGGTCCTCGTTGCGGGTGACCCGGAAGGTGAAGTGCTCACGCACCTCCATCCCGGGGAACAGGTGCTCGAGGTGGGCGGCGATGACGTCCTCGAGCGGCACGAAGCGGGTGTCGTACATGTCGGCGAGGGCGTCCTCCTCCGGGCCGGTCTCGATGCGCAGCAGGCGGGGCAGCACCTCGGGCACCTTGACGCGGGCGAAGTGCTCCTTGCCGGTGCGCGGGTTGACCAGGACGACGGCGAGGTTGAGCGAGAGCCCCGAGATGTAGGGGAAGGGGTGTGCCGGGTCGACCGCGAGCGGGGTGAGGACGGGGAACAGCCGCGCGCGGAACACCGTGGCGAGCCGCTCGCGCTCCTCCTCGGCCAGCTCGTCCCAGCGCACGATGGTGATGCCCTCCTCCTCGAGGGCGGGGCGCACCTGCTTGCCGTAGACCCGCGCCTGCATCGACATCAGCTCGTGCGCGACGTGCGAGATCTGGTCGAGGACCTCGCGCGGCTCCAGGCCGGACGCCGAGCGGATCGCGATGCCGGTGGCGATGCGGCGCTTGAGGCCCGCCACCCGGACCATGAAGAACTCGTCGAGGTTGGAGGTGAAGATCGCGAGGTAGCGACAGCGCTCGAGGAGCGGGACGTTGTCGTCGGCGGCGAGCTGGAGCACCCGCTCGTTGAACTGCAGCCAGCTGATCTCGCGGTCGAGGAAGCGGTCGGTGGGCAGCCCGTCCTCGTCCTCGACGGGGACCACCAGCGGGGGGCGCACGAAGCGGCCGTTGGTGGCGCGCGGCGGGTGGGAGCGGGTCTCGCTCGCCGAGGCGCTGGCGATGGAGACCTCGCTGACGATGTGCGCGTCCGCCGCGGCCCCGGCCGCGGTGTCGCGCGCGGTGGCCGTCTGGTCGGCCCCGACACCCGTGTCCGTCGTCATGCCTCCAATCCTGTCAGGTCGGCGCAACTTCTCGTGACCGTCGCCGCCCACTGCTCACCGCCCCACCCCCCGACTGATTGCGGAAAACCCACGCGAAACCCGGGGATATGCGTGAGTTATCCGCAATCAGTCGGGGGTGGTGGGGGTGGAGTACTGGCCGTCGACCGAGGCGTCGGTGAACCCGAGGCGCTCGTAGGTGCGCCGCGCCGCGGTGTTCTCGCCGTCGACGTAGAGGTCGACCTGCTCGAGGCCGCGGCGGGCGAGGTGCGCCAGGCCCAGGCCCGTCAGCGGGCCGCCGAGGCCGCGCCCCTGGTAGGCCGGGTCGACCCCGACCACGTACACCTCTCCAGTCCCGCTCCTCACGTCGTCCTCGCCGCTTCCGTGGGGCTGTCCGGAGCCGTGCTCGACCTTGGTCCAGTGGAAGGCGACGACCCGGCCCGCCGCGTCGTCCTGCACGAGGAGGAAGCCGGCCGCGTCGAACCAGGGCTGCATCATCCGCTCGTGGAGGTCCGCGACGGTGAGCCGGCCCTGCTCGGGGTGGGTCGCGAACGCGGCCGCGTTGAGGGCGACCCACGCCTCGTCGTCACGGCCCCGCTCGAAGGAGCGCACCGAGAAACCCTCCGGCAGAACGGGATCGGCGCGATCCTCATCGGTGAGCGGCCGCGTCATCCGGTAGAGGCTACGGGTCAGCTCGAGCCCGGCGGCCGCCGCCAGTGCCGCGGCGGCCGGCAGCAGCCCGTGCGACCAGACGCTGCGAGCGCCCTCGCCGAGGGCCGCGTCGAGCAGCGCGCGACCGTGGCCGCGGCGCCGGTGGTCGGGGTCGACGACGAGCTCGGCGACCGCGTCGGGGCCGCCGGCCGCCGCGACCTGCCCGTACCCGACGAGCGCGTCGTCGTCGGCGAACCTCAGGAGGTGGACGACCCCGGGGCGCTCGGGCCCGACCGCGAGCCGGAAGGCCTCCGACACCGCCCCCACGCCGTCGGCCTCGTGGGCCCGGCCCCAGAGCCGCTGGAGCCGCTTCGGTGCCCGCCGCGTCGACCGCGCCGACCCGTTCGGTGCGCGCCACGTCAGCCCTCGACCTGCGAGAGGCTCTCGGCGACCTCCGGGACGAAGCGGTAGCCGACGTTGCGGACGGTGCCGATGAGGACCTCGTAGTCGGTGCCGAGCTTCGCGCGCAGCCGGCGCACGTGGACGTCGACGGTGCGGGTGCCGCCGAAGTAGTCGTAGCCCCAGACCTCCTGGAGCAGCTGGGAGCGGGTGAAGACCCGGCCTGGGTGCTGCGCGAGGTACTTCAGGAGCTCGAACTCCTTGTAGGTGAGGTCGAGCAGCCGTCCGCGCAGGCGGACCGAGTACGTGGCCTCGTCGATGACGAGCGCCCCCGAGGTGATCGGGCCACCCTCGTCCGGTGCGGCGTCGGCGGTGCGCCCCAGCGCGAGCCGCAGCCGGGCCTCGACCTCGGCCGGCCCGGCGGTGTCGAGGATGACGTCGTCGATGCCCCAGTCGCTCGTGATGCCCGCCAGCCCGCCCTCGGTGACGACGACGAGGAGCGGGGAGGAGATGCCCGTCGTGCAGATGACGCGGCACAGCGACTTGGCCATCGCGAGCTCGCGCCGGGCGTCGACGACGACGACGTCGGCCTGCGGGGCGTCGACGAGTGCGCTCGCCTCGGCCGGGAGGATGCGAACATGGTGCGAGAGGAGCCCGAGCGCCGGAACGACCTCGGCGGAGGGCGCCAAGGTGTTGGTCAACAGCAGCAGGTGGGCCATTGCCCCACAGGATAGGCGGACATGCACACCCAGCGTCCAGATGTCGGCGCCGCTGAGACGGTCACCGTCCGCTACTGGGCGGGGGCCCGATCGGCCGCCGGAACCGACCGCGAGATCGTCGGTGGCGTCGCCACGGTCGGCGAGCTGACCACGCGCCTGCTCGCCGACCATCCCGGCCTGGCGGCCGTGCTACCGGTGTGCACCGTCCTCGTCGAGGGCCTGGCCAGCGGACCCGATGCCGCCCTCCCCGCGGGAGCCGTCGTCGAGGTCCTGCCTCCCTTCGCCGGTGGATGATGCGAGGATGCCGGGCGTGGACGACCGAACGACCGAGGTGACCCCCGAGGCCGAGCCGGACCCCGGGAGCGACCCCGCGGACGACGCGGCGCCCGTCGGCGAGACCCGCGCCGAGCGGCGCGCCCGCCGCGACGCCCTCCTGCACCAACCGGTCCTGCCCGCCCTGGCCACGGTGCCGCGCCCCGTCGCCGTCGGCGCGACCGTCGTCCTGGCCGCCCTGCTCGGGCTCGCCGTGCTCGCCGACCCGGTGGTCCTCGCGGCGGGGCTCGCCTGGGCCGGCGTCGTCCTCGCCTGGGGCTGGCCGACCCTGCACGGCTCGTCGAGCCGCTTCGGGTCCTCCCTGGCCATCGGGGTCGCCGCGGTGCTGGCGCCGGCTGCCGCGGCCCTGCCGCCCGACGAGCCCTACCTGCGGTTCGTCCCCGTGGCCCTGGTCGTCGGGCTCGCCGTCATGTTCGTGCACCAGATGGTGCGCCGCGACGGCCGCCCGCGGCTCACCGACTCCATCGCCGTCACGTCGTTCGCCCTGGCGGTCGTGGCGATGGGCACCGCGTGGGTCCCGCTGACCCGCAGCGAGCGGGCCGGCGACCTCGCGGTCGTCGCGTTCGCCGCCATCGCCGCCTCCGCCCTCGCCGACCTCGCCGCGGGGTTGAACCGGGTGCGACCGTGGATGCTGCCGATCGCCATGCTGCTCGGCGGCGTGGCCGGGCTCGTGGCAGCGGCCCTGCTCAGTGGGCCGGCGACCGGGCCGGCCGCCCTCACCGGGTTCCTGTGCGCCGCGGTCGCCCACTCCGTGCGGCGGGTCCTCAGCGCACTGCCCGCCATCGGGTCGGTGCGGGCCCAGCTGGCGGCGGCGGCGTCGAGCCTGCTCGTCCCCGGCGTCGTGGTCTACGTGCTCTCGCTCGCGCTCATCGGCTGAACCGGGGACGACCCGTCAGTAGACGAGGGCGCGTGACCCCGGGGCCACGACCTCCTCGACGAACGCGGCCGCCCCGCGGATCGAGGCGCCGGGCAGCAGGTCGTCCGGCGCGAGCTCGCGCCGCGCCGCGCACTGCCCACAGACCGTGACGCGGGCTCCCTCGAGGAGGACGTCGCGCAGCTCGGCGAGGGGGGCGGCGTGGGGCAGGTCGACGGCCTCGGCGCGGCCCGGCACGGCCATCCAGGCGGCCTCACCCGTGAGCCAGAGGCTGACGTCGAGCCCTGAGGCGAGCGCGGCGGCGGCGACGGTGAAGCCCTGGTTCAGCCGCTCGAGCGCCTCGGTGCCGCAGGTGACCTTGACGACGAGGACGGTCGCGGGGGACTCCATAGACTGCACCCTATGGTCTTCACGCTCGACACCTCCCTCCACGAGGACCTCGCCCCCCTCGCCTGGCTCGTCGGCCGCTGGGCGGGCGCGGGTCTCGTGGGCTACCCGACGATCGAGTCCCGGCGCTTCGGCCAGGAGATCGTCTGCCGGCACGACGGGCGCCCGTTCCTGGAGTGGCGCTCGCAGACGTGGCTCCTCGACGACGACGGCAACCAGGTGCGGCCGCTGGCCACCGAGGTCGGCTTCTGGCGCCCCGTCCCCGTCGCGGAGGACGGCACGAACGTCGAGCTGCTCCTCACCCACCCCACCGGTGTCGTCGAGATGTACGCGGGCGTCGCCGAGCCGGCCAAGGTCGAGCTGAGGACCGACGGGGTCATGCGCAGCCCGTTCGCCAAGGACTACGCCGCCGCCCACCGGATGTACGGCTACGTCAACAGCGACCTCATGTGGGTCATGGACATGGCGGCCGTCGGCCAGCCCCTGCAGTCACACATCTCCGCGGAGCTCAAGCGCGTCGAGTGACGCCCGACGCCCACCCGGTCCGACCGGGGCCGGGTGAGGGGTCAGGGGGTGACGAAGACGTCGCCGTACTCGTCCATCGTGTCGGTGCGCAGCGCCTCGCCGAGGTCGGCCATGCCCTTGACGTCGACGATGTCGATCGACGCGCCCGCCGGTGAGCGGCCGAAGCCCGTGAAGGGGGCGGTGGCGAAGACGATGTCCCCCGAGCGGATGTCGCGCAGGTCGAACGCCGCGTCGCGCATCATCGACACGGTCAGCGTCTGGTCGAGCACGAGGTTCTTCGTCGCGGCGTCGGTGAACTTCGCGATCTTCACCGGGTTGGTGATGGTCTCGGGCGCGGTGGCCTTGAGGAAGAGCGCCTTGATGAAGGCCAGCTGGCGGCGGCCGCGCGAGATGTCGCCCTCGCTCAGGGTGTAGCGCTCGCGCACGAAGCCCAGCGCCTGCTCGCCGTCGAGGTCGTTCCAGCCCTTCTTGATGACGACCGGCCCGCCGTTGCCCCGGCCGTTGCTCGCCTCCTCGGCGTACACGCGCACCCCGCCGACGGCGTCGGTCATGTTCTTGAAGCCGTCGAAGTCGGTGCGCACGACGTGGTGGATGCGCACCTGGAGCAGCTGCTCCATCGTCTCGACGAGGAGCGGCTCGCGGCCGAAGGCGTAGGCGGCGTTGATCTTGTTCTTGCCGCGCCCCGGGATGGAGACGTAGAGGTCGCGGGGGAAGTGGATCATCGTGATCGTCTCGGCGTCCTGGGGGACGTGGACGAGCACGATGACGTCCGAGCGGCCGGCGTCGCCGGGCCGGGTGTCGGCGCCGACGACGAGGTAGTTGGTCCCGGTGCCGGTCTCCTTGACGTCCGTGCCGTCCGGCGCCTTGACCGGCGGGCGGCTCTCGGGAAGGAGCTGCTCCTGGGTGACGTTGTCGTTGACCGTGTAGCCGAGGTACCCCACGAACCCCGCCATGCTGCCGAAGAGGAGGAGCGCGATGGCGCCGAGCACGATGAGCGCACGCCGGACACCGCGGCGGTCCTTGCGACGGTGCTGCTCCTCGCTGCTGCCGTCGTCACCGCCGTCGCCGCTGTTCAGGCCCTCGGTGAGGGAGTCCACGCCGTGCTGAGTCACCTGGTCAGTCTAGGTGGGGCCTCCACCGGCCGCTGGCGCCCGGCCTACATTGGTGGGGTGAGCGAACTGGGTGCGAGGCTGAGGGCGCAGGGCAAGCGCCTGACCTCGCAGCGCGAGCGCGTCCTGGCGGCCGTCGGCCGGCTCGGGCACGCCACCCCCGAGGAGGTCGCCGACGCGCTCGCGGCCGACGGGGGCTCGGCGGTGCCGGCCTCCACGGTCTACCGCGCGCTCGACGCCCTCCAGGAGCTCGGGCTCGTCGGGCACACCCACGTCGACCACCGCGCTCCCAGCTACCACCTGGCCGACCACGCCACCCACCTCCACCTCGTCTGCCGCGGGTGCGGCTGGGTCGGTGAGGTGGCGCTCGACGTCGCCGACGAGCTCGTCGCCCGCGTCGACGACCGCCTCGGCTTCGCCGCCGACGTCTCGCACGCCGCCATCCACGGCCTGTGCCGCCCCTGCAGGGAGAAGACCTCATGAGCACGTCCACGACCACCTCGCCCCTCCTGTCGCGCCACGGCGCGGTCGAGGGGGACGGGCGCGACGCCGGGGTCGCGGCCCACTACGGCGACCCCGCCCGCGAGCAGCGCCTGCTCGCCGAGGGGCTGGCCGCGGTCGACCTGTCGAACCGGGGCGTGGTCACCGTGTCCGGGCCCGACCGCCTGTCGTGGCTGCACTCGATGACGACCCAGCACCTGCTCGGGCTCGGCCCCCGCGAGTCGCGCGAGTCGCTCGTGCTCTCGCCCAAGGGCCACGTCGAGCACGCGCTCCACCTCGTCGACGACGGGGCCACGACGTGGATCACCGTGGAGCCCGGGACCGCGGGGGCGCTCATCGCCTGGCTCGAGTCGATGCGCTTCATGCTGCGGGTCGAGGTGCGCGACGTCTCCGAGGAGTTCGCGGTCCTCGGGGAGCCCCTGGGGACCGAGTCGGCCGAGGGCGAGCCGCTCGCCTGGGTCGACCCGTGGCCGCGGCTCGTCGGCGACACGGTGGCGTACGGGCCGGCGGAGGGACACCCCGCGACGGGGCGCGCGTGGCGCGAGCTGCATCGTCGCGCGGGACGCTCTCGAGGCGGCGCTGGGCGACCGACCGCTGGCCGGGTCCTGGGCGGCGGAGGCGCTGCGGGTGGCCGCCTGGCGTCCCCGGCTCGGCTGCGAGACCGACCACCGGACCATCCCCCACGAGGTCGACTGGCTGCGGACCGCCGTCCACCTGCACAAGGGGTGCTACCGGGGCCAGGAGACCATCGCCCGGGTGCACAACCTCGGCCGTCCGCCGCGGCGCATCGTCTTCCTCCACCTCGACGGGTCGGGGCACGTGCTGCCCGACGCGGGGGCCCCGCTGGCGTCCGGCGAGCGGGAGGTCGGGCGACTGACGAGCGTGGCACGGCACTTCGAGGACGGGCCGATCGCGCTCGCCGTGGTCAAGCGCTCGGTCCCCACCGACGCCGAGCTGCTGGCCGGTGTGGTCTCCGCCGCCCAGACCGTCGTCGTCACCGGCTGACCCGCCGGCCCGGCGATCTTCCTGCCCCGGCGCCTCGACGGGATCACTCCGGCGTCGCTCGTCGGCGCTGACCGCAGATCCTTGCGTGCGGGTGACCGTCGGGCCGCTGCCATGATGGGCGCATGAGCACCGCACCGGCCGCCGCCCGGCCCGCCCCGACCGGCACCCTCATCACCGTCGCGCCCACGGGGGCCGAGCACACCAAGGCCGACCTCCCGCAGCTGCCGACGACCCTCGAGGAGGTCGTGGAGACCGCGCGTCGGTGCGAGGCGGCCGGCGCCTCGCTCATCCACCTGCACGTCCGCGACGCGGCGCACGCCCCGACGCTCGACGGCGGGTACCTGCGGGCGACCGTCGACGCCGTGCGCGAGGAGACCGACCTCGTCGTCCAGCTGTCGACCGGCGGCTCGGTCCACGACCCGCTCGAGACGCGGCTGACCGTCCTGGACGCCGAACCCGACTCGTGCTCGCTGACGTGCGGGACGACGAACTTCGGCGACGACGTCTTCCTCAACCCCTGGCCGTTCATCAGCGAGCTGTACCTGCAGGCCCGCGAGCGCGAGGTGGTGCCGGAGTTCGAGCTGTTCGACCTCGGCCACGTCCACGCGCTGCGCCGGCTCCTCGACACCCACGGCCTGCCGTTCGGTGGCCGGGTGCACGTCGACTTCGTCACCGGGGTCCCCGGGGGCATGCCCGCGACGACCGCGGCGCTCATGGCCGGCGTGGCGATGCTGCCCGCCGAGGTGACGTCGTGGTCGGCCACGGGGATCGGCCGCGGACACCTGCCCGTCATGGCGGCGGCGCTCTCGGCCGGCGGGCACCTGCGCGTCGGGATGGAGGACAACGTCGTGTTCCGGCGCGGCCACGTCGTCGGGCACAACGACGAGCTCGTGGCCCGGGCCGCGGAGCTGGCCACGCTGATGCAGCGCCCTCCCCTGACCTGTGACGAGGCCCGCGACCTGCTCGCCGTCAAGGACCGTCGCCCCACCCGCTGACCCCTCGCGGGCGGGTGGACGCACGGCGTCCGAGGGGTGGTCATCCGGTGACCTGCGGGGAACACCATCGCATAATCAGTGGTTATGGCATCCATGCGCATCACTGTGGGGTTCCCTTCGCTCGTCAACGAGAAGGCCGCCCGGGTCGTGGCCGGCCTCGTCGTGCTCCTCGCGGGCGTCGCCCTGCTCACCGGATGGCTGTGGCTCTCGGCGGTCCTCGCCGTCGGCTTCGCGCTGCGGGTGGCCAGCGGACCTCGCCTCGACCCGTTCGGCCTGCTCGCCACCAAGGTGATCGCCCCTCGCCTGGGCCGCAAGGTGCTCGTCCCGGGCGCCCCGAAGCGCTTCGCCCAGGGGGTCGGCCTCGTGCTCACCCTCGCGGCGACCGTCGCGCTCGCCCTCGGCGCCCCCCTCGTGACGACCGGGCTGCTCGTGGTGCTCGTCGTCTTCGCGCTCCTGGAGAGCGCCCTCGGGTTCTGCGCCGGCTGCTGGGTCTTCGGGCACCTCATGAGCTGGGGCCTGATCCCGCAGGAGGTCTGCCTCGCGTGCCAGGACATCACCTCGCGCCAGCGCGACCACCAGGCCGCCGCCGCCTGACGCTCCCCCTGAGCGTGCGCCCGCTCCGCCCTGCGGGCCTGTCGCGGGCGGGGTGCCATCGTCGTGTGAGCACCCTCACGCTTGCTCCAGTTTGCGTTTGCTAACTAGAGCAAGCATACTGGAGCCATGAGCAAGAACCCGCTGAACGACCTGGGCAGCAGCCTCGGCGACTACCTGCGTGAGCAGCGTCAGTCCGCCCGGCTGTCCCTGCGTCAGCTGTCCGAGCTCGCCGGGGTGTCCAACCCCTACCTGTCACAGATCGAGCGGGGCCTGAAGCGCCCCAGCGCGGAGATCCTCCAGCAGCTCGCCAAGGGCCTCGAGGTCTCCGCCGAGAGCCTCTACGTCCGGGCCGGGATCCTCGACGCCGAGGTCACCCACCCCGACACCACCGACGTGCGCCGCGCCATCGCCGCCGACCCGCACCTCACCGCGCGCCAGAAGAAGGCGCTCCTCGACATCTACGAGTCCTACGTCGAGGTCGACCCGCGGTCCTAGGACCGCCCACGAACCCCCGCCGACAGCGCCGCCGGCACCAGAGACCAGCACCGTCCACCAGAAGGAGATCCACCATGTCAGTCCTCCAGGACCTCAAGAAGACCGTCGACACCACCCCGTTCTTCGCGGCCGTCGGTGCCACCGACCTCGCGGTGGAGAAGGTGCGTGACGCCCGCGTCCGCGCCGAGACCGCCCGCCTGCGCGCCGAGAAGGTCGCCGGCGACATCGACGCGACCAAGGTCGCCGACCAGGTCAAGGACCTCCCGGCCCTCGCCCTGAACCAGACCCTCGTCCTCGGCGGCAAGGTCGCCGAGTCCTACGAGGGCCTCGCGATCCGCGGCAAGGGCCTGGTGACCCGACTGCGCAACCAGCAGTCCACCAAGGACCTCGTCGCCCAGGCCGAGACCTCCGTCGCCCAGGCCAAGGGTGCCGTGACCACGGCCCGCAAGGCCGCCGCCGACATCGAGCGCTCCGCCAAGGCCACCGTCACCACCGGCCGCAACGAGGCCGCCCGCGTGGCCTCCATCGTCGCCGGCACCGTCGTCGAGAGCACCGAGGCCGCCGCCGCCGAGGTCGAGACGTCGGTGAAGAACACCCGCACCGCCGCCAAGCGCACCACCACGACGGCGAAGAAGGCCACCAAGAAGACCACCGCGTCGGCCAAGGCCGCCACGACGAGCGCCCGCAAGACCGCGGCCGCCGCCGAGAAGGCGACCGAGAAGGCCGCCGAGAAGGTCGGCGACTGACCGCTCCACCCCGCCGGTCGGCACCGTCCGACCGCACCGGTCCCGGGCTCCGTTCCCGGTGACCACCCCGACGACCGGGGCCGCGCACCAGCGCGGCCCCGGTCGTCCGCGGTCGCGGCCACGTCGCCGCGGGCCGGCACGCACCGACCCGATGACGACGCGCCACCCCGCGCGCGTAGGGTCGCCTGCGTGCCCGAGCAGCCCGCAGCAGTCCCTTCCACCCAGGCCCGCAGCGGCCTCCCGACCCCGCCGACCCTGGCCGACGCCCCCGTCCTGGCCCAGGTGGTCCGCGGTGGGTTCGTCGAGTCCGTGCACCGTGCCAGCGTCGCCGTGACCGGCCCGGACGGCGCGGTCCTGCACGCCTGGGGCTCGGTGGGCGACCCGGTCTTCCCGCGCTCGTCGAACAAGCCGCTCCAGGCCGTCGCGATGCTCCGGGCGGGGCTCGAGCTGCCTCCGCCGCACCTCGCCCTCGCCAGTGCCGAGCCACTCGGGCGAGCCGTTCCACCTCGACGCCGTCCGCGACATGCTGGCCGACGCCGGGCTGACCGAGGCCGACCTGCAGAACACCCCCGACCTGCCCTACGACCCCGACGAGCGGGACACCTGGGTCGCCGCCGGCCGCGTCGCCCGCCCGCTGGCCCAGAACTGCTCCGGCAAGCACGCCGCGATGCTCGCCACGTGCCGCCGCAACGGCTGGGACCTCACGACCTACCGCGACGTCGACCACCCCCTCCAGCGGGCGGTGGCCGCGACGATCGAGGACCTCGCCGGGGAGCCGGTCGCCGCGCACGCCGTCGACGGCTGCGGTGCCCCGGTCATGGCGATCTCGCTGGCCGGCCTCGCCCGGGCCTTCGGGCGGATCGCCGCCGCCGCGCCGGGGACGCCCGAGGCCGAGGTCGCCGCGGCCGTCCGCGCCCACCCGGAGTACCTGGGTGGGACCCGTCGCGACGTCACCGCCCTCATCCGCGGGACGCCGGGCGCCGTCGCCAAGGACGGCGCCGAGGCCGTCTACGCGGTCGGCCTGGCCGACGGACGCGGGGTCGCCCTGAAGATCGCCGACGGCAACCAGCGCGCCCGGCCGGTCGTCCTCGCCGCCGTCCTGCGCCACCTCGGGGTGCAGTCCACGGCGTACGACCGGCTCGAGCAGGCGCCGGTCCTCGGCCACGGAGCCCCGGTGGGCGCCATCGTCGCCGTCGCCCTCGACGGACCGGCCCCGTGAGGGCCGTCCTCCAGCGGGTCAGCCGCGCCAGCGTCACCGTGGAGGGCGAGGTCGTCGGCGCGATCGACCGTCCGGGCCTGCTGGCCCTCGTCGGGGTCACCCACGACGACGGGCCCGAGCAGGTCGCGACCATGGCCCGCAAGATCGCCGAGCTGCGCATCCTGACGGACGAGCGCTCGGTCGCCGACGAGGGCGCCCCCGTCCTCGTCGTCAGCCAGTTCACCCTGTACGCCGACACCCGCAAGGGCCGCCGGCCCTCGTGGAGCGCCGCGGCCCCCGGACCGGTGGCCGAGCCGGTCGTGACGCAGGTCGTCGCGGCCCTGCGGGCCCGCGGGCTCGAGGTCGCCACCGGCAGGTTCGGGGCGCACATGGACGTCGAGCTGGTCAACGATGGCCCCGTCACCATCGTCCTGGACGTCTGACGCCTAGGCTTCCCCCATGCCGCTGCTCGCCGAGCTCCAGTCGTGGATCGTCTACGCCCTGTCCTTCGCCGCCCTCGGGGTGGAGGCCTGGGCCGTCCTGGACTGCCTGCGACGCCCGAGCGACGCCTTCGTCGCGGCCAGCAAGCGCACCAAGGGCTTCTGGCTCGCGGTCACTGGCGTCGCCGTCCTCCTCGGGGTCGTCTCGGTCGGCGCCATCCCGGGGCTGCTCGGCATCATCGGGGTCATCGCGGCCGGGGTGTACCTCGCCGACGTCCGCCCCGCCCTCGACCAGGTGACCGGCCGCGGCCGGGCCGACGGGCCCTACGGCCCCTGGTGAGGCGCCACGGCCTCCCACGCCACGGTCAGCTCACCGAGCCGCCAGCGTGACGGGCCGTCGAGCAGCGGCCAGCCCGAGTCCCGCAGCGCCGCCGCCGTCGTCATGAAGCGCTGCCGCACCCCGTAGGACGCCTGCGGCGCCGACCGCGCCCACGCGGCGTCCAGCTCGCCGAGCAGGCGGTGGACCCGCTCGCCCGCGACGTTGCGGTGGATCAGGGCCTTGGGCAGCCGCTCCGCGACGAGCCCCGGCCGCTCCAGGCCGCGCAGCCGCCAGCTGAGCGAGAGGCTCACCGGCCCGTCGGCGGTCACCGCCACCCAGGTCGACAGGCGCCCGAGCTCGTCGCACGTGCCGTCGACGAGGAGCCCGTCGGGCGCCAGCCGCGCCACGGTCCTCGCCCAGGCGGCCGGGACCTGCGCCTCGTCGTACTGGCGCAGGACGTTGAAGGCCCGCACGACGACGGGGCGCACCCCTGCGTCGAGCGGCACCTCGAAGCCACCCACCCGGAAGCTCAGGCCGGGCCGCTGGAGCGGGCGGGCCGCCGCGACCCGCTCGGGGTCGATCTCGACGCCCACGACCTCGACGTCGGCGCGCACCCGCCGCAGCCGCTCGTGCAGCTCGACGGCCGTGACCGGGGAGGCGCCGTACCCGAGGTCGACGACGACGGGCCGCGGCCCCGGGTGCCGGCGCAGCCGCCACGCCTGCGGCCCGGCCAGCCAGCGGTCGCAGCGCCGCAGCCGGTTGGGGTTGGTCGTCCCCCGGGTGATGACCCCCACGGGTCGCTGCGCCGCCACCGCCCCAGCGTAGGTGGGGTCGGTCGCGCGATGAGGTCGCACCCCGCCCCCCGGCTTACCCTGACGGGGTGGTCGACTGGATCCGCAGGCGGGCGCGCGACGGCGAGGTGAGCCTCTCGATGGTCGCGCTCGTCCTGTCGTGCATCGCGGGCCTCGGCCTCGGGCTCACCTCCTGGGTCCCCCGGGTGCTCGACCGCGACGCGGGCATCGCCGACGTCGAGCCCGGCCTGCTCGAGGTCGCCCAGGGCGCCCGCGGGGTGCAGTCCCTCGGCGCGGGCCTGTCGGTCACCCTCTACGACTCGGGGTTCCGGCTCTCGCGCGACAGCGTCGTCCTCGCCGACACGGTGACCCGCGGAGCCCCGGTCACCGCGGTCATGGGAACGGTGACGCAGGTCGACGGCAGGCCCCGGGAGCGGGTCACCTCCGTGCTGCCGTTCGTCCGCATCGACGCCGTGCGCCGCACCAAGGACACGGTCCTGTACAGCGGCGTCGTCCACGACGACGTCGACAGCCTCCCGCTGCGCATCGAGTTCGAGCCCACCGACGGCCGCATCCGGATGGACGCCGCCGTCGCGGGCGCCGACATGGTCTCCATCCACCTCGACTGGCGCCCCGCCACGACCGGCATCGCCCCCGCGCTGCCCGAGCGCAACCTGAAGGAGCGCGCCTACTGGGTCGACCCGAGCGTCGTCGAGCAGCCCGCGTTCACCTGGGTCCTCGGCACCGACGTCTCCATCGGACCGGTCCAGGTCCCGCGCGCCGTCGACCTGCGCCAGGACGGACGCATCGCCGTGCACGTGTGGGCCCCCCGTGGCGTGGTGACCGTCACCGACACGCCCCGCCCGCCCGAGACCGAGGAGTCCCCATGACCGCGGCGCAGCCCACTCCCGGCCCCAATCGGGTCGCGATGGTGACCGTGCACACCTCACCCCTCGCGCAGCCCGGGTCGGGCGACGCCGGCGGGATGAACGTCTACGTGCTCGAGGTCGCCCGCCAGCTCGCGCGCCGCGGCACGGCCGTCGACCTGTTCACCCGCACGACGAGCGCCAGCCAGGCCGCGGTGGTCGAGGTCGAGCCCGGGGTCGTCGTCCGGCACGTCCCGGCCGGCCCGTACGAGGGACTGTCGAAGGAGGACCTGCCCGGCCAGCTGTGCGCCTTCGCCGCCGGGATGATGCGCGTCGCCGCGCACGCGCCGCCCGGGTACTACGACCTGGTCCACTCGCACTACTGGCTCTCCGGCCAGGTCGGCTGGCTGGCCGCCGACCGCTGGGGCGTCCCGCTCGTGCACTCGATGCACACCATGGCGCGGGTGAAGAACCTCCACCTCGCCGACGGCGACGAGCCCGAGCCCCTCGGCCGCGAGATCGGCGAGGCCCAGGTCGTCGACGCCGCCGACCGGCTCGTGGCCAACACCGACCGGGAGGCCGCCGAGCTCGTCGAGCTCTACGGGGCCGACCCGCAGCGCGTCGCGGTGGCCGAGCCGGGCGTCGACCTCACCCTGTTCACTCCCGGGTCGATGACCGACGCCCGGGCCGCCGTCGGGGTTCCCGCCGACGCGGTCCTCCTGGGGTTCGTCGGCCGGATCCAGCCGCTCAAGGCACCGGACGTGCTCATCCGGGCCGCGGCCGAGCTGGTGCGCCGCGACCCCGGGCTGCGCTCGCGGCTCGTCGTCGCCGTCCTCGGCGGCGCGAGCGGCGCCGGGGCCCGCAACCCGATGGGCCTGCCCGAGCTCGCCCGCAGCCTGGGGGTCGAGGACCTCGTGCGCTTCGTCCCTCCCGTCGACCGGAGGACGCTCGCGCGGTGGTACCGCGCGGCCGACGTCATCGCGGTTCCCTCGCACAGCGAGTCCTTCGGGCTCGTCGCCGTCGAGGCCCAGGCGTGCGGGACGCCCGTCGTCGCGACGAACACGGGGGGCCTGCCCACCGCCGTGGGGGCGGGAGGGACGCTCGTCGACGGCCACGACACCGCCTCGTGGGCCACCGCCCTGGCCGACGTCGCCCTCCACCCCGACCGCCGGGCGAGCCTGTCGCGGGCGGCCGCCGAGCACGCCGCCGGCTTCGGCTGGGCCCGCACGGCCGAGCGGCTCGCGCAGGTCTACACCGACGCCATGGCCCGGCCGCGCGAGGCGTCGATCAACGACGCCGAGCTGCTCACCGGGATCCCCTCGGCGGTCATCCCGTGAGCGGGGTGCGGGCCCGTCTGGCCGCCACGGTCGAGGCCTTCCTCGAGGAGTCCGGCCTGGAGTGGGAGGGGGGCGCGCGCCCCGAGGAGTACGTCGTGTCGCTGCCCGGCGAGAAGAAGCTGAAGACGGTGGTCTCGCTGGTGGTGTCCGACACCGGGATGACCGCGACGGCCTTCGTCATCCGCAACCCCGACGAGAACCACGAGGGGGTGCACCGCTTCCTCCTGCGCCGCAACCTGCGGCTGCCCGGGCTCGCCTACGCGGTCGACTCCTCCGGTGACGTCTACGTCGCGGGCCGGCTGCCGGCGGCCGCCGTCGACGCCGCGCAGATCGACCAGCTGCTCGGCGTCGTCCTCACCGCGGCCGACGAGCCGTTCAACGAGCTCCTCGTCATGGGCTTCCTCGGCTCGATGCGCAAGGAGTGGCAGTGGCGGGTCTCGCGCGGCGAGAGCCTGCGCAACCTCGAGGCCTTCCGGCACCTCCTCGAGCGCCCCGGCGACCCGCCGCCCACGGACTGACGGGCCCCCGC
Organism: uncultured Actinomycetota bacterium; assembly: GCA_963795035.1. GTDB lineage: Bacteria > Actinomycetota > Actinomycetes > Actinomycetales > Dermatophilaceae > Oryzobacter. Next base: position 971,279 of record CAWCFZ010000001.1, on the reverse strand, counting down.
CCGCCCCCCGTGCCGGTGGCTACGCTGGCGCCATGACGGCACACACGCTCATCCTGCTGCGGCACGGCGAGTCCGACTGGAACCAGAAGAACCTCTTCACCGGGTGGGTCGACGTCGACCTCACCGACAAGGGGCGCGACGAGGCCGTCCGGGGCGGCCTGCTGATGAAGGACGCGGGTCTGCTGCCCGACGTCGTCCACACCTCGGTGCTGCGCCGCGCGATCTCCACGGCGAACCTCGCGCTCGACGCCGCCGACCGCCACTGGATCCCGGTGCGCCGCAGCTGGCGGCTCAACGAGCGCCACTACGGGGCCCTCCAGGGCCTCGACAAGGCGGCGACGCGCGAGAAGTACGGCGACGAGCAGTTCATGCTGTGGCGCCGCAGCTTCGACACCCCGCCGCCGCCGATCGACGAGGGCACCGAGTTCGACCAGACGGGCGACCCGCGCTACGCCGGGGTCGACGTGCCGCTCACCGAGTGCCTCAAGGACGTCATCCCTCGGATGATGCCTTACTGGGAGAACGACATCCGCAGGCCGACCTCACGGCGGGGCACACCGTCCTCGTCACGGCCCACGGCAACTCGCTGCGCGCCCTCGTCAAGCACCTCGACGGCATCAGCGACGACGACATCGCCGGCCTGAACATCCCCACGGGCATGCCGCTGGTCTACCGCCTCGGCGACGACTTCATGCCGACCGGCCCGGGCGAGTACCTCGACCCGGAGGCCGCCGCGGCCGCTGCCGACGCCGTCGCCAACCAGGGCCGGTAGCCGGCCGAGGTCAGGCGAGCTCGGCGGAGTCCGGCGGCAGTCCGCGGTACAGCTGCCGGCCCCGGTCGTCCTCGAGCAGGAGCCGGTAGCGCGCCTCCTGGCGCGCGTCGGGCACCGACAGCACGGCGGTGTCGCCCACGCAGCGCACGACCCGGGTCACGGGGCGGTCGGCTCCGGCCTGGCTGAGCAGGCGTGCCGTGGCCGCGCCCGGGGCGACGACGAGGAAGCGCTGGGTCCGTCCGGCCATGGGCAGCGGCACGAGGACGGGACCCTGCGCCTCGGAGGCCACGACGACCGCGGCCACCTCGGCGTCGAAGGAACCCGACCCACCCCCCGAGGAGTGCAGGACCCGCACCGCCCGGACCACGGCGTCGTCCGGGGTGCGGGTGTGGACGACGAGCACCCGGCTGCCGGTCGACCCCGCCCCGGCGTCGTCGCCGAGGAGCCCGCCGGCCGCGGCGCTGTCGACGACGACGCGGGTGCTGAGCAGGCCTCCGGGGATGCCGGTGAGGTCGGCGACGAGGTCGCGGCGACTGCGCGCGTAGTCGGCGGGGGTCGCGGTCGGAACCGACGGAGAGCGGAGGACCGGCGTCCCCGCGGGCACTCCCTGGTACCCGCCGACGCTGACGAAGGACGCCGGGCCCAGGCCGCGCCCGACGAGCTCGACGCCGATCCCGTCGACGAGGCCCAGCGGGGTGAAGGAGCGGACCGAGCCCCCCGCTGGGGTGGGGGTGATCACCGGGGCGTAGTGCGCCTCGCGCAGGGTCGGCGGGCCGAGGACGAGCAGGGCGTCGCCGACGTCCTGCGGCACGACGAGCGCGACGGCGTCGCGGACCCCCGACAACGCGTCCCGGGCGAGGGCGACGGGTCGCAGGTCAGCCGCGCCAGACCCCCGCGGGCCCGTCCACAGCAGGACCCGCACCCCGGCCCGGCCCGAGATGTCGGCCGGTGAGGCGACGACGACGGTGCGGTCCCCGACGTCTCCCGCCCAGAGCAGGCGCGACCCGGGGGGTGCGTCCTGCACGACGAGGGCCCGCACGTCGGCGTCCCCCGCCAGCGGCCCGCGGGCGGGCCAGCGCCTCGTGGTGTCCCACACCGGGTCGTCGGCGCCCGGGAGGGTGGGGCCCGGGGTGGGCCCTGGCCCGGCGACGCCCGACCCGGCCACCCACCAGCCGGCGCCCGCGAGGCCGGCCGCCGCGACCCCGCCCACGAGGAGGCGGCGGCGACGCAGGCCACCCGCCCGGTCGGTCACGAGGGCCGCCGGGTCCGGGGGGTCGTGCTGGCCGCGCAGCAGGACGCCGACCGCGTCGTCGAGGTCGCGCTCGAGGGCCCACGGCGCGGGCGCGAGCCCCGCGGCCACCCGGGCCTCGTCGTGGGCGGCGGCGATCCGGGTGCCGAGGGTCGCGTCGCGGGCCGCGAGGTCGGTGTGCGACAGGTCGAGCAGTGCCGCGACCTCCATCGACGACGCGTCCCACACGACGCGGGCGGCGACGAGCACGCGGTCGAGCGGCTCCAGGGAGCGCAGCGCCCCGGCGAGCGCCTCGGCGACGACGTCGTCGTCCGCCCCGGCCCCGCCCGACGCGCCCGGGCCCGGCGCCGTGGTGGTGACGGGGGTGGGGCCCGAAGCCTCGGCGCGCGAGAGTGGCTGTGCCGCACCGAGGGCCGAGCTGAGGAGGAGGCGGCGGGCCTGCTCGCCGGGGCGCCCGTCCTCGACCGACTCGCGCCACCGGGGAGCCAGGCCGGCCAGGACGTCGGTCGTGACGCGACGCGCCAGCGCGGGGTCGAGGACCACCACCCGGGCCACCGCCTCGAGGTCCGGCCAGCGCGCGACGACGAAGTCGCGGTAGTCGTCCTCGGCGAGCTGCGTCACCGCCCCAGTGTCACACCGGCACCTCCGCCGGGACCGGGGCGTCAGGACCCGAGCAGCCAGAGCGGCTCGTACGGCACGTCGTCGAAGAGGGTCCGACCGCGGGCATCTCTCGCGATGACGCGGATCGCCGAGGCGAGGTCGGCGTTGACGAGCGGCACGACGCACGCGTCCCGCCCCCCGGTGCGGACGACCTTCGACACGGGGTAGCCGTCGGGGCTCGAGGAGATGAGCTGGACGCGGGCGGCGCCGGGAGCGACGACGAGGAAGCGACCGACCCCGACGCGCTCGTCGTCCAGGCGGGTGAGGATCGGGTCGTCGACGTGGTCCGCGGGGGTGATCGCGGCCGAACGGATGAGCATCGACCCGCTGCCGGTCGCGGCGCCACCGCCCTCGTCGCTGACGGAGGCGGTGGCGAGGACCGCGCCGTTCGGGAGGTGGGTGTGGACCACGACGACCCGCGAGGCGCCGGGCCCCAGGCCGAAGGTCGGGACGTCGACTCCCTCGTCGACGACGACCGTGCTGCGCAGCCGGGTCCTGGCCACCCCCGTCACGGCCGCGATGACGACCTCGGCCGCGCTGGTCAGGCCGGCCCCGCCGGCGCCGGCGTTCTCGACCCAGGCGTACGGGCTCTGCATCCCGGCCGGGTTCTGCACGGCTCCCGCGACGCGTACCTGCAGCGCCGGGCTGAGGGGGGACCCGAGCACGGTCGCCGACACGCCGAACTCGAGGGGGAGCTCCGCCCAGTCGCGATCGACGCTCCCGTCCGGCAGCGGCAGGGCGTACCGCGAGAGCTCTGCGCTCGGCACGACCGGTCGCGTGAGGACGACGAGGAGGGAGGTCGCCGCGTCGAGCGGGCCGTCGGGCATCGACACCGCGACGAGGTCGTCTACGCCGTAGACGCCCGACAGCGTGAGGTCGACGGTCTCGAGCGAGCGGATCTCCTGGCCGCGGGCGCCGCTCCAGACGACGAGCTCGGTGCCGTCCATGTCGACCTGGCCGGGGTAGGACGCCACGACGAGCCGGCGGGTGCCGAGGTCCCCGGCCCACAGGACCCGGCTGCCGAAGGGGCCGATGCTCGACACCAGGGCCATGGTCCGGGCGTCGCCCGCCAGGGGGCCCCGCGCGGCCCAGCTCGTGGTGCGCGCCCACGTCGGGTCCGTCGGTCCGGGTGGTGGCTTCGGGCCCGCGGGCGGTGCCGCGGCGTCCGGCTGGAGCGCGGCCGCCGTCCCCAGCCCGGCGACGGCCACCGCGGCGACCCCGCCGAGGACGAGGTGGCGGCGGCGGAGGCGGCCGCCGCGCTCGGTGACCAGGCCGGCGGGGTCGGGCGGGTCCCCCTGGCCGCGCAGCAGGGTGGTGAGCGCGTCGTGGAGGTCGTGGTCGAGCCGGCCGCCGCCCTCGAGCCCCTCGCCGGCCCGGGCCGCCGCATGGGCCAGCCGGAGCCGGTCGCGCAGGGCGTCGTCCCGGGCGGCGAGCTCGGCACCGGGCAGGCCGAGGAGGGCGGCCACCTCGTCGGGCCCGGCGTCCCACAGGTGGCGGGCGGCGACGAGGGCACGGTCGAGCGGGTCGCCCTCCGCCAGGGTCGCGAGGAGCGCGGCGCCGACCGCGTCGTGCTCGCCGTCCTCGCCCTCGGCCTGCGTCCACGGTGGGGCGGGCGGCGCCTCGGCGACGGGGATCCGTGTCCTCGCCCGGCCGCTCCGGCCGGCGGGCCGCGCGGCGGCGACGGCGCCGGCGAGCAGGGCCCGGCGGGCCTGCTCCCCGGGACGGCCGTCCTCCACCGCCTCGCGCCAGCGGCGGGACAGGCCGGCGAGGGCGTCGGTCGTGGTGCGCCGGGCCAGCTCGGGGTCGAGGACGACGACGCGGGCCACGGCCTCGAGGTCCGGCCAGCGCGCGACGACGAAGGCGCGGAAGTCCTCCTCGGCGGTCGTGCTCACCGGCCCAGTGTCACACCGGGGCCGCTGCTCGTCGCCGGGCTCAGCCGAACCTCGGCCACATGTCGTTGGGGTCGCGCCGGCCGAACTGCTGGCGCCAGGCCCCCAGCCTCTCGCCCTTCGCGTCCCAGAGCACGAGGCGGTACACCGCGGCATGGCGCGCGTTGACGACCTCCAGCACGCCGGTACCACCGCGCAGCGCGCCGACCTCGGAGGCGGGGGCCGTCGAGGCGCTCACCGCGAGCAGCTGGGCCTTCGCGGCGCCCGGGGCGACGACGAGGAACCTCCCGATCTCGGCGCGCATCGGGGGGAGCCGGGTCGCGAACGGACGCCGTGCGTCCTCGGCGGCGATGGGCCGGGCGGTCTCGAGGTCGGCGGACCCCACCTTGGCGCGCCCGTCGTCTCGGACCCGCACGCTGCGCAGCAGCGCGCCGTCCGCGGTCCGGGTGTGAACGACGACGACGCGGCCCACGCCGGGGCGGGCCGCGAGGACCCAGGGGGCCAGGACGTCACCGGGCACGTCGGCCTCGAGCGCGACCTCGCTGCGCAGCGACTCCTCGGGCAGGCCGGTGGCGGCGGCGACGAACGGCCCGACGGCGGCGACGACCGCCGCCGACGGGTCGGTCTCGGCGGCCCGTGCCGTGCCGAGGGCGACCGGCTGCGGTCCCACCGGCGGCCCGTCGAAGGGTCCGATCCGCACCCGCAGGGCGGGCCCGGGGAGCCGGACGAGCGAGACCGTCGCCACGCCGTCGATGAGGCCCACCTCGCGCCAGGCGCGCTTGACCCCGCCGGCACGCGTGTAGGTGACGAGGGGCGAGTAGGCGCAGCGCAGCAGCCAGGGACGGGACAGCAGGAGGAGCAGGCCCTGGGAGCCGTTCACCGTGGGCAGGGCGACCGCGATCGCGTCCTCGGCGTCCTCGACCTCGTCGACCCGCAGCACGACCTCGCGCAGGGCCGACGGGCGCGCCCCCTGCGGGCCGGTCCAGACGCGCAGCGTCGTCGAGCCCTCCCGCGACAGGTTGCGCCGGGCGACGACGATCCGGCGGGTTCGGACGTCGTCGGCCCACAGCACGGTGGCGCCGGGGTCGCCGGTCGCGACCATCGCGGCGAGGTCGGGGTCGCGGCCGTGGCGGCCGCGCCCGACCCACGTGCGGGTCCTGCCCCAGCTCGGGTCACCTGCCGGCGGGACGGGGCGCGTCGCGGGTGACGCGACCTCGTCCGGGACGACGGTGGAGCCCACCGCCCAGACCCCGACGGCGAGCCCCGCGACGGCGGTGCCGCCGAGGACGAGCGAGCGGCGGTGCAGCCGCCCGGCCGCGCGGGCGACGAGGGCCGCGGGGTCGGGCGGTTCCTCGAGGTCGCGCAGCAGCCGCGTCACCGCGTCCGAGACGTCGTGGTCGAGTGCCCAGAGCGCCGGGTCCAGCCCCGAGTCCGCGCGGGCGCGGTCGTGCGCGGCGGCGAGCCGTCGGTGCAGGGCGGCGGCCGCCTCGCGGACGGGGGCGGGCGGCCGCTCGAGCAGGTGGGCGACCTCGTCGGGTCCGGCGTCCCAGACCTCCCGGGCGGCGAGGACCGCCCGCTCCAGCGGGGTCGCGGCGCGCACCTCGTCCGACAGCGCGCGCAGGACGGGGTCCTCGCCGTCGGCGCCGCCCTGCTCCTCCCACGGCACCGCCGAGGGGACCGACGGCCGCGCGGGCACCGGGGGCGACGGGGGCACCGGTCGACCCCGACCCGCGACGGCGAGCGAGGCGGCGAGGACGGTCCGTCGCGAACGCTCCGCCGGGCGACCGTCCTCCAGGGCCTCGTCCCAGTGCCGGGCGATCCCCACGAGCGCCTCGGTCGTGAGGGTCCGGGCGACCCCGGCATCGAGGACGACGACGTGCGCGACCGCCTCGAGGTCGGGCCAGCGTGCCGCCACGAACTCGAGGACGTCGTCATCCACGGGGCTCACCCCGCCAGTGTCACACCGCGCACGGCCCCGGGGCAGGGCCCACCCGCGCCGGGTCAGCCGCGGTGGGGGACCGGGGCGACGTCCTCGACGTCCTCGTGGCTGGCCTCGCTGCGGGGGTCGAACTCGCCGGTGACGAGCCAGATGACGCGGTGCCCGACGCTGACCGCGTGGTCGGCGAAGCGCTCGTAGTACCGGCCGAGCAGCGTGATGTCGACCGCCGCCTCGGTGCCGTGCGTCCAGGTGCCGTCGGTGACGTGCGAGAACAGCTCGCGGTGCAGGTCGTCCATCGCGTCGTCGTCGCGCTCGATCTCCTGCGCGGCCACGACGTCGCGGGCCGCGATGACCGAGCCCGCCTTCTCCACGATCCGCTGGGCGACGTGCCCCATCTGCGCGATGGTGGCGCGCAGCTCGGCCGGGACCGCCGACTCGGGGTAGCGCAGCCGCGCGACCTTGGCGACGTGGCGGGCGAGGTCTCCCATCCGTTCGATGTCGCTGCTCATCCGCATGCTCGTGACGATGACGCGCAGGTCGGTCGCGACCGGCTGCTGGCGGGCGAGCAGGTCGAAGGACAGGAGGTCGAGCTCGGCACGCCGGGCGTCGATCTCGGCGTCGGCGGCGATGACGGAGTCGGCGAGGTGGATGTCGGCGTCGAGCAGGGCGGTCGTCGCGCGGCTCATCGCCGACGCGGCGAGGTGGGTCATCTCGACGAGCGTCTCGGCGACCCGGTCGAGCTCCTCGTGGAAGGCCTTGCGCATCTGGGGGTGTCCTTCGGTGTCGGTCGGTGTCGGGCTCGGCTCCCGTGGCCGTCGCCTCCGGCACTGTGGCAGCCCGCGGTGAACCGGAGGCACCCCGAAGGTGAACATCTGGCGGTCGCCCCGGTCACCCGTCCTCGGGACCCGGGAGGCGGGCCGCGCGCGACGTACCCTGACGTCGTGGACCCAGTGCTCTCGGCGACCCTCGGCGGGGCGGTCGGCCTCGTCATCGGGGCGGTCGCCGTGGTCGCCACGCGCTGGTCGGAGCGCTCGTCGGCCGACCACGACGCCGAGGACCCCCCGCTCCCGCGTGGCGTCGGTGAGGTCCTGTCGGTCCTGCGCTCGATCGCCGTCGTCCTCGACGCGAGCGACGCCGTCGTCAACACCTCGGCCTCCGCGGTCAGCTACGGGCTCGTCCGCCACGGCGAGCTCGTCCACTCCGAGCTGCGCCACCTCGCCCGACAGGTGCGGCGCGACGGGATGATCCGCGAGGCCGAGCTCGACCTCATCCGCGGCCCCAACACCGATGCGAGCGCGGTGATGCGGGTGCGCGTGGCACCCCTGGCGGTCTCCCACGTCCTCGTCCTCGCCGAGGACCACACCCAGGCGCGCCGGGTCGAGGAGGTCCGCCGCGACTTCGTCGCCAACGTCAGCCACGAGCTCAAGACGCCGGTCGGAGGCATCTCGCTGCTCGCCGAGGCCGTCCTGGACGCCAAGGACGACCCGCAGGCGATCGAGCGCTTCGCCCGGCGCATCCTCGTGGAGTCGTCGCGGCTCACCCGGCTGGTCCAGGAGATCGTCGACCTGTCGCGGCTCCAGGTGGCCGACACCCTCCACGAGCCCGAGCTCGTCGACGTCGGGGTCGTCGTGGCGGAGGCGGTCGACCGGGTCCGCGTCGGGGCCGAGTCGCGCGACATCGAGCTCGCCCTGCTCGCCGACGACGGGCTGCGGGTCTTCGGCGACGCCGAGCTGCTCACGACCGCGGTGACCAACCTCGTGCTGAACGCGGTCAACTACAGCGGCTCGGGGACCCGGGTCGGGGTGCGGGCCCGACGGTCCGGCGAGACCGTGGAGGTCACCGTCACCGACCAGGGTGTGGGGATCCCCCCGACCGAGCAGGAACGGATCTTCGAGCGGTTCTACCGGGTCGACGAGGCCCGCTCGCGCGCCACCGGCGGCACCGGGCTGGGGCTCGCCATCGTCAAGCACATCAGCAACAACCACGGGGGTGAGGTGGGCGTGTGGAGCCAGGAGGGCCGAGGCTCGACCTTCACGATGACGCTTCCCGCGGCGGCCGAGCGGCCGTTCGCGGACGACGAGCCCGGCCGGTCCCGGCCGGCGCCCAGCGAGGAGAAGAGCAGCGCATGACCCGCATCCTGATCGTCGAGGACGAGGTGTCGTTCTCGGACCCGCTGTCCTACCTGCTCAGCAAGGAGGGCTACGAGGTCTGCGTGGCCGAGAACGGGAACGACGCCCTCACCGAGTTCGACTCCGCCGGGGCCGACCTGGTGCTCCTCGACCTCATGCTGCCCGGTCTGTCAGGGGTCGACGTCTGCCGCGCCCTGCGGCAGCGCTCGAACGTGCCGGTCATCATGCTGACCGCCAAGGACAGCGAGATCGACAAGGTCGTGGGTCTCGAGCTCGGCGCCGACGACTACGTCACCAAGCCGTACTCCTCGCGTGAGCTCCTGGCGCGCATCAAGGCCGTCCTGCGCCGCCGCTCCGAGCCCGAGGAGCTGCTGCCGACCACCCTCGAGGCCGGGCCGGTCCGGATGGACGTCGAGCGGCACGTCGTGACGGTGCGCGGCGCGCAGGTGTCGCTGCCGCTCAAGGAGTTCGAGCTGCTCGAGATGCTCCTGCGCAACTCCGGGCGGGTCCTCACCCGCATGCAGCTCATCGACCGGGTGTGGGGCAGCGACTACGTCGGCGACACCAAGACGCTCGACGTGCACATCAAGCGGCTGCGGGCGAAGGTCGAGGACGACCCGGGCACCCCTGGGCACATCCTCACGGTGCGAGGTCTGGGCTACAAGTTCGAGGCGTGACTCGCACCGGCGGGTCGAGTCAGGAGCGGCCGTAGGGCTGGTAGTAGCCGGTCGGCGCGAGCACCGGGACGACGACGAGGTTCGCACCGGCCGCGGGGGTGGTGACCGTGAGCTCGACGACCTCGCCCGGCCCGCCGGGGACCTCGGTGAGCACCACGCTGGTCGCCCCCTGCGACAAGGTGGCGCCGGAGGTGGCGGGAACCGTGAGCGTGGCGGGGGTCCCGCCACCGACGGAGAACGACGCCTGGACCGCCGAGGTGGACGGGTTGACGGCCTGGCCGACGAGGACCCCCTCGCCGCCCTTCTCGGCCGCGACGACGACGAGGTTGCGCAGCTGGAGGTCGCCGGTGTCGAGGGCGGGGCCGTCGGCGGGCTGGTACGCGTACTGCGTCTGGACCGGCGAGAACACCGCACAGCCCGACGCGAGGAGGGCGGCTCCCGCGATGGCGGCGGCGCGCAGGGCGAGGGTGGCTCGAGTCGTCACGGGGCCAAGGATATCCATGGCCGGGACGAGGTGCCCACCGTCGTCCCGGCAGGCCCGGCGCGCACCGTGTTCTCGGCGCGGGCCCGCGCCCCCGCGGCGCGCGCGAAAGCATGAGCGGTGTGGTTCTGTCAAGACCCAAGAACCGCGTGTGGGAGGTCTCCTCGTGCCTCTGACCTGCGAAAACGCCCGGGGTCTCCATTTCGGCGACACGCCGGTGCGTGGTATCCTTGGACCCTCGAAAGGGGTCAACACCACATGGTTTTCAAGGTCGGCGAGACGGTCGTGTACCCGCACCACGGGGCAGCACGCATCGAAGAGATCAAAACCCGCACGGTCCGCGGAGAGGAGAAGCTCTACCTCAAGCTGAAGGTGGCACAAGGGGACCTCGTCATCGAGGTCCCAGCCGAGAACTGTGACCTGGTCGGCGTGCGTGACGTCGTCTCCAAGGAGGGCCTGGACAAGGTCTTCGAGGTGCTGCGCACCCCGTTCGCCGAGGAGCCCACCAACTGGTCGCGCCGCTTCAAGGCCAACCTGGAGAAGCTCGCCTCCGGTGACGTCATCAAGGTCGCCGAGGTCGTGCGCGACCTGTGGCGTCGCGACAAGGACCGCGGCCTGTCGGCCGGCGAGAAGCGCATGCTCGCCAAGGCCCGTCAGATCCTCGTCTCCGAGCTCGCGCTCGCCGAGAAGACCGACGAGGAGAAGGCAGAGACCATCCTCGACGAGGTCCTCGCGTCCTGACCCGGGCCGCGCCCGCGCACCCGAACCACTGACGTGACCGACGCCCACGCTGCTTCCCGCGGCGTGGGCGTCGTCGTCGTCGCCGCGGGCTCCGGGAGCAGGCTCGGCAGCGCCGTGCCCAAGGCGTTCGTCGTCCTGGCGGGGCGCCCGCTGCTCGCGCACGCCCTCGACGCCGTCGCGGCCCTCGACGGCGTCACCTCCGTCGCGGTCGTCGTGCCCGCCGCCCTCGTGGACCCCGCCGGCCCCCGCTGGGCGGGGGTCTCGCTGCCCCCGGGCGCCCGGGTCGTCGCCGGGGGCGCCGAGCGCACCGCCTCCGTCGCCGCCGGCCTGACCGCCCTCGACCCCGGGTGCGACGTGGTCCTCGTCCACGACGCGGCCCGCTGCCTCACCCCCGTGGCGGTGTTCGAGCGCGTCGTGGCGGCTGTGCGTGCCGGGGCCGACGGCGTGGTCCCGGGCGTGCCGGTGGTCGACACGGTCAAGGTCGTCGACGCCGCCGGCCTCGTCACCGCGACGCCAGAGCGGGCCTCGCTGCGCGCGGTCCAGACGCCGCAGGGGTTCCGCCGCGAGGTCCTGCTCGCAGCGCACGCGAGCGGCCTGTCGGCCACCGACGACGCCGCGCTCGTCGAGGCGCTCGGGCACCGTGTGCTCGTCGTCGAGGGCGACGTGCGCGCCCACAAGGTCACCACCACCGACGACCTCGCCCACGCCGAGCGGCTCCTGGCCGCCACCACCACCGGAGGACACCCGTGACCCCCCTGCCCCGCGTCGGCATCGGCGTCGACGTCCACGCCCTGGCCCCCGAGGGGTCCGACCGCGAGCTGTGGGTCGCCGGCCTGCACTGGCCCGGCGAGCGGGGGCTCGACGGGCACTCCGACGCCGACGTCGCCGCTCACGCCGCGTGCGACGCCCTGTTCTCCGCGGCGGGGATCGGCGACCTCGGGGCCCACTTCGGCACCGGGCGCCCCGAGCTCGCCGGAGCCGGCGGTGCCACCCTGCTGGCCGAGGCGGCGCGTCTCGTGCGCGAGGCGGGCTTCGAGATCGGGAACGTCGCGGTCCAGGTCGTGGGTGAGCGCCCCAGGGTCGGCAGCCGCCGGGCGCAGGCCGAGGCCGCGCTGACGGCCGCGCTCGGCGCGCCGGTCTCGGTGAGCGGCACGACCACCGACGGGCTCGGCCTCACCGGTCGGGGCGAGGGCGTGGCCGCCCTGGCGACCGCCCTCGTCGTCGCCCGGGACGGCGCCTGACCCCGCGGTCCCGCGGCGGTCAGCGGGTGCGCGGCCCGTTCGTGCGCCGGGCGGTCCCGACGACGCGCGCCATCCGCTGGAGCTCGGCGACGTGGCCGCACAGGGCCTCGCGGCCGGTGGGGGTGAGGACGACCGTCGTCACCTGCCGGCCCTCGCGCACGGTGCGCTCGAGCCGCGTGTAGCCCCGGCTCGTCAGGGCCTTGAGGTGCTTGGAGAGCGCGGAGTCGGACAGGCCCACCTCGTCGCGGACCGCGCCGAACTCGGTTCCGGCGGAGGGGACGAGGAGCGCGCAGATCCGCAGCCGGTGTGGCTCGTGGATGACCTCGTCGAAGACCGGGTGGGGCATGGCGCGAGCATACGGCCGGGTTTCCTCGTCGGAAAGGCAGCGTGCGAGCGGGGTCGCTCCCCGTGCCGGGGCGCGGCAGCGTGCCCGGCCCCCACGAAACCCTTGCTCCGCGCCACCGATCACGTGCGCCGCGCACGGACGTCGCACCACGCCCCCGCCACGCGGCCACCGAGGGTCGGCGCAGCGTGGCTACCGGGGGTCCGGGCAGCACGGCTAGCGTGGCGACCGACCGACCGACCGACCGAGCCGCCCGCCGCGGCCCCGTGGCGCCATCGCGCCGTCGCCCCGTCCGTGCCGACCCCAGGAGGAACCCGTGCCGCAGACCGTCAAGGGCGTCATCGCCCGCTCGAAGGGTGCCGACGTCGAGCTCGTCGACGTCGTGGTGCCCGACCCCGGCCCCGGTGAGGCCGTCGTCCGGGTCGAGGCCTGCGGCGTCTGCCACACCGACCTGCACTACCGCGAGGGCGGCATCAACGACGAGTTCCCCTTCCTCCTCGGCCACGAGGCGGCGGGCACCGTCGAGTCCGTGGGCGAGGGCGTCACCGAGGTCGCGCCGGGTGACTTCGTCATCCTCAACTGGCGGGCGGTGTGCGGCCAGTGCCGCGCCTGCCGCAGGGGCAGGCCCTGGTACTGCTTCGCGACGCACAACGCGACCCAGCGGATGACGCTCACCGACGGAACCGAGCTGAGCCCGGCGCTCGGCATCGGCGCCTTCATCGACAAGACGCTCGTCGCCGCAGGCCAGTGCACCAAGGTCGACAGGGACGCGTCGGCGGCGGCCGTCGGCCTCCTGGGCTGCGGCGTCATGGCCGGGTTCGGTGCGGCCGTCAACACCGGCGGCGTCGGGCGGGGTGACTCGGTCGCGGTCATCGGCTGCGGCGGGGTCGGGTGCGCGGCGATCGCCGGGGCCGCCGTCGCCGGCGCCACGACCATCATCGCCGTCGACATCGACGCGGGGAAGCTCGAGACGGCGACGAGCCTGGGGGCCACGCACACGGTCGACTCGTCGACGCAGGACCCGATCGAGGCGATCCGGGCCCTCACCGGTGGCCACGGCGCCGACGTCGTCGTCGAGGCCGTCGGCCGGCCCGAGACCTACGAGCAGGCCTTCTACGCCCGCGACCTCGCCGGCACCGTCGTCCTCGTCGGGGTCCCCACCCCCGACCAGGAGGTCACCCTGCCGATGATCGAGATCTTCGGCCGCGGCGGCGCGCTGAAGTCGAGCTGGTACGGCGACTGCCTGCCCTCGCGCGACTTCCCGATGCTCGTCGACCTCTACCGGCAGGGGCGCTTCCCGCTGGACGCCTTCGTCACCGAGACGATCGGCATCGGCGACGTCGAGGCCGCCTTCGACAAGATGCACCGCGGCGACGTGCTGCGCTCCGTGGTCGTCATGGAGGGGTCCCGATGAGCGGCGTGCCGGTCGCGACCTCCCCCGGAGGCGTGCGGGTCGAGCGGGTCGTCACCTCGGGGTTGTTCGAGCTCGACGGCGGGTCGTGGGACGTGGAGAACAACGTCTGGGTCGTCGGCGACGACACCCAGTGCCTCGTCGTCGACGCCGCCCACGACGCGGCCGCGATCCTCGAGGTCGTCGGCGACCGGCGCCTCGTGGCGCTCGTGTGCACCCACGGCCACAACGACCACGTCAACGCGGTCGCGGAGATCGTGGCCGCCACCGGCGCCACGGCCCACCTGCACCCCGATGACCGGGTCCTGTGGGACCAGAGCCAGGACGAGCCGCCCGGCGCCGAGCTGCACGACGGCCAGGTGTTCACCGTGGGCGACGTCGACCTCATCGTGATGCACACCCCGGGGCACGCACCGGGGGCCTGCTGCCTCCACGCGCCCGCGCTCGGCGTGCTGTTCAGCGGTGACACGCTGTTCAAGGGTGGCCCCGGCGCCACCGGGAGGTCGCACAGCCACTTCCCGACGATCATCGAGTCGATCCGCACCAAGGTCTTCGCCCTCCCGGAGGAGACCGTCGTGCTCACCGGCCACGGCGACTCGACCTCGATCGGCGCCGAGGGCCCGTACCTCGAGGAGTGGATCGCGCGCGGTCACTGACGGGTGGCGGGAGGGCCGCGCTCGCACGCTGGCCGGTGCTGGCGCTCCGGTCGCTGGTGCCGGAGGATCGCGGGCATGAAGCTCCCGCGCCCGCTCGCGCTCACGAAGCTGATGGTGCTCGGGCAACGCCAGCCCCTCACGCGCAGCCCTGCCGACGTCGCACTGGCCTTCGAGGACGTCGCGTTCACCGCGGCCGACGGCGTGCCGTTGCGAGGCTGGTTCGTCCCTGCCGAGGGGACCGAACCCGGGCCGGCCGTGGTCTTCGTGCACGGGTGGCTGTGGAACCGCGCGGGCAACGTCCGCGGCCTCGTGCCCTTCGCGGACCGTGACGTCGACTTCCTCACGACCGTGCGTGCCGTGCACGACGCGGGGATGCACGTGCTGATGTTCGACCTCAGCAACCACGGCCAGAGCGGGTCGCGGCTGCCGATGACCTTCGGGGCGTGGGAGGGGCGTGACCTCATCGGGGCCATGTCCTACCTGCGCGCACGGCCCGAGGTCGACCCGGTCCGGGTGGGCGTGCTCGGCTGCTCGATGGGCGGCAACACCGCACTCGAGGCCGCCCCGTACATCCAGCCGGTCCCGGCGATGTTGCTGATCCAGCCCAACCGGGCCGGCACCTTCATCGCCAGGTTCGCCCGCGACCATCTCGGCCCGCTCGGCCCCTCGATCCTGCACCCGACCGACTGGGCCTACGCGATGGCGCGGGCCCCGCGCCCGAGCCGGGCGAACCCCGCCGCGGCGGCCCGGCAGCTCCCCGACACGGTGCAGAAGTACGTCCAGGGCACCGGCGACCCGTGGGGCACGATGTCCGACGTCGAGGACATGGTCGCGGCCAGCCCGAGGGTGCTGCCCCTGGTGCGCTACCCGTCGACCGGGCGGTACGAGGGGTACGCCTACATCGCCGAGCACGCCGACGACGTCGCCAGCTTCTTCTCCGACCACCTGTAGCCCGCACCGGGCGAGCGGAACCGAGCTTTTGCGTCATCCCTGGGGTGGCGCAGACCTTCCACCGTGTCGCGAATGGAGCCGCGCCCGGCCGGAAGCCGCGCGCCATCACGGCGGTGACGCAGGAGTTGCGAGCCCGGCGACACGGATCGATGCGAGCAGTCAGGCGAGGGCCCCGGCGCGGCGAACCCTGGCTCGAGCGATGGCGGCGCGAACCTTGGCGTCCACCGCCCGTGGATGCTGGAGGTCGGACCACACGACCCTGACGACCTCGTACCCGAGGGCACGAAGGAGGTCCTCCCGTGCCTTCTCGGCGGCCAGCGCCGCACGACCGTCCGCCGCGCCGTACTTGACGAGCCCGTCGAACTCGACGACCACGTGGTCGTCGATGAGAAAATCCACCCGGGCCACGACGTGCCCGGGAGCGTCCTCGATGAGCACCTGGCTCCGCGCCACGTACCCGAGGTCGTGGAGCAACAGCCGAGTTCGACTTTCGCCGGGCGACTCGCTCTTCGCGTCGAGGAGCCGGAGCCACCGGTGGGCCCGCACCGCCTGCCGTGTCGATCCGCCCAGCCGGGTGATGGCCTGCGACATCGCCTCCAGGGTCACCCCGCCACGCGCGAGTGCGGCATCACCCGGCACGACGAACGCGTCACGCCCGTGACGTAGTGCGACCTGCACCAAGGCAGAACCCACGTCGACGGCGCGGCACCCGGCGATGTCGAGGACCGGAAGCGACTCGTCGCTCGGATGGACACGAAGCCCTGTGCGGATCCGTGACCGGACCACGGTCCCGCTCAGGTCGACGACGTCGAGCGGGCACCCGTGGAGCGGCAACGCGTGCAGCGCGAGGGCGCTCTGGTGGCTGGCCACCTCGCAGTCTCGAGCTCTCGCGTGCATGAGAGCCCGCGCTCGCAGGCCCAGCCGCTCCTCCGGGGTCGCCCCGTGCCACCACTGCCCCAGAACGTAGGCGCCGCGCCGCACGTGGACGAGGTCGCCGGACCTCACGAGGGCCGCCAGTGCGTTGGGGTCGACCTCGAGGCGGGTGGCGTCGCGCGTGGCCAGGACCCCGCCGAGGCTCGCCGCGACGGCGAGAAGGTGATCGCTCATCCTCCGATCGTGGCGGTTCGGCGCGAGAGGCCGGCCCCGTCATCCACAGGGATCCACGCCGTCCCCGTGACGGCGCAGAACGTCCTCCAGGGCGCAGATGCAGCCGCGCCGCGGGGGAACTTCCGCGCCGCACCCGTGACTGCGCGGAACCTCGACCACCCGGGCCGTGCTGAGCGCCCGGGACCCTGCGGATTCAAGGGGGCGGGCCCTGCGCGGCTACCCTTGCGCGGGTGACCCTCAGGCTGTTCGACTCCCTCACGCGCGAGCTGCGTGACTTCGTCCCCGTCGTGCCCGGCAAGGCGGGGATCTACATCTGTGGGCTCACGACGCAGGCGCCGCCGCACCTGGGCCACATCCGCTTCGCCGTCTCCTTCGACGTCCTGCGCCGCTGGATGACCCGGGGCCACGGCCTCGAGGTCGCCCTCGTGCGCAACGTCACCGACATCGACGACAAGATCCTGGCGAAGTCGACCGACAGCGGTGAGCAGTGGTTCGCCCTCTCCTACCGCAACGAGCTCGAGACGACCGCCGCGCTCACGGCACTTGGGGTGCTCCCGCCCACCTACGAGCCGCGCGCCACCGGTCACGTCCCCGAGATGGTGACCCTCATGCAGACCCTCATCGACAAGGGCCACGCCTACGCGGCGCAGGACGGCAGCGGCGACGTGTACTTCGACGTCCGCAGCTGGCCCGCCTACGGCGAGCTGACCCACCAGAGGGTCGACGACATGGTCGACGCCGAGGACGCCGACCCGCGGGGCAAGCGCGACCCGCGCGACTTCGCGCTCTGGAAGGGCCGCAAGGCCGACGAGCCCGAGACCGCGTCGTGGCCCACGCCGTTCGGGACCGGCCGGCCGGGATGGCACCTCGAGTGCTCGGCGATGGCGCGCAAGTACCTCGGCGACACCTTCGACATCCACGGCGGCGGGGTCGACCTGCGCTTCCCGCACCACGAGAACGAGATGGCCCAGTCGCGCTCGGCCGGGCTGGGGTTCGCGAACTACTGGCTGCACAACGCATGGGTCACCATGGGCGGCGAGAAGATGAGCAAGTCGCTCGGCAACTCGCTGCGCGTCAGCGAGGTCGTGAGGACCCACCGCCCCCTGGCGGTGCGCTACTACCTCACCGCCGCGCACTACCGCTCGATGATCGAGTTCCACGAGGGCTCGATCGAGGAGGCCGACACCGCGGTCGAGCGGATCGAGGGCTTCCTGCACCGGGCGCTGCCGGGGGTCACCACCGCCACCCCCACCGGGGCCGAGGAGCTCCCCGCCGAGTTCACCGAGTCGATGGATGACGACCTCGGCGTCTCGGGCGCGCTCGCCGTCATCCACGAGGCCGTCCGCTCGGGCAACACCGCCCTCGACGACGGCGACCACGAGGACGCCGCCACCATCGCCCGCACCGTCATCGCCATGACCGACGTCCTCGGGGTCAACCCGTTCGACCCCGCCTGGTCGGCCGGCGACTCGTCGGCGACCGACACCCTCGCCGCCCTCGACGCGCTCGTCCACGAGCGCATCAAGGCCCGGTCCCACGCGCGGTCGGCGCGCGACTACGAGACCGCCGACGCCATCCGCGACGAGCTGGCTGCCGCCGGCGTCGCCATCGAGGACACCGCCGCGGGGGCCCGTTGGTCCCTCGTGCGCGGCAAGGGAGAGTAGAGACATGCCCGGAAACAGCCAGCGCCGCGGAGCCATCCGCAAGGGCAGCAAGAAGGGTCCCACCGTCGGGTCGGGCGGCCAGCGCCGCCGCGGGCTCGAGGGCAAGGGCCCCACCCCCAAGGCCGTCGAGCGCCCGAACCACAAGGCCCACAAGGCCGCCGGCGTGCCCGCACGCTCCGGCGGGACCGGGGCGGGGCGCGGCGCGTCGGGTCGCACGAGCACCCGGCGCGCCAAGGCCAGCAGCGAGGTCGTCGCCGGGCGCAACGCCGTCGTCGAGGCGCTGCGCGCCGACGTCCCCGCCACGACGCTCTACGTCGCGGGTCGCATCGACAGCGACGACCGCGTCCGCGAGGCGATCAAGACCGCCACCGAGCGGGGCATCCCCATCCTGGAGACCCCGCGCGGCGAGCTCGACCGGCTCACCGACGGCGCGGTCCACCAGGGACTGGCCGTGCAGGTCCCGCCCTACGAGTACGCCCACCCCAGCGACTTCATCGACCCGCAGACGCCGGGCATCCCCCTCGTCGTGGCGCTCGACGGGATCACGGACCCGCGCAACCTGGGCGCCATCGTCCGCTCCGTCGGGGCCTTCGGCGGGCACGGCGTCGTCGTGCCGAGCCGTCGCTCGGCGGGGATGACCGCCTCCGCGTGGAAGACCTCGGCGGGCGCCGCCGCCCGCGTCCCGGTCGCCCAGGCGACCAACCTCACCCGCGCCCTCGAGGACTACCGCAAGGCCGGGTTCTTCGTCATCGGCCTCGACATGGAGGGTGACGTCGAGCTCCCCGACCTCGAGCTCGCCTCCGAGCCGCTCGTCGTCGTCGTGGGCTCCGAGGGCAAGGGCCTGTCGCGCCTGGTCCGCGAGACCTGCGACCAGATCGTGTCGGTGCCGATGTCGTCGGCGGTGGAGTCCCTCAACGCCGGCATCGCCACGGGCGTCACCCTCTACGAGGTCGCCCGCCGCCGTCGGGGCTGAGCGGGGCGTCGGGGCGCGCCCGCGACCGGTGTCCCACCCCTCGCGACGCGCCCGGCGGGACCGTTCGCAATGCTCGCCGCGCGGCTGTCCCCTGTGGAAGGATCGGCGCGCCGGGCGCGTCCCGCCCTGGGGGACCGAGCTCCCCGACGAACGTCGAGAGAGGGAACACATGTCTGACTACGGATCGACCCCGCCGCCGCCTCCTCCCGGAGACGGTGGCCCCTACGGCGCCCCGCCGCCCCCGATGGGGGGTGGCCAGATCGAGCACCCCAAGGGGATGACGATCCTCATCCTCGGGATCCTCTCGCTCGTCTGCTGCTCGCCGCTGGGCATCGCGGCCTTCGTCATGGGCAACAACGCCCTGAAGGAGATCGACGCCGACCCCGCCCGCTACAGCAACCGCCAGATCGTCCAGATCGGTCGCATCCTCGGCATCATCGGGATGGTCCTGCTCGTCCTGGGCATCATCTGGATCGTCTTCCTCGGTGGCCTCACCGTGCTGTCGTCAGGGTCGAGCACCTGACGTGACGCTCCTGCAGCACCACGAGGCGGCGCCCGCCACGACCTCCGGGTCGCGGTGGCGCCGCCTCGTGCGACCGGGCCTCGTCGTGGCCGCGGTCACGGCGGGGACGGCGTACGTGGCCGCCGTCGACCCGAACCAGCCCGGGCACTACCCGCTGTGCCCCACCTACGCCCTGGCCGGCATCTACTGCCCCGGGTGCGGGATGCTGCGGGCCACGCACGACCTGGCCCACCTCGACCTCGCGGGCGCGATGGCGCGCAACCCCATCGCGCCGGCCCTGTACCTGGGGGTCGTGCTGCTCTTCGCGTTCTGGGTCCGCGCCCGGTGGCAGGGTCGCCCGCTGCGCTGGGACCCGCCGCACTGGCTCCCCGCCGCGCTCGCCGTCAGCTTCGTGCTGTTCACCATCGCCCGCAACGTCCCGGGCTGGAGCTGGGCCTCGCCCGCCTGAGCCCGGGCATCGTGGCACCCTGCGGTCAGGCCCTCGGCACGACCACGACGGTCGACGTCACGACCTTGTCGGCGAGGGTCTGCCTGTTCTCGTCCCACAGCATCCACAGGTAGGACAGGTAGAACGCCTGGTTGACGAGCAGGCTCATCAGCTCGCGGGCGAAGCACGGGCCCGGGCCGATCGGCTGCCCGGTGTGGGCGTGGACCAGGCGCAGCCCCACGACCGACTTCCCGACGCTCTGGCCGGTGCGCCCCATCCGGTAGACGCGGTTCCAGAGGTTGATGGCCAGGCCGAGGAGGAATCCGGCGCCCACGAGGAGGAAGCCGACCGTCAGCAGGGCGGGGTCGGAATCGCTCATCACGGGATAGCCGTTGGCGCGGTACCCGCCCAGCTGGGTGGGCGCCCCGGCCACGAGCAGTGCGATGCCGAGGAGGACGGGGAAGAGCGACAGCAGGCTGATGAGGCTGTCGACGAGGAGGGCGAGCACCCGCTGGCCGAAGCCGGCCACCTGCCCGAAGTGCTGCTCGACGTACGCGACGGACCCCGGGCCCGTCGGGCGCGGTGCGACGTAGCCGTACGCGGGGGCGTACCCGGGGGCGGGCGGGCCGCCGTACGGGTTCGGCGGCGGCGGGACAGGTGGGACGTGCCCGTCGCGCGGTGTCGGGTCGTGCGGCGCCTGGCTCATCGGTCCCCCGGATCGTGGTGGTGCGTCGGGCTCGATCCTAGGACCGGCCGGGTCGCTCGGCGATGACCGGCATCTCCTTGGTGTCGACCCCCACGACGGACTCCTCGTACGGCTTCCCGGGCAGCACCGACGCCACGTAGTCGGTGATGGCGTCCTCGATGGGGATGTCGTGCTGGGCCCGCTCCGCCATGTACCACCGGTGCTCGAGCACCTCGTGGAACACCTCGGCGGGCTCGAGCTTGCCCGTGAGCTCGCGCGGCACCCGGCGGGTCACCGGCTCGTAGATGCGGGTCAGCCAGTCGTGGGCGACGATCTCCTCGTCGTCGCCCTGGCGGCCGGTGCCCGCGGTGAAGGCGTCGAGGTCGTTGAGGAGGCGGCGGGCCTGGTTCTCGCGGACGTCGAGCCCGGTGAGCCGCAGGAGCCGTCGCGAGTGGTGGCCGGCGTCGACGACCTTGGGCTGCAGGCGCAGCGAGGCACCGTTGACGTCGGTGGTGATCTCGAGCTCGTCGACGTCGAACCCGAGCGCGTTGAGGCGCCGGATGCGGTCCTCGACGCGCCAGCGCTCGGTGTCGTCGATGAGCTCCGAGCTCGTCAGCTCGTCCCAGAGCTCGCGGTAGCGGGTGACGATCCGCTCGCTGATCTCGACGGGGTCGCGGTCCTCCTGGAGCATCCCGCCCGCCTCGAGGTCCATCAGCTCGCCGGCGATGTTGACCCGCGCGATCTCCAGGTCGTGCTCGCGCTGCCCGTTGCTGAGCCGGTCGCGCAGCTCGCCGGTCTCGGCGTCGACGAGGTAGGCGGCGAACGCGCCGGCATCACGGCGGAACAGCGTGTTCGACAGCGACACGTCGCCCCACCAGAAGCCCGAGAGGTGCACGCGGACGAGGAGGACGGCGAGCGCGTCGATGAGCCGGGTCGCCGTCCCCGCGCGCAGGCTCTGGCTGTACAGCGCGCGGTAGGGGAGGGAGAACTGCAGGTGCCGGGTCATGAGGACGGCGTCGAGCGGCTCGCCGTCATGGCCCACCCGCCCGCTGACCACCCCGAACGGCTCGACGCAGGGCATCCCGAGCCGGCCCAGGTTGCGGAGCATCTCGTACTCGCGGCGGGCGATGTCGGCCTTGATCTCCTTGAAGGCCAGCACGCGCCCAGAGAGTCGGACGAAGCGCACGACGTGGCGCGAGATGCCCCGGGGGAGGGCGGCGAGGAGCTCGTCGGGCCACTCCTCGAGGGGGGTGCGCCACGGCAGGTCGAGCAGCGCCGGGTCGGGTCGGGCGGCAGTGATCTCCAGGGCCATGGCCCCAGCCTCTCGCACTCCGTCGACGGGTGGAACGCGCGGCGCCCCGGACGAGATGTCGTCCGGGGCGCCGCGGTCGGTGGTCGGCCTCAGCAGCGCTTGAGCGAGCTGATCGTGTTGGTCGCCGCGGGAACGGTGTTGGCTCCGCCGCCCGGTCCGCCGCGCCAGCTGTTGCCGTTGTAGTTGATGCCGTCGAAGAAGCACCAGTAGGACGACGTGCGGTTCCGCATGCTCTCGATGTTGTTGTTCAGGCCCGTGGGCCCGATGGTGTCACCGAGGTTGACGTCGCCGTTCGCGAAGATGCCGATGGCACCCGACCCGTTGGGTCCGGTGAACACGCACATCCGGTCGGCCGGGCACCGGTCGTACCCCGTGGCGGCCGAGGCCGTCGGCGCGAACGCGGCCACGAGCGCGGCTGCCGCCACGGCGGCTCCGAGAGTCGTTGAACGCATGATGAATCCCCTCTCCCTGTTGTCCTTCCCCCGTACCGAAGGGCTCGGCACGGGGAAACCGTAGCGGCTGCGGCCCGCCGCGTCTCGTCAGGACGAAGGGCCTCCTGCTGTGTACGGTGGGATGCACCAGGGGGCCGCCGCGGGGGATCACGGCGGCCCCGACCACCGCACCGAGGGGGATCTCCCATGCGTTCTTTCCGTACCGTCCTGGCCGCGTCAGCAGCCGTCGTGGCCATGACCGCCGGCAGCACCCAGGCGCTGGCCGCCGCACCCGAGCTCGACAGCGCGACCGGCATCGGCAGCCGCTCCTGCGACGTCAGCGCCGTCAGCTCGCACGGTTCGGCGTGCTTCCGCAAGGACGGCGACTACTTCTACCTCTACGGGGGCAACACCGGGGTGCGGGTGGTGGCGCAGTGGCGCCTCACCGACGGCAGCCGCAACGGCTTCATCCGGTGGACCCCCACCGAGCGGTACACCTCGGGCGTGAAGAACAAGAACTTCTACGAGTACAAGACCGTCGAGTTCCGGTTCGGCATCTGCTACGCGGGCCAGGGCTGCGACTCGGCAGGCGACGCGCAGTGGCTCACCGGCTGGAAGTCCTCCAGCGTCGACTGACTCCACACGTCGCGCGTCGCGCGCGTCGCCACCCGAACGCGCCGACGCCCCGGACGAGATCTCGTCCGGGGCGTCGCCGTCGTGCGGGTGGGCGTCAGCCGAGGCGGGCGCCGGACTTCGCGTCGAACACGTGCATGTGGTCCGGGTTCGGGTACACGTAGATCGTCGACCCCTTGGCGGGGACGTTGCGACCGTCGACGCGCGCGATGAACGGCTTGGCGAGGCCGTCGTCGCCGCCCTCGAGGTGGACGCTCTCGTTGGCGGGGGTGGCGTAGACGTACGCGTCGGCGCCGAGCTCCTCGACGACGTCGACGACGAGCTCGAGGCCGTCCTCGTTCGTCGTGACCTCGACGTCCTCGGGGCGCATGCCGACGATGACCTGGTCACCGGTCGAGCCGAGGAGCTCGCGGGCGACGGGCAGGGGGTGGCTGCCGAACTGCACGCCGTCCTGGGTGACCGGGACGGACACGAGGTTCATGGCCGGGGAGCCGATGAAGCCGGCGACGAAGACGTTGTTCGGGCGGTCGTACATCTCGCGCGGGGTGGCGCACTGCTGCAGGATGCCGTCCTTGAGCAGGGCGATCCGGTCGCCCATCGTCATGGCCTCGATCTGGTCGTGGGTGACGTAGACCGTGGTGACGCCGAGGCGGCGCTGGAGCGAGGCGATCTGGGTGCGGGTCTGCACGCGGAGCTTGGCATCGAGGTTCGACAGCGGCTCGTCCATGAGGAAGACCTGCGGGCTGCGCACGATCGCGCGACCCATCGCGACGCGCTGGCGCTGGCCACCGGAGAGGGCCTTCGGCTTGCGGTCGAGGTAGTCGGTGAGGTCGAGGATGGCCGCGGCCTCGGTGACCCGCTTGCGGATCTCGCTCTT
The DNA here is from genome assembly GCA_963795035.1 of uncultured Actinomycetota bacterium. Lineage (GTDB taxonomy): Bacteria > Actinomycetota > Actinomycetes > Actinomycetales > Dermatophilaceae > Oryzobacter. Next base: position 947,508 of record CAWCFZ010000001.1, on the reverse strand, counting down.
GTCGACGCTGGCGATCTTCAGGGCGAAGCCCATGTTGTCGGCGACGGACATGTGCGGGTAGAGGGCGTAGTTCTGGAAGACCATCGCGACGTCGCGGTCCTTGGGCGACAGGTCGGTGACGTCGCGGTCACCGATCCAGATCTTGCCGCCGTTGACCTCTTCGAGGCCGGCGAGCATGCGCAGCGAGGTGGACTTGCCACACCCGGAGGGACCGACGAGGACGAGGAACTCACCGTCCTCCACCTCGATGTCGAGCTTGTCGACAGAGGGCTTGTCGTTGCCCGGGTAGAGCCGGGTGGCCTGGTCGAATTTGACAGTTGCCATGGCGTCATTGCCTTCCTTCACCGGCAGGAACGTGCCGGACGATCCGTTGTAAAGGTGGTGGTGCTCCCGCTCACATCGGTGTAAGCGGTTTCGCCAGTATGCCGTGCCGGGCCCGCGGTGGCGAGTCCGTCTCGCCGCAGCGCCCCGGCTCGAGGTGCCGGACGGACGCGGGTCGAGGTGAAAGGAGACCCGGAGGTGGTCGCTTTTCACCTCGACCGGATGGGGGGTGTGCGGGTGGAGGTGAAAGGGGACCCGGAGGTGGTCGCTTTTCACCTCGACCGGATGGGGGGTGTGCGGGTGGAGGTGAAAGTGGACCCGGAGGTGGTCGCTTTTCACCTCGACCGGATGGGGGGCGTCTGCGGGGTCGAGGTGAAAGGAGACCCGGAGGTGGTCGCTTTTCACCTCGACGGCGGCGGGGGTCGGCACCGGGCGGATACTGTTCCGCGCGTGACCGAGACGCGCTCCGCGCGCCTGGCCGACATCGCGGCGCAGGCCGACGTCAGCGAGGCGACGGTGAGCCGCGTCCTCAACGACCGGCCGGGGGTCGCGGAGGCGACGCGACAGGCCGTCCTCACCGCCATCGACGTCCTCGGGTACGACCGGCCGACGCGCCTGAAACCCAAGTCGGCCCTGCTCGTGGGCCTGGTGATGCCCGAGCTCGTCAACCCGATCTTCCCGGCGTTCGCGCAGGTCATCGAGACCGCGCTCGCGGCGGAGGGGTTCACCCCGGTGCTGTGCACGCAGACCCCCGGTGGGGTCCACGAGGACGAGTACGTCCAGATGCTCCTCGACCGCGGGGTCTCGGGGATCATCTTCCTCTCGGGCCTGCACGCCGACGCGACGTCGGACCCCGCGCGCTACCGGTCGCTGCGCGAGCGCGGGCTGCCGATCGTCCTCGTCAACGGGCCGCTGCCCGACCTCGACGCCCCCTTCGTCTCCAACGACGACGTCGCGTCGATGGGCCTGGCCGTGAACCACCTCGTGCAGCTGGGCCACACCGAGATCGGCCTGGCGCTCGGGCCGGAGCGCTACACCCCGGTCGTGCGGAAGGTCGCGGGCTACCGCGCCGCGATGCACGAGCACCTCGCGGTCGAGCCGGCCCACCTCGCGCGCCTGGTGACCCACACGGTCTTCAGCCTCGAGGGTGGTGCGGCCGCCGCGGGCCGGCTCATCTCGCGCGGCGCCACGGCCATCATCTGCGGCTCGGACCTCATGGCCCTCGGGGCGATCCGGCAGGCCCGCTCGATGGGGCTCGCGGTCCCCGGTGACGTCTCGGTCGTCGGCTACGACGACTCGACGATCATGGCCTTCACCGACCCGCCGCTGACGACGATCAGGCAGTCGGTGGAGGCGATGGGGGATGCCGCCGTGCGCGCGCTGCTCGACGAGATCGGGGGCGCGGGCACGCCGCGCGCCGAGTACGTCTTCCGTCCGGAGCTCGTCGTGCGGGGATCCACGGGGGCCGCGCCGCACCGCGGCTGATCCTCCCGCCGGTTCCGTCCCACCGGCGCCACCACCTCTGGCGCGTCGCCGGGGCGCCCCCTATCGTCGGGGCATGAGGATCTCCGACGTGATCAGGCGAAAAGGCGACGTGGCGGTGGTGACGGTGCGCTCCGACGCCTCCGTGACCGAGCTGCTCACCCTCCTCTCGGAACACCGGATCGGGGCCGTGGTCGTCAGCGACGACGGCGGCACGGTGAGTGGGATCGTCAGTGAGCGCGACATCGTGCGGCACCTGCACACCGACGGCGCCGCGCTGCTCGACGCCCCGGTGTCGCAGATCATGACCGCCGAGGTCCACACGTGCACCCCCGAGGACGGCCTCGACGACCTCGAGTCGGCGATGACCGAGCGGCGCATCCGCCACGTCCCCGTCGTCGTCGACGGGCAGCTGCGCGCGATCGTCAGCATCGGCGACGTCGTGAAGAACCGGATCACCGACCTGCGGGCCGAGCGCGACCAGCTGCGCGACTACATCCAGTCCTGACGCCCGCCCGCATCTCCCTTCCGGCCCGAAGGCGGCCGAGGTGCAGCACACACCCAGACAGACGTCCTACCGTGGTGGCATGAGTGCCGACGCCCTCGAGCGGGAGGGGCCCGAAGAGCCGCGCGAGCATGCGCGCCTCGGCCCCTACCGACTCGTGCAACGGCTCGGCGAGGGCGGGATGGGCGTGGTCCACCTCGGGCTCGACACCCACGGGCGCGCCGTGGCCGTCAAGGTGCTGCGGGCCCACGTCGCCCACGACCCGGAGGCACGGGCCCGGCTGTCGCGGGAGGTCACCTCGCTGAGCCGGATCCGCAGCCCGCGCGTCGCCCCGATCGTCGACGCCGACGTCGACGGCGAGACGCCCTACATCGTGACGCAGTACGTGCCCGGCCCCTCGCTCGACGACCACGTGCGGCTGCGGGGGCCGTTGCCGCCCGGCGAGCTGCACCGCGTCGCGTCCGGCATCGCCGAGGCCCTCGACGCCATCCACTCGGCGGGGGTCGTGCACCGCGACGTCAAGCCGGGCAACGTCCTCCTCGTCGACGGCGAGCCGGTCCTCATCGACTTCGGCATCGCGCACGTCGCCGACGACATCCGGCTGACGATGACGGGCCTGGTGATGGGGACGCCCGGGTACCTCGCGCCTGAGGTCGTGGGCGGCGACGACGTCACCCCGGCCACCGACTGGTGGGGATGGGCGGCGACCACCGCCTTCGCGGCGAGCGGCAACCCGCCGTTCGGCCGCGGCGCGATGAACGCGGTGCTGGCGCGCGTCGCCTCGGGCGACCCCGACCTCGAGGCCGTCGACCCGCGCATCGAGCCGCTCCTGTACGCCGCGCTCTCGCCGCACCCCGGCGACCGGCCGCACCACGGTGAGGTCGTGGCCGCCCTCGAGCAGTACGCCAACGGCGCGCCCGTCACCGAGGCGATCGAGGTGCGCCGGGTCCGCCCGGCGACGGTGGCGCTGCGGACCCCGCCGACCACCGCGCTGCCGGTGGCGTCGGCTTCGCCCTCGCCCGCCCCCTCGCTCGTGCCGGCACCTGCGCCGCCCGTGCGGACGCTGGGCGGGGTCGTCCTCGGTGCGGGCGCCGCCGCCCTGGCGGCCCAGCCGGGCCACGCCGTGCCGCCCGAGCTCTCGCCCCCGATGGTGTCCACCGGCCGCGCCGTGGGTCCCCCCGGCTGGGAGCAGGCCCGACCCGCCGCCCGGGAGGTGCAGCCGCCCGGCCGCGGAGTCGCGCCGCAGGTGGGCGCACCCGCACCCGTGGGGTACCCGGCCCCGCCCTCCGCCCCGGTCGCTCCCGAGGGCGATGGCGCCGACGACGTCGTCCACGGCGGCTGGGGCGACCCTCGCATCGGACGGGCGTCCCGCTCGGGAACGCTGCTCTCGCTGCTGGCCCTGTGCGCCGGGCTCACCGTGAAGATGCCGGTCGTCGCCGCCATCGCCCTGCTCGCGTGGGTCGTCCTGGCCCGCACGGCCGACCGCTCGGTCACCTCGCTCGTCATGCGCCGGCACGAGCGGGGCCCGCGCGGCAGTGACGTCGCGGTCGCCGTGGCGGCGAGCCCGTGGCACCTCGTCATCGGTGCCCTGGGCGGGGTGGTCACCATGGCGCTGCCGCTCCTCGTCGGGGTGTGCGCGATGTTCGCAGGTGCGCTCGTCATGGGTGGCCTCACCGGCGGCGAGGTGAGCCCCGACGGCGCCGTCCCCCTCGCTGCCGCAGGCGTTTTCGCCGCGCTCACGGCGTGGTGGGGCCCCGGTGGAGCGAGCCTGCGGCGGGGGAGTCGCAGCATGGTCCGTGGCGTCACGCCCGGTGCCACAGCCGCCCAGGTCGCGGCGGGCGTCCTCCTCGTCGGGGCGGCGCTCCTCGTGGCGTCAGCCGTCGTCGGTGGCCCCGACTGGTGGCCGGGAACCAGCGCCCCGTCGTGGGTCGACGAGGTGGCCCGGATCCCGTGAGCACCTCCGACCCCCGACCCGACGGCTCGCGGCCCGATCGGAGCGGACCGCCCGATGGCGCCCCGGACACCGCGCCGATGCCGCGCCAGCCCGATCGGAGCGGACCGCCCGATGGCGCGCCCGACACCGCGGCGCCGTCGTCGCCCCGACCCCGGCGGTCCTCACCTCGCCCGCCCCGCCGCCGTCCCGAGGACGACCAGGGCGAGCGGGCCAGGAAGCCGAAGCCCCTCGGGGAGCGGCGCGCCCGCCTCATCCTCGGGGACTCGCCGACCGAGCCGATGCCGATGGCCGACCTGCTCAAGCGCACGCCGTACCGGTACACGCGCATCCCCGGCCAGGCCGCGGAGGACGCGAAGGTCCGCGCCGCCCTCGACCTCGCCGTGCGCGTCGGCGAGCTGATGCTGCGCTGCGGCGCGGGCGCCCCGCAGGTCCAAGGCAGCGTCGCGGCGGTGGCCGCGGCCGCCGGGGTCGACCTCGTCGAGGTCGACATCACGCTGCAGTCCCTGCTCGTCCAGGCGACGAGCTCGGACGGGCGCCCGCACACCCTGCTGCGCGTCGTGCGCAGCAACCGCCACGACTACGCCCGCCTCGTCGCGGTTCACCACCTCGTCGAGGAGCTGACCACCGGTCGGATCGAGCCGTCGGAGGCCACCGAGCGGCTGCGCACCATCAAGCGACAGCGCCGCAACTTCCCGGCGTGGGCGGTCTCGGCGGCCAACGCGGTGCTCGCCTCGGCCGTCGCCGTGATGATCGGCGCCAGCGCCCTCGCGGCCGTGGCCACGGTCGCGGTGGTGCTGGCGGTCACCGGCGTGAGCCGGCTGCAGCGGCGCATCGACCTGCCGGAGTTCTACGGCAACGCCATCAACGCCGTCGTCGCGACGCTGCTCGCCGGTGGGGTGTACGCGCTGAGCACGGCGGCGGGTCTCGGTCTGCGAGAACGGGATTTCGCCTTCATCGTCGCCGGCGGCATCGTCGCGATGCTGCCAGGGCGGACCATGGCCTCGGCCATCGAGGACGTGCTGTTCGGCTTCCCGCTCACCGGAGCAGGGCGCCTCCTCGCGGTGTTCCTCGCGCTGCTGGGCATCGTCATCGGGGTCGCTGCGGGGCTGAGCGCCCTCCTCACCCTGACCGAGGCCGTCGGGTCCGACTTCGTCTCGCCGTCGGTGCTCGACCTGCGCTCCGACCAGTCGGCCGTGCTGGCGGCCCTCGGTGGCGCGTTCGTGGTGGGGCTCGCGGGCGCCGTCACGGTGCAGAGCCGCCGTCGGCTCGTGCTGGCGTCCGGGGTGCTGGCGGTGGCGGCGGCGGGGACCGCCGCGCTGCTCAACCGCGGGCTCGGCATCGGCATCATCACGGCGACCGGGGTGGCGGCCGTCGCGCTCGGCGTCGTGGGACGGGTCGTCGCCAACCGGCTCGGCGCCCCCTCGATGGTCGTCGTCATCCCTGCGTCGTTTGGCCTCCTCCCCGGACTCACCATCTTCCGCGGGCTCTACGAGCTCGTCGCGCAGAGTGGCGGAGCGGCGGGGTCGCTCTCGGTCCAGTCGGGCATCACGACACTCCTGGGCGCCGGGGCGGTGCTGCTCGCGATCGCGTCGGGCACCGTGCTCGGCGAGATCCTCGCGGCGCCGTGGGACCGCACCCGCGGGCCGGCGCGGAACGACAACACCTCCTCACCCTGAGCAAGCCCGTCGGGGCATCGCCCAGGGGTGCCCCACGCGCGGCTGCCCGCGCCCCTGTCACCCCCGACCTCACGGGTACCGGCGCGGTCGGGCCCGTCGCCCCGCGTAGACTCCGGGGCTGTCCGCACCCCGGCGCGGACCCGCTGGCGTGGCGCAACCGGTAGCGCACCTGTCTTGTAAACAGGGGGTTGAGGGTTCGAGTCCCTTCGCCAGCTCAACGTAGGTCTTGCTCAAAACCCTTGTCCCGTGCTGCTATTGAGCACGCGCAGCAGCGCACTCGGTGGGGACAGGAGTGATCACGGATGATCACGAGATGCCATAGATATCGCACGGATATCGCACGACTGTGGCACGAAACAGGTGCGTCATGAGTGGACGAAGCCGCCGACGCGGCTTCGGCTACGTGCGAAAGCTGCCCTCGGGTCGGTGGCAGGCGAGCTACGTGGGCCCCGACCTCGTGAGGCGGTCGGCCCTGCACACCTTCGAGGCCAAGGCCGATGCCGAGGGGTGGCTGGGGGTGCGTCGGGAAGAGGTGGTGTCGGGGGAGTGGCAGCCGCCAGTGCCGGTGTTCGTGGCAGCGCCGCTGACGTTCGATGCGTACTCCGACCAGTGGCTGAGGGAGCGTGCCCTCAAGCCCCGCACCCGGGAGGGCTACGAGCACCTGATGCGTAGTTACCTCCACCCGCTGCTCGGTCCGATGATCCTGGACTCGATCACGCCCAGCGTGGTGCGCACCTGGTGGGCGAAGCTGCCGGCCGACAAGCCGACCGTTCGCGCTCGCAGCTATGCGCTGCTGAAGGCCGTCATGAACACCGCGGTCGCCGACGAGTTGATCGACAGCAACCCGTGCCGCATCCGTGGGGGCGCCAACACGCCTCGAGCCCGGGAGATCCGCCCGGCGACTCTCGAGGAACTCGAGGTGATCGTCGAGTCCATGCCGGACCGGCTTCGGGCGCTTGTGCTGCTGTGCGCCTGGTGCGCGCTGCGCAGTGGCGAGGTGCTCGCTCTGCGACGCAAGGACGTCGATGTCGCGACAGGGACGGTGCGGGTCGTCCGCGCGCTGTCGTGGGTCGGTGGCGAGCCCATCGTGGGAACGCCGAAGTCGGCGGCAGGGACGCGGGTGGTCTCCATCCCGCCGCACGTCGTCCCGGCGATCGCTCACCACCTGGACACGATGACGGCGCCGAGCTCCGACGCCCTCCTCTTTCCGGGGCGTGACGGAGTCTCGCACCTGCAGCCGTCGACGATGCACCGGCACTGGCGGATGGCCCGTGAGGCGGCCGGTCGCCCGGACCTTCGAGTCCACGACCTCCGGCACACCGGGGCCACGATGGCGGCCCGCGCGGGGGCGACGCTCGCCGAGCTGCAGGAGCGGCTCGGCCACAGCAGCGTCAACGCCGCGCTGCGGTACCAGCACGCCGCCCGTGGGCGTGACCAGGAGATCGCCGCCGCCTTGTCGGCGATGGCGCGCACGTCCGGGTACTAAGCGGTCCGCATCCCAGCCATCCCCGCTTCAGGGGTGCCCGCAGTGCGGGGCGCCGGTGTTCTACGCAGGCCGCGGGCGACGCCCCGTGTGGTGCTCGAGCCGGTGCCGAAACATCGCCGCAGTGACCCGCCGAGGGGCCCGCGAAGCGGCCGTCCAGGTCCGAATGATTGACGTACCCAGGACGCCCAGGCCTCGCCCCGAGCGCACGCCGACGAGGGAGGAACGAGACGAATCGGCGATCTCACGAGTGGCCCGGTCGTCGCGCCTGACCCGGGAGCTCTTGGTTCGGCTTGAGTGGCGGTGGCGGGCAGGGGAGCTGGACAGCGAGGTTTGGGACGACATCACCGCCATGCTCGACCAGTTCATCCCCGGCTACTCACCCAGGCTCGCACCGCCGGTGCCAAGACCGCTGGCTGCCTCCACGCCCGCGTCCGGGACCACCCTGCCTTAACTCATCCAGGCCATCGAGCGCCTTTCGTCCGGGCTCGAGACCGGCCGGATCTACGACCGCGATTTAGCCACCCTGAGCCCAGCCCTCGATCGACTCGGCAACGCCTGGGTGCGTCGTACCTCCCGCTAGTGCGTCGGCCGCCGAGAGGCGGTTCGGATGTTCACTCATATGCCGATGACAGTGTTTACGTCCTAGGTGTGATGTCCAGGGAGGTTGTCCCGCCCAGCGGCGGTGAGTCGGGCTGACAGGTGAAGGCCTCCAGTTGTGAAGTGGAGCTGTCGAGGAACCGCTTCACCAACCAGGAGGCCTTCGTGTCCCACGCTAACGCGACCCTGACCCCGACCACCCGACTACGCCCGGCGCGCCTGGTCGTGGAGGGCGGCTGGACCTACTCGGCGGCGGCGACGATGTTCATGGTCGCGCCGCGCACCGCGAAGAAGTGGGCCGAGCGGTACCGGCTCGAGGGAACGGCCGGGATGACCGACCGCAGCTCACGGCCGCACCACAGCCCGACCAGGACACCGAACTCGGTGGTGCGCGCGATCGTGCGGTTGCGGTGGCGGCACCGGCTCGGGCCGGTACAGATCGGCGGCCGGCTCGCGATCCCGCCCTCGACGGTGCACGCCGTGCTCGTGCGCTGCCGGGTCAACCGGCTCACACGGATCGACCGAGTCACCGGCGAACCACTGCGCCGCTACGAGCACGACCACCCCGGCTCGCTGATCCACGTCGACGTCACCAAGTTCGCCAACATCCCCGACGGCGGTGGTTGGCGCTACGTGGGGCGCCAGCGCGGTCGACACAACAGGGAGGCGACGGCCCAAAGGACCGGTCAGCGCGGCAAGGTCTACCGGCCGCTGATCGGCACCGCGTACCTGCACACCGTCATCGACGACCACTCCCGCGTCGCGTACGTCGAGATCTGTTCGGACGAGAAGGCCGCCACCGCGATCGGGGTCCTGCAGCGGGCTGTCGCCTGGTACGCCGAACGTGGCGTCAGGGTGGAACGGGTGCTGTCCGACGACGGCTCGGCCTACAAGTCCTACGCCTGGCGCGACGCCTGCAAGCAGCTCGGCATCACCGCCAAACACACCCGGCCCTACCGGCCACAGACCAACGGCACGATCGAACGCTTCCACCGCACCCTGGCCGACGGCTGGGCCTACGCCCGCCAGTACGACTCAGAAGCCCAACGCCGAGCCGCCCTGCCTCGATGGGTCCACTCCCACAATCACCACCGAGCTCACTCCGCCCTCGGAGGCCAGCCGCCGATCACCCGACTGACCAACCTCCCTGGACATCACACCTAGGGCATCCTTGAGCTCACGGGTGTCGGTCTCGACACCCCCGCAGCCGACGGACTGGGGGTAGGTATGTCCTCCGTATTCTTGCTTCGATCAGGTGGCAGTGCGGTGACTGCCTTGGGGTCCACGTACCACCAGAAGACAGACGGCGCCCACGTCGCGAACGCCTACTCCCTGATGGAGGAAGAGTTCTGGGGCGAGACGACTCCACTGCACGCGCACCCTGGCGCCGAGGAGGCGTTCTACGTGTTGGAGGGACAGGTTGAGCTCTGGGCTGACGAGGTCACCTCGACGGCCTCAGCTGGCGCGTTCATCGTGGTACCCAGGAACACCCCGCACGCGCTCCGACGGCTGTCTCCGGAGCCGGTTCGGATGCTGACCATCGTGTCGCCGCCGGGCTTCGAGCGCGTCTTCGACGCGGTGGCCGCGATCGGCGAGCCCGGCCTTCTCGCTGACCCGGAGCGGCTGGTGGCGCTCGCGGCGCAGTACGGCACCGACGTCCTGGGTGACTACCCCGGTGGGTCCTGAGAACACTCGCTCATGCCGCGGACGGTGACGGGGCCGTTCAGAGAACGTGGACATCGATGATCTCGACGTGACCCGTGACGGTCAGCTCGCACTCGGCACTGAGATCGCTGGGCGCTTCGTCCCGAGTCCACAGCGGAACGACGATGTGCGCCGTGCCGTCAGCGCGAGGTACGAAACCCGTGAGCCGGTGATCCCAGATCTCGCTTGGCTGGGGAACCAGCTCAGCGCCTGAGGCACCGTAGTCGTCTACCCAGGTCATCAGTTCCGGCCGATGGCCAGCGACCAGCTCGTCGAGCGCCATGCGCAGAGCTTCTCGGTGTCGTTCTGGGATCACGCCCATGAAGCGACACTAGTGAGCGTCGTGGCCAAAGCAGCCCTATGCGCGGCCTCGTCCATGGCTGCGTCGCCATCCGCACATGGCGCAGGTCGGAGGGGCGGATGGGCGGCCAAGAGACCCGGGCCGATCCGTGCGGATCTGCTTGAGATCAGTGCACGGGTCTATTGCTTCGGGGGCGTGTCGAGGGCCTGCCTGATGAGGGCATCGACCATCCATTGTTGGAGGGCGCTGACTTCTGCGGGGGCGAGCCCGGCGATGTCGCTCAGCCAGACGCGGGTCTCGATGCCACATGCGGCACGGAGTGCCAACGCAAGCCGGCGGACGCCCTCTTCGCCGATCGATTCGGCCATTGGCTCGAGCGCCTCGATGAACCACGGAATGGCGCGGCCCTGGCGGAGCGGCAGCTCGTGCGGCACTTCTCCCAGCGAGAGGCGCAGCATCGCACGTTGCTGCGGCTCACTCTCCTGCACGCGGCTGATGACGAACGCGGCAACGGCGGCCACGCGTTCGTCTACGGCTTCCGGCGGGGGGTCGGGAAGGGCGGACGTGGCTCTTGTCTCCGGGTATGCCGCGGCGAGAAGTTCAGCCTGTGAGGCGAAGTAGCGGTAGGCGGTGGGGCGAGAGATCCCGGCTGCCTCCGCGACCTGCTCGACACGGGGCGTGTCGCCGGCGGTGATCAGCTCGCGCGCCGCGGCGACCAGTTGGTCGCGGGTCCGTTGCTTCTGCCGGGTGCGGCCCGATGCGAGGTAGTCCGTTGACATGGTCTTCATGATATGTCAATCTCGTGACGAGACACGAGTCTCAGGAATGATCGGAGTGTCAGATGACTCAAAAGACGACGCTCGCGCCGGTGATCCGACGGGCAGGCGAGGGCGAGAAGCGATGGTTCTTCGGCGGTGGAGTCTTTACCTGGAAGCTCAGCAGTGCCGACGAGGACATCCACCTGATCCAGGTCGACATGGTCGAGGGCAAGTGGACCCCGATCCACACTCACCCGATTTCGGAGTCGATGTGGGTGCTCGACGGTCAGATTCAGTACCGCATCGATGACGATGAACACCAACTCGGTGCCGGCGACTTCGTCATGGTCCCCGCGGGTGTGCCTCACGCCTTCCTCGTCAAGAGCGCAACGGCCAAGGTGCTCCACATCCAGCAAACATGCGAGTGCGAACCCTTCTACCTCGGCGCCAGCGAGCCCTTCGAAGGATCCGCGTGCGTCGTGGACTTCGCCAGGATCGCGAAGAGCGCTCAAGAGAACGGCGGCATCGAGATCGTGGGACCCCCACCCTTCTAGAGAAGGGGTGCGCTCATCTGCCGCGCTAGGTGTACCCGGCCGCCGAGCTCGAAGCACTGGGTGTTCGTCAGGGCAGTTACCACCTGTTCGGCGCGCATCTCGAGGACGCCATGGTCGATGGACCAGCGCGCTGAAGGCTGGGTCGTCTCTTACTCGGAGCGTGGAGGCGAGTACTCGCTCAGGGTCCACGGTGACGAGGCGAGCGCCTGTGCCGACATGCTGTCGCGCGTGTGCAGCGAGGCGCGTGTGTTCTTCGACCTGGTCGTCGGGCCCGCACCCGCCGCCGAAGCGCAGCAGCGTTCGATGATTGGTTGAAGCAGCGAGGAGTCACCCGTAGCGACCTCGCCGCCACTGACTGGAAGTACGACGATGTTCCATGGGTCCCGGGGCCGTACTGGCGGTGCTACTTCGTGAGGATCTCGGCTATTCGGCGGCTCCACGCAACGCCCTGACATGCCGCGATCGGTGAGGTTGGGTCTATGGACATCAACCGTGTGTTCTGGTCATACTTGTGACCATGACGAGCATTCCACTGGCCGACGCGAAGGCGCACCTGTCCGAGGTGGTGAGCCGAGTGAGCAAGCACCACGAGCGGGTCACGGTCACCGTGCACGGTCAGCCCTCGGCCGTCCTCCTCTCCCCGGATGACCTGGCGATGCTCGAAGAGACCATCGCCGTCCTGGGGGACGCCGACCTGATGACCCAGCTGGCCGCAGCCGAGGCCGACCTGGCCGCTGGCCGGGTCGAGACCCAAGAGGACCTCGAGGCGGCGATGCGTTCACGCCGGACCTCGGCGTGAACGATACGAACTACCAGCTGCTCATCGTCTCCTCGGCTCGCGGGCACCTCACTGAAGACCTACCCGAAGCGGTCGCGACCGCTGCGTTCGAGTTCATCACCGGCCCGTTGCTCGAGAACCCGCACCGCGTCGGCAAGCAGTTGCGGCCACCTCTGGCAGACCGGCACAGTGCGCGACGAGGCACCTACCGCGTCCTGTACCGAATCGACGAAGAGACCCGGACGGTGACGGTCCTGGCCATCGGCCACCGAGGTGACATCTACCGCGCGGGTGATCAACCCTGAGCCGTCAGGCAGATGTCGCACGACACAGGTCGCCACATACGGTCTTCCGTATCGCACGCAGGTCGCACAACAGCCCTGAAGAAGCCGCCATAGGGCGCGTTTGCGCAGGTCAAGGCACTCGTGGCGGGACTTCCGGCGAGTCCTTGTAAACAGGGGGTTAGGGGTTCAATTCCCCTCGCCAGCTCTCGCTCCTGGCCCCGATGTCCCAGTGAGCTCGCCTCAGTGACCGGTCGACGACATCCGCTCAGGGCCGACATCGGGCACAGCCGCGGTGCCGCGGGCCCGTGGCACACCCAGGGCGAACGTCGCCCCGCCTCCGGGGGTCGGCCGGACGCTGACCGACCCGTGGTGCTCGATGGCGACCTGTCGGGTGACGGCCAGGCCCAGCCCGGCCCCGCCGCGACCATCCCGGACCCGAGACGGGTCGGAGCGGTAGAAGGGCAGGAAGACGTCCTCCTGCTCCGAGGGGTCGACCCCCGGCCCGTGGTCGACGACGCTGACCGTCACGACGCCGGGCGTCGACTCGACCACGAGGGTGACCGGGGTGCTGTCGTCGGTGTGGGTGCAGGCGTTGGCACCGAGGTTGAGGACCGCTTGGTGGATGCGCGACGGGTCCCCGGACACCGAGCCGTCCACGGACGGACCGATCTCGACATCGATCCGGCGCGTCGGGTACGCCACCCGAAGGTCGTCGGCGACCGTTCGGACCACCTCGGCCACGTCGAGCACAACGACGACCGGGTCGCGCGACGCACCGTCGCGGACCAGGTCCAGCATCGAGTTCACGAGCGCGTGCAGCCGGACGCTCTCGCTCCCGACCCGCGACATCGCGCGATCCAGGGCGCCGGGCTCGGTCAGCATCCCGTGGCCGTACAGGTCGCTGTAGCCCTTGAGCGCGGTGAGCGGCGTACGGATCTCGTGGGAGACGTCGGCGAGGAATCGTCGCATGTCGTCGCGGGCCCGGGCCGCCTCGGCCGCGGAGTGCTCGCGCTCGGCGAGGGCCGCTCGGAGTCGGTCGACCATCCGCTCGATGTCGCTCGAGAGCTCGGCGACCTCGCGAGAGCCACCCACGCGGACCACCTCCGTGTCGAGGGCGCCGCCGCCGATGCGGTTGGCGGTGGTCGCCATCGCCGCCAGGGGCCGGACCAGCCTCCCGGCCAGCCACCACGCCATGGCCGCCTCGAGGAGGGCGATGACGAGGCCGCCGACGACCAGGGAGCGGCGCAGGTCGGCGAGAGCGGACCGGTAGCCCGCGAGGGACAGCGCCGTGATCCGGACCTCGCCATCCGGTTGCGGCGAGACCAGCACCCGGTGGCCCTCGACCTCGGTGGTGGTCCGGGCGGCCGTGGCGGCCAACGCGATGAGAGCGTCCCCGGAGAAGGGGTTGGCCGCGCCACCCACCCCGGAGACGCGGCCGTCGCTGGTGACGACGAGCTGGACGGGCGGTTGGACTCCCGCGGTGCCGTCGTCGCCGGGGGCGGGTGCCGGGGGCACCCCGCCGTCCGGCACGTCCGGACGGGCGGCCTGTGGGGTCACCTCGACCCGCTCCGCGCGGACCAGCTCGCGGTCGATCTCGGACAGCCGGGTCGCTCGCTCGCTGCCGTCGATGTAGACCGCGAACACGACGAAGCCCGCACTGATCGTCGCGACGACGGGCAGGAGGATCACCCAGCGGAGCGGGAGGCGGTTCACCGGGGCTCCTCGCGCAGGACGTAGCCCAAGCCGCGTCGAGTGTGGATGAGCCGGGGCTGTCCGTCGTCGAGCTTGCGGCGCAGGTACCCGACGTACAGCTCGACGACGTTCTCGGTGCCGTCGTGGTCATCGCCCCAGACGGCGGTCAGGATCTGCGACTTCGACACGACCACACCCCGGTTGACCATGAGGTACTCGAGCAGCCGGTGCTCGGTGGCCGAGAGGTCGACGAGCACCCCCGCGCGGCGGACCTCCCGACCCGCCGGGTCCAGGGTCAGCGACCCGACCCGGAGCAGCCCGGCGGGTTCCTCGGGCCCGGTGCGGCGCAGGATGGCCGTGACCCGGAGCACGAGCTCATCGACGCTGAACGGCTTGGTGAGGTAGTCGTCCCCGCCGGTGGCGAAGCCGCGGATGCGGTCGTGGGTCTCCTCGCGGGCGGTGAGGAAGAGGACCGGCGCCGTGGACCCCGCGTTCCGCAGGCGACGGCACACCTCGAACCCGTCGATGCCGGGGAGCATGACGTCCAGGACGACGAGGTCGACCGGGCCGGAGGTCGCGGCCTCCAGGCCGGCGTGCCCGTCGTCGGTCTGGGTCACCGAGTGCCCCTGGAAGCGCAGCGCGGTCGACACCACGTCGTTGATCGAGGGGTCGTCCTCGACCACGAGGATCCGCCGGGGTGCCGCCGGGGTCGGTGCAGTGGGCATCGGTGCCATCCAACGTCGGGAAACTGTGGTGTCGCTGTGGCCGGCCCCACAGGGGGACCACGGGTGCGACCCCCATCCTGAGATCATGACCCACGGACCCCACGACGACAGCGTAAGCCTCCGGCTGCTCCGACGAACCCCGCTGCTGGCGGCACCGCTGGCGGCGATCGTCCTTCTCGCCTCGTGCGGCGGTGGCGACTCCGGCACGAACTCGAGCTCGGGCGAGGAGAGCTCGACATCCGCGGCCGCCGCGGGCCTCGACACGAGCCTGTTCCTCGACGGTGCGCTCGCCAAGGACCCCACGACTGAGGACTGCACCCTGAGCGGGGGCGCCGAGGCGACCTGCTACCGGATCACGGTCTCGGGCTACCCCACCGACCACGAGGTCGGCCCTTTCTGCCCGACGACGATCACCGACGACGCCGACGCAGGCGGCATCTGGTTCGACGGGAAGAACCTGTACGACATCGACGGTCAGTTCATCAAGGACCTCGCCAAGACGTACGACGACGACACCTGGCAGATGTACGACGAGAACGGCAACGTCCTGGTCACCGAGACCCAGGAGGAGTTCGAGGCCGCCGCCCGCCCGGACGTCGACCCGGCCCTGGCGAACCACTGCATCGAAGGCCGCGTCGACTGGCTCGAGAACGGTGACCCGATCACGAGCGAGGTCCTGATCCCCGCGACGCCGGTGGCGGCGGAGCAGTCCTCGAGCGCTCGGGCGATCCTGGGGGTCACCCTCGACGGGGTGCGCATCGACGCGTCCGCGCCGGTGGAGCAGATCCTCGGCGCCTACACGATCGCCGCGTTCGACGACTGCGGTGGGCACTTCAACCCGGTCGAGGGATACCACCTGCACGGAGCGGTCGGCTGCTCCGAGGTCGGCAAGGCCGCGGACGGTGAGACCGCACAGTTCGGCTACGCGCTCGACGGGTACGCCGTGCACAGCCCCTACGAGGACGGCGCGGCCCCTGACGACCTCGACGCGTGCAACGGCCACACCACCGACGGCGGCTACCACTACCACGCCAACCCCGCGGCCGAGAACCTGGTCATCGCGTGCCTGGTCGGCCAGACCGCCGAGTCCGAGGACGCCGGCGGGCCGGGCGCGGGCGGCGGGCCGGGCGACGGTGCGCCGCCGCCGAACGGTGGCTGACCGGGCCCGACGGCCCCGCACACCCCGAGCGGCAGGTCCCGACCTCGGCGCCCCGACCTCCGCATCCCCGCAGCCCAGCATCCTTATCGAGGAGTGACCATGAGGTCTCGCACCCGCCACTCGTCCGTTTCCCTGGCGGCGATCCTCATGCTGGCGACCGCCTGCGGGTCGGGCTCGGAGTCGGCGACCTCCGGTGAGACCAGCACGTCCGCGAGCTCGGTCGGCACCGGCCGCGAGGGAAGCATCGACGTGGCGTCGCTCTTCGCCGACGGCGCCCTGACCTCGGACGCGGAGACCGTGGACTGCACGCTGAGCAGCGGCACCACGACCACGTGCTACCGGCTGGAGGTCGCCAGCCTGGCCTCGACCGTAGACACCGACGGCCCGTACTGCCCGGCGACCACGAGCGACGTGGGCGGCCTCTGGGTCTGGGACGGCGAGGAGCCCGGCCTCTACGCCCTCGACGACGACTTCTGGGACCTCATGTCGGCCCAGGGCTACGAGTTCGCCGACGCCGACGGTGACATCACGATCACCGACCCGGCGGAGGGGGCGGCGTCCTCCTCCACCACCGAGAACTCCTGCCTGGAGGCCACGTCCGACGGCTCCTACCACCTCCAGGTCCTCATCCCGACCAGCCCCGAGGACCTGGACACGCCCACCGACCTCTCCACCATCTCGCAGGTCGGGCTGGCGCTGGACGGGGTCACGATCTTCGGCGACGCGCCCTCGGTCGCCGACCGAGGAGGGCTGCCGGCCCTGGACGCCTGCGGCGGGCACGTCGACCCCTCCGGCTACTACCACTGGCACTTCGGCGCCGAGTCGATCCAGACCAACCTCGACGAGGCCGGTGCCGACGTGACCTGCTCGGTGGAGCAGGACACCGAGGCGCTGGTGGGCTTCGCCTACGACGGGTACGGCATCTACGGGCCCGAGGAGGACCGGGCCATCCCCGCCGACCTCGACGCGTGCTCCGGTCACATCTCCGAGACCGCGGAGTTCGGCGAGAGCTATCACTACCACCTCACGTACGACTCCCCGAACCTGCCGGCCTGCCGGGTCGGTGCGACCGCCGACAACGCGTTGACCAGTCCCGACAACGCCGATGCGGCGCTGCCCAACGGGGACGCACCGGGGGCGGGTGGCGGGGGCGGCCCGCCGGACGGCCCCCCGCCGGCCGGCGGCTGACGGTGCCGAGCCCGCGCACGACCCGGTGGCTGGGTGTCGTGCTGGTGGCTCTCGGCCTCGCCACGACGATGGTGGCCACGGCCGGGTCGGCCTCGGCGCACGACAGCACGGGCGACGCGATCACGCTGACCATCACGGACCGCCGGGTCCTGGGCACCGCGTGGGTCCTGTTCACCGAGCTGGGCTACGAGGACACCTCCGGCGACGGGCTCGTCGATGCGGACGAGCTGGAGGCCCAGGAGGCCGCCGTCGCCCGGGCCCTGGTCGACAGGGTCCGCGACCACGTGCTGCTCCAAGTCGACGGTCAAGCGGCCGTGGTCATCGGCGCCGGCCCGGCCCCCGTGGAGGACGGCGAGGCCGCCCCGTCCCAGTACGTGCAGGTCCTGTTCGTGAGCGGCCCGCACGACGGGGACGTGTCGGACCTGGCGCTGGACTGGTCCTTCACGTCCCCGAGCGCCGAGGTGCTGGTGTCCGGCCCCGACGAGGCGGTGGCCGCCCGACTGGACGAGGAGGGTGCTGCACGCATCTCGCTGTCGGCCGTGGCCACGGCATCCTCCTTCTTCTCCGCCGGTGTCGACCACGTCCGGCTCGGCCCGGACCACCTGCTGTTCCTCGTGGTGCTCACCATCGCCGTCGTGGGAACCACCGTGAGCCGGTCCAGCACGTGGCGCGTGGTCCGCCTCGTCACGGCGTTCACGGTGGGCCACGCGACGAGTCTCTGCCTGGCCTACTTCGCGGTCGTCACGGTTCCCTCGAGGTGGGTGGAGCCGGCCATCTCGCTGTCCATCGTCGCCGCTGCCGTGCTGGCCGTCCGGGGGCGAAGCGACGGCATCCGGCCGTGGCTCGCTGCAGTCGTCGGGCTGGTGCACGGCCTGGGATTCGCCGGCAGCCTGGGGGCGATGGGGCTGGCCACGGCCGACGACGCCGCCGCGCTGGCGGCGTTCAACGTCGGAGTGGACGCCGCCCAGACCGCCGTGGTGCTGCTCGTGACGGGGGCGATCTGGCTCTCCGGTCGCCTCCTGCCCGCGCGCCACGTCCTTCTGCGCACGATGGTGTGCGCAGCCGCCGGCGCCGTCGGACTGGTCTGGACGGCCTCCCGGCTCATGGGGTGACCCAGGACGAATGACCTACCACACAAGGGGAACTGACCGTGCCGACCGAAACCCGACTCCTCGGGGCCCCGATCACCTCGATGCTCGTCCTCTCCGTCTGCGGTGGCGCTCAACCGGCCGGTGATGCATCGACCCAGCCGTCCGAGGGGGGCAGCGGGCGCTCGCGTTCGCCCTCACCGGAGCCCCGGCCACGGCCGCGGAGGCGCTCGCCTGGGGGCTGGTCTCGGAGGTCGCGATCGACCCCGAGGCCCGTGCCCGCGACCTGGCGGCCGGGTTCGCGAGCGGTCCCGCGACGGCCCTGGGGAACGGGCGACGGCTGCTGCGCCAGGGATGGGAGGCATGTCGCGAGCGGAGACCGGCGTGGAGGAAGTACGTACGATCGCCGAGATGGTTCGAGGCCAGGAGGCCCAGACGCTGATCGCCCGCTTCGTGGGGTCGGTGCGCGTTGGCGAGGGCCGGGAGGCGACGCCTGAGGCGGCCAGAACCTTCCCCGGGTCGAGGTGAAAGGAGACCTCCTCGCGGTCGGGTTTCACCTCGACCCGGTGGCGGCGTCAGCGCGTCGAGGTGAAAGGAGACCTCCTCGTGGTCGGGTTTCACCTCGACCCGGCGGCGACGGCGTCGGCGGCCGTGGCTCTTCGTCAGCACCGTCGTTGTCCTGCAGCAGAACTCGAGCGCATATCGTCCGCGGCCCGTCCCGTCGCTCGCGGGTGACGGCGTCGGTGTGCGGCGGAGGGTGGGGTGGCCGCCCGCGGCAGCCCTCGAGATCGTCGCCGGATATCCCTCCCCATGGGCCCCCTGACCGGAGTAGCCTGCCGGGGAGGCCATCGGCGCAAGACCCTGCCGGGCGCATGAACACCTCGGGAGGAGTGTGTCATGTCGTTCTCGTGGCCCGGCCACGACAGTGAACCCCCCGCCGCCCGCCCGGCGCGCGAGGTGGCGGTCCCTGTGGCGCGGCCCGTCCCGCACGACCGCTACCGCCACGAGGCGTTCTTCTGGCGGGGGGAGGAGCACTTCCTCTCGCGCACCGTGCCCTTCGTCCTCGACGGACTGGAGGCCGGGGAGCCGGTCATGGCGGCCGTCGTCCCGCGGCACGTCGACCTCCTGCGCGACGCGCTGGGCTCCGCGGCGAAGGAGATCCGGCTGCTCGACATGAGCGAGCTGGGCGCCAACCCGGCGCGCATCATCCCGGCCTGGCGCGAGTTCACCGACACCCACGCGAAGCCCGGACGGCCCGTCCGGGGCATCGGCGAGCCGATCTGGTCGGGTCGGCGAGGCAGCGAGCTGGCCGAGTGCCAGCTGCACGAGGCCCTGTTGAACACCGCCGTCGCGCCCGAGACCCCCCTGTGGCTGGTCTGCCCGTACGACGCCGACGACCTCCCGGAGGACGTCCTCACCGAGGCTCGCCGCTCCCATCCGGTCGTCGTCGAGGGTGTGGCGACGGCCGAGAGCTCGTACATCGGGGAGGGCCACGTCGCGACGTTGTTCGCGGCAGACCTGATGCCCGCCGACCCGTCGGTTCCCGTGCGTGACTTCCAGCGCGGCCAGCTCGCCGCCGTCCGTGCGGAGGTCGAGGCCCGTGCTGCGGCAGTCGGCCTGGGGGTCGACAAGGGACAGGACCTCGCGCTGGCAGTGCACGAGGTCGCCGTCAACAGCGTCGAGCACGGCGGCGGACGAGGCGACATCCGGATGTGGGACGAGGCGGACGCGCTCGTGGTCGAGGTGCGCGACGCAGGGCGGATCGCCGACCCTCTCGTGGGTCGACAGCTGCCCCCGGAGGAGGCCATCGGGGGACGCGGACTCTGGCTGGCCCACCAGCTGTGCGACCTGGTCCAGGTGCGTTCGGGCCCGGCAGGCACCCGGGTGCGCATCCACACCTGGCTGTAGTCGCACGGGGCCCTCATCGCGCGGCCCCTCACCTCGCCGAGGGCGCGCGAGGCCTGCTGCCCGCGCTCTCGACACCCCGGAACGACGGGAGCCCCGTGAGGTCACCGGACACGCACGAACGCCCGCGCCGCCTCGGGGACGGCGCGGACGCCCGCGGACGACCGGTCAGACCTTCGCGTCGTCGGCACTCGTGCCGGCGGGGCCGCCGGGGCCGCGACCGGTGGTGATGGTCTTGAGGTCGGCGCTGACGTCGAGGCGGACGCGGGCGCCGGCCTTGGTGCCGTGGACGTCGTAGGAGCCGTCTTCGTCCTTCTGGACGGTCACGACGGTGACGGCGGCGTCGTCGGCCGTGACGGCGGCGGTGACCTTGGTGAGCTCGTCGCCGGTGACTGCGGTGTGGACGCCTCCGCCGCGGCCGTGGTCGCCGCCGGGGCCGCGACCGGTGGTGATGGTCTTGAGGTCGGCGCTGACGTCGAGGCGCACGCGGCGCGCCGGCCTTGGTGCCGTTGACGTCGTAGGAGCCGTCCTCGTCCTTCTGGACGGTCACGACGGTGACGGCGGCGTCATCGGCCTTGACGGCGGCGGTGACCTTGGCGAGCTCGTCGCCGGTCACGGGGGTGTGGACGCCTCCGCCGCGGCCGTGGTCGCCGCCGGGGCCGCGACCGGTGGTGATGGTCTTGAGGTCGGCGCTGACGTCGAGGCGGACGCGGGCGCCGGCCTTGGTGCCGTGGACGTCGTAGGAGCCGTCCTCGTCCTTCTGGACGGTCACGACGGTGACGGCGGCGTCCTCGGCCTTCACGGCGGCGGTGACCTTGGCGAGCTCGTCGCCGGTCACGGGGGTGTGGACCCCTCCGCGCTGGTCCGTCGACGGGCTGCTCGTCGCCGACGGCGTCGAGGTGGCGGCGCCGGTGGCGGCGCTCGACAGCGCCGCCCCGGTCCCGATGAGGGCGGCTGCGGCCGCGACGGCGGCGGCCCCGGTGATGAGCGTGGTGCGGTTCATGGTGGTCTCCTGGGTTCGAGGTCGGCGCGTGGCCGAGTGGGTCGTTCCAACAGTGCGCAGCAGGGCTGTGCCGGACCTGTGCCGGACGTCGGGTGAACCTGAGAGGAAAAGGACGGGGCGTCAGGCGTTGAGCCCGGCCAGGTCGAGCACGTCCTCGGGGCCGGCGAGGTCGGGCGTGCCGAGGAAGACCTGCGAGACCCCCAGGGCGGCCAGCCCGGCGTGGCGGTCGCGGTGCTGGGCGACGGTGCCGGCGTGCGTGCGGGCGGCGAAGGCCGCGGCCGCCGTCCGGCCGCGCAACGCCTCCACCCGGCGCCAGACGTCGTCCCGGTCCCGCCCGACGACCGGGAGGTCGAGGACGGTCACCGCCACCTCGGCCGGGTCGCGGCCCACCGCAGCACAGTGTCCCCGGAGCACCTCGACCTTGTGCCGCAGCACGGCCGGGTCCGAGCCGACGAGGTTGCACCCGTCGCCGAGCTCAGCCGCGATCCGCAGGGTGCGGCGCTCGCCGGCGCCGCCCACGATCACCGGGATCGGTGCGAAAGGCCTTGGATAGCAGGTGGTCTCGGGAAGGTCGACGCCACCGGCCGCGTACGGTTTCGTCCCTGGCGCCCAGAGCGCCCTCATGGTCCGGATGGAGTGGTCCAGCTCGTCGAGCCGTTCCGTCGCGGTCGGGAACGGCAACCCGAAGCCCGCGTGCTCACGCGCCCCACCACCCGGCGCCGATTCCGACGAACACCCGCCCGCCGGCCAGGGCCGAGAGCGTGGCGGCGGCCTTCGCCGTGATGCCCGGGGCGCGGAAGGTCACCGGCGTGCACAGCGTGCCGAGCCGCAACGAGGTTCCCTGTGCCGCAACGGCCCCGAGCGTGACCCAGGGCTCGGGGATCGGGTCCCACGCCCTGCCGACCTGGGGGATCTGGATGAGGTGGTCCATGAGCGCCAGACCGGCGAACCCGGCATCGTCGGCAGCGAGTGCGACGTCTCGCAGCCACGTCATCGGGTCCTCGCCCCACGGAAAGCGGGAGACCTGGAGCAGCACCTCGACGCCGGTGGAGGCGGTGCGGTCGTCACCAGGCGACACCACCGTCGGCGCGGGGGTGGCAGGGGCCTGGCCGCTCGTGACCCGCAGCACCACGTCCCACCCCTCGCCGTCGACCTCGCCAGCCACCCCTCGTGCACGGGCGAGCTGCCCGGCCAGGGCCCGGGCGGGCACGGGGAGGTCGCGCTGCGCGTTGCGTCGGCGGCACAGGGCGTCAGGGGTGTCGAGGACGACGAGGACCGCGGGGAGGCCGGCCGCCCGGGCCAGGGACAGCCAGCCCAGGCGGCGGGCCGGGTCGAAGCCGAGGGTGTCGACCACCGTCGTCAGCCGCCGGCCGAGGCGGGCCGTGACGATCGACTCGAGCAGGGCGAACGCGTCGCCGGACGCGTCCAGGTCGTGCGGCCCGCTCCCGACGACCCCCCGCAGGGTGTCGGAGGAGACGACCTCCGCCGCGCGGTAGCGCTGCGCGGCCCACGTCGACTTGCCCGACCCCGCGGCGCCCACGAGCACGACCAGCGCCGGGTCGGGGAGCGACATGCGCGAAGTCTGCCCGACGGGGGTCGGTCCCCGCCGCCCAGCGGCGAGCTCCACGTGAGCGTGCCCGCTCAGGCGAGGCTGAGGAAGACCTTCTCCAGCGTCGCCACGTCCTTGGCGCTCATGCCCTCCGGGGAGGACAGGCAGCCCCGCAGGCCCGAGGAGACGATCGCGAACCCGGCCCGGTCGAGGGCGCGGCTCACCGCGGCGAGCTGGGTGGCGACGTCGGTGCAGTCGCGACCCTCCTCGATGAGGCGGATGACGCCGCCGATCTGGCCCTGCGCACGGCGCAGGCGGTGGATGACGGGGGTCATGTCGTCGGGGTCGAGGGAGACCATGGCAGGTCCTTCGGGGTCGTGGAGCAGGGGTGGGTCAGGAGAGCGGGGTGCCGCCGAGGGAGCCCAGGGCCGCGACGAGCCGCTCCCGGGCGTCGCGTGCGACCTCACCGAGGCCGGGGTTCGCGGTGACCTCCACCATGATCGCCGGGTCGAGGGCCTCGACGATGGTGGAGGCGTCGTCGCCGTCGTCGGTGCTGCGGACCGCGACGTTGCAGGGCAGGAGCAGCCCGACCGACGGCTCGGCGACCACGGCAGCGTGCGCGAGCGGCGGACGGCAGGCGCCGAGGATGGTCTGCGGCGCGATCTGCTCCCCGATCTTCTCCTTGAGGGTGGCGGCGAGGTCGATCTCGGTCAGGACGCCGAACCCCTGCTCGGTGAGCGCCTCGCGGACGGCGTCGAGCGTGGTCTCGAACGGGCTGGGAACCGTGGTCGTCAGGGCGTAGGTCATCGGGTCTCCTCGTGCTGTCGTGGACGTGACCGGGTGCGGTCGATTTGACCATCATACCCCCCGGGGTACTACGGTGGGGGCATGAAGGACCTCGACGTGGGTAGGGAAACCCCGAGGTCGCGACCCGCCCGACGCGGACCCGTCGCAGCCCACGTCCGTCACCTGCTCGCCCGCGACCCCGCCGGGCCGCCCCCACGGAAGGACCGTCGCCCATGACCCCCGCCGTCCCCACCGCCAGCCCGATCACCATCGTGCCGATCGACACCGCGACCCTCGGAGACCGCTCCTACGTGGCCCACGACGGCACCGTCGCGGTCGTCGTCGACCCGCAGCGCGACATCGACCGCGTCCTCGACGTGGCCGCCGAGGCCGGCGTGCGGATCACCCACGTCCTGGAGACCCACATCCACAACGACTACGTCACCGGTGGGCTCGCCCTGGCCCGTGAGACGGGCGCCACCTACCACGTCAACGGCGCCGACGAGGTGTCCTTCGAGCGCACCCCGATCGCCGACGGCGACGTCCTCGAGGTGTCCCCGACGATGCGCGTGCGGGCCATCGCCACCCCCGGCCACACCTACACCCACCTGTCCTACGCGCTGGAGTCGGTGCGCGCCGACGACGGCGAGGTCGAGGCCGTGGGGGTGTTCACCGGGGGCTCGCTGCTCTTCGGCTCGACCGGGCGCCCCGACCTGCTCGGCAAGGAGCACACGCACGACCTGGTGCACCACCAGTTCGCCTCGGCCCACCGCCTGGCCGACGAGCTGCCCGAGCACACCCACGTGCTCCCCACCCATGGCTTCGGCTCATTCTGCTCCGCCGGCTCGACCGGGGACACCACCGAGTCGACCATCGGTGCCCAGCGGCGCGACAACCCCGCGCTGACGCAGGACGAGGAGCGCTGGGTGGCCGACACCCTCGCC
Organism: uncultured Actinomycetota bacterium; assembly: GCA_963795035.1. Lineage (GTDB taxonomy): Bacteria > Actinomycetota > Actinomycetes > Actinomycetales > Dermatophilaceae > Oryzobacter. The sequence continues at coordinate 923,069 of CAWCFZ010000001.1, read as the reverse complement.
GGGCTCGACAGCTACCCCGCCTACTACGTGCACATGGCGCCGCTCAACGCGGACGGGCCCGCGGCCCCCGACCTGAGCGTGCCCGAGGCGGCCGACAAGGACACGCTCGCGGGCCGGATCGACGCGGGGGAGTGGGTCGTCGACCTGCGCACGCGGACCGCGTTCGCCGCGGGCCACGTCGCCGGCACCCTCAACTTCGGCCTCGACGGCCAGTTCGCCACCTACCTCGGCTGGCTCATCCCGTGGGGGACGCCGGTGACGCTGCTCGGCGAGACCCCCGAGCAGGTGGCAGAGGCCAGGCGCGAGCTCGTCCGCATCGGCATCGACCGCCTCGAGGGCGCCGCCACCGGCCGCCCGCAGGACTGGACCGACCGCCCGCTCGGCAGCTTCGAGCGCGCCGTCTTCGCCGACCTCGCCCAGGTCCGGCACCACCGCGAGGTGACCGTGCTCGACGTCCGCCGGGAGAGTGAGTACGAGGACTCCCACATCGAGGACGCCACCAACATCCCGCTGCACGACCTGCTCGACCGCGTCGCCGACGTTCCCGCCGGTGAGGTCTGGATCCACTGCGCCAGCGGCTACCGCGCCTCGGTGGGCGCCTCGATCCTCGCCGCCCACGGCCTGCACGTCGTCGCCGTCGACGACGACTTCGCCGAGCACGCCGGCGCGGCCGGCCTGCCGATGACCAGCGCCGCCTGACCGCCCCCTGTCCGTCGCCTTCCCCTTCACCCCCCCACCTCACGAGGAGATCACCATGTGCCGAGCGACCACCTGCCGAACCTGCGGCAAGACCACCTGGGCCGGCTGCGGCCAGCACGTCGACCAGGTCATGGCAGGCGTCCCGCGCGCCGACCGTTGTGCGGGCCACACCGCCGAGGAGTCCTCGGCCGGCGGCGGCACGTTCCTGAGCCGCCTCTTCGGCGGCCGGTCCTGACCCCGCGGGGGCCGGGCGCGGACCATCCGCGCCCGGACCCCGGCACGACCGCCTGACACCGACGCCCGAGGAGCCTGGTCACCGTGTCCCCGCTCGTCCTGCCCGTCGGGCTGCTCGTCGGCCTGGCCCTGGGCGCCCTGGGCGGTGGAGGCTCGATCCTCACCGTCCCGGCGCTGGTCTACCTCCTGGGTCAGGAACCCCTCCAGGCGACGACCGGCTCCCTGCTCATCGTCGGGGTCGCCGCCCTGTCCGGCCTCGTGCCGCACGCCCGCCGGGGCCACGTCAGGTTCGGCCAGGGACTGACCTTCGGGCTCGTCGGCACGCTCGGGTCCGTCGCCGGCTCCGCGGCGGCCGTGAAGGTCCCACCGCCGGTCCTGCTCACCCTGTTCGCCGGGCTCATGCTGCTGGTCGCCGTGCTCATGCTGCGGCAGTCGCTGCGCCCCGCCGATCCGACCGACGAGGTCGACGGGCCGAGCGAGCCCATGCTGACGCTGCGCCCGCTCTCCTGCGCCTGTCCCCAGGTGGTGAAGGTGGTCGCGACCGCCACGGTCGTCGGCCTGCTCACCGGCTTCTTCGGGGTCGGCGGCGGGTTCGTCCTCGTGCCCGCCCTGGTCCTGGCGCTCGCGCTGCCCATGCCCGTCGCGGTCGGCACCTCGCTGCTCGTCATCGCGGTGAACAGCGCCACGGCGCTGGTGGCCCGGGCCTCCACCGCGAGCAGCTCGCTCGACTGGGGGGTCATCGCGGCGTTCACCGCCGCGGCGGTGGCCGGCAGCCTCCTCGGCGGCAAGGTGACCGCACGGGTGCCGAACCGCGTCCTCACCGGGGCCTTCGCCGTGCTCCTGCTGGCGGTGGCCGCGTACACCGCGGTCCGCAGCGTGCCGTCGTTGCTCTGAGGGGTGTCCTGCACGCTCCGGTCCTGACCGGGCCGGTCGCTCAGGACGCGCCGTCGCCTCAGGTATCGGTCGTGGAGGCCACGAAGTCGCGCACGAGGTCGGCGAACCGGTCGGGGTCGTCGAGGTGCGGGAAGTGGCCGGCGCCCTGGAACAGCTCGACCCGGCAGCCCGCGATGGACGACGACGCCGACGCCGCGTGCCACGCGGGGATCATCCGGTCGCGGGTGCCCCAGACGACGAGCGTCGGCAGCGGCGCCGCGTCGGGGAGGTAGTCGTGCGCGGTGACGCTCTGGCCGCCGGGGTCGATGACGGCCCGGGTCGTGGCGAGGAAGGCGCGCCGGGTGTCGGCGTCACCGAGGGAGGTGAAGCCCTGCCACACCTCGGTGAGGTCGCGCCCGGGTCGCAGCCCCACCGACCCGAGCACCCGGCCGGCAGCGGCGAGCCGCCCGCGCATCCAGCCGGACGCGATGACCGGCAGGACGTACTCGGCTCCCGGGAGGGTGGCCGAGCGCAGCAGTGGGCTGACCTCGCGCCCGAGGCCGCCGCTGGACACGAGGACGAGGCGCTCGACCCGCTCGGGGAACAGGTAGGAGAAGACCATCGCGATGCCGCCTCCGAGGGAGTGGCCGACGAGGGTCACCCTCTCCACCTCGAGCCGGTCGAGCAGGTCGCGCAGCGTCGCGGCATGGGCCCCGAGGGAGTAGTCGCCCATCGGCTTCGCCGACTGGCCGTGGCCGAACAGGTCGGGGACGATGACGCGGTGGTCGTCGTCGAGCCGGCCCACGAGGTGGGCCCACTGGCGCTGGCTGCCGAGCAGGCCGTGGATGAAGAGCAGCACCGGCCCGTCGCCGCGGTCGGCGTAGGAGAACGTGTGGCCGTGGAGGGTCACCGTGTGCTCGGGTGAGGTCGCGCTCACGGGGGGCTCCTCGGGTGGGCGGTGGGCCACCCACGTTACCGCTGGGTAGGTCCCGGGCCGTCGGCGCCCCCGGCTCCCCGGGCGGTGTGGGCGCGGGCGGTCCGCTGCGACCGCCCCTGCGCCGTGCCGATCAGTCGACGACCGCAGACCGGCACCGGTCCACCAGGGCGCGGGCGTCGTCCTCGGACGTCACCGTGCGGTCCCCGACGACGACCGGGGCGCGTCCGTGGACCTCACGGACCCCGGTGTCGCGCACCAGCTCTCGCACGTTGTCGGCGCGGACGCCGCCGGCGGCCAGGATGGTGATGCGGCCGCCGGCCTGCTCGTGGAGGGCGGCGAGCCGCGCGACCCCCTCGGCCGCCGAACCCGGACCACCCCCGGTGAGGACGCGCGCGACCCCGATCCCGACGAGGGTCTCGAGGGACACCGAGAGGTCGGCCGTCGCGTCGAAGCCCCGGTGGAAGGTCACCGGGGCGTCGCCGCACGCCGCGACGAGACGGGACGTCACCTCCTCGTCGACCCGGCCCTCGCGGGTGAGGGCACCCAGGACGAACCCGACGGGAACCAGGGCCGGCAGGGCCCGCACCGCGGCGATGTCCGCGAGCATCACCGCCACCTCGTCGGTGTCGTGGACGAAGTCGCCGCCGCGGGGCCGCACGAGCACCTGGAGCCCCGTGCGCTCGAGCACCGACAGCGCGGTGGCGACCGTCCCGATGCTGGGTGTCGTCCCGCCCTCGAGGAGGTCGGCGCACAGCTCGACCCGGTCGGCGCCGGCTCGCTGCGCGGCCCTGACGCCGGCCACGTCCTCGACGCACACCTCCACGAGCACACGGGGGTCGGGGGTCGTCATCCCGTGATCGTGGCAGATCGTGGCATCGCCCGTTCGTCCACAGTTCGCCGGTCCCGGCAAAGATCACGGAACGGTCACGCTACGGTGGGCGCTTCGTCTTCCCCCTGGCCCGGGAGCCACCCCTGAGCGACAGCCCGCCCCCCGCGTACTCCGGACGTCACCGCGTCCGGCGTGCCGCGGTGCCGCGGCGGCTCTCGGCCGCGACGATCCTCCCGACCGCGACGGCGGCGACCCTCGTCCTCACGGCGGGCGGGATCACCCTGGCGCAGCACGCGGCGGGCGAGCAGCGCGCGGCCGGCGAGCAGCGCGCCGCCCTCGGGGGCGCGCGCGCCCTCGACCTCAGCGTGGAACAGGTCGTCGTGGTCCGCGAGGAGCAGGCGGCCGAGGTCGCCACCACCACCGAGCTGGCGCAGCGTCGCCAGGCCTCGGCCCTCCAGGCGTCCGCCGTCCGCGGCCGCGTGGAGGCCAGGCAGCGTGCCGCGCGCGTGGAGGCGCGCCAGAAGGCCGAGGAGGCCGACCGCAAGGCGGCCGCGAAGAAGCGCGCGGCCCGTGCCGCCGCCGCCAAGGCGAAGGCCCGGGCCAAGGCCAGGCGCGAGAGCCGCCGGTGGGTGGGAGCCATCCGCACCGGCCGGCTGACCTCCGACTTCGGCCCGAGGTGGGGGCGCACCCACGACGGGCTCGACATCGGCGCCCCCGAGGGCACCCCGCTGTACGCGATGTCCACGGGCACGGTCGTGCTGTCCGACGAGGTCCCCAGCTTCGGCAACAAGGTCGAGATCCGCTACTGGGACGGCACGGTGTCCTGGTACGGCCACCTGAGCCGACGGGACGTGCGCACGGGCGAGCAGGTCAGGCCCGGCGAGCAGGTCGGGCTCGTGGGGAACACCGGCCACTCCTTCGGTGCGCACCTGCACCTCGAGATCCACCCGACCGGTGGCGACCGCCCCGTCGACCCCGGGCCGTGGCTGGCCCGCAAGGGGATCGCGGTCGGCTGACCGGCCGCGGGAGTGGCGACCACCGGCGCCGGCGACGGCGGCCTCCCTACACTTCACCCCATGACCCCCCGGCTCGGGCTGCGCAGCCGCATCCTCGCGCTGACGATGCCGGTGGTCATCCTCGTGAGCGCGGCCATCGCCGGGATCGTCTACACCTCGCTCGGCCAGGTCTTCGACGTCACCGCCCGCGAGATCGCCGTCGCCGAGGCCCTCGAGCTGCGCGCCGACATCGGGCTGCACACCCTGGCCGACCTTCAGCGGACCCACGCGCAGGACATCAGCGCCCGCGTGTCCCAGATCGTCACCCGGGACGGCCTGGTCCTGTTCAGCACCGACTCGAGGGTGGCCGTCCCCATCGCCGACCCGGACGTCGCGAGCGGAAGGGTCAGCTCGACGCTCGTGACGACCCTGCCGGGGTTGGGGTCACGGCGGTTCGCCGTCGCCGCCGCGGATGCCGTGGGCGTCGACGACACCCGCTACACCGCCATCGTCGCGGTGCCGACCAGGGTCGAGTCGACGGCCCTGGGGCGCTCCCTGGAGTTCGCCCTCATCGGTGCCCTCGGCCTGGTGGCCCTGCTCGCCGCCGTCACGAGCTTCGCCGTCGGCCAGGCCCTGCGCCCGGTCGACCGGATGCGCCACCAGGTGGCCGACCTCGCGTCCTCGCGTCCCGCCCCGACCATCGAGGTGCCGCCGGGTCGCGACGAGCTCGCCCGCCTCGCCGAGACCCTCAACGCCGTCCTCGAACGGCTCCGGGCCGCGGACGCGTCGCGCCGGGCCTTCGCCGCGGATGCCGGCCACGAGCTGCGCAGCCCCCTGACGACCATCCGGATCCTCCTCGACCGGTTCGTCGAGGACCGCCCGGACGCCGAGCGCCAGGTCATCGCGCAGCGCGCGGCCGCGGAGGTCGAGCGGCTCTCCGTCCTCGTGGAGGACCTGCTGGCGCTCGCGGCCTCGGACGAGCGGGTGGTGCGGCTGTCGTCCGAGGACGTCGACCTCGACGACGTCGTCGCGGGAGAGGCCGGTGCGCTGCGGGCGCGCGGGATGCCGATCGAGCTGAGCATCGAGCCCGTCGCGGTCAGCGGCGACCCCCACCGCCTCGGACGGGTCGTGCGCAACCTGCTCGAGAACGCCGAGCGGCACATGGAGGGCCGCATCCGGGTGTCCCTGGCCCGCGAGGGGACGACGGCCCGGCTCGTCGTCGACAACGACGGGCCCCCGGTGAGCGAGCGGGACCGCCAGCGGATCTTCGCGCGGTTCGTGCGGCTGGACGACTCGCGCACCCGGGAGACGGGCGGGTCCGGGCTGGGGCTGGCCATCGTCGCGGAGATCGTGGCCCAGCACGGGGGCACGGTCGTGGCCGAGGAGTCGCCGGAGGGGTGGTGCCGCTTCGCGGTCAGCCTTCCGCTTGCGGCTCGATCGGGTTGAGCCGGTAGCCCATCCCGCGGACGGTCTCGAGCGACTTGGTCGCGAAGGGGGCGTCGATCTTGCGGCGCAGGTAGCCGACGTAGACCTCCACCACGTTGTCGGCGCCGGGATAGTCGCTGTCCCAGACGTGCTCGAGGATGTCGGACTTGCTCTGCACCTGCCCGGCCTTGCGCATCAGGTGGTGGAGCAGGGAGTACTCGCGCGAGGTCAGCTGGATCTCCTGCCCCTCGCGCGTCACCCGCCGGGTGGTGGGGTCGAGGCTGAGGTGGCCGACGGTGAGGGCGACCGGCCGCTCGGGTGCGCCGCGGCGCGACAGGGCCTGCACGCGGGCGAGGAGGACGCGGGTGCTGAACGGCTTGGTCACGTAGTCGTCGGCGCCGAGCTCGAAGGCGTCGGTCTGGTCGTAGTCGCCGTCCTTGGCCGTCAGCATGAGGACCGGGGCCCACACCCGCCGCTGGCGCATGTGCTTGAGGACGTCGTAGCCGTTCATCGACGGCAGCATGATGTCGAGCACCACGACGTCGTACTGCCCGAGCAGCGCCATCCGCAGACCGTCGCGCCCGTCCGTGGTGTGGTCGACCACCCACCCCTCGTCGCGCAACGCATCCCCGAGCGCCGCAGCGAGCGGGCGCTCGTCCTCCACCAGTAGGAGCCTCACGGTTCGTCGGCTTTCTCAGGGGAATCTCAGCGTCGTACCTGTAATGTACTCATGAGTCGGGAGTTGCTGTAGTGGCGTTCCGGCTCGCGGATGGCCCCCGGGAGATGCGAACCCCCTGCACGCATCTCCCGGGGGCTTTCCCATGCCCTAGGGGCTGGCCGAGGGTGGTGTCACAGTTGGTGTCACAGCCGCCCACCGCGCAGGAGGCACCCAGATGTTCGACACCGTCGCCGGGCTCCCCGTCCACGTGCTCGTCGTCCACGCAGTCGTCGTCCTCGGGCCGCTCGCCGGCCTCGCGGCGGTCGCGTACGCCCTCAGGCCGACCTGGCGGACGGTCCTGCGCTGGCCGCTCGTCGTCCTTGCCGTCGCCGCCGCCGCCACGGCGTTGGTCGCCACCGAGAGCGGGGAGGCCCTCGAGCGCCGCATCGGGTCCCTCGGGGTGAGCGACGGTGTGCGACAGGCGATCAGGGAGCACTCCGAGCGCGGTGAGCTCGCCCGCACCGTGGCGATCGCGGTCCTCGTCGTCACCGTCGCGGCGGTGACGTGGCTGCTGCGGCCCGCAGCCCCCGGTCCCGGGGGGAGGGCGGCCACCGTGGTCGCGGCCTCGGTGCTCGCCGTCGCGGGCGTCGCGCTCGTCGTCGTCACGGTGCTCGCGGGGCACAGCGGGTCGAGCGTCGTGTGGAGCGAGATCGGCCGGGCCGAGGTCACCAGCGGCGGCGGGTGACCGTCGCGGGGCCCCGCGGGGGGCGCGTCGGCGCCCGCGCCACGGATCGCGTGGCCGGTGCGGGCCCCGCCCGCGGACGACGTCGCCCCACCGGCAATCATCGACGGATTCCGCGGTTTCGCCGGGGTGGGGCCGCGGTTAGGATCGGCCCATGATCGAGCAGCAGCGGATCCTCGCGACGTCCATCCCCGGTCCGGCCTCCCAGGCGCTGCAGGCCCGCAAGACGGCCGCGGTGTCGGCGGGGGTGAGCACCGGCCTGCCGATCTACGTCGTGGAGGCCGCGGGCGGCATCGTGCGCGATGCCGACGGCAACCAGCTCATCGACTTCGGCTCGGGCATCGCCGTCACGACGGTCGGCAACGGCAACCAGCGGGTCGTCGACGCGGTCACCGAGCAGATCAACGCCTTCACCCACACGTGCTTCATGGTGACGCCGTACGACTCGTACGTGGAGGTGTGCGAGAAGCTCAACGCGCTGACGCCCGGGACGCACGAGAAGCGCTCGGCCCTGTTCAACTCCGGTGCCGAGGCCGTCGAGAACGCGGTGAAGATCGCCCGCCACGCCACGGGCCGCCCCGCGGTCGTCGCGTTCGACCACGGCTACCACGGCCGCACCAACCTCACGATGGGCCTGACCGCCAAGAACATGCCGTACAAGCACCGGTTCGGGCCGTTCGCCGGTGAGCTGTACCGCGTCCCGATGGCCTACCCCTACCGCTGGCCCGGCGGCGCCGAGCACTGCGCGCAGGAGGCGCTGCGGACCGTGACCGACCAGATCCACGCGCAGGTGGGTGAGGAGAACACGGCGGCGGTCATCATCGAGCCGATCCAGGGCGAGGGCGGCTTCATCGTGCCGCCGGAGGGCTTCCTCCCGGGCCTGGCCGACTGGTGCCGTGAGCACGGCATCCTCCTCATCGCCGACGAGGTGCAGTCCGGCTTCTGCCGCACCGGCGACTGGTTCGCGTGCGACCACGAGGGCGTCGTCCCCGACCTGCTCACGACGGCCAAGGGCATCGCCGGCGGCATGCCGCTCGGCGCCGTCACCGGCCGTGCAGAGCTCATGGACGCCGTCCACCCCGGTGGCCTCGGTGGCACCTACGGTGGCAACCCCGTCGCGTGCGCGGCCGCCCTCGCCTCGATCGCGTCGATGGAGCAGGACGACCTCGCCGGTCGCGCCCGCGAGATCGGCGACGTCCTCACCGACCGCCTCGGGCGCCTGGCCGAGAAGTACGACGAGGTCGGCGAGGTCCGGGGCCGTGGCGCCATGATCGCCATGGAGCTCGTCACCGACCCCGACACCAAGGAGCCGGCGGCGGCCCTGACCTCCGCGGTCAACAAGGGCTGCCACGAGCGCGGGCTCATCACCCTCACCTGCGGGACCTACGGCAACGTCTTCCGGTTCCTGCCGCCGCTGTCGATCTCCGACGACCTGCTCCACGAGGGGCTCGACGTCCTCGAGGAGTCCTTCACCGCAGCCGTCGGCTGACCGTGGCCGCCCCCCTCCCCGCGGCGACCGACCTGACCGGGCAGACCGCGCTCGTCACCGGTGCGGGCTCGCCGACCGGCATCGGGATGGCGTGCGCCCGGCTCCTCGCGGCGCACGGCGCACGGGTCGTCCTCGCCGCCACGACCGACCGGGTCCACGAGCGGGCAGCCGAGCTGCGGGACTCGGGAGCCGACGCCGTGGCCGTCGTCGCCGACCTCACGACGGCGCAGGGTGCTGCGCGGGCGGTCGAGGCGGCCCTGGCCGACGGCCGCGGGCTCGACGTCCTGGTCAACAACGCGGGGATGACCGCCACCGCCAGCGACGACGGCTACCTCGAGGGGGACCTGCTCGCCACGACCCCCGAGCGGTGGTCTGCGTCGCTCGCCCGCAACCTCGACACCGCGTTCCTCACCACGCGAGCGGCGCTGCCGCACCTGCGCTCGAGCGGGCACGGGAGGGTCGTCATGGTCGCGTCGGTCACCGGCCCCGTCATGGCGATGCGCGGCGACGTGGCCTACGCCGCGGCGAAGGCCGGGCTGGTCGGGCTGGCCCGGGCGCTCGCCGTCGACGAGGCCGCGCACGGCCTGACGGTGAACGTCGTCGCGCCGGGCTGGGTCGCGACCGGCTCGCAGACCGTCTCCGAGGCGGGCGAGGGCCGGGTGACCCCCGTCGGGCGCTCGGGCACGGCCGAGGAGGTCGCGGCGGCGGTGGCGTTCCTCGCCTCACCCGGAGCCTCGTACGTCACCGGGCAGGTGCTCGTCGTCGACGGCGGCAACAGCGTCGCCGAGGAGCGCGCCATCCCCTGAGCCGGCCCGGCCCCGGCGCCGCTCCCGCCCGTCGGTCGCCGACGGCACCGGACCCCGCCCGCTCCTAGACTTGCTCGGTGACCCGTCCCGTCCTGCGCCAGGTGCACACCATCGGGCGGCGGCGCGCCTGGGTCATCTGGCTGGTCGGCCTGTCGGTGTACGTCCTGGCGGTCTTCCACCGCACCTCGCTCGGCGTCGCGGGGCTCCTGGCCGCCGACCGGTTCGACATCAGCGCCGCACAGCTCTCGACGTTCACCGTCGCCCAGCTCGCCGTGTACGCCGCGATGCAGATCCCGGTGGGCGTCCTCATCGACCGGTTCGGCTCCAAGAAGCTCCTGCTGACCGGCCTGCTCCTCATGACCGGCGGGCAGCTCTGGTTCGCGTTCGCCGGCTCCTTCGAGGTCGGCCTCGCCGCGCGCATCCTCCTCGGCATGGGCGACGCCATGGTGTTCACCTCGCTGCTGCGCCTCGTCGCCGTGTGGTTCCGGGTCAAGCAGGCGCCGTTCATCACCCAGCTCACCGGCATGGTCGGCCAGGCGGGCGCCATCATCGCGGCGACCCCGCTGGCGGCGGCCCTCGGCACCTGGGGCTGGACCCGCTCCTTCGGCACCGCCGCCGGGGTCGGCGTCGTGCTGTCGGTGTTCCTCGCCCTCCTCGTCAAGGACTCGCCCTACCGCGGCGAGGCCGTGGAGAAGATCAAGGTGCGCGCGCTGGCCCGCACCCTCGCCGAGGTCTGGGGCAACCCCGGCACGAGGCTGGGGCTGTGGGTGCACTTCTCCTCGCAGTTCGGCGCGACGGTGTTCACCATGCTGTGGGGGTACCCGTTCCTCGTCAGCGGCGAGGGGCTCGACCCGCAGCTCGCCTCGCTGCTCCTCGTCGTCATGACCCTCACGGCGATGGGCGCGGGGCCGCTCGTCGCCGCCTTCACCGCCCGGGTGCCCTACCGGCGCTCGCAGCTCGTCCTCGGCATCGTCGTGGCGATCATGGCCACCTGGGCGGTCGTCCTCCTCTGGCCGGGCCCGGCGCCGCTGTGGCTGCTCGTCGTCCTCGTGGTCGTCACGGCGCTCGGCGGCCCGGGGTCGATGGTCGGCTTCGACCTCGCGCGCACCTTCAACCCCTCCTCGCAGCTCGGCCGGGCCACCGGGGTCGTCAACATCGGGGGCTTCACGGCCTCGCTCGTCACCATCGCGCTCATCGGGGTCGTCCTGGACCGCCTCGCACCCGGCGGGCCGGCCGACTACACCCTCGAGCACTTCCGGGTGGCGATGTCCGTGCAGTTCGTGTTCTGGGGGATCGGCGTCGTGCAGCTCGTCCGGTACCGGCGCAAGAGCCTGGCGCACCTGGAGGAGGTCGGCCCGGCCGCGCTCGAGGCGCTGCGCCGCGGAGACACCCTGCTCCCGGGCATCTCCCGCGACCTCGACGGGTGAGCCACGAGGCCCCGCGGCTGCGGGGGCAGGGCTCGCGCGAGGGTCTCCCGGCAGTCGCGCCACGCCGGGGTGTCGGTCCCCGGCCGGACGGGCCGGCCTTGGCACAATCGTGACGACCGGGCCACGTATGAGATGGCCCGGTCACCTCTTTCCCGGCGCGGCCCTCAGCCGCCCACGGAGTAGCCGGCGCTGGGCTCGGCGCAGAACGTGTAGGGCCCGTCGACCCGCCCGTGGTAGCTCAGCTGCGCGGCGCCGACCCGCAGGACGAGCAGCTCGCCCTCGACGAGCGCCTGGGTGTAGGACATGTCCTTCTTCGGGCAGCCGAGCGAACCGTCGTTCCACGTCACGGGGGTGAACTCGGCGATGACGACGTCGTCCGGGGCGACCGCCTGACGCCCTGCGGCGTCCTCGATGGCGGCCCTGACCGGTGCCCGGTCCCTGACGTCGGGCGGGATGGCGCCGGACGGGGTCGGCGACCCGGTGGAGGGTACCGGGGCGGGCTGGGTGGTCGCGGGGCCGGTGCTGCCGGGCGCGCCGGAGCCTGCCGGGGTCGAGCCGCACGCGGTGGCCAGGGCGGCGACGACGAGCAGGGTCACGGCGGCGAGCACGGGGCGGGTGGGGGCGGACATCACGGCTCCTTCGCTGCGGAGGGTCTCACCTGTTCCGACGTCGCGGACGGCTCGAGGGTTCCGGGCGCGCCGGGGTCGGTGCACGCTCAGCGCAGGACGTGGCGTCCGATGACGAGGCGCTGGATCTGGTTGGTGCCCTCGAAGATCTGGGTCACCTTGGCCTCGCGCATGAACCGCTCGGCGGGGAAGTCCTGGGTGTAGCCGGCCCCGCCGAGCACCTGCACGGCGTCGGTGGTCACCCTCATCGCGGCATCGGTGGCGACGAGCTTGGCGACCGCGGCCTCCTTGCTGAAGACGCGGCCGGCGTCCTTGAGGCGGGCCGCGTGCAGGTAGGTGGCCCGGGCGCTGGTGACCGCGGCCTCCATGTCGGCGAGGAGGAAGGACAGCCCCTGGAACTCGCCGATGGGGCGGCCGAACTGGTGGCGCTCCTTGGCGTACGACGCGGCGAGGTCGAGGGCCGACTGGGCCAGCCCGGTCGACGCGGCGGCGATGCCCAGGCGCCCGGCGTCCAGGGCGGACAGGGCGATGGCCATGCCCTGGCCCTCGTCTCCGATGCGGCGGTCGGCGTCGACCGGGACGTCCTCGAAGATCACCTCGCGCACGGTGTCGCAGTGCAGCCCCATCTTCTTCTCCGGGGCGCCGAAGGACAGGCCGGGAGCGTCGGCGGGCACGATGAAGCAGCTGAGGCCGCGGCCGCCGTCGTCGGAGGTGCGCGCGAAGGTCGTGTAGTAGTCGGCGTGGCCCGCGTGGCTGATCCACGCCTTGCGGCCCTTGAGGACGTAGCGGTCGCCGTCGCGGGAGGCGCGGGTCGTCATCGAGGCGATGTCGCTGCCGGCCAGCGGCTCGGACAGGCAGTACGCGCCGAGCTGGTCGCCGGAGAGCATCCCGGGCAGGAGTGCGGCCTGCTGCTGCGCGGTGCCGAACGTCGTGACGGGGTACGCCGTGAGCGAGTGCACCGAGACGCCCACCGCGATGCTCATCCAGGCGTTCGCGATCTCCTCGACGACCTGGAGGTAGACCTCGTAGGGCTGGCCGAAGCCGCCGTGCTGCTCGGGGTGCGGGAGCGAGAGGAGCCCGGCGTGGCCGAGGGTGCGGAAGACCTGCGTGGGGAAGGACTCGTCGGTGGCCGCGGCGCGCTCGGCCGCGTCGACCCGGGGCCGGAGCTCCTTGGCGCAGATCTCACGGGTCAGGTCGATGAGGTCCTGGCCCTCCTCGGTCGGCATGAGCCGCGTCGCTGCCATGCCCGAAGGCTACGAGGTACTGGGACGTCCAACAAACCGACTCGGGTGCTCAGGTGGTTGCCGGGGCAGCCGCCTGGGCACCCGACGCGGGAGGGGGTGCGGTGTCAGGCCGGGTAGGCGTTGACCTCGGTGGCCTTGACGCCGGCCCACAGGGCCTGGCCCGGCTGGAGGCGCAGGGCGGCCACCGAGGCGGCGGTGACCTCCGCCACGAGGCTGCCCGGGGTGTGCTCGTCGGTGGGGTCGGCGACGGCGAGGCGCACCAGGGCCGTCTGGCCGACCATCTCCACGGTCGACACGTGCACCGGCCACAGGTTGCGGGTCGACCCGTGCGGGGGGTCGGAGTACAGCGCCACCGCGGAGGGCGCGAAGGCCACCCACGAGTCGCCCCGGTGCTCGTGTCCTGCCGTGACGACGGGCCCGAGCGCGGTGCTGACCACGCCCTCGTCGCGGGCCTGGCCACGGTGCAGGTTGAGGCCGACGACGTGGGCGACGTAGGAGTTGCGGGGCCGGGCCACGACCTCGAGGGGGGTGCCCTCCTGCACGACGCGGCCGCCCTCGACGAAGACGAGGTGGTCGGCGAGGGTCAGGGCGTCGAGGGGGTCGTGGGTGACCAGGACGGTCGTGCCCGCGTAGGCGCGCAGCCGGGCGGCCAGGCCCGCGCGCACCTGGGGCCGCAGGGCGGGGTCGAGGGCGGAGAGCGGTTCGTCGAGGAGGAGCAGGCGCGGGTCGGTGGCCAGGGCCCGGGCGAGGGCGATGCGCTGCGCCTGGCCGTGGGACAGCGCGCTCGGGCGGCGCTCGGCGAGGTCGAGCACCCCGAGGGCGTCGAGCTCGGCGTCGGCGCGGGCCAGGGCCTCGGCCCGGTGGGTCCCCCGGCTGCGCGGCCCGAAGGCGACGTTGGCCCGGGCCGTGAGGTGGGGGAAGAGCAGGTGGTCGGCCGCGAGCATCCCCACGCCGCGCAGCGACGGGTCGAGGTGGCGGGTGCCGTCGGCCCAGGTCGTGCCGTCGACGCGGACGTGGCCGCTGCCGAGCCGGACCAGGCCGGCGAGCGCGTGCAGGGCGGTCGTCTTGCCCGCCCCGTTGGGCCCGAGGACCGCGACGACCCCGCCGTCCGGGGCCCGCAGGGTGACGTCGAGGTCGAGGGAGCCGCGCGTCATCCGGATGAGGGCGTCCAGGCTCATCGCACCCACCGTCCGCGCAGCAGGCCGAGGACGGCGACCGCCACGACGAGCAGGAGCAGGCTCAGGGCCACGGCGGTCTGCGGGTCGTCCTGGAGCTTGACGTAGACGAGCAGCGAGGCCGTCTGGGTCTCGCCGGCGAAGTTGCCCGCGAAGGTGATGGTGGCGCCGAACTCCCCGAGGGCACGAGCCCAGGCCAGGGCCGTGCCCGAGGCGATGCCCGGGGCGGCCAGCGGGAGGGCGACCCGCAGCAGGACGCGCAGGGGGCGGGCCCCGAGGGTGGCCGAGACGTCGAGGAGGCGGCGGTCGATCCCGCGCATCGCCCCCTCGACGGCCAGGACGTAGAAGGGCAGCGACACGAACACCTGCGCCAGGACGACCGCGACCGGGGTGAAGGGGATCCGGAACCCGAACAGGTCCAGCAGCGGCTCGCCGACCAGGCCCCGGCGGCCGTACGCGAGGAGGAGGGCGACGCCCCCGACGACCGGCGGGAGGACGACCGGCACCGTGAGGACGGCGCGCAGCCACGTCGAGGTGCGCCCCTGCGCGCGTGACAGCAGCCACGCGAGCGGGGTCCCGAGGACCCAGCAGATGGCGACGGTGGCCAGGGTCGTGACCACGGACAGCCGCAGGGCTGGCCGGACGTCGGGGTCGAGGAGGCGGGTCGGGAGCCCGTTCCACTCGGTGCCGGCGAGCAGCCCGAGGAGCGGCAGGACGACGAGCAGGAAGCCCAGGGCCGCCGGGACGAGCAGGACCGTGCGCGAGAGGCGGACCCCGGAGGCGCCCTGGCCCCGCCAGGGTGCGGAGGTGCCCGAGGGCCTCGGGGGCGCGGCCGCCTCGCGGGCCGTGGGAGGGGTCACGGGGCGAGGAACCCGGCGCGCTGGAGCGCCGCGAGGCCCTCGGGCCCGGTGAGGTGGGCGGCGAAGGCCCTCGTGGCCGCGTCGTCGCCGAACCGCGCCAGGGGGTAGTCCAGCGTCGTGTTCCGGGCGGCGGGGATCTCGACGCCCTCGACCTTGCCCTGCGCGGAGACGACATCGGAGTGGTAGACGACCGCGGCGTCGGCCTCCCCGAGGGTCACCTTGGCCAGCGTCGCGCCGACGTCGACCTCGCGGGAGACGACGTGCGGCGTGATGCCGGCCCCGGCGAGGACCTCGTCGGCGGCCTTGCCGCAGGGGACGGTCCGCGCGCACAGGACGACGTCGAGGTCCGCCCGGGCCAGGTCAGCCAGGCCCCTGACGCCGGCGGGGTTGCCCGCGGGGGTCGCGATCTCCAGGGTGTTGCGCGCCAGGGTCACGGTGTCGGTGGGCGTGGCGTCGCCGAGCTGCGCCAGCGCCGCGGTCCCGGCGCTCGCGAAGAGGTCGGCCCGGGCGCCCTGGGCGACCTGCTGGGCCAAGGTGGTGCTCGAGCCGAAGCTGAGCCGGATCCGCACGCCCGGGTGGTCGCGCTGGAACGACTCGGCGAGCGCGGTGAAGGTCGTGCTCAGCGAGGCAGCCGCGAGGACCGTCACCTCGCCCGTCAGCTGCGTGGAGCCGCCCCCCGTCGAGGCCGCGGGGTTCCCGGAGGAGGTGGCCGTCGGCCCGCCGCAGCCGGCCAGGAGCAGGGCGAGGGCCGCGAGGAGACCCGTGCCTCGCCGGCGCGCGGCCGGGCGGGTGGCCGCAGCCGGGGGGCGCGGCGTCATCGAGGGACCCCCACGATGACGTTCGTGGACTTGATGGTGGCCACGGCGACCGACCCGATCTCCAGGCCGAGGTCGTCGACGGCCTCGCGCGACATGAGCGAGACGACGCGGAAGGGGCCGCACTGCAGCTCGACCTGGGCCATCACGGTGTCCTTGAGGACGCGGGTGACGATGCCGCGCATCCGGTTGCGGGCCGACTCGTCGGCGACGACGCCCACGGGGGCCGGCCGGGCCAGCTCCTGGGCGAGGGCGGCGAGGTCGGCGCCCTGGACGACGAGGCGCCCCGCGTCGTCCTTGCTGCTCGGGAGGCGGCCGGCGTCGACCATCCGGCGGACCGTGTCGTCGGAGACTCCGAGGAGGAGCGCGGCATCAGTGATCCGCAACTGCGTCATGCATTCGACCCTAGCACCGCATCTGCGGAGCTGCTCGTGACCCAGGCCGGGACGGGGCGTGGGACGGGGTGGGGCTCAGCCGTGGGGGAGGTCGCGGTGCGGCGGCTCGCCCTCGGGGTCGCGGAAGTGCTCGAGGGCGGGGCGCTTGGGGTCGACGGCGTCGCCGGAGGACCGGCCCTGCAGCCGCCGCTGCACCCAGGGCCCGGCGTGGGTGCGCACCCACCGGGCGTGGCCGCGCAGCTCGTCGGACCGGCTGGACCTCTCGCCCGGCGGGAGCGGTGCCGTCCAGTCGGCGAGGTCCGTGTCGTGCCCGAGGGCGGTCAGCGCCGCGAGCGCGACCCGGCGGTGCCCCTCGGTCGTGAGGTGGATGCGGTCGTCGGCCCACATCCTCCAGTCGCGCAGCGAGGCCATGCCCCAGAGGTTGACGACGTGGCACCCGTGCCGCTGGGCGATGGTGAAGACGTTGGCGCTGTGGGCGGCGTGCCTGCCGCGCAGGGCCTTGAACAGGCCGGCGTCGCGCGTGTCGGTGGGGGTGGCGAGCAGGACGTCGGCCCCGGTGCGGCGCAGGCGGACCACCGCGTCCTCCAGCCGGGAGGCCAGGACGTCGACGTCGACGGTGGGGCGCAGCAGGTCGTTGCCGCCGCCGACCATCGACACGAGGTCGGGCTGCATCCGCACGGCGGCCTCGAGCTGGCGGCCGACGACGTCGTCGAGCCTGCGGCCCCGCACGGCCAGGTTGGCGTAGCCGAAGGGCAGGTGCTCGCTCTCGGCGACGGCGTCGAGGTGGTGCGCGAGGCGGTCGGCCCAGCCGACGTAGGCGTCCGGGCGCGCGGGGTCGGGGTCGGACATCCCCTCGGTGAAGGAGTCACCGATGGCGACGTAGCGGGTCCACACGCGCGCGGGGACGGCGGGCTGGGTCACGGGAGCCTCCAGTCGACGGGGGTGGCGCCCTGCTCCACGAGCAGCTCGTTGGCGCGGCTGAACGGTCGTGAGCCGAAGAAGCCCGCGTGCGCCGAGAGCGGGCTCGGGTGCGCCGACTCGATGCACGGGACGCCCGGCAGGCTCGGGGCCAGGGTGCGGGCGTCGCGTCCCCAGAGGAGGGCGACGAGGGGGCCGCCGCGTCGAACGAGGGCCGCGATGGCGGCGGCCGTGACGTCCTCCCAGCCCTTGCCACGGTGGCTGGCGGGCTTGCCCGGCGTCACGGTGAGGACCCGGTTGAGCAGCAGGACCCCCTGCTCGGCCCACGGTGTGAGGTCGCCGCTGCTCGGGGTGGGCAGGCCGAGGTCGCTGTGCAGCTCGCGGAAGATGTTGGCCAGGCTGCGGGGGACCGGTCGGACGTCGGGTGCCACGGAGAAGGACAGGCCGACCGCGTGGCCCGGCGTCGGGTACGGGTCCTGACCGACGACGAGGACGCGCACGCCGTCCAGCGGCTGCTCGAGGGCGCGCAGCACGTGGGCGCCGTCCGGGAGGTAGCCGCGCCCGGCGGCGACCTCGGCCCGCAGGAAGGCGCCCAGGCCGGCCACGACCCCCTCGACGGGGGAGAGGGCCTGGACCCACGACGGGTGCACGAGCTCGCGCAGGGGCCGGGCGTGGGCGGGGGTCGACATCCTCCTCACCGTACCGGTGCGGGACGACGGCGCCGGGTCGGCTTGACTGGTGTCCGTGACGACTCCCCGCTGGCGCACCGTGTTCTTCGACCTCGACGGCACGATCGCCGACACCATCCCGCTCATCGTCGCCTCCTACCAGCACGCGTTCCGCACGGTGCTCGGCGAGGAGGTCGAGGACGCCCGGGCGCGCGCGTGGATCGGGCGCCCGCTGCTCCCTGCCCTGCTCGAGGAGAGCCCCGAGCACGGCGGTGCCCTCGACGTCGCCTACCGCGAGTGGAACCTGGCGAACACGGCGCGCCTCATCCGCCGCTACGACGGGGTGCCCGAGCTGCTGGCGGCCCTCGAGGAGGCCGGGGTGCGCTGCGCCGTCGCGACGTCCAAGCGCCGGGAGACCGCGCAGCTCGCGCTCGACGGCGTCGGCCTCGGCGGGTCGATCGAGGTCGTGGCCGCGCTCGAGGACACCGCGCGGCACAAGCCCGAGCCGGACCCGCTGCTCCACGCCGCCGCGAGCCTGGGCGTGGAGCCCGCGCAGTGCGTCTACGTGGGCGACGCGACGGTCGACGTCCTCGCGGCGAAGGCCGCCGGGATGGCCGCGGTCGCGGTGACGTGGGGTGCCGGCGAGCGTGCCGAGCTCGAGGCCGCCGCCCCGGAGGTCGTGCTCGACACGGTCCCCGACCTCAGGGCGTACCTCCTCGGCGGCACGCGCCCCTAGACTCGCGGCCGTGCACGGGAAGACCTACCAGGAGAACAAGCACGTCGAGCTCGCGGCGCTCGCCGAGGCCGTCGTCGCCTACGCCGAGGAGCGCGTCCGGATGGAGGCGCCGCTCGACGGGACGGCGAGCCCGCAGGAGCTCGAGGCCGCCGTCGGGCGGACGATCACCGCCGAGGGCTTCGGCGGTCTGGAGACGCTGCGCCTGTTCGCCGAGGACCTCGCACCCGCCTGCCTGTCGACCGACCACCCGCGCTACCTGTCCTTCATCCCGTGCGCCCCGAGCGACGTCGCGCGTCGATGTTCGACCTCGTCGTCGGCGCGTCCTCGATCTACGGCGGGTCCTGGCTCGAGGGCGCGGGGGCCGTGTACGCCGAGAACCAGGCGCTGCGCTGGGTCGCCGACCTCGTCGGGATGCCCGCCGGGCGCCGGTGGCGTGTTCGTGCCCGGCGGCACCATCGGCAACCTGTCGGCGCTGTACGCGGCCCGCACCACCGTCCGGGCGCGCGCCGCCGCGGGCGTGCGCCGCCCACCGCGTCGCGGCCACCGGTGGCGCCGCACTGCTCGATCGCACTCGGCCGGACGTCATGGACGCCGACCTCGTCGCGGTGGCGGTCGACGAGCGCGGGCGGCTCACCGGCCCCCACCTGCGCGCCGTCCTCGAGGAGCACGGCCCGCAGACGGCTTCTTCGCCGTCGTCGCGACCTGCGGGACGACGAACTTCGGCATCATCGACGACCTGGCCTCGGCTCGCCGAGGTGTGCCGCGGAGTTCGGCGTCTGGTTCCACGTCGACGGGGCGTACGGCGGCGCCGCGCTGGCGGCGCCGTCGGTGCGCGCGCTGTTCGACGGCGTCGAGCGCTGCGACTCGTTCATCGTCGACCCGCACAAGTGGCTGTTCGCGCCCTTCGACTGCTGCGCGCTGCTCTACCGCGACCCGCGCTGGCCCGGGCGGCGCACACCCAGCACGCCGGCTACCTCGAGGTGACTCACCGACACCGCCGGACTGGAACCCGACCGACTACGCCGTGCACCTCACCCGCCGGGCCCGCGGCCTGCCGTTCTGGTTCTCGCTCGCGGTCAACGGCACCGACGCCTACACGGCCGCGGTCGAGCACACCCTCGACGTGGCCCGGTTCGCCGAGGCCGAGGTGCGGCGCCGCCCGTACCTCGAGCTGGTGCGCGAGCGCGACCTGTCGGTCGTCGTCTTCCGCCGGCTCGGCTGGGAGCCGGCTCGCTACCACGCGTGGTCGGACCGGCTGCTGGCCGACGAGTTCGCCTTCGTCGTCCCCTCGACCCACGCCGGGGAGACGATCGCGCGGTTCGCCGTCGTCAACCCGGAGACGACGAACGACGACATCACGGCCGTCCTCGACTCCATGGCCTGACCGACCCCTCGGCGGCCTCGGGTGGGCGATCGTGGGGCTCGTGGACGGTGAGTGACACCGCGCTGTGGCCCTGTCCAGCCGACACGCTGTGAGGCGCCCGACGAACGACACTGGTGTCATCTCGTCCCGGTAGGCTGGGCCGAGGAGCAGATCACCGAAGGTCGGACGCCGCCAACGCCGCCATCCAACAGCCGATGCCCGCCGACCGGCCCGGGACCTCAGCGAGCGCGACCAGTGATCCTCGCCTTCGAGCGCCAGTGGTGGAAGTACGCCGGCGCCAAGGAGACCGGCGATCCGCGAGCTGTTCGACATGTCTGCCACGCGGTACTACCAGGTGCTCAACGCCCTCATCGACCATCCCGAGGCCCTCGAGCACGACCCGATGCTCGTCAAGCGGCTGCGTCGGCTGCGGGCCTGCCGTCAGCGTGCCCGCTCCGCCCGCCGCCTCGGCATGGAGCCCTGAGGCCGGGCACCCCGGCGCGCACCGCGCCCCCAGACCAGCGACGCCCGTCCGTGAGGGAAGCCGGACGGGCGTCGCTGTGCGTTCACTGCGCTCAGGGCAGGTCGGGGTCGGGGAACTCGACCGGCCAGCCCTTCTTGGCCAGCTGGTTGCGCACCCGGCGCAGGTCGTTGGTGCTCGGGTCGACGTGCGTGTACGACGTGATCGCCGCCGCGATGTCCATCGGCCCGGCCGGGCTGACGTCGGCCCGGCGCAGCGCCTTGGCGACCTTCTTGACCTCGCTGCGGGTCAGGCGACGCTCCAGCAGGGCGAGCAGGGGCATGTAGTCGTGCTCCGGGACCCCGCCCGGGTAGCCCTCGCGCAGCCACGCGACGATCCGCGCGAGCGGGCTGCCCTCGCGGGGCGGCGCCTCGTCGTCGTCCTCGGTGGTGCCGAGGGGCCAGCCCCCCAGGACGAGGTTGGCGGCGACGCGGCGCAGCTGCTCGTCCTCGGGGATGAGGGCGCTCGCGGCCTTCTCGGAGAGCAGCCCCTCCACCGCGAGCTTGCGCAGCACGTCGTGGGTGTCCTCGACGCCGAGGCGCTCCTGGAGTACGGCGTTGAGCGCGGCGGCCTCGGCGTCGGGCACCCCCTGCGGGAAGCCGGTGCGGATCCATTCGATGACGGAGGCGTTGAGCTGGGTCACGGTGTTCAGTCCTTGTCGACGATCATGGGCAGGATCGGGTCGAAGACGACCTCCTTGCCGACGCCGGAGGCGACGACGATCGTGATGCCGAGGACGATGCCTGCGACGACGACCGCGAAGCAGAGCGCCGCGAGGAGCTTGCCGATCGGGTGCGGGGGTGCCTGGTCGACCTCCGCGTCACCCCCCACACCGTAGGCGAGGGCGCGGATGCCGAGGGCGAACACGGCGGGAAGGCCGGCGCCGAGCAGCAGGCCGGCCATGAGGACCTTGAAGGCCCCTTCGAGGGCGAAGACGACGTTGTTCACGGTTCTGCTCCTCAGCGGGCGTGGTCTTGGCGGCGGGTGGGGGAGGTGCTGCTGCCGGTGTTGTCCCAGTCGTCGTTGACGTTGTGGGCGCCGACGGGGGCGCCCCTGGACCGGAACCACATCAGCGACGACAGGGCGAGCAGGATGGTGAAGACGACGGCCGCGCCGAGCACGCCGCCGAGCGCCTCGGCGATGACGTACATCAGCGCCCCGACGAGGCCGGCGCTCGGGAGGGTGATCGCCCACGCCGCGACCATGCGGCCGGCGACGCCCCAGCGGACGTGGGCGCCCGGACGCCCGACGCCCGAGCCGAGGATCGAGCCGGTGGCCACGTGGGTCGTGGAGAGGGCGAAGCCGAGGTGGCTCGAGGACAGGATGACGGCGGCCGAGCTGGCCTCCGCCGCCATGCCCTGGGCCGGGGAGATCTCGATGAGCCCCTTGCCCAGGGTGCGGATGATCCGCCAGCCGCCGAGGTAGGTGCCCACGGCGATGGCGCTCGCAGCCGTCAGCTTGACCCAGAACGGGACGCTGCCGGTGTCGGTCCACTGCCCGGCCGCGATGAGCGCCAGGGTCATCACGCCCATGGTCTTCTGCGCGTCGTTGGTGCCGTGGGCGAGGGACACGAGCGACGCCGAGCCGATCTGGCCCCAGCGGAAGCCCTTCTGGCGCCAGCGTTCGGTGACTCCCTCGGTGATCCGGAAGACGAGCCAGGTGCCCACGGTCGCCACGGCGATGGCGATCGCGGGGGAGATCAGCGCGGGGAGCAGGATCTTGCCGACGACCCCGTCGAGCTTGGTCCCGTCACCGGTCCACTTGACGCCGCTGATGCCCAGGCCGGCCAGCGTCGAGCCGACGAGGCCACCGAGGAGCGCGTGCGACGAGCTGGACGGCAGGCCGTACAGCCAGGTGAACAGGTTCCACACGATGCCGCCGACGAGGCCGGCGAGCACGATGAGCAGGAGGTTCTGCCCGCCGTTGGCCAGCAGCTCGGCCCGTGGGGCGCCGCTCTTGTCCTGGAGGTTGACCACGGCATTGGTCACCGTGAGGGCCACCTCGACGGACAGGAACGCCCCGACGAGGTTGAGCACGGCCGAGAGGGCGACCGCCACCTTGGGCTTGAGGGCACCGGTGGCGATGGACGTGGCCATCGCGTTGCCGGTGTCATGGAAGCCGTTGGTGAAGTCGAAGGCGAGGGCCGTCATGATGACGAGCACGAGGATGATGGTTGCTGCGTCCACGATGGACCAGTGTGGGGTCGCTGCGGCCACTTCACCAACGCGAGGGTCGTCGTTCACCTCCTGTTCACCTGATCTCGCGGCGGGTGGGGCGGATGGGGTCTGCGAGGATGCCGCGATGACGGACCTGGACTGGAGCACGCCCGACGGCCTCGCCGCGATCCGCGCCCACCTCGAGGCCCGCATCGAGGGATGGCGGGCCCCGGTGGCCCACGCCGTGGCCCTGAGCCCGGCCTCGTCCTCGCCCGAGTGGGACTTCGCGCACGTCAACGAACCGGGCGGGCGGCACGGGCTGCCCGCGGTCGTCCTCGCGACGATCCTGCGGCACGACGGGTCGACGGCGACGCTGCCGCTCTCGCGCGCCCAGCTCACCGCCGCGGTGGCGTCGCTCGAGCCCGCCGAGGCGTGCACGGCCCTGGAGCACCCCAACCTCGCCGCGTGGCGCGAGGTCCTGCACGCGCTCGACGGCAACCCGGCCCGGGAGGCGTTGGCGGTCTTCGTCGCGGACCTCGCGGACCCCGTGGCCTCGGAGGCGGACGGGTCGATGCGGGCGATGTTCCAGGGCCACGAGCCCGTGCTGTGAGCGCGAGTGCCCACGTCGCGGGCCCGCCGTTTGCACTCTCCACCCGAGAGTGCCAATAATGGCGTTAGCACTCTCCCCACGGAGAGTGACAATCCTGGCCGGACCGACGAGGGTCGGCGCGCGCGCGGCATGAGAGCCGCTGGCGCCGGTCCGTCCGTCGCGGGCGTCGCCCGGTCTCCACCTTCGATTCGCGTGGGAGGAACCACCCGAATGGCCAAGATCATCGCTTTCGACGAAGAGGCGCGCCGCGGCCTCGAGCGGGGAATGAACATCCTCGCCGACGCCGTCAAGGTCACCCTCGGCCCCAAGGGCCGCAACGTCGTCCTCGAGAAGAAGTGGGGCGCACCCACGATCACCAACGACGGTGTCTCCATCGCCAAGGAGATCGAGCTCGACGACCCCTACGAGAAGATCGGCGCCGAGCTCGTCAAGGAGGTCGCCAAGAAGACCGACGACGTCGCCGGTGACGGCACGACCACCGCCACCGTCCTCGCCCAGGCCCTCGTCCGCGAGGGCCTGCGCAACGTCGCGGCCGGCGCCAACCCGATGGCGCTCAAGCGCGGCATCGAGAAGGCCGTCGAGGCCGTCTCCGAGGAGCTGCTCACCATCGCCAAGGACGTCGAGACCAAGGAGCAGATCGCTGCGACGGCCTCGATCTCCGCTGCTGACCCCCAGATCGGCGAGATGATCGCCGAGGCCATGGACAAGGTCGGCAAGGAAGGCGTCATCACCGTCGAGGAGAGCAACACCTTCGGCCTCGAGCTCGAGCTCACCGAGGGCATGCGCTTCGACAAGGGCTACATCAGCCACTACTTCGTCACCGACACCGAGCGCATGGAGGCCGTCCTCGAGGACCCCTACGTCCTCATCGTCAACTCCAAGATCTCTCGGATCAAGGACCTGCTGCCGCTGCTCGAGAAGGTCATGCAGTCCGGCAAGCCGCTGCTCATCATCTCCGAGGACGTCGAGGGCGAGGCCCTGTCCACGCTCGTCGTCAACAAGATCCGCGGCACCTTCAAGTCGGTCGCCGTCAAGGCGCCCGGCTTCGGTGACCGTCGCAAGGCCATGCTCGGCGACATCGCCATCCTCACCGGTGGTCAGGTCATCTCCGAGGAGGTCGGGCTCAAGCTCGACACCGCCGAGCTCGACCTGCTCGGCACGGCCCGCAAGGTCGTCGTCACCAAGGACGAGACGACCATCGTCGAGGGCGCCGGCGACGCCGACCAGATCCAGGGTCGCGTCAACCAGATCCGCGCCGAGATCGAGAAGTCGGACTCCGACTACGACCGCGAGAAGCTCCAGGAGCGCCTCGCCAAGCTCGCCGGCGGCGTCGCCGTCATCAAGGCGGGCGCGGCCACCGAGGTCGAGCTCAAGGAGCGCAAGCACCGCATCGAGGACGCCGTTCGCAACGCGAAGGCTGCCGTCGAGGAGGGCATCGTCGCCGGTGGTGGCGTCGCCCTGCTCCAGGCCGGCAAGGTCGCGTTCGCCAAGCTCGAGCTCGAGGGTGACGAGGCGACGGGCGCCAACATCGTCGCGTCGCGATCGAGGCCCCGCTCAAGCAGATCGCGATCAACGCCGGTCTCGAGGGTGGCGTCGTGGCCGAGAAGGTCGCCCACCTCGAGTCCGGTTGGGGCCTCAACGCCGCGACGGGTGAGTACGTCGACCTGATCGCCGCGGGCATCATCGACCCGGCCAAGGTGACGCGCTCCGCGCTGCAGAACGCCGCGTCGATCGCTGCGCTGTTCCTCACCACCGAGGCCGTCGTCGCCGACAAGCCCGAGAAGGCCGGCGCGGCGCTGGGCGGCGGTGGCGACGAGATGGGTGGCATGGGCGGTATGGGCTTCTGAGCCTGACGCACACGCACCACTCGGCACACGCCACGAAGGGCGGTCTCCCACGGGGAGGCCGCCCTTTGGCGTCCCCCGTTCAGGGTGCACTCAGGGTCGCCTGGGGGAGGAAACCCACAGCGCGTATGCCGTCCGCCCACCTAGCGTGGTCGCCATGACCACTGACCTCGCTCCCGAGCGCGACGCCACCACTGCGCCGGCGCGGGTCGCCGCTCGCGTCACCGACCTCGTCAAGACCTACGGCTCCGGCGACACCGCCGTCACGGCGCTCAAGGGCGTGACCCTCGACCTCAACCGTCAGGAGTTCACGGCCATCATGGGACCGTCCGGCTCCGGCAAGTCCACCCTCATGCACTGCGCTGCCGGCCTGGACTCGGTGACACGCGGCTCGGTGCAGCTGGGCGAGATCGAGCTGACGACCCTCAAGGAGAAGGACCTGACCCGGGTCCGTCGCGACCACATCGGCTTCGTCTTCCAGTCGTTCAACCTCATCCCGACGCTCAGCGCGCAGGAGAACATCCTGCTGCCGCTCTCGATCGCCGGGCGCAAGCCGGATCGCGCGTGGTTCGACCAGGTGATCTCGACCATCGGCCTGGGCGACCGGCTCGGCCACCGGCCGGGGAGCTCTCGGGTGGCCAGCAGCAGCGCGTCGCGTGCGCCCGGGCCCTCGTGAGCCGACCCGAGATCATCTTTGCGGACGAGCCCACCGGCAACCTCGACTCGACCTCCGGTGCCGAGGTGCTGGGGTTCCTCCGCCGCTGCGTCGACGAGTTCGGGCAGACGATCGTCATGGTCACCCACGACCCCGGCGCCGCGAGCTGGACCGACCGCGTCGTCTTCCTCGCCGACGGACGGATCGTCACCGAGCTGCGCGAGCCGACCCCTGATCTCATCCTCGAGACGATGAAGGACATCGACTCGAACGCGCAGGGCTGAACCGATGCTCCGTGCCAGCTGGAAGAGCCTCCTCGCCCGCAAGCTGCGGCTCTTCATGAGCGCCTTCGCCATCATCCTCGGCGTGGCGTTCGTCGCCGGGTCCTTCGTCTTCACCGACACCCTCGGGCGCAGCTTCGACTCGATCATGAACGGCTCCGTCGGCGACGTCGTCGTGCGACCCGTCAGCGGCGAGGTCGACCTCGAGCAGCAGCCGTCGAGCGCGACCCTCCCGGGCTCGCTCGTCACCGAGCTCGCGGCGGTCGAGGGTGCCGCCCGCGCCGACGGCAACATCCTCAACTTCGGCACCTTCGTCGTCGGGAAGGACGGCAAGCTCATCGGGGGCTTCGGCCCGCCGGGGCTCGGGCCTCAACTTCACCGGGGGTCCCGCAGCCAAGGGTCTGGAGCGAGCGACCCTGGACGGCGGGCGGTGGCCCCGGGGCCCGGGCGAGGTCGTCCTCGACGACAGGACCGCCGACAAGGCCGGCTACCTCATCGGCGAGAGGGTCGACATCGTCACGCTCGGGAGCCCAGCCGCGCATCCGGGCCAGGCTCGTCGGGATCGCGACGACGGACGGGGGCCTCGCCGGTGCCAGTCTCTCGATCTTCGACACTGCCCAGGCCCGCGCGCTCTTCATGGAGGGCAAGGACACCTACTCCGACATCTGGGTGACGGCAGCGTCGGGGACGACGCCAGCAGGAGCTGCGCGACGCCGTGGCGCCAAGCTGCCGGCCGACGTCGAGGCCGTCACCGGCGACGCTGCCGCCAGGCTGCGGCGAGCGACATCCAGGAGGCGCTCGGCTTCATCACGACGTTCCTGCTCGTCTTCGCCGGGGTGGCGCTCGTCGTCGGTTCGTTCCTCATCGTCAACACGTTCAGCATCCTCGTGGCGCAGCGGTCACGTGAGCTGGCGCTCTTCCGGGCGCTGGGTGCGACCCGGCGCCAGGTGGGGCGGTCGGTGCTCTTCGAGGCCGGCGTCATCGGGCTCATCGGCTCCGTCATCGGGCTGGGCCTCGGCGTCGTCATCGCGATGGGCATCCGTGTCCTCTTCGGACGTTTCGGGCTGGACCTCAGCGGGCAGGCTCTCATCCTCTCGCCGCGCACCGTCGTCGTGTCCCTCGTCGTGGGCCTCGTCGTCGCCCGGTCGCGGCCTACCTGCCCGCCCGCAAGGCGGGCAAGGTGGCCCCCGTGGCCGCCATGCGCGACGACGCCGTCCTCGCCGAGAGCGGCATGCGGGGGCGCATCATCGTCGGGGGCCTCCTCACCGCCGCGGGCGCCGCACTCCTGCTCACGGGCCTGTTCGTCGACGTGCCCGACCCGACCTACTGGGTGGGAGCCGGCATCCTCGGTGTCGTCCTGGGCGTCGCGCTCGTCAGCCCGCTCGTCGGTCGCCCGGTCATCGCCGGCATCGGCTGGGTCTGGTGCAGGGCCTTCGGAGCCGTCGGCCTCATGGCGCAGCAGAACGCTCAGCGCAACCCGCGACGCACCGCCGCGACGGCCTCGGCGCTCATGATCGGCGTGACGCTCGTGTCGATGATGGCTGTCTTCGGGGCCAGCGCGAAGGCCAGCATCGACAAGTCCATCGAGAAGGAGTTCGTCGCGGACTACGTCGTCTCCAGCGTCGTCGGCACCCCGTTCTCCGTCGAGGTGACCAGCGACGCTGACGGCCGTGCCCGGTGTCGAGGAGGTCGCGGCGTTCCGCTGGGACGCTTTGCGCCGTGGGCGGCGAGCGGGGCGGGGTCATCGGGATCGACCCGGACCAGTGAGCGTCCTCGGGCCCACGCCCATGCTCGTCGGGCCGTCTCGCGGACCTCACGTCACGACGGTCTCGATCTCGCAGGAGCGAGCCACGTCCGACAGCTGGCTCGTCGGGTCGGCTCGACCTCACCCGGCTCGCCGGCACGACGAAGCCGTTCACCGTGTCGGCGACCACGTGGGACTCGGCGCTCCTCTCCTCGGACTCACCTGCTCAGCCTGCCGGGGCTGGAGTCCCTGGGCGGGCCCGCGGACGGACCGTTCGCTCTTCATCACCCCGAGCCCGGAACCGTTCCGGCCCGGCCTGCGGTCGCGACCTCGACGAGGCCATCGCCGACCTCCCGACGGTCACGCGTCAACGACCAGGGCGAGTTCGCCGACGAGCAGCGCGAGCCAGATCAACCAGATGCTCTACATCATCTACGCCCTGCTCGGTCTGGCCGTCATCATCGCCATCCTCGGCATCATCAACACGCTCGCCCTCTCGGTCATCGAGCGCACCCGCGAGATCGGTCTGCTGCGAGCGGTCGGGCTGAGCCGGCGCCAGCTCAAGCGGATGCTCCGCCTCGAGTCGATCGTCATCGCCGTGCTGGGTGCGGTGCTCGGCATCGGCCTCGGAGTGACCTTCGCGTATCGCCCTCCAGCGCTCCCTCAGGACGACGGCATCGACGTCCTGCTCGATCCCGTGGGCACAGCTCGCGCTGTTCGTCGCGGCATCGCGGCCTCGTGGGCATCCTCGCGGCGTGTGGCCGGGTCGACGGGCCTCGCGGCTCGACGTCCTGCGGGCCATCGCGACCGAGTAGTGGTCCTCCGTCGGACGTGCGAGCATCGACGGTGCCGGCAGGCGTGACCTCAGGGGTGTCGCGCCCGCCGCGAGCCCTCAGGCGCACATGCGCATGTTCTGCGCCTCGGTGTCGGCGTACTGCGCCCCGGCCGCCGCCAGCACCTGCCCGATGGAGTCGAGCGAGGTCTGCACCTGGCTGCTGGGTGCCCGCCACTGGCTGACGACGCCCTGGAACTGCGGCCGACGCCGCCCCGGTCCAGGCGTCCTGGAGGCCGGTGAGGCGCGCGATCATCACCGCGACCTGGCCCTCGATCTCGCGGAGATGCGGGCGACGTCGCCGGACGCCGCCGCGATGCGCTCGGTGTCGACCTGGAACTGGGCTGCCATCGTCTGAACCCCCTCGTCGCGGACCGCCGCCGTGGCGGCCCCTTCGGTGCGACCCTAGGCGCGCCGTCCGACGGAGCGACCGAGTTGTCCACAGGGCCCCCGCGACGACACCGTGGCCGGCGTCAGGTGGCCCGGACCAGCTCCAGGCCCAACCACCGGGCGAGCCCGCGCAGCTCGCGCTCGACCCCCTCGGCGGCGGCGGGGGTGCGCTCGTCCCAGTGGACGGCATCGACCCGCAGCTGCGCGCGCTCGCGGTCGGCGGCGACGTCGACCTTCCCCACGAGGGCGTCACCGTGCAGGACGGGCAGGGCCCAGTACCCCCACCGGCGTGCGGCCCTGGGCTTGTACATCTCGAGCTGGTAGTCGAACTCGAACAGCTCGACCACCCGCTTGCGGTCGGCGACGAGCCGGTCGAGCGGTGAGAGCAGGGCGGTGCGCCCACGAAAGGGCCGGTCGAGGAGCTCCGGGTCGACGCGCCACTCCCCGCGCACCCCCTCCACGACCGCGGCCTCCCCGGCCGACCCGACGTCGTTGGGCTCGAGCCAGTGCTGGGCGGCCCTGGCCCGCGCGATGCCGAGGGCGCGCAGCCTGCGGCGGCCACGCTCGGCCCGGGCCCGATCCAGCGGGACCGTGGGCGTCTCGGGGTGGACCCGCTCGGCGAGGTCCCAGAGGCGCTCGCGCCCCTCGCGTGCCCCGACCGCCACCTCGCCGCGCGACTCGAGCATGCCGACCAGCATCCGCACGTTCCGGTCGCGGTTCCAGCCGCTCGAGCGCCACGGGACGACGCACGTGTCGGGGAGGTCGCGGACCGGCAGCGGGCCCTCCGAGCGCAGCAGCGCGAGGACGTCGTCGTGGCACGCGCGGTTCGCGTGGAGCCAGTCGGCCATGTCCTCCATCCACTCCTTGAGGGGCGGGGGACCGGGCCAGGCGGCCATCTCGGCCCGGAAGAGCGCGACGTCCTCACCCGGGCGGAACATGCCGTCGAGCTCGATGACAGCGCGCTCCTCGAACAGCCGGTCGAGCTCGTCGGGGTCGTACGAGGCGCCGATCCGCGACCACAGCACGAGGTCGGCGCTCGGCGCGACGTACGAGGTCATGTCGACCTGGACCACCGTGAGGCGGCGCACGACGTCGAGGACGTCGGTGGGTCGCGGTCGGTCGAGCAGCTGGGCGCGCACCGCGAGGCGGCGGGCGTCGCGTCGGCTCAGCTGGTGGACCACGACCCGACGCTATCGCCGGGCACCGACTCAGGCGCCACCTACGATCGGGGGCGTGGCCATCCTCATCGACCCGCCTCGGCCCGAGGCGCACGGCCGCCGCTGGTCACACCTCGTGAGCGACACCAGCCTGGCCGAGCTGCACGCCTTCGCCCGGTCCGTCGGCATCCCCGAGCGCGGCTTCGAGGGTGACCACTACGACGTCCCCGAGGAGCACTACCGGGCCGTCGTCGCCGCCGGGGCCCGACCCACGCCACCGCGCGACCTCATCCGGGCGCTGCGGGAGAGCGGCCTGCGGATGCAGAAGCGGCGCGGTGACAAGGGGGTCGCCCGGGCCGTGGGGGTGCGCTTCGTCGACGGGACGTCCGCCGACGTCGACCTCATCCGCTCGGACCGCGAGGCCGACGACGCCCGCGTCTTCGCCGCGATGGCCTTCGTGCGTGACGCGACCGGCGACCTCGCCGTGGTGCACTCGATCCGGCGCGGTGAGTGGGGTGCCCCCGGGGGATGGCGCGAGCCGGGGGAGTCGGTGCGCGAGAACGCCGTTCGCGAGGTCCGCGAGGAGACGGGACTCGTCGTCGGGGCGGTCGAGCTCCGCCCCCTCGGCTACGAGCGGTTCCACCGGCGGTCCACCGGCGGCCTCTGGCGCGAGGGCCGCGACCTCCTCCAGGTCTTCGTCGTCGACCTCCCGCAACGCCGTCCCGCGCTGACCGCCGAGCTCGACGACACCTCCGACCGCCGCTGGGTGAGCTGGCCCGAGCTCGTGGACCTCTGCTCCGACCAGTTCTGGTGGCCGTTGGCCTCAGTGACGCTCAGCCCGCGAGCCGGGTGAGCTCGCGGGCCAGGTTCTCGCGGGCCACGGGCTCCCACTCCCGTTGCGCGTGGTCGGAGCGGTACACGTGTGGGCGCACGAGGAAGGGGCGCAGCACGTCCGTGCGCGCTGCCGCGTAGGCCGCGACGGGCACGTCCGAGTACTCCTCCCGCACCTGTCGGCAGTACTCGTCGAACCGCCTGACCGGGGCCGCGAGGATCCAGAGGTCGGCGTCGTGGAGGACGACCCTCGCCGGGTCGTCCGCGGCGTCGGCGGTGAGCTCGTGGGAGAGCGTGTCGAGGACGAGCGTCCCGACGCGAGAACGGATCTCGTCCCGCACGCCGAGGCGTCGCAGCTCGTCCCGGGCGAGCTGCGCGCTCTCGGCCTCGTTGGACCCGGGGTCCCGTGCGGAGTACACGGCATCGTGGAACCAGGCGCCGAGCAGGGCCACCACCCGGTCGTCCGCCGCCACCCCGCCTGCGGTGCACAGCGAGTCGGCGGCGGCCAGGACCTCAGAGAGGTGCGTCGTGTCGTGGTAGTGCCGGTGCGGCTCGCGCCAGCGGCGCAGCAGCCGCGCCCCCACCTCGTCGACGTCGGCCCGACCGACTCGTGCCACGCCGGCGCAGTCGGTGCGCCAACGCCCCCTCAGCGCGTCCATCCGGACACTCTGGCAGAGCCGGGGCCGGGCGTCACCCGGCGTGGCGGCGACGTTCGTAGGCCCGGGCGTACCGGGTGCCCGTGGCGAGGAGCAGCAGGCCGGTGACGATGAAGGCCACGGACCGCACGATGCCGCTGAGGGCCGACAGGTCGTAGGCGAACAGCTTGGCGACGCTCACGCCGCTGAGCAGCAGACCGCTGCGCAGCACCAGGTCGGAGTCGCCGGAGCGGTCGAGGCCGCGCAGCAGCAGCCAGGCGGCCGCGAGCATCCACGACACGGTGGCGACGGCGTGCCCGACGGTGAACCCCGTCGGCACGGCCCCGAACCTCTCGCCGAGCAGCGTGGCGACGCTGACGAGCAGGGTGGCCGAGGCCGCGAGGCCGGTGACCCACGCGATCACCGCGGTGAGCACGCGCACGTCCCG
This sequence comes from uncultured Actinomycetota bacterium, assembly GCA_963795035.1. GTDB lineage: Bacteria > Actinomycetota > Actinomycetes > Actinomycetales > Dermatophilaceae > Oryzobacter. The sequence goes on along the minus strand of CAWCFZ010000001.1, from coordinate 891,052 downwards.
TGACAGCCCGCGCTGGGCGAAGACCGCCCAGACCCCGACCGCGACGAGCGCACCGGCGAGGGCGCTGTCGAGGACGGCGGCGGCGAGGTCGTGGCCGAGGGCGTCGGCCTGGGTGAGGACGGACAGCGGGTGGCTCAGCCACGCGAGCAGGGCCACGGCCGTGGCGCCCGTCGCGAGGAAGAGGCTGGTGCGGGCGCGGGTCACCCCGGCGACGCCCAGGTGGCCCAGGGCCAGCAGGAGCAGGCCGGTGACGACGAGGCGGTCGGGGGCGCCGGAGACGACGGCGAGGACGGCCGCCACGGTGCCGGCGGTCCCGCTCGTCGCGACGAGGTGGGTGGCCACCGGACCGAGGGGGCGCCGCGACAGCGCGGTGGCGGAGAGCAGGAGGACGGCCGAGGCCCCCGCCAGGACGAGGGTGCGCGTCGGCTCGCTCATCGGGGCGGCGCAGGCGACCAGGGCCACGGCGGTGAGGGCGAGGGCCACCGACGCGGTGACGTCGGACGCGGACCGCTCGACCGACACGGCCGAGGTGACGATGGTGGCGAGCAGGGCGACCGCGGCGACGACGAGGTGGCCCGTCGCGTCGGCGCTGCCCGGTGCCGAGACCACGGCCCCGGCGAGGAGGGAGAAGGTGAGGGGGAGGGCCCGCACGAGGGTGAGGGTCGGTCGCGGCGTCGTGCCCCCGGCCCACCACGCGGCGAGGTACAGGACCGCGAGGAACGCCGAGACGACCCAGCCGAAGTCCTGCGCGACGAGGGGCGCGAGGACCGCGGCGCCGCCGACGGTGAGCACGGCGAGCAGCTCGCTGTCCCAGCGGCGGGCGAGCTGGAGACCGGCGAGGGCGAGGACCCCGGCCAGGGCCAGGCCGGCGGCGGGAGCCACCCAGCCGTACCCGGCCGTCACCGCGACGACGTCGAGGTACGCGGCCGCGACACCGGTCGCGACGAGGGCGACCGGGGCGCTGCCGACCCGGGCCCCCTCCCGCGTGGTGCGCAGGTCGGCCTCGCCACCGCGGACCCCCAGCGCGAGGAGGATGGCGGCGAGGACGCCCCCGGCGCTGACCCGTGCCACGGGGCCGAACCAGCCCTGCTGGACGGCCAGGACGAGGAGCATCGCGACGCCTGCCATGGTGATGACCGCGCCCGCGATGGCCAGCGCGGCGGTCACCCGGCCCTCGCGGCGGTACCACGGCACGAGCGGCGCGACGGGTGGGGCCGGGGGAGGCACGGCAGCGGCGGTGCCCGGCCCTTCCGGGGGTGCGGGGGCGACCATGGGGGCCGACGGCGCCTGCTGGGAGGCGGTCGGCGCCTGCTGGGGAGCTGCGGTGCGGGCGGCCTCCAGGTCGAGCTCGGTCCGCAGGCGGGCCAGTCCGTTGCCGACGGCGTACAGCCGCTGCATCGCGTCGGCGAAGTCGGTCTCGAGCTGGTGGACGGCGGCGCGGTTGCTCATGGGCCCAGCATGGGGCCGCGGACGGCGAAGGCGCCTGAGCACGCGCACTCACCGCGGCTCGGGCGCCTCCGGAGGGCGGCGGCCGGGCTCAGCCGTTGCCGCTCCCACCGCTGCTGCTCGGGTCGGTGCCGGGCTTGGCCACGAGCGTCGCGGTGATCTCGGTGCGCGCGCCGTCGCGCAGGACGGTGAGCGTGACCTTCTCCCCGGCCCTGCGCTCCCGGACGTGGCCGACGAGGGAGAGCGCGGACTCGACCCGCTCACCGTCGACCGCGGTGACGACGTCGCCGACCTCGAGGCCCGCCTTCTCCGCCGGGGTCCCCGCGCCCACCGAGGTGACCTCGGCGCCCGTCATCGAGGCCGACCCGTCGCTCGCCGAGCCGTCCTGGGGGGTGACGCCCAGGTAGGCGTGGGTGGCCGAGCCCGAGTCGATGAGCTGCTCGGCGATCGAGACGGCCTCGGTGACCGGGATGGCGAAGCCGATGCCGATGTTGCCCGACTGCCCGGAGGAGGACCCCAGGGAGGCGATCGAGGAGTTGATGCCGACGAGCCGGCCCCCCGCGTCGACGAGGGCGCCTCCGCTGTTGCCGGGGTTGATGGCGGCGGAGGTCTGGATCGCGTTGGTCACGACCGGCTCGCTCTGCCCCTGCTGCGAGGGGTCCCGGGAGCCGCTCTCGCCCTGCGTCGTCACCGGGCGGTTGAGCGCGCTGACGATGCCGGTGGTCACGGTGCCGGCGAGGCCCAGTGGGTTGCCGACGGCCATGACGGGGTCGCCGACCTTCAGGGCGTCGCTGTCGCCGATCGCGACGGGCTTCAGGTCGTCGGGGGCACCGGTGATCGTGACGACGGCGAGGTCGGTCGAGGGGTCGGTCCCGCGCACCTGCGCGTCGAAGGTCCGGCCGTCGGACAGCGTGACCGTGAGCTTCTGCGCCCCGCTGACGACGTGGTTGTTGGTGAGGACGTGGCCCTGTCCGTCGATGATGACGCCCGACCCCTGGCCGCCGCCCTGCCGGCTCGTCGCGGTGATGCTGACGACGCTCGGGGTCACGGCCGCGGCCGTGGCGGTCCAGTTCGGCGCGGAGGCGTCGGCCTGGACCACCGGCGCGGCGTCCGCGCCGCGGCCCAGCGTCGCCGTCGACGTCGTGGAGGGGGTCGACGTCTGAGGGAACAGCCGGACCGCGGCCACGGTGCCGCCCGATGACAGGAGGGCGGCCAGCACCGCGACGGCCGTGAGCTCGGCCGTGCGGCGTCGACCGGGACGCGGGGAGGGGGAGCCCTGCGGCCCGGTCGGCCCCGACGGTCCGAACGGGCCCTGCGGCGGGGCCGGCACGTCATCGGTCGGGGAGTACGGGGGGTGGGGGGCGTAGGGGTCCTGGGGGACCGGCGCCGTCGCGGTTCCGCCGCGCGGGGCGTACCACTGAGGGTTGGTGTTCGAGTCGCTCACGGTGACGCTCCTTCGGTGGGAATCCGGCTGGGTGCCAGTCAAGTCCGCCGAGGTGAACGCCCACTGATCAGTGGCTGGGAGGCTGCTGTGGAAGCCGGACGACGAACGTCGCGCCTCCGCCGGGGGTCGGCGCGACGCCGACTCGCCCGTGGTGCTGGGCCACGATGGCGGCGACGATCGCGAGCCCGAGGCCGCTGCCACCGCCCTGGGTCCGGCCGCGAGAGGGGTCGGCGCGGTAGAAGCGCTCGAAGACCTTGGTCGCCACGCCGGAGGGGACGCCCTGGCCGTGGTCGCGCACCTCGACGGCCACCTCGCCGCCCTCGGTGCCCACCGCCACCTCGACGGCGGTTCCGGGAGGGGTGTGCCGCACCGCGTTCGCCACGAGGTTCGTCACGACCTGACGCAGCCGCGACTCCGAGCCGTGGACCACGGTGGGCCCGACGGGCCCGTGCAGCCCGAGCAGCTGGATGCGCCGCTGCGGGGCGCGGACCCGGGCGTCGGCCACCGCGTCGGCGACGAGGACGGTGAGGTCGACGTCGCCGAGCGCCACCTCGGGGGCGTCGTCGATGCGGGCGAGGGTCAGCAGGTCCTCCACGAGGCCGCTCATCCGCCCCGACTCGGCCTCGATGCGCTCCATCGCCCCGGCGACTGCCGCCGGCTCACGGACCGCGCCCTGGCGGTAGAGCTCGGCGTAGCCACGGACCGTCGCGAGCGGCGTGCGCAGCTCGTGCGAGGCGTCGGCGACGAACTGGCGCATCCGGTCCTCGCTGGCCTCACGCACCGCGAACGAGGACTCGATGCGCGCCAGCATGGTGTTGAGGCTGCGGGTGAGGGACGTGACCTCGTCGTCGGCCGCCCGCTCGGGGACGCGCTGGGTGAGGTCGCCGCCGGCGATGGCGGCGGCCGTGTCCTCGATCCGGGTGAGGGGCCGGAAGGCACGGCGGACGGCGAAGCGCGCGAGGACGACGGACAGCGCGAGGACCACGGTCCCGATGAGGGCCGCGAGGACGAGGAGCCGGGTCACGGTGTGGGTGGCGGTGTCGAGGGGAACCCCGACGGCGAAGGTCGCGTCCTGGCCGACGACCCGGCCGGCCACGAAGCGCCACTTCGTGCCGCCCTTCTCGGAGGAGACGGTGAAGGGCTCACCGCTGCGCACGCGGGCGTCGGCGACGGACAGGTCGGGCAGCACGGGCCGGGCGGAGACGCCGGTCGGGGCTCGGAAGACCGTGCCGACGGGGCTCTGCAGCTCGAAGGCGTAGCTGGACGGCAGCGAGGACCCGCGGGTCCGCAGGTCGTCGAAGGCCTGGCTGGCCACGGGGGTCGCGACCGACCTCAGCTCGGCGTCGATGCGGTCCATGAGGTCCGAGCGCATGAGGTAGGCGGTCGCCAGGCTGGTGAGGATGAGCGCGGCCCCGACGAGGGAGGCGACGATGGCCACGAGCCGCCGCCGCAGCGGGACGGCCTCGAGGCGTCGCACCAGCGCTCCGAGGGGCGCCTTCGGCGACGGCGTCGCGACCGTCGGCGGCGCCGTCGCGCGGTCCTCGGAGGGTGGGGCGGGGGCCTGGGCCATCAGCCCTGCGGGGGCAGGCGCAGCACGTAGCCCACGCCGCGCTTGGTGTGGATCAGGGCGGGGAGCCCCTCGGTGTCGATCTTGCGCCGCAGGTAGGAGATGTAGGACTCGACGATGCCCGACTCCCCCCGGAAGTCGTAGTCCCACACGTGGTCCAGGATCTGCGTCTTGGACAGCACCCGGTTGGGGTTGAGCATGAGGTAGCGCAGCAGCTTGAACTCGGTGGGGCTGGTCTCGATGACGCGCCCCGCCCGGCGCACCTCGTGCGCCTCCTCGTCGAGCTCGAGGTCCTCGAAGGCGAGGACGGGGTGGTCCTCGTCGACGTCGCCGCGGGTCCGCCGCAGGACGGCACGGATGCGGGCGACGACCTCCTCCAGGCTGAACGGCTTGGTCACGTAGTCGTCGCCGCCGACAGTGAGCCCCTTGATCTTGTCGTCGACCGAGTCGCGGGCGGTGACGAAGACGATGGGGAGCGCTCGGCCCTGCTCGCGCAGCCGGCGGGTGACGGTGAACCCGTCCATGTCGGGGAGCATGACGTCCAGGACGCAGAGGTCGGGCTGGTGCTCGCTCGCGACCTTGAGCGCCTCGGCGCCGTTGGCGGCGGTCGCGACGTCGAAGCCCGCATAGCGCAGCGACGTCGCGAGGAGCTCACGGATGTTGGGCTCGTCCTCGACGACGAGCAGCTTCGCCTCGGGGGTCGACGGGATGTTCACCCCGCCATTCTCGGCGCAGTTCCTGTGAGTCCGCTGGACGTCGGCTGGGCAGGAGGGCTGAGGGGGCGGTTCAGTACCCGTCGTAGGTGACCGAGCCGGAGCTCTCGCTGGCGACGAAGAAGGCGATGGCGGCGATGACGGCCACGAGCGAGACGGCGACCCCGATGCCGTAGGCCCACCAGCCGTTGCGGCTCATCCGGCGCGAGCCCTCCGGGTCCGACGACTGCTTGGTCAGGCTCACGATGCCGAAGATCAGCGCGGGGATGACGAGCAGGCCGCCGCAGAACGCCACCGACACCGCCGAGACGATCGTCAGGGCCAGGCCGCTGCCGTTGTTGGTCGGCCGGACGTAGGTTCCGGCGTACGGCTGCCCGTAGGCGGGCTGCCCATGGGTGGGCTGCTGCCCGTACGCCGGCTGGTGCCCGTACGCGGCCGGCGGCTGCGCCGGCGGCTGCGCCGCGGGGCGTAGGGGTTGCTGCCCGGCTGCGCCCCGTACCCGGGCGCCGGGGGGACGGGGGGCACCGCGGGCTGGCCGTAGGTCGGCTGCGGGTAGGCGGGCTGGTCGTACGGGGCCTGGCCGTAGGCGGGCTGGTCGTACGACGGCGCCTGCGGGACGGGCTCGGTCGGGGGGTACGGGCTCGGCGGAGTGGCGAGCGGGTCCTGCGGCGGAGGGGCGGTGGGGTCGACGTGCCCGTCGCCCTGCTGGTCGTCGGTGTCGCTCATCCGCGGTCGTCCCGTCCTGTCGTGCCGTCCCCCGACGGTGCCGGTCAGCCCGCCGTGACGAGGCTAGCGGGTCGCCTCCCGCACCCGCCGGCGCCTCGTCGATCCCGGCGCGCGCCGCCGAGCCGGGTCCGCGGGTGACCGAAGGGGCCCCGCGTGTCAGGATCGAGCGATGACACGTCCGCTGCCGCAGGTCGAACCGGACCCCGCGCTCCCGCCCTCGGTGACGATCTACGAGGTGGGGCCGCGCGACGGGCTCCAGAACGAGTCGACGATCGTGCCCGCCGAGGTCAAGGCGCAGTTCGTCCGGCGCCTCGCGGCGGCCGGGCTGCGCACCGTGGAGACCACCTCGTTCGTCGACCCCCGCTGGGTGCCGCAGCTCGCCGACGCCGCCGAGGTCCTCGCCCTGCTCGGTGCGGACGGCCTGGGCCCGAACCGCCCCGTCCTCGTGCCGAACGAGCGCGGCCTCGACCGGGCGCTCGAGGCGGGGGTGGGTGCCGTGGCGATCTTCGGCAGCGCCACCGAGACCTTCGCGCGGCGCAACCTCAACCGCACCGTCGAGGAGTCGGTGGCGATGTTCCGCCCCGTCGTCGACCGCTCCCGCGAGGCCGGGTTGTGGGTGCGCGCCTACGTGTCGATGTGCTTCGGCGACCCGTGGGAGGGACCCGTGCCCGTCGCGCAGGTCGTCGACGTGTGCCGCCGGCTCATGGACCTCGGCTGCGACCAGCTCTCGCTCGGCGACACCATCGGGGTCGCGACCACCGGCCACGTGCACCGGCTCCTGGAGTCGCTCGACACGGCGGGCATCGGTCCGGACCGGGTCGGGGTGCACTTCCACGACACCTACGGGCAGGCCCTGGCCAACACGATGGCGGCGCTGCGCGACGGTGTCCGGGTCGTCGACGCCTCGACCGGCGGCCTCGGTGGGTGCCCCTACGCGAGGAGCGCGACCGGCAACCTCGCGACGGAGGACCTCGTCTGGGCCCTCGACGGCGCCGGCGTCGAGACCGGCGTCGACCTCGACGCGCTCGTGGAGACCAGCGCGTGGATGGCCGCGCAGCTCGGCCGGCCGTCGCCCTCCAACGTCGTGCGGGCCCTCACCGGCGGCTGACGCCGACCGCGACGCACCCTGGCTCCCTGAGCACCGGATGGGAGTTGCGTGTGAGTCCTGCCGAAGGGGGTGACGGCGCAGGTCATCGGGCGGATGATGGCTGGATGAGCGACCGCCCCACCGAGCCACCCTCGGACGACGATCCGCAGCGCCCCGACCAGACCGTGCCGGCCGCCGCCGACGACACCGCCGTGCTCCCGCAGGGGGTAGCCGGCCCCGACGTGTCGACGACGGCGGAGGGTGCCCCCGGACCCGCCCCTGACGGGCCGGCCGGGCACCCCGCCCCGGGGGCCCGCGCCCCCGGGGCGCCACTGCCGATGGCCGCGGCGGGAGCGGCGGCCGGCGGCGGTGGGTCGCGCCGGTGGTGGGGCGAGGCCACCTCCACGTCAGGCGGTCGCGCGGCCCTCGTCGTGGCTGCGGTCCTCGGCAGTGTCGTGCTCCTCGCCGGTGTGGCGCTGCTCGGTGGCGCCGTCGGGCGTGCCGCGGGCTGGAGCCACGACCGGATGGGGTTCGCCGACCAGCGGTTCTCGAACGGCGAGCGGCCCGACGGGCCGGGCCGCAGCGCGGACGCCCCGGGCCGCCAGAAGGACAAGCAGCAGCAGAAGCAGGGCAAGGACAAGGACAAGGACGCGCGAGGTGGCCGCCAGGGCAACGGCATCGGCCAGGGCATGGGCCAGGCGATGGGCCGAGCCATGGGTCAGGGGCTGGGGGTGCTCGGCGCCGACGTGCTGCACGGGGAGTTCACGACCACGGTGGGCGACACGAAGAGCGTCATGGTCGTCCAAACGGGTGAGGTGACCACCTATACGTCCGGCCGATCCTTGACCCTTCGCTCCACGGACGGGTTCGAGGCCACATACGCTCTCGACGGATCGATCGCCTCCCCACGGGAGGTGACGCGGCTCGCGACAGGCGCCCTCGTGCGTGTGGTCGCGGCCAAGGAGGGCATGAAGGTGACGCGTCTCGTGGTCATCGGCTAGCCCGGCACGGATGCCGCCACCGCATCCGGTGCCGGTGGTGGGGTTCAGGGAAATCAGGACCCAGGACCCCACCGCCCTCTCGACCGAGCCGCTACCGCTCGTCGCCGATCCCGTTGACCTCGGGGCTGATCCGCCGCTCGAGTGCGAGCGCGAGGACCGCGACGAGGACGAGGCACCCGAGCAGGAGCCCGATGAAGGCCGTGCCCCACCGACGGTCGAGCATCCAGCCGGCGACCACGGGCGCCGCCACCGCACCCAGCTGGAACGCCCCCGCTGACACGGCGTTGAACCGCCCGCGGTCCTGGTCGCTCGCGAGGTCGTTGACGATGGCGGGAACCGTGGGCTGGAGCATCGTCTCGCCCAGCCCGAACAGCACGTGGAACGCGACGACGCCGACGGCGGCGACGAGGGTTCCCGCGACGAGGCCGGTGGCCCCGAGGAGCAGCCACGCGGCGGCCCACATCACGACGAGCCCGAGGAACACCCGGGTGCGCCGCCGGCCGTCGATGCGGCGCAGGACGAGGAACTGCAGCCCGACGATGACCGCGGTGTTGGCCGCGAAGGCCAGGCCGATGGTGCGGGTGGAGACCTCGCTGACCTGGCGCGCGAACGCGGGGAACCCGGCCTCCATCTGCCCGTACCCGACGAAGCTCGACAGGAAGGTGAGCAGGGTGATCCACAGCACCGCCGGGGTGCGCAGGATCTCGAGGTAGCCCGTGCCGCCGGTGCCGCCGTCGGTCCGCGGCGGGGGCCGACCCGCCACGTGGCGCAACGGCCCGAGGAGCAGCGCGATGGGCACGAGGACGCACACCGCGTCGGCGAGGAAGATCGCGGTGAACGTCCCCGGTCGCGAGACGTCGGTGAGGAAGCCGCTGACCACCCCGCCGACCCCGATGCCGAGGTTGACGAGCGCGAAGTTGATGCCGAAGTACTGGGTGCGCAGCCGACCCTGGACGATGCTCGAGATCATCGCGTTGAACGCCGGCCACCCCACCCCGAAGCTGATGCCGAGCAGGACGAACGCGACGACGAGGGCGGGGACCGTGGTCGCGAAGGCCAGCACCACCGCTCCCAGAACCTGGGCGACGTTGCCGGCGATGACGACGAGGCGCGCGCCGACCCGGTCGGTGAGCGCGCCCACGGGCGCCGTGACGAGCAGGGCGACCACGGCGATGAGGCCCATGAGCAGCCCCGCGACGTCGAGGGGGACGCCCCGGACCTCGTGGACGTAGATGATCGTGAACGGCAGCGTCATGCCGCGCCCCAGGGTGGAGATCGCGGTCGTGGACAGCAGCCACCGCCCGGGCGTGGGGAGGGCCGACCAGAAGCCCCGTAGGGTCAGCCGGTGCTCGGCCGGCGGGCCGTCGGCGCCGGTGCGCCGGGTGCTCTCGCTCGTCTCGGACACGATCTCAACGCTCCCACGCGCCACCGACACCACACGACAGGTTTTCGCCCAGCCGCGAACGCCCCGCTCACCCCGCAGCCCACCTGGCCGCCCGCTCCGCCGCTCCTCCCGGCGCTCGCCCGGGGGGCCCGCGGACGCCGGTCGCCGAGCGGGCGCAGAACCCGGGAGCGGACCGGTCCCCGCAGCCGTTAACCTTGGTGGGTGTGCCCGCCCGGGCGCGCGACTGCTGAGCGAGTGACAAGAGGTGGACCGTGCCGACAGGCAAGGTGAAGTTCTTCGATGCTGAGAAGGGCTTCGGTTTCGTGTCCGGCGACGCCGGCGAGGGTGACGTCTTCGTTCCCGCGAGCGCGCTCCCCGAGGGTGTCCCCTCGCTCAAGGGCGGCCAGCGCATCGAGTTCAGCATCGCCGAGGGCCGCCGCGGCGCCCAGGCGCTGTCGGTCCACGTCCTCGACCCCGCCCCGTCGGTGACCGAGGGTCGCCGCGTGCGCGACCGCAAGCCCGCCGACGAGATGGTCGTCATCGTCGAGGACGTCATCAAGCTCCTCGACTCGGTGTCCGAGTCGCTGCGTCGCGGGCACTACCCGGACAAGGCCCACGGGTCCAAGGTCGCGCAGGTGCTGCACGCCGTGGCGGGTGACCTCGAGGCATGACCGCCGCCGTCAAGACCGACCCGACGCTGCGTGCGGCCACCGAGGCCGCCCGCGAGGCCGCCGTGTCCATCGCCGAGGCCGGGGCCGTGGGCGAGCACCTGGGGATGGAGATGGTCGAGGAGCGCCTCGCCACCCACTACTTCACGTGCACTGCGCTGGCCTACCGCGGCTGGCGCTGGGCCGTGTCCGTGGCCCGCGTGCCGCGGTCCAAGAGCGTCACCGTGTGCGAGGCCAACCTCGTCCCGGGTGAGGGCGCCCTGCTCTCCGCCGAGTGGCTGCCCTACGCCGAGCGGCTGGCCCCCGGTGACGTCGGCCCCGGCGACGTCACGCCGTTCGTCGCCGACGACCCGCACCTCGTGGCCGGCTTCGAGGCCACGGGCGAGGAGGACGTCGACGCCGTCGCCCTGTGGGAGCTCGGTCTCGGCCGCCCCCGCGTGCTGTCGGCCGAGGGTCGCGACGCCGCCGCCCAGCGCTGGTACGACGGCGAGTCCGGCCCCACGGCGACCGTCGCCCTCAAGGCTCCCGCCGCCTGCACCACGTGCGGCTTCTTCGTCCCGATGGCCGGCGCGCTGCGCTCGGTCTTCGGGGTCTGCGCCAACGAGTGGTCGCCCTCCGACGGCAGGGTCGTCAGCCTCGACCACGGCTGCGGGGCGCACTCCGAGGTCGACCTCGACGGGCCCGAGCCCGAGAAGATCGCGCCCACCCTCCTCGACGACTTCGCGCTCGACCCGGCCTGACACGGCACCGTCACCCGGTGGCCCCCCGGCTGACGGGGTGGCTCCGGCGTGGCGGTGAGGCGGCATGGACGTGAGACGGCGGGGTCCGGCGTCGTCGCCGGCGGTGAGGCCCCTCCCGCCGGCGGTGGGGGTGCCGGTCAGACGCCCGCGGCCTCGCCCCGGCCGCGGCCGACGTACCACCAGGCGAAGCCCCCCAGCACGATGCCGGTGACGCACGCCCAGGGCCACCACGAGCGCTCGCCCTCGTGGAGGGCAGGCACGACGAGGGTGACGACGAGGGCCACGGCCCACAGCGCCGTGCCCACGGCCACGAGACCCCGGACGGGGATGTCGATGCGTGAGGTGGGTGCGGCCTCGCCGATGGTGCGACCCAGCCGCGCGGCGGCCGGGGTCCCGGCGACGCGGGGTGTCGCGGGGTCGCTGGGGCGGGGGTCGTCGGTGCTCACGGCCCAGCGTAACGACCGGCGCCGTCCGAACCAGGACCCCGTCGTGCGGGGGAGTGACGGCGCCACTAGGGTCGCCGCCATGCCCGACGCCACGGCCACCCAGAGGCCCACCGACCAGCGCGCCGACGAGGGCCACCTCGAGCGCCTCTTCCACATCTCCCGCCGCGGCTCGACGGTCGCCCGCGAGGTCCGCGGTGGCGTCGCCACCTTCTTCACGATGGCCTACATCGTCGTCCTCAACCCGCTGATCCTCGGCTTCGTCCAGGACGCCGACGGCAAGTACCTCGGTGGTGGAGACGCCCCCAACCTCGCGGCCATCGCCGCCGGCACGGCGCTCGTCGCGGGCGTCCTCACCATCCTCATGGGCCTCTACGCGAACTTCCCGCTGGCGCTGGCGACCGGGCTGGGGCTCAACGCCTTCGTCGCCTTCGCGATCGCGAGCAAGATGACCTGGGCCGACGCCATGGGGCTGGTCGTGCTCGAGGGCGTCATCATCCTCGTCCTCGTGCTGACCGGGTTCCGGGAGGCGGTCTTCCACGCCGTCCCGGCACCGCTGAAGACCGCGATCTCGGTGGGGATCGGTCTGTTCATCGCCCTCATCGGGCTCGTCGACGCCGGCTTCGTGCGCCGGACGGCCACGGGTCCCGTGCCGGTGGAGCTGGGCATCGGCGGCCAGCTCACGGGGTGGCCGACGTTGGTCTTCGTGCTCGGCCTCGTCCTCATCATCGCCCTGTGGGTGCGCAAGGTGAAGGGCGCCATCATCATCTCGATCATCACGATGACGGTCGTCGCGTTCGTCGTCGAGGCCGTGGCCAAGGTGGGGCCGACGGTGACCGGGGTGGATGCGGACGGGAACTCCGTCATCAACCCGACCGGATGGAACCTCTCGGTCCCCGAGTGGCCCTCCGCCCTCGACCCGATCAGCTTCGGCACGCTCGGCGAGTTCGACCTCCTCGGCTCGTTCGGCCGGGTCGGCGTCGTCGCCGCCGTGCTGCTCGTCTTCACCCTGATGCTCGCCGACTTCTTCGACACCATGGGGACCATGACGGCCATCGGGGCCGAGGCGGACCTCCTCGACGAGGAGGGCAACCCGCCGCACACGCGGCGCATCCTCGTCGTCGACTCCATCGCCGCGGCCGCCGGCGGTGCTGCCGGCGTCTCGTCGAACACCTCGTACATCGAGTCGGCGTCCGGTGTCGGTGAGGGAGCCCGCACCGGCCTGGCCTCGGTGGTGACCGGTGTGCTGTTCCTCGTGTCGATCGCCGTGACGCCGCTCGTCCACGTCATCCCCAACGAGGCGGCGGTGCCTGCCCTGGTCCTCGTCGGCTTCCTCATGATGCAGCAGGTCAAGGCCATCGAGTGGGACGACCTGGAGATCGCGATCCCCGCGTTCCTCACGATCATCCTCATGCCGTTCACCTACTCGATCTCGGTCGGCATCGGTGCGGGCTTCATCGCCTACGTCGCCATCAAGCTCGTCAAGGGCAAGGCGAGGGACGTGCACCCGATGATGTGGGTCGTCGCCGGGCTGTTCGTCGTGTACTTCTTCATCGCGCCGCTGACCGACCTCGTGTCGCGCTGACCGAGGCCCGGTCGGCGCTGGCTCGTGCCGGCCGGGCACGACCGACGCTCGGCCGGTGCTGGGTCGTGCCGGGTCGCGCGCGACCGGGTGGCCCGGGGCAGGGCCGGGTCGCGCCAGCCCGGGGTCAGGCGGCGGTGTCGCGGCGGGAGGCCGGGGCCGTGGTGTGGGTGCGACCGGTGGGTGCGGTCCACGTGCAGGTGCCGTGCTCGTCCATCTCGACCTGCCAGCCGGCGTGGTGCTTGAACGCGTGGTGGGCGGGGCACAGGCAGTGCAGGTTGGCCTCGGCCGTGTCGCCGACGGGGTGGGGGACGAGGTGGTCGAGCTGGCAGCGCCGGGCCGGGACCGAGCAGCCGGGGAAGCGGCAGTGTCCGTCGCGGCCCCGCACGCGGTCGACGAGTGCCGCGCCGGGACGGTAGGTCCGCCGCCGCGCGGGTGACCCGTCGGCGCGACCCGGTTCCTGCGAGGTGACCCGCAGGCGGGTGGCGGGATCGGTGAGGATCGCGACGACGTGCTCGGGCAGCAGGGCCGTGGCGCCGGGCGCCTCGAGGAGCCCGTCGACGAACCACACCGTGTCCTGGTCTCCCCCGGTGTCGTGACTGCCGTTGGTGTCGGGACTGCCGACAGTGCCGCCACCGCCGCCGGAGTCATGAACTCCCTCGGTGTCGGGAGGCCGGTGCCGCGGCGGGGGGATGGTCCGCAGGAACGGGTTGCCGGCGGTCTCGAGGTGTTCCCCCAGGCGCAGCCCGAGCCCGCGCTCCAGCTGGCCCGCGGCGAGGGTCGCTCGGGTGTGGTTCCCGGCGACGAGATCGACGAGGAGGGGGTCGACGGCGGTGAGGTCGACGAGGACCGGGGAGGTCTCGGTGCTGCGGATGGTGGGACCGGCCTCGCTGCCGTCGACGGTGGTGGTCGCGTCAGGCGGCGGGCCCGCGACCGGTTGCCCGCGCCCTCCGCCGGATGCTTCCCGGGTGGGGCGCGGCCGGCCGAGGTGGTCGCGGATGACGCTGAGCTGGTCGCGCCGGGTGACCAGGGTCGGTGGCGCGGCGGTGGCGGCGGGAAGGACGATCTCGACGAGGGTCTCGACGGTGGCGTTGGCCATCGCGAGATCGGTGAGTGCGTCGACGCGAGCGGCCTCGACCGAGCGCCGCGCGCCAGTGTGGCTGTCGGCGGTGAGGTACTCCTGCGCGAGGGAGTCGACGGCTGCGAACAGGGAGCGGGAGCTGTCGTCGGGCAGGTCGGCGGTCCACCGCATCAACCCGGGGACCTCCGACGGCGCGACACGCAGCCCGCGGCGTCCCGGTGCGGCGCGGTGCGCGCGGGTGGTGCCCTCGGGGTCGGCCTTGCCGGCGGCCCTGCGGGCCCGGTCGACGAGGCGCGGCTTCGGGAGCCGGGTGACGTCGGTGTCGTACAGGCGGGCCTCGTACTCGGTCAGTCGCTCCCACCCGACGTCCCTCGCGGCGACGACGACCCCGTCGACCCGCCACGGCTCCAGGTGACCGGCCAGCGCCAGGCCCAGGGTTCGAGGCAGCTCCATGAGCAGCCGGGCCCGGTTGAGCCGGGTCCGCATCGTGCGCGGGGCGATGTTCAGCAACGGGGCCAGGGATGATGCGGCCACGGCGTCGGGCTCCGGGATCGGAACCGGCCGCCCGGCTCGTTCGGATCGGGCCGCCGAGCCGATCCGGTCGGCGGCCCGCTGGGCGAGGTCGGCGGCGTGGACCTCCAGCTGGTCGGTGGTCAGCTCGGCGAACCGGTCGACCGCGACCGCCTGGAGGGCGTGTGCCCACGAGGCGACCTTCTGCGTCGCCACCACCACCGCCTCCACGGCATCGGCAGGGAGACCGAACACGTCATCCGCGGTGACCGTGGACAGGACGACGGCGAGCTCGCCCGGGTGCGTCTCACGCACCTGGCTCATGCTCGGGATCCCCGTCTTCATGCCTCCAACGCTAGACCCGACCACCGACAGTGCCCGCCCTGAAACCCCCTGTCCCACAGCCGATCAGGTCACGGTCGGGTCACGATCGCGCCGCTCGCGCCGCTCGCCCGCGGGTCCGGCGGGACAGGCCCCGGTGGCTTCCCGACGGGACCGGGCCCGTGCCTGCCCGGCCGGGAGCGGGCCGACGCGATGAGCAGGCGGCGCCCCCACAGCAGATTCGTGGAATAGTTAGCCGAGGTAATGAGTTGTGCTCATCATCTGGACGCAAACACCTGGACACCGAGGAGACCACGCCATGGCCGAGACGACCACGACGCGCCGTCCCTCGACGACGCCCCGTCCCTCGACGACTCCCCGCCCCTCGATGACGCGCAGCCAGAAGGACCGGCTGACGAGCGACCTGCGCACCGCCTGCATGCGCATCTCGCGCCGGGTGCGCTTCGAGAGCACCTCGTCGGTCGCGCCGCACCAGCTCTCGGTCCTCGTCCGCCTCGAGGACGGCCCGCGCACCCCCAAGGAGCTCGCCACGATCGAGAAGGTCAGCGCCCCGAGCATGAGCCGCACCGCGAACGGCCTCGTCGACCTGGGCCTGGTGACCCGCGCCGACGACCCGACCGACGGCCGCCAGGTGATCCTGTCGCTGACGCCGGAGGGCCGCGCGACCATCAAGGACATCCGCCGCAGCCGCGACCAGTGGTTCGCGGCGCGGCTGGAGACGCTCACCGACGACGAGCGCGCCCTCCTCGTCCGGGCGACGGCGCTGCTGGAACGGGTGGCCGCCGAGTGAGCCCGACCTTCACCTCGCTCGAGGTCCGCAACTACCGCCTCTGGTTCGCCGGGGCCCTCGTGTCGAACATCGGCACCTGGATGGGGCGCGTCGGCCAGGACTGGCTCGTCCTCACGGTCCTCACCGCCGGCTCCGCGACCGCCCTCGGTGTCGTGACCGGCCTGCAGTTCCTCCCCTTCCTCCTCCTCGCTCCCTGGGCGGGGCTCATCGCCGACCGTTTCCCCAAGCGGCGCATCCTGCTCCTGACCCAGACGATGCTCGCGGCGTCGAGCCTGCTGCTCGGGATCCTCGCGGTCACCGGGGTGGCCCGGCTGTGGCACGTGTACGTCATCGCCCTGCTCCAGGGCGTCACCACCGCCATCGACAACCCGGCCCGGCAGGCGTTCGTCGCGGAGATGGTGCCGGCCGACAAGCTGGCCAACGCGGTCTCGCTCAACTCGGCCTCGTTCAACCTCGGCCGGCTCATCGGTCCGGGTGCGGCGGGGCTCGTCATCGCCGCGTGGGGGACCGGCGAGGCGCTGCTGCTCAACACGGTGACCTTCGTGTTCGTCATCGCCGCGATCCTCATGCTCAAGACCGCCGAGCTGCGCCCCGCGCCGCTCGTCCGCGGCCGCGGGGGCATCCGCGACGGGTTCCGCTACGTCCGCCGGCGCCGCGACATCCAGCTCGTCATGCTCCTGGTCTTCGTGCTCGGCACGTTCGGCATGAACTTCCAGATCACCATGGCGCTCATGGCGACCAAGGTGTTCGACAAGGGTGCGAGCGAGTTCGGGCTCCTCGGCTCGGTCATGGCGGTCGGCTCGCTCACGGCCGCGCTGATGTCGGCCCGTCGAAAGGTGCCCCGGTTGCGGGTGCTCCTCGTGGCGCTCGTCGGCTTCACCGTGGCCGCGGCCCTGGCCGCCGCCGCCCCCACGTTCTGGTGGTTCGCCCTGGCCCTGGTCCCTGTCGGCCTCACCGCCCTCACGGCGCTCACCACGGCGAACGCGATGGTGCAGACGCGCGTCGCGCCCGAGATGCGCGGGCGGGTCATGGCCCTGTACATGGCGATCTTCATGGGCGGCACGCCGGCCGGTGCCCCCCTCATCGGGTGGATCTCGGAGACCTTCGGGCCGCGCTGGACCATCGGGATCGGAGCCGTGGCGATGGCCCTCACCCTCGTCGGTGTCTCCATCTGGCTGTCGCGGTCGCAGAATGTGCGGGTGAGCTACGAGTCGCAACGCCGCCCGCGGGTCCGGGTCGATGCCGCGCCGCTCCCCGAGCGGGCCACGCACCCGGTGCCGGAGCCGGCTCGATGACCCCCCTCTTCCGACGCCGGATGACCCTGGGGGTCCTCGGCCTCCTGCTGGGCGTCGCGATCGTCTACGCCCTCACCCGCTGACCCGGTCCCAAGCCGGCGGAGGGCGGCCACCCGGCTCGGGTGGCCGCCCTCCTGTCGTGGCGCGGGGAGGCGGGTCGGGTCAGCCGAGCTGCTCGACGACGTACTCGACCGAGGCGATCAGCCTGCTGACGTCGTCGGGCTCCACGGCCGGGAAGCACGCCACGCGCAGCTGGTTGCGGCCGAGCTTGCGGTAGGGCTCGACGTCGACGACTCCGTTGGCGCGCAACGTCTTCGCGATGAGCGGAGGCGTCGATCGCGTCGTCGAAGTCGATCGTGGCCACGACCTGCGAGCGGTGCGCCGCGTCGGCGACGTACGGCGTGGCGTACTCGCTCGCCTCGGCCCACGAGTAGAGGCGACCCGAGGAGTCGGCGGTGCGGGCGGTGGCCCAGTCGAGGCCACCCTGCGCGTTGAGCCACTGCACCTGGTTCGCGAGCAGCGCCAGCGTCGACACCGCCGGCGTGTTGTACGTCTGGTTCAGGCGCGAGTTGTCGATGGCCGTGGGCAGGCTGAAGAAGTCGGGGACCCAGCGCCCCGAGGCCGTGATCTCCTCGACCCGGGCCAGTGCCGCGGGGGAGAACAGCGCGAGCCAGAGTCCTCCGTCGGAGGCGAAGGACTTCTGCGGCGCGAAGTAGTAGGCGTCGGCCTGCGAGACGTCGACCGGGAGGCCGCCCGCGCCCGAGGTGGCGTCGACGAGGACGAGCGCGTCGTCATCGGCACCCTCGACGCGCCGGACGGGGGCCATGACGCCGGTGCTGGTCTCGTTGTGCGCCCACGCGTAGACGTCGACGCCGGCCTCGGCCCTCGCCGTGGGAAGGCTGCCGGGGTCGCTCGCGATGACGGTCGGCTCGCCGAGGAAGGGGGCCTTCTTCGTCACGGAGGCGAACTTGCCGGAGAACTCGCCGAAGGTCAGGTGCTGGGCGCGGTCACGGACCAGGCCGAAGGCCGCGACGTCCCAGAACGCGGTCGCGCCGCCGTTGCCGATGACGACCTCGTACCCGTCGGGGAGGGAGAAGAACGTGGCGAGGCCCTCGCGGACCTCCTTGACGAGGTTCTTCACCGGCGCCTGGCGGTGCGAGGTCCCGAGGACGGTGCGGCTGATGGCGGACAGCGCCTCGACCTGCTCGGGCCGGACCTTGCTCGGGCCGGACCCGAAGCGTCCGTCGGCGGGCAGCAGGTCGGCGGGGATGGTGATCTGGGCGTCGCTCACGAGGGTCTCCGGAGTCGGTGGGGGTGTCGTGGTGGCGGCGGGAGTCGCTCCCGACGGCCCCGGGGTCGGCATCGTCGACGAGCCCGTGACCGGGCTCCATCTTCCTGCACCGTGACCGCATGCCGGACGTCAGGTCCACCACGTGGAACTCGCGGGGCCCGGCCGGCAAGTGCGCGGGCTCGTCAGCCCTTGGCGCGGAAGCCCGCGACCTCCTCGATGGGGCGCGGCCCGGGGCCGACGTAGCGTGCGCTCGGGCGGATGAGGCGCCCCGTGCGCTTCTGCTCCAGGATGTGCGCCGACCAGCCGGCCGTGCGGGCGCAGGCGAACAGCGGCGTCATCATGTCGCCGGGGACGTCGGCGAAGTCGAGCAGGACGGCCGCCCAGTAGTCGACGTTGGTCTCCATCCGGCGCTCGGGGTGGCGCTCGGCGAGCTCGGCGATGGCGGCCTTCTCGAGGTCGAGGGCGACCTCGTAGCGCGGGGCGCCGAGCCGCTTGCACGTGTCGCGCAGGACGGCCGCGCGGGGGTCGTAGGCCCGGTAGACGCGGTGCCCGAAGCCCATGAGGCGCTCCTTGCGGTCCAGCGCCTCGCGGACGTACCGCCGGGCGTCGCCCATCTTCTCCACGCCCTCGATCATGTGCTGGGCCCGGCTCGGGGCGCCGCCGTGGAGCGGTCCGGAGAGGGCGCCGATGGCACCGGAGAGGCAGGCCGCGACGTCGGCGCCGGTGGAGGCGATGACCCGGGCGGTGAAGGTCGAGGCGTTCATGCCGTGCTCGGCCGCGGAGATGAAGTAGGAGTCGATCGCGTCGACGTGCTTGGGGTCGGGCTCGCCGCGCCAGCGGATCATGAAGCGCTCGGCGATGGTGCGGCCCTTGTCGACCTCGCTCTGCGGCACCATCGGCGTGGCCTGCCCGTGGGCGGCCTGGCCGATGAACGAGATGGCCATGACCGAGGCTCGGGCGAGCTGTTCGCGCGCGGTGTCGTCGTCGATGTCGAGGAGCGGCGTGAAGCCCCAGACGGGGGCCAACTGGGCCAGGGACGACTGGACGTCGACGCGGATGTCGCCGGTGTGCACCGGGAGCGGGAAGGGCTCGGCGGCCGGCAGGCCGGGATCGAGCTCGTTGTCGACGAGGAGCCCCCACACCTGGCCGAAGGAGACCCGGCCGACGAGGTCGTTGATGTCGACGCCCCGGTAGCGGAGCGCGCCGCCCTCCTTGTCGGGCTCCGCGATCTCGGACTCGAAGGCGACGACGCCCTCGAGCCCGGGCCGGAAGTCGGGGTCCCCGACGGTCGTGGTGGTCGCTGCTGCGGTGCTGCTCATGCGGACTCCGATCCTCGCTCGTCTCCAGTGACGCGCGCGCCCATTGTGCCCATCATCGAGCGCGTTCCCACGGCTCGTCCTCTTGGTGGTCACTGCCGCCTTCTCTGGCGGGGCCGTCGCCGTGGTCCTCGGCGCGGGGGCAGACCCGCCTGCCTCCTTCGGCGCCGCCGAGCCGTTGACGGTTCCCGAGGAGGACTCGCCGGCGCCGCGCCGCCGCACGGCTGGCGCGGCGCTTGGTCGAGCGCGCGCCGGATCTCGCGGTCGCGCACCGCCACGGTCGTCAGCCCTCGTCGCGCACGTCGAACAGGCCGCTCGCCTCGAGGAGCTGGCTCAGCTTCGCGTAGCCGTAGTTGCGCGCGTCGAACGACGACTGGTTCGAGATGCGCTGCCCGACGGTGCCGATCCGGGCCCAGCCCGAGTCGTCGGCCGCGCTGGCCACGGCGCGGCGCAGGAGGGAGACGAGCTTGTTGTCTCCGCGAATCTGCGCCCGGGTGGCTCGCAGGGGTGGGCCGGCTGGTGCCGTGGCCTTCGTGGTCGCCTTGGCGGTGGCCTTGCGGGCCCCCGCCTTCTTCGTCGTGGTCTGTTTCGCCGCGGTCTGCTTGCTTGCAGCGCCATTGACCGCCGACCGGCTCCCCGGCTCACGCGAGGGATCGGGGGCGGAGGCTGGGACTCGTCGCCCCCCAGGTCGGCCTGGCCGGACGGGACGGCGAAGCGGTCGAGCACGAGGAAGCGGGTGCAGGCGCTCTGGAACGGCGCCGGCGTCTTCGCGTCGCCGAAGCCGTACACGTCGGCGCCGTGCTCGCGCAGGTGCATGACGAGCGGGGTGAAGTCGGCGTCCGACGACACGATGGCGAACGCGTCGGGCCGCTGGGTGTGCAGGATCTCGACCGCGTCCACCGCGAGCGCGATGTCGCTCGCGTTCTTGCCCTTGGTGGGGTCGAACTGCTGCACCGGGCGAATCGCGTTGTCGTGCAACGCCTCCTGCCATGACTTCAGGCCGGTCTTCGTCCAGTTCCCGTACGCCCGACGGATGCTCGTCTCCCCGAAGGCGGACAGCTCGGAGAGGATGACGTCGATGCGCGCCGCCCGGGCGTTGTCGGCGTCGATGAGGAGCGCGATGCGCGCAGGGGAGTCCATGCCCGGACCCTACGCCGGGCGCCGTCCTCGTCGCCGGACCCGTCCGGCATGATCACCGGGTGCTGCGCTCCCACCTCCCGGACCTCACACCCCTGCGGGAGAACGTGGAGTACCGGCGGCTGTGGACCGGCTTCACCCTGTCGAACGTCGGCAGCCAGATGGCCGTGGTCACCATCGGCCTGCAGGTCTACGACCTGACCCGCTCCACCGCCGCCGTGGGCCTGGTCGGCCTGTTCGCCCTCGTGCCGCTCGTCGTCATGGGGCTCTACGGCGGGTCCCTCTCCGACCACCACGACCGGCGGACCGTCGCCCTCGTGGCCAACGTCGTGGCGTGGGCGACGTCGATCGCCTGCGCCCTCCAGGCGTGGCTCGGTGCCACGAACGTCGTCCTGCTCTACCTCCTCGTCGCCGTGTGGAACGGGGCGTTCGGGGTCAGCGCGCCGGCCCGGTCGAGCATCTACCCCCGCATCCTCCCGCGCGAGCAGCTGCCCGCCGCCAACGCGCTCGGCGTCCTCGCGATGTCGGTCGCGATGATGGCCGGCCCGCTCCTCGCCGGCCTGCTCGTCGACTGGGGCGGCTTCCGGACGGCGTACACCGTCGACGCCCTCGTGACGCTGGCCGCCCTGTGGGGCCTGTGGCGGCTGCGTCCGATCCCGCCGGAGGACCACGACGGGGTCGGGGTGGGGCGGGCCGGGTTCGGCTCGGTCGTCGACGGGTTCCGCTTCCTCGGGACGGCGCCCAACGTGCGGATGACCTTCGTCGCCGACATCGCGGCGATGCTCCTGGCCCAGCCGCGCGTCATCTTCCCCGCGGCGGGGGCGGTCATCCTCGGGGGCGGCGCCAAGACGGTGGGCCTGCTCTACGCCGCGGCGGCCGTGGGGGCGGTGCTGGCGACCCTGCTCTCCGGGCGGCTGGGCGCGGTGCGCCGGCAGGGCGTCGCGATCCTGGTGAGCATCGTCGGCTGGGGCGTCGGTGTCGCGGGGCTCGGGGTCGCGCTGCTCGGGGCGAACGAGTGGCTGACCCGGGAGCAGGCCCTCGTGGGCGCGCTCGCGGCGATGGCCTTCGCCGGCGGGGCGGACGCCATCAGTGCCGTCTTCCGCACGACGATCCTGCAGACGGCCGCTCCCGACCGGATGCGGGGGCGGCTCCAGGGCGTCTTCATCGTCGTCGTGGCGGGCGGCCCGCGGGTCGGTGAGTTCGTGGGCGGTGCCGTGGCCGAGCGGATCGGCGAGGGGTGGATGGCGGTGTGGGGCGGAGTCGCGTGCGTCGTGGCGGTGCTGTTCCTGGCGCTGCGGCAGCCGGGCTTCGTGCGGTACGACGCCCGCCACCCCACGCCCTGACGCCCGGCGCCGGACCCGCGCCTACGATCGGGCCATGAGCGAGCGGACCGACTACGACGGCGAGGGCCTGTCCGAGGACCAGCTCCTCCCGACCCCGCTGGCCCAGGCCCGGGCGTGGTTCGACGCGGCCGAGGCCCGGGCCGCGCGGGCCGGGGACGTGCCCGAACCGAGCGCCGCCTCGGTGGCCACGGTCGACGACGAGGGGGTGCCGAACGTGCGCACCGTCCTCCTGCGGGTCCTGGACCGACGCGGCGCCGGGTTCTACACGGCGCGCACGTCGGCCAAGGGGCGCGAGCTGGCCGGGCACCCGGTCGCCGCCGTGGCGCTGACCTGGCCCTCGATGTTCCGCGCGGTCCGCTTCCGCGGTCGGGTCGAGGAGCTGGGGCGCGATGAGGTCGGGGCCTACTTCCGCTCGCGCCCGTGGGGGTCGCGGATCTCGGCCTGGACCTCGCGGCAGTCCGAGGCGGTCGGGTCCCGGGCCGATCTCGAGGCGCACTACGCCCGCCTCGCGCAGCGCTGGCCCGACACCGGGTCGCAGGACGACGTGCCCGTCCCGCAGTTCTGGGGCGGCTACCTCGTCGTGCCCGACGAGGTGGAGTTCTGGGCCGGCCGCCGCAACCGCCTGCACGACCGGCTCGTCTTCACGCGGGTCGGCGCGGGCGGGCTCGACGACGCCTCGGCCTGGCGGGTCTCGCGCCGCCAGCCCTGAGCCCGGGCAGCGTGGCCGAGGACCGGCAGCACCAAGGGTCGGACGCGGGTCAGACGCGGTGGACCTTGTGGGCGGCGGCCTGGGCGCGCGGCTTGACGACGAGGAGGTCGACGTTGACGTGCGCGGGACGGGTCGCCATCCACACGATGGCCTCGGCGACGTCGTCGGCGACGAGGGGGTTCGCGACCCCGGCGTAGACGCTGTCGGCCCGGTCGCGGTCGCCGCCGAACCGCGTGAGCGAGAACTCCTCGGTGTGGACCATCCCGGGGGCGACGAGGGTGATCCGCACCGGCTGGTCGAACAGCTCGAGGCGCAGCGTCTCGGTCATGACGTGGACCCCGTGCTTGGCCGCCGTGTAGCCGCCGCCGCCCTCGTACGCGGTGAATCCCGCGACCGAGCCGACGTTGACGACGACCCCCTCGCCGTCGGCCGCGACGAGGGCGGGGAGCAGCGCCTTGGTGACCCGCAGCGTCCCGAGGACGTTGCTGTCGAACATCTGCTGCCACAGGTCGACGCGGGCGTCCGCGACCGGTTCCAGGCCCAACGCGCCCCCGGCGCTGTTGACGAGGACGTGGACGCGCTCGCCGGCGGCCTGCACGAGCCGGGCGACGTCGGCGTCGGAGGTGACGTCGCACGACACGGCGAGCCCGCCGATCTCCGCGGCGAGCGCCTGCACCCGGTCGGCCCGCCGCGCGGCGCACACGACCCGGAAGCCGTGGTCGGCCAGCAGCCGTGCGGTGGCCGCCCCGATCCCGCTGCTGGCTCCGGTGACGACCGCGGTGCGGCGCTCGTCCGACACCCCGTCGAGCGTGGGGTAGCCGACGTCCTCGACGGGGGTGTGGTCGTCGGTGTCTGGCGGGGCGTCGGTCATCGGCTCTCCCTCGGACGGATCGTGGTGGGGTCGACGGCGACCCACGTCGCCTCGGCCCGGGCGAGGACCTCGCCGGACGGCGACAGCAGGGCGCTGGCGCTGAGGTACCGGCGCCCCTGGGACCCACGCTGCCACGCGAGGACGACGTGCGGCTCGCCCGTCTCGGGGAGGGAGTGGATGCGGACCGTCATCGTGCCCAGGACCATCGGGCGCCCGGCGATCCCGGCCGACCACCCGCCGGGGCAGTCCAGGGCCGCCCACACGAGGGGGACGTCGACCTCGTCGGGGACCCAGGTCGTCGCGTAGCGGCCGGTGCCGTCGTCGAGCGGTCCGGGGCGCAGGCACAGGCCGTCACCGGGGGTCCGCGCGGTGCCGCAGACGAAGCAGGTCGCGAAAGGGTGGTCGGCCAGGCCCTCGAAGCGCGTCTCGGCCCGGCGGGCGCCGTCGAGGTCGACGGTGCCGGGTACCTCGCCCTCGAGGTCGGGGGCGGGGCTCGCCGTGGCGACGACGTGGTCACGGTCGAGAAGGCGGACGGTGACGCCCGGCCCCTCAGTGGCGTCGCGCACGATCTCGGTGGTGAGGGTGAGGGCGCGCTCGAGCGGCGGGGGCGAGGAGAGGCGGACCGCGACCGCGGGGCGGCCCGGCGTCGTGGGGACGGTGCGCGCGACGGCCCCGCCCACCCATCCACCGTTGCCCGACTCGGGGGGACCGCAGTAACGGCTGGGGATCGTCAGCTCCATCCGGCCAACCTACCGAGCAGGGCCGTCACCGCTCGGCGATCCTCCACAGGCGGGCGCCCGCCTGTGGAGGGGGTCTGCCCGAAAACCGCCGTCAGGAGATATCTTGATGTCAAGACAGTCCGGGGAGGGAGGGGGCGGCGCGTGGCCGAGGAGTTCACCCTGCGACGGATCGCCCTGCCGGCGTTCGGGCCCAGTGTCATCTGGTCGGTCGGTGCGGGGGCCGTCCTCCCCGTCGTGGCCCTGAGCGCCCGCGACCTCGGCGCCTCCGTCGGCCTCGCCGCGCTCTTCGTCGGCCTGGCCACCCTGTCCGAGTTCGCCGCCGCCATCCCGGCCGGTGTCGTCGTCGAGCGGATCGGGGAGCGGCGGGCGCTCGTCCTCGCCGGGACCGCCGATGCGGTGGCCGCCCTCGTGGCCGTCCTCGCCCCCTCGCTGTGGGTGCTCGGCCTCGCCGTGGTCCTCACGGGGCCCTCCGGGGCCGTGTTCCTCCTGGCCCGGCAGTCCTACCTCACCGGCGCCGCCCCCGTGCACCTGCGGGCCCGGGCGATGTCGACCCTCGGGGGCGTCACCCGCATCGGGCTCTTCCTCGGCCCGCTGGTCGGCGCC
The DNA here is from genome assembly GCA_963795035.1 of uncultured Actinomycetota bacterium. Classification (GTDB taxonomy): domain Bacteria; phylum Actinomycetota; class Actinomycetes; order Actinomycetales; family Dermatophilaceae; genus Oryzobacter. Next base: position 866,223 of record CAWCFZ010000001.1, on the reverse strand, counting down.
CCGGTCGTGGCGCACTGGGGCCCGCGCAGCGCGTTCGCCATCGCCGTCGTCGCAGGCCTGCTGGCCGCCGCCCTCGCGGCGTTCGCCACCGACCTCGGCCCGCGGGGGAGCGGGTCGAGCGGCGCCGTGGAGCGGGTGCCCGTGCGCGAGGTGGTGCGCCGGCACCGTCACGTGCTCCTCACCGTCGGCCTCGGCGTCCTCGGCATCGGGCTGGCCCGCTCGGCCCGGGTCGTGGTCGTCCCCCTGTGGGCCGAGCACGTCGGCCTCACCGCGGCCCAGACCTCCCTGCTCTTCGCGGCGGCCGCGCTCGTGGAGGTCCTCCTCTTCTGGCCCGCCGGCACGGTGATGGACCGGTACGGCCGGGTGTGGGTCGCAGTCCCCGTCACCCTGCTCGTCGGCGTGGGCCTGGTCGTGCTGCCTCTCACGACGAGCCTCGTGGGCGTCGCCGTCGTCACCGTGCTCATGGGCGTGGGCAACGGGCTGGGCTCCGGGATCGTCATGACCCTCGGCGCCGACGCGGCGCCCCGGGCGGGACGCGCCCCCTTCCTCGGGGTGTGGCGGCTGCTGGCCCTCGTCGGGCACAACGGGGCGTCGGTGGTCGTCGGGGGCGTCGCCGCCGCGGCCTCGATCGGGACCGCGAGCGTCGTCGTCGGGGTGCTCGCCCTCGCCGGCGGGGCCTGGCTGTGGCGCTGGCTGCCCGAGCACGACCCCCGCCGCGCCGGTGCCCCGCCCGGCGCGACCTAGGCTCCGGACCGTCGCGGCGCCGGTGGTGCGGGCCCGTGGCGGCAGCCGCCGACGGCGGGTCACCGTAGGCTGACCGCTGTGACGGACCTCATCGACACCACGGAGATGTACCTGCGCACCATCTTCGAGCTCGAGGAGGAGGGCATCACGCCCCTGCGCGCCCGCATCGCCGAGCGCCTGAGCCACTCCGGGCCCACCGTGTCGCAGACCGTCGCCCGGATGGAGCGCGACGGCCTGCTGCACGTCGCCGGCGACCGCCACCTCGAGCTCACCGACCACGGCCGGCTCCTCGCGACCCGCGTCATGCGCAAGCACCGCATCGCCGAGCGGCTCCTCGTCGACGTCATCGGGCTGGAGTGGGAGTTCGTCCACGACGAGGCCTGCCGCTGGGAGCACGTGATGTCCGAGCGGGTCGAGCGCAAGATCCTCGAGATCCTCCCCGACCACGCCCTCTCGCCCTACGGCAACCCGATCCCCGGGCTCGAGGAGCTCGGCGACCTCGGTGAGCGCATCGACTTCCGCCTGGGCCTGAGCACCCTCGACGAGGTTGCCACCGACGAGCTCGCCACGGTCGTCGTCCGTCGCATCGGCGAGCCGGTCCAGGTCGACGGCGAGGCACTGGGCCTGCTCACCGCGGCAGGCCTGATGCCGGGCCAGCCGGCCCGCGTGCGCCGCGACGGGACCCGGGTCGTCGCCTTCCGCGACGGCGCGGAGGAGTCCACGGGGGTCTCGCTGCCCAGCGACATCGCGTCGCACGTCTTCGTCCAGGCGATCTGACCCGACCCGTCGACCTGAGAGAACCCTCAGGCTGCCGGCCCCCGCACGAAAGCCGCAGGTCAACGCTCCGCGGACGCGGTTCAGCCGCCGCCGAGGGCCCGACACGCGGGCCCCTGCCGTTACCGGAATGTGACGTGGCGGCCTCGGTGGCCTACGGTGGTCGGAGATCAGTACCCGCCCCGGAAGGCAACCTCACCCCGTGACACGTCATCGTGCCCCAGGTCGACGCCGCGCCCATGGCGCAGTTCGCCGTCTGCCTGACGGCTTCTCGCGCCTCAGTGCGTCGTGGGCCGCCAAGTCCGTCGCCAGCCTCGGCGTCGTCGGTGGCGCCGCCGCCGCGCTCGCCCTGCCCGTCGGTGCCGCACCCGGCGCCACGGCCCTGAGCCTGCCGCAGGCCACGACCTCCGCGGTGGAGGGTCGGGCCGCCGGCCTGACCGCCTCGCGCTCCGCGTCGCGGGCCGCCCAGGCCCCGGCCCCGGCCGTCTCGGCCCCCGCTGACGCCGCACCGGCAGCCCCCGAGCAGGTAGGGGTCTCCGGCGTCAAGGCCGTCGCCAAGCCCAAGCCGAAGCCGGCCCCGAAGCCGGCCTCCACCGGCTCGTCCTCGTCGTCCGACACCACCCCGGTGTCCGGCGGCGGCGTCTCGGCCAAGTGCGGCGGTCTGGGCCTGACCAACCGTGCGGCCGTCCTGTGCAGCGCGGTGCAGAGGAAGTACGGCCTGTCGAACATCGGCGGCTACCGACCCAACGCCGGCGAGCACAGCACGGGCCAGGCCATCGACTTCATGACGGGCGGCTCCAGCTCCACCGGGGACGCCGTCGCCGCGTTCGTCCAGGCCAACTACGGCTCCTACGGCGTGAAGTACATCATCTGGAAGCAGCGGTACTGGGCTCCCGGTGAGGGCTGGAGCACGATGGAGGACCGCGGCTCGCCGACGGCCAACCACATGGACCACGTCCACGTCACCGTCAACTGACAGCGCCCCGAACGCTCACGAAGGGCCCCCACCGCGTGCGGTGAGGGCCCTTCGTCGTCCACCCCGAGGGTGGTCAGCCAGGAGCGGCGGAGCGGCCGTGCCGGGCCAGCGCGGCCGTGAACGCCTCGAGGAGCGGGTCGGAGAACAGCACGAAGCGCACCAGGTCGAGGCCGGGTGCCGCGTCGGTGTCGGCGACCACCGCCGCGACCGCGACCTCGGCGACCTCCTCGGCATCCCAGCCGTAGACCCCGGCGCTCACCGCCGGGAACGCGACGCTGCGGGCCCCGAGGTCCCGCGCGACGGCGAGGCTGCGGGTGAAGCACGAGGCGAGCAGTGCGGGGTCGCGCTGTCCCCGGTGCCGGTTGGGGCCGACCGTGTGCACGACGTGGCGTGCCGGCAGCGCCCCGGCCGTGGTGGCCACCGCGTCGCCGACGGCGAGGCCGTCGGGATGGGTCGTGCGTCGCAGGCGGCGGCACTCCTCGAGCAGGGCCGGTCCGGCGGCGGCGTGGATCGCGCCGTCGACCCCTCCTCCACCGAGGAGCGCTGAGTTCGCCGCGTTGACCACGACGTCGACGTCCTGCCGGGTGAGGTCACCCCTGACCGCCTCGATGCCCGTCATCCAGGCAGCGTAGGACCGGACGAGGGGTGGAGGCGTCCCAGCCGTTCGGCCACGTCGCTCCCGTTCGGCGCACGTTCGCGCCCGGACGCCGACATACTGGGCGGCGCAGGGGCGTCCGTGGTGTCCGTATCGGAGAGGCGCTCAGTTCCGTGGTCGGGAGAATGGCGGCATTCGCCGCTGCCTACGCGCTCGCGATCTTCGTGGGCCGCCTCGCCGTGCTGTCCGAGACCGGGCTGGCCCTGTTCTGGCCGGCCGCCGGTGTCGGGGTCGCGTGGGCCATGCACGCCACGACGAGGCGCGAGCTGCTGCCGATCGGCGCCCTCATCTGGGTGACGGCCACCGGCGGCATGGTCCTCACCGACGCCCCCGTCGACGTCGCCGTGGTCCTCGGGATCGCCAACGGCGTCCAGGCCCTCGTCGCGGCGCTCGGGTACAGCTGGCTCAGCACGCGCTACGCCGGCGCACCGACCGACTGGACCAGCCGGACCACCCCTCCGCTGCGCCGGCTGGGCGACGTCGTGCGCTTCCTCGTCGCCGCGGGGACCGCGGTCGTCCTCAGCACCGCCGTCGGGATGCTCGCGCTCCTCCTGGGCGACGCACCGGTGAACGGGGAGACGGCGCTGGGCTTCGTGCTGCGCAACGGCTCGGCCGTCGTCGTCATCGCCGGCACGTGGCTCGCGCTGCGCGCGTCGCGCGGTCTGGTGACGCGCCGCCACCTGGCCGAGTCGCTGCCGATCCTCGTCGTCACCCTGGCGGTCCTCTGGCTCGTCTTCGGCCCGGGCCGGACGGTGTCGCTGTCCTTCCTCCCCCTCGCCGTCCTCGTCTGGGGCGGGCTGCGCCTCCCGGTGCCGCTCGCCGCGCTGCAGGGCACGATCACGGCGATCGTGACCCTGCTCCTCGTGCTGGCGACGCGGGGGGGCCCGTTCGGCGACGTCGGCGACGTCGGCGGCCAGGCGCTGACGCTCCAGGCCTTCATGATGCTCGCAACGGTCCTCGCCCTCGTCCTCTCCACGGTCCAGTGGGAGCGCGACCGCCTCGTCGAGGACGTGGCCGCCGCCGAGCGCACCGCGCGACAGCAGGCCGAGGACCTGCGGGTCATCACCGAGACGATCCCCGACGCCCTCATCGTCATGGACGGCGACGGCGCCGTCGTCCTGCACAACAACGCGGCCCGCCGCTGGCTGGCCGTGACCCGCGACGACGCCACGGGCCGGCTCGACGCCTATGTCGCACCCCCACGACGACACGGCGACGGCTCGGTCCTTCCCGCCAGGGAGCGCCCGTCGCTGCTGGCGCTCGCCGGCGAGAACGTGCGCGGCCTGGTCGTGGAGGCCGACGACCTCGTCACGGGTCAGCCGCGGCTGGTGTCGGTCGACGCAGCCCCGCTGCTCGACGGCGCCACCGACGTCCCCGACCGCGCCCTGCTCGTCCTGCGCGACGTCACCGAGGAGCACCGGCGGCTCGACGACGTGGAGGCCGCCCACGCGCGGTCCGAGCGGCTCATCGCCGACGCCCCGCACGGTGTCGCCGTCCTGGACATGCAGGGGGTCGTGCTCCAGGCCAACGAGTCCCTCGCCTCCCTCGCGGGCCGCACCGTCGAGGAGGTCGTCGGCCGCCCCCTCGACGACCTCGCACCGGACAACCGCGAGGAGATCGCCCTGCACCTGCGCAGCGTCAAGGCTCATCCGGGCTCGCGGGTCGTGGGGGAGTGGACGATTCCCGGGGTCGGTCACGAGGAGGTCCACGTCGCGCTGACGAGCCGGGTCATCTCCTCGCAGGACGGTGGCGACGCCGCCATCCTCGTCAACGTCGTCGACCTGTCCGAACGACGCCGCTACGAGCAGGAGCTCGCGCACCTCGCCGACCACGACGTCCTCACCGGCCTGCCCAACCGCCGCCGCTTCGACGTCGCCCTGGCGGAGCACCTCGACCGGTGCGCCCGTGGCGGCCCCCGCGGCGCCCTGCTGCTCATGGACCTCGACCACTTCAAGGAGGTCAACGACACCCGCGGCCACGACGCCGGCGACGAGCTCATCGTCTCGGTCGCGGGCGTCCTGCGCGGCACGCTGCGCGAGTCCGACCTCGTGGCGCGCCTCGGCGGCGACGAGTTCGCCGTCCTCCTCCCGGACGCCGACCGCTCCGGCGCCGCCCAGGTGGCCGACACCATCGTCGAGCGGGTTCGCGAGAACAGCCGCACGATGGAGGGCGTCAACCGACGCGTCACCGCCAGTGTCGGCGTCGTCACCTTCGCGGCCGCGGCGGAGCGCAACATCGACGTCCTCAGCCTCGCCGACATGCTGATGTACGACGCCAAGGACGCGGGGCGCGACCGGTGGGCCGTCCTCGACGAGAGCATGGCCGTGCAGCCCCGCTCCGGGGCCCGGATGGAGTGGAAGGCCCGGATCGAGGCGGCCCTGGAGAACGACACCTTCGAGCTGTACCTCCAGCCGCTGCTCCACCTCGACAGCGGGAAGGTGACCGGCGCCGAGGCCCTCATCCGCCTCGTCGACCGTGACGTGCCGGTCTCGCCCGGGGCCTTCATCGGCGTCGCCGAACGCAACGGGCTCGCGCCCCAGATCGACGCCTGGGTCGTCCGCAACGCCGTCGACATGCTGGCCCGCCTCCTCAAGGTCGACCCCGACCTGCGCCTCGGCGTCAACCTGTCGGCCCACTCCATCGGCAACCCGGCGATCTCGCTGACGCTCGAGCGGCTCCTGCGCGAGCGTGGCGTCGACGCGAGCCGCCTCATCGTCGAGGTCACCGAGACCGCCGCCGTGTCGGACGTGCGCGCGGCCCGCCTCTTCGCCGAGCCGCTGCGGGCCCTGGGCGTGGAGTTCGCCCTCGACGACTTCGGCGCCGGGTACGGGTCGTTCTACCAGCTCAAGCACCTGTCGTTCGACTCGATCAAGATCGACGGCGAGTTCGTCAAGGGCGCCCACGAGTCGGCGGTCGACCGGGCCATCCTGCGCTCCGTCGTCGGGATCGCCCGCTCCTTGGGCAAGCGCACCGTCGCCGAGTTCGTCTCCGACGAGGGCGCCCTGAGCGTGGTGCGCGAGCTGGGCGTCGACTACGCCCAGGGCTACCTCATCGGGGAGCCGGTGCCGTTCGAGCAGTTCGTCGCGACCCACCTCGTCAACGAGAGCAGCGTGTGGCTCGGCCTGCCGGAGGTCGAGCAGGACGGCCGACCCCGGTCCGTCCTCACCCTCGGCTGAGCGCACGCGTCGTGGGGCCCCGCTGTCCCCGCACGTCCCGGTGGAGAATGGCTCGATCGGGTCATGGGCAGCGGGGAACGAGGGGCGTAACGTCCCAGAACAGCCGCCGGTGCCGAGGCGGCTGTTCCACGATCCAGGGGTAGGCCATGGCGCAACGGCAGGGGTTGGTCGGGTTCTTCGTCGCGATGGCGGTCGCCGGGACGGGGGCGGCGGTCGCGGTCCCGGCGGGGGCGGACAGCCCCTCCTCGCCCTACGTCGTGACCAGGGTGGGGACGACGTCCACCTACACGGCGACGCCGGCGGTGGGACCGCAGCTGACCGGCTCGCTCAAGGCGGTCGTCGAGACGGCGGCGACCCGGCTCACCGACGGCGGAGGGGGGACGGTCCGCTTCGGGGCGGGGACGTACGACCTCGGCGGCACGTGGTGGGAGTTCTACGACCTCTACGGCGTGACGTTCGAGGGGGCGGGCATGGGCGCCACGCTCATCACGAACAGCTCGAGCGCCACCACCGACACCGAGCCCTTCGACATGACGGCGAGCGACCGCATCACCATCCGTGACCTCACGGTCCGCGCCGGCGGCGCGCTGCGGACGACGAGCGACGCGATCGACTTCGACGGCGGGGACCAGGTCCTCATCGAGCGGGTCGAGGTGTCCGGCTCCCGGGCCCGCGGCATCATCTTCGACGGCAAGGGGTCGGGGTCGATCAGCCACGCGGACGACAACGTGGTGCGCGACTGCTACGTCCACGACACCCCGGGTGACGGCATCGAGCTGCTGGCCTCGAGCCGGAACCTCATCGAGGGGTGCCGCATCGTCAACGTCGGCGGCTACGGCGTGCGGATCTCGAAGTCCTCGACCCAGGCCACCCAGCGGAACAAGCCGTCGGACGAGAACACGGTGCGCGCCACCACGATCGACCAGGCAGGGCGCGACGGAGTCTTCATCAACAGCAGCAACCGGAACCGGATCCTGGCCAACCGGGTCACGAACAGCTCCGACGACGTCACGAGCCGTGACGGGATCAGGATCGCGTCGAGTGACTCCAGGTCCTGCAACAACAACGTCGTGCGCGCGAACGTGGCCACGGACACGCAGGCGACCAAGACGCAGGCCTGGGGGCTGAACATCACGAGCTCCCTGTGCGTCGGGACGATCGTGGGCAGCGACAACGACTTCGCGGGCAACAAGGCCGGAACGGTGAAGAACTCCGGCTCCGGCACCGTCTTCGAGCAGGGCAACGCGCACCCCACCGTGTCGGCCGGGCCGGACCTGTCGACCTCGGTGACGTCCGGAGCGGCGCTCGACGGCGCGGTGAGCGACGACGGACCCGCGCCGCTGACGACCTCCTGGTCCTCGATGTCCGGCCCGGGGCCCGTCACCTTCGACGACCCCGCCGCCGTCGACACGACCGCGCGCTTCACCGTCCAGGGCACCTACACCCTGCGGCTCACGGCCACGGACGGCGCCGGTCTCGCAGGGGCGGACGACGTCGTCGTCGTGGTCCACCCCAGTGGCACGACCAGCCTCGCCGTGCCGATCACCACCGGGTCCGACGACGGGGAGGAGCGCGACGGTGGGGCGGTCTCACGCTCGAGCAAGGTCCTCGAGCTCGTGACGGACGCGGCACCACAGGTCGTCGGCCTGCGGTTCCAGGGCGTGCAGGTTCCCCGCGGCGCCACCGTGACAAGTGCGTACGTGCAGTTCACCACCCAGGCCGTGACCACCGCCGCGGCCAGTCTCGAGGCCAGGGTGCAGCTGACCGGCGACGCCGCGCCCATCTCGGGCAACGCCCTCAACCTCTCCTCGCGGCTGGCCGGGTCGAGCACCCCGGCTGCCTGGGCTCCCGCGCCGTGGTCGGTCGTCGGCGCCCGGGGAGCAGCCCAACGGACACCGGACCTCGGCGCAGGGCTCACCCAGGTGGTCGCGCGCGGGGACTGGACCGGCGGGAACTCCGTCCTCGTGCTGCTGACCGGGAGCGGTCGACGGGCCGCGTGGGCGTACGACGGCAACCCCGCCGAGGCCGCCACCCTCCACCTGACGTACACCCTGCCGTGAGCGGGGCCTCGGCGAGCGGGCCGACGACGAAGACCGCCGGCATCGGGCCCCGGCTCGTGGCCTTCGACCTCGACGACACCCTCGCGCGCTCGAAGTGCGCCATCGAGCCGGACATGGCCGAGGCGCTGCTGGCCCTGCTGGAGCGGCACGAGGTGCTGGTGATCTCCGGCGGGAACACCGAGCAGTTCCGCTCCCAGGTCCTGGCGCACCTCCCCGACGACCCGCTGCTCGACGGGCTGCACCTCATGCCGACCTGCGGGACGCGCTACCTGCGTCGCGAGACGGGCGCGTGGCGGGAGGTGTACGCGCACGACCTCGACGCGCAGTCCCGGGACACCGCCATCGCGGCCCTCGAGGCCGTGGCGCGCGACCTCGGCCACTGGGAGCCCGACGACGTCGTCCACGGGGAGCGCATCGAGGACCGGGGGTCGCAGGTGACGTTCTCCGCGCTCGGCCAGCAGGCACCGCCCGACGCCAAGGCCGCCTGGGACCCCGGCGGGTCGAAGCGGGACGCCATGCGCAGGCGCCTGGAGGGCCTGCTGCCGGACCTGGAGGTCCGTTCCGGGGGGTCGACCTCGATCGACGTGACAGCCCAGGGCATCGACAAGGCCTACGGGCTGGGCCGGCTCATGGCGCTGCTCGACCTGCGCCCCGAGGAGGTGCTCTTCGTCGGTGACCGGCTGGAGCCGGGGGGCAACGACCACCCGGTGGTGGCCCTGGGCGTCGGGACGCGCGCCGTGCGCCACGAGCAGGACACGCTGGCCGTCATCCGGGACGTGCTGGGGCCCACGGGCGGCGGGCCACCTCGACCAGACGCCTCCTGAGCGCGGGGCGAGGGGCGAGGACCAGGCCCACCGCGATGAGCGTGGGCAGCCCGATGAGCACGGCGAGGTCGAGCCAGGTGAGCACCGGCATCACGACGACCTGGTTCGACGACAGCACCAGGCGGCGGTCGATCCTCAACCCGGGAGCCTCGGCGACGACCCGGTAGTCGCCCCGCGGGACCTCGGCGAACGTCGCGGCCCCGTCGTCGAGGGTCCGACGCACCTCGGGGCTGCCCTCGCGGGTGAGCCGGACCGCGGACCCGACGGGGTGGCGGAAGAGCCGGTCGACCACCTCGACCTTGACGTCGAAGGCGAGCAGTGGCACGCGCACGACGGCGCGCTCGCTGGGGTAGAAGCGGACCTGGGAGCGGTTGACCACGCTCGACCCGGCCACCGTCACGGCGTCGACGGAGTAGTAGATGTCGCGCTGCTCCAGCCCGTCGGGGCCCCGCAGGACGCGGCTGCCCGGGAGGAGGACCGGGCCCAGGCTGTGTCGGGTGATGACCTCGCCGGTGCTCGAGCGCAGCGTGAAGCTCTCGATCTGCCGCGTCGGCAGCCCGAGGAAGGAGAACGACACCTCGTGGTCCATGCCGAAGGCGGCCTGGACCACGCGCCCTCGCGCGCTGAGGAAGACGCGGTCGAACACCGCCCTGCGCTGCCCGGGCAGCTCGACCGGCTGCTCCGGGCCGGTGATGTCACGAGCCGAGGTGAGCCGGCACACCTCGACCGTCGCCCGGCCGGCGGCGTCCGCGACGACGACGGACCCCGCGACGTCGAGCCGGGCACCCGGCACGACGGGAACGGTGCTCACCTGGACCTCGGTGAGCGGTCGGTCGGCCGGGCAGGCAGCGGCCCGGGGGAGCGCCGGGGACTCGGCCACGGCGCCCGTGGGCGTCGCGAGCAGCAGGGCGGCCGCCGAGACGACCAGCCCGAGGATGCGCGGGCGGTGGCGTTCAGCTCGTCGCACGGCGCCTCCATCGGGTCAGGAGCACGCCGAGCACGATGGCCCCGGCCGGGCCCAGGACCCCCGCGGCGTAGGCCCGGTAGATGTCGGACTGTCGCGAGACGTAGGTCTCGCGGGCCTCCCGGGTGTCGGCGAGGAGAACCGGGAGCCTGGGGGGAGAGGAGAAGTCGAACGCGCTGACGATGTCGTTGGCGTTGCGGTCGCGCTCGGCCAGAGGGTCGACGCCCCAGTTGTTCTCGATGAACTTCAGGCCCGAGGTGAAGTCGAGCGTCGTGCTGTCGATGTGGCCCTTCCTCGCGTACGGGCTCACGAGGAGGGCTGGGGCCCGGTACCCGTAGCCGTACGGGTCGACCTGCGGGGGGACGACGTGGTCGTACCAGCCGCCCCAGTCGTCGTAGGTCCACAGGAAGGCCGAGGAGGACCAGGCCGAGCTGCGCATCAGGGCCGTGTGGAGCGTGCGGACGAACCGCTCGCCCGCGGCGACGCTTCCCGGCGGGTGCTCGCTCGCGCCGGAGGGGACCATGAAGGCCACCGAGGGCAGGGTCCCCTCGGACAGGTCGCGGTAGTACTCCTCGAGCGGGACGATCTTGCCGAACAGCCGGGGGTCGTCGAGGAACCGCTCGTAGGCGAGGACCGGCGCCCACACGACCTGGGCGCCCTTGTTCGCGTCGTCCACCGTGCGGTAGGTCCGGTAGGTGATCCCGGAGTCGTAGTTCTGGATGTAGAACTTCCACGAGACACCCTTGGCCTCGAGGCGGTCGAAGATCGTGGGGATGTCACCGAAGCCCTCCGACGGGATGCTGTCGCCCTCGGGGTTCCCCGGAACGCCGGCGATCCAGTACATGTGGTTCCAGACGCTGCCGCCGCCGGCGGAGGTGAAGAAGCGGTCGAACAGGACGTACTCGTCCGCGACGTTCCAGTAGTAGGGGATGTCACGGTCGTCGTAGTACCCCATGGCCTGCCTCGTGCGGGTCCCCTTCGTCAGCGAAGGCCTCGATGAAGCCGTCGTTGGCACCCGAGTTCAGCTGGGCGCGAAAGACGTTCGCGGTGTGCCCGAGGTCGCTGATCGGGTCGCCCCCGAGCCAGTAGGGCCGCACGCACTCGCCCTTCGGGTCGTCGACGCGGACGGGCACGCAGGCGTCGGCGGGGAGGCCGTCGGCGCCCGGGTAGGTCCCGAAGTAGTTGTCGAAGCTGTGGTTCTCCTGCATGAGGTAGATGAAGTGCTTGATCGGCGTCGCCGTGGGGGTGTCCTTGGGGTCGACGGCGGAGACCTCGGACGCCGCCGACGGCGCGAGCAGCGCGGCGGTCGCGAGGACCGCCGCCACGAGGGCGGCCGCCGGCCCCGCACGCCGGCTCATGGCCGCACCTCGTAGACGATGATGATCGGCACCAGGGTCGTGCGACCCTGCTCGTCGGTCACCGTGACCTCCTGGCGGTACACCTCGCGGCCGGAGTACCGGTCGGCGTACCGGATGACGGCCTCGGCGAAGAAGGCGGACCGCTCCGCGGAGAAGCTGTCCCAGACGACGTACTGGACCTGGTTGCGCCTGATGGCGAGGTCCGGGTTGGCGATCGGGTCGTAGACCGGGTTGCGGTACAGGGGGTTCGGGCTCACCGACAGCCCCCGGGCGTCGCGACCCCCGTACCACTTGATGACGTTCGCCATCGAGGGGCCGATCGTCATCATCGTGACGCCTTCGGGCACGTGGCCGCGGATCCACGTGCCCAGCTCCCGACCTCCGGGGAGTCCTCCGGTGCCGGCCAGCGCGGTGTTCCGCTCGGTGGCGGCCACCTGCTGGACCGACGGGACCAGGGTCGTGAGGAGGACGACGGCGATGACCGCCGCCGACGACCACAGGGGGACGGGTCGTCCCCGTGCGCGCAGCCACGCGGGCCACCGCAGCAGGGCGCTGGCTGCGGCGACGGCGAACGGGGTCGCCATCGGCAGGAGGTACTGGTACCCCTTGACCGGGAAGAGCTCGAAGAAGATGACGGGGACGGCGACCCACGTCCACAGCAGCGTCTCGCGCCAGGTGAGGCGTCGCCAGGTGAGGGCCAGCGCCACCAGACCCGCGAGGACCACCCCCCACCCGATCGCGGACGGGACCACGCTGGGGTAGAAGGCCAGGCTGTGGTTGGAGCGGCGGAACAGCTGGTAGGTGAGGAAGGCGCCGCCGGTGCCGGTGGCCCCGGCCAGGCGGAGCGAGAGGGGGTACGCGGCCACGACCACGGCGAACACCGCCACCGCCCCGCCCGCCCGGCGCCATCCCAGCGGGACCCGCGGCGCGAGGGCGAAGAAGGCGAACACCGATCCGGCGAGGATGATGGACGTCTCCTTGGCGAGGACCGACATCCCGAGCAGGAGCGCCGAGACGAGCAGCCAGCGGTCCCCGTGCCGCTTGGCGTAGCGGGCCAGCGCCCAGATGCTCATCGCGACGAGGAAGGACTGCGGACCGTCGAGCAGGACCTGACGGCTGACGACGACGTGGTAGGGCATGACGGCCACGATCGAGGCCGCGAGCAGCCCGCACCGAGCCCCGTACAGCTCCCGGCCCAGGAGGAAGGCGGCACCGACGTTGGCCAGCCCGAACGCCACCGCTGTCAGTCGCGCGGCGAGGTCACTGACGCCCACGAGCTCGAAGACGAGGGAGATGGTCGCGTGGACGAGCAGGGGGTGTGCGCGGAAGACCGGGAAGTACGCCAGCGCGGCGGGGTCGCCGGAGATGCTCGCCGCCTGCCCGGCGTACACGGCCTCGTCGCTGTTGAACCCCACGGAGTCCAGGTTCCACAGGCGCACGGCCAGGGCGACGCCGACCACCACGAGCCCGACCAGGGTCGGGTGCCGCAGCCGCTCGGTGGCCATCGCCACCAGGGCTGCGGGCTGCTTCCCCGCGTGCCACTTCACGGCGAGGCCCTCGTCGGCCCGGCGCGGCGGGCTCGCTCCATGGGGGCCGGCGCCACGACCTCACGCTGCCACCTCGCCCGGATGAGGAGCCCGGCGAGCAGCGCGGAGAGCACCAGCAGCGCGGCGACGCCGTTCAGGCCCGAGGGTGCGGGACGCCCGGCCTGGGCGCTCGAGTCGATGGTGGGGAGCTCCTCGGTGCTGCCGGTGAAGCCGGACAGCACCTCCAGGGCCGTGGACCCGTACAGGCGGCTCGGCTCGACGTGTGAGTTCTCGGTGAACTCGTTCCACGAGATGAGACCGATCGCATCGGGCCGGGACCGCACGGCCGCGTCGAGCTCGAGGGCCAGGGTGTGACCCTCGCGCCGCGGGACGACCGTCTTGCCACCGACGAGTCGCGCGTCGAAGCCGGGGGCGGCCGGAGCGACCCACAGCCCGCCGGTCTCGTGGACGACGGCCCCCATCTCGGCCAGCTGGCGGGGGTACCAGGACTTCTCGGGGTTGACCGATGACCAGTAGTAGGCGTTTCCCTCGAAGACGCCGGCGGCACGGCGGTACTCCGCCAGGCTGCGCGAGGACGCCAGTACGAGGAGCCGGTCGCGGACCGGACCGACGCAGCGCTCGTGGTCGGCCGAGGTGAACTGGTCGGTCCCCGTCCACACGACCACCGGGCGCTCGCCCCACAGCCGGAACACCGGGTCGCCGGAGTAGCGGTCGGCGAACTTCAGCAGGTCGGCGCAGACCTGCCGCACCTCGATGGGCCTCCTGGCGAAGTCCAGGCCCTGGTAGACCAGGCCCAGGCGGAAGTGCTGCTCGGTCGCGACCTCGACGAGCCGGGCCAGGCGGTCGCTCAGCTTGCCGTTCTCCTTCCAGGAGACGAGGAAGCCGTCGACTCCGGCCGCCCGGGCCAGCTCGATGTGCCGCTTCATCACGAGGCGCTCGTCGCTGGTGTACGTGCCCAGGGCGGGCAGGTCAGACTTCGCCCGGTCCCAGGAGGAGGGGTCGAACCAGATGTAGTAGTAGGCCCAGACGGGGATCGCGGCCACGCCGGGTTCGCTCGCCGTCGTGGCGCTGGGGGTCGACGTCGTGCGCCCGGGGACCGGGGTCGTCGCCGTCGGTGTCGTCGCGGGTCGGGCGTCACCGCCGTGGTGGGGGCCGGCGTCGTCGCCGCCGGCCGCAGCGGCGAGCGGAGGCGCAGCTGCGACGTCGCGGGCACCCGCCGTCGTCACCGCGACGAGCATCGCGGCGGCGACCGCCGCGGCCCGCACGACCCCCCGGCGCGCCATCATCGGCTCCCGGCCGCCGACGCCCGCAGGACGAACACGACGACGAGCGGTCGCGCTCCCACGGCACCTGTCGCCGACTCGACGTGCGCCACGCGGCCGCCTCGCGCCCTCACGTCCTCGAGCAGGAGCCGGGTCGTCGTGGGGTCCGCCGACGCCGACCACGCGTCCCAGACCACCGCGACCCGGCCCGCCGGCACGGTGGCGGTCCAGTTCCGGGGGTGGGCCGGGTTGGCCGCCGACTGCGCGGTGGCCGTCGACAGGGTCCAGACCGTGCCGCCCCTCGTGTAGTGCCGCAGGACGTCGGCCACCCACGTCGACGCGGTGACGACCGGGACGGGGTCCTGCGCCAGCCACGCTGCGGTCTCCCGCACCGCCGGGACCCCGTTGGCACCCGCGACCGGTGGAGGCTCCGCCGACGTCGCCGCAGGCCCGGCCGCCAGGGCCGCGACCGCCCAGAACGCCGTCAACGGGAGCCGGCTGCCGCGTGCTCGCGACCGGACGAGCGACGCGAGGCCGGCCACCCCGACCCCCGCGAGCGCGGCGAGGGGTGCCGCGACGGCCAGCAGGTAGGGGTACCCGCGGACGGGCCAGCCCGCGTAGAAGGCGACCGGCACGACGACGGCCAGCACGAGGAGGACGCCGTGCCGCCGACCCGTGACCACGACGACCGCCGAGCCCACCACCGCGGCGAGAAGGACCCCCCAGCCCATGCGGGGAAGCACGGTGTCGAGGTAGGCGAGTCCGCCGGAGGGGCCCCGGACCAGCTGCCACCGGGCATAGGCGACCGCGGCGTCCATGCCGCCGACGACGACGAGCCACACGGGGTACAGGGCCACGGTGCCCCCGTACCAGGCCAGCGCCCGGACCCCGGTGCGGCGGTCGACCTCGAGGGCGCCCACGGCGCGAGCCAGGACCACCGCGACGAGGGTGAGGACCGCCGTCTCCTTGAACAAGGTGGCGACCCCCAGCAGCGCCCCCGCCACCTCCACGAGTCGCGGGCGGGGCACGTCCCCGGTGGCGCGGACGAGCAGGACCAGGGCCCCGGCGGCACAGGTGGCCATCGGGACGTCGACGAGGACGAGCCGTGTGACGTCCGCGTGGTAGGGCATCGACGCCAGCACCACGGCCGCCACGAGCCCGGCGGCCCAGCCAGCGACCTGCCTGGCCAGGAAGGCCGCCGCGACGACCGCGGCGAGCCCCGTCGCCACCACGACCCCCCGCAGGACCGCCTCGTCGGAGATGCCATCGGGAACGAGTCCGAGCACCATCCCCAGCAGCGGCGGGTGAGCGCGGACGCCCGCCCAGCCGGGGTCGTCGGTCCCCAGGCCCTGGGCCAGGTAGACCGCCTCGTCCCCCGTGACTCCGAGGTCCGCCAGTCCGGTGAGCCGCCGCGCGGCGGCCAGGCCCAGGACGAGCAGCAGCGCCGCGGGGAACACCCACGGCGCGGCCGCCCTTCCCGGAACGGGAGCACCAGGTGGCAGCAGGGGAGGGAAAGGGCCAGCCAACCCGGTTCCCGTTCGGTCAGGCAGGACTGCCTCCCACCGTCAGGTGCGCAGGCATCACACCGAGCGCGGCGAGCGCGCCCGGGTGGTGGCCGTTGGCCACGGGCCCCCCCTCCGCGCCGAGGGCACGTCGTTCGTCAGCGGCGTCCGCGGCCAGGATCGCGCTGATCTCGCCCGGCCAGCCGTAGTCATCGCGCACCAGCCGCCGCACCGAGAGATGACCGAGCATCTGCCCCAGCAGCTCGCGCTCCCGGGCCCGCAGGGCGTCGTAGTCCATGCCCCCCACGTGGAGCGTCGGAGCGAGGATGGAGAACGGAGGGAACCCGTAGGCGTCGTCGGTGTTGGCGATGAGCTCGTCGAGCGCCTGCGGCGCCGGCACGTCCTCGACCCCGTTGGGGCCGCGCTCGATGATGAACAGCTTCGTGACGTCCACCTCGTGGATGACGTCGCAGGGCACGAGCCGGTCGACGTCGTACTTCGGGGGTGGGACGACGGCCTGCGTCAGGGCGTTGAAGGTCATGATCGGCAGGTTCATCCTCGCCAGGCGCATCCCGAACTGGCGCCCCTCCTTGGAGTGCAGGCGGCTCTGGACCCGCAGCTTGCCCCACTCGGTGCGCGACAGCCCGCTCGCGTTGACCGCGCGCAGCGTGTGGTGGCTGATCGTCAGCGGCTTGGGGAAGCAGTGCGCCAGGCCGCTGGGCTCGACGATCGTCATGTCGTCGGACAGGAACGTCGCGCCCTCCTCGCGGATCAGCCGCAGGATGGTGCCGGTCTTCCCCGTGTCGGTGCGGGCGGAGAGCATCACCCCGGTGTCCCCGAGGCGAACACACGCCGAGTGCAGCAACAGCCGTCCGCGCGCCACGGCCAGGAAGCGCAACAGCGCCTCGATGATGTTGGTGTACAGCACATGGGGGGAGTGCTCCAGCAGAGGTCCCGCGGTGATGTGGATGGTGTCGCCCATCTCGATGCGGAAGTTGGCGCTGAAGGCGCCCAGGTGCTCTTCGTACGTGCGCTCGTCGTCGTCTGCCGCGGTGAAGCGCACATGGCCGCGCATCCGGCCCACGGGTGCCACGCGGATCTCGATGTCGAAGGGTCCCCGGGTGACGAACGGGGTGAGGAACCACTGGAGCTCAGGGAGCGGGACCTGCGACCCGATGGTCGCGACGCCGGGGACCGCGTACCGGTACTTCAGGTACCCCTCGTGGACGCGCCGCGGCCGGTCCACGGCAGCCGGTCCCTGCGTCGTCACCCCGGCAGCACCGGGTGCGCTCGGCTGGGCTCCGTTGAGGTGGGTGCCGTTGAGGTGGGCTCCGTTGAGGTGCGCCCCGTTGAGGTGCGCCCCGTTGGGCTGGGTGCCGTTGGGGTGCGACCCGTTGGGGTGAGCGCCGTTGGGGTGGGCGCCGTCGGACGGTGCGACGCCGGGCTGCCCGGCGTCGGCCTGCGTCACGGCCGCCGGGGCCGAGGGGGCGGGGCCGGTGCCGCCGGCGTGGTCGAGTGCTGTCATGACAGGCCTCCGGAAGATCATGGTGTCGGTGACGACGAACCGTGCCGCGAAGAGTGCGATCAGTGAGATGAGGTTCGCCAGAAGGTAGTTCACGCCGACGTTCTCGACGAGGAGCGCGATGAGGGGGATACGGAGCGCGAGTGCGACCCCGTTGAGTGCGCCGAAGGCGACGAAGCGACGGCCGGTGGACCGGGTGGCGGAGCCGGGGTAGACGAGCGACTCCAGGACCGCCCAGTTCCACGTCGTCGACACGACCGTGGCCACGACCGCGCCCAGGGCGTAGTGGAGCCCGGCGATCCCCGTCGCCACCCACAGGGCGACGGTGTTGACGAGGAGGCCCGTGGCGCCGACCGCGGCGAACGCGGCCACGCGGGCACTGCGGCTCTCTCCCCGGACGTCGAACCACAGCCGGGTGAGGAGGGCGACGAGCCGGGCCCCCTCGCGCAGGCTCGCCTTGCTCTCGCCGGCGAACCGCCGGCCGAAGTGGAACGAGACCTCGCTCGTGCGCAATGGACCACACCGTACGGCGATCTCGAGGAGGATCTTGAAACCGTTGGGGCGCAACGTCTCCGGGTCGACGGCGTCGCGACGGACTGCGAAGAACCCGGACATCGGGTCGGAGATCGCCGCGAGCCGGTGGGGGAAGAACGCCTTGGCGAGGTGGGTGGCCCAGGTGGACATCACCGCCCGGCTCCGGTTGAAGCTCTCTGCGTCGCCACCACCGTCGTAGCGGCTCGCGACGACGAGCTGCGAGTGCCTCGCCTGGCCGGCCCGCACGAGCTCCGGCACGAGCTCGGGCGGGTGCTGGAGGTCGGCATCCATGACGACGCACCAGTCACGGCTCGCCAGCCGAAGTCCGTCTGCGACGGCGCCACCGAGGCCCCCGGACCGCTCTCCTGGCTCGCGGTGGTGGGTGCGTACCGGGACCGAGTGGCCGCAGGCGGAGGCCTCGATGGCTGCTTGTGTGCCGTCGTCGCTGTCGTCGACGAACAGCACCTCGCTGCCCGCCGGCAGCGCGGGGACGAGGCGAGCGAGGAGCGCTGCGACGTTCCCCTTCTCGTTGCGCGTGGGGACGATCACCGTGACCGCCGGTGTCACGACGCGCTCGTCGGGTGGGGCCGCCGCAGCGGGGCGGGAGTCCAAGGCCGTCATGTCGGCACCACCTCCCCCTGGTGGAGATGGGCAAGGGGCCGCGTGAGGCGGACCCGGAAGGGCATGGTCGAACTCGTCCGAGAACCCATGGGGCAGTCCTGTTCGGATGTACCCACCGCCGCCCGAGGCTCCTGCAACCCCGGGTCACCTCGGTGACTGGCAGGGAACCTACCGTGCACGTCACGGACCCTGCCATCACCAGAAATGACTATTTGCGTCACCAGAAGTGACTATTTTCAATGCCTCTCGCACTGGGTAACGTGCGTCAGGAAGTCGGCTGGTGCTTCTCGACACCGCTGAACCGAAGGTCCACCTCGGAGACTTGTCCGGATCGCGAACATCGCTTTCCGCACTGCAGGAACGTATTTCACCCGGGGTGCGCAGGGAAGGTGGGGGCGGGACCAATGGCACGACGTGAACGGCTGGTGCAGCACACGCGCGGGTGGCGGGGCGTGGCAGGGGGCACGCCACGATGACGACCTCCGCGACGCGCCTCCCCACTGCTCCGTCCCGACCGGCCGCCAGGGGCACGGTCTCATCCCACGCGGTCAGGGGGCGGCCGCCCATCGAGGACGCGCTCTCCTTCTTCGGCCGACCCCGGCCGGCCACGGAGGTCGAGGACGCCGAGGCCGAGGTGCTGTCCGCCTGGCGCGACGTCCTCTCCGGGGAGTCCACCGACCTCGACGACCTCGAGGCCTGCTCGGCCTTCTTCTCGCGGCTGGGGTTCCTCTTCAAGTACAAGGTGTACGGGGTCAAGGTCGCACTGCCCTTCGGGTACTCCGTCTTCGACCTCGCCGACGGAGCGGGCTTCTCGTTCCAGGTCCACGAGGAGCCGAAGCTCGAGGGCTTCCACGTCCTCTCCCCCCGCACGCGAGCACTGCTCTACGTGGCCGACCGGCGCGAGTGGGAGGCCGAGGGCAGGCCCTGGGCGGCCTCCTCACCGTGGAACCGCCTCGGCGACCGCCTCCCGGCGGGAGGGCTGGTCCCGCGCCCGGGCGACGTCACCGCGGTGTGGGAGACCGGTGTCGTCCACACCGTCCTCGGGTGCGTGCTCGAGGAGTACGCCAGCTGCTCCGTCGACTCGGTCGTCCGGCTCCACGACCAGAACGTCCGCACCGAGGTCGAGCTGCCGGCCCACCACCCGTCGGTCGCCCGGTTGCTGGGCCAGGGGTCGACCGGCCTGCCCGCCCGGCACCTCGTGAGGCGCGGTGGCGGTTGGGCAAGGGGGACTCCGGGCCGGCCCGGCGAGGTCATCGACACGAGCCACGTCCGTGGGTGGCGCGAGGTGCTCGCGCCCGGGGCGAGGCTGACGATCCCGTCGGGCCCGCACGTGACGTCGGTCGTGGTCGTCCGCGGCCGGGTCGCCGCGTCGGTCTCGCGGTCCCTGTCGACCCGGCGTGCGGGCGAGGTCGTGGTCATCCCCCCCGGCCTTCCCGTCACCCTCGAGGCCGAGCTTCCGACGACGCTGTCCGTTCACCAGGTGCCGGCCGCACTGGCGACCTACGCCTGGACGCGCTGACCCGAAGGGGTCGCGGAGCACCGACGGGAACGAGACCACCCACCGGTCCGGGGTAGGGACCAGCGGGGGAAAGGGCGGCCCGCCATCGCAGGATGGTGGCGGGCCGCCCGACTCGGTGTCCCCGGCGGGACCCCGCTGACGGCGCATGGGGGCTCGACCGGGCCAGACGACGCCCCCCCGAACGGGGGTCATCGTCGTGGCACGGCATGGCCAGAACGGGCTATTACCAAGGAGGTTCGGCGTCACTACGCTTCACCGAGGAGGCGGGAGCAGCAGGAGTTTCCGCCGCGCCTACCGCAGCGATCTGCTGCCCGGGGGTTTGTCATGATCGGTCGTGTCGTCAGCGGAGGCGCCCGGTCGCGCTTCCTCGTCGTCGTCCTCGCCGTCGCGGCGGCGGTCTTCGCCGTCGTGCAGCTCGGGGGCACTGCTGTCGAACCGGTCCCGGAGTTCGCGCCGGTGACCGTGGAGGTGCAGTCCGAGGCACTGGGCCTGTCCGCGCAGGAGGTCGAGGACCTCGTCACGGTGCCGCTGGAGTCCAACCTGCTGAGCGGCGTCGCCTGGGTCGACCGCATGCAGTCGTCGTCGATCCCCGGCCTGTCGTCGATCGTCATGACGTTCGAGCCGGGAACCGACCCGATCCGCGCGCGCCAGGTGGTCCAGGAACGGCTCACCCAGGGTGCGCTGCTCACCAACGCCTCCAAGGCGCCCGTGATGCTCCAGCCGACGTCCTCGGCGAACCGCGTCATGATGATCGGCCTCTCCGCACAGGACCAGTCCCTCGTCGACCTGTCCGTCCTGTCCCGATGGACGATCAGGCCCAAGCTCATGAGCGTCGAGGGGGTCGCCAACGTCTCCGTCTGGGGGATGCGCGACCGCCAGCTCCATGTCCAGGCCGACCCGGTGCGGATGCAGCAGCACGGCGTGACCCTCGACGAGCTCGTGGCCACCACGGGGAACTCGCTGTGGGTCTCGCCCCTCAGCTTCCTCGAGGCGTCCACCCCCGGACGGGGCGGCTTCCTCGACCTCCCCCAGCAGCGGGTCAACGTCCAGCACATCTCGCCCATCACCGACAACACCGCGCTCGGGCGGGTGGCGGTGGAGGGCGCGACCGGCCGGATCACCCTGGCCGACGTCGCGGACATCGTCGAGGCGCCGCCCACGATCATCGGTGACGGCATCGTCGCCGACACCTCCGGCCTCGTGCTCGTCGTCGAGAAGCAGCCGGGAACGAGTACGGCAGAGGTGAGCAAGGGCATCCAGGGCGCCCTCGACTCCCTGTCGGTGGGCCTGCCCGGCGTCACCATGGACACCTCGCTCTACCGGCCGGCGGCCTACGTCGACGAGGCCGGTCGCAACCTCGCCCTTGCCGGGGTCCTCGCCCTGCTCCTCGTCGCGGTCGGATCGCTGCTGCTGTACAGGTCGTGGCGGCCCGTGGTGACCGTCGTGTCCACCGTCTCGTTCGCGCTGCTCGGGGGCTGGCTCGTGCTCTGGCTGCGCGACACCCCCGTCAACCTGCTGGCGCTCACCGGGCTGGCGGCCGGTGCCGTCCTCGCGATCGCCCAGGCCGTCGCGGCCGTCGACGCCGTCGCCCGGGCGCCCCGCGAGCTCCCCGCGGCCCAGCGGGTCGTCGGCGCCTACAGCGCGCTCGGGGTGAACGTCGTGTACACGACGGTGGCCGCGGTGCTGCTGACCCTCCCGGTCTTCCTCCTCGACGGCCGGGCCGGCGCCTTCCTGCCGGAGGCCGCCACCGGGTTCCTCCTGGGCGCGGCAGGCTGCCTCGTCGTCGCCTTCGCGGTCGCCCCCGCCGTGGGCGCGCTCGTCGGGACGTCGGGCTCCGCGAGGAGGCCGGTGCCACGTCGCGTCGCGTCACCCCTGGCGTCCGCAGCCCGACGCCTCGCGTCATCGGGCGTCGTCCTCGCCGGTGTCGTCGCCGTCGGGGTCGCGGTCTCGGCCGCCACGGTGGTCGGTGTGGGGGTGCAGACCCGTCCAGGATTCCTGGAGCGGACCCTCGTGCTGGACGTCACGGCACCGGAGGGCACCTCGCCGCAGGCGCTCACCCGCACCCTCGGCTCGCTGGCCGGGACGGTGCGCGACCTCGAGGGCGTGGCCGGCGTCGGGGGGCACGTCGGGCGTGCCGTCACCGGTGAGCGGATCGTCGGCTCGAACTCCGGCGAGCTGTGGATCACGCTGGACGACGACGGCGACCGCGACGCCGTCGCGAGCGCCACGATGGACGCCGCCCGCGCAGTAGGCGGCCTCGTCCCCTCGATCGGCAGCTACCTCGACGGGCGGGTCGACGCCATCCTCCCCGACGCCGACGGGCCCCTGGTGGTCTCGGTGTACGGACCGGAGCCCGACACCCTGCGGGCGAGCGCCACGAGGACCTTGGCGACCGTCGCCGAGACGCCGGGTGTCACGGGTGCGCGCCTCGTGGAGGCGCCCACGGAGCCCACCATCTCGATCTCGGTGGACCTCGCGAAGGTCGAGGCCCTCGGGATGACGCCGGGCGACGTCCGCCGCCAGGCCGCAACCCTCGTCGGGGGGCTCGAGGTCGGCGCGATCTTCGAGCAGCAGAAGGTGTTCGACGTGCAGGTGTGGTCGGGCGAGAACCTGCGCAACAGCCCGGAGAAGGTCCGCGAGCTCCCCATCGACACCCCCGGAGGTACCCAGGTCCCGCTCGGCGAGGTCGCCACCGTCGCAGTGTCGGAGCAGCCCACGGTCATCACGCGGGAGTCTGTGCAACGGCGCCTGGACATCGTGGCCGACGCCTCGGGCGGCGCGGTCCGGGGTGCCGTGGCGGCGAACCTCGCGCGGATGAGCCTGCCGGCGGAGTACCACGCCGAGGTCCGTGGCGAGGCGGCGGCGATCGAGGGCAACCACCGCGACGTCCTCCTCTACGCCGTGGCGGCCGTCCTCGGGGTGCTCCTGCTCCTCCAGGCGGCGACCCGCAACTGGTGGACGTCCACCGCGGCGACCGCTGCCGTCCCGCTCGCCATGTCGGGTGGGTTCCTGGCGGCGCTGCTGGTCGGCGAGCTGACGATCGGGGTGCTCACCGGCCTGCTCGCACTCGCCGTGCTGGGAGTGCACCACGCCCTGACGGCCGTCCGGCTCGCCCGGACCCGCGTCGACGAGCCGCCTGACCGGGTGGAGCTCGGCGCAGCCGTCGGGTCGGCCCTCCCCGCGACGGCGCTCACCGTCCTCGTCGCCCTGGGTGTCGCCCTCCTGGGTGGCCGGGCCGGCCTCGAGGCCATCGCCGACCTCGCGGTCGTCATCGCCGGCGGGGCGCTGACGACAGGGCTCGTCGCCGCCGTCGTGCTGCCCGCGATCGCCGCCCGCTACGGCGCTCGGCAGGAGGCGGTCGAGGACCTCTCCTTCGACGACGCCGCCCTCTACGGGCCCCTGGGGGTCGGGTCCCGTGCCTAGCACCCGGTGGGGCGTCGGCCCTCGCGGTCGCGGGTCTCGCCACCCTCCCCGCGGGGTGCGCGACGGTGGAGGCGACGGTGCACGAGCCGGCCCCGGCCGTCGTGATCACCGACGGGGCGGACGAGTCGGCACCCAAGACCCTCACCCTGACGGCGGACGCCGTCCGGCGGCTCGAGCTGGTCACCGTCGTCGTCTCCGACCCGGCGGCTGTCCCGTACGCGGGCGTCGTCTACGACAAGACGGGAGCGCCCTGGGTGTACTCCAACCCGGGTGGCCGGTCCTTCGTCCGCGTGCCTCTCACCATCGTGCGCGTGGAGGGCGACGACGCCATGGTCTCGGCCGGACCACCGGCGGGCACCCGGGTCGTCACGCGCGCGGCCATCAAGCTCTACGGCGCCGAGACCGGCGTCGGCGGCGGGCACTAGGGGGGCCGCAACCATGATGCGTCGCATTCTCACCGCGAGCCTGCGGTTCCGCTTCATCGTCGTGGCGGCGTCGATCGCCATGCTCGTCGTCGGGGGCCTGCAGCTGCGTGACACCCCCGTCGACGTGTTCCCCGAGTTCGCGCCACCGCGGGTGGAGGTCCAGACCGACGCGCTGGGCCTGTCGGCCCAGGAGGTCGAGGAGCTCGTCACCGTGCCGATGGAGCAGGGGCTCACCGGCATGCCGGGCCTGGCCACCCTGCGCTCGAAGTCGATCCCGCAGCAGTCCTCGATCGAGCTCATCTTCGTCAAGGGAACCGACGTCATCGAGGCCCGACGGCTGGTCAGCGAGCGGATCCAGACGATCACGCCGACCCTGCCCAGCTGGGCCACCCCGCCGGTCGTGCTGCAGCCGCTGTCGGCGACGAGCCGGGTCATGAAGATCGGGGTCCGCTCGGACTCGATGGACCTCATCGAGCAGGCCACGCTGGTGCGCTACAAGATCCGTCCGCAGCTGATGTCGCTTCCCGGCGTCGCCAACGTCGCGGTGTGGGGGATGCGCAAGAACCAGTGGCAGATCCAGATCGACCCCGAGCGGATGCGCGCGGAGGGCGTCACGCTGGACCAGGTCATGTCGGCCGCGTCCGCGGGGACCGACGCGGGACTGCTCAAGCACCGGACGGGCACCAAGATCGGCACCGGCGGCTACGTCGACGCCGGTGACCGGCGGTACGCCGTCCAGCACGTGCTCCCGCTCGACTCGGCCGAGTCGATCTCTCAGATCGTCGTCCACCGCGACGGTGACCGCACGATCCTCATGGGTGACGTGGCCGAGGTCGTCAAGGGCCACCAGCTGCTCATCGGTGACGCCGTCATCAACGACGGCGACGGCCTGCTGCTCATCGTCGAGAAGCTCCCGTGGGGCAACACCCTCGACGTGACGACAGGACGTCGAGCAGGCGCTCGCCACGATGCAGCCCGCACTGCAGGACCTCGAGATCGACACGACGATCTTCCGCCCCGCGAGCTTCGTCGAGCTGGCCATCGAGAACCTGAGCCAGGCGCTGACGCTGGGCATCCTGCTCGTCGCCATCGTGCTCGTGTTCTTCCTCTTCCAGTGGCGCACGGCCATCATCTCGCTCGTCGCGATCCCCCTGTCGCTCGTCGCCGCCGCGTTCGTCCTGCACCTGCGGGGCGAGACGACGAACACGATGGTCCTGGCCGGGCTGGTGATCGCCGTCGGCGTGGTCGTCGACGACGCGATCATCGACGTCGAGAACATCGTGCGCCGGCTGCGCGAGCACCGGGCCGCGGGCGGGACGCGGTCGACCGCGTCGATCGTCCTGGAGGCCTCGCTCGAGGTGCGCAGCCCCATCGTGTACGCGACCCTGATCATCCTGGCCGCCGCGGTCCCGGTCTTCTTCCTCACCGGGCTCATGGGCTCGTTCTTCCAGCCGCTCGCCCTGTCGTACACCCTCGCGGTGGCGGCGTCCATGCTCGTCGCGGTGACCGTGACGCCCGCGATGGCGCTCATCCTGCTCCGTCGCGCCACGCTGCGGGCCGAGCCCCCGCGCCACGTGCGCGGACTCCAGGGCGGCTACACCCGGCTACTGCGCCGCACCGTGCGCCGGCCGCTGGCGGCGTACGCCGTCGTCGCGGCCCTCGTCGTCGGCGGGGCCGCGGTGGTCCCGCGGCTGGGTCAGGACCTGCTGCCGACGTTCCGCGAGCGTGACTTCCTCATGCACTGGGTCCTGGAGCCGAGCGCCTCCTACGACGAGACCATGGCGGTGACCAAGGCGGCGAGCCGCGAGCTGCGCCAGGTGCCCGGGGTGCGCAACTTCGGCGCGCACGTGGGTCAGGCGGCGATGGGCGACGAGGTGTACGGCATCTACTTCGTCGAGAACTGGATCAGCATCGACCCGGAGCAGGACTACGACGCGACCCTGGACCGCGTGCAGACCGTCGTCGACGGGTACCCGGGCCTGCGGCGCGACGTGCAGACCTACCTCAAGGAACGCATCCGCGAGGTGCTGACCGGTGCCGGGGAGGCCGTCGTCGTGCGCGTCTTCGGCGACGACCTCGACGTCATCGAGGACAAGGCGCACGAGATCGAGGACGCCATCGCGACCATCCCCGGCGTCAAGGACCCGCACACCGACCTGCAGACCCGGATCCCGCACCTCGTCGTCCAGGTCGACCTGGACAAGGCGCAGGCGCTGGGGCTGAAGCCGGGCGACGTGCGCCGGCAGGCCGCCGTGTACCTGGCGGCCCAGGAGCTCTCCGACGTGTTCCGCAACGGCAAGGCGTACGACGTCATGGTGTGGAGCGTGCCCGAGTCGCGGCGGACGCCGGACCACGTCAGGGACCTGCTCATCGACACGCCCGCCGGGGGCACCGTGCGGCTGGCGGACATCGCGACGGTCGAGATGAGCTCCACCCCGAGCATGATCCGCCGCATCGACGGCTCCCGCCGCCTCGACGTCGGGGCGAACGTGGAGGGCCGGGCGCTCGCCGACGTCGCGGCCGACGTCAGGGCCGCGGTCGCGAACGTGGAGCTGCCGCTCGGCTACCGCGATCGAGGTCACCGGCGAGGACACCGAGCGCACGGCGGCCTCGCAGCGGCTGCAGCTGCTGTCCGGGGTCGCGCTCGTGATGATCCTCGGCCTGCTCTACGGCTCGTTCCGGCGCTGGAAGCTCGCCGTCCTGAGCCTGCTCACGCTCCCCATGGCGCTCGTCGGCGGGGTCCTCGCCGCCTGGCTGACCAGTGGCACCATGACGATCGGGTCCTTCGTCGGCCTCTTCACGGTGCTCGGGATCGCGGCTCGCAACGGCATCCTCATGATCAGCCACTGCCAGCACCTCGAGGCGGTCGAGGGCGTCACCTTCGGGCCCGACCTCGTCATCCGGGCGGCCCGGGAGCGCCTGGCGCCGATCCTCATGACGACGCTCGCGACCGCCCTGGCCCTGGTGCCCCTCGTCGTCATGGGCGACGTGCCCGGTCACGAGATCGAGTACCCCATGGCCATCGTCATCCTCGGGGGCCTCCTGACCTCCACGCTGCTCAACCTGTTCGTCGTGCCCTCGCTCTACCTGAGGTTCGGCCGGGCCCAGGAGGCGCAGGCCGCGGTGACGCAGACCGACCCGCTGATGTTGCCGCCGGAGCCGCAGCTCGTCATGACCTGACGGGGCAGGTCACGAACCAGCCCTGGCAGTTCCGACACGCACCCCGAGGTCCTCCGTCGAGCACGGTCCTTGAACGGGTGGAGCGGCACGATCCTGGTGCGCGGTGACGCGGAAGACCGGTGCCTGGTCACGGTCCCCGCACGCCTGCGGCCCTCGGCTCCTGGGAGACAGGGAGCTCCCGGAAGTGGGTGTAGCCGCGGGACCTGCGGTGGGAACCTGCGGATGGTGCGCTCTCAGTAGCGCGAGGACACGACGAGCACCGCGGCGGTGGTCGCCCCGGCCTCGCGCGACTGGAGGGCCACGGCCGTCACCCCGGGGTGGTTGAGCACGAAGGAGATCGTGCCGTTCGCGGTGACCGACGCGGTGACCGGGATGTCGACCCAGCCCGCCGCGGCTGGTCGGGCCCGCGGAGCCGGCGACGGTGCCCGGGGCGGGTGCGTTGTTCCAGGAGATCGTCCCCTCGTCCCACGACGGGCTCGTGGTGCGTGCCTCCACGGTGCTCGTGTTGCGGGCGTTCGCGTACACCCGCAGGACCGCCGACGTCACGACCGGCTGGAGGTTGCTCGTCGTGAAGCGCAGGTACGAGGAGACGACGGGGTCGCCGTCGAGCCGCAGCGTGGTCGCGGTGCCGTACTTCGCCCCGGGTGAGGCCGAGTTGACGTACGCGTCGGCGGCGACCTGGAAGGTCTGCGTCGGTCGGCTCGGGGACCATGGTGCGCGCGGTCACCGCGGCGGACCGCGCCGACCGGTTGCCGGCGGCGTCGACCGCGTCGACCTCGTACGAGTGCGTCGAGCCCGTCTCGAGCCCGCTGTCGGTGAACGACGTCGCCGAGGCGGGCAGGTCGCCCCCCACCTGGGTCCCGTCGCGGTGGACCCGGTACCCCGTGACGCCGCGGTCGTCGGTGGAGGACGTCCACGTCACGCCGATCGAGGTGAGGCTGGCGCCGGCTGCCTGGACGTCGCCCGGCACGGTCGGGGCCGTGGTGTCGAGCGCCCACGTCGTCGCCGTGGCGGGAGGGTCGGACAGCGGCGAGAAGTTCGCGTGCTCGTCGATCGCGCGGACCGTGTACGCGTAGCTCGTCGCCGGCGTGCGGCCCGTGTCGTTCCACGCGGTGGTGGTCGCTCCCACGAGCCCGGCGGACACGCCGTCACGGAAGATCTCGTAGCCACTGAGCCCGGTGTCGTCCGTGGACGCGATCCACTCGACGTTCACCGACTGCTCTCCCGTCGCCGTCGCGGTGACGCTTCCCGGCGTGGTCGGCGGAGAACCGCCGGACTCGTTGGGCACCGTGATCGAGGCGGTGACCGCGTCGGAGCGGTTGCCGGCGGCGTCGGTCGCGCTCAGGGAGTACGTGTACGTCTTGCCCGCCTCCACGGAGTCGTCGTCGTAGGAGGTCGCGGACGCGGGCAGCTGCGCCAGGGTCGGGTTGTCCCGCTTGATGCGGTACCCGGTGATCCCGACGTTGTCGGTCGACGCACCCCACCGGATGCTCACCGTGGTGGGTCCGGTGAGGACGACGTCGAACGGGTCGGGGAGCTCCGGCGGCGTCTCGTCCGGGGGCGTGACGGACGCGTCGGCGCTGCGGGCGGACACGTTGCCCGCGGGGTCGACCGCCTCGACCGCGTAGGTGTAGGCGCGGCTCGCGTTGACGTCGGTGTCGACGTAGCTGGTCGTCGTGCCGGGCACGGTGTCCTTGGCGACCCCGTCCCGGTAGATCGTGTAGTACGACACGGAGTCGTCGTCGGTCGAGGCCGTCCAGGTGAGGTCCACCTGGTTCTGCGAGGGCGCGCTGGCCTGGACGTTCCCGGGAACGCTCGGCGGCTGCGTGTCCGGTGGCGGCTGGCTGCTGACGATGAGCTGGGGGGCCGTGCTCGCGCCCGCCTCACGGCTGGCGAGGGTCGAGGCCGTGGTCCCGGGGCTCGAGAGCTTGAAGGCGTAGCTGCCGTTGCCGACGACCGAGGTCGTGACGTCGACGTCGACCCACGTCCCGGACGTGATGGCAGGGGTCGTGGCCACGACCGGGCCCGCCGTCGGCGCGTTGGCAGCAGTGATCGTCGTCTCGCCCCAGGTCGTGGGGACGGTGCTGACGCTCAGCCCGGCGGTGTTCTTCGACGAGGCCCACAGCCGCAGCCGGGCCGAGGTGACGTCCGGGTGGGAACCGGACACGGTGAAGCGCACGTAGCTGTGGGTCGCCGGGTCGGCGTCCTGGCGCAGGGCGGTGGCACGGCCGTAGTTCTTCGTCGGCTGCTGCTCGGTGGTGTACGCGTCGGCGTCGGTGGCGACGACGACGGTCACGGGGGCCGGGGCGGGGGTCGTCACGGACGCGGGCGCGGAGACCGGCGACTCGTTGCCGGCAGCGTCGAGCGCGCTGACGGTGAACGAGTACGTCGTCGACGAGGTGAGGTTCTTGGCCGTGTAGGCGAGGCTGTTGGACGGCACGGTCGCGAGCACCGCGCCGCCCCGCCGGACCCGGTACTGCGCCACGCCGCGGTCGTCGGTCGCGGGTGACCACTCGAGGTCGGCCGTGTGCGTCGCGGTGCCCGCTGTCCGCAGCGTCGCGCTCAGACCCGTCGGGCTGCTCGGTGCCGAGGTGTCTGCGGGCAGGGCCGTGCAGCGCACGAAGCCGGTGTCCAGGACCTTGCCCGTCGAGCCGTCCGGCGTCCGGTACGTGTAGTCGACCCGGTCGGGGAAGACCTCGAGGCGCAGGGCGCCGTACGCCTGGGCCGTCGCCACGACGCGCGGGTCGCTCCCCGTGATGCTCTGGCTCGAGTGCCCCCCGGCGCCCGCCACCATCTGGCTGACCCCGTTCGGGTCGGGCTGCTGGTCCGCGTCGAGCGGCGCCCAGTGCTGGTACTGGTGGTCATGACCGTTCAGGACGAGGCTGACGTTGTTCTGCCGCAGGACCGACCACATGGCCGCGAGCCGCTGTGAGGGCCCCTCGCTGCCCACCGTGTTGAGCGGGTGGTGCCAGAGGACGACCGTGCAGGGGTTGGTGCGGTTCGCCAGGTCCGCGACGAGCCAGTCGAACTGCGCCGTGCCGGCGGCCGTCTGGTTGAACTGCGCCGTCGAGTCGATCGCGACGAAGTGCCAGCCGCCCGCGTCGTAGCTGTAGTAGTGAGGGATGTTGTCCCAGTACCGGAAGTAGCCGTCGGCCTCGTAGGTTCCGGCGGGCGTCCTGTTGTACTCGTGGTTGCCGACCACGGGCGCCGTGATGTCCTTGAAGCGCCCGTACCACTGGGAGGAGTCGCCGTACCAGTTGCGGAACTCGGTGATGGTCCCGTCGTCGTACACGTCGCCCAGGTAGGTCAGCATCTCCGGCTGCCAGGCGGCGATCATGTTCGTGACGTCCGTGGCTGCCCGCTCACCGCCCGCACCGTCGCCGACGGCCGCCACGACGAGGGGGTCGGTCTGCGTGGCCGGGGGGCGGGTCGGGGGAGTCCAGCTCCCGGTCGGGGTCGGCTGGACGGTCACGTCGTTGGCGAACGACATGTCGACGGCCGCGGGGTCCGAGATGCTCCCGTCGCGGAAGACGAGCTGGGCCCGCAACGGCGCGGGGCCGTCGACGAAGTCATCGGTGTCGAGGGTGAAGGTGTAGGGGGCCTCGTAGTCGGTGAGGAGGTAGGCGTCGCGCAGGGCGAACTCCGCCTTGGCGACGCGGGGGCCCCCCGCCGAGACGTCCACGGTGGTGGCGATCTGGATGGGGCCGGTCGCCGTGGCACCGACGAGGGCGGACAGGCACAGGGTCGCCGTCCAGCCTTCCCCCTGCGTCGTCGTGCATGCCGTCTGCGTCGCGGCGCTGGGCTGGGCGACGACGGCAGCACCGATGACGGCGACGACGGCGGCGACGGCCATGGAGCGGCGACCACGCGGTGACCTCATGGGCGGCCTTCCTGCTAGGAGCCCTTGATGACGTTGTGGGCCGAGGACGACGCAGCCCCTCGGAACAACCGGCGGGTCCTCCCGTTACTGCGAACCGGGTGACAGGGAGTTCAGGATCCGTCGGGATCACGGGCAGCCTATGGCCGGGGTCGACACCGCGGACATAGCCCGTTGGAACCCTCCTCGGCGGCCGGCCATGGTCCGACCGGGCCATGGACAGGACCGACCAGACTCGCGTACGGCAACGGTCGCACGCCACTCGAAGCCCGCGCCGGACCCGCCTGGTGTGAGGATCAGCCCATGACCACCCAGAACCTCCTCGACCGCTTGGGTCACCTCTCGACGACCAGCCTCGTCGACGCCGCACCCACGTTGCGCATCCTGCCGCCCAGCCTGCGGCCCGTCGCTCCCGGCCGTCACCTCGTCGGCCGCGTCGTCACCGCCAAGGCCAGCCGCGACCTCATGTCGGTCATCCACGGGCTGCGGGAGTCAGGGCCCGGGGACGTCCTCGTCGTGGACGCCGGTGGCGACGAACGGGCCGTCGCGGGAGAGCTCTTCGGCACCGAGGCCCAGCGGCGTGGCCTTGCCGGGCTCGTCATCCATGGTCGGTCCAGGGACAGCGCCACGCTCGCCCGGCTGGCGATGCCGGTCTGGTCGACCGGGTTCGCCCCGAACGCCTACGGCGCGAAGGCCCTCCCGGAGACCGGCGTGCCCCTGTCGCTGGCCGGAGTCGCCGTCAACCCGGGTGAGCTCGTCGTCGGCGACGACGACGGGCTCGTCGTCGGGTCGACGGAGGAGCTCGCCGCGGCCGTCGACGCGGCGGAGGCGATCGAGGCCAGGGAGCGGGGTCTGCAGGTGCGGCTGCTCGAGGGCGCCTCGCTCTTCGACGTCCTGAACTACGACGAGCACCTGGCCGCCCTGCGCGAGGGGCGTCCCGCAGGACTCGCCTTCGGGTGACCCCTCGGCTCGACGGCGTGCCGCATCATGGGCGCAGCCGAGGTCCCCATCCGGGCATCGCTCGAGCCTCGCACCGCTGAGCACAGGAGGTACCTCGTGACGACGTTCGCCCGCCGGGCTGACCGCGTGCAGCCCTCGGCGATCCGTGAGTTCCTCTCCCTCGCGGCGGACCCGCGGATCACCTCCTTCGCCGGCGGGTACCCCGATCCGACCCTGTTCCCCATGGAGGAGCTGCACGCGATCTACGACGACCTGCTCTCGGCGGGGAACGCGTCGGCGCTGCAGTACACGGCCTCGGAGGGGCTGCCCGCGCTGCGGGACCTCGTGGCGGCCCGGCTGACGGCCGACGGCATGCCGTGCACCGGCGACGACGTCCTCATCACGCAGGGCGGGCAACAGGGACTGGACCTCACGGCCAAGCTGTTCATCGATGCCGGCGACGTCATCGTCACCGAGCGGCCGACCTTCCTCGGCGCGCTCATCGCCTTCAACCCGTGCGAGCCGGACTACCGCTCGGTGCCGATGGACGAGGAGGGCCTGGACACCAGCGCCCTCGAGGAGGTCCTGCGCGGCACCGAGCGGGTCAAGCTCGTCTACACCGTTCCCGACCACCAGAACCCGACGGGCCGCACGATGAGCCTGGCGCGCCGGCGGCGGCTCGTCGAGCTCGCGCAGGAGTACGACGTCGTGGTCCTCGAGGACACGCCCTACCGCGAGCTGCGCTACGAGGGCGAGCGGCTGCCGACGATCAAGAGCCTCGACACCAGCGGCCGGGTGATCCACCTCGGCAGCTTCTCCAAGATCCTCGCGCCCGGGCTCCGGCTCGGCTGGGCCCTCGCGACGCCCGAGATCCGCGAGAAGCTCGCCCTCCTCAAGCTCGCCGCGGACACCCAGAACGGCACGCTCAACATGCGCGCGGCCGCGGCCTACCTCGGCAGGTTCGACATCGAGGCGCACATCGCCGGCATGATCCCGACCTACCGGCACCAGCGCGACCTCATGCTCGCGAGCATGGACGAGCACTTTCCGGCCGGCATCACGTGGACCCGCGCCCGGGGAGGCCTGTTCACCTGGGTGACGTTCCCGCAGCGTCTCGACGTCGCGGCCTTCCAGCGCGATGTCCTCATCCCCCGCGCGGGGGTCATCGTCGTGCCGGGCACGCCCTTCTTCGCCGACCGCCCCGAGGCCCACCACGCCCGGATGAGCTTCTCCGGGGTGCCCGACGAGCGGCTCGTCGCCGGCGTGCGGGCCATGGGCGGGCTGCTGGCGCAGGCCCTGGCCTGAGGGCGCGGTGGGCCCTGTCGATCAGTCCTCGGCCGGTCCGGGGACGTGGTCGCGCCACGAGTGCTGCGGTTCGTAGCCCAGGACCCGGCGCGCCTTGTCGATGCCGAGGAGGGTCTCGGTGCCGCTCAGCCCCTCTCGCAGCGGCACGTTCGGGTAGACCTCGGCCATGAGGTCCGCGCTGGGGCGGGTCATGACGGTGTCGGCGTTGGCGATGACGAACACGTCGGCGCCCGGGCGGCCGTGGGTGAGGCCGCGCTCCACCGCCTGTGCACCGTCCCGGGCGTCGATGTAGCCCCACAGGTTCCAGCGCCGCAGCGTGGCGTCGTCCTGGTAGGAGGGGAACTGCGCGTAGTCCTCGACCTCCATGACGTTGGAGAACCGCAGCCCGACCATGACGAGCTCGGGGTCCCACCGGCAGAACTGGCGCGCCATCTCCTCCTCGAGGACCTTGGTCATCGAGTAGGTGGACTCCGGACGCGGGGCGTACTCCTCGTCGACCGGGGCGTAGGGCGGCGGGGTGTCGAAGGGCAGGCCGAGGACGGTCTCGCTCGAGGCCCAGACGACCGTGCGGATGCCGGCGGCCCGGCTGGCAGCGAAGACGTTGTACGTCGCCGTGGCGTTGTTCGCGAACGTCGCGGCGTTCGGTCGCATCCCGGGGGCCGGCACGGCGGCCAGGTGGACCACTGCGTCAACCGGGCCGTGCTCGTCGACCGTCCCGGAGAGGACGTCGACCACCTGGCCGTAGTCGGTCAGGTCGACGAGGAGGAACTCGCCCTCCGGCCTGGGGTCGGGCCCGGGGGAGCGGTCGACTTCGAGGACGTCGTAGCCCTGGGAGCCCAGGTGGGCCACCACGGCCCGGCCGAGCTTGCCCCGGGCTCCGGTCACGAGGACCCGGGTGGGGGCGGCGGTCGGCGTGCGGTCCGTGGGGGAGCTCATGCGTCGATCATCGTGCACCCATGGGCGTCGGGGTGGCGGCGGCGTCGAGCGGTGCGATGTCGCAGACGGACGCGCGCAGGGGCGAGCTGCCGCTCATCGGGTCGCTCGGCGTCTGGCGCAGGACGAGGTTGAGGTTGGCACTGTCCGGCCCGTACGGCGGGTAGCCGGGCAACCCGAGCTCTTCGCAGGCCTCCCACCACCCGTGCTGTGCGAACACGACCTGTGGGTCGAGGCTGGGGTTGAACCGCGCCCGCGCCCGGACGCCGCCGTGCGGGGTGTCCACGGTGACCCAGTCCCCGGCGGTGATGCCGCGGGCCGCGGCCGTGGACGGGTGCACCTCGACCTGCGGGTCGGGTGCGCTCTTGCGCAGGGCGGCGACCTGGCGGTGCTGGGCCTCGCAGAAGAACAGCGACTTCGCGCAGCTCAGCACCAGTGGGTAGCGGTCCGCCAGGTCCGGCCGGGAGCGAGGGCTGGTCAGCGGTTCCTCGAAGCTGGGCAGTGGGGGGTAGCCGTGGGCGGCCAACGTGGCGGAGTACAGCTCGACCTTGCCCGACGGGGTCGCGAAGCCGTGGTCGGCGTACTTGCGGTACCGGGTGGTCAACGGCACCCGCACTCCCTCAGGGGTGGCCCGCAGCTCCTCGAGGGTCAGCCCGCTCGGCGCCAGCTGATGGCGCAGCGCGGCGTCGATGTCTCCGTCCCAGAAGTGTTCGCCGAGGCCCAGGCGCGTCGCGAGGCCGAACACGATCTGCAGGTCCGATCGGGCTTCGCCGCGCGGCGCCACGACCGGCTGTCGCAGCTGGACGAGCGACTGGGCCTCCTGGCTGTACTCGAAGCCGATCTTCAGCGCCTCGGACTCGAACGGTGTGGTCACGGGCAGCACGATGTCGGCGAGCTCGGCGGTGGGCGTCATGAACAGGTCGGCCTGGACGAAGAAGTCCAGGTTGCGCAGCGCGTCGCGACCGCGGGCACTGTCCGCGTGGGCCATCACCATGTTGCCCCCGAAGCTGACCAGCACCGTGATCCGTCGGTCGAGGGCGGCGGTGTAGAAGTCCTCGCCGGTGACGAACTCGAACCGAGCTGGTCCGAGCGGTCGCTGGTCGACGCCCACGGCTGGCGGGCGCGCGTCGGACAGGAACTCCGCGCCGTCGATCGGGTTCGAGGGCACGGCGTCGAAGAGGACGTTTCCACCCTTGACGTCCAGACTTCCGGTCAGGGCATACAGGACGTTGATCGCACGGATGGTCTGCGTCGCGCCGCTGTGCTGCTCGAGCCCGCTCCAGGTGTAGAACGCGACGGGGCGGGCTTCCCAGAGCGTTCGTGCCGCGGAGACGATGGCTTCAGCCGGCACACCCGTGATCTCCTCGGCCACCTCCGGCGGGAACTCGGCGCACCGGGACGCCAGCAGGTCCCACACCCGCTCGCCATCGACCTCGTCCGCCGCGTTGGTCCAGTCCCGGACGAAGTCGGCGTCGTACCAGCCACGCTCGATCATCACGTGCGTGAGCGAGAGGGCGAGGGCCGCGTCGGTACCGGGCCTCACGCGCAGCCAGTGATCGGCCCTTGACGCGAGGCCGGCCTTGCGCGGGTCGACCACGACCAGCTTCGCGCCACGCGCGACCGCGGCGACGGTACTCGTCGCGTGGGCGAGACGGGCCACGGACGGGTTGTACCCCCAGAACAGGATGCAGCCGGCGTTCTCCAGGTCCGGGAGGTACACGCCGGGCACGGAGGCGCCGAAGGTGTACAGGGGCGCGAGGTACCGCCCCCACCCGCACAGCTCGACGTAGTTGCAGTAGTTGGGGCTGCCGAACACACGAATGAGCCGCTGGACCCAGTCGACGGCGTCGCTGATCGCCGACGTCGACGGCGAGCTCGAGCTGAACCCGACCGACTCCGGCCCGGTGGAGGCTGCGGCCGTCTGCAACCGTCGGGCGACGGTGTCCAGCGCCTCGTCCCAGGTGATCCGCTCCCACCCCGGGTCCGCGGAGCCCTTGGGGTTGGTCCGCCTCATCGGGTGGAGGAGCCGCGTGCGGTGGTACAGGATCTGGGGCGCTGCCTTGCCCTTCAGGCAGATGGCCTGACCCGTCGGGTGGGAGGGGTCGGGGTGCAGCGCGATGAACGTCCCGTCGGCGACGGTGGCGCGCGCCCCGCAGCGTGACACACAGAGCGGGCAGAACGTCGGGACCGATTCCTGGCCCATCACCACAGTGTCGCGCGCGGTCCGGCGCGGGACAACAGCCATGGGCACCGGCTCGGCCGCCGGCGGTCGCTACCGAAGGCGAGCGCGAGCGGAGAGGACGGTCAGAGCTTGGTCATCTTGCGGAACGGAGTCGAGATCCGCACCGTCTTGCTGCTGAAGTCGAC
The DNA here is from genome assembly GCA_963795035.1 of uncultured Actinomycetota bacterium. Lineage (GTDB taxonomy): Bacteria > Actinomycetota > Actinomycetes > Actinomycetales > Dermatophilaceae > Oryzobacter. Next base: position 829,736 of record CAWCFZ010000001.1, on the reverse strand, counting down.
CGTCGCCCCACCGCCGTCGATCCCGACGACCCTCCCGAGACCGTAGGAGTCGTGACAGACCCGGTCGTCGACCTCGAACTGCTCGATGACCGGCTCGGGGCTGGGCCGGAAGGGGCTGCTGGCGTGACGGGGACGCGGGTGTGCTGATGAAGTTGCCATTGCTACCAGTATGCCCTCCCGGTGCCCCCGCGGTCGCCCATAGGGGCGAAGCGCTGTTGATCACCCGGTTGAGCCATTGCGAGCGTGATCTGGCCGGTCCTACCGTCGGTGGGGTCGATTCGGGCAGGAGGACGACGATGAGACGTCTCACCACGTACGCCACTCTGGTGGCATTCACGGTCGTGGGCCTGACGGCAGCTCCCGCTGCCGCGGGCCGGCCGGACATCGAGCGGGGGAGCTACGTCGACCGGTTCGAGGATGACCTGATCCTCGAGCTGTGCGGCATCGAGACCTGGACGACGGTCACGGAGCGATGGTCGCTGACCAGGTTTGCGGACGGGTCGCAGTCCCTGCACGTCGTGCGGACCTTCGTCCCGGATGACCGCCGCATCCCGGTCGAGAAGGGGGCCGCCACCAGCTTCTTCGCCGCTGACGGATCCCGGACCACGGTGGGGACGCCGATCCACCTCATCGGCCCGACCGGGGGAACCACGCTCATCGATGCCGGCCGCGTGCTGTTCGACGCCGACGGCAACCTCACCACGGTGAACGGCCCGCACCCTGCCCTGGACGCCGACCTGGCTCAGTACTACTGCCCGAGCTGACCCTGCGCGCACCGGGCGTCGTCCTCGGGGCGGCGCCCCAGGAGCAGCTCGCAGAGCGCTCCTCCGCCGGAAGCGTGACGTCCGAGCGGGTGGGTAGGAACCCGGCATGGCGAACCCTGCGCTCTCCGAGCTCGTCCTGGTGCGGCACGGCGAGAGCGTGGGCAACCTCGCGGCCGTGGCGGCCAGCACCGAGGGACTGTCGCGCCTCGAGCTCTCCCACCGCGACCCCGACACCCCGCTGTCGGACAACGGCGTGTCCCAGGCCGTGGCCCTCGGACGGCACCTGGCCGCCCTACCCGAGGGGAGGCGACCTCAGGTCGTGCTGACCTCGCCGTACGTGCGCGCGACGAGCACCCTGGACCACGCTCTCGCCGCCTGTCCGGCCACGCCTCGAGTCGTACGCGACGAGCGGCTGCGCGAGCGCGACCTCGGCCTCTTCGACGGGATGACGGGTCACGGGATCACGCAGGAGTACCCGCAGGAGGCAGAACGGCGGCGCGCGATGGGAAAGTTCTACTACCGGCCGCCGGGCGGCGAGAGCTGGACCGACGTCGTGCTCAGGGTTCGGAGCCTGCTGAGGGACGCCCGGCAGGAGCACGCCGGGACGCGGGTCTGGGTGTTCAGCCACCAGGCCGTCATCATGGCCTTCCGCTACGTCCTGGAGTCGCTGTCCGAGGAGGAGCTCCTCGCGGCGGACGCCGACACACCCCTGGCGAACTGTTCGCTGACCACGTACCGGCCGGGTCCGGGTGACGAGCTCGCGCTCGTCGCGTACGGCGAGGTCGACCACGTCGAGTCCTCGGGCGCCGAGACGACCCACGAGGAGCCGCACGCGCCGCAGGACCCGGGCCGGCAGGCGGACGGCCGTGGCTGAGGGCCACGACCCCGGCGCCCGGGTCGTGACGGCCGACCTGCTGCGTGGCTGGCCGCTGCCTGGCGTCGACGGCGACAAGGACGCCAAGGGCCGCCTGCTCGTCATCGGGGGGAGCGAGTCGACCCCGGGAGCGGTGCTGCTGGCGGCGGAGGCGGCGCTGCGAGCGGGCGCCGGCAAGGTGCAGGTCGCGACGACGGCGGCCACGGCGGTCCACCTGGCGACGGCCCTGCCGGAGTGCCTCGTCGTCGGCCTCCCGTCGATGTCGGGCGACATCGCGAGGACCGCCGCCGAACGGCTGGTCGAGATGGCCGAGGGGGTCGACGCGGTCCTCGTCGGCCCCGGGTTCACCGACCCCGATGCGGCCCGGGCGCTCCTCGAGGGCGTCGTCCCCCACCTGGACGTTCCCCTCGTCGTCGACGCCCTGGGGACTGCGTACCTCACCGCGCACGACGCTGGGATGCGTCACCTCGCGGGAAGGGCCCTGCTGACCCCGAACCTCACCGAGCTGGCCGAGCTGACCCGGCTGGACGAGGACGTGGTCGCCGGCGACCTCCTCGGCGCGACCCGGAGCGCGACCCGCACGACCGGGCTGACGGTCCTCTCCGGTTCGGACGTCTCGTACGTGGTCGACCCGTCCGGCGAAGCCTGGCGGTGTCCCGCGACCCCGCCCGGGGCGGCCGTGGCCGGCTCCGGCGACGTCAAGGCAGGAGTGGTCGGGGGGCTGCTGTCACGAGGGGCCGTACCCCCGCAGGCTGCGGTGTGGGGCGCCTTCGTCCACGCCCGGGTCGCGGAGATGCTCGTCGCCTCCGTCGGACCCGTGGGGTTCCTGGCGAGGGAGATGCCGAAGCTGGTCCCCCGAGCGTTCTTCGGAGTCGGGCCCTGAGCCTCGGGCGGGGTGGCTGCGGTCCGCGTGGCGACGTCGCGATGCTCCCTAGTCGTCCTTCTTCAGCCGTGGGTACTTCTTCTCCACGGCTTCCCGAACCTTCTTCTGCTCGGCCGCGGAGCCGTGCTGGGCCACGCGGGCCAGGGCGTTGCGAGCATGCTCGATGTCGGGGATCGGGTACTTCTCCTCATCCGGCAGGGCGAACGACGACTTCTTCAGCTTCTTGCGGTTGGCGCTGTCACTGAGGTCCTTCGACACCTCGCTCTCCCGTCAGTGGTGGACGTGGTGGCGGCGCAGCTGCGCCAGGACGTGTTCCTCGCGTCCGGCGAGCCGCACGAGCTCCTGGTCCACCGGTGTGGGGGCCCGAGAGCCTGTCCGCGCGGCTCGTAGGGCGTACATCCGGTCCTCGATCTCGGCGAGCTCCTGGATGAGCTGGCGTGTCGACGCGCTGGTGGATCGAGTCATCGCGACCTCCTTGGTCTCAACATCGTCTGCTGGACCCCGCACTGCTGGAGGTAGGACCCATACTCCCTCGACGTGCCGTTTTGTCAACACGTGCGGGGTCGCTGGCCCGGCCACGCCGCCGAGATCTGCGGGGTGCTTCGGGGGATGAGGTGGCTGATCTGCGGTATCCCTGAGGGATGACGACGCCGTCGACGGACCTGGGACCCGCGCTGGAGGTCGATGCACGCCTGGCCGACCTGGAGCGCACGGTCGACGTGCTGCTGAACGTCTCGCCGGTCAACGCCGCCGAGGCCTGGACGGACTTCGAGCGCGGCAACTTCGAGTCCGCGCCCGTGCTGCGGCTGCGTCCGCTGGGTTTCGATCCCGACCTGGTGAAGCGGGAGCTGTACGACCTGCGCATCGAGGACGTCGACGATCCTGCGCTGCACACCCTCTTGCGCGCCAAGCGGGACGAGATCGCACGGGTGGTCACGGCCCTGGAGGATCGCGACACCCTGCGGTTCGTGTACGGCACGCTGCAGCTCTACGGGACGGTCTCGGCCCCGTTGGTCGCCTCTGCCGAGCAGCTGCTGCGCACGATCCCGCCGCAGGCACCGAGCATGGAGAGCGTCACTGCCGGCGCCTTCGCCGAAGCGGCCGGCGCGGAGTTCGCGCGCTACCGCGAGGCCTACCCCGACTTCCCCGAGGCGTACGAGGTCCGCGAGGACGTCCCGGAGCTCATGGTGTCGTTCGGACGGTTGCTCATCCCGGCGGCTGCCACCATCAGGGCGGACCGGGTGGAGCCGCTGCTGCACCACGAGGTGGGGACCCATGTCGTCACGTACCAGAACGGAGCACGACAGCCCCTGAAGCTCCTCACGATCGGCCTCCCCGGGTATGACGAGACCCAGGAGGGGCTGGCGGTGCTTGCTGAGTACCTGTCCGGCGGCCTGGACCCCAATCGCCTCCGCGTCCTGGCCGCCAGGGTCGTCGCCATCGACCAGCTCCTCGGGGGAGCCGAGTTCCCCGAGATCTTCGAGTCCCTGCGCCACGAGCACGAGATCCCCACGCGCACAGCGTGGTCGATCGCGGTCCGCGTCGTCGTCGGCGGGGGGTCGGTGAAGGACGCGGTCTACCTGCGAGGAATCGCGCGCCTGCTCGATGCACTCTCCGAGGGCCTCGACCTCGATGTCCTGTTCGTCGGCAAGCTGTCCCTGGGCCATGTGCCCCTCATCCAGGAGCTGCTCGATCGCGGTGTGCTGCACCCGGCTTGGGTCCGCCCTCGATGGATGGACGTCCCTGGAGCCCAAGAGCGACTGGACCGGCTCCGGACCGGGCTCAGCGTGACCGACCTGTACGAGGGAGTGGTGGCAGCATGAGAATGGCCTTCTTCGTCACGGATGTCCTGACCGAGGTCGACGAGTTCACGACCACGCGCCTCGCCAGGGCAGCGCTTCAGGCGGGGCACGAGGTCTGGTACGTCGGCGTCGCCGACGTCGAGGTCGGTGCGGCCGAAGGGCACCTGGTGGCCCGAGGTCGGCGCGCGGAGCTCGAGGACGCGGACACCCTCGAGAGCCTGATGAACCGGCTCAAGGAACGTGACCCCGAGCGCGTCACCATGGACGAGCTGGACGCGCTCTTCATCCGCAACGAGTCCATCGACGACCTCCACGAGCGACCGTGGGCCGCACCCCTTGCCCCGATCTTCGGGCAGATGCTCAAGGCGCGAGGCGTCACCGTCGTCAACGACCCGATGTCGCTGATCCGCGCCACGAGCAAGCTCTACCTCGAGGAGTTCCCCGAGCAGGTGCGCCCCCGGTCGCTGATCACTCGCGACCCGGAGGCGATCGAGGGGTTCGTGCGCGAGGTCGGCCACTGCGTCGTCAAACCGCTCTACGGCGCCAAGGGTCGCAACGTGTTCATGATCGAGGGCGCCGAGGAGGCGAACCTCGCGCAGATGACCGAGGCGGTCCTCGCCGACGGCTACGCCATCGTGCAGGAGTTCGTCGACGGTGGGGAGGACGGCGACGCCCGGATCTTCCTCCTCGAGGGTCGGATCCTCGAGCGGGATGGCAAGCACGCCGCGTTCCGGCGCGTGCCCATGGGCAACGACCCCCGGGCCAACATCAGTGTCGGTGGCAAGTCGGTGCCCCTGGAGGTCGGTGAGAAGGAACGCGGCATCGTGGCCGCGATGGGGGACAAACTGGTGGCGGACGGGATGTTCTTCGTCGGGATCGACGTCATCGGCGACAAGGTCGTCGAGATCAACGCCGAGAGCCCCGGCGGCATGCAGAGCGTGGAGCGGCTCTACGACGTCGACGTCTGCCCCGTCGTCATCGAGAGCCTCGCGCGCCGCGTGTCCGAGACGAAGGGGTGAGGGCGCGCCCTGTCGTCACCGCGGCACGCCGACAGGACATGCACCGCCGCCGCCGCCTTCTCGTGCTCAGGTCGGGCTACGCCGGCCCGGGCACGGACGGCACTGCCTGTCGGCCGGCCACTCCGTGGCTACGGGCCGTGCCGTAGGGGAGAGGAGGTGCCGCGCCTCAGCCGAGCGAATCATCCGCCTGCGTCTGCACGCACGCGACGGGCCCGACTCGCCCCTGTTCGCTCCCCGCGCCCCCGAGAGCGTCCTGCACGGAGTGCGGTGGCCCGGAACGTCTGGGCGACACCGGCGAGCTGCCCGCCTGACACGAGGCGATGCGAGCCGGAGTGACGTCGAGGCGGACCTTCGCTGCCGCGGACTTCGCCTGTGCGAGACGCGTTCGGCAACCCCCACTTCGGACTATCGTCGATGTGACGGGGATACGCCCCGTCGCAAGGGAGGACAAGGCTCATGGTCGTTCTCGGCATCATCCTCGCGATCATCGGATGGTTGGCAAGCATCTCGATCCTGCTGTACGTCGGCGTCATCCTCATCGTCGTCGGGCTCGTGCTCAACTTCGTGCCCATCGGTGGCTCGACGCGGCGCTGGTACTAGCCAGAACCGGCAGGACCCGCCGCGCCACCGGGCGCGAGCGTCCCTGCACGTGCTGGCTCTGACGGCGGCGCCGACGCAATGACCGCCCCCGCGCAGTCCCGCCGCGAGCTGTGTCGGCGAGAGAGGCGTGGGGTCCGGGTGGTAGGGGCCTGCGTCCAGGGGCTGACGGCGCGGGCGGGCACGGCTACGCTCGATCGCGGACATGCAGGGTCGCGCTCACGCGGGTGACGCGGGGTGGAAGGGGACGCCGTGGCGATCACGATCGAGGCCAAGGCCGCAGGCAAGCAGTCCCTCCCGGGCGATCCGGGGGAGCCGGCGAGCATCGACATCAGCCCGCCCGCTGACGTCGAGCTGGTCGTCACCGCACCCAAGGGCACCGACCCCGTCAAGGCGAAGCTCACCAAGGACGGTGCCGACGTCACGGCCACCTTCGCCGCGGGGGCGGAGACCGCCACGACCGTCGAGCTGTCGACGACCTTGGCGGACCTCACCGAGGACCAGCTGGGCACCTACACCGCCACGATCGAGGGCGGGGACTCGGCATCGCTCGTCATCACGAAGACCGCGACCACCGGGAACGGAACGACACCAGCGGCGAACGGCGTCCTTGAGCTCGAGCCCGGCGTGTACGACGAGGCCTTCGCGCGCACTACCGGGATCGCGGCCGCGGTGGCGGGCGGCGCGTTCATCCTCATCGCCCTGCTCAGCCTCCTGCGCTTCCCGCTCCAGGCGGAGCAGGTGACCGTGGCGTCCGGGTGGGTCACGAACACTCTCGCTGAACGCGTCGCAGGCGCCGTGCAGCTCCTGGCGCTGGGGCTCGGCGCCGTCATGCTCGTGATCGGCGGGTGGCAGGCGGCGCTCGAGGTGCGCGGTCGGCTCACCCTCAAGGTCACGGCACGGGGCGGCGACCCCACCCGGGCTGTGGCGCCCGCCGACCTCGGTGAGGCAGTCGCGAAGGTGCTCGAGGTCCTGCGGGGTGCTCGAGGCACCATCGCGACGTTGGCGGTCGGGGCCCTGGTGGTGCTCGGCGCACTGTGGTCGGCGGCCTCGGTTGCCTCGTCGAGCCACGGGCCGCAACCCGTGCCGAGCAGTTCCCCGAGCCCCACGACCCCACCCACGAGCCCACCACCGGCATCACCGGCGCCCAGCCCTGCGACGTCACCCTCGCCCTCGCCCACGTCCTGACCCGCGTCATGGCCCAGACGACACGAGCCGTCACCGTCGTCCTGATCGGCGTGGCCACACCATCGGTCTTCGCCTACCGCGGCGTCACGTACTCCTTCGCGTCGTTGCACGGCGTCACCGGGGACCTGGACTGGTACGAACAGCTCGTCCGGACGGTGGTGCCGAAGGAGCGCCTGCGCCTGCACCGCTGGGACGAGCCGAGCACCACCACCAGCGCCTCGATCCGCGACGGCCTGAACAGGATCGCGAAGGCTCTGCCCGATGGCGAGCTCCTCGTCCTCGTGCTCTGCGGTCACGGTTTTCAGGCCACCGACGACAACGGCGATGAGCCGGACGCTCTCGACGAGGTCTTCGCGGCGTACGACGGCCCGGTGCTCGACGACCACTTCGGCCAGGTCTGGGACGGCATGAGGACATCGACGGACCTCGTCGTCATCGTCGACTCGTGCAGCGCCGACACCCTCGGCATCCGAGGGGGCCGCGACGTCGAGCCAGTGCTCTCGTACCGCACCGTCGGGCCGGCCCGGCTCAGCATCTCCGCGTCCATGGCGTGGGAGGACGCAGGCGAGGTCACCACCCGCCACGGCGCGAGAGGCCAGCTCTCGCTCGCGCTCGAGGATGCCTGGCTCGAACCGGACGCACGGTCGTCCTACCTCACCTGGTTCCGTGCCGCGGCGGACCTGCTCGCGGTCCGCCGACCGCAGCAACATCCCCGGCTGCGCTTCCTCGGACCAGACGACACGCTGATGATGCGACCGCCCCTCACCTGACGCGGTTCCTGGTGTGTGCCCCCGGCAGGATTCGAACCTGCGACACCTTCTTTAGGAGAGAAGTGCTCTTCCCCTGAGCTACGAGGGCGCGCCGCGCCGTCGCCGGCGGGGCCACCACAGGTTAGCGGGCCCTGCCGTGGGTCCCGGACGGGCCCCGACCCGCAGGGTGCGGTCCCCCGGCAAACCGAAAATCACCCGGCGCATCGGCCGAACGGAGGAGGGGATCGGCTGGATGGACCGAACCCTTCGTTCGGGTTCGCAGGCGGAAACGGTTTCGCATACCGTCGCGGAAAGACCCGTTCACAGTGAGTCCTCGCAGGGGGGAAAGGTGGAGCCTTGACCCGTCACGACGTCGTCGACCGACTCGACGAACCGGCGCGCCTGCGGGCCCTCGACGCGCTCCAGGTGCTCGACACCCCCCTGGAGGAGCGCTTCGACCGGCTGGTCCGGCTCGCCAAGGAGCTCTTCGGGGTGCCCGTCGCCGCGGTCAACCTCATCGACGAGGATCGCGTGTGGGCCAAGGCCAGCGTCGGACTCCCCATGGCGGAGGGTCCCCGTCAGGGCTCGATGTGCGACCACACCATCCGCCAGGGGGGACCGTTCGTCGTCGCGGACGCCACCGCCGACGACCGCTTCAACGGCTCGCCGGCGGTCCAGGCCGCCGGTGTGAAGTTCTACGCCGGCGAACCGCTCCACTCCGGCGACCAGCGCGTCGGCGCCCTGTGCCTCATGGGGTTCGAGCCGCGCGAGCTGACCGGTGCCGAGCTGCGGCTGCTGCGCACCCTCGCCGACTGGGTCGAGGCCGAGCTCGTCACCGAGAACGAGATGCACCGGGCGATGCTCGTGCAGCGGGCCCTGCGCCCCAGCTCCACGCTCGACGTCCCCGGGTTCGAGCTCGCCGGCCAGTGCGTCACGGCCCGCCACGTCGGCGGCGACTTCTACGACTGGTTCATGGCCCGCGACTCCCTGCACATCTTCGCCGGCGACGTCATGGGCAAGGGCATCGGCGCCGCCCTCATCGCCTCCTCCGTGCGGGCCGTCCTGCGCGGCGCCGCACGCTTCATCAGCATCGAGGAGGCGTTCACCCGCACCGCCTACGACCTCGACCAGGACCTCGGCGAGACGAGCACCTTCGTCACCGCGTTCGGGGCCTGCATCGACCCCACGACGGGCCGCGGCCACTACGTCGATGCCGGTCACGGCCTCGCCGTCGTCGTCGGCGCCGACGGCGTGCCGAGTCGCCTGTACTCCGGTGGGCTGCCCATCGGGGCGATGAGCGGCGACCGCTGGGAGGCCAGGGACTTCGTCCTGGACCGCGGTGACGCCCTCGTCGTCGTCAGCGACGGCATCCTCGACTTCTTCGACACCCCCGCCAAGGCCCTCGAGGCGTTGTGCGAGCTCCAGGCCGAGAAGCTGGGCGCCCAGGAGATGGTCGACCGCATCTGCGAGTTCGCCGAGCAGTCGGGCCCCACGGACGACGTCACGGTGGTGGTCGTGAAGCGGAGCGCCGGGTGAGCAAGCAGCTGGCCATCCGTGTCCTCGTCGTCCTCACCCTGCTCCTCGGAACGCTCTACGTCGGCTGGCGCTGGCTGTTCTCGGTCAACTGGCCGAACTGGTGGATCGCCGTCCCCCTCGTCCTCGCCGAGACGTACGCGCTCGTCGACGCGTACCTCTTCGGTCTCACCGTGTGGCGGATCAAGCAGCGGGGCGAGGCGCCCGAGCCCACCGGCGAGGAGACCGTCGACGTCTTCATCACGACCTACAACGAGCCGGTCGAGCTCGTCACCGCGACCGCCCGGGCCGCCCAGCAGATCCGCTTCCCCCACGAGACGTGGATCCTCGACGACGGCGACCGCCCCGAGATGCGGGCGGCGGCCGCCGACCTCGGCATCGGGTACATCACCCGCACCGAGGACTGGCAGGACCGCCCCCGCCACGCCAAGGCCGGCAACCTCAACAACGCGCTCTTCTCGACTCAGGGCGAGTACATGCTCATCCTCGACGCCGACCAGATCCCGCTTCCCCACATCCTCGACCGCACCCTGGGCTGGTTCCAGGACCCCGAGGTCGGCCTGGTCCAGACCCCGCAGTTCTTCACCAACGTCACCGACTCCGACCCGCTCGGCAGCCAGGCACCGCTGTTCTACGGCCCGATCCAGCAGGGCAAGGACGGGTGGAACGCCGCCTTCTTCTGCGGGTCCAACGCCATCCTGCGGCGCGAGGCGCTGATGCAGCTCGGCATCGTCGGGTACGTGCGCGAGGTCGAGGACGCCGTCGCCGACGCCTTGCGCACGTCGACCCGGATGCTCACCCGGGCCGAGGCGTCGGCCGCCGAGCACGGGCCGGTCGCGGTCAACGCCGTCCGCGAGGTCCGCGAGGCCGCCACGGCCGCGCGGGCCGGGCTCTCCAGCGGGGCCCGCGTCTCGGACGTCACCTATGCCTTCCAGCAACGGGTCGACGTCGCCGCCCGCAGCATCGTCGACGAGGACCTCGCGGCCATCCGCGCAGACCTGGAGGAGATCGGCGCCCTGCGCGACGTCCCGCCGCTCGACCACGAGCTCGACGTCCTCGTCGCGGACGACATCACGATGGCCACGCTGGCCCAGCGCGACCTGTCGCCCCTCGGTGCGCTGGAGTCGGTACGGCAGCTCGTGCAGGCCGTGGACGTCGACCGGTCTCACGAGGCCCAGCCGATGATGCCGTTGGCCACGCTGTCGGTCACCGAGGACATGGCCACCTGCATGCGCCTGCACGCGATGGGCTGGCGCTCGGTCTACCACGACGAGGTCCTGGCCAACGGGCTCGCACCGGACGACCTCGGCACGATGCTCCAGCAGCGGCTGCGCTGGGCGCAGGGCACCCTGCAGGTGCTGCTCAAGGAGAACCCCCTCGTCCAGAAGGGCCTGAGCCTCCCGCAGCGCCTCCTGTACTTCTCGACGATGTGGAGCTACCTGTCGGGCTTCGCCGCGGTCGTCTTCCTCACCGCGCCGTTCGTCTACCTCATCTTCGGGGTGCTCCCGGTCAAGGCGTACGGCCTGACCTTCCTCACCTTCTTCGTCCCCTACATGGCCGTCAACCAGCTGCTCTTCGTCGTCGTCGGGTACGGCAAGAAGACCTGGCGCGGCCACCAGTACAGCCTGGCCCTGTTCCCCCTGTGGATCAGGGCCTGCTGGACCGCCGCCGCCAACGTGTGGTTCAAGCGGCCCCTCGGCTTCGTCGTCACGCCGAAGACGAGGGCCGAGCGCACGGGCTTCCCGTGGCGCCTCATCGCCCCCCAGATCGTCACCGCGGTGCTGCTCGTCATCGCGGTCGTGGTGGGCGGACTGCGGCTCTGGTTCGGCACGGCCGACAGCGTCATCGGCACCGGGGTCAACACGGCGTGGATCGCGTACGACCTCGTCGTCCTCAGTGTCATCTGGAAGGCAGCCCTCTACCGCGCGCCCGATTCCGCCCACCCCTCGAAGGAGATCACCCCGTGATGCAGGTCCATCGCTCGACCGTCCAGGACGCCACGGTGCTCCGTTGCGACGGGCGGCTCACCATGGTCGCCGCCCCTGCGCTGAAGAGCGCGATCGACGAGGTCGTGGAGTCGGGAGTCACCCACGTCGTCGTCGACCTCAGCGAGACGAGCTTCGTCGACTCCTCCGGGCTCGGCGCCCTCGTCGCCGGGCTCAAGCGCACCCGCCAGGCCGGCGGCGACCTGCGGATCGCCGAGCCGCAGGAACAGGTGCGCATGGTGCTCGCCCTGACCAACCTCGACCGGATCCTCCAGCCGTTCGACCGTCTGGAGGACGCCGTCCATGGCTGGTGACTACCGGGTCGACACCCTCGCCGTGCCGGAGACGCTCAACCTCCTGCACGATCTCCTCGACCGCGTCCGCGCCGACCACCCCGACGTGCACGGCACCGACCTCATGCTCTTCGAGACGGCGGTCATCGAGATCGCGAACAACGTCGTCGAGCACGGCCGGCCCCCCGGCACCGTCCACTACTCCTTCACCCTCCACGTCGAGCCGGACAGGCTGCGCGGCCTGCTGACCGAGGGCGGTGAGGCCCTGCCCGAGCTGTCGTTCGTCATGCCCGGTCACGACAGCGAGGAGGGCCGCGGGCTGGCCCTGGCGAAGATGGCCCTCGACGACCTCGAGTACGCCCGGGTCGACGACCACAACGAGTGGAGGATGACGCGGGTCCGGCGCTGAGCGGGCCGCCTCCCGCACGACCTCGCCCCACCGCGGAGGTGGCATGCTCCACCGGGTGACGACCACGCCGGCCCGGGACCAGGTGCAGCGCCACGTCGTGCGCACCCTCGTGTCGTCGCAGGTCCTCGGCGGGGTGGGGCTGTCGGCCGGCGTCGCCGTCGGAGCCCTCATCGCGGAGGAGGTGTCCGGCTCGGCGCGGTGGGCGGGCCTGGGCGGCACCTTCCAGATCCTCGGCACGGCCCTGGTCGCCGTCCCCGTCGTGCGGGTCATGGCCGCCCGCGGCCGACGCCCCGGGCTCGCGCTCGGCTACGCCTTCGCCGCCGTCGGGGCGGTCGGCATCATCACGGCGGCCGCGATCGGGAGCTTCGCGCTGCTGCTCGTCTCGAGCCTGTTCTTCGGGGGCGCCACGACGTCGAACGGCCAGTCCCGGTACGCGGCCACCGACCTCGCGCAGCCGCAGCACCAGGCCCGCGACCTCGCGATCGTCGTGTGGGCCACGACGCTCGGCAGCGTGCTCGGCCCGAACCTCGTGACCCCCGGGGCGCCGGTCGCGCGGGCCCTCGGGCTGCCGCCGCTGGCCGGCCCCTACGTCTTCTCCGTCGTCGGCCTCCTCCTCGCCGTCGGCCTCATCCTGTGGCGGCTGCGCCCCGACCCGCTCCTGGAGGCCCGACGGCGGCACCTCGAGAGCGGGGGTGTCGCGATGAAGGCGCAGGGCTCGATGGTGCGCGGGCTGCGGGTCGTCGTCGGGCTGCCCGACGCCCGGCTGGGCCTGCTCACCCTCGTGCTGGGGCACGTGACGATGGTCAGCGTCATGGTGATGACCCCGCTGCACATGTCGCACGGCGAGGCCGGCCTGGAGGTCATCGGGTTCGTCATCAGCATGCACGTGCTCGGGATGTTCGCCTTCTCGCCCCTCACCGGGATGGCGGTCGACCGCTTCGGCGGCCGGGTCGTCGCGCTCGCCGGCTCGCTCGTCCTGTCGAGCGCGACCATCCTGGCGTCGGTGTCGCCCGAGGGGCACTCGACGACGCTGCTGGCCGGCCTGTTCCTCCTCGGGCTGGGGTGGTCGTGCACGCTGGTGTCCGGGTCCGCCCTGCTCACCGCAGCCGTCCCCGCCGACGAGCGGCCCGCAGCCCAGGGGGCCTCGGACCTCGTGATGTCCCTCGTCGCCGGTGCCGGCGGCGCCCTGGCAGGGGTGGTCGTCGAGGAGGTGAGCTACCGGGCGCTCGCCCTCGGGGCGCTCGCCGTCGCGGTCGCCATCGGGCTGGCCGCGGCCCTGAGCGCACCGCGGACCCGCGCCCGCGCCTGACGGGCACCGGGGCACCGCGTTGTTAGCCTGCTGAGGTGAGCGAGACGGCCGTGACGCGTGACGAGGACACCCCGCCGGGGGAGCCCTCGGAACCGGCCACCGACCCCGCGCCCGAGATCGTCGAGCCCCCGGTCGACCCCCGCGGGGACCGGGTCGCCGCGGCCCGGGCGGCCTGGACCCGCCACCTCGTCGACCTCGGTGGACGCAACACGCTCCTGTGGTACCGCGACCTGTCGGCCGGAACCCTCGACCTGCGCACCGCCCACCCCGGTGGTGTCGCCCTGCTGATGACCGGGCGCCCGACCCGGCTGTCCGACCTCTACCGCGAGCCGGCCGCCCTCGACGACGCCCGCCGCCGGGCCCGCGCCATCGCCGCGAAGAGCCGCGAGCTGAAGGAGGAGCGCGGCATCCTCACCTGCTTCCTCGCCATCGGGATGGCGACGTGGAGCGTCACCCTGCCCGACGGGCGCACCGTGCCGCGGCCACCGGCCGCCCCGGTGCTCCTGCGCCCGTGCACGCTGCGCCCCACCGGCGCGGCCCAGGGCGACTACGTCCTCGACCTCGGGGCCGACGTCGAGCTCAACCCCGTCCTCGTGCACTACCTCGCCTCCGAGCAGGGCATCACCATCGACGACGACGCCCTCGAGGGGCTCGCCTTCGTCGACGGCACCGTCGACCCGTACCCGGTCTACGCGGCCCTGGCGCAGGCCTGCGCCGCCATCCCCGACTTCTCCGTCGACCCGCGGCTCGTGCTCGGGACGTTCTCGTACGCCAAGCTGCCGATGGTCGCCGACCTCGCCGCCCAGGCCGACCGGCTGGCCGACCACGACGTCGTCGCTGCGCTCGCCGGCGACCCCGACGCGCTGCGCGCGATCCGCTCCGAGCTCGACCCCTCCCGCCTCGACCTCGACGACCCGACGCGCGACGTCCTCGTCCTCGACGCCGACTCCAGCCAGCAGGAGGCCATCGAGGCGGTGCGGTCGGGGTCGCACCTCGTCGTCCACGGCCCGCCCGGCACCGGCAAGTCGCAGACGATCTCCAACCTCATCGCGGCGCTGGCCGCCGACGGGCGCCGCGTGCTGTTCGTCGCCGAGAAGCGGGCGGCGATCGACGCCGTCGTGGGACGCCTCGCCCGCGTCGGGCTCTCCGACCTCGTCCTCGACCTCCACGCCGGGGCGCAGGGCCGCCGCCGGGTCGCCCGCGAGCTCGCCGACGGTCTCGACCGCCTCGGCGCCACCACGCCCGCCCGCCCCGGGCGGGCCTCACCCCGCGACGCCGCCACGGCCGCGCGGGTCACCGGGCCGGCCGACACCCGCCGCAGCGCCGCCGAGCGCCTCGCCGACCACGTGCGCGCGCTGCACGACGCGCGAGAGCCGTGGGGAGCCTCGCTGCACGACGTGCAGGAGGCGGTGTCCGCGTTCGCGGCCCTGCCCACCCCGCCCCGCTCGCGGGTCCGCGTGCGCGACGCCGTGCTCGCCGGTCTCGACCGTGAGGGCGTGGGCCGCGCCGCGGCCACGACGACGAGCCTGGCCTCCCTCGCCGACTGGGACGGGGCCGGGCGCGACGACCCGTGGTTCGGTGCCGACCTCCCCGACGCCGACACCGCTGCCGAGGCCCGTGAGCGCGCCGAGCGGCTGGAGGGCGACGGGGTCGACGCCACCGCCCGCACGCTCGCCGAGGTGTTCCGCGGCATCCACCTGCCGGAACGGCCGACCACCCGCGACTGGGGCCACGTCCTCGACACCGTGGGCGACGTGCGCGACACGCTCGAGGTGTTCCGGCCCGAGGTCTTCGACATCCCGCTCGACGACCTCGTCGACGCCACCGGGTCCGCCGCCCACCGACGCGAGGTGGGGGCCGACCTCGGTGTCCTCGAGCGCTGGAGGCTGCGGCGCCAGGCCCGCTCGCTGCTTCGCCCCGGCCGGCCGCCGGCCGACCTGCACGCCGCGCTGGCCGCGGCGAGCGTCCAGCGGGTCGCGTGGCGTCGCCTCGCCGGATCGGGCGGGCGGCCCGAGATCCCCGTCGAGCTCGACCGGGCCCGGGCGTCGCACGCCTCCCTCGTCGCCGACCTGGAGTGGCTCGACGACCGCCTCGCGCGACCCGAGCCGGAAGGCCGCCCTGGGCTGCTCGACCTCGACCTGCTCACCCTGCGCGAGCGGGTCGCCCACCTCGCGAAGACCTCGAGCCGGGTCGGCGTCGCCCCGGCCGTGCGGGAGGCGCTGGACGAGCTGGAGGCAGCGGGGCTGCGGCCGCTCGTCGACGACCTGCGCAGCCGTGGCGTCCCGGCCGAGCAGGTGCGTCCCGAGGTCGAGTGGGTCTGGTGGTGCTCGCTCGCCGAGGAGGTCGCGCTGCGCGACCCGCGCGTGGCCGCCCACGACGGCCGGGCACTGAGCCGGACGGTCGCCGACTTCGCCGACGCCGACCGGGCGGTGGTGTCCGACAACGCGGCCCGCGTCCTTCGCGCCGTGGCCGACCGGGTCGCCGAGGTGGTCGCCGAGCACCCCGAGCAGGAGTCGCTGCTGCGGGCCGAGGCGGCTCGTGCGCGGCGGCTCGCACCGCTGCGCGACCTCGTGACGCGCGCGCCCGACCTCGTCACGGCGGTGCGCCCGTGCTGGGTGATGAGCCCGCTCGTCGTCGCGTCGGTGCTGCCCCCCGGACAGTGGTTCGACGTCGTCGTGTTCGACGAGGCCTCCCAGATCCCGCCGGCCGAGGCGGTGTCGGCCGTCTCGCGGGCGCGCCAGGTCGTCGTCGCCGGCGACTCGCGCCAGCTGCCCCCGACGTCCTTCTTCACCACCGTCACCGAGGGTGAGGGCGCCGTGGGCGCGGAGGAGGCGCTCACCGAGGGCGTCGAGTCGATCCTCGACGTGCTCGCCGCCGCCCTGCCCGGACGGCGGCTGCGGTGGCACTACCGCTCGCTCGACGAGCGCCTCATCGCCTTCGCCAACGCGGAGGTCTACGAGGGCTCGCTCGTCACCTTCCCGGGCACCGGGACCGACCCCGTCGTGCGGCACGTCCTCGTCGACGGGCACGGTGTCGTCGCGGAGGGCGAGGGGGCCGTCGAGTCGACGAGCACCGAGGTCGACCGGGTCGTCGAGCTCGTCCTCGAGCACGCCCGCACCAGCCCCGAGCGCTCGCTCGGCGTCATCGCGCTCGGCACCACCCACGCGGCGCGGGTCGACGAGGCGCTGCGCCGGGCGCTCGCCGCACTCGAGGACGACGCGGGGCTCACCGCCTTCTTCGACGAGGACCGCGCCGAGGCGTTCTTCGTCAAGAACCTCGAGCGGGTCCAGGGCGACGAGCGCGACGACGTCCTGCTCACCATCGGCTACGGCAAGACCCCGCACGGGCGGGTGCTGCACCGCTTCGGGCCCCTCAACACCGAAGGCGGCGAGCGCCGCCTCAACGTCGCCATCACCCGGGCCCGGCGCTCGATGACCGTCGTGTCGTCGATCGCGGCCGACGACCTCGACCCCGAGCGGCTGCGGGCCCGCGGCGCCGTGATGCTGCGCGACTTCCTCGCCTACGCCGCCGGCGACGGGCTTCCCCGCACCAGCGCGGCACCGGCCGCGGAGGCCGGCCCCGACGGTGGCGAGCAGAGCGGGTCGTCGCGCTCGGTCGTCCTCGCCGACCTCGCCCGCCGCCTGCGCGCCGAGGGCCTGGTCGTCCACGAGGGGCTCGGGTCGTCGGCCGACCCGGTCGACCTCGCGGTGGAGGACCCGGCGCGGCCGGGGCACCTCGTCCTCGCGGTGGAGTCCGACGGGCCGCAGTACGCCGCGATGCGCACGGCCCGCGACCGGGACCGGCTGCGGGCCGAGCAGCTCGAGCGGCTGGGGTGGCGGCACGTGCGGGTCTGGTCGACCGACGTGTTCCGTGACCCCGCCAGGGACGTCTCGCGGATCCTGGAGACCCTGGGCGTCAGGACGGCCCCCGGTGACTGAGCGCCCCGACGACGCGGTCCCGGGCGCGTCCGACCAGGTGCCCGAGGACGACGCGACCTCGGGTGGTGACGAGCGCGGCGACGGGGTCCCCGCGTGGCTGCGTGAGCCGGCCGACCTGTCGTTCGAGTCGCCCGGGCAACCCGAGCGCGAGCTGCGCGACCTCGGCCCGCGGCGCAGCCGCCGGGCCCACCGCTCCGGGACCAACCCGGCCGCCGACGACGCGCCCGACGTGGCGCCCGCGCGCGACGCCGAGAACCCGGCCGAGAGCGATCACGACCGCTGGCTGCGCGCCCAGCGCCCGCCGCACTGGGAGTGACGGGGGTGCGGGGCTGCTCAGGCGCGGGGCGCTCGCAGCGCGTCGCGGATCTCGGTGAGAAGCTCGGTGTTGGGGTCCATGGTCGCGGCCTCCGGCTCGTCCGGGAAGAAGCGTGCCTTGGCACCCTCGTAGGGCTTGACGATGAAGAAGTACACGATGGCGGCGGTGATGAGGAACGCCACGAGCGCCGTGAGGAAGGGCCCGATGGTGTCGAAGCCCCCCGGCTTCCACTCGTTGAAGCTGGGTGCTCCGCCGGCCTTGGCCAGTGCCTCGATGACGACGTCGGTGAACGCCTTGACGACCGTGGCGAACGCGGCGCCGATGATGAACGCGACGGCGAGCTCGACGAGGTTGCCGCGCAGGACGAAGTCCCTGAAGCCCTTCATGGGTGACTCCTTCGACGTGGTGGTGGGCCGGTCGGCGGGACGGTGTGCCCCCCGGCGGTCAGCAGCCTAGGCCCTGCCGGGACGGCCTCCTTCGGGCGCCCGTCACCCGGTCAGGGGGGCTCGGCGAGCAGGCCGACGGTGACGGGACCCTCGAGGCCCCCGTGCCCGGCGAGCACGGCGTCGGCGTCGGCGGCCGACAGGGCGAGCACCACCCCGCGCGCCGGAGGCGGCCCGGCCGCACCGTCGCCGGCCGGGGCGGGGTCGCTGGCCAGGACGAGCGCCGCCCGGGCGAGCGGCGGACCCCCGGCGACGGCGTAGACCCGCGCGAACCCGCCGGGTCGCAGGAGGTCGACCGACGCGGGATCGGCCGCGACGACGTGCAGCGCCACCCGTCCGGGAGGGAGCCCGTCGGCGACGCCGCGAGGCACGAGCCGCGTGGCGGTGACCGCCTCGCCCTCGGCCAGCCCGGCCCCGAGGCGTCGCCCGACGGCCTGCTCGAGCGTCACGAGGGCGCCGGGCTGCGCCGCGCCCACCGGCTGCAGGCGCAGGTCGGCGGCGGCCAGGACCGTGCCGGCCGGGACGGGGCGGTCGGCGACCACGACCAGGACCTGCGGTGTCGGCGGGGGCCGGACCTCGCGCACGACGAGGACGAGTGCGGTGGCCGCCAGGACCCCGGCGAGGAGCCGGCGCAGCACCCGCCGCAGCCACCTCGCCCGTCGGCCGCGCCCGGTGAGGGCCGGCACGGGCAGGGCGGGCAGCGGCATGGCGACGACGCTAGGCGCCGCCGGCGAGCCCGTCGCGGGTCAGGCCGAGGTTGTGGACGAGGCCTTCGCGGGGGCCGACCCTGTGGACGGCGAGCCCTGTGACCCGTTCGACGACGAGCCCGAGGAGCCGTTCGACGACGAGCCCGACGAGGACTCGGACGATCCGCCGCCCGACCCGTTCGACGACCCGTTGGACGACGAGGAGGAGGAGGACTCCGACGAACCCGACGTCGACGCGCCCGAGGCGCCCGGCACGGAGGCGCCGGAGCGGCTGTCGGTGCGGTAGAAGCCGCCGCCCTTGAACACGATGCCGACGGCGTTGAAGAGCTTGCGCAGGCGGCCCTGGCACTCGGGGCACACCGAGAGGGAGTCGTCGCTGAACGACTGGACGACCTCGAAGCGGTGGTCGCACTCGGTGCACGCGTAGGCGTACGTCGGCACGGCGGTCCTCCTGGGGAGAGCTGCAACGGGACACACCGTGACGGGGCCCGGCCGGGTGTGGGAGCCCAGGATCGCGACGGTGTCGCCCAAGGATAAGCGAGGAACGGCCCGAACCCTTCCCGGAGGCCGCCGGTGCACCCCGCTCAGTCGGTGCCCCAGCCCGCGAGGCGGCCCCCGCGGCTCACCTGGCGCAGCCGTTGCTCGACCCGGCCCCGCAGCGCGGTGGGCGCCACGACGAGCAGCTGGTCGCCGGTGCGCAGGACGTCGCTCTCCTTGGGGACGAACGAGGCCCCCTCGCGCACGACGAGGGAGACGTTGGCCCCGGCGGGCAGGCGCAGCTCGAAGACCCGGACCCCGGCCATCCTCGAGCCCGGCCCGATGTCGACCGCCAGCAGCTCGGCGCCCAGCTCATCCAGGGGGGTCGCCTCGACGGCGATCGGGACCTGGTGGTGCGCCGAGCCCAGGCCGAGCCGCCGGGCGACCCAGGGCAGCGAGGGCGCCTGGATGAAGGTGAACACGACGACGAGGACGAAGACGAGGTCGAAGATCCAGTCCACGCCCTGGGCGCCCTTGGTCACCGGGACCGTGGCGAGGACGACGGGCACCGCGCCGCGCAGGCCGGCCCACGACAGGAAGGCCTGGACGCGCCAGGAGATCCGGAAGGGGGTGCACGAGGCGATGACGGACAGCGGGCGCCCCAGCAGGAGCAGCGCGGTCCCCACGACGAGGGCGGGCACGACGACCGACGGGAAGTTCGCGGGCGAGGCGAGCAGGCCGAGCAGGACGAACAGCCCGATCTGGGCGATCCACCCCATCGCCGTGGCGAACCCGACGACGGCGGGCCGGTGCGGCAGCCGCAGGTTCCCCAGGACGAGCGCCGCGAGGTAGCAGGCGATGAAGCCGGACAGGTGCACGGCGTCGGCCGCGGCGTAGGCGAGCACGGCCACCGCGATGACGCCGATGGCGAACAGGGCCGACGACGACGAGGCGACGGTGCGCAGCACCCGAGCCCCGAGCCACCCGACCCCGAGGCCCACGACGGTCCCCCCGGCGAGCTCGACGACCGCGAGCCCGACGACCCACCACCAGGGGTGCGCCTGCGCGCCCGGGGCGAGCGCGGAGGCCAGGGCCGTGACGAGCAGGACGACCGGGGCGTCGTTGAACCCCGACTCCGCCTCGAGCATCCCGGAGATCCTGCGGGGCAGCGGCACCCGGCGCAGGACCGAGAACACCGCCGCGGCGTCGGTGGAGGCGAGCACGGCCGCGACGAGGAAGGCGATCTGCCACGACCAGTCCAGGACGAGGTGGGCCACGACTCCCACGGCCAGCACGGACATCCCCACCCCGACGGTCGCGAGCACCGCCGCCGGCGCCACCGACGCCTTGATGCCCGACCACCGGGTCGTGAGCCCGCCCTCGACGAGGATGATGACGAGCGCCGTGTACCCGAGGACCTGGGTCAGCTGCTGGGAGTCGTAGCGGATGCCGAAGCCCGACTCGCCGAGGACCAGGCCGATCCCGAGGTAGATGAGCAGGGTCGGGAGCCCGGAGCGCACCGACAGGCGGACCGCGGCGACCGCGAGGACGAGGACGAGGCTGCCCAGGAGGAGGGCGGGGGTGAGGTCGTCGACCGAGAAACCCGTGGACGCGCCGCCGTCAGCCCACGGCAGCATCACGGTCTGTCGCACGGCCCGTCCTCGTCGTGTCGTCGTTCCCTCGTGTCCTAGTCTCGCAGGGTGAGCCGTGTCGCCGTCGCCCGCCGGGCCCTTTTGGGACTCCTGGCTCTCGTGGTCGTGGGCGCGCTCGTCGCGGGGTTCGTCGTGGTGTCGGCCGTGCGCGAGTCGCTGCCCCGCACCTCGGGGGAGGCCTCGCTGCCCGGGCTCGGTGGGGCCGTCACGGTCATGCGCGACCAGAGCGGCATCCCGCACCTCTACGGCGACAGCGTCACCGACCTCGCCCGGGCGCAGGGCTACGTCCACTCCCAGGAGCGCTTCTTCGAGATGGACCTGCGCCGCCGGGTCACCGCCGGACGCCTCTCCGAGCTCGTCGGAGCCGCCGGCCTGGACTCCGACAAGGTGATCCGCACCATGGGCTGGCGGCGCGTCGCCGAGGCCGAGCTGCCCACGCTCGACCCGCAGACCCGCCAGATCCTCCAGGCGTACGCCGACGGCGTGAACACCTACCTGCGGGGGCGCACCCCGGACGAGATGGGGGTCGAGTACACCGTGCTCGCACTCACGCTGCCCGAGGTGGAGGTCGAGGAGTGGACCCCCCTCGACAGCCTCACCTGGCTCAAGGCGATGGCCTGGGACCTGCGCGGCAACTACGCCGACGAGCTCGCCCGCGCGCGGCTGAGCGACCGGCTCTCAGCCGCGCAGATCGCCGCGCTCTACCCGCCGTACGACGCCGAGTCGCACCCGCCGATCCTCTCCTCCGACGAGTGGTCCCCCACGGGGGACGCGGGCGTCACCCGCTCGGCCGTGCCCTCGGCGCTCACCGAGGCCACGGGTGCTGCGTCGGCCGGTCCCGCGCTGCCCGCCGACGACCGCATCACCTCCAGCGGCGCAGCGGACTCCTACGCCTCGGCCCACCGGGCCCTCGCCGCCATCCCTGAGCTGCTCGGCCGCGGTGAGGGCATCGGGTCGAACTCGTGGGTCGTCGCCGGGTCGCGGACGACGACGGGCAAGCCGCTGCTCGCCAACGACCCGCACCTCGGGGTCGGGCAGCCGGGCATCTGGATCCAGAACAGCCTGCACTGCCGCACCGTCTCGGCGTCCTGCCCCCTCGACGTCAGCGGCTTCTCCTTCGCGGGGGTGCCGGGCGTCATCATCGGGCACAACGGCGAGATCGCCTGGGGCTTCACCAACCTCGGCCCGGACGTCACCGACTTCTACCTCGAGCGGATCGTCGGCGGGACCTACCTGCGCGACGGCCAGTGGGAGGAGGTCACCACCAGGGAGGAGACCATCCGGATCCGTGGTGGCGCCGACCAGCGGATCACGGTGCGCGCCACGGTCCACGGGCCGGTGATGTCGGACGTCCTGGAGCCCTTCGGTGACGCCGGGGCCCACGCCCCCACCCAGCAGGAGGGCGACGAGTCCGAGGCCTACGCGGTCTCGATGGCCTGGACCGCCCTCCAGCCGAGCCGGACCGCCGACGCCGTCCTCGCCCTCAACGTCGCGACGACGTTCGAGGAGTTCCGTG
This sequence comes from uncultured Actinomycetota bacterium, assembly GCA_963795035.1. Classification (GTDB taxonomy): domain Bacteria; phylum Actinomycetota; class Actinomycetes; order Actinomycetales; family Dermatophilaceae; genus Oryzobacter. The sequence goes on along the minus strand of CAWCFZ010000001.1, from coordinate 807,282 downwards.
AGGCCGCCAGCCTCTTCGCGGTCCCGGCCCAGAACCTCGTGTACGCCGACCGCGCCGGGCACATCGGCTACCAGGCGCCCGGGCTGGTGCCGATCCGCCGCTCGTCGATCCCGCGGGCCCCCGCCGGGTACTGGCCCTCCCCCGGGTGGGACTCGCGCTACGACTGGCAGGGGTTCGTCGAGTTCGGCGACCTGCCGTACGCCCTGGACCCTCCCGACGGCGTCATCGTCACGGCCAACCAGCCCGTCGTCACCGGCCCGCGCCCCTTCCTCACCACGGACTGGGACCACGGCTGGCGCTCGGCCCGGATCGGCGAGCGGCTGGCCGACGTCACCAAGCTCAGCCCGGCCGACGCCGCCGGGATCCAGCTCGACACGCAGGACTCCTTCGCCGAGGTGCTGGTCCCGGCCCTGCTGGCCCTGCCGCTGGAGAGCACCGAGACCGAGCCCGACACCGAGGGCCTGCTGGAGTTCACCCGCGAGGCGCGCGAGCTGCTGCGCGGATGGGACGGGTCGACCCCCTCGGGCGACGCCGACGCCGGCGCCGCGGCCGCGTACTACAACGCGGTGTGGCGCAACCTGCTCGAGCTGCTCTTCGACGACGAGCTGCCCACCGGCCTCAAGGCCGACGGCGGCGGCCGGTTCCGGTCCGCCGTCAAGGCCCTGCTCGAGGACGAGAAGAGCGCCTGGTGGGACAACAAGCTGACCCCCAACATCACCGAGGGGAAGAACGAGATCCTGCGCCAGGCCTTGGTCGCGGCGCGGCTGGAGCTGACGACCGAGCTCGGCAAGGACCCCTCCAAGTGGCAGTGGGGCAAGCTGCACCGGGTCACCCTCGAGCACCGGGTCCTCGGCGGGGAGACCGTCCCGGGGCCGGTCCGCTGGCTGGTCAACGACGGCCCGTACGACCTGCCGGGGGGCTCGGCGATCGTCAACGCCAACGCGTGGGACGCGAGCAAGGGCTACACGGTCACCGCGGCGCCGTCGATGCGGATGGTCGTCGACCTCGCCGACCTCGACGCCTCCACGTGGATCAACCAGACCGGGACGAGCGGCCACCCGGCCAGCGACCACTACTCCGACCAGGCGCAGGACTGGGCCGCCGGCATCCAGCGACCCTGGCCGTTCTCCGAGGACGCGGTCCGGGCCGATGACCCGGACGTCCTCACCCTGCGGCCGGAGGCCTCGACCGCCACGGGCTGAGCCCGAGGTCGGTGAGGCCCTGCGCGCTCACCACGGCGTCGACGAGCTGGTCGTGCTCGGCGCGGGGGAGCCGGTCCTCGTCGGCCTCCCCGGCCTCGACGATCTCGCCGGGGTGCAGCACGACGACGACGGGCGTGCCCGGACGGCGACGGGGGAGGGCCTTGTCGTAGCAGCCCCCGCCCTGCCCGAGCCGGGTGCCGGTGCGGTCGACCGCGAGGCCCGGCGCGAGCACGAGGTCGGCCCGGGCGATGGCCGGGCCCCCGAGGGGGGACTGGCCGGGGTCGGCGGCGTCGTGCCAGTCCAGGTCGAGGTCGGGCAGCGTGATCGGCAGCAGGACGGTGACTCCGCGCTCGGCCAGCGCGGCGTTGAGCGCCGGGGTCGGGGGCTCACCGGGGACCGAGGCGTACGACGTGACGACGCTGCCGGCGCCCAGGCCGAGCTCGTCGAGGAGGGCGAGCACGTGGCGCGGCAGGGCCGCCTCGTCGGCCGCGACGTCGCGGGAGGAGGCGATGTCGCGCCGCAGCGCGCGCCGGGCTGCTCGGCAGGCGGACTTGACCGGATCGCGGGGCACCCGTGCATCGTAGGGTGGGCGCCATGACCATCGACGGGCTGCGCGCCGCGACGGAGAAGATGCGCGGCGCGGGGGTACCCGAGCTCGCCGTGCACGTGTTCGCCCACTACCACGAGCAGCTCCAGGAGCACGTCTCCGGGACCATCGCCGAGGACAGCATCGAGCCCCTCGTCGACGTGACCCATCTCGAGGACGTGCGCCCCGACGCCGCCGCGGTCGCCGAGGCCCTGGGACGCACCGTCGTCATCAAGCTCAACGGCGGGCTCGGGACGAGCATGGGGATCCGCGGGCCGAAGTCCGCGCTCGTGGTCCGCGACGGGCTGACCTTCCTCGACGTCATCGCCCGGCAGGTGCTGGCGCTGCGCGAGCGTCACGGCACGTCGACCCCGATGATCCTCATGAACTCCTTCCGCACGCAGGAGGAGTCGATGGCGATCCTGCGGGCCTACCCCGACCTCGCCGTCGACGGGCTGCCCCTGGACTTCCTGCAGAACCGCGAGCCGAAGCTGCGCGCCGACGACCTGTCCCCCGTGGAGTGGCCCGACGAGCCGGAGCTCGAGTGGTGCCCCCCGGGGCACGGCGACGTCTACGTCGCACTCCAGACGACCGGGCTGCTCGACACGTTGCGCGAGAGGGGGTTTCGCTACGTGTTCCTGTCGAACGCCGACAACCTCGGTGCCACGTGCGACGGCGCCGTCCCGGCCTGGATGGCGGCCGAGGGCATCCCGTACGTCACCGAGGTGTGCGAGCGGACCGTCAACGACCGCAAGGGCGGACACCTCGCGGTGCGCAAGACCGACGGCCGGCTCGTGCTGCGCGACAGCGCGATGGTCGTTGACGGGGAGGACCACCACTTCCAGGACAACGAGCGCCACCCGTGGTTCCACGCCAACAACCTCTGGGTCGACCTCGACGTCCTCGCGGCCCGCCTCGCGGAGCGCGACGGCGTCCTCGGGCTGCCGATCATCGTCAACCGCAAGACGGTCGACCCCACGCGGTCGGACTCCACGCCGGTCATCCAGGTCGAGTCGGCGATGGGGGCGGCGGTCGAGGTCTTCGAGGGGTCGCGGGCGCTCGCGGTCGACCGCAGCCGCTTCCGGCCCGTCAAGACGACCAACGAGCTGTTCCTGCTGCGCTCCGACCTCTACCGGCTCACCGACGAGGCCCACGTCGAGTCGACGATCGACCACGCCGAGCCCTTCGTCGACCTCGGCGCGGCCTACCGTCTCGTCGACGCCTTCGAGGCCCGCTTCCCCCGGGGTGTGCCCTCGGTCCGCGACTGCACGAGCCTGCGCGTCGAGGCCGACGTCACCTTCGGGGCCGACGTCGTGTGCGCCGGGGACGTCGTGGTGACCGGCGAGCCCCGGACCATCCCCGACGGGACCCGGCTCGAGGGCCCCGGGTGATGCGGACCCTCGCCGAGCACCGCGCCGCCGTCCTCGACCTCGTCGCCCCGCTGCCCCCCACGACCGTGCCGGTGGGCAGCGCCCTCGGGCTCGTCCTCGCCGAGGCGGTCACGGCGGCCGTCGACCTCCCGGGCTTCGACAACTCCGCGATGGACGGCTACGCCGTGCGGGCCGAGGAGCTCGGCGGGGCCGGTCCCGACCAGCCGGTGACGCTGCCGGTCGTGGCCGACATCGCCGCCGGTGACACCGTCCGCCACGTGCTGACCCCCGGTCACGCGATGCGGATCATGACCGGCGCCCCGATGCCCGAGGGGGCCGACGCGGTCGTCCCGGTCGAGCTGAGCGACGGCGGGGCCACGCAGGTCTCCCTCCACCTCGCACCCGAGCCCGGGCGGTCGGTGCGGCGGCAGGGCGAGGACGTGCGGACCGGGGACGTCGTCCTCGCGGCCGGCACCCTGCTCGGACCCGGTCACCTCGCCCTCGCGGCGGCCACCAACGTCGCCGAGCTCGTCGTCCACCCCCGGCCGCGCGTGCTCGTCGCGTCCACCGGCGACGAGCTCGTCCCCCCGGGCTCGCGCCTCGAGCACGGCCAGATCGTCGACTCCAACCTCGTGATGCTGCGCGCCCTCGTCGAGGCGGCGGGTGCCGAGGTCGCGGCGTCGGTCCACCTGCGCGACGACGCCGTCGCCGTGCGCGCGTTCCTCGCCGACCTGCCGGGTCGTCCCGACCTCGTCATCACCAGCGGTGGCGTCTCGATGGGCGTGTACGACACCGTCAAGGAGGTCCTCGTCGAGGACGGCGGCGTCGAGTTCGTCAAGGTCGCGATGCGCCCGGGGATGCCGCAGGGCTGCGGCGTCGTCGGACCCTCGCGCACCCCCGCGGTGACGCTGCCCGGCAACCCGGTCAGCTCGTTCGCCTCCTTCCACGTCTTCGTCCTCCCGGCACTGCGTCGCCTCGCCGGGCTCGACCCCGACGGTGACGGGGCCTTCGAGGCCGTCGCCGACGCCGGCTGGGACGTCGCCGCGAGCAAGGTCGAGCTGACCCGCGTCGTCGAGGAGGACGGCCGGGTGCGTCCCTCGGGCGGCCAGGGCTCGCACGTCCTGGGCGCCCTGGCCGGTGCCACGGCGCTCGCCCTCGTGCCGGCCGAGGTGGTCAGGGTCGAGCCGGGCGACCGGGTGCGCTGCCTGCCGCTGCTCGGGAAGGATCGCGACCGTGGCCTCTGACCCCCTGACCCCCACGGCCTCCCCGGGCTCCGGGCTCACCCACGTGCGGGCCGACGGCACCGCGCACATGGTCGACGTCTCGGCCAAGGCCGTCACCGCCCGCCGGGCCGCCGCCGCCGGCCGGGTGCTGCTGTCCGCCCGGGCCGTGGCCGCCCTGCGCGACGGCGTCGTGCCCAAGGGCGACGCGCTCGGCGTCGCCCGGGTCGCGGGCATCCAGGCGGTCAAGCGGACCCCCGAGCTCATCCCCCTCGCGCACCCCGTCGCCGTGCACGCGGTGGAGGTCGACCTCGACGTCGTCGACGACGGCGTGGAGATCCGCGCGGTCGTGCGCACCGCCGACCGCACCGGCATCGAGATGGAGGCGCTGACCGCCGTGGCCGTGGCGGCCCTGGCCCTCGTCGACATGGTCAAGGCGGTCGACAAGCACGCGCGGATCACCGACATCCGGGTCACGGCGAAGTCCGGGGGCCGCTCCGGCGACTGGGAGGAGACGCCGTGAGCGAGCCACTCGCCGGGCGCACGGCCGTCGTCGTCACCGCCTCGACCCGCGCGGCCCACGGGGTCTACCCCGACCGCGGCGGCGTCCTCATCGTGCAGACCCTGCGGGGCTGGGGCGCGACCGTCGCCGATGCCACGGTCGTCGCCGACGGGCCGGCCGTCGGCGAGGCCCTTGCGGCAGCGCTCGCCGCGGAGCCCGACCTCCTGCTCACCACCGGGGGGACCGGGCTCACGCCGACCGACGGCACTCCCGAGGCCACCAGGCCCCTGCTCGACCGCGAGGTCCCCGGCGTCGCGGAGGCGATCCGCGCCCGCGGTGTCGCGGGCGGGGTGCCGACCGCGGTCCTCTCGCGCGGGCTCGCCGGCGTCGCTGGTCGCACGCTCGTGGTCAACCTGCCGGGCTCGACCGGGGGAGTGCGCGATGCGCTCGCGGTCCTCGCCGACGTCCTGCCCCACGCGTTGAGCCAGGTCCGGGGCGGCGACCACTGATGTGGGAGCGGCTGCGTCGACCCAGCCCGGTCACCCGCGTGGTGGGACCGCTCGCGGTACCGGAGCCGTCGTGGCAGTGGCCGGTGCGGCTGGAGGGGCGGACCCCGACGGGCATCGACCTCGCCCTGCGGCCGCTCACCCTGGCGGACGCCACCACGTTCCAGTCGGTGCGCCGGGCCAACGCCGCCTGGCTCGAGCCGTGGGACGCGACCTCACCGGACCCCGACGCGGTCGGCCGCTCCTTCGAGGACCTCGTCGCCCAGTACGACGCCGACGGGCGGCTCGGGCGCGCCCTGCCGCTCGTCATCGACGTCGGTGGGCGGCTCGTGGGGCAGATGTCGATGGGCTCGATCGTGCTGGGCTCGTTCCGGTCCTGCTTCGCGGGGTACTGGGTGAGCCGGGCGGTGGCCGGCCAGCTCGTCACGCCGACGGCGCTGGCCGTCGCCGCCGACCACCTCATCGACACGATCGGGCTGCACCGCGTCGAGGTCAACATCCGGCCCGAGAACACGGCGAGCCTGGCGGTCGTGCGCAAGCTCGGGTTCCGCGAGGAGGGCCTGCGCCCGAACTTCCTCCACATCGCGGGGCGGTGGCAGGACCACCTCTCCTTCGCCCTGACCACCGAGGACCTCGCCGGCGAGTCGCTGCGCGACCGGCTCTCACGGATGCTGGACGGGTCGGCGGGCTCGTCGAACCACTCGTCACAACAGTCACTTGCGCGACACACCGACGGGGGTCCGGCGTCTGATGGTGAGGCGCACCTACGGTCGTAGCGTGCAGTCCCCGTCGAGCCTGATCTTCCTCGTCCTCCTGGGGGTGTGGGCTGCCTATTTCGTGCAGTACTGGGTTCGCCGTCGCGACCACGTGGCGACCGCGCGCTCGGTCGAGCAGTTCAGCACCGCCATGCGGGTGCTCGAGCGCCGGGACGCCCTGCCCCGCACCGACTTCTCCGAGCCGGCCCCCCGCTCCTACGCCGTCCACCCCGCCCGCGCCGTGCGCCCGCAGGTGCTCGTCAAGCGCGCCGTGGCCGCCGAGCCGCCCGCCCCGGGCGGCGTGACCGAGCGCATCGAGCCGGCCGCGCGGGTCCGGCCCGCCCGGCCGTCGACGGCCCCTGCTGCGCGCCGCGCTCCGGCGCAGGCTCCGCGGGTCCACCCGAGCCGTCGGGTTCGTGGACTGCTCCTCCTCGTCGCCCTCGCCGAGCTCGTGACCATCGTGCCGCTCGTCGGCCTCTCCCTCCTCCAGCCGTGGGCGCTCGCACCGGCGGTCCTCGCCGTCGGCGCGGCCCTGGCGTTCGTCCGTTCGGGGGCCCGCACGCAGGCGGCCCTCGTCCGGGCCCACCGGCGCCGGGAGGCCGACCTCGCCCGCCTGCGGGCCGCTGCCCCCGTCGAGGCGCGCGGTGCGGCCCGCCCCGGCTCCGCGCCACCGGCAGGCTCCGCACGACCGGCACCCGAGCGCGTCGTCGCGCAGACCGCGGCGGAGGCACCCGCCGAGGCGGAGCCCGTGCTCGTCGCGAGCGACGTGGTCTCCAGCGCGCAGGTCGAGGTGTACGACGTCTCGGCCGCCGGCGCCGACGTCGTGCAGCAGCCGGTCGCGCAGGCCCCCGGGCCGGACGTCATGGTCCCCATCGAGGTCGACGACGACATCCCCTTGACCTGGGACCCCGTCCCGGTGCCGCGGCCCACCTACACGATGAAGGCCAAGGCCGAGCGCCCCGAGGTGCTCCCTGCGGCGGTGACCCCCGACCCCGCGCCCGTGGTGCGCGAGACCGAGGGCGACACCTACGAGCAGCGCCGAGTCGCCGGCGCCTGAAGACCCGCCCCTGCAGCGGACGAGACGCCGCCACCGGACCATCCTGCAGGTCCGGTGGCGGCGTCGGCCGGTCCGCGACCGTGCGGTGCGTCGGCCTCGGGAGGCCCACGCGAGGGGTCAGTCGCGACCCTCGAGCCGCTCCTTGGACGCCTGTTCGGCGCGGTCGCCGACGTCCTGCGCCTCTTCCTCGGCGTGCTCGGCCTCGGCGGGGGACATCGTCTCCTCGGCCGTGCGCGGCTCGCCCGGAGGCACGTCGTCAGCCGACTCCGGGCCGTCGAGCAGGTGGTGGCCCACCGCGTTGAGCACCGCGATGGTCGGCACGGCGACGAGGCCACCCACGATGCCCGCGAGGACGAGACCGGCCGCGATGGCGAGGATGACCGCGAGGGGGTGGATGCGCATGACGCGACCGATGAGGAACGGCTGCAGGACGTGGCTCTCCAGCTGCTGCACGCCGATGACGACGCCGAGCATGATCAGTGCCTGGATCGGCCCCAGCGCCACGAGGGCGAGGAGCACGGCCACGCCGCCCGAGACGGCGGCACCGACGACCGGGATGAAGGCGCCGAAGAACACGAGCAGCGCGATGCCGGACGCGAACGGCACCCCGAGGATCGCGGCGCCGAGCCCGATGCCCGTGGCGTCGACCGCGGCCACGACGGAGGTCGCCCGGGTGAAGGACCCGAGCTGGTCCCAGGCGATGAGCCCGGAGGAGTGGATCTTCTCGCGGGCGCCGCGCGGGAACAGGCGGACGACCCAGCCCCAGATGGTGGGTCCGTCGTAGAGGAAGAAGAAGAGCGAGAACAGGGCGAGGAAGAACCCGGCCACGATGTGCGTCGCGGTCAGCCCGGCAGAGGCCAGCGTGTCGTTGAGGTTGCCCGAGCTCAGCGCCTTCCGGGTCTGGTCGAGGTAGTCCTGGATCTGGGCGTCGCTGAGGCCGAACGTCGCGTTCACCCACTGGCGCACCTGCTCCAGGCCCTCGGTCACGCTCGTCGTGATGTCGTCGAGCTGGCTGGTCAGCTGGGAGGCGACGAAGGAGAACATCCCGCTGACGATCGCGATCGTGCCGAGCACGGTCAGGCCGGCCGCCAGCCCGCGCGGGAGGACGCGCGACAGGAGGTGGTGGACGGGCATGAGCAGCGCCGCGAGGAGCAGCGCGACGATGATCGGGATGACGACCTCGGAGAGCAGGGCCGTGAGGGCGATGACCGCCAGGACACCGGCCGCGATGACCAGGCCCCGCCAGGCCCACTCGCTCGCCGTGCGGACCCCGCGCGGAACCGACCACTCCGGGGGCCGGCCGGGGGAGGACGACCACGGCGTCGCGCCACCGGGGTCGACCAGCGACGTGGGGAGGTCGGCGGGGCCGGCTCCCTTGCGGGAGGGCAGCGGCAGGCGGAACGGCATGCCGTGATCGTAGGTGCTCCACGCCTGGCTCGGCCCCGGGGACGACCCTGACCCGACCCCTGTCTCAGGTGGGCCCGCAGGGCGCGCGGGAGTGCCTGCGGAGGCGGGCGGGGGTGCGCCCGAGCCGGTTTCGGGGAGGCTGAGCGCTGGTGTTATCGTTGCTCCGCACTTGGGGCTGTGGCGCAGGTGGTAGCGCGTCTCGTTCGCAATGAGAAGGTCCGGGGTTCGAATCCCCGCAGCTCCACCACGTGAACCCCGTTCGACCCAGCCGGAGACCTGCTGGGCCGAGCGGGGTTTCGTCGTCGTCGTGGGTGCCCGACCTCGGGTCGTCCACCCCCGGGTGCCCCGGGACGTTCAGAGCGTCCATCCCGGGTGTTGGGCTGGGTCAAGCTCGCCCTGTTGGTCGATGTCGTCCCGGTGCGGGGTGGGGCAGGATCGCGCTTGTGGTCGATGTCGTCCCGGTGCTGCTGCGATGCGCCGGTCGAGTTGGGCGTCATGAGTGTGACCGGCATGCGCAGGGGTCGCGTCTCTGGGCGTTGGTGCCGGCTGCCCTCCTACGACGGCTGTGACGACGAGGGTCGAGCGGGCTGACGGCTGACGCTGCCGCGTCGGCCGACTCCTGCTGCCCAGCCACTCGTCTCGTCTGACCGGAGTCACAGCCGTGCCACGAACCACGTCACACCGCCATGTCCTCCTTCTCGTCGCCGCCACCGCGTGCTGGGGATGCGGCACCGTCCTGAGCAAACACGTGCTCGACCGCGGCGTCGCGCCCCTGACGTTGCTCGCGATCGAACTCGCTGCCAGCAGCCTGCTCCTCTGGCTCGGCACGCTTCTCCTCGGTCTGCGCCTCACCTGGTCGCCGACCCTCGGAAGACTCGCCACCCTCGGCATCCTCAACCCCGGGTTCGCGTACGCGCTGGGGCTGCTCGGTCTGGTCACGATCGATGCGAGCATGGCGGTGCTCCTGTGGGCGACGGAACCGATTCTCATCATGCTGCTCGCCGTCTTCGTGCTGCGGGAACGGGTCGCCCCAGCGACGAAGGTCGCCGTGGCTCTCGCCTTGGTCGGAGCCCTGTTGGTGATCTACCGACCAGGCGCATCCGGCGACGCCGTCGGGATCCTCCTCACGGTCGGTGCCGTCACGGCCTGCGCGTGCTACACGGTGCTGACCCGCCGGCTCCTGCTCGACGACAGCTCCCTGGCCGTCGTCCTGGTGCAACAGCTTGCCGCGCTCACCTTCGCAGTCGTCGTCGCGGCCATCTTCTGGGCCATCGGCACCGCGGACCTCGGCCTGCCCGCCGACTCCGCGACGTGGGCACTCGCGGCGACCTCCGGCATGGTCTACTACGGCCTCGCGTTCTGGTTCTTCGTCGGCGGCCTGCGAGGCGTCCCGGCCTCGATCGCCGGGAGCTTCCTTCCCTTGATTCCCGTCTTCGGACTCGCTGCCGGCTACCTCGTCGGGGACCGGCTCACTGACTCACAATGGGTCGGCGCCACACTCGTGGTCGTGGCCACAGCGGCCGCTACCGCGTACCACCTCACTCGGCAGCCGACGAGACCAGAGTGAGATCTCGGCCCCGTCGCTCAGTCAGACCTGCGCGAGGGCGCGCACCGCGCGCGCGATGGCAGGGCGCAGGTCGAGCTCGGGGTCGACGGTGAGGCGGTGCAGGAGCAGCCCGTCACCGAGTGCCATGAGGGCCCTGGTCGCCGGCACGGGGTCGGCGATGCCGACGGCGATGACGATCGACTCGGCCCACCGCTCGAACTCGCGCCGCTGCCGCAGCAGCGGCTCCCCGATCTCAGGGTCCCCGGCGACCTCGAGGAAGAGGGCGTAGCGCGCTCGGGTTCGCGAGGCGAACGGCCCGGCCTGCAGCTCGACCATGGCGCACAGGCCATCGACCAGCCCGTCGACTCCCGTGATCGTTGCCATCGCGGTCGGGTCGGCGTCGGCGCGCTCGCGCTCGGCGATCCAGTCGACCACGCCCCCGAGCAGCGCCCGACGGGTGCGGAACCAGTTCGAGGTCGAGCCGGGGGGGAGTCCCGCCCGTTCATCGACCCGCGCATGGGTCAGCGCGCGCACGCCCTGCGCCCCGAGCAGCTCCACGGCTGCCTCGAGGGCGCGCTCCCTGGTGGCCGCGGCCATCGACACCCACCTTCCACGAGGTCTACGATGATCGAGTTCTACTATGAACATAGTATCTCCGCCGCACGAAGGAGGTCGCCGTGCCCACGCCCGAGCCCCGCACCACCCGTCCCGTCGACGCCTCGTCCTGGTCACCCCCGCTGCCCGAGGCGCCCGGCTTCGACCACCTCGTCGTGGAGACGCCGGGCCTTCGCACCCACGTCGCCGCCATCGGGGAGGGCGAGCCGGTCGTGCTGCTCCACGGCTTTCCCGAGCACTGGTGGCAGTGGCGCGCCGTCGCTCCCGTCATCGCCGCGACGGGCTACCGCGTCCTGTGCCCCGACCTGCGAGGGGCCGGCTGGACCGTGGCCGACGACCCGCGGGTCGACCGCGAGACACGGCTGCGCGACGTGCTCGCCCTCTTCGACGTCCTCGACATCGAGCGCGCCCACCTCGTCTCCCACGACATGGGCGCGATCACCGCGATGCAGCTGACCTACGTCCACCCCGAGCGAGTTCGCACGGCGGTGGAGCTCTCCGTGCCGCCGGGCTTCATGACGTTGAGCCCGAAGCTCGCCCCGGGCTTCCGGCACCTGCCCCGGTTCATCTGGCACCGGCCGGGCGCCTCGCTGCGCGGGATCTTCTCCGAGGCGTACGTCGCCCACCCGATGTCGCAGGCAACCATCGACGCGCACCTCGCCCCCATGCGCCGGCCCGACATCGACGGGGCAGTGCGTCCGCTGACCCGCGGCATGATCCTGCCCGAAGCCGTGCGCATGGCGCGGGGTGCGTACCGCCGCCAGCGGCTCACGGTGCCGACCCTCTTCGTGTTCGGCCGCCGCGACCGTCCCTGGACGCAGGAGATCCTCGAGCGCGCCTGCCGGGACCCGCAGCGGTACGCCGATCACGTCGAGTTCGCCTACGTCGACGACGCGGCGCACTTCATCACCGACGACGCCCCGGCCGCGGTGGCCGACCTCGCCATCGACTGGTTCGACCGAGCAGCGTGACGACTCCGGGGAAGGACCCGGCCGCCTGAGCGCCCCGTGCTGACTCAGGCGGGCGCGACGACCCGGGGCTCGACGCGCTCGGTCGACACCGCCGCCTCGCACAGGCCGAGGAACGCCCCGAGGGCAAGGAGCTCGCCGGGGGAGCGTGGCGCGAAGTCGGTGAGCACCTGCGAGCGGACGACGAAGGCCGAGTGCTTCCCGCGCGAGACGGCGACGTTGAGGCGGTGCCGGTCGAGCAGGAAGCCCATGCCGCGCGAGACGTCGGAGTGCGACGAGGCCGCCATCGACAGGATCGCGACCGGGGCCTCCTGCCCCTGGAACTTGTCGACGGTGCCGACCGCGACGTCGGCGAGCCCGGCGTCGTCGAGGGTGTGCCGGAGGCGACCGACCTGCCCGTTGTACGGCGTGATGACCAGGACGTCGGACGGCACCAAGGGGCGGGGTCCGACGGGGAGCCCGTCGGGGCCGGTCTCCGACGGGTCGTGCCAGGTGCGACCGAGCAGGTCGTGGACGAGGTCGCGTACGACGTCGGCCTCCTCCTGCGACCACGTCGAGTTGTCGTGGTGGTCGACGAGGCGCAGGTGCAGCCCGGGCTCGACGCCGTCGAGGGACCGGGTGGCCGTCACCGCCTCCTGCGAGCGGAGCTGCCCGGCGTAGGACAGCCGCGAGACGGGCTCGGTGAGCGCCGGGTGCATCCGCCACGTCGTCTCGAGGAAGTACCCGAGCGAGGGCGGCAGCACCGGCTCGTCGCCGATGAGCCAGCCCAGCGCCGAGGCGTCGACGGGGTCGGGATGGGTGCCCTGCGAGACCTGGGGCAGCTGCTGCGGGTCGCCGAGGAGGAGCAGCCGCGAGCCCGCGACCGAGCAGGCCAGCGTCTTGGCCAGGGAGAACTGCCCCGCCTCGTCGACGACGACGAGGTCGAGCTCGTCGCGCCCGACCCGCTTGGCGCTCGTGAGGTCCCACGCCGTGCCGCCGACGACGTACCCGCGGCCGGAGCGTGCGAGGGGCGCGGCGAACCCGGCGAGGTCGTCGGCCTTCTCCAGGCAGGTCCAGGTGGCCGTGGCCGGTTCGCGGCTCGCCTTGCCCACCTGCTCGGCGGGTACCCCGGCAGCCACGACCGCCCGCAGGACGTTCTCGATGGCCTTGTGTCCCTGCGAGGTGACCCCGACCCGCCAGCCGTGCTCGAGGACGAGCCGCGCGATGACGTGCGAGGCGACGTAGGTCTTGCCGGTCCCGGGCGGGCCCTGCACCGCGAGGTAGGAGGAGTCGCTGCGAAGGAGTGCGGCCGTGATCGACTCGACGTGGCGGCTCGCGCCCTCACCCACCACGGGGAGGGGGCCGCCGCCGCGCTGGCGAGGGGGCCGGCGGACGAGGAGGTCGATCCCGGCGGTGAGCGGGAGCTCGCCCGGTGCGTCGACGACCCGCTGGGCGACCTCGGCCAGGGCGTCGTCGATGGGCCGGGTGCTCAGCATCCGCGAGGGCACGAGCGCGACGGGCAGGGTGGTGTGGTCGCGTCCGTCCTTGGGCTGCAGCTCCTCCACGAGCAGGACCTGGTGGAGCCGCCCGTTGGGACCCTCGGTCTCGACGGCCTCGAGGATCCTGACCGTGGCCGTGGAGCGGGCGTTGCAGTGACCGGGCAGGGTCCGGATGCCGTCGGGGGCGGGGTCGGCGTACACCGCACTGACCTCCGACCCGGGGCCGAGGGGGATGCTGCGCATCGGCTCCCCGGACAGGGAGATGGTGCGGCGGGCCGAGCGGGCTCGTGGGGGAAGGTGCCAGTCGCCGACGAGGGCGCCGTCCTCGACGACGAACACCCCGTCGGCCGCGCGCCAGTCGCGCACGGGGGTGCGAAGCCGCTCGAAGTGTGACTGCCACACCGGCTTGTCCTCGCGCGCGTGGAAGAGCACCGACGACGCCACGAGGGCGACGGCCTGCTGCTCGGGCGTGCGCTCGTGCGGTCGGATGCCCTCGAGCCGGTCGCGGAGCAGGGTCTCGAGCCGCATGAGGGCGAGGCGCTGCTCGCTCGGGCTCTGGGCCTCGGGGACCTCCGCCGGGGCGGGCGACTCGCCCTCGGCGAACCCGCGCTCGGACCCCCGGGCGAGGAGCCAGTCGCGCAGCCGCCAGGTGGAGACGCAGTCGTCGAGGTTGTAGTCGCGGATCTCGTCGAGCAGGGAGCGGGCCTCGTCGACCCGACCGGCGATCGTCGCGGCGATCACCTGGTGGTAGACGACGATGGAGTCGGCGGCGTTGGTGACCGCCGCCGCGCGGGCCTGCATGTAGAGCGGTTCGAGCTTCTTGATCGAGTAGGAACGCTGCGAGACCCGGATCGCCGAGCGGACCACCGCGTACAGGTCGACGAACACCCCGTCGCGCAGCAGCTGGTCGACCTCGTCCTCGCAGACCCCGTGGCGGGCCGCGAGCCGGAGCAGCGCCGCGGTCTCGTAGGGGGCGTAGTGGTAGACGTGCAGGTCGGGCCAGCGACGCCGTCGGTCGGTGAGCCAGCCCACGAAGTCGACGAGGGCCTGCCGCTCCTCGACCCGGTCGTGGGCCCAGAACGGCTCGAACGACGGTGTGCCGGAAGCGCTGTCGACGCTGTCGACCGTCGAGGCACCCGAAGAGGTACTCCAGGCCCCACGTCGTGGAGCCGGGCTCGGACCACAGCGGGTCGCCCTCGAAGTCGAAGAACACGTCACCGGGGGAGGGGGGCGGCATGCGGCGCAGCGGGTCGGCGTCGGTGACCTCGTACCGGACGCCACCGGCGGGGTCGCGCTCCTGCTCGAGCTGGAGGCGGGCCTGCTCGCGGATGCGGTGCAGGGTCGAGGCGCGGACGTCGGGAACCGGCTCGGTGCGCACCGCGAGGTCGTCGATGGTGGTGACGCCGGCGTCGAGGAGCCGGCGGCGGGTGGGGCCCCGCACCCCGGCGACGACGAGGAGGTCGCGGGCGGCCTCGACCTCCGGCTCGCACACCTCGCACCGACCGCACGCGAGCCAGCGCGGGTCGCCCCAGGCCGCGGCCTCCGGTGACGCGTGGTGGTCGGCGAGGAGGGTGTCGAGCCTCTCGCGGCGTGCGAGGTAGACGGGGAGGATGTCGTGGAGCTCGAAGTCGCGCACGTCGCCGCTGCCGACGACGAGCCGGGCGACGGGTGCGGTCGGGACGCCCGCGCCGCGCAGCATCGCGGCGTACGCCGCGATCTGGAGCAGGGCCGGGACGCTCTCGCGCCGGGCGAGCTTGGTGTCGCTGACGAGCCAGCCGTCGGGGGTGCGCTCGAGGAAGTCGGCGTGCCCGACGAAGGCGCCGTCGAAGAACGTCGCCTGGTAGACGACCTCGGCCGGCGAGCCCAGCGCCTCGACCGTCTGCGCGTGCGCCTGCTCGAGGGCCTCGCGGGTGTAGCGGGGTCGCTCGAACTGCACGACCCGGCCCCGGTGCGCCGCCACGAGCCGGCGCAGCTCGGCCTGCTCGTGCTCGTTGCCGAGCGCGATGACGCGCGCGGCCATCGCGTCGTCGGCGGAGGGGACCGTGGTGGCCCGCCCGAGGGCGACGTCGAGGGCACGCACCAGCGCGAACTCGCACGCCGAGGCCGTGCGCAGGTCACTCGCGCTGATGACGAGCCGCTGGTCGTCGCCGAGGAGGAACATGCACCGAACCTAGCCGCGCCCCCCGACACCGCCCCCCGCCCGCCCGCCACCCCTCCGCGCCCCCTCCGCCGCCCCCTCCATCGCCTCCACGCGTCCTACGGCACCCCCTCCGCCGCTCCCTTCATCGCGTGCTACGGCGCAGTAGGTGCTGTGATCACGACACCTACTGCGCCGTAGCACGCGGTTTAGCGCGCGGAGGGGGGCGGGGGCGTACGGGTCGGAGGGGGCGGGGGCGGGGGGTCAGATCCAGCTGGGGAACCACATCCGCCAGCGCCAGTGCTCGTAGGGGATCGTCTCGGCCGTGTAGACCGGGTGGAAGAACGCGAAGAGCGCCAGGGTGAGCGCGAGGTACCCGCCGACGACGAGCCAGCGCCGCCGCCAGCGCTGCGGGTCGTCCTCGCGCCGCCCGACGAACAGCCCGATGGCGAAGGCGATCGCCAGCACGACCCACGGCTCGAAGGCCACGGCGTAGAAGGTGTAGATGGTGCGGTCCTGGTAGACGAACCACGGCAGGTACCCCGCGGCCACACCGGCCACGATGGCCCCGGCGCGCCAGTCGCGCCGCACGACCCACCACCAGAGGACGACGAGCAGCGCGACGATCCCGAGCCACCACACCGAGATCGTCCCGATGGGGTTGACGGCCGCCGAGCACGCGTCGACCGTGCACCCGTCGACGCCCAGCGTCGGCGACTCGTAGAAGAACGACGTCGGCCGGGTCTGCACCATCCACGACCACGGGTTCGACTGGTAGGGGTGCGCGGTCTGCAGCGTGGTGTTGAAGGCGTACGCGTCCTGGTGGTACTTCACCCAGTTGCGCAGCACCGACGGCAGCCACTGCACCCCCTCGCCCGGATGGAAGGTGTCCCACCGCCGGTGGTAGCCCTTGTCGGTGAGGAACCAGCCCGACCACGACAGCGTGTAGGCCACGGCGGCGGTCCCCACCATCGCCAGCGCCGCGAAGGGCCCGTCGACCAGCAGCGCGCCCCGCCCCCAGCGGCGCACCCCGGCGGCCCGTCGGGCGCCCAGGTCCCACCACACCGACAGCAGCCCGAAGGCGGCGAGGAAGAACAGCCCCGACCACTTGGTGCCGGTGCACAGCCCCAACGACGCCCCCGCCACCCAGCGCCACGGCCGCCACCCCAGCCACGGACCCACCCCCTCGGCCCACGTCCCCCGCGGCAGCGCCCCGACCTTCTCGGCGAGGACCTCCCGGCTCCGGTCCCGGTCGACGAGCAGCGCCGCGAACCCGCAGAGGGCGAAGAACATGACGATGATGTCGAGGATGCCGGTGCGCGACATGACGAAGTGCGAGCCCTCGAAGGCGAGGAGGAAGGCGGCGACGCAGCCGAGCGCGGTGGAGCCGAACATCCGCCGCGCGACCCGGCCCACGACGAGGATCGACAGCGTCCCCAGCAGCGCCACGGAGAACCGCCAGCCCCAGCCGCTGTCCGTCCCCAGCAGCCACTCGCCGAACGCGATGACCCACTTGCCCACCGGCGGGTGGACGACGAAGTCGCCGTCGACCGTGGAGAAGATGTCCTGCCGACCCCCGACGAACGCGTCGTCGGGCTTCTTCAGCGAGCCGAGGACGCGCATCTCGACGCCGTGGCGCAGCATCGAGTACGCCTGCTTGACGTAGTACGTCTCGTCGAAGACGAGGGAGCCGGGCCGGTCGAGCGACCACAGCCGCAGGACACCGCCGACGAGGGCGATGAGGCCCGGCCCCAGCCAGCCCCAGAGACGGTCCGTGGGCCGGTACCCGAGCAGGCGGGAGCGCAGCTCGTCGGTCCGGGTCACCGGGTCAGCCTAGGTGAGCCCACGGGTGCGCCCGCGTGCGAGGATCCCCCCATGAGCGACGGCGTCCTCGTCCTGGCGGCGACCCCGATCGGGGACCCGCGTGACGCCGCTCCCCGCCTCGCCGAGGAGCTGCGCACGGCCGACGTCGTCGCGGCCGAGGACACCCGGCGGCTGCGCCGGCTCTGCGCGGACCTGGGCGTCGAGCCCACCGGGAAGGTGCTGTCCTTCCACGAGCACAACGAGGCCGCGCGCACCCCCGACGTCGTCGAGCGGCTGCGGCAGGGCGACCGCGTCCTCGTCGTCACCGACGCCGGGATGCCCTCGGTGTCGGACCCGGGGTACCGGCTGGTCTCGGCGGCGGTCGAGGCGGGCATCCGGGTCACCGGCGTCCCGGGCCCGTCGGCCGTGCTCATGGCGCTCGCCGTGTCGGGGCTGCCGGTCGACCGCTTCTGCTTCGAGGGCTTCCTCCCGCGCCGCAACGGCGAGCGCGCGAGCACCCTCGCCGCCCTCGCCCGCGAGCCGCGCACCATGGTCTTCTTCGAGGCGCCGCACCGGCTCGAGCGGGCGCTCGCGGCGATGGTGGAGGCCTTCGGGCCCGACCGGCCGGCGGCCGTGTGCCGTGAGCTGACCAAGACCTACGAGGAGGTCCGCCGCGGCCCCGTCGCCGAGCTCGCGGCCTGGGCCGCCGAGGGGGTCCGCGGCGAGATCACCCTCGTCGTCGCGGGCGCCACCGGCCCGGTGACCGACGTGGCGAGCCAGCTCGACGGCATCCGGGGACGGGTCGCGGCGGGGGAGCGGCTCAAGGCGGTGTGCGCCGAGGTCGCCGGGCAGACGGGGCTGTCGCGCAAGGCGCTGTACGACGCCGTGATCGCCGACCGGGCCGCCCCGCGTCCGTGAGATCCCGCTGTGCCCACTTTCCCCACCCGTACCGGCTTCCCTCGTGTCGGGGGGAGGGCTTACCGTCGGAGGACCACCCCTGACCGGGCCGTTCCCCTGACACACCCCGGAGGACCCATGTCCCGACGCCTGCTGCGCCTGGGCGGCGTCATCGCCGCCGCCGGCGCCGTCGCGCTGTCGGCGGCCGCCCCGGCGCAGGCGACCACGCAGGAGGAGTGCGCCCTGCGGCTCAACGACACCCACGCCGAGCTCGCCGAGTGCGTCACCCTCGAGCGGGTGCGGGCCCACCAGGGCGCGCTGCAGGAGATCGCGGTCGCGCACGGCGGCACCCGGGTCGCGGGGACGCCCGGCCACGACGCCTCCGTCGCCTACGTCGCCGACACCCTGCGCGCCGCCGGCTACGCGCCGACGGTGCAGGAGTTCACCCTCGACACCTTCGTCACCACCGCGCCCACGCTCCTGGAGCGGGTGGGCGCCGCCCCGTCGCCGGTGCCGACGACGATCCTGGCCCACTCCGGCAGCGGCGACGTCACGGCGCCGGTCACGAGCGTGCCGGCCGACGCGACCCCCGGGTGCGAGGCCACCGACTTCGCCGGCTTCCCCGCCGGCACCATCGCGCTCGTGCCCCGCGGGTCGTGCACCTTCGCGGTGAAGGCCACCCACGCCGCGAGCGCGGGGGCGGCGGCCGTCGTCATCACCAACGACATGGCCGGCACCCTCAACGGCACCCTCGGCGCCGACTTCACCCTCGACCTGCCCGTCGTGTCGGTCACCCAGGAGCTCGGGGCCCGGCTGGCCACCACCGCCGACCTCGCCCTGCACGTCCGCACGGCCACCCTGCGCGGGCCGCGCACCGTCGCCAACGTCGTCGCGGAGACCCGTGGAGGGAACCCCGACAACGTCGTGATGGCCGGTGCGCACCTCGACTCGGTCAACGCCGGTCCCGGCATCAACGACAACGGGTCCGGCTCGGCCACCCTCCTCGAGGTCGCGGTGCAGCTCGCGCAGGTCGAGCCGTCGAACCGGGTGCGGTTCGCGTGGTGGGGCGCCGAGGAGTCGGGGCTCGGGGGGTCCTCCCACTACGTCGACGGGCTGAGCAGCGCCGAGCGCGACCGCATCGCCCTCTACCTCAACGTCGACCTGGTCGGCTCGCCCAACCACGTCTTCTTCGTCCATGACGGCGACGACTCCGACGCGACCGGCGCCGGCCCCGGCCCCGAGGGGTCGGCGCGCATCGAGAAGACCTTCGAGGCGTTCTACTCCCAGCGTGGGATCCCCTTCAAGGGCACCGACCTCACCGGGCGCAGCGACGACGGCCCCTTCATGGCGGTGGGGATCCCCTCGGGCGGGGTGTCGACCGGCGCCGAGGGCGTCAAGACGGTCGAGGAGGCGGCGCGCTGGGGCGGGACCGCGGGCATCCCCTACGACCCCTGCTACCACCAGGGCTGCGACGACTACGACAACTCCGGCGACGAGGCGCTCGACGTCAACGCGGACGCCGTCGCGTTCGGGGTGCTGCAGTACGCGATGAACACCGTCGACGTCAACGGCGTCCCCGGCAGGAGCGACTTCGCCCCGGTGAGCCCGCTCGCCGCGCCCGTCGGCTAGTACCCGCAGGTAACCGGGCCAATCTCACAGTCGACGGCCTCGCCCCGACCTCGCCCGGGCACACCGCCCCGACTACCCTGACCGACGTGGCCACTACGTCAGCACCTCCGCGTCCGGCGACGGCCCGCCGCACCACCATCGCGCTGAAGATCCTCATGGCGGGAACCGGGCTGGTGTTCGTCGGGTACGTCCTGCTCCACATGTACGGCAACCTCAAGGCACTCGGGGGCGAGGAGGCGTTCAACACCTACGCCGAGCACCTGCGGACCTTCGGCGAGCCGATGCTCCCCTACGGGGGGCTGCTCTGGGCCGTCCGGGTGATCCTCCTGGTGAGCCTCGTCGGCCACGTCTACGCCGCGTTCTCGCTGTGGGCCCGGGCCGGCAACGCGCGCCGTGCGAAGTACGCCGCCGGCCGGACCGCGATGCGGACGGCGTGGATGCGGTGGGGCGGGGTCTTCCTCCTGCTCTTCATCGCCTGGCACCTGCTGCACTTCACCATCCTGAAGATCTCCCCGAACGCGGCCGCCCAGGGCCCCGACATCGAGCAGAACCCGTACCGGCTCGTCGTCGCGAGCTTCCAGGTCCCGTGGATGACCCTCCTGTACGTCCTGGCCATGCTCGCCCTCGCGCTGCACCTCGCGCACGGGGTCTTCAGCGCGATGCAGACCCTCGGCTGGACGGGCACCGCAGCCGCGTACCGCCGCGCCAAGGCGATCGGCGTCGTCACCGCCGTCGTCGTCGCGGGAGGGTTCCTCCTCCCGCCGCTCGCGATCCTCTTCGGCCTGATCAAGTGAGGCACTGACCCCATGACCGACACCACCGTGAACGCGGGCATCGCCCACGGCCTCTACACCGAGGGCGAGCCCGTCGCCGACACCAAGGCCCCTCCCGGGCCGATCGCGCAGAAGTGGACCCAGCGCAAGTTCGACAGCGCGCTCGTCAACCCCGCCAACCGCCGCAAGCTCGACGTCATCATCGTCGGCACCGGGCTCGCGGGCGCCTCGGCCGCCGCGACGCTGGGCGAGGCCGGCTACAACGTGAAGTCCTTCTGCTTCCAGGACAGCCCGCGCCGGGCCCACTCCATCGCGGCCCAGGGCGGCATCAACGCGGCCAAGAACTACAAGGAGGACGGCGACTCCGTCCACCGGCTCTTCTACGACACCGTCAAGGGCGGTGACTACCGCGCCCGCGAGACCAACGTCCACCGGCTGGCCGAGGTCAGCGCTGCCATCATCGACCAGTGCGTGGCGCAGGGCGTCCCCTTCGCCCGCGAGTACGGCGGGCTGCTCGACAACCGCTCCTTCGGCGGCGTGCAGGTCTCGCGCACCTTCTACGCCCGCGGCCAGACCGGCCAGCAGCTGCTCATCGGGGCCTACCAGGCGCTCGAGCGCCAGGTGGCGGCCGAGACCGTGGCGATGTACACCCGCCACGAGATGCTCGAGCTCATCGTCGAGGAGGGTCGGGCGCGCGGCATCATCGCCCGCGACCTCGTCACCGGCGAGATCCAGACCCACCTCGCCGACGCCGTCGTCCTGGCCTCGGGGGGGTACGGCAACGTGTTCTACCTGTCGACGAACGCGATGGGCAGCAACGTCACCGCGAGCTGGCGGGCCCACCGCAAGGGCGCCTACATGGCCAACCCCTGCTACACCCAGATCCACCCGACGTGCATCCCGGTCGCCGGCGAGCACCAGAGCAAGCTGACCCTGATGTCGGAGTCGCTGCGCAACGACGGCCGCATCTGGGTGCCGAAGAACCGCGAGGACTGCGAGAAGGACCCGCGCGAGATCGCCGAGGCCGACCGCGACTACTACCTCGAGCGGATCTACCCGAGCTTCGGCAACCTCGTCCCGCGCGACATCGCCTCGCGCCAGGCGAAGAACGTCTGCGACGAGGGGCGCGGCGTCGGCCCGCTGGTCGGCGACTTCCGCCGCGGGGTCTACCTCGACTTCACCGACGCCATCGCGCGCCTGGGCCGAGCCGCGGTGGAGGCGAAGTACGGGAACCTGTTCGACATGTACGCGCGGATCACGGGGGAGAACCCCTACGAGGTGCCGATGCGCATCTACCCCGCGGTGCACTACGTCATGGGCGGCCTGTGGGTCGACTACGACCTCCAGTCGAGCATCCCGGGCCTGTTCGTCACCGGCGAGGCCAACTTCTCCGACCACGGCGCGAACCGGCTGGGCGCCTCGGCGCTGATGCAGGGCCTGGCCGACGGGTACTTCGTCCTGCCCAACACGATCCGCGACTACCTCGCCAAGGGCCCGTTCGAGGAGCTCGCCGCCGACAACGCGGCGGTCGTCGCGGCGCGCACCGCCGTCGAGCAGCGCACCGCGCGCTTCCTCGCGATCAACGGCGAGCGCAGCGTCGACTCCTTCCACAAGGAGCTCGGCAACATCATGTGGGAGTACTGCGGGATGGAGCGGTCCGAGGAGGGCCTGCTCAAGGCGATCGACCTCATCCGTGGCCTGCGCGAGGAGTTCTGGCGCAACGTGCGGGTCCTCGGCTCGGCCGACACCCTCAACCAGAGCCTGGAGAAGGCCGGCCGCGTCGCCGACTTCCTCGAGCTCGGCGAGCTGATGTGCATCGACGCCCTGCACCGTCGCGAGTCGTGCGGCGGCCACTTCCGGGCGGAGTCGCAGACCGAGGACGGCGAGGCGCTGCGCCACGACGAGGACTTCCTCTACGTCGCGGCCTGGGAGTTCGAGGGCGGTGACGGCGACGGCGAGATGGGTCGACCGGTGCTGCACCGCGAGGACCTCGTCTACGAAGCCATCGAGCTCAAGCAGCGGAGCTACAAGTGAGCGCCGCGCAGCACTGCACGTCCATGGCGCCCACGTCCTGCGTGGGACCCGACTCCGACACCTCGCGGGGGCCCGCATGAACCTCACCCTGAAGATCTGGCGCCAGGCAGGACCCCGTCACAAGGGCGAGCTGCTGACCTACAAGGTCAAGGACATCAGCCCGGACATGAGCTTCCTGGAGATGCTCGACGTCCTCAACGAGCAGCTCAACGCCAGGGGCGAGGAGCCCATCGCCTTCGACTCCGACTGTCGCGAGGGCATCTGCGGCATGTGCGGGCTGATGATCTCCGGCGAGGCCCACGGCCCCGAGAGGACGACGACGTGCCAGCTGCACATGCGCAGCTTCAGCGACGGTGAGGTCATCACCATCGAGCCGTGGCGGGCCAACGCGTTCCCGGTCATCAAGGACCTCGTCGTCGACCGCAGCGCGTTCGACCGCATCATCGCCTCGGGCGGCTTCATCTCGGCCAACACGGGGTCGGCGCCGGACGCGCACGCGACCCCCGTCCCCAAGCCCAACGCCGACCGCGCCTTCGTCGCGGCCGAGTGCATCGGGTGCGGGGCCTGTGTTGCGGCCTGCCCCAACGCCTCCGCGATGCTCTTCGTCGGCGCCAAGGTCACCCACCTGTCCGAGCTGCCCCAGGGTCAGCCCGAGCGGATGGCGCGCGTGGTCTCCATGGTCGACCAGCACGACCACGACGGCTTCGGCGGGTGCACCAACGTCGGCGCGTGCTCGCAGGCGTGCCCCAAGGGCATCCCGCAGGACGTCATCTCCACGCTCAACAAGGACCTGCGCTCGGCGCTGCGCGGCGGTCGCTGAGGGCCTCAGCGCTGTGGGACTCAGGGCTGCGGGTCCTCGGGTGGCTCGCGCCGGGGACGGTCGGGCGTCTGCATGCCCCGCTCCATGGCGCGGTTCGCGTCACGCAGCCCGATGGCCGTCCCGCCGGTGAGGGCGAGCATCACCCAGGCGAGGGCCCGCACCATCGACAGCGCGACGCCGTCGAGCAGGTCGAGCAGGACGACCGCCCACAGCACCGCGGTGACCGCGCCCAGGCCGAGCAGGACCTTCAGGAGGCGGCGCCGGGCCTGCGAGGTCCTCATGGCACCGATCGTCGCACGGCGGCCCGCGGGGAGCGCCGTCAGAGCCAGCCCAGGCGGTCCTTGAGCAGGGCGTAGCCCACGAACGCCACGACGTCGAGCACGGTGTGGGCGACGACGAGGGGCATCACCCGCCGGGTGCGGGTGTAGACCCACCCGAAGACCAGGCCCATGACGACGTTGCCGACGAACCCGCCGAAGCCCTGGTACAGGTGGTAGCTGCCGCGGATCAGCGCGCTCGTCACGATGACGCGCCACGTCCCCCAGCCGGCCTCGCCCCAGCGCCGGAACAGGTAGCCCACCATGACGACCTCCTCGAGCACCGCGTTCTGGGTGGCGGCCAGGACGAGCACCGGGACCGTCCACCACGCCGCGGCGAGGTTGGCGGCGGCGACCGTGGTGTTGAGGTCGAGCGCCTTGGCTGCGGCGTACAGGGCCAGCCCCGGCAGGCCGATGACCGCCGCGAGAGCGGCGCCGCGCAGGAGGTCGCGCGCGGGGTGGCGCAGGTCGAACCCCATGGTGCGCGGCTCGGCGGGGTCGTCCCGGCGCAGCAGGTGCAGCGCGAGGAGGACGGGGACGAGCGCCAGCGCGATCCCGACGAGCTGGTAGGTGAGGTCGAGCCACGGGCGGTCGGGGGTGACCGAGCTGTTCATCGCGGTGGTCTGGCTGCCCAGCGCCTCGGGCCGGGTCAGCCGGTCGACGATGCGCAGGAGCGACCAGATCGCCGAGGCCCCGAGGGAGACGCCGAGCACGAGCCAGGTCTCGCTGAGGTGGCGCCGCATGGCGACAGCGTAGGTGGCGTCCGGGCGCCGTCCGGGCGTCGGTGGCACGCGCACGAATCCCTCCTGCGCGCGCGGCCCCTCGCACCGACCTACGATGACGGCCGTGGACGGGAGGAGCCCAGCGATGTCGAGGACCCAGCAACGCCGTGCCCTGGGGGTGCTCGCGGCCTGCGCCGCCCTGGCCCTCACCGGGTGCAGCGGCGACGAGGCCCCGGCGTCGGTGACCCCGCCGGCCACGGCCACCGCGGCGTCCCCGACCCCCACGGTCACGACCGCCACCCCCACCGCGACCACGAGCGTCGAGCCCGCGCCGTCGGCCACGGCGCAGGAGCGCCCCACCGTCGGCGAGGTCTACCGCGACGCCCGCACCGCGTCCCTGTCCGCCGGGTCGGGCCGCGCCGCCGGCACCCAGACGCGCGACGGCCGCACGCTGCGCATCGACGTGGAGGGCGTGGCGAACGGCTCGAACCAGAAGGTCCTCATCACCACCCCCTCCGGCGGCACGTCCGAGGTCATCACCGTCGGGACCCGGTACTGGCTCGGCGGCGACGAGGCCTTCTGGGTCGAGCAGACCGGTGACCCCAGGGCGGGGGCCGACATGGTCGGCAAGTACGTGGAGATCGGTGAGTCCGACGCCACCGAGCTCGGCGCGTTCACCCTGCGCGGCATCCTCACCGAGAAGTTCGGCCTCCCGGAGTTCGCGGCGCTGGAGGCCAGCTCCTCGCGCGCCGCGACGGCGAGCGTCAAGGGGCGCGCCGCGTACGTCCTCGACGGGCGGTCCGGGGCCAGGCTCTGGGTCGCGGCCGACGGCAGCGGCGCCCTGCTGCGCGCGGTCGGCCCCAAGAGCGCCCCGTCGGACCTGACCTTCACCGGCTGGGAGCGGGCCAAGACCTTCCGCCAGCCGCCAGCCGACCGGATCGTCGAGGGCTGAGCACCCGGGGGCGCGTCCTGCGGCCGGGCCCGGGTCAGCCGGGCTGGTAGGCGGGGTCGTTCCGCGACCGGCGCCAGCGCCGCACTCGCACCCACATCCAGATGAGCAGCCACGCCAGCAGGGCGAGGGCGACGACGACGAACACCGGTGCGAGGACCGCGACGAGGGACAGCCCGATCGACGCGCCGTCCTCGACCGTGGACACCACGGGAGCGCCCAGCCCGGCCGTGCCGACGTTGACGACCGGCCGCGCCGCCATCTTCCCGGTGTGCACGAGCCCGGAGATGACGACGCCCAGGACGACGCCGACCCAGGGGTTCTCGCGCATCCAGCTGGAGCTGTCGAGCTCGGAGGCCGCGCTGGACGCGGCGAAGATCAGGCCACCCATGCTCGGGCGGATGAAGGTCTGGATCGCGTCGTTGACGGTGTCGACGGCCGGAACCTTGTCGAGGACGACCTCGGCGAGCAGCAGGACCACGCCGATGCCGATCGCCCAGCTGCTCTCCATCCACTCGAAGCCGGCCGGGAGGACGAGCAGGTCGGTGAAGCGGGCGCCGAGCGCCACGACGAGGAACGGGATGTAGGCGTTGAGGCCGGCAGCGGCCGACAGCCCCATCCCCGTGAGCGCAGCAAGCACGGTGGTCCCTCCTGTCGTGCCCACGACCGCCGGTGCGGCCGTGTCGCCGGGAGCAACGCCCGGCGGTGCCGAGCGTAGTCCCGGGCCTGCGACGACGGCCGTTCCCGAGCGGTTCCGGTCAGGCCTGGCGGCCCTCGATGAAGATGAGGCCGGTGAAGGCATCGCCGGACGCGCAGTAGGCGACCGACCAGTTGCTCCCGGTCGCGTTGCGCCACGCGCCATAGGCCCGCACGATCCGGTTGTTGTAGCCCGACCGGCACTCGATGACGGCCCGGAACTGGTTCCCGGCCGGCGCTGAGCAGGCAGCGCCACCGCCGTTGGCGGGACGGGTCCACGAGCACTGGTAGCTCCAGGCGCTGGCCGGCGGCGCAGCGACCACGCCCCCGACGACGACTGCGCCGACGACCGATGCGGTTCCCAACAGGCGCCTGATCATGTCCCACCCCTCTCGATGGGGGCGGACAGCGGCCGCCGTCGCGGGACCCCCGGCCGTCAACGTAGCCGTCCTGACGTCGCACCGGAGGAGGATCGCCGCAGTCGCGGGCGGGGAGCGCTCCCCGGGGCGACGGCGCGAGAAGCCCGGTGGCGGGCGACGCCTAGGATTCGGGGCATGAAGGTCCTCTCCGCCGTCGCCTGGCCGTACGCCAACGGCCCGCGCCACCTCGGCCACGTCGCCGGGTTCGGCGTCCCCTCCGACGTCTTCAGCCGGTACATGCGGATGGCGGGCCACGACGTCCTCATGGTCAGCGGGTCCGACGAGCACGGGACGCCGATCCTCGTCCTCGCCGACCAGGCGGGGGTGACCCCGCGCGAGCTGGTCGACACCAACCACGCCCTCATCGCGACCGAGCTCACCGACCTCGGGTGCTCCTACGACCTCTACACCCGCACGACGACGGCGAACCACTACGCCGTCGCGCAGGAGCTGTTCACCCAGGTGTGGAAGAACGGCTACATGGTCGAGCAGACCACCCAGGGCGCCATCTCGCCGTCCACCGGTCGCACCCTGCCCGACCGCTTCATCGAGGGAACCTGCCCGATCTGCGGCTACGGCGAGGCCCGCGGCGACCAGTGCGACAACTGCGGCAACCAGCTCGACCCCACCGAGCTCATCGAGCCGCGGAGCCGGGTCAACGGCGAGACACCGCGGTTCGTCGAGACGCAGCACTTCTTCCTCGACCTGCCGGCGCTCGCCGAGGCGCTGCGCGAGTGGCTCGAGGGGCGCGACGCGTCGGGGACCTGGCGGCCCAACGTCATCAAGTTCAGCCTCAACATCCTGCAGGACATCCGGCCCCGGGCGATGACCCGCGACATCGACTGGGGCATCCCGGTGCCGCTCGACGGCTGGCAGGACAACCCGGCCAAGCGCCTCTACGTGTGGTTCGACGCCGTCGTCGGGTACCTCTCGGCGTCGGTCGAGTGGGCGCGGCGCCTCGGTGAGCCCGAGCGCTGGCGCGAGTGGTGGAACGACCCCGAGGCGCTGTCGTACTACTTCATGGGCAAGGACAACATCACCTTCCACAGCCAGATCTGGCCGGCCGAGCTGCTCGGCTACGCCGGAAAGGGCTCTCGCGGAGGGCAGCCCGGCACCTTCGGCGAGCTCAACCTGCCGACCGAGGTCGTCTCCAGCGAGTACCTGACGATGGAGGGCAGGCAGTTCTCCACCTCGCGCGGCTACACGATCCTCGTCCGCGACGTCCTCGACCGGTACGGCCCCGACGGCCTGCGCTACTTCATCTGCGCGGCCGGCCCGGAGAGCCAGGACTCCAACTTCACGTGGCGCGAGTTCGTGCAGCGCAACAACTCCGAGCTCGTCGCCGGGTGGGGCAACCTCGTCTCCCGCACCGCCGCGATGATCGCCAAGAGCTTCGGCGAGGTCCCGACGCCCGGCACCCTGGAGCCGGTCGACGAGGAGGTCCGCGCCGCCGTGCTCGCCGGGTTCGCCACGGTGGGCGGGCTCCTCGAGCGGCACCGCCAGAAGGCCGCCATCGCCGAGGCCATGCGCGTCGTCGGCGAGGTCAACGGGTACGTCTCGCGCACCGAGCCGTTCAAGCTCAAGGGCGAGGACGAGCGCGAGCGGCTCGCGACCGTCCTGCACACCCTCGTGCAGTGCGTCAGCGACCTCAACACGATCCTCGCGCCGTTCCTCCCGCACGCCGCCAACCGCGTCGACCTCGTCCTCGGGGGTGACGGCGCCTTCGTCCCGATGCCGCGGCTCGAGACCGTCACGGGGCTCGACGAGGGCGACGAGGGCCGCAGCTGGCCGGTCATCACCGGCGACTACGGCGCGACGCCGCGCTGGGAGTCCCGCCCGGTGCGCGTCGGGACGCCCATCAGCAAGCCGGCCCCGGTGTTCACCAAGCTCGACGAGGCCGTGGTCGACGAGGAGCTGGCCCGCGCGGAGGGCCGCTGAGCGATGTCGAGCCAGCCGAGCCGCCGGGGGACCCCCGAGGCGCCCGACCCGCTGCCGATCGCGGTCGTCGACAACCACACCCACCTCGACATCACGCGGGACGACGAGGTCGTCACGGTCGCCGACCTCGCGCCGGTGCTCGCGCAGGCGGCGTCGGTGGGGGTCGACCGGGTCGTCCAGGTCGGCTGCGACGTGCCGGGGGCCCGGTTCGCCGTGGAGGCCGCCGAGCGGCACCGGGCGGTCGTCGCCGGCGTCGCGCTGCACCCCAACGAGGTGCCGGGGCTGGCGCGGCGCGGTGAGCTGGAGGACGCGTACGCCGAGATCGAGCGCCTCGCCGCGCACGAGCGGGTCCGCGTCGTCGGGGAGACCGGCCTGGACTTCTACCGCACCGGTCCCGGACGGCGTCCCCGCCCAGGAGGACTCGTTCCGCTGGCACATCGACCTCGCCAAGCGGCTCGGCAAGACCCTGCAGGTCCACGACCGCGACAGCCACGACGACGTCCTGCGGGTGCTCGCCGAGGAGGGGGCGCCGCCGCGCACCGTCCTGCACTGCTTCTCCGGCGGCCCGGACCTGGCGCGCGAGTGCGTGGAGCGTGGCTACCACCTCTCCTTCAGCGGCACGGTCACCTTCAAGAGCGCCAAGGCGCTGCGCGACGCCCTGGCGGTGACCCCCCTGGGCCAGGTGCTCGTCGAGACCGACGCCCCGTACCTGACCCCCCACCCCTGGCGCGGCGCCTCGAACAGCCCGGCCCTGGTGCCCCTGACGGTGCGGGCCATGGCCTCGGTCCTCGGGGTGGCGGTGCCCACGCTGTGCACGGCCCTCAGCGAGAACTCCGAGCGCCTCTACGGCCCGTGGTGAGCGACCGCCCGGAGGCCGGTGTGACGCGGATCTCGTCACAGGTGTGACTGGAGTGACGCAGGAGCACGGATGGGGCGCCGAACCCTGAGAATCGTCGTTACCAAAATTTGACCTGCGCCTCCGGCTCCTGCACGGTTGACGGGATGGCCGGGGCCGGATCGCCTCGGACGACACGTGTGACCACCGCCCTGCCGACGTCGTCGGGTCGGCTCGCGACCACACGCATGCGCCCGACCGAGGTGTGTGGCCCCCTGTGGCTGGACGTCCGACGCCGGTGCCCGGAGAGCACGACCTCTGGAGCACTTGTGCTGTTCTCTCGACCTCTTCGTCACGCCGCTCAGGGCATCGCCGCGATCGCGGTGGCTGCCGGTTCGGTCGGCGTGGCCCACTACGACAAGGCCGTGCAGGTCTCCGTCGACGGCAAGCCGGCCACGGTCCACGTCTTCGGGTCCACCGTCTCCGACGTCCTGGACAAGCAGGACATCTCCGTCGGCGCGCACGACGTCGTGGTGCCCTCCCTCGGGAGCGCCGTGAGCGACGGTGACCACATCTCCGTCCGCTACGGCCGCAAGCTCACGGTCACCGTCGACGGGGTCACGCAGGGAGTACTGGACGACCGCCACCACCGTCGACGCGGCCCTGAAGGACCTCGGCATCCGTGCGGACGGGGCCGTGCTGTCGGCCTCGCGCTCGCAGCCGCTGGGTCGCGGCGGCCTCGCGATGTCGGTGACGATGCCCAAGCAGGTCACGGTCGTCGCTGACGGCAAGACCCGTTCGCTGACGTCCGTCGCGCCCCAGGTGACCGGCGTCCTCGCCGAGCTCGGCCTCACCCGCGGCGCCCGCGACCTCCTCGCCCCCGGTGCCACCACCCCGGTCACCGACGGGATGAAGATCGTCCTCAAGCGCGTCGCGGTCAAGAAGGAGACGGCCACCGAGTCGATCGCCTACCGGACCGAGAAGCAGAAGGACTCCTCGCTCTCGGTCGGGCAGACCAAGGTCGTCACCGCGGGCAAGGCCGGCAAGAAGTCGGTCGTGCGCGAGGTCACCTACGTCGACGGCAAGCGCTCGAAGAGCAAGATCCTGTCGGCCACGACCCTGTCCAAGCCCACGACCGCGGTCGTGCGCGTCGGCACCCAGCCGGTGGCCTCCTCGGGTGGCTCCGGCGGCGGGATCAACCTGGCCCGCGCGGCCATGTGGGACCGCATCGCCCAGTGTGAGTCCAGTGGCAACTGGAGCATCAACACCGGCAACGGCTACTACGGCGGCCTGCAGTTCTCGATCTCGTCGTGGAACTACAACGGCGGGGACGACTTCGCCTCGCGCCCCGACCTCGCGTCGCGCGCCGAGCAGATCACCATCGCCAACCGCTACTACGAGAAGGCCGGGCTCTCGCCCTGGGGCTGCGCGCACGCCGCCTGACCCCTCGCCCCCGCTCCGGTTCTCGGGGTCACCGCGTAAACCCCACCTCTCCACCGGGCACCTTCCGGCGGGAGAGGTGGGGTTTCTCGTGGGAGGCCGCGGCGCGACCCGTGTGCGACGCGCGCTACGGCGCAGTAGGTGCTGTGATCACGACACGTACTGCGCCGTAGCACGCGGTTGAGGCGGGGCGCGCGCGGCTAGGGTGTGGCCGTGCCCGACGCCCGCGACCACTCCCTGCTCGGGGCGGGCGAGGTCCGCGAGCTCGCGGCCCGCCACGGCATCCGGCCCACGAAGCACTGGGGGCAGAACTTCGTCGTCGACGGCAACACCGTGCGCCGCATCGTGCGCGTCGCCGGCGTGGGCGCCGACGACACCGTCGTCGAGGTCGGCCCCGGGCTGGGCTCGCTGACCCTCGCCCTCCTGCCGGTCGTCCGGCGGGTCGTGGCCCTGGAGATCGACCCCGGGCTCGCCGCGGCGCTGCCCGGCACCGTCGCGGCGCACGCCCCCGACCTCACCGACCGGCTCGAGGTGGTCCTCGGCGACGCGATGCAGGTCCGCGAGCTCCCCGGGCCACCCCCCACGGCGCTCGTGGCCAACCTGCCCTACAACGTGTCGGTGCCGGTGGTGCTGCGCTTCCTCGAGCTGTTCCCGACGCTGCGGACCATCCTCGTCATGGTCCAGCTCGAGGTCGCCGAGCGCCTCGCGGCCGGCCCGGGCTCGAAGACCTACGGCGTGCCCAGCGTCAAGGCCGCCTGGTACGCCGACGTGCGCCTCGCGGGCAACGTCTCGCGCAGCGTGTTCTGGCCCGTGCCCAACGTCGACTCCGGCCTCGTCGCGCTGACCCGCCGTGAGCCGCCGCCCGCCCGGGCCCCCCGCGAGGACGTGTTCGCCTGTGTCGACGCGGCGTTCGCGCAACGGCGCAAGACCCTGCGCGCCGCCCTGGCCCCGTGGGCCGGATCGCCCGCAGCCGCCGAGGCCGTGCTGGTCGCCGCGGGCATCGACCCCCGCACCCGCGGGGAGCAGCTCGACGTCGCCGCGTTCGCGGCCATCGCGTCGGCCCGGCACGACGAGTCCTGAGCCGGTGCAGCCTCTGGCTAGGGTGGGCGCATGACCTCGGCCCCCCTCGTCCCCGCCCCGGTGACGGTGCGTGTCCCGGCGAAGGTCAACCTCGAGCTCCTCGTCGGGCCGCGGCGCGACGACGGCTACCACCACCTCGCGACGGTCTTCCACGCGGTGAGCCTGTTCGACGACGTCACGGTGTCGGTGGCCGACCAGTTCGGCGTCAGCGTCAGCGGACCGTTGTCGTCCGGGGTCCCGCTCGACGGGCAGAACATCGTGATGAAGGCCGCTCGCCTCGTCGAGAGCCGGTTCGACGTCGAGCCGGTGCAGGTCGACATCCGCAAGGGGATCCCCGTCGCGGGAGGGATGGCCGGGGGCTCGGCGGACGCCGCGGGGACGCTCGTGGGCCTTGACCACCTCTTCGAGCTCGGGCTCGACCGCGAGGAGCTGGAGGAGCTCGCCGCCGAGCTGGGCAGCGACGTCCCCTTCCTCGTGTCCGGCGGGACCGCGATCGGCTGCGGCCGCGGCGAGCTCCTCGCGCCGGTCCTCGCCCGGGGCACCTACCACTGGGTCTTCGCGCTCGGCGAGGAGGGCCTGTCGACCCCCGCGGTCTACGCCGAGTGCGACCGCCTGCGCGGCGAGGAGGACGTCCCGGAGCCCTCCGCGAACCCCGCCCTCATGGCCGCGCTGCGCAGCGGCGACCCGCACGAGCTCGCCCCGCAGCTCGCCAACGACCTCCAGGACGCCGCGATCTCGCTCCGCCCCGCGATCGGCGAGGTGCTGGCTGCCGGCATGGAGTTCGGTGCGCTCGGCGGGGTCGTCTCCGGGTCGGGCCCGACGATCGCCTTCCTCGTGGAGGACAACGAGTCCGGCATCGACCTCGCCGTCGCCCTCACGGCCAGTGGCGCGGTGCGCGACGTGCGTCGTGCCAGCGGCCCGGTGCACGGCGCCCAGGTCATCGCGCGCCGGGTCGACTAGTGGCGAACCTCGTCTCCGTCGAGCGTGCCTCCTTGGCGCTCGGCACCGCCCAGGTGCTCGACGCCCTCTCCCTCGGGGTGGGTGGCGGTGACCGCATCGGGGTCGTGGGGCGCAACGGGGGCGGCAAGACCACCCTGCTGCGCGTCCTCGGTGGCACCCGCGAGGTCGACTCGGGCCGGGTCGCGCGCACGGGTGGCCTCACCGTCGGCATGCTCACCCAGGGAGACTCCCTCGACCCGGCCTCCACCGTGCGTGACGCGGTGCTGGGCGAGCTGGCCGAGCACGAGTGGGCGGCCGACTCGCGCGTGCGCGACGTCATCACGGGGCTGCTCGGCGGGCTCGACGCGCCGGTCGTCGGGGGGTTCGAGACGGTGGTGGGACCGCTGTCCGGTGGGGAGCGGCGCCGCGTGGCCCTGGCCGCCCTCCTCGTCGCCGACCCCGACCTGCTCCTCCTCGACGAGCCGACGAACCACCTGGACGTCGAGGGTGTCGCGTGGCTGGCCGACCACCTCGTCGCGCGCCGCTCCCGCCCCGACAACGCCCTCGTCGTCATCACGCACGACCGGTGGTTCCTCGACGCGGTCGCGACGATGACGTGGGAGGTCGACGACGGCGCGGTCCACTCCTACGAGGGCGGCTATGCCGCCTTCGTCCTGGCCAAGGCCGAGCGCGAGCGCCTCGCGGGGGTCGTCGCCGACCGCCGCGACAACCTCCTGCGCAAGGAGCTCGCCTGGCTGCGCCGCGGCCCGCCCGCGCGCACGAGCAAGCCGCGCTTTCGCATCGACGCCGCCAACGCCCTCATCGCCGACGAGCCACCGGCCCGCGACGACGTCGAGCTCCTCCGCTTCGCCACGACCCGGCTCGGCAAGGACGTCGTCGACCTGCTCGACGCCACCCTCACCGTCGGCGACCGGGTCCTGCTCGAGCGCTTCACCTGGCGCCTGGCGCCCGGCGAGCGCGTCGGCATCGTCGGGATCAACGGCGCCGGGAAGTCCACGCTGCTGTGCGCCATCGCCGGGTCGCACCCCCTGGCGTCCGGGAAGCGGCGCGAGGGCGTCACGGTGCGCATGGCGTTCCTCACCCAGGAGGTCCGCGAGCTCGAGGAGTGGGCCGACCGCCGCGTCATCGAGGCGGTGGAGTCGGTGGCCTCGGTCGTGCGGCTGGGCAAGAAGGAGCTGACCGCCTCGCAGCTCGCGCAGCGCCTCGGCTTCACCGGCTCACGGCAGCAGACCCGGGTCGGCGACCTGTCCGGCGGCGAGCGGCGGCGGCTCCAGCTGACCCGCCTGCTCATGGACGAGCCGAACGTCCTGCTCCTCGACGAGCCGACCAACGACCTCGACATCGAGACCCTGACCTCCCTCGAGGACCTGCTCGACGGGTGGGCCGGGACGCTGGTCGTCGTCTCCCACGACCGCTACCTCCTCGAACGCGTCGCCGACCGGCAGCTCGCGCTCCTCGGCGACGGCCGGCTGCGCGACCTGCCCGGCGGGGTCGAGGAGTACCTGCGGCTGCGGAGGCAGGCAGCGGTGCAGGCGGCCGCAGTCCCCTCCGAGCATTCGACGCAGCCGGCGGCCCCCGCTCCCGCCCCCGGGGCGGGCGTGAACCCGGCCGAGCTGCGTGAGGCCCGCAAGGTGATGTCGCGCGTGGAGAAGCAGCTCTCGCGCCTCGCCGACCGCGAGGACAGGGTGCACACCCAGATGGCCGCCGCGGCCACCGACCACGAGCGGGTCCTCGGGCTCAACCGTGAGCTGCGGGAGATCGTCGACGAGCGGGAGACCCTGGAGCTGCAGTGGCTCGCGGCCGCGGAGGTCGTCGGCTGAGGGTGCCGCGGGCCCGCCCGAGCACCGACCCCGCCCGGGTCCACAGCCACCACGCGGCCACCCCGGCCGCGAGCCCGGCGCCGAAGGCGAGCCACGGGCTCGGGCGCAGCTCCTGCAGCACCTGCCAGTGCACGACGTAGACGAACAGGGATGCCGACGCCAGGACCATGACGGCCGGGACGAGCACCCGCGGTACCCGGGTCGTGGGCACCCAGACGACGAGGAGGACGACCGCGAGGGTGAGCAGGTCGCGGCGCGGGTTGCCGGAGAACGTCCCGACCGTCGGGACCGCGACCGCGGTGACGACGAGGCGCTCGCGCACCCCGTCGGCGGCCGATGCCGCCCAGCCGAGGCAGAACAGCCAGAACACGACGAGGGCCGAGCCCTGCATGTGGGGGACCGGCGGGAAGAGCACTCCCTTCCACCACAGCATCCCGAGGCCGGACAGGGCCAGCGGCAGGGCGAACGGGTGCCGGCGCTGGAGCCGGTCGCCCACGGGGGTCGCCAACAGTGCGGTGGTGGCCAGCAGCCCCACGACGACGGCCTCGACGAACCAGAACCGCCAGTCCGGTCCGAGCCGGGCCGCGCCGAAGAGCCAGTTCGCCAGCCCCACGGTGCTGCCCGCGTACTGGCCGGTGAGCAGGTGCACCGTGCCGACGACGGCGAGCGTGGGGGCGACGACCCGGGCGAGGGCGGTGAGCAGCCCACGGGTGCGCTCGGTGCGCGGCTCCTCACCGATCCGGAAGCGGGCCAGGTTGTAGCCGACGAGGACGAGGAGGGCGTGCGCCGTCCCCTGGAGCCGGAACACGTGCGCGTGGGTCCCGACGATGAGGACGATCGCCAGCGCCCGCAGGACGATGCTCGTCTCCACGGTGCGCAGGCCCAGCCACGGGGTGAGGCGGGACCGCCATCCCGTCGGGCTGGGCAGGGATCCGGCTGTGCGAGAACGGTGCTCGGCAGTGCGGTGCTCGAGGGCCAGGCGCTCGAGGTCCCGCAGCGCCATGACGTGCCACCCGCGCGGCAGCCCACCGACGCACTCCTCCACGTGCAGGGACGCCTCCACGTACGACAGCGAGTCACCGCCGAGCGAGGCGAAGGTGTCGTCGGGGCCCACGCCGTCGCGGCCGAGGATGGCGGCGTAGCGCTCGGTGAGGGAGCCGCCGAGGGCAGGCACGTCATCCTCGGGGGTCGCGGCCACGAGCCCGGAGAGGGCGGCGTAGTCGACCTTGCCGGTGGGCAGGCGCGGGACGTCGTCGAGTCCGAGGTGGGTGGGCTCGACGACCCGGATGCAGCGCACCGGCAGTCCGGCGCGCCGGGCAGCGGTGTCGGCCAGGTCGCCGCGGGGGGTCCCGGCGGCGCACACGACGAGACCGGGACCGCCGTCGACGCACCGCACGTCGCAGCCGTCGGCGCGCAGCGACCGCTCGACGTGGTCGAGGTCGACCCGGTGCCCCAGGACCTTCGCGACGCGCGACCGCCGTCCGGTGAGCACGAGGAGGCCGTCGTCGCTCCAGCGGCCGAGGTCGCCGGTGTGGAGCCGCTCGACGGTGCGCCCGAGGGCGAGGTCGGCGGGGCGCTGCGCGTACCCGAGCATGACGTTGGGGCCTGAGTAGACGACCTCCCCGTCGACGAGGTCGAGGTGCCCGCCGGGGACGGGGACCCCGACCGTGCCCGGGTGGGTGGCGGCGAGCGCGGGCGGGAGGTACGCCATCCGGGCGGTGGCCTCGGTCTGGCCGTACATGACGACGAGGTCGAAGCCGCGCTCGAGGCCGAGGGCGGCGAGGTCGACGACGCGGTGGGGGTCCAGGCGTCCTCCGGCCGCGGTCACGGTGCGCAGGTGGGGAAGGTCCATCGCGGCGAAGCCGACGCGGTCGAGCAGGTCGAAGGTGTGCGGGACGCCGGCGAGGGTGGTGACCCTCGCCTCGGCGGCGAGGTCCCAGAAGCACGGGTCGGCGACGGAGCCGTCGGTGAGGACCACGGAGGCGCCCGCGGCGAGGTGGCTGTGGACGACGCTGAGGCCGTACGAGTAGTGCAGCGGCAGGCTCGTGACGGCGCGGTCGCTGCTCCTGATGCCGAGGGACGCGGCGATGGCGTCGGCGTTGCTGCGCAGGTTGTCCCACGACAGGCGCACGAGCCGTGGCGACCCGGTGGAGCCGCTCGTGCTGAGCAGGAGTGCGAGGTCGGGGTGCAGGACGTGGCGCGAGGCGGTGCGGTGGACCGCGAGGGTGCCGTCGGGGTCGAGGACGACGTCGGGGTCCCAGGCGGCGGTGAGCGCCGCGGCGGCCTCGCCCGGCCCGGGGGTGAGCAGGACGACGTGACCGGCCGCGTGAGCGGCGAGGTAGCCCACGAGGGTGCCGATGGTGTTCGCGGCGCGGACCTGGACGAGGCGGCGCTCGCCTGCCATCGTTCGCGCGGTGTCCTCGACCCGCGCGGCGAGCTCGGCGCGGGTCAGGGTGCGCAGGCGGCCGTCCTCGAGGAGGTGGACGGCCGGGTCGTCGGGCCTGCCGGGTCCCAGCCAGCCACCGAGGTCGCCGGTGGCGGGGGCGGTCACGACGGTCACGGAAGCACTGTAGTGAGGTAAGGCTTACCTATCAAACCCACGAACAGGCGGCTCAGGCCTCGGACTCGAACGGCTGGAGGAGGCGGCGCAGCAGGCGGGCGAGGTCGGCGCGCTCGGGCTCGCCGAGCTCGCCGAGGAGGCCCTCCTCGTGCGCGATGAGGTCGGCCAGGGCGGCGTCGACCACCCCCATGCCGGCGGTGGTGAGGCGCACGATGACCCCGCGACGGTCGTTGGGGGCCGGCTGGCGCTCGACGAGGCCGCGCGCCGCGAGGCGGTCGACCCGGTTGGTCATCGTGCCGCTCGTCACGAGGGTCTCGCAGACGAGCTGGCCGGGGCTCAGCTCGTACGGCGTCCCGGCGCGGCGCAGCGCCGACAGGACGTCGAACTCCCAGCCGTCGAGGGCGTGCTCGGCGAAGGCGCTGCGGCGGGCGCGGTCGAGGCGCCGGGCCAGCCGGGACACCCGCGAGAGGACCTCGAGCGGGGAGACGTCGAGATCAGGGCGCTCCCGGCGCCACGCGGAGACGATACGGTCGACATCGTCAGCGGCCATGTCCGGACTCTACTCCGCGTCAACATTCTTGACGTCGAGATGAAATGCGAGGAGCGACGCCCATGCGCGAGCACGGCAGCTGGGACCCCACGGCGTACGCACGGTTCTCCGACGAGCGCAGCCGCCCCTTCTCCGACCTCGTCTCGCAGGTGCGGGCCGAGTCGCCGTCGCTCGTCGTCGACCTGGGCTGCGGCCACGGCCCGGCCACCCTCACCCTGGCGCGGCTGTGGCCCGAGGCCCGGGTCGTCGGCGTCGACAGCAGTGAGTCGATGCTCGAGGCCGCCCGCGAGCTCGACCGTGAGGACCGTGTCGAGTGGGTCCAGTCCGACCTGCGCGAGTGGGACCCGGCGTCGCTGGGTCAGGCCCCGGACGTCGTCGTCACGAACTCGACCCTGCAGTGGCTCCCCGGCCACCTCGACCTGCTCGACGCGTGGGTCGGCGCCCTCGCCGACGGCGGCTGGTTCGCGCTGCAGGTGCCGGGCAACTTCGACGCCCCCAGCCACCGGCTCATGCGCGAGACCGCCGAGAACCACGAGCGCGAGGGCGAGCTCGCGGCCGCGCTCGACCTCCCGGCGGTCGGGG
Organism: uncultured Actinomycetota bacterium; assembly: GCA_963795035.1. Lineage (GTDB taxonomy): Bacteria > Actinomycetota > Actinomycetes > Actinomycetales > Dermatophilaceae > Oryzobacter. The sequence continues at coordinate 769,109 of CAWCFZ010000001.1, read as the reverse complement.
AGCCGGCCACCTACCTGCGCTACCTCAGCCGGCTCGGCTGCACGGTCGACGCGTGGGAGACGACCTACCTGCACGTGCTGGACCCCGACGGAAAGGACGACAACCCCGTCCTCACCTGGGTGCGGTCCACCGGGCTTCGCCCGGTCCTGGAGATCCTCACCGAGCAGGACGAGCTCGCCGCGTTCGTCGAGCCCTACGGGGAAGCGCTCGCCGCAGGCGTACCCCCGCACGCCGGGCGGGGTCCTCTTCCCGTTCCGGCGCGTCTTCGCCGTCGGGCGCAAGGACGCCGCCCACGAGGACGCCGCCCCGTCGGCCTGAGCGGGCTCAGCGCTCGGCAGCGGGTCCGTCGGGCGTCAGCGTGGGCCTGGCCTCGAGCCCGGTGAGCCCGTTCCACGCGAGGTTGACGACGTGCGCCGCCACCTCGTGCTTCTTGAACTTGCGGGAGTCCAGCCACCACTGGCCGGTGAGCGCGATCATCCCGACGAGCATCTGCGCGTACATCGGGGCGGCCTTGGGGTCGAGCCGGTGCTCCTTGAACTGGGCGGCGAGGATGTGCTCGACCTGGCTGGCGATGTCGCTCATCAGGCTCGCGAACGACCCTGTCGCCTGCCCCGTGGGGCTGTCGCGCACGAGGATCCGGAACCCGTCGGTCGAGCCCTCCACGTAGTCGAGGAGGGCGAGGGCGGCGCGCTCGATGACCTGGCGGGAGGTCCCGCCGGAGTCCAGGGCCGCGGTGACGCCGCCGAGCAGGCGCTGGATCTCGCGGTCGACGACGACGGCGTACAGCCCCTCCTTGCCCCCGAAGTGCTCGTAGACCACCGGCTTCGAGACCCCGGCGGACGACGCGATCTCCTCGATCGTCGCGCCCTCGTAGCCCTTGTCGGCGAAGTGCTTGCGCCCGATGCCGATGAGCTGCTCGCGCCGTTCGCGCCCGGTCATCCGGGAGCGGCCGGACTTCGGCGGCTTGGTCGTCTGGGGATCGCTCACCCCGCCATTCTGCCCTCGCGGGGGACCGGCCGCCCGCACGCCGACGACGGGTGGAGGCGGTCGCGACGGTCCGGGCCGGGCGGCGCGGGTCCATTATCCTCGCTGTGTGCCGTGCGCCCCGGCGTGCGGCGTTCCCCGGTTGGTCTGCTGGCAGGGCCCGCCTGACTTTGAATCAGGACAAGCGACGTAGGTTCGATTCCTACCCGGGGAGCTGGCGCAGCGGAGCAAGCCAGTGCCCCGGGGAGGAATCCAGGGAGCGCAACCGGTCGGGTGAGGAACGAACCCGCCCGGGGACGCGGCTCCTACCCGGGGAGCTGGCGCAGCGGAGCGCCAGTGCCCCGGGTGGGTGAGCCGTCGGGTACCGCCCGGGGACGCGGCCCTATCCGGGGGCAAGTGGCAGGGTCAGAGACCCTCGGCGATCTCGCGGATGGCGGCCAGGCGGCGGTCCCAGTCGGCGCCGATGGTGTCGAGCCGGGTCGCGGTCTCGCGCAGCTGCGCGCCGAGGACCCGGAAGCGGACCTCGCGCCCGACCCGCACGGGCTCGACGAGCCCCACGTCCTGGAGCACCGTGAGGTGCTTGGCGATCGCCTGGCGGCTCACCGGGAGACGGGCGGCGAGGGCGGAGGCCGACGCGTCGCCCTCGCCGAGCGCGGCGAGCACGCTCCAGCGGGTCTCGTCGCCCAGTGCGGCGAACACGGGGACGAGCGTCTCGGTCACGACGCGCGCTCGAGGAGGGCGACGAGCTTGTCGATCTCGCTGTCCCAGCCGGTGCGGTGGCCCTCGAGGGTGGCGGCGGGGTCCTTGGTGTGCTCGAACCCGGTCTCGACGACGGTCAGCCGGGTTCCGGGGCCCGCCGGCTCGAGCGTGAAGGTGAACACGGTCGCGGGGTCCTCGTCGGGCGCCGCCGACGGGTCGGCGAGGGCGTCGAGGTTGCCCCAGCTGTAGGAGACCGAGCGCAGCTCGTCGCGGGCCTCCACGCGCAGCCCGACGGTGCCGTGGCTCTCGAAGGTCATGGTGCCGCGCGCGCCGACGCCCGTCCCGTGCAGGACGGTCCGGCCGAACCAGCGCGAGATGTGCTCGGGCTCGGTGACGGCAGCCCACACCTTCTCGACCGGGGCCGCGATGTCGACGGTGCGGCGGACGGTGAAGGTGTCGGTGTCGATCACGGACTGCTGGTTGCTCGTGGTGGTCATGGTGGTCCTCTCGGTGGTCACGGAGTGAATGCGTGCAACTCGATGGTTGCACATGCGGGACGGGAGCGCAACCCCAGGGTTGCAGCAAGCGGCGACCGTGGCAGGTGGGGCTCAGGCCAGCCGCAGACCCGTCCCCAGGTCGAGCTCCAGGGGGAGGCGCAGCTCCCTGCTGCGACGCGCCACCGGGGCGCCCGCGAGGTCGAGCGACACCGTCACCAGGGCCCGCCCCGAGCTCAGCCGGGTCAGCCGCCCCTCGGCGACCGAGGCCGCGAGCCCCGTGACCTCCACCGCGACGACGAGGGTCATCTCGACCCGGGTGAGGTGGGCCCCGCCGAGCAGGATGTCGACGTGCGGGTGGGCCTCGTGCGAGATCGTGTGCTCCGCCAGGACGACGGTCTCCAGGGTCCCGGGCGCGTCCCGGGTCCGTCGCCCTGCCGCCCGCAGCGAGGAGTGCTTCTGCCACCCGGCCGCCAGGACGTCGGTGAGGTCGAGCTGCATCAGCCCCACCGCGGCCTCGGCGACGTCGTGCGCCACCGTCCGGCGGACCGCGGCGCCGAGGGTCGCGGGCAGGGTGCCGTCGAGGGTGTGGCCCAGGTCGAGGGCGAGCCCCGCCGTCGGGTCGGCGCGCTCGCCGTCGAACAGGACGTCCTGGGCACTGGTCGGTCCGGCGAGCAGCCTCATCGGGGCCCCTCCTTCAGGGTCAGGGTGCCGAGGTCGACGCCCGGGACGACGCGCAGCGCGATGTCGAGGTGCGGACCGGGGGAGCGGGCGGACACCAGCGGCGCCGGGTCCGGGCAGGGGTCCACGGTGACGTCGGGCGCGGGCCCGGACGCCTCGTCGCGGACGGGCCGCCGCGGTCGGCGAGCCAGCCGGGAGGTCCACAGGGCCAGGGCCGCGACCGCGAGCAGGGCTGCGCCGCCCGTGGGCCAGGCCCACCACGCGACGGGGGCGGCGTCGACCACGGCGAAGGCGACGCTGACCGCCGACCCGGGCGTGACGCCGGTGCCCGCCTCCGGGTCCTGCCGGAAGGACAGCCCCTCGTCGCTGGTGCCGCCCGGGTCGATGACGAGGGTCAGGCCGGCCACCGCCAGGACGCGTTGCACGACCTGGGGCTCCAGGCCCGTGACGTCGGGGACGACGACGAGCGCGGGAGGGACCTCCGCGCCGCGCAGGGTGACGGTGACGACGTCGCCGGCGCCGACCCGGGTCCCGGCCGGGGGGTCCTGCTCGGTGACCCGCAGCTCTCCCTCCCCGCTGCTCGAGCCGACGCGCAGGGTGAGGTCGACCCCCTCCACGGCGGCCCGCGCCTGCGCCTGGGTGCTCCCGCGCAGCTCGGGCACCGTGGTCCCGGCGGTCGAGGGAGGCGGCGCGAGCTCCAGGCCCACCCGGGTCCCGAACGGCACCACGGTCTCGGCCACCGGGGACTGGCGGATGACGACGCCCTCGCCCTTGACGGTGGCCTGGAGCCCCAGCGCCTCGAGGATCCCCTCCGCCTCCTCGCGGGTGCGACCGACGAGGTCGGCGACGACCGACCCCACCGTGAGGGTGATGGCCGCGGCCCGCTGCTCCGGGTCGCTGTCCTCGAGGTAGAGGGTCACGTCCTGGGCCAGCACCTTTGCGGCGTCCTCCGGAACCTGTTGCGGCACTGCCGGATCGGGGACGATGGAGAGCGTGAACTGAACCCTGGTGCTCGGGTACCACTGCTCGGCGATGAGCGCCCGCGCGTCGGTCAGCGACTGGCCGACGACCACCGGTGGCTCGCGACGCTCGGCCGTGACGATGGCGCCCCGCGCCGTCACCGTCGCCGCCGGCGAGATCCCGGCGAGGAGGGCGAGGGCGAGGAGGGCGGCGCTCGCCGCCCGGGCGGCGGCACGGCCGCCCCGGGGCCCGTCGCCCCGGTGCCGCCCGTGCTCGTGCGCCATGCCGTCTCCTTCGCGGAACGACCGGGGTGCACCGCGACGCCGCGCCGGCGGCGAGGTGCCCCGACTCATTGCAGTGGCGCGCGCCGCGGGTTGTCAACGCCGAGGTGCCCGGATCGCAGACCTCAATTCCCACCGAAGCGGGTAAAAACCACAAACTCGGGCGCCCGTATCTCTTTACATTGGCGGGGGAGAGTGGTTGAGTGGTCCCACCGGCCCAACGAGGGGCCCACGGGGACGAGGGAGTCCGATGTACGCAGCGGAGCGGCAGCAGCGGATCCTGGCCGAGGCCCGCACGGCCGGCCGGGTCGAGGTCACCTCCCTCGCCGAGTCCCTGGGCGTCGCCACCGAGACCGTCCGCCGCGACCTCACCGCCCTCGAGCAGCGCGGCTCCGTGCGCCGGGTCCACGGCGGCGCGATCCCCGTCGAGCGCCTCGAGCTCGAGCCCAGCCTGGCCACCCGCTCCACGCGCCTCACCGACGTCAAGCGCCGCATCGCGGCCCGCGTCCTCGACGAGCTCCCCACGGGCGGCACCGTCCTGCTCGACTCCGGGTCCACGACCCTGGCGGTCGTCCAGCTCCTCCCGCCAGACCTCGACCTCACGGTCGTCACCAACTCCGTCGCCGCCGCGGCCACCCTGTCGACCCACCCGGGCATCAGCCTGTACCTCCTGGGCGGCCGCGTCCGCGGGGTCACCGGGGCCGCGGTCGGTGACTGGGCCACCGCAGCCCTCGAGGGCCTCGTCGTCGACGTCGCCGTCCTGGGCACCAACGGCGTCTCGGCCGCCCGCGGCCTCACGACCCCCGACCAGGCCGAGGCGCTCGTCAAGGCCGCGATGGTCCGCTGCGCCCGCCGGGTCGTCGTCGCCACCGACTCGAGCAAGGCGGGCGACGACCACCTCCACCGCTTCGCCCGGCTCGAGGACGTCGACCTCCTCGTCACCGACGCCGACCTCGCCGACGACGTCGCCGCCGAGCTGCGGGCGGCCGGCCCCCAGGTGGTGACCGCGTGATCGTCACCCTCACCCCGAACCCGAGCATCGACCGGGCGATGACCATCGACGCGCTGCACCGCGGCGAGGTCCACCGCGCCACGAGCAGCCGCGTCGACCCCGGCGGCAAGGGCGTCAACGTCTCGCGGGCGCTGGCCGCCCAGCACTCCGACACCGTCGCCGTCCTGCCCTCCGGCGGCCCCGAGGGGCACCTCATGGACGAGCTCCTCGACGAGGCCCGCGTCCCGCGCCGCAGCGTCCCCGTGGCCGGCGCCCTCCGGATGAACATCAGCGTCCTGGAACCCGACGGCACGACGACCAAGCTCAACGAGCCCGGACCGCAGCTCTCCGACGTCGAGGTCGACGCCCTCCTCCAGGAGGCGCTCGACGCCGCCTGCACCGCCACCTGGGTCGTCGGCTGCGGCAGCCTGCCCCCCGGTGCCCCCACCGACCTCTACGCCCAGCTCGTCACCCGCGTCCGCGAGCGCGGCGTCAAGGTCGCGGTCGACGGCTCCGGCGCCCCGATGGCGGCCGCGGTCGCCGCCCGCCCGAGCCTGATCAAGCCCAACCACGAGGAGCTCGCCGAGCTCGTCGGGCGCGAGCTGCCCACCCTCGGCGACGTCCTGGCCGCCGCGCGCGACCTCGTCGCCGACGGCATCGAGGTCGTGGCCGTGAGCCTCGGCGGCGACGGCGCGGTCCTCGTGACCGCCGACGAGGTGGTCCACGCCCGGGCCACCATCAGCGCCCCCCTGTCCACCGTGGGCGCCGGCGACTGCATGCTCGCCGGCCTGCTCCACGGCCTGTCGAGCGGGCTCGCCCCCGCCGACGCCCTCGCCGGTGCCGTCGCCTGGGGGGCCGCCGCGGTCACCCTGCCCGGCAGCCGCGTCCCCACCCCGGCCGACCTCGAGGGGATCCCCGTCGAGGTCACCACCCCCGACCCCACCCTCGTCCTGGGTCACTGACCCGCCCTGAAAGGAACCGTCATCATGTCCCTCATCACCGCCGAGCAGGTCGTCCTCGACCTCACCGGTGCCGACCGCCACGAGGCGACCCGCGTGCTCGCGGAGCGGCTCGTCGCCAGCGGGCGCTGCACCGACCTCCAGCAGTTCCTCGCCGACGTCACCGAGCGCGAGTCGAAGATGGCGACCGGCCTCCCGGGCGGCATCGGCATCCCGCACGCCCGCAGCGCCGCGATCACCGAGCCCTCGCTCGTCTTCGGCCGCACCGACGGCATCGACTGGGGAGCCAAGGACGGCCCGGCCACCCTCGTCTTCCTCATCGCGGCCCCCGAGGGTGGCGGCGACGCGCACATGCAGATGCTGCCCAAGCTCGCCCGCGCGCTGATGAAGAAGGACTTCAAGGCGGCCCTGGCCGCGGCGACGACGCCCGAGGAGGTCGTGCGCATCGTCAGCGCCGAGGTCGAGCTCGACGCCCCGGCCACTCCGGCTGCCGCACCGGCCGCTGCCGCGGCTCCGGCCACTCCCGCCGCCGCCGAGCCCGCCGCCGCCGAGCCGACCGCAGCCGCGCCCGCCCCGGCCAGGCGCTCGCTCACCCTCGTCGGGGTCACCTCGTGCCCCACCGGCATCGCGCACACCTACATGGCGGCCGAGGGACTCGAGGCCGCGGCCAAGGCGGCCGGGCACACCATGACGGTCGAGACACAGGGTTCGGCCGGCTCCAAGCCGCTCTCCGCGGCCGAGATCGCCCAGGCCGACGCCGTGATCTTCGCCCACGACCTGCCCGTCAAGGACGCCGGCCGCTTCGCCGGCAAGCCGACGGTCGACGTCGGGGTCAAGAAGGGCATCTCCGAGGGCCCGGCGCTCGTCGCGCAGGCCGAGGCGCTCGTCGCCGAGTGGGCCGCCGACCCGAGCAAGGCGGCCGCCGCGGCCGCGGCCGCGACCGGCGGCTCCTCCGGCGGGCTGGTCACCAAGGTCGACGACGGCGCCAGCACCCTGACCAGGGTCCGCCAGTGGCTGATGACCGGCGTGTCGTACATGATCCCGTTCGTCGCGGCGGGCGGCATCCTCATCGCCCTGTCGTTCATGCTCGCCCAGGTCGCGATGGGGGAGCAGGGCGCCATCGAGATCGTCAAGTACGGCCTGACCGCCGAGGGCGAGTACAACATCGCCCAGAACTTCGACGCCCTCAGCCTCACCTCGTGGGCGGCGCTGCTCTTCGTCATCGGGGGGGCCTCGTTCGGCTTCCTCGTCCCGATCCTGTCCGGCTTCATCGCGTTCGCGATCGCCGACCGACCCGGTCTGGTCCCCGGCATCGTCGGCGGCTCGATCGCCGCGACGATGGGCGCGGGGTTCCTCGGTGGCCTGGCCACCGGTGTCATCGGTGGCCTCGTCGCCCGCTGGGTCTCCGGCTGGAAGGTCGCCAAGGGCGTGCGCGGGGTCATGCCGGTCGTCGTCACCCCGATCATCTCGACCCTCGTCACCGCGGGCCTGTTCATCACCCTCCTCGGTCGCCCGATCGTCGCCCTGAGCGACGGCCTGACGCAGACGCTGTCCGGCATGAGCGGCTCCAGTGCCGTGCTCCTCGGCCTCGTCCTCGGCGCGATGATGGGCTTCGACCTCGGTGGCCCGGTCAACAAGGTCGCCTACGCCTTCGCCACCGGAGGCCTCGGTGCCGCGGGAGCCGCGTCCGACTCCCCGCAGCTGAAGATCATGGCCGCCGTCATGGCCGCCGGGATGGTCGCGCCGCTCGCCATGGCCCTGGCGACGACGGTCCGCCCGCGCCTGTTCTCCGAGCCCGAGCGCGAGAACGGCAAGGCCGCCTGGCTCCTCGGCGCCTCCTTCATCTCCGAGGGCGCCATCCCGTTCGCGGCCGCCGACCCGGTGCGCATCATCGCCTCCTCGGTCGTCGGCTCGTCGATCACCGGTGGCCTCGCGATGCTCTTCGGCACCGCGATCCGCGCCCCGCACGGTGGCATCTGGGTGCTCCCGATCATGGGCAGCATCGCCCAGGTCCTGCTCTTCCTCCTCGCGCTCGTCGTCGGTGTCCTCGTCATGGCCGGGGTCGTCGTCGCCCTGAAGTCGCGCGACCACCGCCTCGCCGAGGTCGACGCGGTGGCTACGGTCTGAGGCAGGATCCGTAGGGCCAGCACCACGGCAGCACCCGCACCACGCCCAGAGCACGTCCGAACCGCTCCACGCAAAGGAAGAACCCATGGCACAGCGCACCGTCACCATCGCCTCGTCGGTCGGCCTCCACGCCCGTCCCGCCGCCCTGTTCGTCCAGGCGGCGAGCGAGACCGGTCTCGACGTCGAGATCGGCCGGCCCGGCGAGGACGCCATCGACGCGACGAGCATCCTGGGCGTCATGGCCCTGGGCGCCAAGCACGGCGAGGAGGTCGTCCTCACCGCCGACGGCGACGGCGCCGACGAGGCGCTCGACTCGCTCGTGGCGCTGCTCTCCCGCGACCTCGACGCGGAGTGAGCGCGGTGACCGCGACGCAGACCCGGCAGGGCATCGGCGTCAGCCCGGGGACGGCGTACGGGCCGGTGGTGCAGGTCGCACCGCCGGTCCGGCCGCCGGCCGACGAGGCAGCCGTCGACGACCGCGACGCCGCACTCGAGGACGTCAAGGCCGCCTTCGAGTCGGTCGCGGTCGCCCTGGAGGACAAGGCCCGCAACGCCGACGACACCGGACAGCAGATCCTCAAGGCCACCGCGCTCATCGCGCGCGACAAGGGCCTGGTGAAGGCCGCGGCCAAGCAGCTCGACGCCGGCCGCGGGCGGGCGACCTCCATCACGAACGCGGTGGAGGAGTACTGCGCCCAGTTCGAGGCGCTCGGCGGCTACTTCGCCGAGCGGGTCACCGACCTGCGCGACGTCGGCTCGCGGGCGGTCGCGGCCGTCCTCGGGGTTCCCGCCCCGGGCGTGCCCGAGTTCAGCGAGCCGAGCGTCGTCGTCGCAGAGGACCTCGCCCCCGCCGAGACCGCCACGCTCGACCGCTCGCTCGTCGTCGGCATCATCACCCAGGCCGGCGGCCGCACGAGCCACACCGCGATCCTCGCGGCGCAGATGGGCATCCCCGCCGTCGTCCAGGTCGCCGGGGCCACGAGCATCCCGCCGGGCACCCCGGTGGCCCTCGACGGCGACACCGGCGAGGTGACGATCGCCCCCGACCCCTCCCTCATCGAGGCGCAGCGCGTCCGGCGCGAGAAGCGGACGGTGGCGCTGTCGGCCACCCGCGGCCCGGGCGCCACCAAGGACGGCCACGCCGTCGCCCTCCTCGCCAACATCGGCGGGGTCAAGGACGCCGAGGAGGCCGGCGCCCAGGACCTCGAGGGCGTGGGCCTGTTCCGCACCGAGTTCGTCTTCCTCTCCGCCGACCACGCGCCGACCGTGGCGGAGCAGACCGACATCTACCGCAAGGTCTTCGCGCCGTTCGGCGAGCGCCGGGTCGTCGTGCGCACCCTCGACGCCGGTGCCGACAAGCCGCTGGCCTTCGCCGACCTCGGGCCCGAGGAGAACCCCGCCCTGGGCCGCCGCGGCCTGCGCCTGTCGGCCGAGCGCCCCGAGCTCCTCGACGCCCAGCTCGAGGCGCTCGCCATCGCCGCCAAGGAGACCGGTGCCGACGTGCGCGTCATGGCCCCGATGGTCGCCACCGTCGAGGAGGCGGCGTGGTTCGCGCGGCGGGTCCGCGAGAACGGCCTGCCCAAGGCCGGCGTCATGATCGAGGTCCCCGGGGCCGCGCTGCGGGCCCGGCACGTCCTCGCCGAGGTCGACTTCGGCAGCCTCGGCACCAACGACCTCGCGCAGTACACGATGGCCGCCGACCGGATGCAGGGCGAGCTCTCCGACCTGCTCGACCCGTGGCAGCCGGCCGTCCTCGACGTCGTCGCGGCGGCGTGCGAGGGAGCGCGCGCCAGCGGCGTCCCGATCGGGGTGTGCGGCGAGTCGGCGGGTGACCCCCTGCTCGCCCTCGTCCTCGCCGGGCTCGGGGTCTCGAGCCTGTCGATGGCGCCGAGCAAGGTGCCGGTCGTCCGGCTCGCCCTCTCGCTGCACACCCTCCCCGAGTGCCAGGGGCTCGCGACCGAGGCGCGCGCCGCGCGAACCGCGCGCGAGGGCCTGGAGGCGGTCCGCTCGCGGGCCCGCTCGGAGCTCACCGACCTCCTGTGAGCCCGACGGGTGCACGTCGGGGCGACCGCCCGGGCGCGAGTAGCATGACGGCGTCCGCTGGCCCCCCGCAGCACACCAGGAGCCCCTGCGCGTGAGCACCCCCCGCCCGGCCGCCGTCATCGTCCTCGCCGCAGGCGAAGGCACCCGGATGAGGTCCGCCACCCCCAAGGTCCTGCACCGGATCGGCGGCCAGACCCTCGTCGGTCACGCCGTCCGCGCCGCCCGCGCCTGCGGCGCCGAGCACGTCGAGGTCGTCGTGCGGCACGAGCGGGACCGCGTCGTCGAGGTGCTGGCCACGCTCGACCCGGCGCTCGTCATCGCCGACCAGGACGAGGTCAAGGGCACCGGCCGCGCCGTCGAGTGCGGTCTTGACGCCCTTCCCGCCGGGCTCACGGGGACCGTCCTGGTCACCTACGGCGACGTCCCGCTGCTGTCCGGCGAGACCCTCGTCGCCCTCACCGAGGCCCACCTCGCGAGCGGCTCGGCGGTGTCCGTCGTCACCGCGCACCTCGCCGACCCCACCGGGTACGGCCGGGTCGTGCGCGACGACGCGGGCGGCGTCGCGCGCATCGTCGAGCACCGCGACGCCACCGACGACGAGCGGGCCCTCACCGAGATCAACTCGGGCATCTACGCCTTCGACGCCGCGCTGCTGCGCGAGGCGCTGGCCCGGGTGGGCACGGACAACTCCCAGGGCGAGAAGTACCTCACCGACGTCGTCGCCATCGCCCGCGAGTCGGGGCGGCCGGTGCGCGCCCACGTCGTCGACGACCTGTGGCAGACCGAGGGCGTCAACGACCGGGTCCAGCTCGCCGCCCTCGGGCGCGAGCTGAACCGTCGCGTGTGCGAGCAGCACCTGCGGGCGGGCGTCACGATCGTCGACCCGGCGACGACGTGGATCGACGTCGACGTGTCCATCGGCCCCGACACGACGGTCCTGCCGGGGACCCAGCTGCTGGGCGCCACGACGATCGGCTCCGACGCCGTCATCGGCCCGGAGGTCACGCTCACCGACACCGAGGTGGGCGACGGCGCCCAGGTCACCCGCGCGGTCGCCGACCTCGCCGTCATCGGGCCGGGCGCCACCGTCGGCCCGTACTCGTACCTGCGGCCGGGCACGCGCCTGGGGGCCAAGGGCAAGATCGGCGGTTTCGTCGAGACGAAGAACGCCGACATCGGCGCCGGGGCCAAGGTCCCGCACCTCACCTACGCCGGCGACGTGACGATCGGGGAGGGCGCGAACATCGGCGCCGGCACGATCTTCGCCAACTACGACGGTGTCGCCAAGCACCACTCGACCGTGGGACGGCACTCCTTCGTCGGCTCGCACACGGTCGTCGTCAGCCCGGTCACGGTCGCCGACGGCGCGTACGTGGCGGCCGGCTCGGCGCTGGTCAACGACGTCGGCCCCGGCCAGATCGCCGTCGCCCGCGGCCGGCAGCGCAACGTCGACGGCTGGGTCGAGCGGACCCGGGCCGGCACGGCGACGGCCGCTGCCGCCGCCGCTGCGAAGGCTGCTGCGACCGATGCCCGCGAGAGCCCCACCCCCGACGACCCGACGAGCGCCCCGGAGGGCGAGCACCTGTGAGCAAAGAGACCCGGCCCCCCTCGGCCAACATCCGCAGGCGCCCCAAGAAGCAGATGATGCTCTTCTCGGGCCGGGCCAACCCCGGTCTGGCGCAGGAGGTCGCGGCCCAGCTCGGCACCGAGCTCGTCCCGACGAGCGCCTACGACTTCGCGAACGGCGAGATCTACGTGCGCTTCGAGGAGTCGGTCCGCGGGTCGGACGCCTTCGTCATCCAGAGCCACACCAGCCCGATCAACGAGTGCATCATGGAGCACCTGCTCATGGTCGACGCGCTGAAGCGGGCCAGCGCCAAGCGGATCACCGTGGTCATGCCGTTCTACGGGTACGCGCGCCAGGACAAGAAGCACCGCGGGCGCGAGCCGATCAGCGCGCGCCTCATGGCCGACCTGTTCAAGACCGCCGGGGCCGACCGGCTCATCTGCGTGGACCTGCACACCGACCAGATCCAGGGGTTCTTCGACGGACCCGTCGACCACCTCATGGCCATCCCGATCCTCAGCGAGTACGTCGCCCGCAGGTACGGCGACCAGGACCTCGCGGTCGTCTCGCCCGACGCCGGGCGGATCAAGGTCGCCGAGCAGTGGTCCACGCGGCTGGGCGGGGCGCCGCTGGCCTTCATCCACAAGACCCGCGACATCAACCGCCCCAACGAGATGGTCGCCAACCGCGTCGTCGGTGACGTCAAGGGCCGCGTCTGCGTCCTCGTCGACGACATGATCGACACCGGCGGCACCATCACCAAGGCCGCCGACGCCCTCATGGCCGACGGCGCCAAGGCCGTCGTCATCGCCGCGACCCACGCGATCCTCAGCGGACCCGCGGTCGAGCGGCTGCGCGACTGCGCGGCCGAGGAGGTCATCGTCACCAACACCCTGCCGATCGCGCCGGAGAAGGAGATCGACTGCATCACGGTGCTCTCGATCGCCCCGCTCATCAGCGCCGCGGTCAAGGAGGTCTTCGAGGACGGGTCGGTGACGAGCCTGTTCGGCGGCCGCGCCTGACGCCGCACCGCCGGTGGGTCAGGCGCCTCCGGCCTTGCGGGCCCGGTAGGCGGCGACGTTCGCCCGGGTGCCGCACGTGCCGTCGCAGAACTTGCGCGAGCGGTTCTTGCTGAGGTCGACGAGCAGGTCCTCGCAGTCCTCGCCGGCGCACACCCGCAGCCGGTCGACCTCCTCGCCGCGGATGACGTCGACGAGCGCCATCCCCACCTCGACCGCGATCCGCCGGTCGAGCGGGGCGTCGTCGGAGGTCGCGTGGACGTGCCAGCCGTACGGGCCGTGCCGGACGAGCCGGGGGAGGGCGGCGCCCTCCTCGAGCAGGGCGTTGGTCTCGGCGACCAGCCCGTCCTCGTCCTGCGACCAGATCCGGCGCAGCCGGGGCCGCAGGGCGCGCACCGCGGCCGCCTCGGCCTCGCTCTCGGGCCGTCGACCGGTCCACTCCCAGCGCTCGAACCAGGCCTGCAGCGCGGCGAGGTCTGGCAGCTCCTCGCGGTCCGGGTCGTCGGACGCGGGGCCGGTGTTGGCCAACGCCGCGGCGTGCGCGAGGGTCACGTCTGTGTCATAGGTGAAAATCATCTTGACTCCTGACATCGCTCCGCACTAACGTCATGGGCAACAGCATACTTCGATCCTTACATCGAGGTGTCATCCGGAGGAGGTCGTCGTGGTCGAGATGGTGCGTCGTCACCTGGGGGTCGGCCTGGTCGCCATGCTCCTGTCCAGTGCGGCCTTCGGCACCTCGGGCCCGTTCGCCAAGGCCCTGATGACGGCCGGCTGGAGCCCGGGAGCCGTCGTCCTCACCCGCATCTCCGGGGCGGCCCTGCTCCTCCTTCCCTTCACCGTGTGGGCCCTGCGCGGTCGCTGGAGGGCGATCGCCCCCGAGCTGCCCCGGGTCGCCCTCTACGGCACGCTCGCCGTGGCCGCCGCCCAGCTCGGCTACTTCCAGGCGGTCGCCCGGATGACCGTCGGTGTCGCCCTGCTCATCGAGTACCTCGGGATCGTCCTCGTCGTGCTCTGGGTCTGGGCCCTGACCCGGGTCACCCCTCACCGCCTCACCGGCGTCGGCATCGTCCTGGCGATCGGCGGCCTCGTCCTCGTCCTCGACGTCACCGGAGCGAGCACCCCCGACCTCGTCGGCGTCCTGTGGGGCCTGCTCGCCGCCACCGGCCTGGCCGGCCACTACGTGCTCGCCGGTCGACCCACGACCCTGCCCGCGACGGCCTTCGCCGGTCTCGGCCTCACCGTCGGGGCCCTGGCCCTCGGGGCCGCCGGCGTCGTCCGGCTGCTCCCGATGGAGGTCGGCACCGGCCCGGTCGTCGTGGCCGGCTCCGAGGTCCCCGGCTGGCTCGCGATCGCCGAGCTCGTCGTCGTCGCGGCCGCCCTCGCCTACGTGCTCGGGGTCCTCGGGGCGCGCCACCTGGGCTCCACGCTCGCCTCGTTCGTCGGCCTCACCGAGGTCGGGTTCGCCGTGCTCCTCGCGTGGGTCGTCCTCGGCGAGCTGCCGGGTCCGCTCCAGCTCGTGGGCGGCGCCGTCCTCCTCGCCGGGGTCGTCGCCGTGCGGCTGGGGGAGCGCGACGAGGCCCGCCGCGACGCGCGGGTCGCCCCGGTCGATTTCGACGTTCCCACGCCCGTCGCCTAGACTCGGGGGGTTGCCTCGGCGAGGGACGTCGCACCGCACACCGACGTGCGGGCAGGGCCGGTTTCACAGGGCCCGACGCATCCGTGATCGACGCTGGCGAGCTGACGAGTCCTGCCAAGGCTCCCGGGTCGTCCCGCGAGCGGTCGGGATCGGTGCCGCGTCCCACGTCGAGGAGACCTCCCCCCGACCATCCGCACCCCCGCAGGAGACTCCAGTGTCCGACGCCATCAAGCTCGTCGCCGAGCCGCGCACCCAGTTCGGCAAGGGCGCCGCGCGCAAGATCCGACGCGCCCACAAGATCCCCGCCGTCATGTACGGCCACGGCACCGCGCCCGTGCACATCACCCTCCCGGGCCACGACGCGATGCTCGCGCTGAAGAACACCAACGCCCTGCTCACCATCGTCCTCGACGGTGCCGAGCAGCTGGCGCTGGCCAAGGACGTGCAGCGCGACCCGATCAAGCCCGTCATCGAGCACGTCGACCTCGTCGTCGTGACCAAGGGTGAGAAGGTCACCGTCGACGTGCCCGTGCACCTCGAGGGCGAGGCCGGTCCCGAGACCGTCGTCACCACCGACCACTCGACCCTGCAGCTCGAGGTCGAGGCGACGAACATCCCCGAGAGCCTGGTCGTCAACGTCGAGGGTGCCGAGGCCGGCACCCAGTTCCTCGCCGGCGCCGTCGAGCTCCCGGCCGGTGCGACGCTCATCACCGACCCCGAGGCGCTCGTCGTCAACGTCACCGCGCAGGTCACCGCCGAGGCCCTCGAGGCCGAGCTGGCCGAGGCCGAGGCCGAGGCCGGCATCGAGCGCGAGGAGACCGACGAGGAGGCCGCCGAGGGCGAGACCGCCGAGGCCGCCTCCGAGGGCGCCGAGGCCGCTGAGGGCGACAAGGCCGCCGACGAGGCCTGAGCCGTCACGCTCACCCGAAGCACCCCCCGGAGCCCGGTCCGTTCGCGGACCGGGCTCCGGCGTTCCAGGACCCGCGCGGCTATCGTGCTGCCGTGACCGACTCCGGACCGTGGCTCGTCGTCGGGCTGGGCAACCCCGGCCCCGGCTACGCGGGCAACCGCCACAACGTCGGCGCGATGGTCGTCGAGGAGCTGGCCCGCCGCGCCGGCTGCGCGCTGCGCACTCACAAGGCCCGCGCCCACGCGGCCCAGGTCCGCCTCGGCGCGGGTGCGGGCGGCGTCCCCGGTCCGGCCGCGGTGATCGCCGTCCCCACCTGCTACATGAACGAGTCCGGCGGCCCGGTGTCCTCCCTGCTGCGCTTCTTCTCCGTGCCGACCGAGCGCCTCGTGGTCGTCCACGACGAGCTCGACCTCGACGCCGGCACCGTCCGGCTCAAGCGCGGCGGCGGCGAGGGCGGCCACAACGGGCTGCGCTCGATCAGCAGCTCGGTCGGCACCAAGGACTACCACCGGGTGCGGGTCGGCATCGGTCGCCCGCCCGGTCGGATGGACGCCGCGGACTTCGTCCTGCGCGACTTCTCCCCCGCCCAGCGCAAGGACCTGCCCTTCCTCCTCGACGACGCCGCCGACGCGGTGGAGGCGCTGGTCGGCCTCGGCCTGCTCGACGCGCAGCAGCAGGTCCACGCGCCGCGCTGACCGCGCGCGACCCGCGCGTTCGCGTGGAAGCGGGAACGCGGGAGCGGGCCCGGTTGTACCGTGGGAGGTCATGTCCGTGCAGGGAAGGGACCCTCGATGACGCTGCTCGACGCAGTGCGGATCGTCCGACGCTTCTGGATGACCATCGCTGCCTGCGTGCTGCTCGCCGTCGGGCTGGCCGCCGCCTACGCCGCGCAGCAGCCTCGGCTGTACGTCGCCGGAGCCGAGGCGTTCGTCTCCGTCGGCGGGTCCTCCGAGGTCGCCGAGGCGTCGGTCGGCAGCTCGGTCGCGGCCGCGAAGGCCAGCGCGTACGCGCGGCTGACCAAGAGCGGTGAGGTCGCGGAGCGGGTCATCAAGAGCCTCGCCCTCGACGAGTCGATCGGCGCGGTGAGCGGGAGCATCGCCTACGCCGTCGAGCCCGGCAGCCCGAGCATCCAGGTCACCGTCACCTCCTCCTCGCCGCAGCGCGCCATGGACATCGCCAACGAGGTCGTGGGGGCCACCGCCGAGGTCGCCTCGCTCATCGACAGCGGCGGCAGCACCGACGCCGGGGTGGTGCAGTTCATCCCCGTCACCACCGCCGTGCTGCCGTCGACCCCCAGCTCACCGAACGTCCCGCGCCTGCTCCTCCTGGGGTTCGGCGCCGGGCTCCTCCTCGCCTACGCCGTCGTGATGCTCCGGCTGCGCCTCGACACGCGCATCCGGCGACCCGAGGACATCACCGACCACTCCGACCTCGGGCTCATCGGGACGATCCCGCGCTCTCGCGACCTGCGCTCGCGGCTGCACTCCGAGGACCTCCTGCGCGGCGCGGTCGGCGAGTCGCTGCGCCACCTGCGCACCAACCTGATGTTCGCCGACCCCGACACCGCCCCCCGGTCGGTCGCGGTCACGAGCCCCCAGCCCGCCGAGGGGAAGTCGACGATCTCGGCGTTGCTGGCCCGCGCGCTCGCGGTCCGCGGCGAGAACGTCGTCCTCGTCGACGGTGACCTGCGGCGCCCCATGGTCGCCACGCTGTTCGACATCGACACCGGGGTCGGCCTCACCCAGGTGCTCTCGGGCGCGGTGCCGCTCGACGAGGCCCTCGTCCCCACCGACACCCACGGGCTGCACGTGCTGCCCGCCGGACGCATCCCGCACAACCCCAGCGAGGTCGTCGGCTCCGAGCGGATGCGCGACCTCATCCGCGAGCTGGCCAGGGACCACCTCGTCGTCATCGACGCGCCGCCGGCCCTGCCGGTCACCGACGCGATGATCCTCGCCCAGCGCGTCGACGGCCTCATCGTCGTCACGCTCATGGGCAGGAGCCGCAAGGAGCACCTCGCGCGGGTGATCGGGCTGGCCGCCGGGGTCAACGCACGGATCTTCGGCATCGTCCTCAACGGCATCCCGCAGGGTCGCGCCGCCGGGGTCTACGGCTACGAGACGTACGGGTACGAGGCCGAGGACCGGCGTGGCCGGCGCAAGCACAAGAAGGGTCGGCGCCGCTCCGCGGCCGACGCGACCCCCGAGGAGCCCGCGGCCGAGGAGCCCACCCTCGAGGAGCCCACCCTCGAGGAGCCCACCCTCGAGGAGCCCGTCGAGGACGTGCCCGAGCTCGAGACGGCCCCGCCGAAGCGCAAGGGCTGAGCCTGCTGGAGGCTCCCGGCGGATGACGGGCCCGTCACCGGCCGCGACTACAGTTCAGCCGATGCCCTCGTTGTCCGTCCTGCGCTCCCGGGTCGCAGCCCTGCCCGCCACCGCGCGCCTGCGCGAGGCGCTCGCGACCCCCGCCGCCGAGGTCACCGCGGCCGCTCCGCCGGGTGCCCGCCCGGCGGTCCTCGCCGCGCTGGCCCCCGACCTCGGGTCCGGCCACGCGCCGGTCCTGGCCGTCACGGCCACGGGGCGGGAGGCCGAGGACCTCCACGCGTCGCTCGAGGCCCTCCTCGGCGCCGGCGCCGTCGGGCACTTCCCGTCGTGGGAGACCCTCCCGCACGAGCGGCTCAGCCCGCGCAGCGACACCGTCGGCCAGCGACTGTCGGTGCTGCGCCGCCTCGTCCACCCCGAGGCCGGCGACCCCTCCCACGGCCCGCTGTCGGTCGTCGTCGCCCCGGTGCGCGCCGTCCTCCAGCCGATCGCCAAGGGGCTGGGCGAGCTGCGGCCCGTCGCCCTCCAGCAGGGCGACGAGACCCCGCTGCAGGACGTCGTCGAGCGCCTCGCGGCGGCCGCCTACGCCCGCACCGACCTCGTCGAGCGTCGTGGCGAGTTCGCGGTGCGCGGCGGCATCCTCGACGTCTTCCCGCCCACCGAGGAGCACCCGCTGCGGCTGGAGTTCTGGGGCGACACCGTCGAGGAGATCCGCTGGTTCAAGGTCGCCGACCAGCGCTCCCTCGAGGTCGCCGAGCACGGGCTGTGGGCCCCGCCGTGCCGCGAGCTCCTCCTCACCGACGACGTCCGCGGACGCGCCGCGGCGCTCGCCGAGGTCCTGCCCGGGGCCGTCGACCTGCTCGAGAAGCTGGCGCACGGCATCGCGGTCGAGGGGATGGAGTCGCTCGCGCCCGCCCTCGTCGACGGCATGGAGACCCTCCTCGACGTCCTGCCCGGCGGGTCCCTGCTCGTCACCTGCGACCCCGAGCGGGTGCGCACCCGGGCCCACGACCTCGTCGCCACGAGCCAGGAGTTCCTCGAGGCCGGGTGGGCCAACGCCGCGAGCGGCAACAGCGTCCCCATCGACCTCCAGGCGGTCCTCGGCACCGCGTCGTTCCGCACCATCGCCGAGCTGCGCGACCAGGCCCGCGACCTCGGGGTCCGCTGGCTCGACCTCACCCCGTTCACCGCCGACGAGCTCGACGACACCCTCGACCTGGGGCTGGAGTCGTCGCCGACCTTCCGCGGCGACACCGAGGAGGCCGTGGCCGAGCTGCGGCGCCTCGTCGCCGACGGCTGGACCGTCCTGGCCGCGACCGAGGGGCCCGGCCTGGCCAAGCGGGTGGCCGAGGTCCTCGCCGAGCACGAGGTCGCGGCGCGGCTCGCGGTCGACGACGCCGACCTGCGGGCGGGCGTCGTCACCGTCACCACCGGCGGCTCCGGCCCCGGCTTCATCTGCGTGGCCGAGCGCCTGGCCGTCCTCACCGAGTCCGACCTCACGGGCTCGGCGGGCGGCTCGGGGACCTCGACCAAGGACATGCGCAAGATGCCGTCACGGCGGCGCAACCAGGTCGACCCGCTCCAGCTGCGCCCCGGCGACCACGTCGTCCACGAGCAGCACGGCGTCGGGAAGTTCGTCGAGATGATGCAGCGCACGGTGGCCACGGCGACCCGCGAGTACCTCGTCATCGAGTACGCACCCTCGAAGCGGGGCCAGCCGGGCGACCGCCTCTACGTCCCCACCGACCAGCTCGACCAGGTGACCCGCTACGTCGGCGGTGAGCAGCCCACCCTCAACAAGATGGGCGGCTCGGACTGGCACCAGACCAAGAGCAAGGCCAAGCGGTACGTCAAGCAGATCGCGGCCGAGCTGATCCGCCTCTACTCGGCGCGGATGGCGACCACCGGGCACGCGTTCGCCCCGGACACCCCGTGGCAGCGCGAGCTCGAGGACGCGTTCGCCCACGTCGAGACCCCCGACCAGCTGAGCACGATCGACGAGGTCAAGGCCGACATGGAGCGGCCCGTGCCGATGGACCGCCTCGTGTGCGGCGACGTCGGCTACGGCAAGACCGAGATCGCGGTCCGGGCGGCGTTCAAGGCGATCCAGGACGGCAAGCAGGCGGCGGTGCTGTGTCCGACGACGCTGCTCGTCCAGCAGCACGTCAACACCTTCGCCGAGCGCTATGCCGGCTTCCCCGTCGTCGTCAAGGCGCTCTCGCGCTTCCAGAGCGACCGTGAGGCCACGGCGGTCCTCGACGGCCTGGCCGACGGCTCGGTCGACCTCGTCATCGGCACCCACCGCCTGCTGTCCAAGGAGGTGAGGTTCAAGGACCTGGGCCTGGTCGTCGTCGACGAGGAGCAGCGCTTCGGCGTCGAGCACAAGGAGCAGCTCAAGGCGCTGCGCACCTCCGTCGACGTGCTCGCGATGTCGGCCACCCCCATCCCGCGCACCCTGGAGATGGCGGTCACCGGGATCCGCGAGATGTCGACGCTGCAGACCCCGCCGGAGGAGCGCCACCCCGTCCTCACCTACGTCGGGGCCTACGACGAGAGGACGCTCACCGCGGCCATCCGGCGCGAGCTGATGCGCGAGGGCCAGGTGTTCTTCGTCCACAACAAGGTGTCGACGATCGAGAAGGCCGCGGCGCGCATCCGCGAGCTCGTCCCCGAGGCCCGCATCGCCGTGGCCCACGGCAAGATGGGCGAGCACCGGCTCGAGCAGGTCGTCCTTGACTTCTGGGAGAAGCGGTTCGACGTCCTGGTCTGCACGACGATCGTCGAGACCGGCCTGGACATCTCCAACGCCAACACCCTCATCGTCGAGCGGGCCGACCGCCTCGGCCTGTCCCAGCTGCACCAGCTGCGCGGGCGGGTGGGCCGCGGGCGCGAGCGGGCGTACTCGTACTTCCTCTACCCGCCCGAGGCGCCGCTCACCGAGACGGCCCTGGACCGCCTCCAGACCATCGCCAGCCACACCGACCTCGGGTCGGGCATGCAGGTCGCGATGAAGGACCTGGAGATCCGCGGGGCGGGGAACCTGCTCGGGGGCGAGCAGTCCGGGCACATCGCCGGGGTCGGCTTCGACCTGTACGTCCGGCTCGTCGGTGAGGCCGTGGCCAGCTTCCGCGGCGACGCCGACGAGGCGCCCGCCGAGATCCGGATCGAGCTGCCCGTCGACGCGCACCTCCCGCACGACTACGTCCCGCACGAGCGGCTTCGCCTGGAGATGTACAAGAAGCTCGCGGCCGTCGCCGACGAGGCCCAGCTGGCCGAGATCGAGGCCGAGCTCATCGACCGCTACGGCGCGCTGCCCGAGCCGGTGGGCAACCTCGTGGAGGTGGCCCGGCTGCGCACGGTGGCGCGGGCGGCCGGCATCGCCGACATCTCGGTGCAGGGCAACCACGTGCGCTTCGGGCCCGTCGAGCTGCGCGAGAGCCAGCAGCTGCGGCTGCAGCGTCTGTACCCGCGCTCCATCGTCAAGCAGGCCCTGAGCACCATCCTCGTCCCGAAGCCGATGACCCGGCCGGTGGCGGGCCAGCCCCTGCGCGACCGCGAGGTGCTGGTGTGGGCTGGTGACGTCATCCGGTCGGTCGTCGTGGACAATGTGGGGCAGGCCGCACGGGTGGCCACCGCCGGTGCCTGACGCCGGACCCCGACCCGACTGGAAGGACACCCCGTGACCAACTCGGTTCGCCGCTTCGTGGCGGTGCTCGCTCTCGGTGCCGCGCTCGCGACCGCCGGGTGCGGCGTGACCTCCGCGGGCCGCGCCGCCGTCGTCGACGGGTCGGTCATCTCCGAGACCGAGGTCCAGGACGCCACGCGTGAGCTCAACGCGCTGGAGCCGGCCCTGTTCGAGACCGAGCTGCGCACCAGCGACACGCTCGGGCTGCTCATCCAGGCCCGCTCGCTCAACGAGATGCTCGAGGGCAAGGGTGCGGTGGTCTCCGAGTCGGTCGGCCGCCAGCTCACGACGTCGCGTGGGCTCGAGGAGCCCAGCGAGGGCGCCCTGGAGATCGTGCGGCTGGCCACGGCCATCACGAGCGCCGGCCAGGCGGGGAAGCTGACCAACGAGGACTTCGAGCAGGCCCTCGCCGCCACGGGCGAGCGCGACGTCACCGTCAACCCGCGCTACGGCAGCTTCGACCCGCAGACGGCGACGATCCAGCTCACCCAGCCGGGCTGGATCACCTCCGCCACCGCCCCGCAGTGACCCCCGGCCGGCTCGGGCTCGTCCTCACCTCGCCCCGGGTCGCCCCCGGCCTGCTGTCCCACGGTGCGTGGGACGCGGTGTCCCTGGCCGCCGTCCGGCTCGCGCGCTCGCTCGACGAGCCCCTCGCGGAGGCCGTGGTGGAGGCCGGGTTCTCCGTCGAGGAGGTCGGCGACGCCACCGCCCCCGAGCTGGCCCGACGGCTCGTCGACCTCGCCGGGTCGGTGTCCGTCGTGTGGCTCGGGTCGTCCGACGGCGACCCGGGGCTGGCCGACGCCATCGCCTCGGAGGTCTCCCGGTTCGAGGTGCCCCCGGACGTCGAGGTCGTCGTCGGGTCGTGGGACGTCCAGGGCGGCCGGCTCCTCGACGTCGTCGCGACGATGGACCGGCTGCGCTCGCCGGGCGGGTGCCCCTGGGACGCCGAGCAGACCCACGCCTCGCTCGCGCCCTACCTCGTCGAGGAGGCGCACGAGGCGCTCCACGCCATCGAGACCGGTGACCGGCGCCACCTCGCCGAGGAGCTCGGGGACGTGCTGCTCCAGGTCGTCTTCCACGCCCGGGTGGCCGAGGACGCGCACGAGGAGGCCTTCGACATCGACACCGTGGCGGGCCTGCTCGTCGAGAAGCTGGTCCGCCGGCACCCCCACGTCTTCGCCGACGGCGACGCCTCGACCCCCGCCGAGGTCGAGCAGGCGTGGGAGCGGATCAAGGCCGAGGAGAAGGCTGCTGGCGGCGCGGGGTCGGCGTACGACACCGACCTGCTCCACGGCATCCCCGACACCCTGCCGGCGCACCTCGCGGCGGCGAAGGTGCTCGCCCGGGCGCAGCGCCGGTCGCTGACACCCGACGACGCGTCGCTCGCCGGGCTCGAGGCGGCCCGGTCCGAGCTGGCGCGGGCCGAGGCCCGGGTCCGCGAGGCCCTGACGGCCGTCGCCCGCTCCGCCACCCCCGCCACCTGACAGTGATGATGTAGGCGAGCCCCGCAGCCGCCTCCGGAGTCGAGGTGAAACCCCACCTCCGCAGGGTCTCCTTTCACCTCGACTCCGGCGGGGGTGCCTCCGGGTCGAGGTGAAACCCCACCTCCGCAGGGTCTCCTTTCACCTCGACTCCGGCGGTGCTGCCCCGGGTCGAGGTGATATCCCACCTCCGCAGGGTCGCCTTTCACCTCGACTCCGGGGATGGACGGCAAGAGACTTGCTTTGGATGTGCAAGTGCGCTTAACATCTGCAATGTGAACATGACGGCCCGGGAACGCGAGATCGTGGCACTGCTGCGTGCCGAGCCGCTGCTCGATGCGGCGGCCCTCGCGGAGCGGCTGGGCTCCACCCGCGCCGCGGTCTCGGTCCACCTCAGCAACCTCACCCGCAAGGGGCTGGTCCTCGGCCGCGGCTACATCGTGCGGCCCGAGGCCGACTCGGTCGTCGTCGTCGGGGGAGCCGTCATGGACTCCAAGGTCCGCACGGCCACGGCGCCCGTCCTCGGCACGAGCAACCCCGGCACCTCCTCCTCCACCGTCGGAGGGGTCGGGCGCAACATCGCCGAGAACCTCGCCCGCCTCGGCAGCCCCACCGTCCTCGTCGCGGCGGTCGGCGACGACCTCGCCGGTCGCGCCGTCGTCGCGCGCACCGAGGCCGCCGGCGTCGAGTGCCGCCACGTCGTCACCTCGACGCACCCCACCGGCACCTACGCCGCCGTCCTCGATGACGGGGGCGACCTGCTCGTCGCCGTCGCCGACATGCGCGCCACCGACGAGCTCACCGTCTCCGACCTCGAGGTCGTGCCCTCGCTGCTCGGCGGCGCCGACGCCCTCGTCCTCGACGCCAACCTCGACGCCACCGTCATCCGCTGGCTCCTCAGCGCCGCCGCCGACGCCGGCATCCCCGGGATCCTCGAGCCCGTGAGCGTCGCCAAGGCCACCGAGGCCAGGCCCGTCCTCGACGGCACGGTCCGGGTCCACACGGTGACGCCGAACGTCGACGAGCTCGCGGCCCTCGTCGGCGCCCCCGTCGCGGGTGACGTCGACGCGATCGTCGCGGCGGCCGGCCTCCTCCACGACCGCGGCGTCGAGCACGTCTGGGTCCGCCGGGGCACGCTCGGCAGCCTGCTCTCGATCGCGCCCCGCCCCACGGGGGACGACCCGGGCCCCGCCCGCCGCGTGGTGCTCGTGGGGGCCCCGGCCACCACGGTCGAGGACGTCACCGGCGCCGGCGACGCGATGACCGCCGGCTACGTCCACGCCCTGCTCTCCGGCGAGGACGTCGTGGCGGCCGCCCGCTACGGCCAGGTCCTCGCAGCGCTCACCTGCGCCTGCGCCGACACCGTGCGACCCGACCTCACCCCCGCGCTCGTCGCGGGCCACCTGACCCCTGACGACCCCTTCACCGAGGAGCTCCACCGATGACGCCCACGTCCACCCCGACCACCACGACCACGCCGCACCCGATGCTCGCCGTCGCCCCCGAGGTCCGCGAGGCCCTGGCCGAGGGTCGCCCGGTCGTCGCGCTGGAGTCGACGATCATCAGCCACGGGATGCCGTACCCGCACAACGTCGCGATGGCCCGCGAGGTCGAGCAGATCGTCCGCGACGGCGGCGCGGTGCCGGCGACCATCGCGATCCTCCACGGCCGGCTCACCGTCGGCCTGTCCGACGACGAGCTCGAGATGTTCGGCCGGGACAACGCGATCCGCAAGGTGAGCGTCCGCGACATCCCCCACGTCGTCGCCACCGGCGTCCACGGCGCGACCACCGTTGCGAGCACGATGCGCATCGCCGGGCTCGCGGGCATCCGCATCTTCGTCACCGGCGGCCTGGGCGGCGTCCACCAGGGCGCAGAGTCCTCGATGGACGTCTCGGCCGACCTCACCGAGCTGTCCCGCACGCAGGTCGCGGTCATCTCCGCCGGCGTGAAGTCGATCCTCGACATCGGCCGCACCCTGGAGGTCCTGGAGACCCTCGGCGTGCCGGTCGTCGGCTACGACACCGACGAGTTCCCCTCGTTCTTCTCGCGCTCGAGCGGCATCCCCGTGCCGATGCGCGTCGACACCCCGCAGGAGGCCGCGCGCCTCATCCGGGCCTCGCTCGACCTCGGGCTCGGCAACGGCATCTCCATCGCGAACCCCGTGCCCGAGCAGGACGAGATGGCGCGCGAGGAGATCGACGCCGTCATCGTGCAGGCGCTGGCCGACTGCGACGCCCAAGGAATCACGGGCAAGGACATCACCCCGTACCTGCTCGGCCGGATCATCGAGCTGTCCGACGGCAAGTCGCTGGAGACCAACCTCGCCCTCGTGCGCCACAACGCGCGCGTCGGGACGGCCATCGCCGTCGCGTTCGCCGACCTGGCCTGAGCCGCCCGCGCGGTGGCCCGTCCCGCGGTGCGGGTCGCTCGGGGGGATGACCGCCGACGGGGACTAGGCTCGGGCCGAACCCTTCCGCCCCACCCCCAGGAGTACGGCGTGGCCACCATCGAGGCAGTAGGCGCCCGCGAGATCCTCGACTCTCGCGGCAACCCCACCGTGGAGGTCGAGGTCGCCCTCGACGACGGCACGCTCGCCCGCGCGGCCGTCCCGAGCGGCGCCTCCACCGGCGCGTTCGAGGCCGTCGAGCGCCGCGACGGTGACAAGGGGCGCTACCTGGGCAAGGGCGTCCAGAAGGCCGTCGACGCCGTCATCGAGGAGCTCGGCCCCAAGCTGCTCGGCTTCGAGGCCAGCGAGCAGCGCCTCGTCGACGCCGAGATGCTCGCGGTCGACGGCAGCGCCAACAAGGAGAAGATCGGCGCCAACGCCATCCTCGGGGTCTCCCTCGCGGTGGCCCGGGCCGCCGCCGACTCCGCCGACCTGCCGCTCTTCCGGTACGTCGGTGGTCCCAACGCCCACGTCCTGCCCGTGCCGATGATGAACATCCTCAACGGCGGCAGCCACGCCGACTCCAACGTCGACATCCAGGAGTTCATGATCGCGCCGATCGGCGCGGACACCTTCCGCGAGGCGCTGCGCTGGGGGACCGAGGTCTACCACGCGCTCAAGGGCGTGCTCAAGGAGAAGGGCCTGGCCACGGGCCTCGGCGACGAGGGTGGCTTCGCCCCCAACCTGCCGAGCAACCGCGCCGCGCTCGACCTCATCCTCGAGGCGATCGAGAAGGCCGGCTACACCGCAGGGGAGCAGATCGCGCTCGCGCTCGACGTCGCGGCCTCGGAGTTCCACGCAGACGGCACCTACACCTTCGAGGGCGGGTCCAAGACCTCGGCCGAGATGATCGACTACTACGCAGACCTCGTCGCCTCGTACCCGCTCGTCTCCATCGAGGACCCCCTCGACGAGTCCGACTGGGACGGCTGGAAGGCGATGACCGACCGGCTCGGCACCCAGGTGCAGATCGTCGGCGACGACCTGTTCGTCACCAACCCGGAGCGCCTGGCCCGCGGCATCGACACCGGCACCGCGAACGCGCTGCTCGTCAAGGTCAACCAGATCGGCTCGCTCACCGAGACCCTCGACGCCGTCGAGCTCGCCCAGCGCAACGGCTACCGCTGCATGATG
This sequence comes from uncultured Actinomycetota bacterium, assembly GCA_963795035.1. Taxonomy (GTDB): domain Bacteria; phylum Actinomycetota; class Actinomycetes; order Actinomycetales; family Dermatophilaceae; genus Oryzobacter. The sequence goes on along the minus strand of CAWCFZ010000001.1, from coordinate 742,685 downwards.
AGCCACCGCTCGGGCGAGACCGAGGACACGACCATCGCCGACCTCGCCGTGGCGACGAACTGCGGCCAGATCAAGACCGGCGCCCCGGCGCGGTCAGAGCGCGTCGCGAAGTACAACCAGCTCCTGCGCATCGAGGAGGAGCTCGACGACGCCGCGGTCTACGCCGGCACCGGCGCGTTCCCGCGCTTCGCCAACCGCCAGCAGGGTTGAGCGAGAGGCGGATTGGACCGATGACCAGCGGACGTTCCCGCGGACCGGCGTCGCGACCTCCGCGACGCCCGTCCGGGGGACGCTCGCGCCCGACGGCGAAGGCGGCGGCCCCCACCCCCAAGGTGGCCGGGGCGGTCCGTGACGGATGGCGCGGTCGCCTGACGTCGGCGGCCACCGACCGGCGCACCCGTCGCGGGGTCGTCCTGCTCTCGATCGTCGCGTTCCTCATGGTGCTGCTCGGCTCCACGGTCGCCGCCTACGTCGGGCAGCGCCAGGACATCGCGGCGCTGCGCGAGCGGGTGGGCACCCAGGAGGCCGACGTCTCGGCGCTCGAGGCCGAGCGTGAGCGGTGGCGCGACCCGGCCTACGTCGAGCAGCAGGCCCGCCAGCGGCTGAAGTTCGTCAAGCCGGGGGAGCGCTCGTACACGGTTCTCGACGCCCAGCCCTCGGCGGGCACCGCCGACCCGGTCGCCGCGATCGCCGACCCGACCGACCCCACGCTGCCCTGGTACCAGGCGGTGTGGGAGTCCTCCCGCACCGCCGACGCCCCGGGCGCCCGCCGGTGAGCGGACGTCCCGACCTTCCCCCCGTCGCGCAGGCCGACCTCGACGCCGTCTTCCGCCAGCTCGGCCGCGAGGCCCGCGCGGTCGCCGAGGTCGCGCACCGGTGCCCGTGCGGCGAGCCCGACGTCGTCCGCACCGAGCCGCGGCTGCCGGACGGCACCCCCTTCCCCACGTCGTTCTACGCCACCTGCCCGCGCCTCACCGGTGCCCTGTCCACCCTCGAGAGCCTCGGCGTCATGCGCGAGATGAGCGAGCGGCTGGAGTCCGACGACGCCCTCGCGGCCTCCTACCGTGCGGCGCACGAGGACTACCTGCGCCGGCGCAGCGAGCTCGGCGAGGTGCCCGAGGTCGCGGGCGTCTCGGCCGGGGGGATGCCGACCCGGGTCAAGTGCCTGCACGTCCTCGCCGCGCACTCGTTGGGTGCCGGGCCCGGGGTCAACCCGCTCGGCGACGAGGCGCTGGCGATGCTCGAGCCGTGGTGGCGCGCCCATCCCTGCTCGCTCGACGCGCCCGGGGCGGACACCGGGGCATCGGCCACGTCGTCGGAGGACGGCGCGTGAGCCACCCGCGCGTGGCGGCCGTCGACTGCGGGACCAACAGCATCCGCCTCCTCGTGGCCGACATCGACGACGAGGGTCGCCTCGTCGACGTCGTGCGCCGCACCGAGGTCGTCCGCCTGGGCCAGGGGATCGACCGCACGGGGGTCATCGCCGCCGACGCGATGGAGCGCACCCTGGCCATGTCCCGCGAGTACGCCGGGGTCTGCCGCGCGCTGGAGGTCGAGCGGGTCCGGTTCGTCGCGACCTCCGCCTCGCGCGACGCCCGCAACGCCGGCGAGTTCGTCGAGGGCGTGCAGGCCGCGTTCGGCGACCTCGACGTCGCCCCCGAGGTCGTGGGCGGCGACACCGAGGCCCGGTTGTCCTTCACCGGGGCCACCGGCGACCTGCGCGCCCTCGGGCTGCCGGGCCCCTACCTCGTCGTCGACCTCGGCGGTGGCTCCACCGAGCTGGTCCGCGGCACCGCCGACGTCGAGGCCGGGCGCTCCGTCGACGTCGGGTGCGTCCGGATGACCGAGCGCCACCTGCGCTGCGACCCGCCCACCGGCGCCGAGGTCGAGGCCGCCAGCCGCGACATCCGGGCGGCGCTCGACGAGGCCGAAGCGGTCGTCCCGCTCGACGGGCTGCGGGTCGTCGTCGGGTTGGCCGGCAGCATCACCACGGTCACCGCACTGGCACTGGACCTCCCGCGCTACGACCCGGAGCGCATCCACCTGGCCCGGCTCCCGGTCGCCGACCACCTCGACGCCTGCCGGGCCCTGCTGGCCATGACCCGCGCCGAGCGGGCCGCCCTGCCCGTGATGCACCCGGGCCGCGTCGACGTCATCGGCGCGGGGGCGCTCGTCTGGGCCGAGGTGCTCGGCCGCGTCCTCGACCGCTCACCCTCCGCCCAGGTCATCACGAGCGAGCACGACATCCTCGACGGCATCGCCCTCTCCCTCCTCTGACGCAGCGCACTCCCACCCGCACCGCGCCCTCCATCACCTCCTCACGTGCGCGCTACGGCGCAGTAGGTGTCGCGATCGCAGCACCTACTGCGCCGTAGCACGCACCGAGGGGCGGATGAGGGGCGGATGAGGGGAGGATGAGGGGGCGCCGCTTCCAGGCGGGGGGCGGGGCGGGCCTCGGGATACCGTGGCCCCGCCCCCGTGGCCCAACTGGCAGAGGCAGGCGCCTTAAAAGCGCCACAGGTGCGGGTTCGAATCCCGTCGGGGGCGCTCGCCCATCACGGGTGGAGGTGGAACCCGACCGCGAGGGAGTCTCCTTTCACCTCGAACCGGAGATGGGGTCGCGGGTGGAGGTGGGACCCGACCGCGAGGGGGTCTCCTTTCACCTCGAACCGGGGGTGGGGCGGCTGGCATCGTGGCCCCAAGGGTCCGAAACGGTGAGGGGCCGCGGCCGAACGGCCGGAGCGCGCCTCGTTCACGCCCGGCGCGTCGCCCCCCGTGACTATCCTGCGAGCGACCGGGGTGCCGACCAGTGTTGGGTGTGGACGTGACGAGGACCAAGAGCGCATACGAGGACTGGGCCAGCCGCCCGTCCACGGGTGCCGCCGCGTTCGAGCACCGCCTCGGCATCGCCGTGTACGTCGCCGAACCCGGACCGGACGGCGAGTGGCTCCACGTCAGCCCCGCCATCGAGGAGATCCTCGGGGTGCTCCCGCAGGACCTCATCGCCGACCGCGCCCTCTGGCTCTCGCTCCTGCACCCCGACGACCGCGACGCCCTGATGGACACCGAGGTCGAGCTCGAGGTCGACACCAGGGCACGCGCCGACTACCGGGTGATGCGCTCGGACGGACGCGTCGTCTGGCTCCTCGACGACGCGGTGGTGGCCAGGGCCGACGACGGCCGCGCGGTCATGGACGGCTACCTCGTCGACGTCACCCAGCAGCGCCGGGCCGAGCGGATGCTCGCGGCCCAGGCCGAGGTCGTCGAGCGGCTCACCGGCCAGGCCTCGCTCGGGGAGGTCATCGCCGACCTGCCCGTCGGCGCCCTCGCCGCCACGTCGGCGGTCGCGTGCAGCCTCGAGGTCGACGGCCTGCCACCCCTCGTCGCCCTGCGCTCCGACGTCGACGCCGTCCCCGCGTCCGGTGCGGCACCCGACGCGGAGATCCGCACCGAGGACGGACTGCGGGGCGGCCGGGTCGTGCTCACCTACGCCCCCGGCGTCACCCCGCCCACCCACGAGCTGGACGTCGCCGGATGGGCGGCCGGTCTCGTCGCGCTCGCCCTGACCCGCCTCGCCGAGCGCGAACGGGCGGTGACCTCGCTGGCGCTGCTCACCGCCACGCTGGAGTCCACCGTCGACGGCATCCTCGTCGTCGACCGGGAGCAGCGGATCGTCGGGCACAACACCCGCTTCGCCACGATGTGGGGGATCGACCCCGCCCTGCTCTCGGCGGGGGACGACGGACGGGTCATCGGCTCCGTGCTCGGCCAGCTCGAGGACCCCGCCGCCTTCACCGACTCCGTGCGCGCCCTCTACGACAGCCCGCAGGAGACGAGCTTCGACGAGCTGCGCTTCGTCGACGGGCGCGTCTTCGAGCGGTACTCGCAGCCGCAGTGGATCGAGGGCGAGGCCGTGGGCCGGGTCTGGAGCTTCCGCGACGTCACCGAGAACCGCCGCCTCCAGCTCGAGGTCCACGAGCGCGAGGCCAACCTCGACCGCATGGTCGACCAGGTGAGCGACTACTCCATCGTCAACCTCGACCCCGACGGCCGCGTCGTCACGTGGAACCGGGGCGCCGCGCGCATCAAGAACTACACCGAGGCCGAGATCATCGGCCGCGACCTCGCGGTGTTCTTCCCGCAGGACGGGGGCGAGCCCGGTCGTGCGGCCGCCCTGCTCCAGCGGGCCGTCGACGAGGGTCGCGCCCGCGACGACGGCTGGTGCGTGCGACGCGACGGTGACCGGTTCTGGGCCACGACCGTCCTCACCGCCCTGCTCGACGAGGACGGCGTCCTGCGGGGGTTCGGCCTGGTCATGCAGGACACCACCGAGCGGCACAGCGCCCAGCAGGCCCTGGAGCGCCGGGCCCGCACCCTCGCCGTCCTCGGCACGATCGCCACGGTCGCGAACTCGGCCACGTCCATCGGCGACGCCCTCGACGCCGCGCTCGTCGCGGTGTGCGACCACGGCCGGTGGGAGGTCGCGCACGTCTACCTCCTCGACGACCGCACCGGCGAGCTGCGCCACCACGTGTGGCACGTGGGCGTGGAGGTCGACCGCAGCACCTTCACCGACTTCATCAGCGAGACCGGGGCCTACGCGCCCGCCGACCTCGCGCTGCCGGCCGAGGTGCTCGCCAAGCGCCGGACCGTGTGGCTCCCGGAGCTGCCCGAGCCCACGACTGCTCGCGACGAGACCGCGCGGCGGGCCGGGCTGGTCTCGGCCAGCGGGGTGCCCGTCCTCGTCGGCTCCGAGACGGTGGGGGTGCTCGAGTTCTTCAGCACCGTGCGCCACCCGTACGACACCGAGGCCGAGCTCGTCATGCGTCACCTCGGCGCCCAGCTGGCCCGGGTCGTCGAGCGCGAGCGGGCCGAGCGGCACTCCGCGGCGCTCGCGCGGGAGGTGGCCCGGCTGTCCGGCGACGGCGACGGCGGTACAGGCAGTGAGGTCGGCGCCGCCCTGAGCTACCACCAGATCTGACGTCGCCCGGCGACCCGGCGCCCCGTCCCGCGTGCACAGGTGACCCACAGCGGGAACACGCAGGGCCACCAGCACGTCTACTCTGGTGACACGTGCGGTGGACCCACCGCCCAGACCACACACGGAGGAACAGTGGCCACCAACCCGGCCTTCAACCGCCTCGAGAAGGACGCCCAGGGCGGCTACGCGGGCTTCCGCTCCGGCCAGGGCATGTCGGCGGCGCCCGCCGCGCAGGACGCGATGTCGGCGCAGCAGCTGCAGGACATGTACAACCGCGAGCCCGCCTCCCCGGTGCAGACCGACCGGGTGAGCATGGACGACGTCATCATGAAGACGCTCGGCCTGTTCGCCATCGTCCTCGTGCTCGGCGCCGTGGGCTGGGGCACTGCCGCCGCGATCCCCGGGCTGACCCTGGTCCTCGTGCTCGGCGGCATGGTCGGCACCATCGCGCTCGGCCTCGTCATCGCCTTCAAGAAGACGCTCAGTGTCCCGCTCATCATCGGCTACGCGCTCCTCGAGGGTCTGTTCGTCGGTGCCGTGAGCTACCTGTTCGACCGGCTCTACCCGGGCGTCGTCGCGTCGGCGGTCCTGGCCACCGCCTCGACCTTCGTCGGCATGTTCCTCGCCTACCGCTTCGGCCTCATCAAGGTCACCGCCAAGTTCCGCCGGATCATGACGATGATGATCTTCGGGTACATGATCTTCGCGGTCGTCAACGTCATCTTCGCCTTCGCCACGGGCACGCGCTTCGGGATCGGCGGCTCCGGCGCCCTCGGCATCGGCATCTCGCTGTTCGCCGTCGGCCTGGCGGCGTTCTCGCTGGCGCTCGACTTCGACTCCATCGAGTACGCCATCCGCACCGGCGCCCCGCAGAAGTACTCGTGGCTCCTGGCGCACGGCCTCATCGTCACCCTGGTGTGGCTCTACATCGAGTTCCTGCGCCTCTTCGCCCGCCTGCGCGATTGACCGCGGACGACTCGCACGACACCGCCGGGGCAGGCTCACCTGCCCCGGCGGTGTCGTCCGCCCGCCCGCCGGGCCACGACGTGGTGCCGCCGGACGCCCGCCGCGAGCTCGAGCGCATCCGGACCCGCTGGTCCCAGCTGTCGCTCGCGCGGGCCCAGGACGCGCTCCCCGCGGTCCGCGTGGTGCTCGCCGACCTCGCCGCCCGCGCCGGGGACGAGCGCGCGCAGGTCCCCGACCTGGGGGTCGCGGTCGTCGTCGACCAGCTGGCCGTCCTCGTGTGGGACGCGCACGCGGCGGGCCGCGCCGACGGCGTCACCCGGGCCCTGACCGCCCTCCGCCGCGGGCTGGGCTGAGCTTCAGCTGAGGCGCTCGACGACGATCGCCATGCCCTGCCCCCCACCGACGCACATCGTCTCCAGGCCGTAGCGCCCGTCGCGGGCCTGGAGGCCGTTGAGCAACGTGGTCATGATGCGGGTGCCGGTGGAGCCGAAGGGGTGCCCCAGCGCGATGGCGCCACCGTGGACGTTGAGCTTCTCGGGGTCCATCCCGAGGTCGTCGGCGCTGGGTAGGACCTGCGCGGCGAAGGCCTCGTTGATCTCGTAGAGGTCGAGGTCCTCGATGCTCAGCCCGGCGCGCGAGAGCGCCTGGCGCGAGGCCTCGACCGGACCCAGGCCCATGACCTCGGGCGACAGCGCGGACACCCCGGTCGACACGATGCGGGCCAGCGGGGTCAGGCCGAGCGTCTCGGCGCGGGTGTCGCTCATGACGACGACCCCTGAGGCGCCGTCGTTGAGGGGGCAGCAGTTGCCCGCGGTCACGGTGCCGTCGGCCCGGAACACGGGGTTGAGGCCCTGCACGGCCTCCAGGGTCACCCCGGCGCGCGGGCCGTCGTCGCTCGACACCACGGTGCCGTCGGCCAGCGTCACCGGCAGGATCTCGCGGGCGAAGAACCCGTCGGCGATCGCCTTCTCGGCGCGGTTCTGGCTGGTGACCCCCCACTCGTCCTGGCGTCGGCGCGAGATCCCGCGGGACGTCGCGACGTTCTCCGCGGTCTGGCCCATGGCGAGGTAGACGTCGGGGAGCAGGCCACGCTCGCGGGGGTCGCTCCACGTCGTGTTCGACGCCGCCATCTCGGCGCTGCGGTCGGCGGCGTCGGCGAACAGCGGGTTCTGGGTGTCGCCGTCGCTGCCCCCGGCACCGGCGAAGCTCGTGTACTGCGACACGCACTCGACGCCCCCGACGACGAACGCGTCGCCCTCACCGGCCTTGATGGCGTGGAAGGCCATCCGCATCGTCTGGGTCGAGCTGGCGCAGAAGCGGTTCACCGTCGCGGCGGGGAGCCGGTCGAGCCCGGCGAGCACGGCGATGACGCGCGCGAGGTTGGACCCGTGCCGGCCGGACGGCTCCGCGCAGCCCCAGTAGAGGTCGTCGATGCTCTCGGGGTCGAGCTGCGGGACCTGCTCCAGCAGGCCGCGGACGACCTGGACCGAGAGGTCGTCGGGCCGGATGTCCTTGAGCGAGCCCTTGAACGCCCGTCCGATGGGGGTGCGGGCGGTGGCGACGATGACGGCATCGGGCACGGGGTCCTCCTCGATCGGGCGGCAGGCGACCATCGGGGCCGCCGCGCGCTCACTGGTGCTGCCAGCCTAGGCGCGCTCCTCGGCCCGGGCACGGCCCCGAGGGTGTGGGCTCGCTCTCCCTGCACGCGCCCCACGACTGGGGGCTGTGCTGCGGCGGCCGCAGGGACCAAGATGGGTTTCATGGACATCACGCGCAGCCGGGCCACGTCGGGGTCGCCGTACGAGGGGAGCGTGGGCTTCTCCCGCGCGGTCCGCGTCGGCCAGCACATCGCGGTCTCGGGCACGGCCCCGATCAACGACGACGGTCACGTCTCACGCGACCCCGCGCAGCAGGCCCGACGCTGTTGGGAGATCGCCCTCGGCGCGCTCGCCGAGCTCGGCGGCACCCCCGACGACGTCATCCGCACGCGGCACTACATCACCGACCTCGACGTCGTCGACGCCGTGTCGAGCGTCCACGGCGAGATCTTCGGGACGATCCGCCCCGCCAGCACGATGGTGCGGGTGGCCGGCCTGGTCGACGAGCGGTGGAAGGTCGAGGTCGAGCTCGAGGCGATCGTGGCCGACTGAGCGCGGGGGCGCTCAGGCGTCGGCGGTGTCCGCGGCGCCGGTCGGGTCCACGGTGCCCGCGGAGTCGTCGGGCTGCTCGACGGGGGTCTGGTCAGCCGGCGGGAGGGCGTTGGGGCGGCGGTGGAGCAGCACGGCCCACCGGCCCCGCGGACCGCGGCTCTGCCCGGCGATCTGGGTCGGGGCGACCTCGGTGCCGGCCTCTCGCACCGCCTGCCCGGCCGCCACGGCAACCGGGCCCACGCCCTCACCGCGACGCGGCTCGGGGTCGCGGTCGCTCGTGTCGGCGCCCCACACCCCGAGCGCCGCGCAGACGCTGGGGAGGAGGGCGGCCGCGACGCGGGCGTAGCCGGCGGCCGAGGGGTGGAAGCCGTCCTTGCTGAACAGCTCGTGGGGGAAGGAGGCGAACTCGGGACCGATGAGGTCGCCGAGGGAGACCGTGCGCCCGCCCGCCTCGACGACGGCGACGGTCTGGGCGGCCGCGAGGTCACGCGACCAGCGCTGGAGCAGCCAGCGCAGCGGCTGGCGGATCGGCACGATGGTGCCGAGGTCGGGACAGGTCCCGACGACGACCTCGCAGCCCAGGGCCCGGCTCCGCCGGACGACCTGCTCGAGGGAGCGCACCGCGGCCGAGCGCTCGATGCGGTGGGTGACGTCGTTGGCGCCGACCAGGACGAGGACGACGCCGGGGTGCGCGACCTCCTCGAGGGCGCAGGCGAGCTGGCGCTCGAGGTCGCTGGACTCCGCGCCGACGACGGCCCGGTTCGTCAGGCGGACCGGTCGCCCGGTGAGGGCCGCGACCCCGCTCGCGACGATCCCGCCCACGGTCTCGTGGGGGTGCTCGGCGCCCATCCCGGCGGCCGAGCTGTCACCGAGGACGATGACGTCGTAGGGCGTGCCGCTGCCCGCGCCGTACACCCCGTCGTCGTCGGGGGAGTCGTCGAAGGGGGTGCCGATGACGCGCCGCGCCAGCGCGGCCTCCGCCTTGATGACGCCCCACCCGGCCGCACCGGCAGCCGCCAGCCCCCCGCCGCCGTAGGCAGCGGTGGCCGCGATCTTGCGGGCTCGGCGTGCGCGTCCCATGGGTGGCTCGGCTCCTCTCGCCGGGGGGTCCCCCACGGTAACCCCGCGGACGGGGCGCTCGTTCCGGCATCCGACGGGTGTCGACCGCTCGGCCGACCCCGGGTGGCCGCCCGGCCCATGCCCCGGGACGGGGAGCGGGTGGGGGCGGGTCAGCGGGGCTTGCGCGCCTGCAGCGTGTAGCTGAGCGGCAGCCGCTCGGCGTGCTCGGTGAGCGACCACTCGCCGAGGTCGGGCTCGCGCGTCATCCGGCCGGGTAGGGCGTCCCACGGGACGCTGCGGTGCTCGACGAGACCGGTGAGCTCCAGGCCCCTGGAGAGCAGGGCGGTCACGGTCTCCCCGAGGCCGTGGTTCCACGACATGGCCCGGTTGTGGGCGAACTCGACGTCGGTCTCCACGTAGGTGCCGGGCTCCTCGTCGTCCCAGGGCTCGGGTTCCTCGAAGTACGCGTAGCCCAGGGCGAGGACGTCGGTGCGGACGTCGTCGACCGCCCACATCATCGGGTGGCCCTCGCGCACGAAGAGCCGGCCGCCCGGTGCGAGGAGGTCGTCGACGACACCGGCCCACCGGTCGATGTCGGGCAGCCAGCACAGCGCCCCGATGCCGGTGTAGACCAGGTCGAAGGTGCGGCCGTGCAGGGCCTGCGGCGCGCCGTAGGTGTCGGCCTCCACGAAGTCGACCCCGGGGCCGGCCGCCGCGGCGAGCCGGCGTGCCTCCACGAGGGAGGCCGGGGACAGGTCGAGCCCGGTCATCCGGGCACCGAGGCGGGCCAGGCTGAGCGTGTCGGTGCCGATGTGGCACTGGAGGTGGATCCCGGTGAGCCCCGCGAGGTCACCGAGGAGCGGGCGGTCGAAGCGCACGACCCCGCTGAGGAACGTGGGGTCCGCGACGAAGCGGTCGAACCCGTAGTCGGGGCTCGCCGCGTGGGCCGGGGCGCGCTCGTCCCAGTTGGCCCGGTTGACCTCGAGGTAGTCGTCCATGACGCCATCGTGGCGCAGGTCGAGGCGCGGGCGCCCCCTCGGCGCCCGGGAGGCGGGGCGCCCGCGGGCCCGTGACAGGATGGGTCGCGTGAAGTATGCGGAGCACATCGTGGACCTCGTCGGCAACACTCCCCTCGTCCGGTTGGCCTCGGTCACCGACGGCGTCGGGGCCACGGTCCTGGCGAAGATCGAGTACCTCAACCCCGGCGGGTCCGTGAAGGACCGGATCGCGCTGAAGATGGTCGAGGCGGCCGAGGCGTCCGGCGAGCTGAAGCCGGGGGGCGTCATCGTCGAGCCCACGTCGGGCAACACCGGTGTGGGGCTGGCCCTGGTCGCCCAGCGCAGGGGCTACACCTGCATCTTCGTGTGCCCCGACAAGGTGTCCGAGGACAAGCGCAACGTCCTCAAGGCGTACGGCGCGCAGGTCGTCGTCTGCCCCACCGCCGTCGAGCCCGACCACCCGGACTCCTACTACTCCACGTCCGACCGCCTCGTGCGCGAGACCCCGCTCGCCTGGAAGCCCGACCAGTACTCCAACCCCAACGGCCCGCTGTCGCACTACGAGACGACGGGCCCGGAGGTCTGGGACGACACCGACGGTCGCGTGACCCACTTCGTCACCGGGGCCGGCACCGGCGGCACCATCTCGGGCGCCGGCCGGTACCTGCGTGAGGTCTCCGCCGACCGTGCCGGGGGACGGGTGCAGGTCGTCGCCGCCGACCCCGAGGGCTCGGTCTACAGCGGGGGCTCCGGTCGCCCCTACCTCGTCGAGGGTGTCGGGGAGGACTTCTGGCCCGCGGCCTACGACCCCGACCAGGTCGACCAGGTCGTCGCCGTCTCCGACGCCGAGTCCTTCGAGATGACGCGCCGCCTCGCCCGCGAGGAGGGCCTGCTCGTCGGCGGGTCCTGCGGGATGGCCGTGGTGGCCGCCCTGCGCGTGGCCCGCGAGCTGCCCGACGACGCCGTCGTCGTCGTCCTGCTGCCCGACTCGGGACGCGGCTACCTGTCGAAGATCTTCAACGACGAGTGGATGCAGTCGTACGGCTTCCTGCACTCCGACGCCGAGCGCCGGGTGGGCGACGTCCTGCACGCCAAGGCCGGCGACATCCCCGCGCTCGTCCACACCCACCCCAGCGAGACGCTGCGCGACGCCATCGAGATCCTGCGCGAGTACGGGGTCTCGCAGATGCCCGTCGTCAAGGCCGAGCCGCCCGTGATGTCCGGCGAGGTGGCCGGCGCGGTGTCCGAGCGCGACCTCCTCGAAGCGCTGTTCACCGGCAAGGCGCACCTCGCCGACTCCGTCGCCGAGCACATGGGCCCTGGTCTGCCGCTCGTCGGGGCGGGCGAGCCGGTCGCGACGGCCCGGCACGAGCTCGAGCACTCCGACGCGGTCCTCGTCATCGAGGACGGCAAGCCCGTGGGCGTCCTCACCCGCGCCGACCTGCTGTCCTTCCTCACCGACTGACCCCGCTGCAGAAGGTGGGGTCGAGGTGAAAGGCGACCCTCTCGCGGTCGGACTTCACCTCGACCCGCGATCCAGGAGCTGGCGTCGAGGTGAAAGGCGACCCTCTCGCGGTCGGACATCACCTCGACCCGCGACCCCGCCGCCTTCGTCGCTGCGAGGAGCCTCACAGCCCGTGGAGGTTGACCCGCCGGTAACCACGGGAGAGGCTCGACGGCGGTGCCGCTGTGGCGCCGCCGACGGTGGCCCCGCGGGCACCGGTCGCACCCGGGTCCGCCCCGGGCGCCGGCGTCCCGACAGGTGACTTCAGGAGCGAGCGGCCGGCCCATGAGCGACTTCCCCCACCTGCTGGCCCCGCTCGACCTCGGCCACGTCACCCTCCCGAACCGGGTCCTCATGGGCTCGATGCACGTCGGTCTCGAGGACCGCGCCCGCGACTACCCCAAGCTCGCCGCCTACCTCGCCGAGCGGGTGCGCGGGGGAGTCGGGCTCGTCGTCACCGGTGGCTTCTCCCCGAACGTCGAGGGCCAGCTCTACCCGCTGGCCTCGATGATCGCCACGCGCCGGGGCGCCCGCTCGCACCGGGTGGTCACCGACGCCGTCCACGACGCGGGCGGGCTCGTCGCGCTCCAGCTGCTCCACGCGGGGCGGTACGCGTTCACGCCCTGGTGCGTCGCGCCCTCGGCGATCCGCAGCCCGATCAGCCGGTTCACGCCCCGTGCCCTGTCCGAGCGCGGGATCCGGCGGCAGATCCGCGCCTTCGCCCGGGGGGCCAGGCTCGCGCAGGAGGCCGGCTACGACGGTGTGGAGGTCATGGGGTCCGAGGGGTACCTCATCAACCAGTTCCTCGCCCCGCGGACCAACCGGCGCACCGACCGGTGGGGTGGCACCGCGCAGAACCGGAGGCGCTTCGCGGTCGAGACGGTCAGGGCCGTGCGCGAGGCCGTCGGGCGGGACTTCCTCCTCATCTACCGGATCTCCGTGCTCGACCTCGTCGAGGAGGGCCAGACCTGGGAGGAGGTCGTCGCCCTCGCGCAGGAGGTCGAGGCCGCGGGCGCGAGCATCCTCAACCTCGGCATCGGCTGGCACGAGGCGAGGGTCCCCACGATCGTCACCTCGGTGCCCCGCGCGGCGTTCGCCGGGTACGCGGGGCGCCTCAAGGAGCACGTCGGGGTCCCCGTGGTCGCGACGAACCGGATCAACATGCCCCACGTGGCCGAGGAGGTCCTCGCGAGCGGCGGGGCCGACCTCGTCTCCCTCGCCCGGCCGTTCCTCGCCGACCCCGAGTGGGTCAACAAGGCCGCCGAGGGGCGGGTCGACGAGATCAACACGTGCATCGCCTGCAACCAGGCCTGCCTGGACCACTCCTTCGTCAAGAAGCGGGCCAGCTGCCTGGTCAACCCGCGCGCCGCCCACGAGACCGAGCTCGTCCTCGGGCCGACCCGCGCGGCCCGCCACGTCGCCGTGGTCGGCGCCGGGCCCGCAGGCCTCGCGACCGCGACGACACTGGCTGAGCGCGGTCACCGCGTCGAGCTGTTCGAGGCCCGCGACCACGTGGGCGGCCAGTTCGACATCGCGATGCGCATCCCGGGCAAGGAGGAGTTCGCCGAGACGATCCGGTGGTTCACCCGGCGCCTGGAGACCACCGGGGTCACCGTGCACCTCGGCCGCCGCGTGACGGCGGACGAGCTCGTCGAGGGGGGCTTCGACGAGGTCGTCATCGCCACGGGGGTCTCGCCGCGGGTGCCGCCGATCCCCGGCGTGGACCACCCGTCGGTCGTCACCTATGCCGACCTGGTCCGGGGCGAGCGGGTCGCGGGGGCGCGGGTCGCCGTCATCGGCGCCGGGGGCATCGGTGTCGACGTCAGCGAGTTCCTCACCACCGAAGCACTCACCGACCCTCGATGTCGAGGCGTGGCGCGTGGAGTGGGGGGTCACCGACCCGGCCCTCGTGCGCGGCGGCGTCACCACGCCGCGCCCGCAGCCGAGCCCGCGGCAGGTCGTGCTCCTCCAGCGCAAGACGACGACGATCGGCAGGGGCCTGGGCCGCACGACGGGCTGGGTGCACCGGGCGGCGCTCAAGGCCAAGGGCGTCGAGCACGTCACGGGCGTCGCGCAGTACGTGCGGATCGACGACGAGGGCCTGCACGTCCGCCTCGGCGAGGAGGGACGCGAGGAGCGCACCTACGCCGTCGACACCGTCGTGCTGTGCGCCGGCCAGGAGTCGGTGCGCGACGTCGCCGACGAGCTCGTGGCCCGCGGCGTGCGGACCCATGTCATCGGGGGAGCCGACGTCGCCGACGAGCTCGACGCCAAGCGCGCCATCCGTCAGGGCACCGAGCTGGCCGCAGCCCTCTGAGGAGGCATGCCTACGGAATCCGTTGGCGTCAGCGCTGGGTCGCCGGCGGCGCGATGTCGGTCTGGGCCGGCAGGTCGGCCACCCCGACGGGACAGGTCAGGCCGTTGGGACCGTGGTTGCAGTAGCCGTTGGGGTTCTTGTGGAGGTACTGCTGGTGGTAGTCCTCCGCGTACCAGAACGGACCCGCCTGCGTGGCCGGGGCGAGGGTCGTCGTGATCTCTCCGCGCCCGGCCGCGGTGAGCACCCCCTGGAAGGCCGCTCGCGTCGCGCGCGCCGCCGCCTCCTGCTCGGGGGTGGTCCAGTAGATGGCTGAGCGGTAGGCGGTGCCGAGGTCGTTGCCCTGCCGGTTGCCCTGGGTGGGGTCGTGGTTCTCCCAGAAGGCCTTGAGGAGGAGCTGCGGCGTGGACAGCGAGGGGTCGTAGGCGACGAGGACGGCCTCGGCGTGGCCGGTGCGCCCGGTGCACGTCTCCTCGTACGTGGGGTTGGGCGTGAACCCGCCCATGTAGCCGGCAGCGGTCGTGACGACGCCGGGCAGGCCCCAGAAGATCCGCTCCACACCCCAGAAGCAGCCCATCGCGACGTGGAGGACCTCGGTGCCCTGCGGCCACGGCCCCTCGAGCGGCGTCCCCAGCACCTCGTGCGTGGTCGGGACGTGGAAGGGGCGGTGGTCGCGGCCCGGAAGGGCCTCTTCACGCGTCGGAAGGGTCGTCGTGGCGCGGGATCCGAAGAGCATGCTGCTCGCAACCGCCGAGGTGGGCCGGATATTCCCGGCCCGACGCGCTGTTCCGAAGGTCGTTGAACCATGCAGCATCGACCGTTCGGTCAGTGAAGGTCTGCCGAAGGTCTGACATGAGTAAAGAAAGAGTAAAGAACGGGCCAGAAATCTTTACCTTTGCATTACCCACACAAGGCGCAGGGGCGAGACGTGAGGGACCTACCGAGAACAGGACGTCCAATGCCCAACGCAGTCTCCCGCCGCCACCTGGTCGCCGCCACCGCATGGTCGGTCCCGGTCATCCTCGTCGGCCAGCCGGCGTCCGCCGCCTCGTGCTCGACGACCGGGTACACCTCCTACACGCCGACCCTCACCGTGTCGAGCTTCGTGCAGACCAAGCAGGTCAACGGCCACACCATCGGCACGATGACCTTCACCATCCGCAACGCCGGCACCATCTCGCTCCCGACGGGCACCGTCTACTCCGTCGTCTTCGAGGCGACCAAGGCCCCGGGGAACGCGGGCAAGAACATCGTCGTGACGCCGGCTGCCGCGCCCACCGGGCTGAGCCGCACGCCGGGCACCGCCACCTCGATGAACCCCAACGGCGGGTCGATGGGCGTCAGGAGCTTCACGGCCACCGTGACCCTGACCTCGCCGCTCGCGCCGGGTGCCACCCGCGCCCAGGTCTGGGACTTCGACAGCGAGACCGGCATCGGCGCGACCAACGTGTCGATGACGGGCACCAACGCCGGCTACGGCGCCAACCAGTGCGCCGTCACCGGACCCGACGGCGACGCTGCGATGACCGGCCATTGGGGCGCCAGCGCCTGACCCGTCCTGCGTGACGGGCCCGCACCACCAGGGCCCGCGCATGAGCTTTCCGGAAGACCCGCGCTGGGGGCGGGCCGACGTACCGGTGACAGGAACACGAAGAGGAACACCGAGGTCGGGACCCCCGCTGGGGGCGGGTCCCTGGCCCCGGTCCCGCAAGCAGGGGCGGGGTGGGTGGGCGACAGGGGCCCGGCCACCCCGTCCCGTCGGCGGCCACGAGGTGTGCGCCGTCGTCCGACCGACGCAGGACCCGCGCTGGGGGCGGGCCGTGGCCCGGTCCCTCGAGCAGGGCCGGGGTGGATGGGCTCAGGGGCCCACCCACCCCGGTCCGCACGCACGTCCTACCCTTCGTCCATGACCTACGAGCACCTCGGCTTCTCCTCCCGTGCCATCCACGCCGGCCAGGAGCCCGATCCCACGACCGGCGCGGTCGTGCCGCCGATCCACCAGGTGAGCACGTACAAGCAGGACGGCATCGGCGGCCTGCGCGGGGGCTACGAGTACTCCCGCTCGGCCAACCCCACGCGCACCGCGCTCGAGGAGTGCATCGCGGCCCTGGAGGGCGGCGAACGAGGGTTCGCGTTCGCGAGCGGGCTCGCGGGCGAGGACACCGTCATCCGTGCCCTGCTCGCCCCGGGCGACCACGTCGTCGTGCCCTCCGACGCCTACGGCGGCACCTACCGGCTGTTCAACCAGGTCGCCAGGCCCTGGGGGGTCGAGCACTCGATCGCCACGGTGGCCGACGTCGAGTCGGTGCGCGCCGCGATCCGGCCGCAGACCCGCATGGTGTGGGTCGAGACGCCCACCAACCCGCTCCTCGGCATCGCCGACATCGAGGCCATCGCCGCGCTCACGCACGAGGCCGGGGCGCTGCTCGTCGTCGACAACACCTTCGCCTCGCCCTACCTCCAGCAGCCCATCGCGCTCGGCGCCGACGTCGTCGTGCACTCCACGACGAAGTACGCCGGCGGCCACAGCGACGTCGTCGGAGGTGCCGTCGTCGTCGCCGCGGGCGCCACCACCCGTGACGGGGAGTCGGTCGCGGACCGGGTCGCGTTCCACCAGAACTCGATGGGCGCCGTCGCGGGCCCGTTCGACGCGTGGCTCGTGCTGCGTGGCCTGAAGACCCTCGCCGTGCGGATGGAGCGACACTGCGACAACGCCGAGAAGGTCGTCGAGTTCCTCCTGGCCCACCCCGGCGTCACCGCCGTGCACTACCCGGGCCTCCCCGACCACCCGAACCACGACGTCGCCGCCCGACAGATGTCACGGTTCGGCGGCATGGTCGCCTTCCGTGTCAGGGGCGGGCAGGACGTCGCGACGAAGGTGTGCGCCGAGACCGACCTGTGGATCCTCGGCGAGTCCCTCGGCGGCGTGGAGTCGCTCATCGAGCACCCCGCCCTGATGACGCACGCGTCGGTCGCCGGCACCGAGCTGGAGGTGCCGGGTGACCTCATCCGGCTCTCGGTCGGGATCGAGGACGTCGAGGACCTCGTCGCCGACCTCGGCCAGGCACTGGACCGGCTGACCTGACCCCGGTGCCGCTCGTCCTCTGCGTCGACGTCGGGTCGACGTTCACCAAGGCGGTGCTCGTCGACGCCGCCTCCGGTGCCGTGCGCGCCACGGCGAGCCACCCGACCACCGTGGCCACCGACGTCATGGACGGCGTCGACGCGGTGCGCGGCGCCGTCGCAGCGCAGGGGGAGCCCGACGAGGTCCTCGTCTGCTCCAGCGCCGGTGGCGGCCTGCGCCTGGCCGTCGTGGGGTACGAGCGGGCGGTGACGGCGGAGGCGGGTCACCGGGTGGGGCTGTCGGCAGGCGCGAAGGTCGTGCACGTGGCATCCGGCCCGATGTCCGGGGCCGACGTCGCGGCGCTGCGCGCGGCCGCTCCCGACCTGGTCCTGCTCGTCGGCGGGACCGACGGGGGCAACGCCGACGTCCTGCTCCACAACGCCGAGCGGCTGGCCAGGGCGCGGCTCGCGGCGCCGGTCGTCGTCGCCGGGAACGCCGACGCCGCACCGGAGGTCGCCGCGCTCCTCGCCTCGACCGCGCGCCGGCACGTGGTCACCGACAACGTCCTGCCCCGCATCGGGGTCGTCGCGCCCGAGGCGGCCCGAGCGGCCATCCGTCAGGCCTTCCTCACCCACGTCATCGGCGGCAAGGGGCTGTCCCGCGGGCGAGGGTTCGCCGAGCTCGTCCGGGCGGCGACGCCGGATGCCGTGCTGCGCGGCGTCGAGGTGCTCGCCGACGTGGCCGGCGGTGACCTCCTCGTCGTCGACGTCGGAGGCGCCACGACCGACGTCTACTCGGTCATCACGCCGCAGGGTGAGGACGCGACGATCCACCGCGAGGTCGTCGGGACCCTCTGGCACGCCCGGACGGTGGAGGCCGACCTCGGGATGCGGTGGACCGCCCAGGGCGTGCTCGAGGCTGCGGCGCGCGAGCGGCTCGAGCTCTCGCCGGCGACGGCCGCGCACGCGGCGCGGGTCGCCGCGGACACCGGCGCCCTCGCGACCTCGGCGCAGGAGTGGCGTGCCGAGGAGGAGGTCGCCGCCACCGCCGCGGTCGTCGCGGCGCGCCGGCACGCGCGTCCCGGGCACCCCAGCGAGCGGCCGCGCCCGCTGGCCGACGTCGTCCTCGTCGTCGGCTCGGGCGGGGTGCTGCGTCACGCGCCGGGCGGCCTGGCAGACCGGGTGCTCGCGCGGGTCGCGGGTGACGTCGGCGGCGGGTGGCGGGTACCGGAGTCCGCCGACCTGCGGGTCGACACGGCGTACGTCCTGTTCGCGGTGGGGCTGCTCGCGGACGGGTACCCGCAGGCCGCGAGGGTCCTCGCGGGCTCGCTCGTCGGGTCCGCGGGGCACCGGGTGACGGCTGTCGGTGGCACGCCCTAGCGTGGGTGCCATGAGTGAAGCCAGCGCTCCGCCCGCCCCCGCACGAGCCGCCCCGTCCGCCAGCACCACCGACCCCGCAGGCCGGGGGGCCTGCCGCGTCCGATGAGCGCCCCCGCGATCGAGGCCGTCGACCTCGTCAAGCGCTTCGGTGACTTCACCGCCGTCGACGGCGTCAGCTTCTCCGTGCCCGAGGGCTCGGTCTTCTCCATGCTCGGCCCCAACGGGGCCGGCAAGACGACGACCGTGCGGATGATGACGACCCTGTCGCGCCCCACCTCCGGCAGCGCCCGGGTGGCCGGCTTCGACGTCGTCCGCGACGCCGACGCCGTCCGCCACCGGATGGGTCTCACCGCCCAGTCGGCGACCGTCGACGAGCTGCTCACCGGACGCGAGAACCTCCGCCTCGTCGGTGACCTCTACGGCCTGCCGAGGCAGCTCGTGCGCACCCGGGCCGACGAGCTCCTCGAGCGGTTCTCGCTCACCGAGGCCGCCGACAAGGTCGTCAAGGACTTCTCCGGCGGCATGCGCCGCCGCCTCGACCTCGCCGCGAGCCTCGTCGCCACCCCACCGGTCCTCTTCCTCGACGAGCCGACCACCGGCCTCGACCCCCGCAGCCGGGTCGAGCTGTGGGGGGTGCTGCGCGACCTCGTGCGCGAGGGCACCACCCTGTTCCTCACCACCCAGTACCTCGACGAGGCCGACCAGCTCGCCGACCGGATCGTCGTCGTCGACCACGGCAAGGTCATCGCCGACGGCACGCCGCTGCAGCTCAAGGACCGGTCGGGCCGCGCGAGCCTCGTCGTCGCGGTGAGCCGACCCGACGAGGTCGAGCGCGCCGCGCAGCTCGTGCGGGCCGAGGTCGGCGACATCCACGTCGACCCCGACAGCAGGCGCATCACGGCCGCGGCCGACGGCGTCGGTGCGCTCACCCGCATCGCCGCCCGCCTCGAGGAGGCGGGCATCGAGCTCGACGACATCGGCCTGCAGCGGCCGAGCCTCGACGACGTCTTCCTCAGCCTCACCGGCCACCACGCCGAGGAGCAGGCCCCGGAGCCCGAGGGCTCCCGCACGAGCGAGGTTCCCGCATGACCGCCCCGACCACCACCGGCGGCTCCCCCTTCACGCCCACCCACCCGAGCGAGCGCGGGGCGGGCCCGGCCCGCCAGGTCGGCGCGCTCGTGCGGCGCAACCTGTCGCACATCAAGCGCCAGCCCGAGATGCTCACCGACGTCACGATCCAGCCGGTGATGTTCGTCCTGCTCTTCGCCTTCGTCTTCGGCGGGTCCATCACGATCCCCGGGGTTGACTACAAGGAGTGGCTGCTCCCCGGGATCATGGCGCAGACGATGACGTTCAGCGCCTTCGTCGTCGCCATCGGCCTCAACAACGACATCGGCAAGGGCATCGTCGACCGGTTCCGCTCGCTCCCGATCGGCCGCTCGTCGGTCGTCGTGGCCCGCAGCCTGTCCAGCGTCATCCACTCGATGATCGGCATCGTCGTCATGTCGGCCACCGGCCTGTTCATCGGCTGGGGCATCCACGACGGCGTCCTGCGCGGCCTCGCCGGATACGCCCTGCTCGTGCTGTTCGGCTTCTCGATGATCTGGATCGGGATCCTCTTCGGCTCGGCCCTGCGCTCGGCCGAGGCCGTCCAGGGCGTCATGTTCACGACGGTCTTCCCCATCACGTTCCTGTCCAACGCCTTCGCGCGCACCGACGTCATGCCCGACTGGTTGCGCTTCCTCGCCGAGTGGAACCCGATCAGCTCTCTCGTCCAGGCGCTGCGGGTGCTGTGGGGCAACGATGGGATCCCGCTCCCGGCCGACGCCGCGCTGCCGCTGCAGCACCCGGTGCTGACCACGGTGCTCTGGTCGGTCGGTCTCTCGGCCGTCCTGGCGCCGCTGGCCGTGCGCGCCTTCATCCGCCGCACCGCCGACTGAGCCTCCGCGCCCGGGCTCGTGCTTCGATGGGCGCATGGCTGCCGTGCGCTTCGTCGACGTGTTCTCCACGACAGCGTTCCGGGGCAATGCCCTGGCCGTGGTGCACGACGCCGACGCGATGGGCGACGAGGAGATGCTCGCGATCGCCCGCTGGACCAACCTGTCCGAGACGGCGTTCCTCAGCGCACCCACGGTCGCCGGCGCCGACTACCGCGTCCGGATCTGGACCACCGGGGGTGAGCTGCCGTTCGCGGGCCACCCGACGCTGGGCAGCGCCCACGCCTGGCTGGAGGCGGGGGGCGTCCCGAGGCGCGACGGGGTCGTCGTCCAGGAGTGCGGTGCGGGTCTGGTCGAGGTCCGCCGCGACGAGCACCTGCGCTTCGCCGCGCCGCCGCTGACCCGGGCGGGTCCCGCCGAGCCCGAGGAGCTGGCCCGCGTGGTCCAAGCCGTGGGCCTCGATCCGGGCGACGTCCTCGACGCCGCGTGGGTCGACAACGGGGCCGGCTGGCTCGGTGTCCTCCTGCGCTCGCCCGGGCTCGTCCTCGCCGCCGACCCCGACCCGTCGGCCTGCTCCGGGATGAGGCTCGGGCTGGCGGGGGTGTACCCGCCGGGCGCCCGCGACGACGGGGTCGCCCTGGAGGTGCGGGCCTTCTACTCCGACGGCCGCGACTTCGGCGAGGACCCGGTGACCGGCGGCCTCAACGCGGGCCTCGCCCAGTGGCTCGTGCCCGCCGGTCACCTGCCCGCTCGCTACATCGCCGCCCAGGGCGGCGTCATCGGCCGCGAGGGCCGGGTCCACGTGTCGGTGGCGGACGGCGTCACCTGGGTCGGCGGCGCCACGCGCACCCTGGTGAGCGGCGGCCTGACCCCCTGACGGGGCTCAGGCCTCGTACGGGGTGGTCGCGAGGACCTTGACCTCGATCTGCTTGCCGTTGGGCGCCTCGTAGGAGACGCGGTCGCCGACCTTCGCGCCGTTGACGGCCGCGCCGATGGGGGACTTCTCGGAGTAGACCTGCATCGTGTCGTCGGTGATCTCGCGCGAGCCGAGGAGGAAGGTCTCCTCGTCGCCGAACATGTCGACCTTGACGACCATCCCGGGCTCGACGACCCCGTCGTCGGGAGGGGTCTCGCCGATCGTCGCGGTCTCGAGGAGCTGGGTCAGCTGGCGGATGCGGGCCTCCATCTTGCCCTGCTCCTCCTTGGCGGCGTGGTAGCCGCCGTTCTCCTTGAGGTCACCCTCCTCGCGGGCCGCCTCGATCTTCTTCGCGATCTCGGTGCGACCCGGGCCGGACAGCTCCTCGAGCTCGCCCTTGAGGCGGTCGAAGGCCGCCTGGGTGAGGAAGCTCGCCTGGTTGGCGGTGTCGGTCACGTCTGTACTCCTGGCTCAGTGGAGGCGGTCGGCCCGGTGTCGGGTCATCGCCGCCGTGCTACGGCAACGGGCCCGGGTCCGAAGGCTGCCGTGTCGGCATGCGCGTCGGGACCCAGACCCGAGGTGCGGAACGACCCAGTCTACCCACTGTGCCCCGGGAGTCACATTCGTCGTCCACAGCCGTCCGGACTTCCGGGCGGGACGCAGGACCCCGTGTCGCGGTCGAGCCGCAGGTCAGGGGACTGGAGCGACCCGGGTGCAGGACTCGACGACCCCGGTGACGGCCCGCACGCTCGTGCGCACCCGGACCTCCCGGTGCACCGACGCCGGCCCGGTGCCCGCGACGACGTCCTCGACGGTGCCGACCCGGGCCCTGGTGCTGTCCAGCGCGTCGATGCGACACGTCACGGCCGTGCCCTGCGGCCGGTGCAGGTCGTACTCGACGACGACCATCGCATCGGACTCCACGCGGTACCCGGTCACCTCGGGCCGGACGGACCCGAGGGTGGAGGCCAGGCCGAACCAGACGGCGAAGCCGACGCCGAGGAGCACGCCGAGGGTGCCGACGACCCACCAGCGGGTGGTGCCGGGCGCGGGGCGGGGGAGCGGCATGCGGGTCCTCGACGGTGCTGGTCGGGTGGGGTGAGAGGATGGTCGCCGTCCATTCTCGGGGATCCCCGAGGCTCCCCACACGAAGGGTCCCCCCGTGACCGACCGGCTCCGGCTCATGTGCGTCCACGCGCACCCTGACGACGAGTCCAGCAAGGGCGCGGCGACGATGGCGCGCTACGTCGCCGAGGGCCACGAGGTGCTCGTCGTCTCGTGCACCGGGGGCGAGCGCGGCGACGTCCTCAACCCGGGGCTGCGCGACGACGTGCACATCCTGCGCGACCTCGTCCAGGTCCGCCGCGACGAGATGGCGGCTGCTCGCGACATCCTCGGCGTGCAGCACGTGTGGCTCGGCTTCGTCGACTCCGGGCTGCCCGAGGGCGACCCGCTCCCGCCCCTGCCCGAGGGCTGCTTCGCCCTGGAGCCCGTCGAGGTCGGCAGCGAGGCCCTGGTCCGCGAGATCCGCCGGTTCCGCCCGCACGTCGTCACGACGTACGACGAGAACGGTGGCTACCCGCACCCCGACCACATCACGTGCCACGACGTCTCGGTCGCCGCGTTCGACGCCGCCGGCGACCCCTCCGCCTTCCCCTCGGCCGGACCGGCGTGGCAGCCGCTCAAGCTGTACTACAACCAGACCTTCAGCAAGGCCCGCATCGAGGCCTTCCACGAGGCGCTCACGGCCCTGGAGGAGGAGAGCCCCTACGCCGAGTGGCTCGAGAGCTGGACGCGCCCGGACCGCGCCGTCACCACCCGGGTCGAGTGCTCGGCGTACTTCGAGCAGCGCGACGCGGCACTGCTCGCGCACGCGACGCAGGTCGACCCCGACGGCACGTGGTTCCGGGTGCCGCGCTCGGTGCAGGCGCAGGTGTGGCCCACCGAGGACTTCGAGGCGGCGCTGTCGTACGTCCCGATCGCCGAGGGGGAGGACGACCTGTTCGCCGGCCTGCCCACCGACCCCGCCGAGGCCGACGCCCTGGCCACCTCGGGCGACCTCACGGTCGCCCACGACACCCGCACGGAGCGTGAGTCATGACCTTCGCGACCGATGCCCCCACCGCCGACACCGGCCCGGGCTTCCTGTCCTTCGTCGCCTTCTTCCTCCTCGCGCTCGCGCTGTGGTTCCTCATGCGGAACATGAACGCGCGGATGCGCCGGATGTCCTACCGCCAGCAGCGGGCCGGGCTGGGCAAGGACGACCCGCAGGCCGACGGCACCGACCCCGACGGCACCGACGCCGACGGCACCGACGCGGAGGCCACCGACGCGGACGTCAGCGACGCGGGCAGCGAGCCGGACGGCACCGACTCGGGAAGAGGGCCGGACCGGGGCGGCAGCGGGTTCGGCGGCTGACGGCCGACCCCCGCCGAGCGCTCAGGCCGCGGGGGCAGGTGCGGTGAGCGCCAGCGACGCGGCGACGAAGTGCGCCGCGAACGCGAGGATCGTCAGCGCGTGGAAGACCTCGTGGAAGCCGAACCAGCGCGGGGAGATGTCGGGGCGCTTGATGCCGTAGACGAGCGCACCGAGGCTGTACAGGACGCCGCCGACGACGACCCACGTCATCACGGCCGCACCGGCGGAGTCGAGCAGCGGGCGGAAGTAGAACACCGCGACCCAGCCGAGCATCATGTAGGCCGGCACGTAGAGCCACCGCGGGGCGCCGGTCCAGAAGACCCGGAAGAGCACCCCGAGGATCGCGCCGCTCCACACGATGAGCAGCATGCGCGTGGCCTGGTCGGACGGCAGCAGCAGCGCGAAGGGCGTGTAGGTGCCGGCGATGATGAGGAAGATGTTCGAGTGGTCGAAGCGGCGCAGGAAGGCGCCGACCCGCGGTGACCAGGTGCCGCGGTGGTAGACCGCGGAGGTGCCGAACAGCAGCACCGCCGTGGCGCCGAAGACCGCGGCCGAGACCTTGCCCTGGGTCGTCGTCGCGACGGCCACGAGGGTGACGCCCATGACGAGCGCGAGCGGGGTCATCCCCAGGTGCAGCCACCCGCGCAGGTGCGGCTTGACGTGCTCGAGCGCGGCCTCGACGCGGGTCTCGAGGGCCTCGAGAGGCCCCGAGTCGGGGTCGCGGCGGGCGGCGGGGCTCATCGAGCCAGCGTAACCTCCGCGACCGTAGGTTGGTGATCTCCGCGGCGTCGCGGAAAGGAGCGCACCGCGGAGTAGCGTGGGCGCCACCGTCCGCGAGGAGCGCGACGGCTCCGGAGCAGGCGGGAGGGCAGGTGCGATGGCGCTCAGTGACGTGCTGTACGCCGCCTACGCCCGCCGCCTGACCAAGGAGCTCGGCACGTCCTCGGTCCCCCGCCACGTCGGGGTCATGCTCGACGGCAACCGGCGCTGGGCCCGGGCCCGCGGCGCCGGGACGAGCGAGGGCCACCAGGCGGGGGCCGACAACATCGCCAACCTCCTGTCCTGGTGCGACGAGGTCGGGGTCGAGGTGGTCACCCTGTGGCTGCTCTCGACCGACAACCTCAACCGCCCCGAGGGCGAGCTGCGCCCCCTCCTCGGCATCATCGAGAAGGCGGTCGACACCCTCGCCGACGCCCACCGGTGGCGGATCCACCCGGTCGGCGCCCTCGACCTGCTGCCCGCCCAGACCTCGGCGCGGCTCAAGGGCGCCGAGGACCGCACCCGCGACGTCGAGGGGATGCTCGTCAACGTTGCCGTCGGGTACGGCGGACGTCGCGAGATCGCCGACGCGGTGAGGTCCCTGCTCCACGAGCACGCCACGCGGGGCACGAGCATCGAGCAGCTCGCCGAGGTCATCGACGTCGAGCACATCGCCGAGCACCTCTACACCAAGGGCCAGCCCGACCCCGACCTCGTCATCCGGACCTCGGGGGAGCAGCGCCTCGGCGGGTTCCTCCTGTGGCAGAGCGCGCACAGCGAGTTCTACTTCTGCGAGGCCTACTGGCCCGACTTCCGCAAGGTCGACTTCCTGCGCGCGCTGCGCGCCTTCGGGGAGCGCCAGCGCCGCTTCGGGTCCTGACGCCTGGGCTCGTCGCCGCCTTCCCTGGACGGGTGAGGGCCCCATCCGCACCACCCGTCACACCAGTCCCAGGTCGGCCGAACGGTTGTTTTCGGGATCCCCACCGACACGCCCGCGACCTGCGCTGCAGGCCCGCGTGGCAGTCGTAGCGTCGGGCGCACTAAGTCCCCTTCTCCAGGAGTGGCCATGGCTTCGAGTACCGACCCGGCACCGGCAGCAGCACGGGGGACGGAGCCGCGCCGCACCTACGTGCTCGACACCTCGGTCCTGCTCGCCGACCCGCGCTCGATCACCCGGTTCAAGGAGCACGAGGTCGTCCTCCCGGTCGTCGTCGTCACCGAGCTCGAGGCCAAGCGCCACCACCCCGAGCTGGGGTACTTCGCCCGCACCGCGCTGCGGATGCTCGACGACCTGCGCATCTCCGCGGGCCGGCTCGACGCCCCCGTGCCGATCGGCGACCACGGCGGCACCCTGCGCGTCGAGCTCAACCACACCGACACCGCGTCGCTGCCGGCCGGCTTCCGCCTGGGCGACAACGACACCCGGATCCTCGCGGTGGCGCGCAACCTGGCCAACGAGGGCCGCACCGTCACCATCGTCAGCAAGGACCTGCCGATGCGGGTCAAGGCCTCGGCCTGCGGGATGGACGCCGAGGAGTACCGCGCCGAGCTCGCCGTCGAGTCCGGCTGGACCGGCATGCGCGAGCTCGAGGTCTCCGTGGAGGAGATGGACCACCTCTACGAGTACGGCCGCCTCGAGAGCGTCGAGGCCGCCGAGCTGCCCTGCCACACCGGCCTGAAGCTGCTCTCGCCCCGCGGGTCCGGCCTGGGCCGGGTCGGACCCGACAAGCAGGTCCGCATCGTGCGCGGTGACCGCGACGCCTTCGGCCTGCACGGTCGCAGCGCCGAGCAGCGCATCGCCCTCGACCTGCTCATGGACCCCGACATCGGCATCGTCAGCCTCGGCGGGCGCGCCGGGACCGGCAAGTCGGCGCTGGCCCTGTGCGCCGGCATCGAGGCCGTGATGGAGCGCCGCCAGCAGCGCAAGGTCGTCGTCTTCCGCCCGCTGTACGCCGTCGGCGGGCAGGAGCTCGGGTACCTGCCGGGGTCCGAGGCCGAGAAGATGAACCCGTGGGGGCAGGCCGTCTTCGACACCCTGTCGGCCCTGGTCTCGCGTGAGGTCGTCGAGGAGATCCTCGACCGCGGGATGCTCGAGGTGCTGCCGCTGACGCACATCCGCGGGCGCAGCCTGCACGACGCGTTCGTCATCGTCGACGAGGCCCAGAGCCTGGAGCGCAACGTGCTGCTCACCGTGCTCTCGCGCATCGGGCAGAACTCGCGCGTCGTGCTCACCCACGACGTCGCCCAGCGCGACAACCTCAGGGTGGGCCGGCACGACGGCGTCGTGGCCGTCGTCGAGGCGCTCAAGGGGCACCCGCTGTTCGCCCACGTCACGCTGACGCGGTCCGAGCGCAGCCCGATCGCCGCTCTCGTCACCGACCTGCTCGAGGGCATCGAGGTCTGAGAAGCAGGGTCCGGGGGGCCGAACGGACCGGGTTCGGGTGATTTCCCCTCGCCTGCGATCTCCCCTACAGTAAGGTCTCGATTCGGTAACGCCGCCAGCTCGGTGCCCCGCACCCCGGCCGCCACCGCCAGCCGTTCCACGAGAGGTCCCTGCGCCACCCATGGCTCGTCACGCCCCGCGACACGCGCCCCGCCATGCCGGCTCCCGGCACCGGGGCCCGTCCGGGCTGTCCCGAGCCGCCCGCCGGGCGGTCGGCCGGCCCGTGGTCACCGCCGGGATCGCCGCCGCGCTGCTGTCGACCGCGGCCATCGCCGCCGCGTCGTCCGGGGGCGCCGCGAGCGCCGAGTCGCTGACCTTCGCCGTCGACGCCCTCACCTCGAGCGTCTCCGTGGAGCAGAGCAAGACCGAGATGGCCGACGTCGCGAGGGTCGCCGCCGACCGCAGCGCCACCAACGCCCAGCGCGCCGCGGCTGCCGCCCGCAACGCCGAGGTCGAGAAGGCCCGCGCCGCCGCGCTCGCCAAGGCCCGCAAGGCGGCAGCCGAGCGGGCCGCCCGCGCCGCCGAGCGCCAGCGGATCATCGCCAACGCGCAGGAGGACCCCAAGGCCGTCGCGCGGATGCTGCTGCCCGAGTTCGGGTACAGCCAGGCGCAGTGGCCGTGCCTGGACCAGCTGTGGATCGGCGAGAGCGACTGGCGCTGGTGGGTCGAGAACCCGTCGTCGGGCGCCTACGGCATCCCGCAGTCCCTCCCGGCTCGCAAGATGGCCACGATGGGAAGCGACTGGCGCACCAACCCGGTGACCCAGATCCGCTGGGGCCTGGACTACATCAAGAAGTCCTACGGCTCACCGTGCAACGCCCTCGATGCGTGGACCGCGCGTTCCCCCCACTGGTACTGAGCCGCATCAGAGCTTGCGCAGCCTGATCCGCGTCACCGAGTGGTCGGCTCCCTTGGTGAGCACGAGCGTCGCCCGCTCGCGGGTCGGCAGCACGTTCTTGACGAGGTTCGGCTCGTTGATCCCCTCCCAGATGCCCGCAGCGGTCTCGCGCGCCTCGTCGTCGCTGAGGCCCGCGTAGCGGTGGAAGTACGACTGCGGGTCGGCGAAGGCCGTCTCGCGCAGTCGCAGGAAGCGCTCGACGTACCAGGTCCGGATCTCCTCGACGGGGGCGTCGACGTAGACCGAGAAGTCGAAGTAGTCGGAGACGGCGCCGGTGCTCGACCCGTCGGCGCGCGCTGCCGGGGGCTGCAGGACGTTGAGCCCCTCGATGATGAGCACGTCCGGCCTGCGCACCCGCACGGTGTCCGGCAGGACGTCGTACGTGAGGTGCGAGTAGTGCGGCGCCTCGACGACGGGCATTCCCGACTTGACGTCGGCGATGAACCGGTGGAGGGCGCGCCGGTCGTACGACTCGGGAAAGCCCTTGCGCTGCAACAGCCCTCGCCGCTCGAGCTCGGCGTTGGTGTGGAGGAAGCCGTCGGTCGTCACGAGTGCCACCCGCGGGGTGTGCGGCCAGCGGCTCATCAGCTCCTTGAGGATGCGGGCCGTCGTCGACTTGCCGACGGCGACAGACCCCGCGACGCCCACGACGAACGGCACGCGGGTGGGCCGCTCACCGAGGAACTCGCTCGTCGCCAGCCGGAGCCCGTGGACGGCCTCGACGTAGTAGTGCAGGAGCCGGGAGAGGGGGAGGTAGACCTCCTCGACCTCGCTGAGGTCGAGCCGGTCGCCCAGCCCCCGCAGCCGCACGAGGTCCTTGTCCTCCAGGCTCATCGGCTGGTTCTCGCGCAACCTCGACCAGGCCTTCCGGTCGAGCTCGACGTAGGGCGTCGGCGCGGCCTGGGGCCGGGAGGTGGGGCTCACCCGCGCCATTGTTGCGCATGGCCCGTCCCCGCCCCGGGGCCCGGCGGCCGCCGACTAGTCTGAACGGCATGTGCGGAATCGTCGGCTACGTGGGCCGGACCATGGACAGTGCCGCGATCGACGTGGTCATGGAGGGGCTGAGCCGCCTGGAGTACCGCGGCTACGACTCGGCCGGGGTGGCCCTGGTCACCGAGGAGGGGATCGAGTCCGAGAAGCGGGCGGGCAAGCTCGAGAACCTGCGCACCGCGCTCGAGGAGCACCCCCTCGCCGCCTCCCGCACGGCCATCGGCCACACCCGCTGGGCCACCCACGGGGGCCCGACCGACGGCAACGCCCACCCGCACCGCGGTGGTGACGGCGACCGGCTCGCCCTCATCCACAACGGCATCATCGAGAACTTCCACGCCCTGAAGAAGGAGCTCCTCGCGCAGGGAGCGGTCTTCCACAGCGAGACCGACACCGAGGTCGCCGCCAAGCTCGTCGGGCACGAGTACGACGAGACGGGCGACCTCACCCGGGCGATGCAGCGCGCCGTGCAGCGGCTCGAGGGGGCCTTCACCCTCCTCGCCGTGCACGCCGACAGCCCCGGGGTCGTCGTCGGCGCCCGTCGCAACAGCCCGCTCGTCGTGGGCCTGGGCGAGGGCGAGAACTTCCTCGGCAGCGACGTCGCGGCGTTCATCGGGTACACCCGTCGTGCCCTCGAGCTCGGCCAGGACCAGATCGTGACGATCACCCCCGACGGGCACGAGGTCATCGGCTTCGACGGCTCGCCGGCCGAGGGCCGGGCCTACGAGGTCACCTGGGACGCCGCGGCCGCCGAGAAGGGCGGGTACGCCACCTTCATGGAGAAGGAGATCAACGACCAGCCGCACGCCGTGGCCGACACGCTGCTCGGTCGCACCGACGAGGCCGGCCGCCTCGTGCTCGACGAGGTGCGGATCAGCGAGGAGCAGCTGCGCGCCGTCGACCGGATCACGATCGTCGCCTGTGGCACCGCGGCCTACGCCGGCATGGTCGCGAAGTACGCCATCGAGCACTGGACCCGCATCCCGGTGGAGGTCAGCCTCGCCCACGAGTTCCGCTACTGCGACCCCATCGTCGACGGCAGCACCCTCGTCGTCTCGATCAGCCAGTCGGGCGAGACGATGGACACGCTCATGGCCGTCAAGCACGCGAGCGAGCTGGGCGCGATGACGCTGTCCATCTGCAACACGCACGGCTCGACCATCCCCCGCGAGTCCGACGCCGTCCTCTACACGCACGCCGGTCCCGAGATCGCCGTCGCGTCGACCAAGGCCTTCCTCGCCCAGATCACCGCCTGCTACGTCCTCGGCCTCTACCTCGCGCAGCTGCGCGGCGAGACCTATGCCGACGACGCCAAGGCCGTCATGGCCGAGCTGCACGAGATCCCCGCGAAGATCGAGGACCTGCTCGGCCGGATGGACCGCGTCGTCGAGATGGCCAAGTTCATGGCCGACACCCGCTCGGTGCTCTTCCTCGGCCGCAACGTCGGCTACCCCGTCGCGCTGGAGGGGGCGCTGAAGCTCAAGGAGCTCGCGTACATCCACGCCGAGGGCTTCGCGGCCGGCGAGCTCAAGCACGGACCCATCGCCCTCATCGACGCCGGCCAGCCGGTCTTCGTCATCGTCCCGAGCCCGGACACCCCGTACGACCTGCACAAGAAGGTCGTGTCGAACATCCAGGAGATCCGGGCGCGCGGCGCGCGCACCATCGTCGTCGCCCACGACGGCGACGAGGACGTCGTGCCGTTCGCGAGCGAGGTCATCCGGATCCCCCAGTGCTCACCGCTGCTCGCCCCGCTGCTCGCGGTCGTGCCGCTGCAGGTCTTCGCGCTCCAGCTGTCCACCGCCAAGGGCCTCGACGTCGACCAGCCCCGCAACCTGGCCAAGTCGGTGACGGTCGAGTGACCGGCGGCGGGCGGTGATCGTCGGCGTCGGCATCGACGTCGTCGACGTCGCGCGCTTCGGCGCCACCCTCGAGCGCACCCCGAGCCTGCGCGAGCGGCTCTTCACCCCCGCCGAGCGGGTGCTGCCGCTGAACTCGCTCGCCGCACGGTTCGCCGCGAAGGAGGCCCTGGCCAAGGCGCTCGGCGCCCCCGCGGGCATGCACTGGCAGGACGCCGAGGTGCACCGCGGTGCCGACGGCCGGCCGCACCTCGAGGTGCGCGGGACGGTGGAGGCTCGGGTCTCCCAGCTGGGCATCGGGTCGCTGCACGTGTCGCTGTCGCACGACGCCGGGATCGCGTCCGCGGTCGTCGTGGCCGAGGCAGTGGTGGGGGGCGGCACGTGATCGAGGCGTTCGCGGTCGACGACGTCGTCGCGGCGGAGCGCGACCTCATCGCCACCCTCGAGGAGGGCGAGCTGATGGCGCGCGCCGTCGACGGGCTCGCCGCGCTCGCGGCCGCCCGGCTCGAGGCGAGCGGCGGACGCTCCGTCGCGGCCCTCGTCGGACCGGGGAACAACGGCGCCGACGCGCTGTACGCCGTGGCGGCGCTCGCGAGCGCCGGCTGGAACGCCGTCGCCGTGCACCACGACACGGTGCACGAGGGGGCCCGCGCCGCGGCGCAGGAGGCGGGAGTCGTCCTCACCACCGACCCGGACCTGCTCGCGGAGGCCGACGTCGTCCTCGACGGCGTGCTCGGTCTCGGCGCCCGGCCGGGGCTGCCCGCGTGGGCGACCGCGTGGGTCGCGGCCGTGCCCGAGTCGGCGCACGTCATCGCCGTCGACCTGCCCTCCGGCCAGGACCCGATGGGTGGGGCGCTCGACCCCGACGGCGTCTACGCCGACGAGACCGTCACCTTCTCCGTCGCCAAGCCGGTGCACCTCCTCCCGCCGACCGAGCAGGCGTGCGGGGTGCTGACCGTCGTCGACATCGGGCTGGAGGTCGAGGGCACGCCGGTCGTGCGCCGGCTCGACCACGACGACGTCGCCGACCTCTGGCCGGTGCCGCGGTCCTCGGACGACAAGTACTCCCGTGGGGTGGTGGGGGTCATCGCCGGCGGCGAGTCCTACTCCGGCGCAGCCGTGCTGGCCGTGACCGCGGCGGTGGAGGCCGGGGCCGGCCTGGTCCGCTACGTCGGCCCGGCCACGCCATCCGGGCTCGTGCGGGCCGCGGTGCCCGAGGCCGTCCACGGGGTCGGCCGGGTGCAGGCGTGGGTCGTCGGGCCCGGGCTCGACGTCACGGCGTCCGACGACGGAGCCGTGGAGCAGCTTCAGGCGGCGCGCGAGGCGCTGCGCGGTGCCGAGCCGGTCGTCGTCGACGCCGGAGGGCTCGACCTCCTCGACGACGACGTCCTGCGGGCCCGCCGCGGCCCCACGCTCCTCACCCCGCACGCCGGTGAGTGCGCCCGGCTCCTCACCCGCCTCGGGGGTGGGGCGGCCTCCCGCGAGCAGGTGGAGGCCGAGCCGCTGCGGTACGCCCGCGAGCTCGCAGCCCGGACCGGGGCCACCGTGCTGCTCAAGGGCGCCACGACCCTCGTCGTGCCGCCGGGGGAGGGGGCCACCGTCCACGCGCAGGCCGACGCGCCCTCGTGGCTGGCCACCGCGGGGGCGGGTGACGTCCTCGCCGGCCTGCTCGGGACCCTCGTCGCCTCCGGGCTCCCGGTGGCCGAGGCCGGGGCGCTGGCTGCCCTGGTCCACGGGGTCGCCGCCGACCGGGCCAACCCCGGCGGACCCGTGCGCGCGCTGGCGGTGGCCCAGGCGCTCCCGCGGACGGTGGGTCACCTGCTGGGTCGGCGCCCGGTCCCTCCGTCCTAGACTCGTGGGCTCATGACCACACCACCCGCGCCCGCCACCGACCCCGCCACGGCGGGCCTGTCGGCCTGGGTCGACATCGACCTCGACGCCATCCGCGACAACGTCGCCGAGCTGTGCCGCCGGGCGGGGTCCGCGCAGGTCATGGCGGTCGTCAAGGCCGACGGCTACGGCCACGGGCTCGTCCCCTCGGCCCGGGCGGCGCTCGACGGCGGGGCCACCTGGCTCGGGGTCGCCCAGCTCGCCGAGGCCCTCGAGCTGCGCAGCGCCGGGGTCACCGCGCCGCTGCTCACCTGGCTGTTCGCGCCCGGCGCTGACGTGGGCGGGGCGATCGACGCCGACATCGAGGTGACGGTGGGCAGCGCGTGGAGCCTGCAGGCCGTCCTCGCGGCCGCCCGCGAACGGGGTCGTCCCGCACGGGTGCAGGTGAAGGTCGACACCGGTCTGGGGCGCAACGGCGTCCTCACCGACTGGCCGGAGGTCGTCGCCGCGGTCGCCCGCGCGCAGGCGGAGGGCGCCATCGAGGTCACGGGGGTCTGGTCGCACTTCGCGTACGCCGACGCGCCGCAGCACCCCACGGTCCGCGCGCAGCAGGAGCGGTTCGTGGAGGCCTGCGCCGAGCTCGAGCGCGCCGGGGTCCGCCCCGCGCTGCGCCACCTCGCGAACTCCGCCGCGACCCTGACCAACCCGTCGGCCCACTTCGACCTCGTGCGACCCGGCGTCGCCGTCTTCGGCCTGTCGCCGGTGCCCGACCTCGGCTCCCCGGCCGACTTCGGGCTGCGCGAGGCGATGCGGGTCACGGCGCGGCTGGCCGGCGTGAAGCAGGCCCGTGCGGGGCAGGGGGTCAGCTACGGCCACGAGTACACGACCGCGCGCGACACCCTCCTCGGGCTCGTCCCCGTGGGCTACGCCGACGGCGTCCCACGCGCGGCGGGCAACCGCGGACCGGCGCTGACCGGCGGCCGCCGCTACACCCTCGCCGGCCGCGTCTGCATGGACCAGGTCGTCCTCGACCTCGGCGCCGACGCCACCGTGGTGCCGGGCGACGAGGTCGTCCTGCTCGGTCGCGGCGCCGACGGCGAGCCGACCGCGCAGGACTGGGCCGAGGCCGCGGGCACCATCAACTACGAGATCGTCACCCGGATGGGTCCGCGGCTCCCGCGGCGGCACCTCGGGGGCCGGGCCTGATGGCACTGCGCCCCTTCGCCCCGCTCGGTGCTGCCGCGAACCTGGTCGGTGAGCGGGTCGTGCGCGCGCGGGCGGGCTTCCGGTCGGTCGACGCCCCGGACGGCTGGGCACACACCCCGACCGAGTCGCTCACCGTGAGCACGCAGGACGGCGTCGCCCTCCACGTCGAGATCGACGCCCCGGAGGCGGCGAGCCGCGGCCGGCGGCACGTCAGCGGGAGGATGCCCACGGTCGTCCTCGTCCACGGCTTCGCCCTGTCGATGCGGTCGTGGGTCCTGCAGCGCCGTGCCCTCATCCACGCGGGGTACCGGGTCGTCAGCTTCGACCAGCGGGGGCACGGGCGCTCGGGCAGCGCAGCGCTCGCCTCGTGCACCATCGCCCAGCTCGGGCGCGACCTCGCGTCGGTCCTCGAGGCCACCTGCCCGAGCGGGCCGGTCGTCCTCATCGGCCACTCCATGGGCGGGATGTCGGTGATGTCGTACGTCGGGCAGCACCCCGACGTCGTCCGCGACCGCGTGCTGGCCGTGGCGCTGGTGTCGACGAGCCCCGGCGGACGCGAGATGACCGAGTTCGGGCTCGGGCCGACGGTGGGCCGCGTCGTGGGATCGCTCGGCCCCGGCGTGCTCACCCGGATGTCGCGGCACGCCGGTCCGATCGGGTTGCTGCGCAAGCTCGGTCGCGGCGTGCAGGACGTCGCGGTGCAGCGGTGGGCCTTCGACTCCCCGGTGAGCACCGAGCTCGTCTCCCTCGTCGGGGAGATGATCTTCTCGACCTCCTTCGACGTCATGGCCGCGTTCCTGCCCGACATCGACTCGCTCGACCTCGGCGCGCACCTCGAGGCGCTCACCGGCATCGAGACCCTCGTGATGAACGGGGCCGGCGACCTCATCACGCCGGCCTCGCACAGCGAGGAGATCGTGCGCCGGGTCCCGGGCGCCGAGCACGTGGTCGTGGAGGACGCGGGGCACATCCTCCAGCTCGAGCACCCGGAGGTCGTGACCCAGCAGCTGCTCATGCTCATCGCACGGGCCCAGCGGGCCGTGGCCGAGGGCATCCCCGTGAGCAGCAAGCCCCGGGTGCGCCGCACGGTGCAGGACATCTCGAAGAAGCGGCGGGTCGCCAAGGCGCGCTCCTCCCGGTCGTCCGCCCCCTCGTCGTCCACGCCGCGACGCGGCCGGGGTGGGTCCAGCGATGGCGAGGCGGCGTCGTGAGCGCGCACCGCGTCGTCCTCGCGACGGTCTCCGACACCCGGGCGCTCGGTGTGGCGCTCGGCCGGCTGCTCGCGCCCGGTGACCTCGTGGTGCTCACCGGTGGCCTCGGGGCCGGCAAGACGACCCTGACGCAGGGGCTGGGCGAGGGGCTGGGCGTGCGCGGGCCGGTCACGTCGCCGACCTTCGTCATCGCCCGGGTCCACCCGTCCCTCGTGGGCGGGCCCGCGCTCGTGCACGTCGACGCCTACCGGCTCGGCGGGTCGCTCGAGCTCGACGACCTCGACCTCGACGCCGACGTCGCCTCCTCGGTGACCGTCGTGGAGTGGGGCCACGGCCTCGCCGAGGACCTCAGCGAGGACCGCCTGGAGGTCGTCCTCGACGTCGACACGGCGAGCGAGGTCCGCACCGCCACCCTCACCGGGGTCGGAGGGCGGTGGGCCACGGCCGCCGCCGGTGACGCCCTGGCCTCCCTGGGAGCGGGGCAGGCGTGCTGATCCTCGGCATCGACACCTCGACCTCGGCCATCGCCGTGGGGCTCTCGGACGGCGCGTCCGTGCTCGCCTCACTGGCCCGGGTCGACGCCCGGGGCCACACCGAGCACCTCGCGCCCCTCGTGGTGGCGCTGCTCGGCGACGCCGGGGTCACGCCGCGGGACCTCACGGGGGTCGTCGTGGGCACCGGTCCGGGGCCGTTCACCGGGCTCCGGGTCGGGATGGTGACGGGTGTGACGATGGCGCACGCCCTCGGCATCGCGGTGCACGGCCTCTGCTCGCTCGACGTCCTCGCCCACCAGGTCGCGCGGTCGAGGTCCGGCGCCGGCGCGCAGGGGCTGCTCGTCGCGACCGATGCCCGCCGGCGCGAGGTGTACTGGGCCCGGTACCAGGTGTCGGGGTCGTCGGTCGCGAGGGTCTCGGGGCCGGCCGTCGACCGCCCGGCGGAGGTCCCGCAGGGCGCGCGTTCCCTGCCGACGGCGGGTCGTGGCCCGGTCCTCTACCCCGACCTGTTCCCCGTGGCGGTCGAGCCGCTCGACGTCGACGCCGGGGTGCTCGCCCTCGTGGGGGCGCAGGCCGTCGCTGCCGGCGCAGACCTGCCGGTCGAGCCGCTGTACCTGCGCCGCCCCGACGCGCTGACGACGGCCGAACGGGCCCGGGCGTGAGGACCGTGGAGAGCCGCGAGGTGGGTGCCGGGGGCGGGGCGGCCGTGCCCGGCCTGCGGGACGCGGTGTGGACCGACGTGGCGGCGCTGGCCGCCCTCGAGGTCGACCTCTTCCCCCACGACCCGTGGTCGGAGGCGTCGTGGTGGTCCGAGCTGGCCGGCCGGCCGCGCCGTGAGTACGTGGTCGTCGAGGACGGTGCGGGGCTGCTCGGGTACGCCGGGCTCGACCACGGCGGCGAGGTGGCCGACGTGATGACCGTGGCGACGGTCGCCCGGGCTCGCGGGCTCGGTCTGGGGTCGGCGCTCCTGGCCGAGCTCGAGCGACGGGCGGCCGAGCGCGGCGCCGACCACGTGATGCTCGAGGTGCGGGCCGACAACGCCCCGGCGCGGGCCCTGTACGACCGGGCCGGGTACGTCCTGCTCTCGACCCGCCGCCGCTACTACCAGCCGGGCGACGTCGATGCCCTGGTGCTGCGAAAGACGCTCTCCGGCACGGAGGTCCGTGATGCGTGACGAACCGCTGGTGCTCGGCATCGAGACGTCGTGCGACGAGACGGGGGTCGGGATCGTGCGCGGCGAGACGCTCCTCGTCGATGCCATCGCGAGCAGCGTCGACGAGCATGCGCGCTTCGGCGGGGTCGTCCCGGAGGTCGCCAGCCGCGCGCACCTCCAGGCGATGGTGCCGACCATCGAGCGGGCCTGCGCGACGGCCGGGGTGTCGCTGCGCGACCTCGACGCGGTCGCGGTGACCTCCGGGCCCGGGCTCGCGGGAGCCCTCATGGTGGGGGTGGCCTCGGCGAAGGCCCTCGCGCTGTCGCTCGGGGTGCCGCTGTACGGCGTCAACCACCTCGCGTCGCACGTCGCGGTCGACATCGTCGAGCACGGGCCGCTCCCGGAGCCGACGCTGGCGATGCTCGTGTCGGGCGGCCACTCCTCGCTGCTCCTGGTGCCCGACGTCACGAACGACATCCGCAGCCTCGGGTCGACCATCGACGACGCCGCCGGGGAGGCGTTCGACAAGGTCGCGCGGGTGCTGGGGCTCCCGTTCCCCGGGGGCCCGCACATCGACCGGGCGGCGCGCGAGGGCCAGGTCGTCATCGACTTCCCGCGCGGTCTGACCACCGGCCGCGACATGGAGCGCCACCGGTTCGACTTCTCCTTCTCCGGGCTCAAGACGGCCGTGTCGCGCTGGGTCCAGGCGAAGGAGGCTGCGGGAGAGCCCGTTCCGATCGCCGACGTCGCGGCGTCCTTCCAGGAGGCGGTCACCGACGTCCTGACGCGCAAGGCCCTGCTCGCGTGCAAGGAGTACGGGGTCGGGAACCTGCAGATCGGTGGAGGCGTCGCAGCGAACTCGCGACTGCGCGCGATGGCCCAGGAACGCTGTGACGCAGCGGGAGTCGAGCTGCGCGTCCCGCGTCCGGGACTGTGCACTGACAACGGGGCGATGGTCGCGGCCCTGGGGGCGCAGATGGTCCTCAAGGGACGTACCGCCGTCCGACCTGGGCATCCCCGCCGACTCCTCGATGCCCGTCACCGAGATCTCGGCCTGACTCCCTCTGGCTGAGGGAGCCTGCCAGGTGCTGGATCGTGATCTGACCGTGACCTAAATGGCTGTGGGACAGAGGGTTTGGGCCGGAGCACTGTCAGTGGCCGCGTCTAGGGTTGGGGTCATGGAAGCAACGATCCCGAGCCTGGAGGCGGTGCGCGAAGCGCATCCGTCAGAGCTCGCCGTGCTCCTGTCGACGGTCTCGGTCGACGAGGTCCGGGACCTGTCGAGGGCCGGGTGCGAAGCGGTCGTGGTGGCCACCCAGAGGGTGGCGTCCTGGGCGCACGCGCTTCAGGCCGCCGGAGTCGACCGGTTCGCCGAGCTGGTCACCGACGACGTCGAGATCCACGTCGCCGACCTTGCTGCGCGGGGCGTCACCCGCCGGGGCCGCGACGGGGCTGTGCTCCGGTTCGTGCCGGTGCCCGAACCGGACGCGATCGCTGCGTCCTCGCTGGCGCCGCTGCTCAACATCGCCCCGCGCACCATGCGCACCCGCCTGAACCGGGCCCGGGTGCTCGTCGAGCTCCCACGCACGTTCGCGCTGGCGGTGGACGGGCGGCTCGAGCCGTGGCGGGTCGACGGCGTCGTGGTCGCCGCCCGCGACGTCGCCCCCGAGCGGGTGGCCGAGTTCGAGGCCCGCCTGTACGACCAGGACGTCACGGCCCTCCCCAAGCCGCGCCTGGTGGCCCGGGCGCAGCGGGCCGCGGCCAAGGCCGACCCCGACGGTGCGAAGGCTGCCCGCCGGGCCGCGCCACGTCGGCGCGCCCTGCGCTGGGCACCCTCGGAGGTTCCCGGGCTGATGCGCTGGTCTGCGGAGGTGCCCGACGAGCAGTCCCGCCAGCTCGCCGCAGCGGTCGACACGCTCGCGCAGGAGTACCTCACCGCCGACGCCCATGCCCGCTCCCGCGACCACGCGGCCGGCACCCCGACGCGCGAGCGTCGCAGCGTCGAGGCGGCCCGGCTCGACGCGATGGTCGACCTGGTGCGCGCCAACGCCCACGTCAGCACCACCGTCCAGCTCGTCGTCCCCGCCAGGACCGCGACCGTCCCCACCGCCGTCACCCGTCGCCGGCACCGCGACGTCATCACCGACGAGCTGGAACGACCCCTGACCGGCAACGAGGGCCCGGTCGCGACCGACCTCGAGGTCGTCGACCCCGTCCTCGTCGACCTCGTCGCCGGCTCCGTCACCCACCGGACGCTCGCGGCCGGCTCGCTCGAGCGCACCCTCGGCCTGAGGCTCGGCGAGCGCCTCGAGACGACCGGCAACCCCTTCCTCACGACGACACCCGTGGGCGGCAGCGCCGCCGCACCCTGCGACGGCGAACGGGTCTGGTTCGTCCCCGGCCTCGTCGAGGTGCCCGGCACCACCGGGATGCTGCCCGAACAGGTCACCGCCGTGCTGAGCAACCCCGACACCCGGCTGCGCGTCACCTCCGCCGACACCGGCACCGCCGACGGACCACCCGGACGGCGGCGCACCCATCGCCCCGGCAAGGAGCTCGCCGCAACAGTCCGCACCCGCGACCTGCACTGTCGGTTCCCCGGCTGCTCGGTGCCCGCGCCACGCTGCCACCTCGACCACGTCGTCGCCTTCCCCCACGGCGAGACGAAGGAAGCCAACCTGCACTGCCTGTGTCCGGCGCACCACGGGTTCAAGCACCACGCCGGCTGGAGCCTGACCATGACCCCTGACGGCACCTGCACCTGGACCGCCCCCACCGGCCGCACCCACACCACCCACCCCGGCACGCGCCACGACGACGCCGCCTGACCCCCTCCCGGGCGGGCACCCGGGCACAGCGACGCCCCGGGTCCCAGGGACCCGGGGCGTCGCTGGTCTCAGAGGATGTAGATGAGAAGCGCGACGATGAGCAGGACGCCGACGATCGTCCAGATCAGATTGGAACCACGCATGATGCTCCGCCTCTCGGTGGGGTGTGTCGGGCAGGTGCCCGGGCTCCGAATCTAGGGGGGACGACGGCCGTGATGGCCTTTGCGTGCACGCCAATCGCGTTCTCTGCAGACGCGGCCCAGCCAGCCCGGCCACGGGTCAGGGCATCCCGCGGCGACCGTGGGTGCGCGGGGCCTCGTAGCCGCCCTCGGGCGGGACCATCTCCGCGCGGACACCGAGCAGCCGCACGGCACGGGTGTCCTCGAGGCGACGGAAGAGGTCGAGCGCCGTGTCGGCGAGGACCGTCGCGTCCCAGGTGGGCTCGGCCAGCTTCCGGGAGCGGTTGACGGTGAAGAACGGGACGAAGCGCACCTTGAGGTGGACCCGTGCGCACGCCCTACCCTCGGCGCGCAGGTCGTCGAGGACCTGCCCCGCGAGCACCCGCAGGGCGTCCTCGACCGCCTCGGCGGTGGTGAGGTCGCGCTGGAAGGTCGTCTCGCGGCCGTGCGCCCGGGGAACCCACGGCGTGTCGTCGACACTCGAGGCGCCCTCGCCCTGCCCGAGCTCACGCAACCAGGGCCCGGACTGCGGGCCGAACTCCGCTGCGAGAGCGGCGTCCTCGGCATCGGCGAGCTCGCGCACGGTCGTGATGCCGAGCGTGGCCAGGCGTTGCGAGATGCGGCTGCCGACGCCCCAGAGGTCCGCGGTCGGCTTGTCGCCCATGACCTCGAACCAGTTCAGCCGGGTGAGCCTGAAGGTGCCGCGGGGCTTGCCGAGCTCGGTCGCGATCTTGGCCCGGACCTTGGTGTCCCCGACTCCGACGGTGCAGTGCAGCCGGGTCGCGGCGAGGACGTCCGCCTGCACGCGGCGGGCCACCTCCTCGGGGTCGGACGCCTCGATGCCGACGAAGGCCTCGTCCCACCCGAGCACCTCGACGACGGCACCGGGAACGGCGCGCAGGGTGTCCATGACGACCGTGGAGGCCTCGTCGTAGGTCGGCTTGTCGACCGGGAGGAACACGGCGTCGGGACACCGCTTCAGTGCGGTGCGCAGCGGCATCCCGGACCGGACGCCGAACACCCGCGCCTCGTACGACGCCGTCGACACCACAGCCCGTTCGGTGGGGTCGCCGCGCCCCCCGACGACGACGGGCAGCCCGGCCAGCTCGGGCCGTCGGAGCACCTCGACGGCAGCGATGAACTGGTCCATGTCGACGTGCAGGACCCAGGCGGTCATGGTCCCATCGTGGCGGACGACCCCGGCGGATCAGCCCGCGGCGTCCGTCGAGCAGGGGAGCAGCCCCATCCGGTCCTTGAGCACGAGGACCCGCTGCACCGACGCCTCGACCTTCGCGCCGAACTCGGGCTCGTCGGCGGCCTTCTCGGACAGGGCCTTGATCATCTCGTCGGCGTCCGACGCCTTCCCGGTGAGGACGACGTCGCCCCCGGCGTCGAGGAGCCGCACCGCGCGGTCACCGGGCGTGACGTCCCGAAGGGCCTGCGCGTTGACGTCGTCGGTGATGACGACCCCGTCGTAGCCGAGCTGGTCGCGCAACAGCCCCGTGACGATCTTCTCGGAGAACATCGCGGGGTTCTTCGCGTCGAGCTTCGGGTAGCGGGCGGAGGACATCATGACGAGCCCCACGCCGGCCTCGATGTTCGCGCGGAACGGCTCGAGGAACGGGTCGTCGGCGGTGGCGACCTCGTCGGTGATCCCGGAGGACGAGAAGTCGGTGTTGTTGCGCACCCGGCCCAGCCCCGGGAAGTGCTTGACCGCGCCCTCGACCCCCTCGGCGAGCATGCCCTCGAGGAAGGCGACCGAGTACGTCGCCACGGTCTTCGGGTCGGAGCCGTACTGGCGTCCGTGCTTCCCGATGGGCTCGTTGGCGCGGCCGATCTTCTCGGGCACCGTGTCGGCCACCGGGGCGAGGTTGACGTTGACGCCGACCTGCTTGATCTCCCGGGCCCAGCCCGCAGCGTCCTCGGTCAGCTCGGCCGGCTCCAGCTCGGCCTGGTCCAGGGCCCTGGGCGGGCGGGTGAAGCCGTCGCCGCGCAGCTGGTGGACGATGCCGCCCTCCTGGTCGGCGGCGATCATCAGGCCGACGTCGCCGGTGGCCGTCGTCGAGACCAGGCCGTTGAGGTGCTTGGAGGTCCGGGTCACCTTCGCGGCGCCCTCCCACCCCCCGAGGTAGATGACGTTGCCGACGTGGTCGTCGGTGACGAGGTCGTCGAGCGAGCCGAGCGGGGCGTTGGTGTCGAAGCCCACCATGAGCAGCTGCCCCAGGCGCTGCGGCTCGTCGAGGGCGGCGAAGGTCTGCTCGGCGCAGGTGGGGGCGGTGGTCTCGCTCGCCGAGGGGGACGGCGAGGCGGACGTGCTCGACGTGCCGGAGGGGGGTGAGGACGACGCGGACGGCTCGCCGCCGGAGCACCCGGCCACCGCCACGAGCACGCCCCCGAGGACGAGCGCGGCGCGGGTCCGGACGGCAGGGATCGGGGGACAAGTCACCCGACGACGTTACGTGACCGGCCGCCCTCCGGCCGAACCCACGGGTCGAGGGCGGGAGACTCCCCGGGGGTCCATCCGCCATGATCGACCCCATGCCCGCCCTCCCCGTCGTCCTCGACGTCGACACCGGCGTCGACGACGCCTGCGCCCTGCTCCTGGCCGCCCTGCACCCCGCCGTCGACCTGCGCGCCGTCACCTGCGTGGGTGGCAACGCCCCGCTCGCCGACGTCGTGCGCAACACCCTCACCGTCCTGGAGACGGCCGGGCGGGGCGATGTCCCGGTGGGCGTCGGCGCCGCCCGTCCCCTCCTCGAGGACCCGGTCGACGCCCGCCACGTCCACGGGTCCGACGGGATGGCCGACCTCGGGATGCCCGAGCCCACCCTGCGGCCCGACGCGCGCTCCGCCCTCGACCTGCTGCGCGACACCATCGACGACGCAGCCGACGCGGGGGAGGCGCTCACCGTGGTGCCGCTGGCCCCCATGACCAACCTCGCGCTGCTCGCCCGGGTGCACCCCGCGGCGTTCGCGCGGATCGGACGGCTGGTCTTCATGGGCGGCGGGGTGGAGATCAGCAACGCGACCGCGGCCGCCGAGTTCAACGTCTTCCACGATCCGGAGGCCACGGCGATCGTCCTGGACGCCTGCGCCGAGCACGACGTGCCCGTCACGATGTACGGCCTCGACGTGTTCTACGACCCGCTCGTCACCGA
Organism: uncultured Actinomycetota bacterium; assembly: GCA_963795035.1. Classification (GTDB taxonomy): domain Bacteria; phylum Actinomycetota; class Actinomycetes; order Actinomycetales; family Dermatophilaceae; genus Oryzobacter. The sequence continues at coordinate 699,991 of CAWCFZ010000001.1, read as the reverse complement.
CGTGCAGGTGGCCGGGCTGCGCGAGGTCGACACCCCTGCCGCGCTGCTGGCCGCCGACCTCATCTCCTTCCACCACCGCCGGTTCGCCAACGCCGGGGCAACCATCGGCGACGCCGGGGTGGTCGGCATCCTCATCGAGCCGGAAGCCGTGCGCACCCAGCGGCTCCCCGTACGGGTCGAGCTCTCCGGGACCTGGACCCGCGGGCGCACCGTCGTGGACCGACGCGACTGGGACGGCGACCTCGCCCACGACCCGCACGGCCTGGCGCCCGCGATGGTCGACGTGTGCCTCGAGGTCGACGGGCCCCGCATCGCGGACCTCTGGGTGCGCACCGTGCGGGGGGAGGTCTGATGGCCGGGCGGGTGCTCGTCCTCGGCGCGCTCAACGTCGACCTCGTGACGCGGGTCGAGCGCCACCCCCGCCCGGGCGAGACGGTCCTCGGCGAGGGGCTGCGACGCCTCGCGGGCGGCAAGGGCGCCAACCAGGCCGTCGCGGCGGCGGCCGCCGGTGCCGAGGTGGCCATGGTCGGCTGCGTGGGCGACGACGCCGGGGGAGCGGCCTACCGGTCGCGGCTCGAGGCCCGCGGGATCGACGTCTCCGGCCTGCGGGTGGTCGAGGGGGTCCCCACCGGCCACGCGCTCATCGCCGTCTCCGACGACGCGGAGAACTCGATCGTCGTCGTCCCCGGTGCCAACGACCTGCTCGACGAGCGCGAGGTCGCGACGGTCGACGGGCTCGGGGCGGGCGACGTCCTCCTCGTCCAGCTCGAGGTGCCGCGGCCCGTGGTGTGCACCGCGGTCCGCCGCGCCGCCGGGCGCGGGGCGCGCGTCGTCCTCAACACGGCGCCCTACGCGGCGCTGCCGGCCGACGTCGTCGCCCTGGCCGACCCGGTCGTGGCCAACGAGCTCGAGATGGCGGCGCTCGCCGAGGCCGGGGCGCAGCCGCGCTCGCTCCTCGTCACCTTCGGGGCCAACGGGGCGGCGTGGGACGGCGTCACGACCCCGGCCGTCGCGGTCGCGGCCGGCGAGGTCCTCGACACCACGGGCGCGGGCGACGCCTTCTGCGGGGCGCTCGCGGCGGCCCTGGCCCGCGGTGCGGACCGTGACGACGCCCTCCGGGCGGCCCTGGCCGCCGGCGCCGACGCCGTGCGCCGCGAGGGCGCGCAGGCCGACCCCGAGCTCTGAGGGCGCTCAGGCGGGGTCGACGACGAGCACGACCTGCTGGCCCGCGACGCGGGTGAGGACCACGGTGGCCTGGGCGCCATCGCCCGCCTTGCGCCCGATCCGCAGCTGGCGCCGCAGCTCGTCGTCGTCGAGCCGCACACCGCGCTTCTTGATGGTCAGCCCGGTCACCCCGTGCTGGGCCAGCCAGGCGCGCAGCGACTTCACGCCGAAGGGGAAGGCCTCGCGCACGGCGTAGCGGCGGGCGAACGCGACGTCGACCTCGGCGTCGGAGACCACGTAGCCCAGGCCGTGGTCGACCTCGCTGCCGAGCGTGGCCGCCGTGACCGCCCCGAGCAGCCCCGCCTGGGTCACCGCGCGGTCCGGCTCGTACAGCCACGGGCCGACGGCCGACAGGGACGCGGTCGTCGGGGTGTCCGGCTCGGCCATGCTCTGGTCGACCTCGACCGGCGGACGGCCCGGCCCGAGGATGCGGGCGCTGCGGCCCGGGCGCTGCGCCAGCGGCCCCCACCACACGGCGCACTCCAGGACCTCCCCGCCGTACGACGTCCACTGCGCCTCGGTGCCGAGCGGGATGGCGTCCTTGGGCATCGAGGGCGAGAGCTTGGCCCCCGTCGCGGGGACGGCGGTCGCGACCTGCAGGACGAACTCCCACGTGGGGCGGATCTCGTCGAGCCGGAAGACCCGCTTGATGCGGCCGTGGCGCCCGGTGACGCCCGGGATGCGCCGCGCGGGGTCGAGCCACACGCCGACGCGCGAGCGCAGCGGGTCGCGCGGCGGCTCGAACTCCTCGGCGAGGCCCACCCGGGCCCGGGAGTCCGGCCAGGGCCGCAGGTTGATGTCGGCGATGGCGGCGGTGACCGGGTCGACGTCGACGCCCTGCACCGTGACGCCCAGGGCCGACATCGCGACGGCGTCGGCCCCGATGCCGCAGCCGAGGTCGTGCACCGTGGCGAGGCTGGCGTTGTAGAACCGCCCGGCGTGGGTGGCGGACAGCTCCAGGCGCGAGGCCTGCTCGAGCCCGTCGGCGGTGTAGAGCAGGTCGTCGGCGAACTCGCCGAACTTGGCGACGGCGCGGGCCCGCAGCCGCTGCTGGGTCAGCAGGGCCGCGACGAGCTCGGGGGCGTGGCCCTCGCGGCGCAGCCGGTCCGCGAGGGGCATGACGGCGGTCTCGTCCCAGGCCGGGAGGGAGCGCAGCAGCTCCTTGCCCTCGGGGCTCCCGAGGGCCCGCACCACGCCGATGTCCACGGCGCGACATCCTGCCACTGCGGCCCCGACCATCCGTCCGGGACCCGGCGCGTCCACGGAACTGGCACTCGAGTTGACCGAGTGCTAACGCGCGACCTAGATTTGCCTCATTGGCACTCACCCCCGGTGAGTGCCAGCGCACTCCGGGTCGTCTTCGACCCCCGCGACGGCGAGAGCGGCCCGGAATGCGCAGTCCCGTCCACTTCGACTCACCCCACAGGGGAGGAGCACACCGTGTCGGTTTCCATCAAGCCGCTCGAGGACCGCATCGTCATCAAGAGCCTCGAGGCCGAGCAGACGACTGCATCCGGTCTGGTCATCCCGGACACCGCGAAGGAGAAGCCCCAGGAGGGCGAGGTCCTCGCTGTCGGCCCGGGCCGCATCGACGACAAGGGCAACCGCGTCCCGCTCGACGTCCAGGTCGGCGACCGGGTCATCTACAGCAAGTACGGCGGTACCGAGATCAAGCACAAGGGCGAGGAGTACCTCATCCTCTCCGCGCGCGACGTGCTCGCGGTCGTCGGCTGACGCACCACCAGATGCCGTGACCGCGCCCCGGAGGGCACCCCGACGTGGGTGCCCCCCGGGGCGCGTCCGGTCCAGCTGACCCGAGCACCCCCGAAACCCCGCCGGCGCGGCGCGACAGGCGCCCCCGGCACCCCGAACACGAAGGACAGCCATGGCCAAGCAACTGGAGTTCAACGACTCCGCCCGCAAGTCGCTCGAGCGCGGCGTCGACGCGCTCGCGAACACCGTCAAGGTGACGCTCGGCCCCAAGGGCCGCAACGTCGTCATCGACAAGAAGTGGGGCGCGCCCACGATCACGAACGACGGGGTGACGATCGCCCGCGAGATCGAGCTCGAGGACCCCTACGAGAACCTCGGCGCCCAGCTCGCCAAGGAGGTCGCCACCAAGACCAACGACGTCGCCGGTGACGGCACGACGACCGCGACGGTCCTCGCCCAGGCGATGGTCCACGAGGGCCTGCGCAACGTCGCGGCCGGCGCCGCCCCCTCGGGCCTCAAGCGCGGCATGGACGCCGCCGTCGACGCCGTCTCCGAGGAGCTGCTGCGCGTGGCCCGCGAGATCGAGTCCAAGGACGAGATCGCCCAGGTCGCCTCGCTGTCCGCCCAGGACCCCGAGATCGGCTCGACGATCGCCGACGCGTTCGACAAGGTCGGCAAGGACGGCGTCATCACCGTCGAGGAGTCCTCGACCGCGAGCACCGAGCTCGAGTTCACCGAGGGCATGCAGTTCGACAAGGGCTACATCAGCCCCTACTTCGTCTCCGACCCGGAGCGCATGGAGGCCATCGTCGAGGACGCCTACATCCTCATCCACCAGGGCAAGATCTCGGCGATCGCCGACATCCTGCCGGTGCTGGAGAAGGTCGTGAAGGCCGGCAAGCCGCTCCTCGTCATCGCCGAGGACGTCGACGGCGAGGCCCTGTCCACGCTCGTCGTCAACAAGATGCGCGGCACGTTCAACGTCGTCGCCGTCAAGGCGCCCGGCTTCGGTGACCGCCGCAAGGCGATGCTCCAGGACGTCGCGGTCCTCACCGGCGGCCAGGTCGTCGCCGAGGAGGTCGGCCTCAAGCTCGACCAGGTCGGCCTCGAGACGCTGGGCCAGGCCCGGCGGATCGTCGTCACCAAGGACTCGACCGTCATCATCGACGGCGCCGGCGACCACGCCGACGTCGACGGCCGCGTCAACCAGATCAAGCAGGAGATCGAGCGCACCGACTCCGACTGGGACCGCGAGAAGCTCCAGGAGCGCCTCGCCAAGCTCGCCGGCGGCGTGTGCGTCATCAAGGTCGGCGCCCACACCGAGGTCGAGCTCAAGGAGAAGAAGCACCGCATCGAGGACGCCATCTCGGCGACCCGCGCGGCCATCGAGGAGGGCATCGTCGCCGGCGGCGGCTCCGCCCTCATCCAGGCCGTCAAGGTCATCGAGGGCCTGGACCTCGAGGGTGACGAGAAGGTCGGCGCCGCCATCGTGCGCAAGGCCGCGGCGGAGCCGCTGCGCTGGATCGCCGAGAACGCGGGCCTGCAGGGCTACGTCGCCGTCGCCAAGGTGCAGGAGCTCGCCTTCGGCCAGGGCCTCAACGCCGCCACGGGCGAGTACGAGGACCTCATCAAGGCCGGCGTCATCGACCCGGTCAAGGTCACCCGCAGCGCGCTGCGCAACGCCGCGTCGATCGCGTCGATGGTCCTGACCACCGACACCCTCGTCGTGGAGAAGAAGGAGGAGGAGCCGGCCGGCGCCGCCGGTGGCCACGGCCACGGCCACGGTCACTGACCCTCCCCGCTCAACCGCACGCTACGGCGCAGTAGGTGTCGTGATCACGACACCTACTGCGCCGTAGCACGCGCATCAGCCGGGGGGCGAGGGCGCGGGGAAGGCAGGGCGCGGGGGGCGCGGGAAGAGGGGAAGGGGACTGGGAGGGGGTCAGGCCTCGGCGGTGACGTGGAGGGTCTGGTCCTCGAGGGTGACGACGTCGCCGGGACGCACCTGGCGGCCACGGCGGGTGTCGACCTCACCGTTGACCGTGACGACGCCGCGCTCGATGGCCTCGCGGGCCGTGGCGCCGTCGACGACGACGCCCGCCAGCTTGAGCAGCTGGCCGAGCCGGATCGACTCGTCGCGGATGGGGACGTCGAGGGGGGCGCTCACCAGGTCAGGCTAGTGCCGTCGGTGGTGAGGCCCGCGCGCGGGAGTATCGGGTCGGGACCGCTGGTCCGCGGTGGCCGGTGGCGGGCCACCCCGGGTCCTTCGGTCCCGACCCCGCATCGCCTCCGGGGCCGTGCAACGGGGCCACCCCTTGGGGCCACCGTGTCGGGGTCAGGAGGCGATGTGCCGGTTCCGCGAGAAGTGCGACTCGCGCTCGTCCTCGGTGAGTCCGCCCCACACCCCGTAGGGCTCGCGGACGGAGAGGGCGTGCGAGCGGCACTGCTGGAGGACCGGACAGCCCAGGCAGATCTCCTTGGCGGCGCTGGCGCGCGTGCGCCGCTTGCTGCCGCGTTCGCCTTCGGGGTGGAAGAACACCTCGGGACCGACCCGACGGCAGGAGCCGTCGAGCTGCCAGTCCCACAGGTCGGCCACGGGACCAGGGAGCCTGGTGATCTCGGCCATGTGAACCTCCTGCAGTGCTCGGACCGCACTTCCGAGCGGCTTGCGACTCACCGTAAGAGGGGGTTGGTAGAGGGTGGGCAAGCGGTGGGTAAGGCTTTGGTCAACCTCGCCGGCGGAGGTCGCTGGCTCCTCGGGCGCACGCGGGGCGAGCCAGGACCGAGGGGGCGGGCGCCCCGCGGTCCGGTGGCCGGAGCCGCGGGCACCAGCCCGTAGAATCGGGTGATGAGCCTCGGACTGGACGAGACCAGCGCCACCACCGACCACGGCCCCGCTGCCCGGCAGCCCGCCCCGGGGGCCTCCGCCCCCGCGGTGGACGCCTCCACCTACGAGGCGGCGCCCCCGTCGCCCTTCGCCGCCCTCGGCCTCACCTACGACGACGTCCTGCTCCAGCCCGGCGAGACCGACGTCGTCCCCAGCGAGGTCGACACCACGAGCCGGCTCACCCGCGGCATCTCCATCCGCGTGCCGCTCATCTCCGCCGCGATGGACACGGTCACCGAGGCCAGGATGGCGATCGCGATGGCGCGCCACGGCGGGATCGGCATCCTGCACCGCAACCTGTCGATCGAGGACCAGGCCTACCAGGTCGACCTCGTCAAGCGGACCCAGACCGGGATGATCTCCAACCCGGTCACCATCGGCCCCGACGCGACGCTCGAGGAGCTCGACGAGATCTGTGGTCGCTACCGGGTGTCCGGCCTGCCGGTCGTCGACCCCGGCGAGCACCTCCTCGGCATCGTCACCAACCGCGACCTGCGCTTCACGCCCGTCGCCGACTGGGGCCACACCCTGGTGCGCGACGTCATGACCCCGATGCCGCTCATCACGGGGCACGTCGGCATCAGCAACGCCGAGGCCACCCTCCTGCTGCGCCAGCACAAGCGCGAGCGGCTGCCGATCATCGATGACGAGGGCCGGCTGCGCGGGCTCATCACCGTCAAGGACTTCGTGAAGTCCGAGCAGTTCCCGGACGCCAGCAAGGACGCCGACGGACGCCTGCTGGTGGGCGCGGCGGTCGGGTACTTCGGCGAGGCCTGGGAGCGCGCGACGCGGCTCATCGAGGCCGGTGTCGACGTCCTCGTCGTCGACACCGCGCACGGCCACGCCCGCCTCCTGCTCGAGATGGTCGAGCGGGTCAAGAAGGACCCTGCCACCCGCCACGTCCAGGTCATCGGCGGCAACGTCGCCACCCGTGCGGGCGCCCAGGCGCTCGTCGACGCCGGGGTCGACGCGGTCAAGGTCGGCGTGGGACCGGGCTCGATCTGCACGACCCGCGTCGTCGCCGGGGTCGGCGTCCCGCAGGTCACCGCCATCTACGAGGCCTCGCTCGCGTGCCGCCCGGCCGGTGTCCCCCTCATCGGCGACGGTGGCCTGCAGTACTCCGGCGACATCGCCAAGGCGCTCGTCGCCGGTGCCGACACGGTGATGGTCGGCTCGCTGCTCGCCGGGTGCGAGGAGTCCCCCGGCGAGCTCGTCTTCATCAACGGCAAGCAGTACAAGGCCTACCGGGGCATGGGCTCGCTCGGGGCGATGTCGTCGCGGGGCAAGAAGTCGTACAGCAAGGACCGCTACTTCCAGGCCGACGTCACGAGCGACGACAAGATCGTCCCCGAGGGCATCGAGGGCCAGGTCGCCTACCGGGGCCCGGTCGGCGCGGTGGCCCACCAGCTCATCGGCGGCCTGCACCAGTCGATGTTCTACGTCGGCGCCCGCACCGTCCCCGAGCTCAAGGCCCGCGGCCGGTTCATCCGGATCACCACCGCGGGGCTGCGCGAGTCGCACCCGCACGACATCAGCGGCATCGTCGAGGCCCCGAACTACACGAGCAAGGGCTGACCTTCGCCCAGCCGGCCTCCGGCCCGGCGCGTCCCGATGTCCGGACATTGGCATCTTTGTGAGGACAAAGCCTTGCCACGGCCCGGCCGGTGGGCACAGGATGCCGTGGTGTCGACGGACGACGGAGAGTGGGTGGAGGTCTGATGACCACGCGTGACGCAGGGTTCTCGGTGGAGCAGGACGAGGTCGCGGTGCGGCGCGTCGGGGTGGTCGGGTGCGGCCGGATCGGGCGGATGCACGCCGGCATCCTCGCCGAGATGCCCGGCTACGTCGTGGCGGGCCTGGCCGACGCCGTTCCCGCCGCCGCGCAGGCCGTGTCCGCCTCGACGGGCGCCCCGGTCCTCACGATCGAGGAGCTCCTGGCGTCCGACGACATCGACACCGTGGCGATCTGCAGCTCCACCGACACGCACGCCGACCTCCTCGTCGGCGCCGCGCAGGCCGGCAAGGCCGTGTTCTGCGAGAAGCCGGTGTCGCTGAGCCTCGCCGAGGTCGACCGCGCGCTCAGCGCCGTCGAGGACGCCGGCGTGCCGTTCATGATCGGCTTCAACCGCCGCTTCGACCCCGGCCACCGCTCGGTGCGCGACGCCGTGGCCACCGGTGGCATCGGCGACCTCCACCTCCTGCGGATCACCAGCCGCGACCCCGCCCCGCCGCCGGTCGAGTACATCGCCGGGAGCGGCGGCATCTTCCTCGACATGGCCATCCACGACTTCGACATGGCCGGCTACGTCGCGGGGAGCCCCGTGGTCGAGGTCTACGCCCGCGGAGCGGTGCGCGTCGACCCGAAGATCGGGGAGGCCGGCGACATCGACACCGCCGTCACGCTGCTCACGCACGCCGACGGGACCCTGACGACCATCGACAACAGCCGGGAGGCCGTGTACGGCTACGACCAGCGCGTCGAGGCGTTCGGCTCCGGTGGGATGGCGGTGTCGGACAACCCCGCTCGGCACGCAGGCTGGGTCCGCACGGGCGAGTCGACCGTTGGCCAGCCGCTGTCGTGGTTCTTCCTCGAGCGCTACCTCGAGTCCTACCGGCAGGAGTGGGCGGCCTTCCACGCCTACCTCGTCGGCGGTGGCCCGTCACCGGCCGGGACCGACGCGGCCCGCGCCTGCACCGCGGTCGCCCTGGCGGCGGGGCTGTCGTGGCGCGAGGGCCGGGCCGTGCGGGTCGACGAGATCGCCTGAGCCCGAACGCCTTTCCCTCGGCGCGGGTCAGCCGAGGGTGAGGGCGTCGCGGTAGGAGCGCAGGACCGCGCCGCCGTCGGTCGAGCGGTCGACCGACGTCGCCGCGAGCACCGCCCTGGCGATCGCCCGCGCGACGCAGTCGGCCGCGGCCGCCTGGAGCTCGAGGAGCGCGAACCTGTCGACCTCGCCCCCGCGGCCGGTGGACAGGGCGAACACCGTGTCGCCGTCGAAGGAGGTGTGGACCGGCGAGAGGGCGCGGGCGAAGCCGTCGTGCGCCACCCCGGCGAGCGCCTGGCACCCTGCCTTGGTCAGCGGGACGTCGGTGGCCACCACCGCGAGGGTCGTGGCGGTGCCGGCGCGCAGCGCGGCGAGGGCATCGGCCTGGGCGGCGCGGTGCGCGCGGGCCGCTGCGGGGTCCGGGGTGGGCAGCCGAGCAGCCTCGTCGCCGGTGAGCAGTGGTGCGGCCAGCAGGTGCCCGTCGCGGTCCGAGGCCGCGCCGACGGCGTTGACGACGACGAGCGCGCCCACCGTGGCCCCCGAGGACAGGACGGCGGAGGCCGTCCCGACGCCCCCGCGCAGCCCGTCGGTCATCGCTCCCGTGCCGGCGCCCACCGACCCCTCCGGCACCGGGCCGGAGCTCGCCGCCCGGTACGCGGCCAGGCCGTCGTCGGGTCCCGGGTGGTGCCGGAAGCCGCCACCGCGGCCGAGGTCGAACAGGATCGCGGCGGGCACGATGGGCACGACCTCGTGGGGGTCGGGTCCGACCGGCCAGCCGAGCCCGTCGTCCCACAGTCCCGCCATGACGCCGTCGGCAGTGGACAGGCCGAAGGCGCTTCCCCCGGCGAGGACGACGGCGTCGACCCGCTCGACGGCCCGCCGCGGGTCGAGCAGGTCGGTCTCGCGGGTGCCGGGGCCGCCGCCGCGCACGTCGACACTCCCGACGGACCCCGCGGGAGGCAGGACGACGCTGACCCCGGTGAGCCAGCCCGGCTCGTCGCGCGTGGCGTGGCCGACCCGCACGCCTGCCACGTCGGTGATCGCGTTCAGGGGTCCGGGGCGCACCGTCCCAGCATGGCGGATGCCGCGCCCCGCGGCTCAGTGCAGGACGACCGGCGGTGCCACCTCGGCGGCGTCGGCGTCGTCGAGCAGGTGCGACGGCTCGTGCCGGCGCGGGAGGAAGAACGCGGGTACGAGGGTGAGGCTGATGAGGACCGCCGCGACCCAGAACGTGGAGCTGAAGGCGCCCGCCATCGCACCCCGCACCGCGTCGAGGAGCGCGGCCTGGCCCGCCGTCTGGTCCTGCCCGAACGGCGCGAGGATCGCCGCGACCTCCGGGAACTGCGGGAGCAGCCGCCCGACCGCGCCCGGGTCGGTGACCCCCGCCGAGGCCTGGCCGAAGGCCTGGGCCTGGGCGACGAGGGGGTCCTCGCGCAGGCCGTTGGTGAGGACGACCGACATGATGGCGATGCCGATGGACGACGCGATCTGCTGGCTGATGTTGAGCAGCGTCGCGCCGCGGGCCACCTGGTGCGACGTCAGCGTCTTGATGGCCGAGGTCATGAGCGGCATCATCGTCGCGCCCATGCCCAGGCCCATGACGAACAGCACCGGGAGGATGTAGCCGTAGCTGGTGCTCGCCCCGACCTGGGTCAGCCCGAACATGCCACTGATGATGAGCACCAGGCCGACCGGGACGATGCGACCCACGGGGAGCCGGTCGGAGAGCGCACCGGCCACGGGCATCGTCAGCATCGCGCCGAGGCCCTGCACCGCCATGAGCCACCCGGCGTCGACCGGGGACTCGCCGCGCACCTGCTGGAAGTACGTGGGCACGAGGAGCAGCCCGCCGAAGAACGCGGCGGCGAACAGCACCATCGTCACGACCGACGCCGTGAGGTTGCGGTTGCTGAACAGCCGCAGGTCGAGCAGGGGGTGCTCGGGACGGAAGCTCCAGAGCACGAAGGCGGTGACCATGAGGACCCCGACGAGGCCGGGCAGCAGGACCTTGGTCGCCACGAACGTGCCCTCGCCCGGGATCGAGGAGACGCCGTAGAGGAACAGCGCGAGGCCGGGGGACATCAGGGCCATGCCGACCCAGTCGAAGGACTCCGACGGCTCGGGCCGGTCGCCCGGCAGGACGACGAGGGCGTAGCCGATGGCGAGGGCGCCGATCGGCAGGTTGATGAGGAAGATCCAGTGCCACGAGTAGTGCTCGATGAGCCAGCCGCCGAGGATGGGGCCGAAGATCGGGCCGAGCAGCATCGGGACCCCGAGGATCGCCATGAGGCGCCCCATCCGGGCCGGTCCGGCCGCGCGGGTCATGATCGTCATGCCGAGCGGCATGAGCATGCCGCCGCCCAGGCCCTGCAGGACCCGGAAGAGCACGAGGAGCTCGATGGAGCCGGCCACCGCGCACAGCACCGAGCCGAGGGTGAACAGCAGCAGCGCGGTGACGTAGAGGCGCTTGGTGCCGAACCGGTCGGCGGCCCACCCGGTGAGGGGGATGACCGTGGCCAGCGCCAGCGTGTAGCCCGTGACGGTCCACGCGACGGCGGAGTAGGCCAGGGGCTCGCCGCCGTCGGCGAACACCTTCTGGAACGTCGGCAGCGCGACGTTGACGACCGTGATGTCGAGGATCGACATGATGGCGCCGAGGACGACGACACCGGCGACCTTGAGGACGGCCGCGTCGATCTTCTCGGGGTACTGCGGGGGCGCCGTCGAGGCGGGCTGTGCGGACACGTGGGCTCCATGTCGGGTCGGGCGCGACGGTGCGCGGCCCCTCCGCGAGGACGGGCCCCACCGGGTGCGGGGGGTGCGGCGACGTCGCCACGAACGAGTCTGCACCCTCCCACCGACAGGCCCCACCCCTTTTCGGTCCGCGCCCGGGCCGGGGCGCGTCCGGCGAGGTCCGAGCCCCTGCTCGCGGGTCGGTAGGCTGCCCCGGTGACCGAGATCGAGATCGGCCGTGGAAAGCGCGGCCGCCGTGCCTACTCCTTCGACGACATCGCCATCGTGCCCTCGCGGCGCACGCGCGACCCCGAGGAGGTCTCGGTCGACTGGCAGATCGACGCCTACCACTTCCCCATCCCGGTCATCGCGGCCCCGATGGACTCGGTGATCTCACCGCAGTCGGCCATCGCGCTCGGCAAGCTGGGCGGCCTGCCCGTCCTCGACCTCGAGGGCCTGTGGACCCGCTACGAGGACCCGGCCCCGCTGCTCGCCGAGATCGCCACCCTCGACCCGGCCCTGGCGACGACCCGGATGCAGGAGATCTACCGCGCCGAGATCGAGCCCGACCTCGTCACCGAGCGGCTGCGCGAGATCCGGGCCTCCGGGGTCACCGTCGCCGGCGCGCTGACGCCGCAGCGCACCCAGCAGCTGTGGAAGGTCGTCGTCGACGCGGGCGTCGACCTCTTCGTCATCCGCGGCACCACGGTCTCCGCCGAGCACGTGTCGGGCCGGGCCGAGCCGCTGAACCTCAAGCGCTTCATCTACGAGCTCGACGTGCCGGTCATCGTCGGAGGCGCGGCCTCGTACTCCGCCGCCCTGCACCTCATGCGCACCGGTGCCGCGGGAGTCCTCGTCGGCTTCGGTGGCGGTGCGGCCCACACGACCCGGCGCACCCTGGGCATCCACGCCCCGATGGCCAGCGCCATCGCCGACGTCGCCGCGGCCCGTCGCGACTACCTCGACGAGTCCGGGGGCCGCTACGTCCACGTCATCGCCGACGGCGGGGTGGGCACGAGCGGCGACGTCGTCAAGGCGGTCGCCTGCGGTGCCGATGCCGTGATGCTCGGCGCGGCCCTCGCCCGCGCCACCGAGGCCCCGGGCCGCGGGTTCCACTGGGGGCCCGAGGCCCACCACGCCGAGCTGCCGCGCGGCGAGCGCGTCGAGGTCGGGGCGGTGGCCGGCCTCGAGGAGATCCTCTTCGGCCCCAGCCGGGTCGCCGACGGCACGACGAACCTCGTGGGCGCGCTGCGCCGGGCGATGGCGACGTCGGGCTACCTCGACCTCAAGGAGTTCCAGCGGGTCGAGGTCGTCATCGCCCCGTACGAACGGAGCTGAGCGCGTCGTGCGGGTCCCTCACCCTGCCTCCCGTCGGGCACTCCTCGCGGGCGCCCTGGTCGCCGGGGTCGCGGCCTGCACCTCGCCCGACGAGCCCGGCCGCGACCCCGTCACCGCCCGGTGAGCAGCCGCGGGGCCACGCCGACGCCGACGTCGCCTTCAACGTCGCGATGGTCCCGCACCACCTGCAGGCCATCGAGATGGCCGACCTCGTCCCCACCCGCACGAGGAACGCCGATGTCGTCGGCCTGGCCTCGAGGATCCGCTCGGCGCAGCAGCCCGAGGTCGAGGCGATGACCGGCTGGCTGGCGTCGTTCGGCGCCGCGCCGCCGGTCGACCACGGGTCGATGGAGGGGCACGGCACCGCAGGGATGGCGAGCGCCGACGCCCTGCGCGAGCTCGCCACGCTGCGCGACGCGGCCTTCGACCGGCGCTGGCTGACGCTGATGGTCGAGCACCACGAGGGCGCGGTCACGATGGCGCAGACGGTGCTGCGCGACGGCGAGCACGCCGGGACCAGGGCGCTGGCCCAGGCCGTCGTGCGTGAGCAGACCGCCGAGATCGCCGAGATGTCGGCCCTGCTCGCGCGCTGACGACCGTTCGGCGACGGGCACACGGGTTCCCCTGTCCGAGCGCGGCCCCTGTGGTTACTCTTCGGTAATGGCCGATGTCATCGCTGACCCGGAGATCGATCCCCGTGCGACCTGGGCGGTCGACCCGTCCCGCGTCCGCGACCTCACGGCGCGGGCGGTGGCCTCCGGGGAGGGCGGCGAGCTGCGCACCCAGACCCCGATGACCGGCGCCCCGCTCGCGGTGCTGCCCGTCGCCGACGCGCGGGACGTCGCCACCGCGGTCCAGGTCGCCTCGCGCGCCCAGCGGGCCTGGGCGAGGGTCCCGGTCGGCGAGCGCGCCGCGGTCCTCCTGCGCTTCCACGACCTCGTCCTGGAGCACCAGGGCGACCTGCTCGACCTCGTCCAGCTCGAGTCCGGCAAGGCGCGCGGGCACGCCTTCGAGGAGGTCGCCGACTGCGCCATCGCGGCCCGGCACTACGGCCGCTCGGCCGCCGCCTACCTGCGCGCGTCACGCCATCCGGGCACCTTCCCGCTGCTGACCCGCACCGTCGAGCACCACCGTCCGCGCGGGGTCGTCGGCATCATCTCGCCGTGGAACTACCCGCTGAGCCTGGCCCTCACCGACGCCCTGCCGGCCCTCGTCGCGGGCAACGCGGTCGTCCTGCGTCCCGACCCGCAGGGCTCGCTCACGGCGCTCGCGGGGGTCGAGCTGCTCGTCGAGGCGGGGCTGCCGGCCGACCTGCTGCAGGTCGTCCTCGGGCCCGGCGAGACCACCGGCCAGGCCGTCGTCGACCGGGCCGACTACGTCTGCTTCACCGGCTCCACCGCCACGGGCCGCAAGGTCGCTGCGGCCGCGGGCCGGCGCCTCGTCGGGGCCAGCCTCGAGCTCGGCGGCAAGAACACGATGTACGTCGCCGCCGACGCGGACCTGCGCCGGGCCGTCCCCGGTGCGGTCCGGGCCTGCTTCTCCTCCGCCGGGCAGCTGTGCATCAGCATCGAACGGCTCGCCGTGCACACCGACGTCGTCGACACCTTCGTGCCGCGCTTCGTCGAGGCCGTCGAGGCGATGCGCCTGTCGACCGACCTGCACTGGGGCGCCGACATGGGCAGCCTGGCCAACGAGGCGCAGCAGGTGCGCTTCCTCGAGCACGTGCAGGACGCCGTCGCCAAGGGCGCGCGCGTCCTCACCGGCGGCCGGGCCCGGCCCGACGTCGGGCCCTTCGTCGTGGAGCCCACGGTCCTCGAGGGCGTCACGGCGGCCATGGCCTGCCGCGACGAGGAGACCTTCGGGCCGCTCGTCGCCATCCACCGCGTGGCCGGCGACGACGAGGCCGTGCGGCTGGCCAACGACACCGAGTACGGCCTCAACGCGTCGGTCTGGACGCGCGACGTGCGCCGGGGTCGCGAGATCGCCGCGCGCATCGAGGCGGGGACGGTCAACGTCAACGAGGGCTACGCCGCCGCCTGGGGGAGCATGGGGTCGCCGATGGGCGGGATGAAGGCCTCCGGCGTCGGCCGCCGGCACGGGCGCGAGGGCATCCTGAAGTACACCGAGAGCCAGACGGTCTCCTCGCAGCACCTCCTGGCGATCGCCCCGCTGCCGCGCCAGTCGGACGAGGGCTTCGCCCGCACCCTGACCCGGGCGCTCAAGGTCATCAAGGCCGCGGGCCTGCGGTGACCCCTCCCGCTGCCGACGTCACCACCGACGTCGACGTCGTCGTCGTGGGGTCCGGGTTCGGCGGGTCGGTCACGGCGCTGCGCCTGGCGGAGAAGGGCCACCGGGTCCTCGTCCTCGAGGCGGGACGGCGCTTCGCCGACGAGGACTTCGCCACGACCTCGTGGGACGTCCGGCGCTACCTCTGGGCGCCCCGGCTGGGCTGCTACGGCATCCAGCGGATCCACCGCCTGCCGGACGTCGTCGTCCTCGCGGGGGCCGGCGTCGGCGGCGGGTCGCTCAACTACGCGAACACCCTCTACACCCCGCCGCGCGCGTTCTTCGAGGACCGGCAGTGGGCCGACGTCACCGACTGGGAGGCCGAGCTGGCCCCGCACTACGCCACCGCGCGGTGGATGCTCGGCGAGAGCGAGCACCCGTGCGACGGGCCGGTCGAGGAGGCGATGCGGCGCACCGCCGACGACCTCGGGGTGGGCGACACCTTCCGCCGCACGCCGGTGTCGGTGTACTTCGGCCGACCCGGGGAGAGCGTGGACGACCCGTACTTCGGCGGGGCGGGACCGCGGCGCACCGGCTGCACGCTGTGCGGCAACTGCATGGTGGGCTGCCGGGTGGGCGCCAAGAACACCCTCGTGAAGAACTACCTCGCGCTGGCCGAGGGGCTCGGCGTCGAGATCGTGCCGATGCGCACCGTCACCCGGCTCGGCGTCGTGCCGGGGTCGAGCGAGGCGGGGGCGCAGGCGTACCGGGTCCTCCACGAGCGGACCGGACCGCTCGGTGGGCGCGACCGGCAGGTCGTCACCGCCCGGCACGTGGTCGTGGCCGCGGGGACGTGGGGGACCCAGACGCTGCTGCACGCGATGCGCGACGAGGGCGAGCTGCCCGCGATCTCCGAGCGGCTCGGCCACCTCACCCGGACCAACTCCGAGGCGCTGCTCGGGGCGATGACGTCGCGGGTGCCCGAGGGCGCCGACCTCACCCGCGGGGTCGCCATCACGGCCTCGTTCCACCCCGACGAGGACACCCACGTCGAGAACGTCCGCTTCGGTCGGGGGTCGAACGCCATGGGCCTGCTCGCCACCATCGCGGTGCCCGGCGGCACCGGACGGCCGCGGTGGGTCGAGGCGCTGCGGACGGTGGCCCGCGACCCCCGGCCGCTGCTGCGCCTCCTGCCGCTGGTGCGCCACTGGAGCGAGCGCACCGTCATCGGGCTCGTCATGCAGAGCCGCGACAACAGCCTGCGCGTCTCGGGGCGACGGGGGGTCCTCGGGCCCACCCTGACCTCGGCGCAGGGGCACGGCGAGCCGAACCCGACGTTCATCCCCGCGGGCGCCCGCTCGATGGAGGTGCTCGCCGAGCGGCTGGCCGAGGCGACGGGCGAGTACACGGCGGCCGGCGGCTCGTGGTTCGACGTCCTCGACGTGCCGATGACCGCCCACTTCCTCGGCGGCGTCACCATCGGGTCCTCGCCCGGGCGGGGGGTCCTCGACCCGTACCACCGGGTGTGGGGGTACCCGGGCCTGCACGTCGTCGACGGCTCGGCGGTCTCGGCCAACCTCGGCGTCAACCCCTCGCTCACCATCACGGCGCAGGCCGAGCGGGCCATGTCGTTCTGGCCCGTCGTCGGGGAGGGCGACCCGCGCCCCGACCAGGCCGCGCTCGCCGACGGTGGCGGGTACCGCCGCCTCGACCCCGTCCCCGCGCGGACCCCTGCCGTCCCGCCCGGTGTCGGGCGATGATGGAGCGATGAGCGGGGCGGGCGCGAGCCGGACGTGGAGCTTCACCGCCGAGATCTGGCGGTACAAGGAGGGGTCGTGGCGCTTCCTCACGGTGCCCGAGGACGTCAGTGACGAGGTCGACGAGGTGGTCGGCGACGCGACGGGCGGCTTCGGGTCGGTGCGCGTCGAGGTGACGATCGGCTCGTCGGTGTGGCTGACCTCGCTCTTCCCGTCCACCGACGCCGGGGCGTTCGTCCTGCCGGTGAAGAAGGCGGTCCGCACGGCCAACGGCCTCGACGACGGCGACCCCGCCGAGGTGACGATCCGCCTCGTCGACCGCTGACCCGGCGCCCGACCCGGGTCCGGACGTCAACCGAGCGACCCGCTGGCGCGTCATGAGGGTGTCCGTCCGTTCGACAGGAGACCCGCCATGAACCACCGCCCGACCCCCCGCTCGAGCCGCGCCCGCCGCGGTGCCCTCGCCGTCGCCGCCCTCACCGCCGGCGCCGCCCTCGTTGCCACCCCGACGGCCTCGGGAGCCGGCACCACCACCGCCTCGGCCGCGCCGTCCTGCGCCACCACCTGGGGCTCGCTCGCCAAGACGTCGGCGCCGCTGGCCACCGGTCGCCTCCAGGGCGTGCGCACGGGTCGGCACGCGTGCTTCGACCGGCTCGTCCTCGACATGACGGGACGCGCCCCGGGCTACGACGTGCGCTACGTGTCCACCGTGCGCTCGGACGGGTCCGGCTTCCCCGTCCCCGTCGCCGGAGGGGCCAGGCTCGCCGTCGTCGCCCACAAGGACGCTCGCACCGTCCCGTCGGTGCCGTCGGTCGCCGGGTACACCACCTTCCGCCAGGTGCGGTGGGGCGGGTCGTTCGAGGGGTACTCGACGGTCGCGCTCGGCGTCCGGGCCCGCCTCCCGTACCGCGTGTTCACCCTCTACGACGCGTCGACGAACCGCAGCCGCCTCGTCGTGGACGTCGCCCACCGCTGGTGAACCGAGCGGGGCCGGCTCAGGCCTCGTCGCGCCACGACCGCCAGAGCGCGGCGTACGACCCGTCGCGCTCGATGAGCTCGTCGTGCGACCCGAGCTCGCTGACCAGGCCGTCCTCGACGACCGCCACCCGGTCGGCGTCGTGCGCCGTGTGCAGGCGGTGCGCGATGGCGACGACCGTGCGGCCCTGGACCACCGCCGCCAGCGAGCGCTCGAGGTGGCGCGCGGCGCGCGGGTCGAGCAGCGAGGTCGCCTCGTCGAGGACCAGCGTGTGCGGGTCGGCGAGGACGAGGCGAGCCAGGGCGACCTGCTGCGCCTGTCCCTCGGTGAGCTCGTGGCCACCGGAGCCGACGACGGTGGCGAGCCCCGAGGGCAGGGCCCGGGCCCAGCCCAGCGCGTCGACCGCGCCCAGCGCGTCCTCGAGCTCGGCGTCCGAGGCGGTCGGCCGCGGCAGCCGCAGGTTCTCGGCCAGCGTGCCGACGAAGACGTGGTGCTCCTGGGTGACCAGGGCGACCTCGCCGCGCAGGACGTCGAGGTCGAGGTCGACGAGCGGCACGCCGCCGGCGGTGACGCGGCCCGTGCGGGGCCCGTCGATGCCCGCCAGGAGCCGGCCGAGGGTCGACTTCCCCGCACCCGAGGGCCCGACGATGGCCAGGCGCTCGCCGGGGACGAGGTCGAGGGACACCCCGTGGAGGACGTCGCGCCCCTCGCGGTACGCGTACCGGACGTCGCCCACCTCCACCTGCTCGCCGTCGGGCTCGGCCCCGGTGGCCACGCGGTCGGCGGGGACCTCGCCGACGCCGAGGATCCGCGAGAGCGAGGTGGCGGCGAACTGGATCTCGTCGAGCATCCCGACGAGCTCGCCCAGGGGGTCGAGGAGTCGCTGGACGTAGAGGACGACCGCCGTCGCGGCGGCCACCGAGATGCTGCCCTGCCACACGAGCCAGCCGCCCCACAGCAGCGTCCCGGCGATGGGCACGAAGAAGCCCACCTCGAGCCACGGGAACCACCGCAGGCGCATCCCGGTGGTGTACCGCTCGGCGTCGTGGCTCTCGCGGATCGCCTCGGCGAACCGCTCGCCGCGGGCGTCCTGGAGGCCGAGCGCGTCGACCGTGGCCGCGCCCTCCACCGTCTCGGCCGCCACCCCGTTCAGGCGCGCGTAGGTCGCGTGCTCCCAGAGGTAGCCCGGTCCGGCCACGCGCAGGTAGCGGCGGGTCGGCAGCCACCAGACGAGCGGGGTGAGCAGCAGCGGCAGGGCCGCGAGCGGCGAGGTGAGGATCGTCGCGCCGGCGATGACGACGGCGGTCATGCACGACACGACGATCGTGGGCAGGCCGAAGCGGATGACGTAGCTGATCGCGTCGACGTCGTTCGTCGTGCGGGCCAGGAGGTCGCCGGTGCCGGCGCGCTCCACGGTGGACAGCGGCAGGCGCACCGCGGACCCGACGAAGTCCTCGCGCAGCCGGGCGAACACCCGCTCGGACAGCACGAAGGAGCTGCGCCGCGCCACCCACGTGACGACCGCCTCGACGACGACCGCCCCGGCGAGGAGGAGGACGAGCCGGTCGACCCGCTCGAGCGTGGCGCTGCCCGAGGTGACCGCACCGACGACCTGGCCGATGACGTAGGGCCCGGCGAGGCCGACGACGGCCGCCACGCCGTGCCACAGCAGCACCCAGGTCAGGGGTCCCCGGTGCTCGCGCAGGAGGACCGCGACCTGCGCCCGCACGACGCGGGCCGAGGCGATGGGCAGCGTCCGGCGCGCGTGGTCGGTCTTCTCGACCAGCGGTGGCATCAGTCCTCCCCTCGCACGACGACGGAACGGTAGGTGGCGGAGCGGCTCATCAGCTCGCGATGGGTGCCGCGGTCGGTGACCCGGCCGTCCTCGACGAGGACGACCTCGTCGGCCCGGTCGAGGAGCAGCGGGCTCGCCGTGACGACGACGGTGGTGCGGCCCTTGCGGTGGTCGGCCAGCCGCTGCGCGATACGGGCCTCGGTGTGGGCGTCGACGGCGCTCGTCGGCTCGACGAGGACGAGGACGTCGGCCTCGCGCAGCAGCGAGCGCGCCAGGGCGAGGCGCTGGCGCTGTCCGCCCGAGAGCGACCGGCCACGCTCCTCGACCTCGCCGTCGAGGCCGCCGTCGACGGCGACGAGGACGTCGTCGGCGTCGGCGACGAGCAGCGCGGCGCGGCGGGCGTCGTCATCCGGGCCCCCGAGCTCGGTACGGACCGGACCGCTGAACAGGCGCGGGTCGGGCTGGGAGACGAGGACGTGCTCGCGCACCACGCGGACCGGCAGGTCGTCGAGGGCGACCGCGCCCCACGTGACGCCGTGTGCTCCGGGTGTCGTGCGGCCCAGGCGTGCGGCGACGGCCGCGGTCTCCTCGGGGCGCGCGCTGACCAGCGCGGTGAGCCGGCCGGGGACGACCTCGACGCCCGAGGTGGGGTCGACGAGGGTCGCGGCGTCGACGAGGCCCTCGACCGCGAGGCGCAGCGCCGGGTCGGTGGCCGCCTCGTCGACGGGGTGGTCGGGCTCGACGGCGAGGATCCGCGCGATCCGGCGGGCCGCGACGCGGGAGGAGATGAGCTTGTCGGCGAACTCGACGGCGGTCTGCAGCGGCATGGTGAGGAAGGCCGTGTAGCCGTAGTAGGCGACGAGCTGCCCGGGCGTGATCTCGCCGGTGACGGCCAGGCGAGCGCCGATCGCGGTGACGACGAGGACGAAGATCCCCGGGAGGAGGACCTGCGCGGCGTCGAGGGTCGCCTGGGTGCCGGCCACCCGCACCCCGGCGAGGCGGACGGCCTCGGACTGGAGGCGGTAGCGGGCGAGGAAGGCGTCCTCGCCCCCGATGCCGCGCAGGACCCGCAGGCCCGCGACGGTGTCGGCGCCGAGCGCGGTCAGCTTGCCCGCCTGCTCGCGCTGCGCGCTCTGGCGGCGCTGGAGCGGCTTCATGACGAAGGCCAGCGAGGCCACGAGGAGCGGACCGCCGATGAGCATGATGAGGCCGAGCAGCGGCGAGCCGTTCAGCAGGATGACCGCGACGACGACGAACGAGACGACCGCACCCATGAAGCGGGCGAAGACGTCGAAGGTGTGGCCCATCCGGCCGAAGTCGCTCGTGAAGCTCGCGAGCACCTCACCCGCCGGCATCTGGCGGGTCAGCGCACCGCCGGCCCGACGCACCGCCCGGTCGACGACGACGCCGGAGCGGAACGCGGCGACGAGCCAGTTCTGCACGGCGAACCAGTGCCGGCCGTTGCCGGTGACCGCCGAGACGAGCCCGAGCCCCACGACGGCGAGCGACCAGGTGACGAGCGAGGCGGTGTCGCGCTCGACGATGCCGGCGTCGACGGCCCGCCCGATGGCCGCCGGGATGAGGGCGGTGGCGAGCATCCACGGGATGCCGCAGGCAGCCCCGGCCAGGAGCGTGCGCCACTGACGGCGCGCGAGCCACACGAGGAGGCGGTCGGCATCAGCCGGGGCCTCCTCGTGGGGGTCGACGCCGTAGCGCCAGGGGGGTCTCGTGGGCACGGACGTCAACGCTACGTCCCCCCACCGACGGCGGCCACCGAGTTTCGTCCCGGTCGCGGGGGCGGGGTCACGTAGCCTCGGGGGGTGCTGCGGACCGCCCTGAGACCGAGGTTCCTCGGCCTGCTCGGGCTCGTCCTCGTCGTGGGGGTCGCCTTCGTCCAGCTCGGCCGCTGGCAGCTGGGGGTGGCGGAGTCCACGGCCCACCGGGAGGCCGTCGAGCAGGCCCGTGCGCAGACCCCCGCAGCCCTGACCTCCGTGCTCGAGCCGAGGGAGCGGTTCCGGGGTGAGCTGTCGTCGCGGCCCGTCACCGCCCGTGGTCGCTACGCCCCCGAGGGGCAGCTGCTCGTCCCCGACCGACGGCTCGAGGGCCGCACCGGGTCGTGGGTCATCACCCCCTTCGTCGTCGACGGGACCGGAGCGACGATGCCCGTCCTGCGTGGCTTCGTCGAGGACGCGGCCGCCGCGGGCGACCCGCCCGACGGTCCGCTGACCATCACCGGGGGGCTCGCCCCGGGGGAGTCGCCCGCGCGGATTCCGGTCGGCCCGGGCGAGCTCGGCTCGGTCGACCTGTCGGTCCTGGTCAACACCTGGCCCGGCGACCTCTACAACGGCTTCGTCTTCCTCGAGTCCGAGGACCCGTCGACCGGGGCCCAGCTGACCAAGGTGCCCACCCCGCTCGGCGACACCGGGATCCGGTGGCGCAACGCGGCCTACGCCGTCCAGTGGTGGGTCTTCGCCGGCTTCGCGCTCTGGCTGTGGTGGCGGATGGTCGGTGAGGAGGCGCGCCGAGAGGCCGCGGGGGACGAGGCCGTGCCCCCCGTCGGGGGTGCGTCCGGGCCGCCGGTCGGCGCGGGGGACAATGGTGCGCGTGACGACGCCTGACCCCAGCACCGAGACCACCGATGCCCCCGCCACGACCGTCGACGACCCCGACGGCACCCGCAGCCGGCTGACCTTCTTCAAGGTCATGGCCTTCGTCGTCGGGGTGGGCCTGCTCGTCCTCGTCGTCGAGATGGTCCTGTCCTACGGGTTCGGCCGGAAGGGCACCGACAACCCCCTGTACTGGTGGCCGCAGCCGCACGGCTTCATCTACATGGTCTACCTCGTGGCGACGGCGCTGCTCGGCTTCAAGGTGGGCTGGTCGCTGTCGAGGATGGTCCTCGTCATGCTCGCCGGGTGCGTACCCCTGCTCTCCTTCTGGGTCGAGCGCAAGGTCGCGCGCGAGGTCGAGGCCGGTCTCGCCTCGGCACGCCAGTAGCCTTGCCCCGTGAGCGACGCCTCCCCCCAGACCGCCGGCCAGCACGTCGACAGCGACCACCTCGTCGTCGAGGGCGGTGAGCCGGTCCACCTGGCCGACCGTCCCGTCCTCGTCGTCGACTTCGGCGCCCAGTACGCCCAGCTCATCGCGCGCCGGGTGCGCGAGGCGAACTGCTTCAGCGAGGTCGTCCCGCACTCGATGCCCGTGGCCGAGATGCTCGCCAAGGACCCGGCCGCCATCATCCTGTCCGGCGGCCCGTCGTCGGTCTACGAGGAGGGCGCCCCCTCCCTCGACCCGGCGCTCCTTCAGGCCGGGGTCCCGGTGTTCGGCATGTGCTACGGCTTCCAGGCGATGGCCCGGGCGCTCGGCGGCACGGTGGAGAAGACCGGGCTGTCCGAGTTCGGCGCCACGCCGGCGCGCATCGACGACACGTCGTCCACCCTGTTCAACGGCCAGCCGGACGAGCAGTCGGTGTGGATGAGCCACGGCGACTCCGTCTCGCACGCGCCCGCGGGGATGCGCGTCACGGCCACGACGTCGGGGTCGCCCGTCGCCGGGTTCGAGGACGACGAGCGCCACCTCTACGGCGTCCAGTGGCACCCCGAGGTGCTGCACTCGACCTTCGGGCAGCAGGTCCTGGAGAACTTCCTCCTGCGCGGCGCGGGGCTGTCGGGGGAGTGGACCGCGGCCAACGTCGTCGACGACCTCGTCTCCGCGGTGCGCGCCCAGGTCGGCGAGGCCCGGGTCATCTGCGGGCTGTCCGGCGGCGTCGACTCCTCGGTGGCCGCGGCGCTGGTCCAGAAGGCCGTCGGCGACCAGCTGACCTGCGTGTTCGTCGACCACGGGCTGCTGCGCTCGGGTGAGGCGGAGCAGGTCGAGCAGGACTTCGTCGCCGCGACCGGGGTCGACCTCGTCGTCGTCGACGCCAGGGAGCGCTTCCTGTCGGCGCTCGCCGGGGTGTCCGACCCCGAGGACAAGCGCAAGATCATCGGGCGCGAGTTCATCCGGGTCTTCGAGCAGGCCGCGCGCGACGTCGTCGGGTCGCACGCCGCCGCCGACGACCACCCGGTCGAGTTCCTCGTCCAGGGCACGCTGTACCCCGACGTCGTCGAGTCGGGCGGGGGCACCGGCGCCGCGAACATCAAGTCGCACCACAACGTCGGCGGCCTGCCCGACGACCTCCAGTTCAAGCTCGTCGAGCCGCTGCGGCTGCTGTTCAAGGACGAGGTCCGCCAGGTCGGCCTCGAGCTCGGCGTGCCCGAGGCCATCGTGTGGCGACAGCCGTTCCCCGGGCCGGGGCTCGGCATCCGGATCGTCGGTGAGGTCACGGCCGAGCGGCTCGACGTGCTGCGCGCCGCCGACCAGATCGCCCGCGAGGAGCTGACCGCCGCCGCGCTCGACCGCGACATCTGGCAGTGCCCGGTCGTCCTGCTCGCCGACGTGCGGTCGGTGGGCGTGCAGGGCGACGGCCGCACCTACGGGCACCCGGTGGTGCTGCGGCCGGTGTCGTCGGAGGACGCGATGACCGCCGACTGGACCCGCGTCCCCTACGACGTGCTCGCCCGCATCTCCACGCGCATCACCAACGAGGTGCGCGAGGTGAACCGGGTCGTCCTCGACGTCACGAGCAAGCCGCCGGGCACCATCGAGTGGGAGTGACGGCGTCCCCGTCGCTCTCCCTGCCCGGTCATTCGCCGGCACGCCCCAGGATCGCTCGCACCACCTCGGACTTGGCGTCGGCGTAGTGCTGGACGTGTCGCCACTTGCGTGCGGCGAGCGTGCGCTTGGTCCGTTCGTAGAGCTCCCGGTCGCCGGCGTCGGTCCGTAGCCGGTCGCGGAAGCGGAGCATCTGCTCGACCTCGGCCGACCCGGCGGTGAACACGTGGAGGTTGACGTCGGTGTCGGGACCCTTGAGGAGGCGGTGCTCGAACCAGTCCGGCTCCCGGATGGTCAGCCGGTAGCCGGCTCGTGCCAGGGACGGGACGTAGGCGGGCTCGTCGGCGGAGTCGGGCACCACCAGGACGATGTCGATGACGGGCTTGGCCGCCAGGCCCGGCACCGAGGTGGACCCGGCGTGCTCGAGGCGGACGACCTGGGTACCGAGTGCTCCGCGGATGCGCACGGCCTCGCGCTCGAACAGGACCGGCCAGCCCGGGTCGTAGTCCGCCAGGGTGATCGTGTCCTGGTGGAGTCGTCAGCGGCTCCACCCGGGCGCGTTGGAGCTCCTCGTCGCTCACCGGCTCGACCTCGCCCACCGCTGCCTCCCTCGTCGCCCCTGAGGGCTCACCCCCATCGGAGCAGCAATCCTCGGCGTTGCCAAGCCTCGGACGAGGTGGTTCAGAGTGCGAGCTTGAACCCTTCGTGACTGGCCACGTAGCCCATTCGGTCGTAGAAGCGGTGAGCATCGTGCCTGCTCTTGTCAGAGGTCAGCTGAGCAAGGGACGCGCCGTTCGCCCGGCCGTACGCGTGGGCCCACGTGAACATGGCCGTGCCCAGTCCGGACCCGCGCGTCGACGTGGCCAGGCGCACTCCCTCGATGAGCAGCCGCATGGCGCCGGCTCTCGCCAACCCGGGAACCAGGGTGAGCTGCATGGTGCCCACGATGCAGTCGGCGTCATCTCGGATCACGATGAGCAGCTGCCGTGAATCGGAGTCGATCTCGCGGAAGGCGGCCATGTACGGCGCCATGTCGGCGGACTCGCGACTCGCCCCGAGGGCGTCGTCAGCCAAGAGCCCTGCCAGCGACGGCACGTCCGCGGGTACGGCACGCGCGACCTGGAACCTGCGGTGCCCGACCTGGAGGTGATCCATGGCGCCGATGGTGCCAGTCGTCGGCTGTCAGGTGACCAGGCCGGATCTGTAGGCGATGACGACAGCTTGGACCCGGTCGCGCACGCCGAGCTTGGCCAGGACGCGGGCGACGTGGGTCTTGACGGTGGCGTCTCCGACGAAGAGCCGTGTGGCAATCTCTGAGTTGGAGAGTCCCTGGGCCATCAGGGACAGCACTTCGGTCTCCCGGGGGGTGAGGTCGGCCGGGAGGTGTGGTTTGGCAGTGGACTGGACCTCGGCGAAGCGGCTGACCAGGCGTCGCGTCACGCTGGGTGCGAGGAGTGCCTGACCTGCGTTGACCACGCGAATGGCGTGGAGGAGCTGGCTGGCGGGTGCGTCCTTGAGCAGGAAGCCGCTGGCTCCTGCGGAGAGGGCGGCGTAGACGTGCTCGTCGAGGTCGAACGTGGTCAGCACGATGACCCTGATGTCGGCGTGCTCGGCGCACAGGTGCCGGGTCGCGTCGAGTCCGTCCATGCGCGGCATCCTGATGTCCATGAGCACCACGTCAGGTCTCAGGCGCCGCGCCTGGGAGATTGCTTCGTGGCCGTCGCGAGCGTCGCTGATGACCCGGATGTCCTCTTCGGCGTCCAGGATCATCCGCAGTCCGGTGCGGACCAGTTCCTCGTCATCGACGATCAGGACGTCGATCATGGCGGGCCCTGGTGGATCGGGAGTCGTGCATGGACGGCGAAGCCGCCTCGCGGCAAGGGCCCCGTGTCCAGGACCCCTCCGTAGAGCGTGACCCGTTCGCGCATTCCGACCAGCCCGCGGGATCCACCACCGAACTGGTCGCGTGGCTGCTCGGCGCCGGCCTGACCGGTGTCGGTGACCTGGATGTCGAGCCAGTCGCTCTCGTAGCGGAGGCTGACGTCGACCGGCGCTTGACCGGCGTGCTTGAGGACGTTGGTGAGCGCCTCCTGCACCAGGCGGTAGCCGGTCAGCTCCACACCGGCCGGGAGCGCCTCGACGGTTCCCTCGACGTGCAGCTCCACCTTCATGCCAGTCTCCTGCAGCTGGGACACGAGGTCGTCGATTCCGTGCAGGTTCGGCTGTGGGGCCGTGCTGGCGTCAGCTCCGTCGGTGAGCAGGTCCAGGAGCCTGCGCATCTCGCCGAGTCCGTTGCGCGCGACGGTTTCGATGGAGGCAAGCGCGTCACGAGCCTGGGTCGAGGACGTCTCGATCGCGCGTTGCCCGCCCTGTGCCTGGATCACGATCACTCCCATGCTGTGGGCGACCAGATCATGCAGCTCGCGTGCGATCCGAGCCCGCTCTTCTCGGACAGCGGTCGCGGCCTGCTCATGCCGATCCTGCTCGGCGGCTTCGGCCCGCAGCTGGAGGGCGTGCGACGCCAGGGCCCGGTGGCGCATCCACCGGCCGAACCCCCACACCCCCAGGAGGATGAACCAGGCCGGCACGACCTCGTCCCAGGCCGCACCCTCGCTCAGCCTCGGCACGTCGACCGCAACCACATGCAGGATCACGGCCGCCAGGCCGACGAAGGTCAGCGGGGGCCGGGCGTAGGCGCCCACCGCATACAACGCGATGAGGACAGCGAAGAACGGCTGTCCGAGGCCGCCGCCGAGCTCGAGCTGCAGCCACCCCGCAGTCACCACCATCGAGAAGGTCGCGACCGCGTATCGGCGTCGTAGCAGCAGCGGAAGCGTGAAAGCAGCCGCCAGGACCGTGTGGACCGCCGAGCCACCCACGAGACCTACCGGCGGTGAGGCCCAGAGCTGGAACGCCGCCGTGCACGCCAGCGTCCCGACCACCACCAGGTCGATCAGCCACCACAACCGCGCACGAGGCATTCCTGAAGATATCCGGTCTCGCGCTGGCTGCACATGCACCTCACGGCGGATGCCTGCCCTGTCAGGTCCCCCACGCGGGCTACCCGGAAACCGTCATCGGGGCTGACGAAACGTGCTGGCCGCCTTGCCTACCGTCGAAGAACCGGCGAGCGACGCTGGACTGAAAGGACGTGGATCATCACCATGAAGCACACAGGTCGAGCAGCGAGCGCATCGGGCATCCTCATGCTCATCGGAGTCCAGGGA
The DNA here is from genome assembly GCA_963795035.1 of uncultured Actinomycetota bacterium. Taxonomy (GTDB): domain Bacteria; phylum Actinomycetota; class Actinomycetes; order Actinomycetales; family Dermatophilaceae; genus Oryzobacter. The sequence continues at coordinate 672,703 of CAWCFZ010000001.1, read as the reverse complement.
GAGTGGGTGCTGAACCCCCAAGCCGACGACGGCACAGTCACCAACCTGCCCGTCTTCGCGCTCCTGCTGCTGACGGCCACGAGCGGCTTCGTGCTGCTCTTGGTGGCAGTGGGCGGCCTACGCCATCACACAGCGACGACGAGGACGGCGCGGGTGGGCTCGCTGATGTCGCTGGTCGGGGCCGGCCTGATGATCGCCTTCGGGCTGACCAGCCTGGTCACCTCCATCCTCAACGGGTCACCGCTCGAGATCGTCTTCTTCGCCTTCCTCATCGGGATGCTGCTGCTGGCTGTCGGCTCGATCACGTGGGCGCTCGCGCTGCGGCGGCACCCCATCGGGCACCGCACCTGGCAGACGCTGCTGATCGCCGGTGCCGCCGCGCTCGCCGCTCTCGCCATCGAACCAGACCCTTGGCACGACCTCAGCCTCATCACCATGTTCATCGCCTGGACCATCCTCGGCGTCCTCCTGCTCCGCAGGACCCCAGTCGCAACGACCACCAGTTCCGGCCACACCAGCATCCACGCCTGACACCCCACCCGACAGGACGGCGGACGCCGAGGTCGAGCAGTCGGCTGCGATGGTTCGGCGGGCGCCGCCGTAAACTCCGGCGTGTGAGCAACCCTCCGGCGTACCCCACGATGGAGGACGTCATCGGTGACACCCCGCTGGTGCGTCTGCAGCGCCTGCCCGGGCCGGAGAACGAACGCCGCGGCAACGTGCTGCTCGCCAAGCTCGAGGGGAACAACCCGGCCGGCTCGGTGAAGGACCGACCGGCGATCAGCATGATCCGGGGCGCCGAGGCGCGAGGGGAGATCTCCCCCGGCGACACCCTGCTGGAAGCCACGTCGGGCAACACCGGGATCGGCCTGGCGATGGCGGCGGCGATCAGCGGCTACCCCCTGGTCATCGTGATGCCCGAGGACGCCTCCACCGAGCGGATCCAGACGATGAAGGCGTACGGAGCCGAGCTGGTCCTCACCCCGGCAGGTGGCGGCATGGAAGAGGCCCGCGACGTCGTGGCGCGGATGGAGCGGGAGGGCCGCGGGTGGGTCCTGGACCAGTTCGGCAACCCGGACAACCCCCGTGCCCACGAGGACGGGACGGGCCCGGAGCTCTGGCGCCAGACCGACGGACGGATCACGCACTTCGTGTCCGCAATGGGCACCACCGGCACGATCACCGGGGTCTCGCGGTTCCTGAAGTCGCGCAACCCCGGCATCCAGATCATCGGGGCACAGCCCGCCGAGGGCTCCAGGATCCCCGGGATCCGCGCCTGGCCACCGGAGTACGTGCCGAAGATCTTCGACCCGTCGGCGGTGGACCGGACCGTGGAGGTCACCCAAGCCGCCGCCGAGGAGATGGCCCGCCGGCTGGCCCGCGAGGAGGGTATCTTCGGCGGTGTCTCCGCGGCCGGCGCCTGCTGGACCGCCCTGCAGGTGGCCCAGGAGGTCGAGGGGGCGACGATCGTCTTCGTGGTCTGCGACCGCGGCGACCGGTACCTCTCCAGCGGCGTGTTCCCCGCCTGAGAGTTTGGCTGACGCCCGGAGACATCGGGCCCCGAGCACGCGTCATGACGTTCCATTCCGTCCGCGAACGTCAGGTCGACTTGCGGCGCTGAGACGCATGGTCACGCGGGGCGCTGCAGGGTGAAGGGCAGGGCGTCTGCTTGGGATCGCTCCGCTTCGGAGGTGGGACGGTCAGGTCGCCGCAGGTAGCGATTGACTTGTCGGACCCGTCGCACTCATCCGAAGTAGTCGGCGATGACCTCACAGAAGTCGACGTAGAACGCCGGGTGGCTGCCATGGTCCGCCAAGAGCTCCCAGCTGCCGTCAATGAACTCGTCGTTCTCCAGGTCGTTGTCGCCCTTGGTGTCGACCAGGAAGGTGGTCCTGAGCAGGCCGCGGTCGTGGAAGAGCACCGCACCGGAGTCATCTCGTGCCACCAACGGCTGACCCGCCTCCTGCGCGACGAACCGGTACGTCGTGTCGGCGACCAAGGTGGCGCGCAGATCCATGTAGAGGCCTTGACTGTCGATGGTCATGGTCCGACCGTTCGCGGTGAGAACTTCGTGGCTCTCGTAGTTGTCGAAGTAGCGCGGGGGAGCGCCCGGCTTGGTGGGCGCCTTGAGCATGAAGACACCGCTGAACGAGACCTCGCTGTGGACCAGAGGGCCGCAGTCGTCGAAGTCGAAGGAGTCGGTGCCGCTGTAACGCTCCCGCTCCATAGGTGCCCCCTGCGCCGGCAGCGCCACGGCAAAGGCCATGGCGGACACGGCGCACACGGATACCAGCAGTCTTCGCATCGGAACCTCCCTGCTCATCAGAACCTCCCTGCGCAAGCGCCGTCAGGGAACTCGTACGATCCTCCGTTTCCCTGGTGAGCGGCCATAGCCCAGAAGGATGAGACGGCGCCCGGGTGACTCCCTGAAGGCGAGGACCTCGGGTGCGTGCAGTCGCTGTGCTCACCGGACCCATACCTGCACTCGAGCCGCTGGCGGCTGCTAGACGATTGCCGGTAGGGCCGGCGTCTGGCCAGACTCGGTCCAGGTGATCGGCGGGAAGCTCTCCATGCGGCTGCCCACCTGTCGTTGGGTGTGGCTCATCTTCGGTTTGCGTTCCCGCCGACCACCGTGCCGGCGTGTGGCTCCAGAGGGGTCTGCCCCGCTCTCAGCAGCAGTGCCCGCCCGGCGATCACAACCGATCACAGCGGGAAGGCGAAGCTCATGGCGAGGGTGTTCATCGGGGTCGATCCCCACAAGCTGTCGGCGACCATCGAAGTCGTCGACGACAAGGAGACGGTGTTGGCGACCGGACGGTTCGGCACGGACAACGCCGGGTACGCCGCGATGCGCAAACACGTCGCGTCTCACCGGGAGCGGGTGTGGGCGGTGGAGGGCAGCAACGGCGCCGGCCGCCCCTTGGCGCAGCGGCTGCTGGCCGACGGCGAGTACGTGGTCGACGTCCCGGCGAAGCTCTCAGCGCGGGCGCGGTTGTTCGACACCGGGCACAACCGCAAGACCGACGCGCACGACGCGCATGCCGTCGCCGTGGTCGCGGTGCGTACCCCGGCCTTGCGAGTGTTGGCCTACGACGTGCAGCTCGAGGCGCTGCGGTTGCTGGTCGACCGGCGGGCCGAGCTGAGCCGGGCCCGGATCCAGTGCGTGAACCGGGTGCACCGGCTGCTCTCGGAACTCGTTCCAGGACAGCGCAAGCGGGACATGACCACCGGCCAGGCCAAGAAGATCCTCGCCACCGTCAAGCCACGCGACGTGGCCGGCAAGACCCGTCGCCGGCTCGCCGCCGAGCAGATCGCCGAGCTGGTCAGCATCGAGAAGAAGGTCAAGGCGCTGACCAACGAACTCAAGGAGATGGTCCTGGCGTCCGGCTCCAGGTTGATGGAGCTGCCCGGTGTCGGGCCCGTCGTCGCCGCGCGGACCCTGGCCGACACCGGCGACGTCGCCCGCTTCGCCGACCGCAACCGGTTCGCGTCGTGGACCGGCACCGCCCCGATCGAAGCCTCCTCCGGGGAGGTCGTCCGACACCGGCTCTCCCGGGCGGGAACCGGCGGATGAACCACATGATCCACATCGCCGCTGCCACCCAGATCCGCCTCGACACCCCCGGCCGGGCGTACTACCGGCGCAAGATCGCCGCCGGCAAGTCCCGCCGTGAAGCGATGCGCTGCCTGAAACGGCGGATCTCCGACGCCCTGTACCGCCAGCTCCGCAACGACGCCGCCACCGACGTGGACGCGGGTCCGGGAGGGCACAGCGGGGCGACACTTCAGTCCAGCGCGGCCGGCTTGCACCCGCACACCGGCACTTCGGATCAGCCACTTCCCGGACCCGCACCAACGACGCTACCCGCGCCGACAACGTCACGCGGAAGACCACCGTGCGAAAGGCCCTCGAACCCGCCCCTTGACATCAGAGGGGTGCCGATGAGACGCACCCTGCGCCAATTCTGCGTCTGGTCCCAAAAGCATTCCGGAAGCTCGTGCCGGGCAAATGGTGTCTTCGCCAGCATTTGCCGAGCGCGGAATCTGACGTCATCGTTTCGGGACGTGTGCCTGCGCGTTCATGGCGCGGCGCGCGAGCTCGACCCGGTTGGTGCTGCCCGTCTTGCGCAGGATGTTCGACACGTGGGAGCTGATGGTCTTCTCGCTGAGGTAGAGGGCGCGGGCGATTTCGCCGTAGGTGCGCCCGGCGACGATGTGGCCGAGAATCTCCCGCTCCCGCTTGGTGAGCCCGGGCAGCGCGCCCGTGGCATCTGCGGGCGTTGCCTCCACGGGGTCGAGAGGGATGCGCGCCGCGGCGGCGAGCGCTGTCACGTCGCGCCGCACCGGCTCGGCCTCCAGCGCCGCGGCCAACGTGGCTGCGCGGCGCAGTAACGCCGCGGCGTCTTCGCGCGAGCCCCCGGGCTGCAGCAGAAGCGACTCGCCAGCCCGGTATGCCGCGTACGCAGCGTCCCAGGGCAGTGTCTCGTCGAGCTCGTCGGCCGCACGTCGCCACAGGCTCACCTCATCGCGGTCACCACGAGCCCGAGCCACCTCTGCGGCGTACAGCGCGTCGAGCGCGTCGACCTGGCGCCGGTACACCGGGTTGGTCATCGAGCCGTCCGGGACCACGTGCGGGAATCGATCTACGAGGTCGTCCACAAGTACGAGGTGCTCGCCGGGGTCCGCGCCTTGCTCCTTCGCCTCGCCCACGAGGTCGGCGAGGGCTCGTGCGGCGAGGGGGCACAGCCACTCGCACATGGTCGGCGGCACCCCGGCCGAGAGCAACCCGGTCATGGCGGCCGCGTACGCTCCATGTGCATCGCCGGCACCGGTCCGCACCAGGGCCCTTGTCGCGTCGAACGGCCAGGCCAGGAAGGTGGTCGTGTCGGCGGACAGCTCGTCGGCCCGGGCGAGGTGGTCCTCGGCCTCGTGCTGCCGCCCCTGGGCGACGGCCAGTTCGGCGGCGACGAGTCGGGCATGGATGTCTGCCGAAGTACCAGGGTCGGAACCGAGAGCGACCCGGAGCAGTTCGGTCGTCGTTCTCCAGTGGCCGGCGAGGAAGCACGCGCTTGCCTCGTCGATCGACAGCCACGCCAGGTACGGGTGCGGCCCTCCCAGCTCTGCCAGCTGCTCGCGACGCGCGCGGATGACGCGGGCCCAGGCGTCATGGGCGTTGCTCGCGGTCGTGTTGGCCTCCCACAGTGAGGCGTGGACGAAGCCCCACCAGTCGCGTGCCTCCACGGCGCCCTGCACGCCGCGGGCAGCCAGCGCCGGCCCTCCGGCCCGGCCAGTGAACTCCGCGCCCATCGCCGCAGCCGAGAAGGCGTAGGCCGTCACCCTCGGGTGGTCGATGGCCTCGGCCGCCTCGACCGCCGCCTCGACCGCACCCTGGGCGTCGGGAGCATCGGCCCAGAGCGACGCCTGGGCGACTTCGGCCAGGGCGAAGCCGTACTGCCACGAGACCGGCCAGGGCCTCGCCAGCAGCGCCGCCCGCCTCATCGGCTCGACGCGCAAGAAGCCGCGACCGGTAGAGAAGCGCAGGTGCTCACGGCGCACCACCAGCTCGCTGACGAGCAAGGGCTGCTCGCACTCGTCGGTGGAGGCGAGCAGTGCCTCGACGGCCGCGTGTTCGACCTCGTGCTCGCCGAGGAAGGCGGCACTGTCCTTAAGGCGTAGGAGGAGGTCGGTGAGCTGCTCCGAGGGCTCCCGGACGCGAGGATGCAGGTCGACCACCTGCCGGAGAAGCGTCAAGGCCGACTGCCGATCCCCCAGCTGCTCGGCCGCCTGAAGCGCTCGCAGCGTCCAGGCATAGGCGTCGTCGAGTTCGCCCGCAAGAGAATGATGTCCGGCCACTGCGGTGAGTTGGGCAACGACACCCGAGGTGCTGGGGCCGGTGTGTGCGACCAGCCCTGCCTCACAGGCTCGAGCGAGAAGTGCGTGCATCCGTCGCCGTTCGTCCGCGGCGAGCAGTGACTCCAGCGCCTCGGCCTGGAGCGGGTGGTGGAACCAGTACCCGCCGTCGGGAGACACCTCGAACACCCCGGCGTCGACGGCGGCCCGGAGGAGCCGGAGGAGGTCCTCGAGGGGCACGCCCGACAGGTCGGCAGCCCGATCGAGCGCCGACCCCGCCGCCACCTCTCCGCCTATGGCAATCGCGAGCACCAGTTCGCGCGCCGGGCGGGACAGCCGCTCCCACGGGCGCAGCACCGCGCTACGGAGGTCCTCGGGCAGCCCCGGCGGCAGCACCCTGGTGTCCGCCGGCAGACCCTCGACGAGCAGGCGGTTGAGGTAGGCGTTGCCACCGGTGCGAGCCTGCACCTCCGTCACGAGCGACTCGTGAGGAGGCGCCCCCAGCAGGGCCTTCAGCTGATCGCTGGTCTCGACCCGGTCGAACGGGCCGAGACGCACCTCGGTGAGGCACGGCATCCGCCGAACATCCGCCAACCAGCGCCGCACCGGGTGCCCCACGCCCACCTCGTCACGCCGCAACGTCAGCAGCACCGCAAGGTTGCGGTCCCTCGGCCCGGCAAGCACGTAGGTGAGTACGTCGAGCGAGGCCTCGTCGGCCCACTGCACGTCGTCGACGACGAGCACAACGGTTCGATCGCGACAGATCCGGTCGAGCCACGCGTCGACGGCCACCGGGGCAGCGCCACTGTGGACCTCTCCGTCGAGGACCGGCGGAGACACGCCCTCCGGCAGTCGGCGAAAAGCCGTGCGCAGCGGCATCAGGGGGACCGTCGTGGCGCCCATCGGGAGACAGACGCCACTCATGACGAGTAGCCCATCGACGGCGCTGTCGGCGCAGACGTGGCCGACGAGCCGGGTCTTGCCGATGCCCGCGTCGCCGCTGACGAGCAGGGCTGCCATCTGCCCGTCACGGGCGGCCCGAAGTACCGACCGGACCCGGTCACGCTCTCGGGCCCGGCCCACGAAGGCGGCCGTCCCCGCCCCGTTCGCGCTGGCCACCCTCGCAGTCTGGCACGCGACGGCCTACCCAGGAATAGTCGGATCTGAGGGGGTCCCGCTGCGTTCTGAGGGGTAGGTCCCGATGTGGGTGAGGGTGTGTGCGCCGGACCGTGGAGGAGTCGGAACACCCACAACCCATCAGGAGATCGACATGTTCCAGCAGCAGCAGAACCCGCAGCCTCGGCAGCTGTCCCAAGGCCTCGCCATCGCCACGGCCGCCGCCCTCACCGCCCTCGCTCTCGGCACCGGCGCCGGGCCCGCGGCGGCCCGTCAGGATGCCGGGCCCGCCGCCGCCCGCGTCGGCCACGAAGGTGAGTGCTTCCTCAGTCGCGTGGGCACCCAGTACGTCCGCTGCGACATCAACACCGGGAACGGGGTGCCGGCACCTGCATGGGTTCCTGAGCGGTGAGCCGACCCGGCACCACCACGGTGGCCCCGAACCCAACACGGGTTCGGGGCCATTCCGTTGGTTGCGCCCGACTGGCGGCGTTGTGACGCGGGTCAGAGGTGGGCCTTCAACCAGGCAGCGATCTCCGGCACGTCGAGCTGGCCGGATGCCGCGCTAAGCATCAGGTCCTCTGCTTCGTCGATGGTGTAGGTCAAGTCGTGCCCGTTGAGGAGACAGAACACGCGGGTCGCGGACCAGGCGAGTCGCTTGTTGCCGTCCACCAGGGCATGGTTGCGGACCAGCGAGTGGAGGAGCGCCGCGGCCTTGTCCGTGAACGTCGGATACGCGTCGTCGCCAAAGACGGTGACTCGTGGGCGCCCCACGGCCGCCGCCAACAAGCCGACGTCCCGGATCACCACCTGATCCATCACGCCAGCGGCGATCTCGAGCAGATCCTCCACCGAGAGGTAGTCGATCTCCTGGCTGCTCACTTACTCAGGCGCTCGAGCAGCTCGGCATCCTCAGTGCGCACACGCTGGATCGCGTTGAGCAGTCGCTGAGGGCGTTCCGACACGTACTGGGCGATCGCCGTCTTCGCGACTTCCTGCATGGAGCGGCCCTCCTGTTCGGCCTTGGCACGCAGGGCTTCGCTCTCTGAGTCCGTGAGCCGGAGGTTCATCGCCATACATCGATGGTACTACGGCGGTACTACCCCTGCTGAGTTCGAGATCTTGCGCTTCGCGAGAACTGGGTCTGCTCAGACGCCGGCGACGTAGGCGGTGAGGAAGTGCACCGCGTGCCGGTCGAGGTTGCCGCGGGCTCGGTCGTAGTGCTCGGTGGTGCGCGGGTCGGCGTGGCGGGCGAGGATCTGCGCGTCGCGAAGGGGCACCCCGGCATCCAACGCGTTGGTGATCGCGGCATGCCGCAACGAGTGCGGGCTGATGTGCCGCGGGATGCCGGCCGCCTTCGCGACTCGGGCGACCATCCGGTAGGCGTCACGCCGGTCGACCGGTTTGCCGCTCAGCGGCCGCAGGATCAGCGGCCCGCTGGTGCGTTCTCCGCGGCAGGCCTCCAGGACCCGCAGCACCGGGACGGTCACTGGCATGGTGGCCGGCTTGTTGCCCTTGCCGACCAGCCGCAGGACGCGGTGCCCGCGCAGCGTGTCGGCGTAGTCCTCGATGCGCACGGCGGCGGCTTCGGAGGCGCGCAGCGCGTTGATGCCAAGCAGGTACGCCAGCGCGCCGTGGTGGACGGTGATGGTCTGGGCGACCTGCAGGAACCGGATCAGCTCGAGCCGGTCCAGACCTTGGGTGCGGGACTCGTCACGCTGCACCTTCGGCAGTCGCGCGTAGACGGCCGGGTCGGCCGGGATCAGCCCGTCGATGTGCGCGAACCGGAAGAAGCCACGCACCCCGTTCATCATCGACACCACGCTGGAGTCCATCAGTCCGCGCTCGCCCAGGCTGCGGATGTACAGCTCGACATGAGCCCGCTGGACCCCCACCAGCGGGTCCAGCCCGTTGCGTTCACACCAGGCGAACCACTCCCTCAGCTGGAACGAATAGAGGTGGTGGGTTCGCGCGGAGTAGCGGGCCAGGAAGGAGACGGCCGCCAGCTGGGCAGTGGACATGGTGGCCGGTTGGAACGGCAGCAGCCTCGTCGGAGTGGACATGGATCACCTCGCGCGGCGACCCACCAGAGACCTCAACCACGCCCGCCGCCACCGCGGCCAAGCACTCGGACCAGATGACGGTAAACCCCAACCCCGCCGCCGGGGCAGGTCCGGCTGGCGGCGATGTGATGCGGGGTCCGCTCCTGTGGCGAAGCCTCGGACGCGAGGACTCTTCCGAACGTCCAGTTCGAGTCAGCTGGCCTTCTCGTAAGCGTTGGCGAGCCAACCGCAGACCTGCTCATCGACCTCGCTGACGTCGCGGAGCTCGAGGTGGTGCATCCACACCGTCGGAGCCGGATGGGCGATCTCCTTGAAGCGATCGGACGTGATCTCGAAAGGCAGCGCGATCGAGAGCACGGCGGGGACGCGACTCGAGACGTACTGACCCGGACGCCAGACGAAGGCGAAGGCCTTGCGGCGCCGAAAGGCGACCTGGCTCTTCGTCACCGCCATGGACACCTCTCCGAAGAAGGAAAGCACTTGCTCGACCCGGCGACATATGGCAAGGCAGTCCGGGTACCCGTCGAACAGGTCCTGAGGGCTGCGTGGAGCGTTGTCGCTCATCTGCGAAGACTAGAGGCGACATGGGCTTTGCCCTGGACCGAGCTGCTCGTGGACGGCGTCGGTGGCTCGGGGTCGTCATGGGCTAACGCGTCACCCCGGGATGCCGACTGGCGGCGATGTGACGCACCTGCTTCGCCTCGATCACCGATGATCGACTGCGCCTCTTCATGTTGAATACCTTGCGCTGTCACAGCTCCATTTGCTGTCTGTTAGAGCGCGTCGGCGGCCTTGGCCACACTCAACCGTCGGGTTCGGCGGCGGCGTACTCGGGCGCAGCTGTCGAAGTAGCGGGGCGACGCCGATCTGCTGGGCGGCTTGCGATGAAGCCGCCACTGTCCGGACCGCCCGTGGGCCGATGGCCGCTCGCGAAGGCGAAGGAGCGGCCGCTGTAACGCTCCCGCTCCATGTGCCCCCTGCGCCGGCAGCGCCACGGCAAAGGCCATGGCGGACACGGCGCACACGGATACCAGCAGTCTTCGCATCGGAACCTCCCTGCTCATCAGAACCTCCCTGCGCAAGAGCCGTCAGGGAACTCGTACGATCCTCCGTTTCCTGGTGAGCGGCCATAGCCCAGAAGGATGCAGACGGCGCCCGGGTGACTCCCTGAAGACGAGACCTCGGTGCGTGCAGTCGCTGTGCTCACCGGACCCATACCTGCCGAGCCTGCCCACGTTGGATGTGAAGATCCCTCGCAGCCCGATGGTATGGCTGTCGGTTCGTGACGCGGGCGTGACCCTCGGTGTGACTGGGTTCGAGCCCTGCCGACGGGTCATCTCCAGATAGCTGTCCCCGGCGTCCACGTCCTCGGCGAACAGGTGGACCTCGACGATAGCGGCGCGGACGGTCAGCAGGTCCTGCCGACCATGTCCATCGTTGCCCGTCCCGGCCGGAGAAGCAGAACCGCACCGACAGCTGACCGATTGGCCATCGTCGATCTCGTCATCGGAGTCGACAGCCCCGTCCACCCCATCCCGGCCGAGGTGGACGCCGCACCCGTCCAGTCCGAGGTGGTCTCCCGAGAACGGGTTTCGGCCGGGCTGGTGCCACGTCACGGTGGGGCTGAGCTGCGCTATCGCCGTCGGCACGTCGCCGCGGCTCAGGGCGTCGAAGTAGGTGGATGCTACGGCGGCGGGGGTGTGCTGGGTCATGTCGGTCTCCTCGGGTTCGGGTGAGAACCTGATGGTTACATCCGGTAACCTGTTACCTCAACGTAACCAGCCTCAGCGGGGTCAGGAGTGCGGATGCCGGAGCCGACGTGGGACGTCATGGTCGCGACCTGCCCCTCGCGGACCTCCTTGGCGAAGATCGCCAACAAGTGGACCGCCATGGTCGTCATCGCCCTCGATGCAGGTCCCTTGCGCTTCGGTGAGCTGCGCCAGACGGTGCAGGGCATCAGCGGCAAGGTCCTCACCGAGACCCTGCGCGACCTCGAACGCGACGGGATCCTCTCGCGCACCATGTACAACGAGATGCCGCCGCGGGTCGAGTACGAGCTCACCGCTCTCGGGCAGTCCCTGCGGGAACCGCTCGTCGCGCTCGGGCGCTGGGCCGAGGAGCACATCGAGGAGGTCCTGCGGTCCCGGGAGCACTACGACGACCGCGGCAGTCCACCGCCGCCCGTGCGCTGACGCCCGGCGGCACCGATGGTCAGTGCGTTGCCCATGCGGGTGAGCCCCTCGGTGAGGATCGCCGGCGTGGTGCCGAAGTTGACTCTCAGGTGGCCCTGGCCGCCGGTCCCGAAGACATGGCCGGAGCTGAGGGCGACGCGGGCGCGCTCGAGGAAGAACCTCGCCGGTCCGGCGACCTCGCTGACGACGGCAGGTGCCTCGGTGGCTTCGGGGTGGTCGTCGAGGCCGAGGGGTCGACAGTCCAGCCAGGCGAGGTAGGTGCCCTCCGGGCGGTTGAGGTGGGTGGTGGGGAGGTGCTCGGCCACGAGGTCGCCGAGGAGGTCACGGTTGTCGGCCAACCCCTCGAGGAGGTGGTCGAGCCAGTCACCCCCGTCGCGGAACGCGGCCGTGTGGGCGTGGATGCCGAGGTGGCTGGGGCCGTGACTCACCTCCTCGGGGAGGCGGCGCAGGTCGTCGGTGGCGTCGGTGCCGCAGATGAGCAGGGCGGCCTTGAGCCCGGCGAGGTTCCACCCCTTCGACGCGGAGACCAGCGCGAAGGCATCGGTGGCGGCCTCGAGGGTGAGGTAGGGCGTGAAGGTGGCTCCGTCCAGGACGAGCGGGGCGTGGATCTCGTCGGAGATGACGCGCACGCCATGGCGCCGGGCCAAAGCCGCGACCGTGGAGAGCTCGGCGCGGGTGTGGACGGTCCCGGTGGGGTTGTGCGGGTTGCTCAGCAGCAGGACGGGGTGCTCGCACTGTGCTCGGGCGGTCAGGAACGCGGCCTCCATGACGGCGGGGTCGAGTCGGCCCTGCGGGGTCAGGGGTGCTTCGAGGATCCGCCGGTCGGCGTGGGTGACGAACGCGTAGAAGGGGGCGTACACCGGCGGGGTGACGATGACGACGTCGCCGGGGTGGGTGACCAGCCGCAAGACCTCGACCGCGCCCATCATGACGTCGGGGACGATCGCCGTACGGGAGACCTGCAGGTCAATCCATGCCCAGCGGTCTTCGGCGAAGTCGATGAAGGCCTGCGCGTAGCTCGTGCCGGCGGGGTAGCCGCTGTCGCCGATGTCGATGGCGCGCTGCAGCGCACTGCGGATCGCCGGCGCCAGCCGCACGTCCATCTCCGCGACCCACAGCGGCAACACGTCATCGGGGTGGGTGCGCCACTTCATGCTCGTGCGTTCGCGCAGGGCCGCCAGGGACAGCTCGGTCAGCGGGTTGTGGCTCATATTAGGACGCTAGGCGCGCGCCGGGGCGTAATGTGCGCCTATGTCGACGCCACGGGTCGGTTCCGAGCAAGGAAGTATGCGCATCGACCGTACTGACCGCGCAATGCTTGCGGTCCTGCAGGAGGCGGGGCGGATGACGGTCACCGAACTCGCCTCGCGGGTGTCGTTGAGCGTCTCACGGACCCAACGGCGGCTTCGCGACCTGGAGAACGCGAACGTGATCCGCGGGTACCACGCCGACGTCGACTACTCGGCGCTGGGCTTCGGGTTCGAGGCCATCGTCTTCGTCACCATCGGTGACCTCGCCCGCATCGATGACGTCGACGCGGCCCTGACGGCGATCCCGCAGGTCATCGAGGCGCAGCGGCTCTTCGGCGAACCCGACTACCTGCTGCGGGTCCGCGAGGTCAGCCTCGACCGCTACCAGCTGCTGTACGACCAGACCCTGACCAAGATCCCCGGCGTCGCACGAATGACCTCCACCATCGTGCTCAAGACCGTCGTGAGCAGCCGAGCGACCCCGCTCCAGGGCTGATCCATTGCCATGGCGATAGGAGCCCGGCGCTTACGAAGCCTCATCAGCCCGTGCCGATGGCTCTCGAGGAGCTCAGCGGTCAACGAATGCGAGTAGCCGGCAGGCGGCGGGGAGACGCATCGGGTCCGCCTGCACGTCAATGAGTGCCTGCGGATGACAACTGGCCCGTACGGTGAAGGGATGGCCGTAGGCAAGTTGACCCAGCTCGTCTTGGAGTGCGACGACCCCGAGCGACTGGCCCACTTCTGGCAGAAGGTCCTCGACCTTCCCGACCCGGAGGGAGAGTGCGACTGGCTGACTCTGCGCTGGGAGCCAGTCGGCCGCATTTCGTTTCATCGAGTGCCTGGCTATCGACCGCCGGCATGGCCAGGCGAACACGGAGAGCAGCAGGCGCACTTCGATCTGCTCGTCGACGACCTGGATGCCGCCTGTCTTGCGGTGAAGGAGGCGGGTGCTCACCCGATGACCGAGGTTCTGGATTCAGGCTCCAAGGCGTGGCGGATCTATGCCGATCCCGCAGGACATCCCTTCTGCCTGGTCTCCGTCCCCGAGTAAGCCCCTTGGGCCAAAGCCCGCTGCCGGCGTGGTCGCTTGCGGCTGCTAGACGATTGCCGAAGTGGCGCAAGATGGCGCTCATGGCCAACGTCCGACGTCGGCAGGGGCCGCATGCATCCGAACTCGGCGGGACAGCGCATCGAGGGACTCGACCCGCGGACGTCGTGGGCTCAGAACGGAGGAGGTGCGGCGAGGGTCGTCGCAGGTGGCGGACGGCTGCACGGCGGATCCGGCGGGGGAGTGGACGGTGGGACGAGGGCGTGTTCCGGATGGGTCACTCGCTTCCTCCCCGACGGAGAGGTCCAGGTGGCCGTGCCATCGGGGTCGAGCCGGTATGACCATCGACGCCGCTGCTTGAGGCGGTGGTGCCGGCGGCACAGCCCGGCGAGGTTGGCCGGGGTGGTGGGGCCGGCGGGCCAGGGCCGGGCGTGGTCGACGTCGCAGGAGGAGGCAGGGCGCGGGCAGCCCCACATCCGGCAGGTGCCGTCGCGCAGGGCGACGAAGTCGGTGAACGACCTGGGGGGCCGGTAGGCGCTGGAGACGGACTCCGTCACGGTGCCGGTGCGGGTGTCGAGCAGGGCCCGGCCGACCTCCAGGGGCACCGCGGCGAGGAGCGCCTCGACCGTGTCGGCGTCGACCCAGCCGATGCCCGACATCTCGCACCCGGAGAGCGCCGCGGACAGCGAGAACGCGGCACCGAGCCCGAGACCCCCCGTGGCGACGGCGGGTCGGTCGGTGACGGGGGAGCCCTCAGCCTCGCGCGCGGCGACGGCCGCGTCGCGGGCGGCCTCGCCGTCGGCCCCGGTGATGACCGGGATGCCGATGGTGACCTTCGCAACGACGTCGACGTTGGTGAGGACGAGGTCGAGCAGGGCGTCGGCGCGGGCCTGGTCGACGGTGAGCGCCGGGTCCTTCTCGGCGTAGGTGTCGGCGAGCTCGCGGACGGCGGCCCAGGCGGCCGCGGACCGGTCGACCGGGAGGAGGGCCCACCACTGGGTGGTGCCGTCGGGTCCCGGCGACACCTGGACGCACCGGTCCCTGCGGGTGGCTCGTTGCGAGGCGAGGACCTGGTCGGCCGCGACCCGGGTGGCGATGCGCCGGGTCACGCTCGTGACCCGGGACGGGTCGAGGTCGGCGACCCGCTCGGTGAGCACGGCCTCGACGGCGGCGCACGCGGCCGGGTCGAGCCCCTCACAGGTGGCGACGACCTTCTGGACCGTGCCGCTGGCCAGGTCCCCGGCCACGACCATCGCCAGGAGCCGGGGGAACCGCTCGGCGCTGCGCGCGGCCAGGCCCGTCCGACGCGTCGCCACCCACTGCCCGGTGCCGGTGGCCAGTGACACCTCCGACCCGGCCATGGCGTCGACGAAGCCGAGGCCGTGGTGCACCTGCACCGGCCCTCGATCCGTGAGCCGGGTCTCGTGCGCGGCGGCGTGGGCGATGGCGACCAGCTGGGCACCGTCGACGGCGTTGAGGACCCCCTGGAGGTCGCCCGCCAGCTCGAACAGCTCGTCAGGGTCGAGCCCGGCGGCGGTCGAGGCCAGCTCGTCCGCGAGGTCCCGGACCTCGGCGCGCACCGCCGCGAGGCGGTGTCGGAGCTGGTCGGTGGTCATGCCTCCATCGTAATCGAACGGATGAACGAAAACAAGCCCGACGAGGCACGAATCGTGCTGTCCGAGAGCACATTTCACCCACCGTGCCAGCCCCGGGGGGCCTCGTCGGGCCGGCCCGACAGGACCGACGGCCCCGGATCCGGACCCGATCTGGACACTCCTGCCGGAGGGGTGTCCCAGCACCGGCTCCGCGTGGCAGGCTGGCACCCGCATACCCATCGGTAACCAGAGGCGGCAACATGCAGAGCAGCACGACCACCGTGACCGCGAGCGACGGGACGGGTCTGCACACCCACCGCTGGCTTCCCGACGGCCAGGCCAAGGCCGTCGTCCAGGTCGCCCACGGGATGGCCGAGCACTCGGCCCGCTACGCCCGCCTCGCCGAGGCCCTCACGGCTGCCGGGTACGCCGTCTACGCCAACGACCACCGCGGCCACGGCGCCACCGCGCGCACGGCCGACCACGGGTACTTCGCCGACGACGACGGCTGGGCGACCGTGGTCGGTGACCTTCGAGCCGTCACCCGCTTCGCGCAGGAGGAGCACCCGGGCCTGCCGGTCTTCCTCCTCGGCCACTCGATGGGGTCGTTCCTGG
This sequence comes from uncultured Actinomycetota bacterium, assembly GCA_963795035.1. Taxonomy (GTDB): domain Bacteria; phylum Actinomycetota; class Actinomycetes; order Actinomycetales; family Dermatophilaceae; genus Oryzobacter. The sequence continues at coordinate 656,974 of CAWCFZ010000001.1, read as the reverse complement.
CACGTGCCTACGTCATCGAGGACAGCCGCGACCTCGCCGGCCTCGTGCTCTCGGGCACCGCCGGGGACCCCGGACCACTCGGCAAGGTCGGCATCGGCGTCGCCGCCGCGGAGGCGCGCCTGCGCGGGCGCCGGCACGTCAGCACCCTGCTCGACAAGCTGACCTTCGGCCAGTTCAACGCGGCCTACAAGCCCGCCCGCACCGACTTCGACTGGCTCTCGCGCGACGAGGCCGAGGTCGACCGGTACGTCGCCGACCCCCTGTGCGGCAACACCTTCACGTCGGGCTTCTTCAGCGACCTGTTCGGGGGGCTGCAGGGCATCAACGACCGGCGCAAGGTGGCCCGGGTGCGCCGCGACCTGCCCATCCTCCTCGTCGCGGGCGACCAGGACCCCGTCGGCGACAAGGGCAAGGGCCCGCGGGAGGTGCGCGAGCAGTACGCGTCTGCCGGGGTCACCGACACGACGGTCACCCTCTACCCGGGCGCCCGGCACGAGATCTTCAACGAGACCAACCGCGACGAGGCGATGGCCGACGTCGTGCGCTGGCTCGACGCGCACCTCCCCCCCGCCTGAGCGGAGCGAGAATCGGCCTGACGCGGCATCCGTGGCAGGCTTGGCCGACCGGGTGGCCGAGGCCGCCCGGCGCACCGCCCCCGACGACAGGACGTACCAGACGCATGTGTGGCATCGCCGGCTACCACGGGCTCCCCGCCGACAGGGCGCTCCTCACGCGGATGAACGACTGCCAGCAGCACCGCGGCCCCGACGGTGACGGCATCACCACCGACGGCCCGTGCGGACTGGCGCACCGCCGCCTGTCGATCATCGACATCGCCCACGGCCAGCAGCCGATGGAGACCCCCGACGGCCGGTACGTCATCGCCTACAACGGCGAGGTCTACAACTACCTCGACCTGCGCTCCGAGCTGCAGGCCCAGGGCCGCACCTTCGCCACCGACAGCGACACCGAGGTCGTCCTGCAGGCCTTCGCCCAGTGGGGCCCCGAGGCCTTCGACCGCTTCAACGGGATGTTCGGCCTGGCCATCTGGGACCGCCGCGAGGAGCGGCTCACCCTGGCCCGCGACCACTTCGGCATCAAGCCGCTCTACGTGGCACGCGTCGCCAACCCCGAGGGCGACGGCGAGGTCCTGCTGTTCTCCAGCGAGATCAAGCCGATCCTCGCGAGCGGCCTGTACGAGAAGAAGGTCAACGAGCGCTCGGTGTACCGGTACCTGCGCTTCCGGGCGCACGAGGACGGCACGCAGACCTTCTTCGACGGCATCGAGCGCCTCGCGCCCGGCGAGATGCTCACCGCCGACGCCACCGGCATCCAGCGCTCTATGTTCACCCGGCTCAAGGAGGAGCTGCTCGAGCTCGCGAGCGTGCAGCGCCCCTACGACGACGCCGCCGCTGCCGAGTACCGGCGCCGCCTCGTGGAGTCGGTGCGGCTGCGCCTGCAGTCCGAGGTCCCGGTGGGCACGAGCCTGTCCGGCGGGCTCGACAGCAGCGCCGTCGCGGTCATCATCAACCAGCTGCTGGGCGAGGGCGACGCGCTCTCGCTGAGCGCGGTCGGCACCCGCCAGAACACCTTCTCGGCGGTGTTCCCGGGGTCGATCAACGACGAGGAGCGCTACGTCGACGACGTCCTCGACATCTGCACGGGCCACGTCGAGTCGCACAAGATCCTGCCGACCGCCGACGAGTTCAAGGCCGACCTGCTCGACTTCGTCCGCACCCAGGAGGAGCCGCTCATCTCCTCCGGTCCGTACGCGCAGTTCCAGGTGATGCGCGAGGCCACCAAGCACGTCACCGTCCTGCTCGACGGCCAGGGCGCCGACGAGATGATGGCCGGGTACATCCCGTACTACGCCGTCTACCTGCGCCAGCTGCGCGCCCAGGGCGCCACCCTCGCCGCCGCCGAGCTCGCCAAGAGCCTGGACGTGCTCTACCGTCTCGGCCGCTTCAAGCTCAAGGCCAAGCTGCGGCTGAAGAAGTCGCTGCCCACCACCGCGCTGCTCGACCGCGCGTTCGTCACGCTGTACGCCGACGAGAGGTACTCCAGCGAGGGCGCCAACCTCAAGAAGCGGCTCGTCGAGGACCTCTTCCACAACTCGCTGCCGAGCCTGCTGCGCTACGAGGACAAGAACACGATGCGCTTCTGCGCTCGAGGGGCGCGTGCCGTTCCTCGACAAGGAGGTGCTGAAGTTCATCTTCGGCCTCTCCGACGAGGCGATCATCAAGGACGGCTGGAACAAGAGGGTGCTGCGCGATGCCACGCGCGGCCTGCTGCCCGAGTCGATCAACCGCCGCCGCAACAAGATCGGCTTCACCACGCCCCAGGTCGAGTGGTTCATGAGGCTGAAGAACCACTTCTACAACATCTTCCTCAGCGAGTCCTTCGCCAACCGCCCGTACGTCAACCAGACCGAGGTGCATCGCGGCGTTCGAGGGCTGGATCAAGGGCAGCGAACGACGTCGACACGATGACGTTCTGGCGCCTGATCAACCTCGAGCTGTGGCTGCGCGAGTTCTTCGACGACCGCGACGAGGACGCCGACGCCGCGGCGCCGCCCGCTCGGCCCACGTCAAGACCGACTACGAGGCCAACGAGCGCCGCGAGCCTCGACCTCGCGACCGCGACGCGGCGAGGCCGTGCGCCGCTACCCCGTGCGCACCGAGCTGTTCAGCAAGGACGACGACCTCGACGCCCGCGTCCTCGAGCACGTCGACGGCTTCTTCGCCGGGCTCGCGTCGGCCGGGCCCGAGCACGCCGCGGCGACGACCGGCCCGTGGTGGTTCTTCATCTCCGAGAAGGTCGTCGCGATCACCCAGGGCCGCTCCTACTTCGTCTGGGACATCAAGGTCGGCCGCCCGGCCCGCGTGCTGTCGCGCTACGTGACGCGCACCCCGGCCGGCATCGGCCTCGGTCAGCCCGTTCACCATGCAGCTGGCCATCCAGGAGGCCGGACTGCCCCGCGTCCTCTACGCCGTCGGCCGGCGGCGCCCTCGGCAAGGTCATCGGCCGCAAGGGCCTGTTCTACGAGCTGGTCGGCAACTCGGTCAACGCCATCGACGGGCCGACCGAGTACTCGGCCTACCCGAGCAACGTCTCTGCCAAGCTCGCCCCCAAGGACCCCGACGAGGTCGCGGCCCGCCTCACCGCGGCCATCCGAGAGCGCCTCCCCGAGCCGTGGCGCTCGACCTTCGCCGGGCACGGTCGTCATGGACGCCAACGACATCGGGCGCAACGTCCTCGGCGCGACGTCCCCGGCCCGTGGGACCGGTACGAGGAGATGTTCGCCGACAACCCGCTCGGTCAGGGCAGCGAGCAGACGCCGATGGCGATCGTCTTCCTGCGCGAGGAGTGAGCCCGAGGGGCTGACGGCGCGGCGCCGTCAGGGTTGGCGGGGCCGGTCCGGCACGGGGCCGCCACCGGACGAGCCCTCGAAGGCGGGCTCCTCACCCTCGGCCGGAGGCGTCGCCTTGGGGCTCACCGACCACAGCAGCCAGCCGAGACCGCCGAGCGGCACCTCCATGACGTGCGTGATGATCGAGAAGAGGACGACGCCGCCCGTCGCCGCGGCGGGGTCGGCACCCCACCCGACGAGGACCGCCGCGGTCGCCGTCTCGGTGACGCCGACGCCACCGGGGGTGATGCCGACCGCCGTGAGCAGGCGCCCGATCGCGAAGGCGGCGAAGAGCAGGTTGAGCGGCATCGTCGTGACGCCGGTCTGGCGCAGCACGAGGACGAAGAGCACGTAGTAGGCGCCGAAGAAGCCGACCATGCCCAGGGTCATCGAGGGCCAGCCGCTGGAGACGACGTCGTTGATCCGGGCGCGCAGGTCGCGGACCAGCTCCTCGACGCTCATCCTCGGCCTGCCCGTGGCCTCGCTGCGGCGGCGCAGGATCGGCCCGAGAACGTGGTCGACGACCCGGCCGATGGCCTGGGCGGACCGTTCGCTCGCCATGATCGCGACGAAGGCCGCGAGGATGGCCAGGCCGGTGAGCGCCCCGCCGACCGCGAGCTCGGTGAGCACGGCCGGCAGGGTGACGCCGCCGATCCACAGGGCGAAGATCGCGACGACGGGCAGCGCGATGCGGGCCAGCACGTTCCACACACCGGTGACGATGGCCGAGGTCGAGGTCGCCCGGCGGGTGAACCCCCACGAGCGGCACATGGCGTAGGTGGCGGCCAGGCCCACCGCGCCACCCCCGGGGAGCAGGTTGGAGACCGAGGACCCGCAGAGGTTGATGATGAGCGCCTTGCTGTGGCTCAGGCCGCGCAGCGCCCCGGTGAAGGTGAAGGTGTAGCTCCACAACCCGACGAGCATGAGGACCTGGAACCCCAGGACGTGGCCGAGCGGCACCGCGCGCACGTTGGCCCAGATGTCGGTCCACGAGGTCTTGGCGAAGAAGGGCAGCCCCCACACGAGCAGCACCGCAGCCAGCCCGAGGCCCACCACGGCCTCGAGCACCTGCTTGCGGCTGACGTTCATGCCTCCCCCTCGAAGATCACGGTCCTGACCCGGCCCCCTGGCGGCAGCGCGGGGTCGCGGAACCACTCCCTCCCGAACACCAGATCGTACACGGGGCGAGGGACCCGGAGGAACGCGGCCAGGGTCCGGTCGCCCGTCTGGCCCCCTTCGCCGACCGCCGCGGCGCCACCGCCCGTGGCCTGGGACGCGTGCGCCCGCATCGAGGCCCGCTTGGCCGCGACGTGGCGCACGACCGAGATCCGGTGGGTGATGTCGGCGCGGGCGCTGAACGCCCGCTCGAAGGTCGTGGGGTCGAACTCGGCGGGGAACCGGCGGACCCGGGCGGCCAGCCTGACGGCGCGCACGATGCGTGTCGCGGGGCACGGTGGCCTCGAGGACGCGCGGCGTCCCGGCGATCTCGGCGGCGCGGGCACCGACCTCGTGGACCCGCACGTGGTCGCGGTGGCCGTACCCGCCGTTCGCGTCGTAGGAGATGAGGAGGTCGGCCCGCTCGGTCAGCAGGACGGCGGCGAGCCGCTCGGCCGCCTCCTCCAGGGGCGCGCGGCTGAACCGTGAGACCCCGGGCGCGTCCGGCTCCGGCTGCGCGCCGCTGCCGCTGTCGGCGTACCCGAGCCACTCGACGCGGGCGACCCCCAGCGCCGCCGCGGACCTGTGCGCCTCGGCCGACGCGCCGCTCGCCGAGCCGGCCGTCGGCGCGGAGCGCGGCGTCGGCCAGCCCCGCCCCGCCGTCGGTCGCGAGGACGAGGACGACGCGGTGGCCCTCGGCGGCCAGGCGCGCCATGGTCCCCGCCGTGAGGAGGGCCTCGTCATCGGGGTGGGCGTGGAACGCCACGATCGTGCGGGACATCGTGGCCCATCCTCGCGCATGGCAGGCTGCACCCTCGTGAAGGTCGCCATGCTCACCGACTGCTACCCGCCTCGGCTCGGTGGCATCGAGTCGCAGGTGCGTGACCTGTCCCGGCACCTCGTGCGGGAGGGGCACGAGGTCGAGGTCTTCACGGCGACCGCCGGCCCGGGCGGCGAGCGCGGGGGGGCGACCGAGGTGGGGGACGACGGCGTCACGGTCCACCGCTTCGCGATCCCGCTGCCCGGCGGCCTCCCGGTCAACCCGTTCGCCGGGCCGGAGATCCGCAGGCGGCTGGACGCCGGGAGCTTCGCGGTGGCGCACGCCCACCTCGGCGTCGTCAGCCCGTTCGCCACCGAGCTCGTGCCGCTGGCCCTGGGCCGCGGACTGCCGGTGGCGGCCACCTTCCACTGCGTCATCGACCGCTCCGGCCCGCTCCTGCGGGCCCTCGGCCACCTGGCGCGCTGGTCCGAGCGCGGCGTCGCGCTCAACGCCGTGTCGACGATGGCCGCCAGGCGCGTCAGTGCCGCGGCCGGCGGTGCGCCGGTCGAGGTCGTCCCCAACGGGGTCGACGCGTCGTGGTGGCGCGCAGACGCCGAGGGTGTCCCGCCGGCGCCCGCGGACGGACCGCGCGGGCTCCACGTCGTCACCGCCACCCGCCTGGCGGCGCGCAAGCGGCCGCTGGCCCTGCTCGCCGTGCTCCGCGGGGCGCGCCAGATCCTCGACCCGTCGGTCCCCCTGCGGGCGACGATCGTCGGGGAGGGGCCGCAGCGGCGCGTCCTCGAGCGCTACATCGCGTCCCGGGACCTGGCCTGGGTCGAGCTGCCCGGGCGTGTCGAGCGCGACGAGCTGCGCCGGCTGCACCGGGCGGCGGACGTGTACCTGACCACCGCACGGCTGGAGGCCTTCGGCATCGCGGCCCTCGAGGCGCGGGCCGCGGGACTGCCCGTGGTGGCGCCGCGGGGGACCGGCGTCGACGACTTCGTGCACGACGGGGTCGAAGGCCTGCTCGGCGCCAGCGACGTCCACCTCGCGGGGGCGCTCGCCCGGCTGGCCACCGACGACACGCTGCGCGGGCGGATCCGTCACCACAACCTCACGACCCCTCCGACGCAGGACTGGGCCGGGGTCCTGGCGGCCACGCTGGCCGAGTACCGGCGAGCGGGGGCGGGTCCGTCGTGATCACCGTCGTCGGCGAGCACGACGGCCGCACCGTGGCCGCCTTCGCGCTGGGCCACGGCGAGGACCCCCTCGCCGGGCTCCTCGAGCGCGGCTGGGCGGGACGGGCGCACCGGGTGGAGGGCGTGCTCGGCGACCTCGGCCTGCGCTACGCCGTGGAACCGGCCACGGCGGGGACGACCGGCCCGGCCGTGCCCCAGGGCCCCGGGCTCGACGACGTCGACCGGGTCGGGGTGGTGCCACACCAGCGGGTCGCGGCGTACGCCGTCGTCGTCGCCGACGAGCGGCTCCTGCTCACCCAGCTCGCGGCGCGGACCGGCGCGGGTGGCCGCTGGAACCTGCCCGGTGGCGGCCTGGACCCCGGGGAGGGACCGCAGGACGCGGTGGTGCGCGAGGTCCTCGAGGAGACGGGCCAGGTGGTGCACGACGTGCACCTCGTCGACATCATGACCCAGCACTGGGTGGGTCGCTCGCCGCGGGGACTCGAGGACTACCACGCGGTGCGTCTGCTCCACACGGCTCGCTGCCCGCGGCCGACCACCCCCGTCGTCCACGACGTGGGCGGGTCGACCGCGGACGCCCGGTGGGTGCGGCTCGACGAGCTGGGGTCCGTGGAGGTCGTGGCGAGCGTCCCGGTGGCCCTGCGGGCCGCGGGGGTCACCGACCTCCACGGACGCCCTCAGTCCTGACCGCGGCTGGCCCGCAGCCCCAGCCCTCCGACGAGGAGGACGAGGACGCCGGCACCGACGACGGTCCAGGGCCCGAGGTCGCCCCACGGCACGTCGATCCCGACGACCTCCGCGAAGAGCGTGACGGCCGCGACGACGAGCCCGAGCAGGCCCAGGACGATCGCGAACGGGGCCGGGCCCCTCACGTACTCGCGAGCGGGGAGTCCCTGGGGGGAGACCGGTTGGACCGGTCGGGTCTCGGTCGCCGTGGTGCCGGGGGCCGGGGCCCACGTCGTGTCGGCGGTGGGCTGGGTCACCGGGTCGAGGGGGGTGGTCTCGTCGCGGGGGGTGTCGGGGGTGTTCATCACTGCTCCTCGATGATGATCTGGCCGAACCCGAGCTGGGCGTCGACGAGTACCTGGGTGGGGCCGTCGCCCACGGTGGTCGTGACCTGACGGTCGGGGCCGGTGGAGTCGGGAGCGGTCGTCCCGTCGGCGTGGTGCTGGACGATGCTGCCGAAGCCCACCGCGGCGTCGACCTGGGCGTCGACGCCCTCGGGCACGAGGATGGTCAGGTCGCCGGCGCCCATCTCCACGACGAGGCGCTGGGGGTCCGAGGTGCGCACGGCGCCGTCGACGAACCGGGACAGGTCGAGGACGACGTCGCCGCCCCCGTGCTCGAACCGGGTCTCGCCGGCGGCCGGGACCGGTGTCCAGGTCCGGTCGCCGAAGCCCGAGGACTCCTCGAGGTTCACGCGCGACGCGGCTGCCGAGCCGACGAGCATCAGGGCGAGCACCACGGTGACGAACCCGCTGAACCCGGCAGCGCGGCCGGACACGCCGAGCGTGAGGACGACGAGCGAGACGCCCGTGAGGCCGATGAGCAGGCCGAGCGTGCCCGCGCTGCCCGGGTACCCGAGGGGGTCGGCGAGCGCCGCGCCCAGGCCCATGCCCACCAGGGCGATGCCGATCGACATCAGGCCCACGAACCAGCTGGGCCGGCGACGTCGCGGGCGCGGCGGCGGGGGCGGGGAGACGGGGCGAGGCGGAGCCGGCGGGACGGGGCGCCCGCCGTACGGACCGCCGTAGCCGCCGTACGGGACGGCCGCTGTCGTGGGTGCGCTCATCGGGGCTCCTCCGGGAGGGGGTGGGGGCGCGGTGCCCCCGGGCGGGGGCGGGGCGAAGGTGGGCTGGGTGCCGGAGACGCGGTCGCGGCGGAGCAGCACGACGGCCAGGCCGACGAGGGCGAGGACCCACAACGGGGCGATCCAGCCGTTGCCCTGCCCGATGGAGAGGAACCCACCGAGGAGCAGGACGGCCGTGACGACGAGGAGCGCCACCGGGCCGAGGTCGCCGCGGCGCACGGCGCGCTCGGCGAGGAGGTCGCCGCGACGGTCCGGCAGGACGAGCCAGAGCACGACGTACGCCGTGACACCGATGCCACCGAAGAAGACGAGGACGACCGCGGCCGCCCGGATGAGGACGGGGTCGACGCCCCAGCGCTGGGCGAGCCCGGAGCAGACACCACCGAACCAGCGGGCGTCGGTGTCACGGGTGTAGCCGCTCTCCCGCAGTCGGGCGAAGGCGTCGTCGAGGACCGAGCCGCCGCTGCCCTGGGGTCGGGCGTAGCGGGGGTCGGGACCGGTCGGCGGCGGGCCTGCCGGGGGCGGTGTCTGGGTCGGGTTCTGCGTCATGGCTCCACCGTGGCGTCCCGGACGGGCCCCTCGCCATGAGGGTCGACCCTGACGCGGCCCTGACCGGACCCCGGGTCCGGCCGTCGACGTCGCGTCGTGCGTCAGGATGGGGGGGTGCCCGTCCCCTACGACCCCTCCGTGCGCACGGCCCCGGCGACCGACGCCGGGCCGGCCGGCGCCGACGCCCCGGGTCGACCGCCCCGTCCCCCGCTGGTCCGGGCCAGGGACCGCTCCGGCTGGACGCCGGGGGTCAGCTCGGCCGTGGCCCGGCACCTCGGCGTGTCGACGCGGTCGGTGCGGATCGCCTTCGTCGTGTTCGCGGTCGTCGGCGGTGGAGGCATCGCGGCGTACGTGTTCCTCTGGGCGCTGACGCCCGAGGGTGACGCGGACGGTGGCGTCACCGAGGCGCCGCCGTCGCAGCGCCGCCAGTGGGGGACGGTCGTGCTGGCCGGCGCCGTGCTCGTCGTCGTCGGGGTCGTCCTCGTCACTCCGCTGCTGGGCGGCTCGGGGACGGCCGGCGTCCTCGTGCCGCTGTTCGTCATCGTCGTCGGTGCGATCGTGGCGTGGTCCACCCTCGACGAGGCCCAGCGCACCCGCTGGCTCGGCTCGGGGGCAGAGAACGGGCGGTTCGGCTGGGTGCGGGTCAGCCTGGGCTCGATCCTCGCCGTCGCGGGCATCCTCGTCATCGTCACCCGGGGCCAGTCGATCTCGGCCGTGTGGGACGCCCTCCTCGCGGCGGTCGCGGTCCTCCTCGGAGCCCTCATCATCGCGGCGCCCTGGGGCCTGCGGCTGTGGGGCGACCTGCGGCGCGAGCAGGTGGCCTCGGCCCGCGCCACCGAGCGCGCCGACATCGCCGCGCACCTGCACGACGGGGTGCTGCAGACGCTCGCCCTCATCCAGCGGCAGTCCGGTGACCCCGCCGCGGTCACCCGGCTGGCGCGGGCCCAGGAGCGCGAGCTGCGCTCCTGGCTGTACGCCGGGCCGCAGGGCTCGCAGTCGAGCCTGGCGGCCGCCGTCACCGCGGTGGCCCACGAGGTCGAGGACCTCCACGGGGTGGCCGTCGACCTCGTCGTCACCGGCGACCGGCCCCACGAGCCCCACGGCGCCGCGCTCGCGCAGGCGCTGCGCGAGGCCCTGCAGAACGCGGTCCGCCACGGCGCACCGCCGGTCACGGCGTACGTCGAGATCGGGCCCACCGGGGTCGAGGCGTTCGTGCGCGACCGTGGCGAGGGCTTCGACCCCGACGCCGTGCCCGCCGACCGGCTCGGGGTCCGTCGCTCGATCCTCGGGCGGATGCAGCGCCACGGCGGCACCGCGCAGGTGCGCCGCCGCGACGACGGCACCGAGGTCGAGCTGACGCTGCCACCCATCGAAGGAGCACCGGCATGAGCACCCCCACGAGACCCCCCGCGGGAGGGGTCGCGCCCGTTCGCGTCGTCCTCGTCGACGACCACCGCATGTTCCGCTCCGGGGTGCGCGCCGAGCTGAGCGAGGCGATGCTCGCCAGCGGAATCCCGGTGTGCGAGTTCGTCGGTGAGGCCCCCGACGTCGACACCGCGGTCGCGGTGATCCGCGCCGAGCAGCCCGACGTCGTCCTCCTCGACGTGCACCTGCCCGGCGGCAACGGCAACGGCGGGGTCGACGTCATCCGCGGCTGCGCGGGTGTCGAGAGCCGGTCCGGCGGCCCGGTCCGCTTCCTCGCCCTGTCCGTGTCGGACGCCGCGGAGGACGTCATCGCGGTCATCCGCTCGGGGGCCCGCGGGTACGTGACGAAGACGATCGGGGCGCGCGACCTCATCCGGTCCGTCCGGCGCGTGGCCGACGGCGACGCCGTGTTCTCACCCCGCCTGGCGGGGTTCGTCCTCGACGCCTTCGGGGCCGCGGCGGGTGAGATCGCCGAGGTCGACGAGGAGCTCGACCGGCTGTCGGCCCGCGAGCGCGAGGTCATGCGGCTCATCGCGCGCGGGTTCCAGTACAAGGAGGTCGCCAAGGAGCTGTTCATCTCGGTGAAGACGGTGGAGACGCACGTGTCGTCGGTGCTGCGCAAGCTCCAGCTGTCCTCGCGGCACGAGCTCACGGCGTGGGCGATGGGGCGCCGCCTCATCTGAGCGCCGAGCTCGTCATCGCGGTCGCCGTCGACGGCCGTGCGTCAGGGGACGAGGAGCAGCTTGCCCTGGGTCCGACGGCCCTCGAGGTCGGCGTAGGCGCTCGCCGCGTCGGCGAGCGGGTGGCGGCCCCCGATGGTGACGGCCAGCGACCCGTCGGCCACGGCCCCGAGGACCTCGCCGGCACGCCACTCCAGCTCCTCACGGGTCGCCAGGTGGTGGGCGAGGGTGGGCCGGGTGAGGAAGAGCGAGCCGCCCCGGTTGAGCCGCTGGATGTCGAACGGCGGGACCTGCCCGCTGGCCCCGCCGTAGAGGACGAGGGTCCCGCGCGGGCGCAGGCTGGCGAGGGAGGCGTCGAAGGTGTCCCTGCCGACGCCGTCGTAGGCGACGTCGACACCACGACCACCGGTGGCGGCCCGCACCTCGGCGGCGAGGTCGTCGACGGCGCGGTAGTCGATGACGTGGTCGGCACCGAGCTCTCGCGCCGTCTCGACCTTGTGCGGCCCGCCCGCGGTGGCGACGACCACCCCACCGCGGCTGCGCACCATCTGCACGAGCAGCTGCCCCACGCCGCCGGCTGCCGCGTGGACGAGCGCGGTGGTGCCCTCGCCGACCTCGTGGCTGCTCGTGACGAGGTAGTGGGCGGTGAGGCCCTGGAACATGACGGCGGCGGCCACCTCGAGCTCGACCTCGTCGGGGACGCGGACCAGCATCGCCGCGGGCTGCGCCGAGAAGGCGGCGGCGCTGCCCAGCCCCTGCGGCCAGGCCACCCGGTCGCCCGCCGCGAACCCCTGAACCCCCTCGCCGACGGCGACGACCGTGCCGGCGCCCTCGTTGCCGCTGACGAACGGCGTCGGCACCGGGTAGGTGCCCTCGCGCTGGTAGACGTCGACGAAGTTGACGCCGGCCGCCGCGACCCGGATGAGGACCTCGCCCGTGCCTGGGGCGGGGGCGGTGCGGTCCTCGACGACGAGGACCTCGCGGCCTCCGTGCGCGGTGACGACCAGGGCGGGGCCGGTGGTGTCGCTCATGCCGCCAGAGCCTAGGACGGCCGCGCCGCCTCAGGGGACGGGGACCCAGTACCGCCTCGTGGTCCCGCGGACGTCCTCGAGCACCCCGCCGTTGCGCTCGATGACGCCGGCCGAGGTGTCGTTGTCGATCTCGCAGGTGAGCAGCACGGGGTCGATGCCCAGCCGCCCGGCCTCCTGGAGGCCGAGGCGGAGGGCGGCCGTGGCCACCCCGCGACGGCGTGCCGACGGGCGCACCGAGTAGCCGATGTGCCCGCCGAAGTCGGTGAGCCACGGCGTGAGGCGATGCCGTACGGCGAGCGAGCCGAGGTAGGTGAGCGGATCGTCGCCGTCGACCATCCAGAAGAAGGAGCAGGGGACCCGGCCCTGGGGCCGGGGTGCCTCATCGCTGGCCATCTCGAGCCGGCGGGCCACGAAGGCCGCGAAGCCCCCGACGGTGGCGAGGCCCTGGCGGGTGAAGGCGATTCCCGTGAAGCCCTCGTCGGCGTCCTCGACGAGGTCGCCGTCACCGTCGCGGTGCGCCATGCCGAACTCGTCGGCGGCCTCGAGGTAGGACGGGCGCAGGCCGGTGTCGGGGCGGATGAGGCGGATCATGCGGGCGACCTTAGGGGCCGGGTCGGACTCGGGGCGAACCGGTGTCGGGGTTCAGCGCAGCGACAGCAGCAGCTCGTCGAGCATCGCGGGCGTCAGGCGCTTGGTGAAGGTGTTGTGCGGGCTGACGTGGTAGCTGCCGACGAGCCGCACCGGGCGCCCTTCGCGGGTCGTCAGGACCACCTCGGCGGCGTGCGCGAACTTCGGCCGTGGCGTCGGGACCTGCCAGCCCGCCGTCGCCGCGGCCGCGAGCGCGCCCGCCCAGCCGATCGCCCCGAGGCAGAGGATCGAGCGCAGGTGCGGCTCGGCCAGCTCGAGGTCACGCTCGAGCCAGGCCGAGCACGTGGCCTTCTCCTGCGGAGTCGGGGCGTTGTCCGGTGGGGCACACCGCACCGCGGCGACGATCCGCAGGCCGCGCAGTGCCTGGCCGTCGCCGGCGGCCGTGGAGGTGGGCAGGGTCGCGAACCCGGTGCGGTGCAGGGCCGCCCAGAGGAAGTCGCCCGAGGAGTCGCCGGTGAACATCCGGCCGGTGCGGTTCGTCCCGTTGGCCGCCGGAGCCAGCCCGACGAGCAGGGTCGCTGCCTGCGGGTCGCCGAAGGACGGGCCCGGCCGGCCCCAGTAGGGCTCGTCGGCGAAGGAGGCGCGGCGCCCGGTGCGGGCGACGTCCTCGCGCCACCGCACGAGCCGGGGACAGGCCCGGCACACCGAGACCCGTGCCTGCAGGGTGCCCAGGTCCTTGGCCCCGCGGGCGAGACGTCGGACGCCGCCGGGCGAGCGGGCCACGAGGGTCGTCGCGTCGGCCGGGTCGCCGGGCCAGCCGGTGCCGGGCGGCACGGGGGAGGCGAACACCTCGCCGGTGACGGGGTGGGGGTCGCGCCGCTCCATCAGGCCACCGTAGGGGAGCGGTGCGCGAGGATGCGTCCATGACGGACGTGGCAGTGGTCGGTGGCGGGGTCGCGGGGCTGACGTCGGCGCTGCTCCTCGCGCAGGCGGGGCACCGGGTGTCCTGCCTGCGCGACGTGCCCGCGGCGGGCACGGTGTCCGCGGTGGCCGGGGGGCTGTGGTTCCCGTACCACGTGGAGCCGCGCGACCGGGTGACCGGCTGGGGGCTCACGTCGCTGGAGCGCTTCCGTGAGCTCGCCGACGATCCCGCGGCCGGGGTGGCGCTGCGGGAGGGGCTCGTGGTCGAGCGCCGTCCGGCCGACCGCTGGTGGACTGCCGGCCTCGACGGCTGGCGCGCGGCGGCTCCCGACGAGCTGCCCGCCGGCGCCATCGGGGCAGTGGTCTGCACCGTGCCCGTCGCCACGATGAGCGTGTACCTGGCGTGGCTCGAGAGCCGGTGTCTCGCAGCGGGAGTCGTGCTCGTCGACGGGTCGATCCGAACCCTCGACGACGTCGACGCGCTCGTCGAGGGGCCTGGCCGTGGTGCGGTCGAGGCCGTCGTCGTGGCGGCAGGGCTGCGCTCGGGCGAGCTCATGGGTGATGAGGGGTCGCAGCCGTCGCGCGGACAGGTGGCCCTGCTCGCGAACCCCGGCCTCGAACGCTGGCTCGTCGACGACGACCATCCCGACGGCATGGTCTACGCCATCCCGCACCCCGGCTGGGTCGTGTGCGGTGGGACCGACGTCATGGGGTCCTCCGACAGCGAGCCCGACCCGCAGGTGCACGAACGCATCCTCGCCAGGGTGCGCTCGGCGGTGCCCGAGCTCGCCGAGGCCGCGGTCCTCGGGTCACGGGTCGGGCTGCGGCCCGTGGCTCCGTCGGTTCGCCTGGGACGCACCACGGTCCGGGGTCGCCCGGTCGTGACGAACTACGGGCACGGTGGCGCGGGGGTCACCCTGTCGTGGGGCTGCGCCGAGGAGGTCGTCCGCCTCGTGGGTGGGGCCGAGGGGCCCGCGTGACGACGGTGGTGGTGGTCGACGGCGCGAACGTCGTGGGGTCGCGCCCCGACGGCTGGTGGCGCGACCGGCCGGGCGCCGCAGCGCGGCTGCACGACCGGCTGCTCGGTGCCGCCGCGCTGGCCGACGAGGTCGTGCTCGTCCTCGAGGGGAAGGCCCGGACCGGGGTCGTCGAGGGGGTCTGTGGCGGGGTCCGCACGGTCCACGCCCCCGGCGAGGGGGACGACGAGGTCGTCGCGCAGGCCGCCCGGGCCTGCGAGTCGGGGAGCGAGGTCACCGTCGTCACCGCGGACCGGGCGCTGGCGGCCCGGGTCGTCGCGCTCGCAGCCGCGGTCGTCGGCCCCTCGTGGCTCCTCGACCTCCTGTGACGCCGCCGCCACCGCGCCATCGGTTCGAGGTGAAACCCGACTGCGAGAGGGTCTCCTTTCACCTCGACCCGGTGCGGCTGCCATCGGTTCGAGGTGAAACCCGACCGCGAGAGGGTCCCTTTTCACCTCGACCCGGTGCGGTGACCGCCTCAGGCGTCGGGGCCGGGGCGCGAGCGGCCGGCCTTGGTCTGGCCGCGGTGCTTCTTGGCCGTCAGGCGCCGCTCCTTCGACCCCCGGGTCGGCCGGGTGGCCCGCCGCGGCGCGGGAGGAGGCGCCATCGCCTCACGCAGGAGGTCGGCCATCCGCTCGCGGGCCGCGACGCGGTTGCGCCGCTGCTGGCGGTGCTCCGAGGCGGCGACGACGAGCAGGCGCCCGTCGACGAGCCGGGAGTCCAGCGCCCGCAGGACCCGGCGTCGCTGGGTGTCGGAGAACCCGGGGTACGCCACGACGTCCAGCTCGAGCTCGACGCGGCTGTCGGCCGTGTTGACGCCCTGGCCCCCCGGGCCGGACGACCGCGAGAAGCGCTCGACGAGCTCGCCGGCGGGCACGGTGAGCCCCTCCGCCACCCCGGGACCCGCGGGGACCACGAGGTCCATCAGGGCTTCCCCGTGTCGTCCTCGGGCTCGGGTGGCGCCTGCGCACCCTCGGCCTCGTCGCGGTCCGCCCACTCCAGCAGCGCCCCGAGGTCGAAGACCGCGTCGTCGATGCCCGCATGGAGGTCGCCGAGCTCGGCGTACCGCGCCGGGACGGTGGCGATGGTGAGGTCGCGGGGCTCGACGTCGTCGACCTCGTCCCAGCGGATCGGGGTGGAGACCGTGCCGATGTCGTTGCCGCGCACCGAGTAGGCCGCGGCGATGGTGTGGTCGCGGGCGTTCTGGTTGTAGTCGACGAAGACCGACGCGGGGTCGCGGTCCTTGCGCCACCAGGTCGTCGTGACGTCGTCGGGCAGGCGCCGCTCGACCTCACGCGCGAACGCCAGGGCGGCGCGCCGTACGTCGGCGAAGCCGTGGTCGGGGGCGATCCGCACGTAGACGTGCAGGCCGTTGCCGCCGCTCGTCTTGGGGAACCCGGTGGCGCCCAGCTCGTCGAGGACCTCGTGGGCGACGTGCGCCGCGCGGCGGACCCGGGAGAACGGGGCGTCGGGCATCGGGTCGAGGTCGATGCGCCACTCGTCGGGCTGCTCGGTGTCGGCGCGCCGGCTGTTCCACGGGTGGAACTCCACGGTGCTCATCTGGACGGCCCAGACCACGTCGGCCAGCCGGGTGACGCACAGCTCGTCGGCGTGCAGGCCGTACCGGGGGAAGTGCAGCCGCACCGTCTCGACCCACGGCGGCGCCCCGCGGGGGAGCCGCTTCTGGTGGACCTTGGGCCCTGCGAGCCCGTCGGGGAAACGGTGCAGCATGCAGGGCCGCTCGCGCAGTGCGTTGACGATGCCGTCGCCGACCGACAGGTAGTAGTGGACGAGGTCGAGCTTGGTCTCGCCCCGCTCGGGGAAGTAGACGCGCTCGGGACTCGAGACGCGCACGTCGAAGCCGTCGACGTCGAGGACGACGGGCTCCCCGAACTCACCCTTGCGCGAGGCCATGGCCCCACCGTAGGCCCGCGCCCCGGGGCGGGCGGCGGAGTCGGGCTCGCAGGCGGCGGACCACGCGGAGCAAGATTAGACAAAGGCTAGACAGGCCGTGCACCCGGTGGTGTCGTAGGGGGAACGCCGCGGCGGCAGGAGCCGCGACACATCCCACGAGGAGACCCAACGATGAGCACCCGTACCCGCATCGCCGCCGTAGCCGCCGCCGCCCTCGGAGCCACGATCCTGGTCGCGGCACCGGCCCAGGCCGCCGACGGCCGGTGCCAGGCCGCCGGCATCGCGACCCTGAAGTCGATCGGCGCCTTCAAGGCCGTGCAGGCCGACGGCGTCACCGTGGGCACGGCCGTCTCGCTCGGCGTGGCGCCGCGCAACGGCCTGCCCGAGGGCTTCACCCTCGACACCGTCATCGACTTCAGGACGCTGCTCGCCGACCACCGCGCCGGTGACGACAGCATCTTCGTCTACCCCTGGTGCAGCTGACCCTCCTCCGCCCAGCCGCACCGGCGGCCGGGACCCCGGTGGTGCGGGGTCCCGCGGGGGTGCAGGTCGGTGCCGCGACGTAGGGTTGACCCCGACATGAGCACCCTCTTCGACGGCCTCGACATCGGCGGTCCGCGGCCAGAGCCGCACGTCGACCCCGCGACCCACACCAGCGCCCACGCGGCCCTGGTCAACGCAGCGGGCGTGCCCACCTGGGCCGAGGCGGCCGCTGCCGGGCTCGGGCCCGAGGGGGGGCCGGGGCAGCCTCCCGCGACCGACCCCGAGGACCTGCTCGTCGGCCTGAACCCCCAGCAGCGCGAGGCCGTGCTCCACGAGGGGCCGCCCCTTCTCATCGTCGCCGGTGCGGGCTCGGGCAAGACCCGCGTCCTCACCCAGCGCATCGCCCACCTCCTGGCCGCGCGGGGCGTCCAGCCCGGCCAGGTCCTGGCCATCACCTTCACGAACAAGGCCGCCGCCGAGATGCGCGAGCGGGTCTCGACCCTCGTCGGGCCCCGCGCCAAGGCCATGTGGGTCATGACCTTTCACAGCGCCTGCGTGCGCATCCTGCGCCGCGAGGCCGACAAGGTGGGCCTGCGCTCGACCTTCTCCATCTACGACGCCGCCGACAGCCAGCGCCTGATGTCGATGGTCCTGCGCGACATGGACCTGGACCCCAAGCGCTACAACCCGCGCGCCTTCAGCCACCAGGTGAGCAACCTCAAGAACGAGCTCGTCGACGAGGAGAGCTTCACCCGGCGGGTCAGCGAGTCCGGCACGCACCAGGAGCAGGTCCTCGCGGAGGCGTACACCGAGTACCAGCGGCGGCTGCGCCAGGCCAACGCCATGGACTTCGACGACCTCATCATGACCACCGTGACGATGTTCCAGGTCTTCCCCGACGTCGCCGAGCACTACCGCCGTCGCTTCCGCCACGTCATGGTCGACGAGTACCAGGACACCAACCACGCGCAGTACCAGCTGATCCGCGAGCTCGTCGGCTCTCAGGAGACCCGCGCCGAGCACGGGGTCGACCCGAGCGAGCTCGTCGTCGTCGGTGACGCCGACCAGTCGATCTATGCCTTCCGCGGCGCGACGATCCGCAACATCGAGGAGTTCGAGGAGGACTACCCGCACGCCCGCACCATCCTCCTGGAGCAGAACTACCGCTCCACCCAGACCATCCTGCGCGCGGCCAACTCCGTCATCGCCCGCAACGAGGGGCGCCGCAAGAAGGACCTGTGGACCGACAGCGGCGACGGCGCGCGGATCATCGGGTACGTCGCCGACAACGAGCACGACGAGGCCTCGTTCGTCGCGCGGAGCATCGACCGGCTCGGCGACGAGCACGGCGTGCGGCCCGGCGACGTCGCGGTGTTCTACCGCACCAACGCCCAGTCCCGGGCGCTGGAGGAGGTCTTCGTCCGGGTCGGCCTGCCCTACAAGGTGGTCGGCGGCACCCGGTTCTACGAGCGCCGCGAGGTCAAGGACGCGCTGGCCTACCTGCGGGTGCTGTCCAACCCCACCGACACGGTCAACCTGCGCCGCGTCCTCAACGTCCCCAAGCGTGGCATCGGGGACCGCGCCGAGGCGTGCGTCGTGGCCCTGGCCGAGCGGGAGCGCATCCCGTTCGTCGCGGCCCTGGGCCGCCCCGAGGACGCGCCGGGCATCGCCTCGCGCTCGGTCGCCGCCATCAAGGGGTTCACCTCGCTGCTCGAGGGACTGGGTGCGGTGCGCGACGACGACGACGCCGGGGTCTGCGAGCTCCTCGAGGCGATCCTCGACCGCTCCGGCTACCTCACCGAGCTCCGCGACAGCCACGACCCCCAGGACGAGACCCGCGTCGAGAACCTCGCCGAGCTCGTCGCCGTCGCCCGCGAGTTCGACGAGGCCCGCCGCGAGACCGGGGAGGTCGTCAGCCTCGAGGACTTCCTCGAGCGGGTCTCCCTCGTCGCCGACGCCGACGAGATCCCCGACACGCAGGAGGCCGAGGCCCAGGGCGTCGTCACCCTGATGACGCTCCACACGGCCAAGGGCCTGGAGTTCCCCGTCGTCTTCCTCACCGGCCTGGAGGACGGCACCTTCCCCCACCTGCGCAGCCTCGGAGACGCCAAGGAGCTGGAGGAGGAGCGCCGCCTCGCCTACGTCGGCATCACCCGGGCGCGCGAGCGGCTGCACATCTCCCGCGCCGCCGTGCGATCCGCCTGGGGCGCACCGCAGTACAACCCGCCCTCGCGCTTCCTCGACGAGATCCCGGCCGAGCTCCTGGAGTGGGAGCGCGAGCTGTCCGGTGCGGCGGCGATCGGCCGGCGCGACCAGCGTCCCGCGGTGGCGACCCTCGCCGCCCGACCCGGCGTCCGCTCGCCCGGCAACCGGCCCATCATCGCGCTGGCAGCCGGCGACCGGGTCACCCACGACAGCTACGGGATGGGCTCCGTCGTGCGCACCCTGGGCGAGGGTGACCGGACCCAGGCCGAGGTCGACTTCGGCGGCGAGCTCGGGGGTCAAGCGCTTCGTCCTGCGCTTCGCGCCCCTCGAGAAGCTCTGAGGCGCACGACGCGTCGCGCGGTGGGTGCTGCGGTGGGGTGGGCCGGGGTCAGCCGACCATGATGTTGTGGCGCTTGAGCCACGGCACCGGGTTGACCGGGTTGTCCCCGCCGGTCGGGTGGATCTCGAGGTGCAGGTGCGACCCGAACGAGTGTCCGGTGTTGCCCACGAGACCGACCTGGTCACCGGGAAGGACGGTGTCGCCCGCGCTGACGTCGCGGCGGCTGAGGTGGCCGTACCAGGAGACGGTGCCGTCCCAGTAGCGGATCTCGATCTTGTTGCCGAAGCTGAAGACGTTGTCGGACATGATGACCGTGCCGCGCGACATCGCGTAGAGCGGGGTGCCGGTGGGGGCCCCGACGTCGAGCCCGTCGTGGGTCTTGCCCCAGCGGGGTCCGAAGCCCGAGGTCAGCGAGCCGCTGCGGATCGGCTTGACCCAGCGCTTGCCCAGCCGCTCG
Organism: uncultured Actinomycetota bacterium; assembly: GCA_963795035.1. Lineage (GTDB taxonomy): Bacteria > Actinomycetota > Actinomycetes > Actinomycetales > Dermatophilaceae > Oryzobacter. Next base: position 637,032 of record CAWCFZ010000001.1, on the reverse strand, counting down.
GCCTTGGCCCGGGCTGCTGCCTTCGTGGCGGCCTTGCGCGCCGCGCTGCGGGCGGCGCGCTGCTGGGCCTCGACGCGACCGGCCAGGGCGGCGGTCTGCATCGCGGAGGCCTGGCGGCGCTGGGCCAGGTCGGTGGTCGTGGCCTCGTCGGCGGCCTGCTCGGTGCGGGCGATGGCCGTCTGGCGACCCGTGAGGTCCAGGGTGAGCGCCGAGGACGACTCCGCGACCGTCGCTCCGGTCGCCGTCACCACGAGGGCCACGGCCGCCGAGGTCGGCAGCACGAAGCTGGAGGAGAAGGCGCGGGGCAGGCGCTCACCACGGCTGGAGACGCGATGGCGTCCGGCGTAGTGGCGCCCCCGGTACGAAGAACTCACAGGGGGCAGGACCTCAAGGGGAGGGGGAGGGGCGTTGTTGACTCGTTGACCACCGTACCGTGACCATTCCGTGACACAAACCTCGCCGGGCGCCGATCGACGTCCCACCCTTCGACAAACCTTGGGCAGCCCGCGGTGACATGCGGGTCCACGACCCTGTGTGAGGTGGGTCACAAGAGGGGTTGCGGGGTGTCACGCGGGGGATGCGCGCGTACCACCAGTCACACCAGTCACACCAGGCGCTAGGGCCTCACTCGTCGCGCGGCAGGAGGAGAACACCGGAGGTGACCGTCTCCCCGTCGGTGTCCAGGAAGGCGAGCGCGGTCGAGATGCCGTGGACGACCTCGCCCATCATCGGCAGGGTCAGGTGGCCCGCGCCGTGCAGGCGCACGTTGCTCGAGCGCAGGTCCGGGTGTCGCAGCGCGGCCGAGCGCTGCGGGAGCACCGCCTCGTCGCTGTCGGACCAGTACGAGATGAACCGGGTCCGGCACCCGGGGGCCGGCAGGGCCAGCTCGCGCAGCAGGGCGCTGTCCGGGCGCATCTGCTGCATGAGGCGGGTCGGCACGACACAGGCAGCCCAGGTCCCCTCGTGCGGGGTGCCGAGGGTGACCAGGGTGTGCACCCGGGCGTCACCGCCGAGGCGGGTCACGTAGTAGCGGCCGATGAGGCCCCCGAGGCTGTGGCCGATGACGTGGATCCGCTCGAAGCCGGTCTCCTCGACGACCCGCTCCACCTCCTCGGCCAGGCTGGCCGCCGCCGCGCGCACGTCGGTGGAGAGCGTCGTGTAGTTCATCGCGAAGACGCTGGAGAAGCCGCGCCGGGTCAGGCCGCGCCGCAGCAGCGTGAACACCGAGCGGTTGCTGACGATCCCGTGCACGAGCAGGATCGGCGTGCCCGCCGCCTCGACGTCGGAGACGATGAGCCCGCGCTGCACCGGAGGCAGGTGCTCGACGCGGTAGGTCGGCGCCCCCCGGTGGCCCCGGCCCCCGACGAAGCCGAGCGGCCAGGTCGCCGCGTGGGCCGCGAGCCACACCGCCTCCACGGCACCGCCGGCGAGGACCGCGGGGTCGAGGGCGAACCGCGCGGCACCGGCGAGGGCGCGCACGACGGAGCGCGGCGAGGGCCGCGCCGGTGCGGGGGCCTCGACGTGCGGGGCGGCTCTCGGCCGCGGTGACGACGCCATGGGGGGCCCAGCGTACGGCCGGGGCAGGGCCCGGACCCCGCCGTGTGACACAGGACCGGATGCCGGTCCGCGTCGTGGTGCGTCTTCCCCCATGGGTCGGTCAAGAACGGGTCAAGCACCTGGTGCGGGAGCCCTGTGGGTCCGGTCAAGGGGTGGGCCGCGCCCGGTAAAGAGTTCCGGCCCGATGGTCAATTCTTCGCAAGAACTGTTGTGGCGGTGGGGGTGGGAGGAGCACGTTTCCGCATGGCCCGGGACAACCCCGGGCCCATTTCACGAAGGAGTACCCGTGAACCGACTCACCAGCGGCCTCGCCCTCGGCGTGGCCGTCGCCGCGACCCTCGCGGCCGGTGTCCCCAGTGCGACCGCATCCGGGGTGCCGACGGCGACCAGCGCCGGGGCCGCGAAGGACCGCAGCGCCCTCGGGCTCGGCGCCGACGAGCAGCTGATCCGGCGCTCGGTCGTCACCGACCGCGACGGGACCACGCACACCCGCTACGACCGCACCTGGAAGGGCCTGCGCGTCGTCGGCGGCGACCTCGTCGTGGAGAGGTCCACGGGAGGTGACGTCGAGCAGGTGCGCTACAACGCCAACCGCAAGGACGTCGCCGTGAAGAGCACGTCCCCCCGCGTCGCGAGGGAGCAGGCGGTGGCGACCGGCGAGAAGCGCTCCACCGCGCGGGGAGAGAAGAGCGAGGGCGAGCTCGTCGTGTGGGCCGGCTCGGGCACCCCCCGGCTGGCGTACGACGTCGTCACGACCGGCACGCTGGTCGACCAGACCCCCAGCCGGCTGCACACCCTCGTCGACGCCGACACCGGCGCGGTCATCATCTCCTTCGACGAGGTCGTCAAGGGCACCGGCAACAGCCAGTACTCGGGCAGCGTCACCCTCAACTCGATCCAGAGCGGGTCGAGCTGGCTGCTCAAGGACAGCATCGGCAACCACACGACGGACCTCAACGGGGGAACGTCGGGAACCGGCACGCAGTTCACCGACGCCGACAACGTCTGGGGCAACGGCTCGACGACGAGCCGCCAGACCGCGGGGGTCGACGCGCAGTACGGCGCCGAGAAGACCTACGCGTACTTCAACTCGGTCCTGGGCCGCGCCGGCATCTGGAACAACGGCACGGGCGCGCGCAGCAGGGTCCACTACGGGAACGCCTACGTCAACGCCTTCTGGGACGGCACCCAGATGACCTACGGCGACGGTGCGGGCAACCTCAAGCCGCTGACGTCGATCGACGTCGCCGCGCACGAGATGAGCCACGGCGTCACGGAGCGGACCGCGAACCTCGTCTACTCCGGTGAGTCCGGCGGCCTCAACGAGGCGACCTCGGACATCTTCGGCGCCGCGGTCGAGTTCTACGCCAGCAACGCCACCGACGTCGGTGACTACCTCATCGGCGAGAAGATCGACATCAACGGCAACGGCACCCCCCTGCGCTACATGGACAAGCCGAGCAAGGACGGCCGCAGCCAGGACTGCTGGACCACCGGGACCAAGAACCTGGACCCGCACTACTCCTCGGGCCCGCTGAACCACTGGTTCTACCTGGCCGCCGAGGGCTCGGGCGCCAAGACGATCAACGGCGTCGCCTACAACAGCACGACGTGCGACGGCTCCACGGTGACCGGCGCAGGCCGCGCCAACATCGAGAAGGTCTGGTACCGCACGCTGTCGACCAAGCTCACCTCGTCGAGCACGTACGCGGCGGCCCGCAACGGCGCCATCGCCTCGGCGAAGGAGCTGTTCGGCGCCACCTCGCCCACCTGCACCGCGGTCGCGGCCGCCTTCTCGGCGATCAGCGTCGCCGCCGGGTCCGAGAGCTGCGGGACGACCCCGCCGCCGACCGGGGGCAACCTGCTGGGCAACCCGGGCTTCGAGTCGGGCGCGACGGTGTGGACCGGCACGAGCGGGCCCATCACGAACAACACGGGACGCCCGGCGCGCACCGGGTCGTGGAAGCTCTGGCTCGGCGGCAACGGCTCCTCGGGCACCGAGACGGTCAACCAGTCCGTGGCCATCCCGGCCTCGGCGACGACGGCGACCCTGTCGTTCTGGCTGCGCACCGACACCTCGGAGTCCGGCTCCACGGTGTACGACACGATGCGCGCCCAGGTCGTGGACGGCTCCACCGTCACCACGCTGGCGACCTACTCCAACGTGGGCACCAACGCCACGTACACGCAGAAGTCGTTCAACCTCACCGCCTGGAAGGGCAAGACGGTCACGATCCGGTTCACGATGACCGAGGACTCGAGCCTGCAGACCTCGTTCGTCGTCGACGACACCTCGCTCGCCACGAGCTGAGCACGCAGCCCGGGGGTCAGCGGCACAGCGTCCGCTGGCCCTCGGGTTGCTGCACGTCGTCGAGCAGGGCACGGGCCGTCGTCGACAGCGGGTCCGACCCCTGGGTCTCCCCGAGGTCGAAGGTCGTGCCGCCGCGCTCGACGCTCGAGGCGATCCGGTCGTTGCCGGCGTTCAGGCCGGTGGTGGGGGGCGCGGCGGTGGCGAGCACCTGCACGGTCCCGGCCGGGATGACGCAGTCGACCGCGCCGGCACGGGTCGTGCCGGTCACGTGGCCGTCCGGCTCGACCACGAGCACGTCCTGGAACCCCGCCAGACCCCCGACGCGGGCCAGCCGCACCTCGGATGCCGGGCCGGTCGTCCCCGGCGACGCGGTCCCCGCCGGCTGCGACGACCCGGGCGCCAAGGGGGAGGCGTCCTCGCCTGCCGGGCCGTTCGCGCCGCAGGCGGCGAGCAGGGGAGCGGCGAGGACGGCGGACAGCAGCACGCAGGCGGCGCGGGGCCGCGACATCGAGGTCACCCCGACACCCAACCACCGGGCGCCGCGAAGGGCGACCGCTCGGGCGTGAGATCGGTCCCACCGCGGCCTCCGGGGGAGACCGCGCCGCCGCGCCCCGTTAGGCTCCCCAGCGGACCACCTCCCCTCCACCAGCAGATGAAGGACGGATCGCCTCGTGGATCTCTTCGAGTACCAGGCCCGTGACGTGTTCGAGAAGCACGGGGTGCCCGTGCTCGCCGGGGCGGTCGCCACGACCCCCGAGGAGGCCCGCGCGGCCGCGGAGCGCATCGGCGCCGCGAGCGGCGGCGTCACCGTCGTCAAGGCGCAGGTCAAGACCGGAGGCCGCGGCAAGGCCGGCGGTGTCAAGGTCGCCAAGACCGCCGAGGAGGCCGAGGAGCACGCCCGCGCCATCCTCGGGATGGACATCAAGGGCCACACGGTCCACCAGGTGATGATCGCCCAGGGCGCCCGCATCGCCGAGGAGTACTACTTCTCGATCCTGCTCGACCGCGCGAACCGCACCTACCTGGCGATGTGCTCGGTCGAGGGCGGCGTGGACATCGAGACCCTCGCCGTCGAGCGCCCGGAGGCGCTGGCCCGCGTGGCCGTCGACCCGAACACCGGCATCGACGCCGCGAAGGCGCACGAGATCGTCGAGACCGCCGGCTTCGACGCCGAGACCGCCGCGAAGATCGAGCCGGTCCTGCAGGCCCTGTGGACGGTCTACCGCGACGAGGACGCCACCCTCGTCGAGGTCAACCCGCTCGTGAAGACCGAGGACGGCGACATCGTCGCGCTCGACGGCAAGGTCACCCTCGACGCCAACGCCGGCTTCCGGCACCCCGACCACGAGGCGCTCGAGGACAAGGCCGCTGCCGACCCGCTCGAGGCGGCCGCCAAGGAGAAGGACCTCAACTACGTCAAGCTCGACGGCTCGGTGGGCATCATCGGCAACGGCGCCGGGCTCGTCATGAGCACCCTCGACGTCGTCGCCTACGCCGGTGAGGAGTTCGGCGGCCAGAAGCCGGCCAACTTCCTCGACATCGGTGGTGGCGCCTCGGCCGAGGTGATGGCCGACGGGCTGCACATCATCCTGGGCGACGAGCAGGTCAAGTCGGTGTTCGTCAACGTCTTCGGCGGCATCACCTCCTGCGACGCCGTCGCCAACGGCATCGTCGGCGCGCTCGACGCCCTCGGCGACGAGGCGACCAAGCCACTCGTCGTGCGCCTCGACGGCAACAACGTCGAGGAGGGCCGGCGCATCCTCGCCGAGCGCGACCACCCCCTGGTGACCATCGAGGCGACGATGGACGGCGCCGCGCGCCGCGCCGCCGAGCTGGCGTCCCAGAACTGACCCGAGCGCCAAGAGCAGAGAGAGACACGACACCCATGGCCATCTTCCTCACCGCCGACTCCAAGGTCATCGTCCAGGGCATGACCGGTTCCGAGGGGATGAAGCACACCCAGCGGATGCTGCGCAGCGGCACCGCGATCGTCGGTGGCGTCAACCCCCGCAAGGCCGGCACCACCGTCGACTTCGAGGACGGCGTCACCGTTCCCGTGTTCGGAAGCGTCGTGGAGGCCATCGAGGCCACCGGCGCCAACGTGTCGGTGATCTTCGTCCCCGCGCAGTTCACCCGGGCCGCCGTCGTGGAGGCGATCGACGCCGAGATCCCGCTCGCCGTCGTCATCACCGAGGGTGTCGCGGTCAAGGACACCGCGGAGTTCTACAACTACGCCAAGGACAAGGGCACGACGCGCATCGTCGGGCCGAACTGCCCCGGCCTCATCACCCCGGGCGTCGCCAACGCGGGCATCATCCCCGCCGACATCTCGGGTCCGGGCCGCATCGGCCTGGTCTCGAAGTCGGGCACCCTGACCTACCAGATGATGTTCGAGCTGCGCGACTTCGGCTTCTCCTCCGCCGTCGGCATCGGCGGCGACCCGGTCATCGGGACGACGCACATCGACTGCCTCCAGGCCTTCCAGGACGACCCCGACACCGACGCCATCGTCATGATCGGCGAGATCGGCGGCGACGCCGAGGAGCGGGCCGCGGCCTACATCCAGGAGCACGTGACCAAGCCGGTCGTCGGCTACGTCGCGGGCTTCACCGCCCCCGAGGGCAAGACGATGGGCCACGCGGGCGCCATCGTGTCCGGGTCGTCGGGCACCGCCCAGGCCAAGAAGGAAGCGCTCGAGGCCGCCGGGGTCAAGGTCGGCAAGACGCCCTCGGAGGCCGCCGACCTCATGCGCGAGATCATGCAGGCCCTCTCCGCCTGACCCCCTGACTCGTCCGAACGGCCCGGATGGCGCCCGCCCCGGCGTGTGCGCGACCGGACCGGTGTCGCCCTCGCGCACACTGGAGCCGATGACCGTCCTGAACCGCCTGCGCGCCGCTCTCCCGGGCTCCGACGACGCCTCCGACGACGAGGCCCCCGTCGGGGCCGCGCCCCCGTGGTGGCGCGGCGTCGTCATCGGGCTGGTCACCGGTGTCGCGTCGCTCCTCCTCGTCGGCGCCCCGGTGGTGCTGGCCTGGCTCGTCGACCCGCTCTCCGTCGGGACGGTCTGGGAGGCCGTGGGCGTCGGCGCCGCGCTGTGGGTCCTGCTGTCGGGCGGCCACCTGCTCGACGGCACCGTCCTGCTGTCCCTCGTGCCCCTCCTCGGGCTGGCCGCGATGGTCCTCCTCGCCCGCGTCGGGGCCCGCGAGGCGATGGTCGACGTGTCCACCGACGGCGAGTACTGGGGCGGGCTGGTCCCGCGGCCCCTCGCGGGCGCGCTCGGCGCCTGGTGGGGCGGGTACCTGCTGGCCCTCGCCGGGGCGATCGGCCTGACGACGGCCGGACCGCTCGGTGTCGACCCCGGCTCCGTGCTCGTCCCGGCCCTCGTGCTGCCCCTGGCGGCGGTCAGCCTCGCGCTGCGCCCCGTCGTGCGCGACGACCCTGACGTCCTCGGTCCCCGGCTCGACCTCCTCAGGCTCCCCGATGACGTCCGCCGCGGCCTGCGCCCCGGTCTCACCGGAGCGGCCGTCCTCCTCGCCGTCGGCGCCCTCCTCGTCGCCCTCACGGTGGCTCTCGGCTGGTCGAGGGTCACGACGATCTCCGCAGAGCTCGGCGCCCCCGGCCTGGGCACCGTCCTCCTCGGGGCCGCTCAGGTCCTGTCCCTGCCCAACCTCGCGCTGTGGGCCGTGTCGTTCCTCGCCGGCCCCGGTTTCGAGGTCGTCGAGGGTGCGGCCGTCACCTGGTCGGGCTCGGAGGCCGGGCTCCTGCCGATGGTGCCGGTGCTGGCGGCGCTGCCCCAGCCGGGCCCCTTCCCCTGGGTGACCGCGGGCGGTGTCCTGGTCGTCGTCGCGGTCGGCGCCCTCGTGGCCCGTCGCGCCCTGGCCGAGGTGGCGCGCCTGTCGCGCCTGCGCACCAAGCTGACCGTCGCGACGGTCGGGTGTGCCACGACCGCCGTCGTCCTCGGCGCGCTCGACGTCCTCGCCGGTGGTTCGGCCGGCCAGTTCCGGCTGTCCGACGTCGGTGTCCCCACGGCCGCGTTCGTCGTCTCCGTCTTCGGCGCGATGATGGCGGGTGCGCTCGTCGTCGTCCTCAGGGACGCGTGGCGGTTGCGCCGGTGATCGAACCGCTGCGCCTCGTCGTCCTCGTCTCCGGCTCCGGGACCACCCTTCAGGCGCTGCTCGACGCCCAGACCGACGGCGCCCCGTTGCGGGTCGTCGCCGTCGGGGCCGACCGCGACGGCACCGGTGGCGTGGTGCGTGCCGCACTGCGCAGCGTGCCCACCTTCACCTGCCGGGTCCCCGACCACGCCGGCCGCGCCGACTGGGACGCCGCCCTGACCCGGCTCGTCACCGCGCACGAGCCGGACCTCGTCGTGTCGGCCGGGTTCATGAAGGTGCTCGGTCCGCAGTTCCTCGCCGCGCACCGCGTCGTCAACACCCACCCCGCGCTGCTGCCCAGCTTCCCGGGTGCCCACGCCGTCCGCGATGCCCTCGAGCACGGGGTCCGGGTCACAGGGTGCACCTGCCACTGGGTCGATGCCGGCGTCGACACCGGGCCGATCATCGAGCAGCGAGCCGTCCGGGTCGAGGACGGGGACACCGTCGACTCCCTCCACGAGCGGATCAAGGGCGTGGAGCGCGCCATGGTCGTCGAGGTGCTCACCCACCTCGCGCTCCACCGGACCTGGGCGGCCGCGCGCGCCTGAGGGCGCCCCTCAGGGCGTGGCCGGGACGAAGGTCAGGTCGTAGGTGATCGTGTAGGAGTAGGCGTCGAAGTCCAGTCCTCCACCCGGCGGTTCGGTGAGCGTCGTGGTCCCCACGAGACGCGTCGGGCTGGGGTCGTTGTCGACCAGGGGCAGCGTCGGTTCCCACAGCCCCACGGGCGCGTAGCTCAGCCCGCTGCCCCCCGCGAGCCCGGGCTCTCCCGGGTACGCCGGGCAGTGGTACTGACCGGAACCGCCGGCGAAGGAGACGTGGTACGGCATGAACCAGGTCCCGTCGTCGCGGTTCCACAGCTCGAAGGCCGTGCCCCGGTACCACGAGAGGGAGTTCCCGCCACCGTCCTCGGTGTCGGTGGAGGATCCCGTGAAGGCCCAGCTGGTCGTGTGGAACAGCCCAAGGGTGTCGGGGCACGGGTAGAAGAGCTCGGCCTCATACCCGACCGACACGCCGGCCTCGTAGGACTGACGGCCACCGGAGTCGAGCTGGAGGACCAGGTCGCTGTACGCACCACTGATGTCGACCGACTCTCTATGGGCCGAGTCCCCCCAGGTGGCCTGGTGGGCGACGTTGATCGTGCCGACCCAGTGCCCGGAGCTGCACCCGGGGGAGGTGTACAGCGTCTTCTCCAGCAGGGAGACCTCGGCGGCGGTCCAGGTCCAGGTGACCCCCCACCTGCCGGCCACGGCGGACAGGGTGATGGCGACCCCTGCCTTCAGCTCGACGCAGCCGAGGGGGTGCGCCGGCGTCCAGGTGGCGGTGATGCTGGGCTTGATGCCGATCGCCACGCCGAGCACACCGAACAGCTTCGGGGCGACCTCGCCGGTCAGCGACGCGGTGGCGGTGGCGGACACCGACGCGTCGTCGCTCGCGGTGCCGTTGACGTCGATGCTGCTGAGGTTGGTCGTCTCGCCGTCCGCGCGGGTGAAGCCGACGGTGACCGGCATCGTGACGCTGGTCTGGGCGCTCAGCTTCCCCGAGATGGTCAGGTTCGCCTTGAGCTTCCACCTCAGCTCGGTCCAGCCGATCCACATGAGGTGCCGGTCGAGGAGGGTGACGGTGCAGGACACCCCGGCGTTGACCGAGATGCCCCACTTGACCTCCAGGGACCCGTGGAGCACGAACCTCGCGGTGCCCTGGCGCAGCGAGAAGTCCGCGTCCCCGCTCAGCCCCGTGAACGCCGCCGTGGGCAGCGGCACGGACCCACCGCCGGAGTTCTCGCACCCGTCCTCGGGCGCCGAGGTGGTGGCGTCGGCCACCTCGGCGCCGGTCGACCCGGCGTCGGCCGTCCGGGCGGCCGGTGCGCCACCGGGGCCGGCGGCGTCCAGTGCCGCCCCGGTGCTGTGGATGTCGAGGTCGGTGAACAGGTCCTGCAGGTTGGCCGGGCCGTAGGTCGCGACGGCGCCGCCATCAGGTCGCGCCGTGATGCCCGTGACGACTCCGGAGACCCCGGACCCGCCGGCCGGCCCTCCCTGGTAGGCGAAGTGCCCCCCGACAGCGGGCAGATCGGATGACGCGGCGAAGGTGACGGTGCCGCCGATGTCCGCGTCGCCGGTCCAGCCCAGCAGGTCGCCCGAGCCGTGGAGCGTCGTCCCCGGCGCCGGGACCATGCTGACCGAGGTGTCGGTCCCGGTGGGGAACCAGCCCACGACGTCGCCGGCCAGGTGGGTTGTCCCGGAACGGTTGTAGAGCATCACCTTCCCGCCGGTGCCGACCTGCAGCATCACCAGGTTCGCGCGAACCGCCCCCGGGACGAGGTTCAGCGAGGACGCCGTGGGCAGCGGGACGCCTGCCGGCCACGCCGTGACGTACGTCGAGCGCGTGGGGGAGATGCCCGTGAGGTTGAGCACGACGGCGCCGACCCCGCTCGCCGGCACACCGCCCCGGCCGGTCACCTGGACGGCGACCTGCTGGGCGGGCCCGAGCGCCGACGGGGCGCCCAGTGCCTTGCGGGTGTCGAGGATCCGCGCCGGGGTGGAGGGGGTGTACGCCGCGGAGCGCGGGAACCACGCCACGACGTCCACGAGGAGGTCGATGGCCCCGCTGAAGTTGTACAGCGCGATCCGGCCGTCGGTCCCGACCTTGACCACCGCCAGGTTCGGTGTCACCGACCCCCGGTCGACGTTGAGGGTCGACGTGCCGGGCCGGCTGGTGCCCGAGGGCCACGCCGTGACGTACGTGCTGCGGGTCGGGGCGACGCCGGTGAGGTTCACCACCACGGCGGCGACGTCCGTGCTCGGCAGGCCGACCCGGCCGGCCAGCTGCACCGTGATCGTCCGGTCCGCCGCGACCCTGGCCCTGGGCGCTCCCACCCCGGTCCGGGTGTCCAGCGCCCGGGCGGGCACGAGGGACTGCAGGCCGGACGCCTCGGGGAACCACCCGGTGAGGTCCGCCACCAGGTCGATGGCTCCGGAGCTGTTGTAGATGTTGACGATGCCGTCGCGACCCACCTTGGCCACGACGAGGTTCGGCACGGTGAGACCCCGGACGAGGTTGAGCGAGGAGGCGGTCGGGCGCGCGGCGCCACCGGGCCACACGGTGAGGTAGGTCGCCGAGGTCGGAGCGACCCCGGTGACGTTGAGGACGACCGCGCCGACGCCGGTGGTGGGGACACCGCCGACCCCGGTCACCTTCAGGGCGACGGTCCTCGCGGCACCGACCCGCAGCCGTGGCGCGCCGACGCCCAGGCGGGTGTCGAGCACCCGCGCCGGCACCAGGGCCTGCAGGTCGCCGCCGCCGTACTGCACGGCGCCCGGCGTCGAGGCCGCCGCCGGCGCCGCCGCCGCGGGCGCGCTCGTGGGCCGGGCGCCGACCGCACCCACGGCCGCGGACGGGCTCGCGCTCGCCACGACCAGCCCCACGAGGCCGATGATGGCGGCCACCGCGGTCCGTCGGGCCACCCCCTGCATGCCGCGAAGGTACTCGCCCCGGAGGGCCGTGCCAACGGTTTCGCGGGATCCCGTCACCGTGAGTGGGACGGGTGGGACCAGTGGAGCGGGCGGGGCGTGCGACGATCACCTGCGTGGCCCTGCACCCCGCCGAACTGCCCCCCGCCGCCGTGGAGTTCATGCGCGAGCGGCACCTCGCGACCCTGACGACGGTGCGCCCGGACGGGTCGCCCCACGTCGTCCCCGTCGGGTTCACCTGGGACGAGGACGCGCTCGTCGCCCGGGTCATCACGAGCCGGGGCAGCGTCAAGGCCCGCAACGCCGGCGCGGGTCGACGGGCGGCCCTCGCCCAGGTCGAGCGTCGGCGCTGGCTCACCCTCGAAGGCCCGACGCGGGTCCTGACGGACGCGGCGTCGGTCCGCGACGCGGAGGAGCGGTACGCCGCGCGCTACCGGGTCCCGCGGCCCAACCCGCAGCGGGTGGTGCTCGTCATCGAGGTCGACCGCGTCCTCGGCGCCTCCTGGCCCGACCCGCTGCCGGCCTCGCCCTACGCCACCTGACCTCCAGGGTGGGGAGCACGGCTCGTTGATTTCCCGGGGGTGGCGGTCATCGGTACCCTCGTCGCAGACGACTGGCGCGGGTGGGTCACCACCGGGGAGTGTGGGTCGGGGCATCGCCCGCCTGGGTGCCCCGCAGCGTGACCGACCCGACCCCGAGGAGCCCCACCATGGCCGCCGTCTCCGCCCCCGGACCGTCGCAGGACGTCCGGCCCGTGCGCCGCGCGCTCGTCTCCGTCTACGACAAGAGCGGGCTCGAGGACCTCGTCCGCGGTCTGCACGAGGCCGGCGTCGCCCTCGTCTCCACCGGGGGAAGCGCCGCGCTCATCGAGTCGCTCGGCCTGCCCGTGACCAAGGTCGAGGACCTCACCGGGTTCCCGGAGTGCCTCGAGGGCCGCGTCAAGACGCTGCACCCGCGCGTGCACGCGGGCATCCTCGCCGACACCCGCAAGCCCGACCACGTGGCCCAGCTCGCCGACCTCGGGGTCGAGGGGTTCGAGCTCGTCGTCGTCAACCTCTACCCGTTCGCCGACACGGTCGCGTCCGGCGCGAGCCCGGACGAGTGCGTCGAGCAGATCGACATCGGGGGACCGTCGATGGTGCGGGCCGCCGCCAAGAACCACCCGAGCGTCGCCGTCGTCACCGACCCGGCCGGCTACGGGGTGGCCCTCGACGCGGTCCGCTCCGGGGGCTTCACCCTCGAGCAGCGCAAGCGCCTTGCGGCCGAGGCCTTCGTCCACACCGCCACCTACGACGTCCACGTCGCCTCGTGGATGGGCAACGCGTACGTCGACACCAGCGACGGCACCGGCTTCCCCGCCTGGGTCGGGGCCACCTGGACCAAGGCCTCCACGCTGAGGTACGGCGAGAACCCGCACCAGCGAGCTGCCCTGTACGCCAACGGTTTCCAGCCTCAGCCCGCCTTGGCTCAGGCGCGCCAGCTGCACGGCAAGGAGATGTCGTACAACAACTACGTCGACGCCGACGCCGCAGTCCGCGCCGCGTACGACCACGGCGACGCGCCGACCGTGGCCGTCATCAAGCACGCCAACCCCTGTGGCATCGCCATCGGGTCGGACGTCGCCGACGCCCACCGCAAGGCGCACGCCTGCGACCCCGTGTCCGCGTTCGGCGGCATCGTCGCGACCAACCGCCCGGTGAGCGCCGAGATGGCGCGCACGGTCGCCGAGATCTTCACCGAGGTCGTCGTCGCGCCCGGCTTCGAGCCGGAGGCGCTCGAGGTGCTCACCGCGAAGAAGAACATCCGGCTCATCGAGTGCGCCGCACCCGCCCGTCGCGGCGCCGAGACCCGCCCGGTCGGGGGCGGCCTGCTCATGCAGGTGCGCGACGCCCTCGACGCCGAGGTCCGTGACGACGACGGCACCCTCACCGGCGGCGACGACGCGTCGGCCTGGCGGCTCGCGGCGGGGGCTCCGGCCGACGCGGCCACCCTCGCCGACCTCCAGTTCGCCTGGCGGGCCGTGCGTGCGGTGAAGTCCAACGCCATCCTGCTCGCGCGCGGTGGGGCGTCGGTCGGCATCGGGATGGGGCAGGTCAACCGGGTCGACTCGTGCCACCTCGCGGTGTCCCGCGCCGGTGACGAGCGGGCCAGGGGGGCGGTCGCCTCCTCCGACGCGTTCTTCCCCTTCGCCGACGGCCTGCAGGTCCTGCTCGATGCCGGGGTGCGCGCGGTCGTCGCCCCCGGCGGGTCGGTGCGCGACGCCGAGGTCGTCGCCGCGGCCGAGGCGGCCGGCGCGACGCTCTACTTCACCGGTACCCGCCACTTCGCCCACTGACCCAGCCGTCGGCGGACGGGCACTGCCTGCCCTCAGGCGACCCGGTGCCGACCCTCGGGAGCGGAGGGCCGGATCCGGTGGACCAGCCACTCCAGGGGGCCGGTGCCCCACCACCGGTCGAGCGCCCAGCTCGTCCCGAGGACGACGGTGGTGCTCGACAGCAGGACCGCCCAGGTGTCGTCGGGCAGTCCGGCCCCGCGGACGAGGGCGACGAGGGCCAGCCAGAGGATCTGCACCGTGTACGCCGTGAGGGCCACGCGACCCGCCGCCAGCACCGGGTCGAGGACCTTCGCGGCGCCGAGCTGCCCGACCTGGTCGACGAGGACGAACGAGGCGACGACCACCGAGGCCGCGAGCAGGGTCGCGCCGAGGACCTCGGCGCTCGTGCCCGAGTACGGCGCAGCCCCCTCGGGGGTCGTGGTGCCGACGGCGTACGCGGCCCCGGACGCCGCGACCAGAACCACCGCCGCGGCCCAGCCCCACCGTCCGCGACCGACCCGGCGGACCACGGCCGCGAGGGCGAGCCCGCCGAGCGCCATGGGCAGGAACGAGGTGAGCCGGTACGCCGACCCGGTGGCGAGCCACTGCGCGAGGTCGGACACCGGGCCCGGCCACGGGTCACCGGCGGCGGTGGCCGCCGACGCGGCCTCCCGGACCCGCTGCGTCACCAGCGGCCCGAGGACGGCGCCCCCGGCGGCCAGCCCCAGGGTCAGCACCGGGGCGCGGTGGAGCACGAGCGCCAGCGGCCCGAGGACGAGGACGAGGACGCCGAGGTAGGGCAGGACGACGTCGACCTGCCCGTAGAGGAGCTGCAGGACGAGCCCGAGGACGACGAGGACGAGGCCGCGCTGGACGGTGGCGACGAGGAACGGGATGACGCCGGGGTGCCGCCGGTCGAGCTGCACGCCCATCGCGACCGCGATGACGACGGCGAACAGCGGGGCCGTGAGGTACTCGCTGACGTCGAGGACGCCCCCGACCGGGCTGAGGTGGGCCACGAGCATCGACACGACCGCGAGGCCGCGCGCGAGGTCGAGCCCGGCCAGCCGGGCGGTGCGGGGGGTCGGCGCCATGGCGACAGTCTGCCGGGGCGGGGCCCCCCGCCTCAGATGGACAGGCCGTCCCCGAAGCGGAAGAGCGGGTCGTCGTACCCGGGGACGTCCTCGGCGTGGCCGCGGACCTGCTCCATCGACCGGGGGAGGTCGAACGGGAGCCGGCCCCGGGGCGGGATCCGGCCGGTCAGCGCGTCGAGGAGTGCGTCGTCACTCGTGCCGTAGGTCGCGACGAGGGCCGCCGCGAACGGCAGCAGCGGGGTGAGGACCGCCGGGCGGTCCAGGACGACGTCGATGACGAGCGGGCACGCGTCCGCGACCCGGCGCAGCCGCGCGACGAGGCCAGGAGGGAAGTCGAGCGAGCCCTGGTGGAACCACGACTCGAGGAACAGGTCGGAGCGGGCCTCGAACGGCGCCGCGAGCCGGACGAGCGCCACGTCGGCCTCCTGCGGGCTGGCGACCGGGGTGCCGTGGCGACGCACGGCCTCCTGCGTGAGCCCCTCGGCGTAGATCCGCAGCCCCGACGCGAGCGGGAGCAGGGGCCGCTCGTCGTCGGGACCGCGGTGCTGGAGCACGGTGACCGAGCCGGCCTGTGCCGCGTACCCGGCCTCGCGGAAGTCCGCGCGGCCCACGGTCACCGCCGCCGCGTCCTCGTCGACGTAGGGGTCGTCGAAGAGACCGAGCCGGAACTTCACGAGGAGGATGCGCCGCGCGGACTCGTCGATGCGCTCCGCGCCGACCCGGCCCTGCGCCACGAGGTCGAGGAGGATCTCCACGCACTCCTCCCCGCCGAACTGGTCCGCACCGGCCTCGAGGATGAGCTGCATCCGGCCGTGCGGGTCGAGGTGCTCGACGCCCCAGGCACGGGCGGGCAGCACCTGGTCGCCGACGTGGTTGTCGTTGACGAGCTCCCAGTCGGTGACGACGACACCGTCGTAGCCGAGCTGCTCACGCAGCATCCCGGTGACGACCTGGCGGTTGTAGCCGAAGCCGACCTCCTCGATGGGCTCGCCGTCGACCTCGAGGCCGACGGGCATCCCGTAGTACGGCATGATCGCCGCGGTCCCGGCCTCGATGATCGCGGGGAAGGGCTCGAGGTGGTCGGCGAAGCGCCCCCCGGGATAGACCTGCTCGCGGCCGTAGGGGAAGTGGGCGTCCTCGCCGTCCTTCTGGGGGCCGCCCCCGGGGAAGTGCTTCGACGTGCAGGCCACGCTCCCCGGACCGAGCTCGTCGCGCTGGAAGCCGCGCAGGTAGGCGACCCCGAGCTCGGTGACGAGGGCGGGGTCCTGCCCGAAGGTGCCCGCCTGGCGGGCCCAGCGCGGCTCGGTGGCGAGGTCGAGCGTGGGATGCAGGGCCGCGCGGATCCCGACGGCGACGTACTCCTGACGCGCGATGTCGGCGAAGCGGTGAACGGCCTCGACGTCCCGCAGGGCCGCGAGCCCGAGGGGCTCCGGCCACTGCGAGAACGCCGTGGCGGTGAAGGAGACCCCCGCGTTCTCCATGAACGCGTGCCGGGGGTCGGTCGAGACGGTGACCGGGATGCCGTGCGGCGTGCGCTCGGCGACCGCCTGGAGGGCGTTGTGCCACCGGGCGGCCATCCGGGCGTCCTGCAGGGCGTGCACGTTGAAGTGCGTCACGTGCTTGTCGAGGACGACGACGCTCGTGGGCGACTTGCTGATGGCGCCCGCCTGCTCGACGAGCGACCCGTCCTCGCCCGCCTCGATGACGGTCTGGAACATCAGCCCGACCTTCTCCTGCAGGGACAGGCGGCCGAGGAGGTCCTCGACCCGCGCCTCGGGCGCGAGTCGAGGGTCCTCGTAGGGGTCCATGACCCCGTTGCCGTTGAGGTCGCGGAACGCCACGCCCTCAGGGGTCGTGAGCCTGACCGGTTCCATCACATCTCTTCCACTCGTGCTGACTCGGGACGCCGTTGCGGCCGCGTCACTTCCTGATGACGCCCGCGCCGAACTGCTCGATCCCGATGACCGGACGCAGGGCCGCCTCGACGTCGGGGGTGCTGAAGGCGCGGCGGAGCACGTCCTTGGACAGCACGTTCCCGAGGGCACCCATGACCATGGCCTGGTCGAGGGAGAGGTAGCGCCGGGCGATGGTGCCGCTGCGCACGGCGACGGCGTCGAAGAAGCCGCCCTTGCCGTAGGCGCCCAGCTTCTGCTCGATCCTCAGCAGGTTGGCGGTGGCCGGGCCGCGCTCGAACATCATCGCGAGGAACGACGCGTGCGGGGTGACCACGCCGTCGCCGAACGTCGGGGTGGGGTTCTTGCCGACCCTGCAGGTGCCGAAGCCGGCGTCGTAGTTGGTGTTCTCCCGGTCGGAGAAGTAGCCCTCGGGGTTCATGCCCAGGGCGTCGACGCCGTACTCCCGGTAGTTGGCGAACGGGTCGCTGGCCGGGGAGAAGCCCCAGTAGCCGTAGCCCGCCTCCTCCAGGCCGTGCTCGCGCTCGGCCCGCACGTGGAGGGGGTGGTTGACGCCCCAGCTGCGGGGCGCCCAGGTCTCCTCGGGGACGAACACCGCGGGCATCAGCTCCTCGAACATGCTGCCGCCCCAGCCCGGGACGATGTGCATGTCGCGGTACGTGTAGGCGCCCTCGTACACGTCCACGCCGAGGTAGGTGCGGTTCTCACCGACCGGCTGCATCTCCTGCCAGTTCCAGTTGTTGCAGTCACCGCGGGGGAACGTCCGGAAGGGGGCGTAGTAGTGCCGGCCCGGCACCTGGCCGGTGAGGATCCCGAGGTAGCTCGTGATCCGCGTCTCGGAGACGATGGTGTCGTAGTGGTGGGTCGTGAGCCACACGTCGTCGCCGCCGATGTGGGTGCCCCGGTAGACCCCGCCGGGACGGTCGTGGTCGAACACGTAGAACCCGCCGTGCATGAGCCCGCCGTCGCGGACGCCGGGGTGGCCGCCGGCGCCGTCGCCGGGGTTGTAGAAGGCGTCCCAGCGCATCTTGTCGAACAGGGCCTTGGCCCGCGGGCCGGCGACCGGGTCGGCGTTGCTCACGACGAGCAGGGCCGCGCCGAGCCAGCCGCTGTCGACGCTGGAGACGAACGGGTGGACCGTGGCCCCGCTGGTGGGCCAGGTGCGGATCGCGTCACCGGTGGCCTCGTCGTACCAGTTGTAGAACATCCCGCTCGGCTCGTGGTGCTCCATCCCTTCCAGGGTCCGGATCGTCCGCAGCATCCGCGCGCTGGCGTCCGCGGAGGAGATGAGGCCGAGCTCGCGGGCGACGACGGTCGACCAGAGGTAGCCGCCGATGTTCGTCGGCGAGGTGTAGCCCGAGCGGTCGCCCGCGGCGAGCGACTCGGGGATGTTGTCGGCGGGCAGGCCGGTGGCCGGCACGGTCATCGCGTCGAGGCTGTGCCAGGTGTCGGCGGCCCAGCGGTGCAGGCGCGAGTTGGGAACGCCCTTCGCCGGCGCGCCGGCGGTGGCCGCGGCGGCGTGCGGTGCCGCGCCGAGGCCGACGAGGGCGGCCGCGCCACCGAGGATCAGCTGGCGGCGGGCGGTCGTGGGGATGGTGAGGTCGGACATGGTGGGACTCCGTTCGTCGGTGTCGCCTGGCGGCGACCCGTTTCGGTCGGGTGTGCGTGTTTTTTCGTTGCGGTGGAGCGTGTTACTTGATGCCGGTGGTGGCGATGCCCTCGATGACGCGTCGCTGGAACGCGAGGAACACGAGCAGGACCGGGATCACCACGACGGTGGCGCCGGCGAGGAGCAGCCCGTAGTTCGTGGCGTTCTGGCCCTTGGAGTACAGGGCGAGCGCCACAGGGAGCGTGTAGGTGCTCTCCGTCTGGGCCACGACGAGCGGCCAGAGGAAGTTGTTCCAGCTCCCGAGGAAGGTGAGGATGCCGAGCGTCGCGAGCGCGGGCCCGCACAGCGGAAGGATGATCTTGGCGAAGATCCGCAGCTCCCCGGCCCCGTCGACCCGCCCGGCGTCGAGCAGGTCCTTGGGCAGGCCGAGGATGAACTGCCGCATGAGGAACACCCCGAAGGGTGCCGCCAGGAACGGCAGCATCAGTCCCGGGAGGGTGTCGATGAGCCCCGCGTTGGCCACGAGGACGAACAGGGGCACGAAGGTGACGACCCCGGGGATGAGCAGGGTGCCCATGACGACGCCGAACAGGGCTCGCTTGCCGGGGAAGTCCAGCATCGCCAGGGCGTAGCCGAGCATCGAGCAGAAGATGAGGTTGCCCGCGGTGACGACGGCGGCGACGACGGTGGAGTTGAAGAAGTACGTGCCGAAGTCGAGGCGCGAGAACAGCTGGGTGTAGTTGTCGAGCGTGGCCTTCTCGGGCAGCCACGTCGGAGGGCTCTGGCGCAGCTCGGCGGTGGTCTTCAGGCTGCCGAGCACCATCCAGATGAACGGGGCGGCCACGACGATGACGGCGAGGGTGAGCAGGACGTACAGCCACCACTTGCCGGGGCTCTTGGCGTTCACGGTGTGCTCATCCCTTCTCGCGCAGCGCGCGGAACTGGAGGGCCGTGACGATCGCCACGACGATGAAGATGAGGTAGCTGAGCGACGCGGCGTACCCGTAGTTGCCGAACCCGAACTGCCGGTACGTGTACAGCGACATCGAGACGGTGCTGTCGAGCGGGCCGCCGTTGGTCATGACGAAGGGCTCCTCGAAGAACTGGAGGTAGCCGATCATCGTCGTCACGGAGACGAAGAGGATCGTCGGCTTCATCAGCGGCAGGGTGATGTGGCGGAACCGCTGCCACGCGTTCGCGCCGTCGATGGATGCCGCCTCGTGCAGGGCCCACGGCACCGCCTGGAGCCCGGCGAGGAAGATGATCATGCCGGTGCCGAAGTTGCGCCAGGCGGCCATCATGATGAGGGCGGGCATCGACCAGTCGGGGTCGCCGAGCCAGTTGGGCCCGGTGATGCCGACCCAGCCGAGCGCGGTGTTGATGAGCCCGAACTCGCGCTGGAGCAGGAACTGCCAGACGACGGCGACGGCGACGATCGAGGTGACGACCGGGGTGTAGAAGCCCAGCCGGAACGCCGAGCGGAACCTCGTGATCCCGCGGTCGAGGGCGATCGCCGCCGCCAGCGCCAGCAGCAGGGTGAGCGGGACGCCGACGACGACGAAGTAGGCGGTGTTGCGCGCTGCCCGCAGGAAGCCGGCGTCGGACAGCGCCCGGGTGTAGTTCTCCAGGCCCACGATGTCGACGGCGAACGGGTTGCGCAGGTCCTTGGCCTTGGTGTCCGTGACGCTCATGAAGAGCGACTGGAGCACCGGCCAGACCGTGAACACGAGGAACAGCGTGACGAACGGCAGGGCGAGGACCCAGGCCGCCCGCCCCTCCCGGAGGCCCGTCCGGGGACGAGCCTTCCGGGAGGGGAGCTGCTCGCGGCGCGCGGTGTCCGCGCCGTCGGTGAGGGTGGACATGTCAGTTGCCGGTGCCGATCGACTCGGCCTGCGACTGCACGGTCTTGAGCGCGGCCGCCGGGTCGGCGCCGGTCTTGGTGACCTTCTCCATCTCGGTGTCGAAGGAGCTGACGACCTGCTCCCACGTCGGGAACGACGGCGGGGCCTGGGCGGTCTCGAGCTGCTTGCCGAACACGGCGAGCTTGGCGTCGTCGGCCAGGGCCGGGTCCTGCCAGGCGCTCTTCACCGACGGGAGGTCGGTGGAGATCCCGTACCACTTGACCTGGGTCTCGGGGGTGCCGAGCCACTGGACGAACTTCCACGCGGTGTCGCGGTTGTCGGTGTTCTTGAACACCACGAGGTTGGAGCCGCCGACGAACGAGGACGACTGCGTGTCGGCCGGGATCTGCATGACGTCGTACTTGTCCTTGAAGCCCTCGCCACCGGCCTTCTCGACCGCGGACATCATCCAGGGGCCGGAGATGAACATCGGCACCTTGCCGCTGACGAAGTCGGGCTCGGTCGTGGGGGTGGCGGGCGCGGCCTTGTCGGAGATGCCGTCGGTGAAGAACGACTGGTAGTACTCCGCCGCCTTGAGGACCTCGGGGCTGTCGAAGTTGTAGGCCTTGCCGTCGTCCTTGGTCAGGTCGGCACCGGCCGACCAGCCGAAGGGCATGACCGACTGCCAGGAGCCGACGCCGCCGGCCTGCAGGCCGATGCCGTACTTGGCCCCGGCCTTGTCCTGCATCGCCTTGGCCATGTCCTTCAGGCCGGCCCAGTCGGTGGGCGGGGTGGTGAAGCCGGCCTTCTCGGCGAGGTCGGTGCGGTAGTAGACCAGGCGGGTCTCGACGTACCAGGGGATGCCGTACGAGGTGCCGGCGACCTCGGTGGTCTTCTGGGCGCCGTCGAAGAAGACGGACTTGTCGATCTCACCGGGGGTGGGGTCGAGGGCGCCCATGCCGGCGAACTCACCCATCCAGGTGGTGCCGACCATGGCGACGTCGGGCGTCTTGTTCGCGGTGATGGCGGTGGTGAACTTGTCGTGGGCCGCGTCCCAGGGGATGGCGGTGACCTCGACCTTGGCGCCGGGGTTGGCGGCCTCGAACTCCTTGGTGAGCTGGGGCAGGTTCTCGCCCTCGGCGCCCATGGCCCACACGGTGATGGTCCCTGTGGCGGCGCCGGAGGCGACGGCCTTGCCCGTCTCCGGGGACGAGCTGTCGGCGCTCTCGCGCCCACAGGCGGTCATGCTCAGGGCCACGGCGGCAACGCTCGCGACGGTGGCGGCGGTGGTGCGTCTCATCGGTGTCTCACTTTCGGTGGGGATGGGCACTGCTGGTCGGGAGGTTCAGGAGAGGACCAGGTCGGGCGGCGGGCACCCGCAGGAGCTGCGGATGACGACCTCGGTCGGCAGGACCAGCCGCTGCGGGCTCGGGGGAGCGCCGGTGACGAGCTGGTGGAGGCGGTCGGCTGCCAGGGCGCCCACGGCCTGCACGGGCTGACGGACGGTGGTGAGGGCGGGGCGCACGTAGCGGGAGGTCATGACGTCGTCCCAGCCGACGACGGCGATGTCGCCGGGGACGTCGACGCCGCCGTCGAGCAGGCGCGCCATGATGGCCAGCGCGAGCTCGTCGTTGCCGCACACGAGGGCGTCGGTGTCGAACTCGCCGGCGATGATCCGCTCGGCGACGGCGGCGCCCTCGCGCTCGCGGAACTCGGCCCGCAGCGGCTCGGCGGGGGTCAGGCCCCGGTCGCGGTGGGCCACGGCGAAGCCGTCGTAGCGCTCGTGCACGTCGTGGGCGGCGCGGGGGTCGCCGACGAAGAGCAGCCGGGTCCGGCCGTGCTGCAGCAGGTGCTCGGTCAGGTGCCGCGAGCTCTCGACGTTCTCGGCGGCGATGGCCTCGACGCCGGGCCGGGCCGGGCCGGCGATGACGACGAGCGGCTTGGTCGCCCGCGCGAGCTCCGCCGTGGCCGACCCGAGGACGGCGATGCCGTCGACGCGGGTCGCGAGGGTGCGCACGGCCTGGTGCCGGTCGGCCTTGGTCCCGGCGAGGACGAGCATGACGCTCTGGTGCAGCTCGGCGGCGCGGGCCTCGAAGCCGACGAGCAGCTCGGCGTAGTAGGGACCGCTCAGCTCGGGCAGCACCAGGCCGAAGGTGTCGTGGTGGCGCACGGCGAGGGAGCGGGCCGCACCGGAGGGGAGGTAGTCGAGCTCGTCGACCGCGCGACGGACCTTCTCGCTCGTCGACTCGGTGACGAGGGAGGAGCCGGCGAGGACCCGCGACACGGTGGCGATGGACACGCCGGCGCGCTCGGCGACGGCGTAGATCGTCGCCGCGTCGTGTCCTGCCCGTGCCTGGTGTGTCATCTGCCCTCATCGTTGAAAGCGCTTACAAAGCCGTTTCACGATGATGCCCATGCAGAGGGTGTGCGTGGGGCGGGAGGAATGTCACGGTTTGGTAACGGGCGCCGATCCGTGCTCGCAGCCTCGGCGAAGAGGGCCCGTCTCGCCCCCGGAACGCGAGCGCGCCGCCCCCGCGGTGGCGGGGACGGCGCGCTTCACCGGTGGGCCGGGGTCGGCCCTCAGGCGGTCGGCGGGCGGTAGCCGGTGGGCTCGCCCCCGCCGAGGTCGACGATCGCGGCGACGGGGCCGCCGCCCTCGGGACCCTGGTGGGCCGCGGACACCGACACGAAGACGGCGGGGTCGCCGGTCACCGAGGCGGTGACGCCGCCGACGCACGACTTGATCTGGCGGTGCCAGTGGACGTCGGAGTCGTCGAGCATCGCGTTGCGGCGGCCGGCGACGGTGCCGTCCTGCGAGGCCTCGCACTTGAGGAAGACGTTGACGAGGCGGCCGTCGAGGTCGCTGCGGTGCGGGCGCTCGGGCAGGTCGAGGCCGGCGTCCTTGATGGCGGCCCAGATGCCGTCCTGGTCGAGGGCGTCGGTCATCACCGAGTGGCCGATGCGGTAGCGGCCGCCGACCCCTCGGGCGTTGCCGACGACGACGACCTGCGCCCGGTCGAGCTCGACACCCGAGGAGCACGAGGCGACCGAGGAGTACAGCTCGCGGCTGTGCATGACGTCGGCGTCGGTCGGCATCTCGATCTCGCCGAGGGCGACGGCGATGCCGAGCGCGGTGCAGCCGTTCGACAGGTCCATCGACTCGTGGGTGTGCTCGGTCCAGACCTTCTGGCCGCGGCTCTTGGCGTCGCGGATGGTGTGGATGGTGAGCAGCGGCGTCTTGGTCTGCACGTAGTGGACGTCGGCCGGGTCGGTGATGCCCGCGCGCTCCATCGCGACCTTGACGGCGGCCGCGACCTTGCTGACCATCGGCACGTAGCCGATCTCCTCGGGGAGCAGCTGCTCGCTCATCGCGAAGCCGACGGTGAGGCGGGGCTCGTCGGTCTGCTCGGCGGCGTCCGCGGGGACCGTGGCGAAGATCGTCGCGTGCGGGCTGATGACACCGTCGGTGCCACCGGACCACACGATCGGGACCTCCTTGACCTTCGCGGCGTCGGCGCCCTTGGCGACGAGGACCTCGCGGAAGGCGCGGTCGGCGATGATGCGGGTGTAGTCGTTGACCCCGCCGTTCCCCTCGGTCTTGCCGATGATGGCGATGACGCGGTCGGCCTCCATGACCCCGGCGTCGATGAGCTTGCCGAGCTCGGAGGCGTCGGAGACGTGGTGCAGCGGGACCTTGCGGACCTCGATGGCGTCGGGCACGGTGGGTTCCTTCCTGGGTCGGCCGGTGGCCGGTCGGTACGGGTTCGGTTGGTGGTCAGGCGATCTCGGGCTCGATGACGGTGCCGAAGGCACCCTCGACGGCCTCGGTGATGTGGGTGAGCGAGGTGATGACGGCGCGCGGTCCGCCGCCCTCGACGAAGCGGGTGGCCGCGTCGACCTTGGGCCCCATCGAGCCCGACGCGAACTGCCCGTCCTCGGTGTGCCGGCGCAGCTCGGCGAGGGAGACCCGCCCGAGGTCACGCTGCTGCGGGGTGCCCCAGTCGACGGCGGCGTGGTCGACGTCGGTGGCGATGACGAGGACGTCGGCGCCGAGGGTGCGGGCGAGGAGCGCGGCCGTGAGGTCCTTGTCGATGACCGCCTCGACCCCGCGCAGGCGGCCGGTCTCGTCGCGCACGACGGGGATGCCGCCACCACCGGCCGCGACGACGACGTGGCCGGCGGCGAGCAGCGCCCGGATCGGCTCGACGTCGACGACCTCGAGCGGCTCGGGGGAGGCGACGACCCGGCGCCAGCCCTTGTCGCCGCGGTCCTCCCAGACCTGGCCGTGCTCGACCATCGCCGTGGCCAGCTCGGCGGGGAGGTAGCGACCGATCGGCTTCGTCGGGTGGGTGAAGCCGGGGTCGTCGCGGTCGACGAGGGTGCGGGTGACGAGGGCGCCGACCGGGTGCGTGACGCCGGCCGTGGCCAGGGCGGCATCGAGCGCGTCGAGGATGGCGAACCCGAGGGTGCCCTGCGTCTGCGCACCGCACCAGTCCAGGGGGACGGGCGGGACGACGTGGGCCGCGAGCTCGTTCTTCACGAGGAGGTTGCCGACCTGGGGGCCGTTGCCGTGGGTGATGACGAGCTCGTGGCCGGCGGCGACGAGCCGGGCGGCGGCCTCCATCGCGACCTCCACGGCGGCGATCTGGGCGTCAGCGGTCGCGCTGCCGTCGGCGGCCGTCATCGCGTTGCCGCCGAGCGCGAGCATCACCCGCATCCCTGGCCACCTCCGTCCGCTCGGGCGGCGTGCCCGATGACGTCGACCCTAGGAGCACCGGTGCACACGGGCGTTGTCGAGACCTGCCAGTCGACGACCCCCGCGTTGGCAGTTCCGCCCCACCCCCGCCCGCCGCGTGTGCTCTGCTGGCTGGCCCGCGGGGTGGGACCGGCGGTGCGCCTCCTCGCGCGGTGCGCGATGCTGGGCGCCATGGCACCCAAGGTCTCCGACCGCACCTGGCTCGTCGCGCTCGCCGCGTCCCTCTGGGGGCTGTCGGCCCTGTGGCGCGGCCCGCTGGCCCGGGAGTACCCGGCCGTGGCCATCGTCTTCTGGGAGCACCTCGTCCTCGTCGTCCTCGTCAGCCCCTGGCTGTTCGGGGCTGCCCGCAGGCTCGTCGCGACGAGCGCGCGGACGAAGCTGAGCGTCCTCGTCATCGGTGCGGGCTCCTCGGCCCTGGCGACGACGCTGTTCACCGCCGCGTTCCGGCTCGGCGACCCCATCACGCCCCAGGTCCTGCAGAAGCTCCAGCCGCTCATCGCGGTGGCGCTGGCGGCGGTCGTCCTGCGCGAGCGGCTCCGGCCGAGCTACGCGTTCTTCCTCGCGCCCGCCCTGGTCGGGGCGTGGCTGCTCGCCTTCGCCGACCCGTTCGGCGTCACGGTGTCCAGCCTTCAGGCGGCGCTCCTGGCGATCGGCGCGGCGGCCCTGTGGGCGGCCGGGACGGTCCTGGGCCGCGCTGCCCGCGCCGAGCTGTCGTTCACCGACCTCACCGCCCTGCGGTTCGGCGTGGGCCTGCTGACCCTGCTCGTCATCAGCCTCCTCACCGCCACGCCGCTCGCCCTCGGCGTCGACGCAGCGCCGGACATCCTTCTCCTCGCGCTGTTCCCGGGGCTGCTCGCGCTCGTCCTGTACTACCTCGCGCTCGGGCGGACACCCGCGTCGCGGGCCACCCTGGCCGAGCTCGCCTTCCCGCTCACCGCTGCCGTCGTCGGCATCGCCGCGTTCGGGGCCCGGCCCGCGGGCACGCAGTGGCTCGGGTTCGCGATCGTGCTGGTGTCGGTCGTCGGGCTCGCCCTGCACGAGCAGCGCAGCACCCGGCCCTCGGTGGTGGCGCCGGTGCGCGCCGAGGACGCCCTGACGCCCTCCCGCTAGAGGGCGCGCCAGCGGTCGTGGCGCGCGGTGAGGCGGGTCGCGGGCTCCTGGGCCGAGAGCTCGGCGAGCTCGTGCCCGATCGCCTGCACCATCCGGCGGCAGTAGGCCTCGGGCTCCTCGGCCGCGTCGGGGTGCTCGGCGACGATGCGGTCGACGATGCCCGCGCGCAGGAGGTCGAGGGAGCGCACCCGCTGCTGGGTCGCCAGCTCGGGGGCCCGGTCGGGGGTGCGGTGGAGGATCGCCGACGCGCCCTCGGGGGGCAGGGGTGACAGCCACGAGTGCTGCGCGCTGACGACGCGGTCGGCCGGCATCAGCGCGAGCGCCCCGCCGCCGGTTCCCTGCCCGAGCAGGACGCACACCGTGGGCACGGGGAGGACGACGAGCTCGGCGATGCAGCGGGCGATCTCACCGGCCATGCCCCCTTCCTCCGCCTCCTTCGACAGCGCCGCGCCGGAGGTGTCGATGACGCTGACCAGCGGCAGGCCGAGCTCGGTCGCGAGCTTCATCCCGCGCCGCGCGACGCGCAGCCCCGACGGCCCGAGCGGCGCCTCGGCCCGCTCGGCGCGGCGGTCCTGGCCGAGGACGACGCACGGCACGCCCTCGAAGCGGGCCAGGGCGAGGAACAGGCTGCGGTCCCACTCGCCGGCTCCGGTGCCGAACAGGGGCAGCACGTCGGTGGCGCCGAGCTTGAGCAGGGCCCGCACGCCGGGGCGGTCGGGGTTGCGCGAGCGGGTGATCGACTCCCACGCGG
Organism: uncultured Actinomycetota bacterium; assembly: GCA_963795035.1. Classification (GTDB taxonomy): domain Bacteria; phylum Actinomycetota; class Actinomycetes; order Actinomycetales; family Dermatophilaceae; genus Oryzobacter. The sequence continues at coordinate 610,155 of CAWCFZ010000001.1, read as the reverse complement.
GGATGTCGGCGAGCGGCTCCTTGGGGACCGCGGGCACGGGCGGGAAGTCGCGCTCGGCCATGACGAGGTCGAGGAAGCGCCCGGCGATCATCGGCAGGGCCTCGACGGGCTGCACGGCGTCGAGCAGCCCGTGCTCGTAGAGGTTCTCCGCCGTCTGGACGCCCTGCGGGAACGGCTCCCCGTACAGCGCCTCGTACACGCGCGCCCCGAGGAAGCCGATGGTCGCGCCGGGCTCGGCGACGGTGACATGACCGAGCGAGCCCCACGACGCGAGGACCCCGCCGGTCGTGGGGTGCCGCAGGTAGGTGATGTAGGGCAGGCCCGCCTGCTTGAAGGCGGCCACGGCGGCGGAGATCTTCACCATCGTCACGAAGGCGGGGGTGCCCTCCTGCATCCGGGTGCCGCCGGAGGCCGGTGCGGCGAACAGCGGGACCCGCTCGCGGGTCGCCCGCTCGAACGCCAGGGTGACGCGCTCGGCGGCGGCGCGTCCGATCGACCCGGCGAGGAAGCGGAACTCCCCGACGACCACCGCGACCCGGTGCCCCTGGACGCGGCCCTCGCCCGTGACGATCGCCTCGTCGGTGCCGGCCCGCTCGGCGGCGGCAACCAGCTCGGCGGCGTACTCGCTGCCGGGCTCGGCGACCGCGATCGGCGTGTCGTCCCACGAGCGGAAGGAGCCCTCGTCGAGGACGGCGGCCAGGAGGTCGTGTGCTCCCGGCCGGGTGACCCGCTCGCTCATGCCGGGCGGTCCGGCGCCGGGTCGCGGGGGGCCGCGCGCGTCGCGCTCGTCGAGCTCGTCGAGCCAGGCCACGACGCTCTCGGTGTGCTCACCGAGGAGCGGCGGGTGCGCATGCTCGGTGCGTCCGCCGGCGTAGGCGTTGTCGTCGAGGCGGATCGGCGGTCCGGGGATCTCGATGGTCCCGAGCAGCGGGTGCTCGACGTCGATGACGAGACCCTGGCTGCGGGTCTGGTCCCAGTCGTAGACCCGGTCGAGGGTGCGGACCTCGCCGGCGGGGACCCCGTACTCGGCGAGGCGCGCGAGCAGGGTCTCGAGCGGGATGTCGGCGAAGGCCGCGTTGACCGCCTCGATGACGCGCTCGCGGTTCCCGACGCGCTCGCGGTTCGTCTCGAACCCCGGTGCGGCGGGGTCGATCCCGAAGCCGTGGGCCAGCTTCTGCCACAGGCTCTCGCTGCCACAGGAGAGCTGGATCATCCCGTCGGCACAGGTGAACAGCCCGTAGGGGCAGATCGAGGGGTGGTGGTTCCCGCCGGCCTGCGGGACCTCCCCGGCCACGGTGTAGCGGGTGCCCTGGAAGGCGTGGACGCCGACGATCGAGGCGAGCAGCGAGGTGCGCACGACGCGGCCGACCCCGGTGCGGTGACGCTCGTGGAGGGCGGCGACGACACCGTAGGCGCCGTACATCCCGGCGAGGAGGTCGCCGATGGGGACGCCGACCCGCTGGGGGTGGTCGGCGTCGGCGCCGGTGAGCGACATCAGGCCGCCCTCGCCCTGGGCGATCTGGTCGTAGCCGGCGCGACCGCCTTCGGGGCCGTCGTGGCCGAAGCCGCTGATGCGCAGCACCACGAGCCCGGGGTTGAGCTCGTGCAGCCGTTCGACGGGGAAGCCGAGGCGGTCCAGGACGCCCGGGCGGAAGTTCTCCAGCAGCACGTCGGCGCGCGCCACGAGCCGGGCGAGGACGTCCTTGCCCTGCTCGCTCTTCAGGTCGAGCTCGACCGACTCCTTGTTGCGGTTGCAGGACAGGAAGTAGGTGGACACCGGCTGGTCGTCGGGCCCGACGAAGGGGGGCCCCCAGCCCCGCGACTCGTCCCCGGAGCCGGGGCTCTCGACCTTGATGACGCGCGCGCCCATGTCGCCGAGCATCATCGCGCAGTGCGGTCCCGCGAGGGCGCGGGTCAGGTCGATGACGACGACGTCGTCGAGGGGTCCGCTCACGGTGTGCTCCTGTCGCGGCTGGCTGTCCCGCCAACCTAGCCACCGGCGGCCTGCGGCCGTTCGGCAGGCCGGGCCGTGGTTCGGGGGGTCCCGTTGTGAGGAAGTGCCAGTGGCGCGCCTCAGGAGGTGGGGTCCGGACGGTCGTGCGTGAGGAACTCCCACGACGAGCGCGTGGGCGAGCGCGACGAGGAGGACGAGGAGCGTCGCCTCGGCCTGCAGCGGGGTGACGCCGATCCCGCGAGCCAGTCCCGGGGCGGCGCCGAGGACGCGCGACCGCGGCGTAGACGACGGCCGAGCCCCACCAGTGCCGGGCGAAGACCCCGGCGTCACGGTCGCGACGCGAGCTCCGCAGGAAGCGGACCGTCGGAGACCGCACCGAACACGGCGATGACGACGAAGCCGACCCGCCAGAACATCGGGGTGTCCGGGCCGCCGATCTGCGCGAACAGGCCCATGAGGGCGGGGAGCAGGAAGGAGAGGTAGACCGAGGCGACCTGGCGCCGCGTGTCGGGGTCGCGCAGCCAGTGCGGGTGGCGCTCGACGACGGTCCACCACAGTCCGGTCAGGGTGAAGCAGGTCGCCGAGAACAGGGCGTAGAACGTGCTGGTGTCCACCGGGTCTGCTCCTGACTCGTGATCGCGCCAGTATGGAGCGCCCGCAGCCACCCCGACCAGCCCTTTCCGTCCCGCCCTCCTCCGTACCCACAGTCGACCAATGGTCACATCAGGTACGCCGGAGGACCGGATCGGGCGTACCTGCCGTGACGTTGGTCGATGTGGGTCCGGGTGAGGGTCTCGGCCCACGTGGTCGGCCGGCGACCGAGGAGGGCGGCGAGGTCGGTGGGGTCGCCGACGAGGCCCCCGTCGTCGTAGGCCGTGAACATCGCGGCGAGGACGTCGCGCGCCTCCTCGGCCAGGCCGGCCCCGGCGCCGCTGTCGCCAGGCCTCGAGGCTGGTCTCGCGCAGCCGGACCTCGCGCCCGAGCACCTCGGCGGCCACCTCGGCCATCCGGCGGGTCGTCAGCACCTCGGGCCCGCTCAGCTCGTGGACCTCGCCGGCCCGTGAGGCGTCGAGGAGGACGACGGCGGCAGCGTGCGCGACGTCCTCGAGGTCGACCGTCGTGAAGGGTGCGTCGGCCGAGTACGGCAGGACGACCTCGCCGGCGAGCACCTGCGGGACGAGGTTCTGGTGGTACGCGGACGGGCGGAGGACGACGAGGCCTCCCGGAAACCCCTCTCGCAGAGCCGTCTCCGCCTCGAGCTTGCGGGTGTGGTGCGGCATCCGGGCGTCGTCGGGATGCAGGACCGAGTGGAAGACGAGGTGCGGAAGCCCCGTGGCCGAGGCGGCCGCGACGACCCGGAGCGCCATCGGCACCTCGTCGGGGTGGACGTTGGGCGCCAGGTGGTAGGCGGCCCGGACGCCGTCGAGCGCCGCCTCGAGGCCGGCCCCCGTGGCGAGGTCGAGGCCGACCGGCGCGGTCCCCGCCGGCGCCGCGTCCTCGCGCCCGGGGCGGACGCCGGCGCGCACCGGCACCCCTCGAGCGAGCAGGGCGGCGACGACGGCCCGGCCGGTCTTCCCCGCGGCGCCGACGACGAGGACCGGACGCGGGTCGTCATCAGGCGTGAGGGACGGCGAGTCGACGACGGGGTCGTGGACCGCCACCGTCCCCGACCCCGCCGCCTCCTGCACTCGTGTCACGCCTCAGACCCAGTCGACCTCGGCAGCCGCGCTGCCCGACGCCAGTCTGGCGTACCCGGGGCCACGGTCGAAGAACGGCTGCGCACCGAGCGCGGCGCGTCGTTCGGCCCGCAGGGTGTCGGAGGCGGCCTCGTCGATCACCGGCTCGTCCTTCGTGCCGCTCGCGACGACGCCGTAGTCGGTGCGGGCGCCCTCGAACGAGACCTTGCCCCAGCGCAGGTCGCGCTCGACCTCGTCGTACGGACGCTCGAGCGGGTCGCCCCAGCCGCCGCCACCGGTGGTGCGGATCCGGATGACCTGTCCGGCCTTGACGGGCTCGGCGTCGGCGAGGGCGTCGACGGTGCGCTCGTTCGGGCCACCGACGTCGATCGTCACCTCGAACGAGCGTCCGGCCTTGCCGCCCTTGACACCCCAGCAGGCGAGGATCGAGCGGTCGGCGATCGACATGAAGTTCGCGTCCTGCGAGCATCCGGATGTGCTTCTCGTAGCCCAGGCCACCGCGGTGCCGGCCCGCGCCGCCGGAGTCGACCGCGAGGCCGAGCCGCTCGACGAGGAACGGGAAGCGGCTCTCGGTGAACTCGGTCGGCAGGTTCCGTGAGTCGGGGACGACGTGGATGGTGTCCTCGCCGTCGGCGTAGTACCGCCCACCCGAGCCACCGCCGAGCACCTCACGCATGAGGTAGTCGTTGCCGTCGCGGTCCTTGCCGTAGACGCCCGTGTAGCGGATCGTCTCCTGGTCGGCGGGCATCTGGCCGTCGACCGCCTTCGCGACGACACCGGCGAGGACTCCGAGCAGCCGGAGGATGACGAAGGTGCGGGCGTTGGTCGGCGCCGGGTAGATCGGCGTGAGGAGCGTTCCCTTCTCCGGGAACCTCATCTCGATGAGCGGCACGATGCCCTCGTTGACGTCGAGCTCGGCCATCCGCTCGGGGGTGTCGGCGAGGTTGCGCAGGATCGGGGCGAGCCACTTCTTGAGGAAGTTGCCCCCGACGTAGTCGCCGCAGTGGTTGATCGGGCCCTTGGCCTGCTTGCTCGTCCCGGTGAAGTCGATGACGAGCTTCGGGCCGCCGTCGCCGGGGCCGGGGCCGCCGGTCGAGACCTTCGTCAGGGTGATCCGCTGGGTGTGCAGCTGCGGCTCGTCGACACCGTCGTGCTCGGCGTAGTCCTCCCAGACGTAGGTGCCGTCGGGGATCTTGCTGAGGATCTCGCGGCGGTAGGTCTCGGTCGTCGCGTCGAGGATGGCGTCGAAGGCGGTCTCGATGGTGTCGCGGCCGTACCGGGCGAAGAGCTCGCTGAGCCGCCGGGCGCCCATGAGGCAGGCGGAGCACTCGGCGTCGAGGTCGGCGGCCAGGCTGTCGGGCATCCGGCTGTTGCGCGTCATGATCCGCAGCGCCGCCTTGTTCGGCACACCGGCGTCCCACAGCTTGATCGGGGGGACCGACAGGCCCTCCTCGAAGCACGGTCGGCGCGTTGCTCGGCATCGACCCGGGCACGGCACCACCGATGTCGTCGTGGTGGCCGAAGGCCTGGACGAACGCCACGACCTCGCCCTCGTGGAACACGGGAACGGTGACGCAGAGGTCGGGCAGGTGGCCGATGCCGCCCTCCGACTCGTAGACGTCGTTGTGGAAGAAGACGTCGCCCTCGCGCATCTCCGACAGCGGGAAGTCGCGCGCGATCGGGTGCACGAGAGCGGAGTACGAGCGCCCGGTGAGCTTGCGCAGCTGGCGGTCGTGGATGCCGGCGCGGAAGTCGTGCGCGTCGCGGATCATCGGGGAGCGCGAGGTCCGCGCGATGGCGGTCTCGACCTCCATCTCGACGCTCGCCAGGGTGCCCTGGACGATCTCGACGAGGATCGGGTCGACCTCGCTGCCCAGCGGCGTCAGCCGGTTCCCGTGCTCGTACGCCGTCGGCAGCCCGGCCGGGTTGACCGGGGCGTCACCGGTCGCGCTCGGGGTGCTGCCCGAGGTGGCGGCGGGAGCGATGGACTGGCGGATGGTGGTGCCGCACATGGTCAGGCCTCCTTCGTGACGACGAGGTTGCCGAACGCGTCGACGCGGACGGTGAAGCCGGGGTGGACCGGGACGGTGGAGCCGAACTCCTCGACGATCGCGGGACCGGCGAAGGTGTCGCCGGCCCGCAGGTCGGGGCGCCAGTAGACGTCGGTCGGGACGTACCCCTGCTCGGCGTCGAAGCAGACCTCGCGCGACGACCGTGGCGCGAGCGTCTCGTCCTCACGGGTGGGGATCTCGAGCAGCTCGGGGCGGGTGATCGGTCCGACGCCCGTGACCCGGAGGTTGACCCACTCGACCTGCTGCGTCGGGTCGTGGCGGAAGTCGTAGCCGTAGAGCTGCCGGTGCTCGTCGTGGAAGCGGTCGGCGACCGCGGCCGCGAGGGCCTCGTCGACCCGGCCGGTCCCGGCGGGGACGCGGACCTCGTACGCCTGGCCGAAGTAGCGCAGGTCGACGGTGCGGACGTACTCGTGGTCCTCGCGGGCGAAGCCCTCGGCGTCGAGGGCAGCGGCCGCCTTGGCGGTCAGCTCGTCGAGGACCTTCTCGACGGCGCCGTGGTCCAGGCTCGCGTGGCGGGCGACGTGCGTCTGGACGTAGTCGTTCTTGACGTCGACGGTGAGCAGTCCGAACGCGCTGACGTTGCCCGGGTTCTGCGGCACCACGACCCCGGCGAGGTCGAGGATGTCGACGAGCCGGCAGGCGAGGAGCGAGCCCGAGCCACCGAAGGTCGTCAGCATGAAGTCGCGGACGTCGAGGCCGCGCTTCACCGAGACCTGGCGCAGCGCGTTGGCCTGGTTCCACGCGGAGATCTCGAGGATGCCCGTGGCGCACCGCTCGAGGTCGAGGCCGAGGCGCTCGGCGAGGGCGGCGATGCCGTGGTGGGCGGCGTCGACGTCGAGGGGGATCTCGCCACCGAGCAGGTGCGGGGGGATCCGGCCGAGCACGACGTGCGCGTCGGTGATGGTGGGCTCGGTGCCGCCCTTGGCGTAGCAGAGCGGGCCGGGGTCGGCGCCGGCCGACTGCGGGCCGACCTTGAGGGCGCCCTCGGGGGAGACCCACGCGATGGAGCCGCCGCCCGCGCCGACGGTGACGACGTCGATCATCGGGATCTTGCTCGGGTACGCCCCGACCGTGCCCTCGGTCGTGAGGGTCGGCTCGCCGTCGAGGACGACCGAGACGTCGGTCGACGTGCCGCCGCCGTCGCAGGTGAGGACCTTGTCGAAGCCGGCCCGCCGGGCGATGAGCGCGGCGCCCAGGGCGCCGGCCGCCGGACCCGACAGCACCGTGGTGATCGGCTGGTGGACGACCTCGTCGGCCGACAGGACACCGCCGTTGGACTTCATGACGTAGAACGGGATCGGCCGGCCACCCGTGAACCCGTCGAGCCGCTCGTGGATGTTCGTGACGTACCGCGAGACGTTCGGCTTGACGGCCGCGTCGACGAGCGTCGTCATCGATCGCTCGTACTCGCGGTACTCGCGCAGCACCTCCGAGCTGATCGAGACGACGGCCTCGGGGTGCTCGCGGCGGAGCACCTCGCGCATCGCGAGCTCGTGCTCGTCGTTGGCGTAGGAGTGCAGGAGGCACACGCCGAGCGTCGTGATGCCGCGGTCCCTGAACCAGCGGGCGGCGGCGACCGCGCTCTCCTCGTCGAAGGGCCGCACCTCGTTGCCCTCGAAGTCCATCCGGCCCCCGACCGTGCGGACGTGGTCGGCGGCGACGATGCGCGGCGGCTTGACCCAGAAGTAGGAGTTGCCGTAGCCGTCGGGGACGGCCTGGCGGGCGATCTCGAGCATGAACTCGTAGCCCTCGGTCGTGACGAAGCCGAGCTTCTCGACCTTGCCCTCGAGGAGCTTGTTCGTCGCGACGGTCGTGCCGTGGCAGACGGCGGTGATGTCGTCGCCGCTCGCGCCCATGATGCCGAGGATCTTCTCGATGCCGCTGATGAAGCCGTCGGCGGGGTTCGACGGCGTGCTCGGGGTCTTCGTCGTGACGAGCTCACCGGTGTCCTCGTCGAAGGCGACGACGTCGGTGAACGTCCCGCCGGTGTCGATGCCCACCCTGATCCGTCGCTGCGTCTGCTCGGCCATGGCCACGATCCAACCCGCTGCCGGGGAGCGATGCGTTGTCAGGATCTGCCGACGGAACCGTTTCCCCGTCCATCCTTGCCACCCCGACGCCCCGACCCATCCACGGGGGCGGGGCGCTGCGAACCACCACTCAGGCGATGCCCGGCGTGCTGCGGCCGTCGCCCGCGCCGGTCTGGGTGACCGGCGCGCCTTCCGGACCGGCGGGTGGGCGACCTTGCAGGGAGGTTGCCCACCCGTCGTCCGGAGGCCGCACCGGACCGGCTGGTGGGCGACTCTGCAGGGAGACTCGCCCACCAGCCTTCCGGGCGGAACCTCTTTTCACGGCGTGCGCGGGGTGGCAGGGTGGGGCAGTGTTCGGTGACGCTGCAGCCTACGAGCGGTTCATGGGCCGCTGGAGCACGCTCCTCGCGCCGGGGTTCGTCGACGTCGTGCTGGGGAGGTCTGCGGCTGCCGCGCCCGCGATGGTCATCGACGTCGGCTGCGGGACGGGCAACCTCTCGGTCGCGCTGCTGGCGAGGTGGCCGCACACGCACGTCATCGCCGTCGACCCGTCGGCACCCCTCATCGCCACCGCTCGCGAGCGCCTGGCGCCGGGACGGGCCAGGGTCCTCGTCGGGTCCGCCATGCAGCTGCCGGAGGCGCGCAGCACGGTCGACGCCGCGCTGGCGCTGCTCGTCCTGAACTTCCTGCCCGACCCCGGAGTCGGCGTCACCGAGATGCGCAGGGTGACGCGGCCCGGAGGAGTCGTCGGCGCCGCCGTGTGGGACTACGGCGGCGGGATGGCGATGCTCCGCACGTTCTGGGACGCCGCGGCGGCCGTGCACCCGCAAGCTGCCGCGGTCGACCCGGCGCTGGCCCGGACGGCGCAGGCCGGAGGCATCGAGGAGCTGTTCGGGGCCGCGGGGCTGGACCAGGTCGAGGGCGGGCTCCTCGAGGTGCCGATGAGCTTCGCCTCGTTCGACGACTACTGGACCCCGTTCCTGGCCGGGGTCGGGTCGGCCGGTGACTTCGTGCGGGTCCTCGGACCAGCGGACCGGGAGGCCCTGCGCGCCGAGCTGCGGGGTCGGCTCGGCGACGGGCCGATCGAGATGACGTCCACCGCCCGGTGGGTGCGCGGCGTCGTACCTGGGTGACCCCGGCGCCGGTCCGGATCAGGCGTGGGGGAACGACGTCTTCGCGGGGGCCTCGAGGTCGGCGCGGTGGTTGCGGATGAGGTCGAGGTTGCGGTCGCGCAGGTGGTCGAAGCCCTGGCCGATGTTCGAGCCGGGCGTCAGCGACGACAGCGCCTCGGCGGGGTCGAGCCGGGCCGACACCCAGCCCTCGTGGGTGGCCGCCTTGGCGATGATGTGCCCGATCGGCGTCACGACGTGGCTGTTGCCGAAGTAGAGGACGCCGGCCGGGTCGACCCCGACGGCGTTGGCGCCGATGACGAAGACGTGGTTGTCGTAGGCGCGCGCCCGCGAGGTGAGCTCCCAGACGTCGGCCGAGCGCAGCAGCGCCGACGGGCGACAGATGACCTCGGCGCCCTGGACCGCCTGGATGCGGGACAGCTCGGGGTAGTCGCCGTCGAAGCAGATGATCATGCCGATCCGGCCGAGCTCGGTGTCGCACACCGTGACCGTGTCGCCGGGTGTGACCCAGCCGCCACCGGAGACGGCCTCGGAGCAGAACGGGTGGGTCTTGCGGTAGACGCCGAGCAGCTCACCGGACGGGGCGATGAGGACCGAGGAGTTGTAGACGACCTCGGGGGTCGGCCCGCGCTCGTAGGTGCCGACCACGAGGTGGACGCCGAGCTCGGCGGCGACGTCGCGCAGCGGCTCGATGACGGGGCCGGGCAGCTCGGAGACGAGCTCCCACAGCTCCTCGGTGGGGATGCCCGGGGTGAAGCCGGTCGTCGCCGACTCGGGCAGCACGACGAGCTCGGCGCCGGTGGCCTCGACGCACCGGCGGGTGAAGTCGACGCACCGCTGGAGGTTGGCGGCGACCGAGGCCGCGGTCAGCGGTCCGGGGACGGGCGCGACCTGGATGGCGGCGGCAGTGAAGGCACGCATCAGGACCTCCTCCTCGCGATCCGGGCGCCGAGGGCGACGCCCGCCAGGGCAAGGATCCCACCGACGAGGACCCCGAGGGCGAAACCGGCGCCGGAGTCCAGGCCGAGGTTGGCGGTGGCGGTGGCGCTGCGACCGGCGTAGACCGGGGCTGCCCCTCCCGCAGGCGCCGTGGCACCGGAGGCCGCAGGCCCCGCGACGGCGGCACGCTCACCGGCGATGTCGCGGTCGAGCGCGGTGAAGAACTGTCCGGCCATCTTCTTGGTGACACCGGCGAGCATCCGCTGGCCGACGCCGCCGATGGCGCCGCCCACCGACGCGTCGGCGTCGTAGCTGAGGTCGGTGCCGCCGGCGGCCGAGGGGGCCAGGCGCACCTTGACGTCGGCCTCGATGGTGCCGGGGGCGCCCGCGCCGGAGGCCTTCATCGTCAGGGACGACGGCGTGACCTTGTCGGAGAGTGCGACCTCGCCCGCATAGGTGCCCTTGATGGCCGCGACCCCCGCCGTGACCGACATCGCGTAGCGGTCCTCGGAGAGCGCGGTCAGGGACTCGCAGCCGGGGATGCAGCGTGCGAGCACCGCAGGGTCCTGGATCGCCTCCCACACCTTCTCGACGGGTGCCTCGAGGGTGGAGCTGCCGGAGATCTTCATCGCGAGCCTTCCTGCGCGGGAACGGATGTCGTGGTCGTGGTGGACGAGTGTCGCCGCCGGAGGTCCCAGAGCTCGCAGGGGCTGATCGGCATCGAACGGATGGGGAAGCCCTCGGCGTCCTCGAGGGCGGAGGCGATGACGGCGGTGACGGGGATGGTCCCGGCCTCCCCGGCGCCCTTGAGGCCCAGCGGGTTGAGCGGGCTGGGGGTCTCGAGGTGGTCGGTCTCGACGTGCGGGACCTCGGAGGCGTAGGGGATGAGGAAGTCCATGAAGGAGGCGTTGAGCAGCTGCCCGTTCTCGTGGTACTCCATCCGCTCGTAGAGCGCACCACCGATGCCCTGTGCGACACCACCGTGGACCTGGCCCTCGACGATCATCGGGTTGACCATGACCCCGCAGTCGTGGACCACGCAGTACCGCAGGATCGTGATCTCGGCCGTGACCGGGTCGGTCTCGACGATCGCGGCGTGCATGCCGTTGGCGAAGGTGGCCTGGGTGGGGGAGTAGAAGTCCTGGCCCTCGAGCCCGGGCTCGTCGTCGTCGGCCACCGGGGGCTTGTCGGGGTCGAAGGCTCCGGCGAACTGGGTGGCGGCCTGGGCGGAGGCGTCGAAGGCGTAGCGGAGCGGGTTGGACATGACGGCGACGGTCGACAGGTCGATCCGCGGTCCGTCGGGCGTCCCCTTGACCGAGATGACGCCGTCCTCGATCTGCAGGTCGTCGGGGGAGACCTCGAGGGCGTCGGCGGCGATCCGCAGGGCCTTGGTGCGCACCACCTTGGCGGCGAGGGCGACGGCGTTGCCCGACATCACGGCACCGCGCGAGGCGAAGGTGCCGACGGCGTACGCCATCCGGCGGGTGTCGCCGGTGGTGACGTGGACGTCCTCGATCCGCACGCCGAGCTCGTCGGCGACGATCTGGGCGAGGATCGTCTGGTGGCCCTGCCCCTGGGTCGTCAGGCCCGTGGCGACGTTGACCCGTCCACTGGTCTCGACCTGCACGTGGCCGCCCTCGTAGGGACCGACCCCGGTGCCCTCGACGTAGCAGCCGATGCCGAGCCCGACCCTGCGGCCGGCCGCCTCCGCCTCGCGGCGGTACGCGGCGAAGTCGTCCCACCCGACCAGCGCCTTGAGCTTGGCGAGGGAGGCCGGGAAGTCGCCCGAGTCGTACTTGAGCGGGCGCCCGTCCTGGAACATCAGGCCCTGGTCGTAGGGCATCTCGTCGGGCTGGATGAAGTTGCGGCTGCGCACCTCGGTGCGGTCGAGCCCGAGGTGGGCCGCGATCGCATCCATGGTCCGCTCCATCGCGTAGCAGCCCTGGGGACGGCCGGCGCCCCGGTACGGCGTCACGAGAACGGTGTTGGTGTACAGCGACCAGAACTCGACGCGGTAGGCGCCCGGCTTGTAGGGGCCGAGGAGCTGGGTGGCCGTGATGATCGGGACGATGATCCCGTACGGGGTGTAGGCGCCGTTGTCGTGCCAGAAGCGGACGTCGAGGGCGAGCAGGCGGCCGTCGTCGTCGAAGCCGACGGTGACCTCCTGGACCTGCCCGCGCTCGTGGGCGCTGGAGATGAAGTGCTCGCGCCGGTCCTCGGTCCACTTGACGTCGCGGCCCAGGTTGCGGGCCGCCCAGGGGACGAGGACCTCCTCCGGCCACGGGTGCATGATCTTGACGCCGAAGCCACCGCCGACGTCGGGGGCGACGCACTCGACCTTGGCCAGTGGCATCGAGAGCTTGGCGGCGACGGCCGCGCGGACGCCGGTGCTGGTCTGGGTGGAGGTGTACAGGCGCAGCGACTGGTCGTCGGCGTCCCAGCGGGCGAAGACGCCCTTGCCCTCCATCGGCATGCAGGCGCTGCGCTCGATCTCGAGCTCGAGGGTCAGCCGGTTCGGTGCCGCGGCCATCGCGCTCTCGAGGTCGCCGACCTCCTGGAGCAGGTGGGCGCTGACGTTGTCGGGGACGTCGTCGTGGACGAGGACACCGCTGTCGCGGGCCTTCTCGATGCCGACGACCACGGGCAGGGTCTCGTAGCGGACCAGGATGCGGGAGGCGGCGTCCTCGGCGACGTACCGGTCGCGGGCCACGACCATCGCGATGGCCTCGCCGACGTGGTTGACCTCGTCCTTGGCCAGGCAGTAGCCGACGCGGGGGTGGGTGAGGGCGGGGTGCGGGATGAGGACCGGCAGCGGCTCGGCGACCCGACCGGTGAGGTCGTCCCACGTGTAGATCGCCTCGACGCCGTCGACCTCCCACGCGTCGTCGATGTCGATCTCGACGACGCGGGCGTGCGCGTGCGGGCTGCGGACGAACGCGGCCTGGAGGGCCCCGCGCCCGAGGTCGTCGAGGTAGCGGCCGTTGCCGGTGAGGAGGCGGGGGTCCTCACGGCGCTGGACCCGCTCGCCGAACTGCCGGGTGCTCATCGGGCGGCCCCGCCCTCGTAGCCGGGCACGGGGTCGGCGAGCTCGACGAGGCCGCGGCGGATCTCCGCCGCCCGGCCGACGGCCGTGACGATGTTCTGGTAGCCCGTGCACCGGCACAGGTTGCCCGAGATGGCCTCGCGGGCCTGCTCCGGCGTGGGGTCGGGGTGCTCCTCGAGGTACGCGGTGATCGTCGTGACGAAGCCGGGGGTGCAGAAGCCGCACTGGAGCGCATGGCACTCGGCGAACGCCTGTTGCACGGGGCTGAGGTTCTCGGGGTCGTTGCCGATGCCCTCGATGGTCGTGACGTCGTGCGCCTGCGCCGAGACGGCGAACATCAGGCACGACCGCATCGGCTGCCCGTCGACGAGGACGGTGCACGCGCCGCACACACCGTGCTCGCACCCCACGTGGGTCCCGGTGAGGCCGAGGTCGTGGCGCAGGAAGTCGGAGAGCAGCCGGCGGGCCGGCGCGGTGGCGGTGCGCGGCACCCCGTTGACCCGGATGCTGACGTCGTGCAGCTGCTCGGTGACGGGCTCGCTCACGCCGCGCCCTCCTCGTCGTCGTGGATGGTCCTCGCGAGGACGCGCCGGGTCAGCTCGGCCGCGAGCATGCGGCGGTAGTCGGCGCTCGCGTGGATGTCGTCGTCGGGCTCGACGTGCGAGCGCACGAGCTCGGCCACCTCGTCGGGGACGGGTGCCGTGGCCTCTCGGCCGGCGAGCGCGGGTGAGAGGTCGAGGACGGTGGGGGCCGGGGTCACCGAGACGAAGGCGGCCCGCGCCGAGCGGATGACACCGCCGTCGAGCTCGACGGCCACGGCGACCCCGGCCAGCGCGTAGTCGCCGTGCCGGCGGGCCGACTCGGTGAAGCCCGTGCGGGTGCCCGGGGCGAAGCGGCCGAACCGCACCGCCTCGACGAGCTCGTCGTGCTCGAGGGTCGGTCTCGAGCAGACCCTGGAAGAAGTCGGCGGCGGCGATCTCGCGGCGGCCGCGTGCGCTCACGGCCTCGATGACGGCGCCGGTGAGCACGGCGACCGACGGCATCTCCCCGGCGGGGTCGGCGTGCGCGATGGAGCCGACGGTCGTGCCGCGGTTGCGGATCGCGGGGTGGGCGACGTGCCGCAGCGCCTGGCGCAGCAGGGGGTTGGCGGCGGCGGCACCTTCGTGCCGCTCGAGCCCGGCGTGCCGGACCAGCGCACCGACCCGGACCCACCGGTCGTCGACCGTCACGGTGTCGAGGCCGTCGACGAGGTTGATGTCGACGAGGTGGGCTGGCGAGGCCAGGCGCATGTTGAGCACGGGGATGAGGCTCTGCCCGCCCGCGAGGACCTTGCCGTCGTGGCCGACCTGACCGAGCACCGCGACCGCCTCGTCGACGGTGCGGGGTCCGTGGTGCACGAACGGTCCGGGCTTCATGCGTCGATCATGTCCACTGTGGTCTCCGAGCGGTAGGGAGCGCGTGCCAACACTGCCCCGTGGGGTGGTCAAAGGTTGCCAAAGGCCCCGACGAGGGCGGCGGCCGGCCCTCCGAGGAGGACCGGCCGCCGCCGACACGGGGGTCGCCCGCGTCAGGGGCGGCGGTCGCGGTCGGGGTCGCGCTCGCCCGAGGCGCCCGGGTACCCCTTCTGGTAGAGGTCGTCCACGCCGTCGCTGTCGCCGTAGACGTGCTCACCCACGGCGATGGCGGTGCCGTCGGCACGGTCGCGCAGCTCGCTCGGGGCGATGACGCGAGCCAGGTGGAAGCCGGCCACCGTGACGATGGTGCCCAGCGCGATGCCCTCGAGCGAGAAGTTGTCGGTGAGCTGCATCTTGACGTTGCCGACACCGATGACGATGCCTGCGGCGATCGGGACGAGGTTGATGGGGTTGCCGAAGTCGACCCCGTTCTCCTTCCAGATCTTCGCGCCGAGCAGGCCGATCATGCCGTAGAGGACGACGGTGATGCCGCCCAGGACGCCACCGGGGATCGAGGCCACGAGGGCGCCGAACTTGGGGGAGAGACCGAAGATGATCGCGGTCAGGGCGGCGACGTAGTAGGCCGCCGTGGAGTAGACGCGCGTGGCCGCCATGACCCCGATGTTCTCGGCGTACGTCGTGGTGGGCGAGCCGCCGACCGCGGACGCGATGACGGTGCCCAGGCCGTCACCGCCGATGGCGCGACCCATCATCGGGTCGAGGTCGTGGCCGGTCATCTCGGCGACGGCCTTGACGTGACCGGTGTTCTCGGCGATGAGGGCGATGACCGCCGGCAGGACGAGCAGGATCGCGGTGACGGTGAAGCTCGGGGTGTGCCACCCGACGACCTCCTTGCCGTCGGCGGCGACCATCGTCTGCTGCGGGAAGCCGAACCACGGGGCCTCGGAGACGCCGCCGGTGTTCCAGCGCACGTGGCTCGTCGCCTCGGTGGCTCCACCGAGCACGGAGGTGATGTTGCCGACGGTGCTGTCGAGCAGCCACGACAGGGCGGTGCCGAAGATCAGCGCGAGGAAGACGGCGATGCGGCTGATGAAGCCGCGGAACGCGACGGCGGCGACGATGGTGAAGAGCATCGTGGCGACCGCGACCCACTGGTCCTGGGGCCAGTAGATGCCGGCGACGACCGGCGCGAGGTTGAAGCCGATGAGCATGACGACGGCACCGGTGACCACCGGCGGCAGCACCTTGTGCAGCACCGAGGAGCCCAGGAAGTGGATCGCGACACCGACCGCGACGAGGACGAGACCGGCGACGAGGATCGCACCGGTGACCTCGGCCGAGTCACCCCCGTTGGCACGGATCGCGGCGACACCACCGACGAAGGAGGCCGAGGTGCCGAGGTAGCTCGGGACCTTGCCCTGGACGACGAGGAGGAACGCGATGGTCGCGATCCCGCTCATCATGATCGCGAGCTGGGGGTTGAGCCCCATGATGAGGGGGAAGACGAACGTCGCGCCGAACATGGCGACGACGTGCTGGGCGCCCAGGCCCACCGTCTTTCCCCAGGAGAGGCGCTCGTCCGGCGCCACGACCTCGTCGGGTCCGAGCGCGCGCCCGTCCCCCTTCAGCTTCCAGCCCAATCCGAGCGCCATGCGGGTGCCTCTCTCCGGGGCCGCGGCCGGGGCCGCGGAGACATCGCCCGCGTCATCGGTGACGCGGATCACGAGACCGTGATACACGGAACGTAGTGACGCTGTCAGGCGACACCCTCGGCAGGAAGTGACAGCCGGACGGGGGTCCGGTTGGCAGGTGTGCTCGCCGCGCTCAGATCCCGCGCATCTGGTGGATCCGCAGGGCCAGGGCGAGGGTGAGCCGCAGCTGGGGGTCACTCGTGAACGGGCCGAGCATCCGCTCGAGCTTGGCGATGCGGTAGCGCAGCGTGTTGTAGTGGAAGAACAGCTGGCGCGCGGTCTCGGCGACGTTGAGGTTGGTGTCGATGAGGACCGACAGGGTGTTGCGCAGGTCCTCGTTCTCGGCGGAGTCGTCGGTGGCGAGCTCACCCAGGCTCTCCGCGACGAAGCGGCGCAGGTCGGCGCCGTCGGGCACGAGGGCGAGCAGCCGGTAGATGCCCAGGCCGTCGAAGTGGGTCAGCGCCGACTCGCCGTACATCTGGCGACCGACGTGCACGGCCTTGAGCGCCTCGTCGTAGGCGGTGGGCAGGTCGGCGACCGAGCTGATGGGGCGCGAGACCCCCGTGGAGAACGTCCGGCGTCCGCCGCCGCCGTCGCCCCGGACGATCTTGGCGATCTCGCCGACGATGCGCATCACCGTGTCGTTGTCGGCCGTGGGGTCGGCGGGGAGGAGGGCCACGACCTCCTGGCTGAACCCGGCGACGGGCACCGAGACGTCGCGGGACCGCACGGCCTGGACCCAGGCGCGCACGAACCGTTCCTGGAGGGAGCGGACCTCCTCCGGGGCGCGGGTGGTGACGGCGTCGTCCTCGTCGGTCTCGGCGACGACGACGACCATCGGACGGTCGATGTCCCACCCGAGGGAGGTCGCGTGCGAGACGGCGTCGACGGGGTCGCCCGCGCGCCCGGCGAGGGCGTCGCGGAGGAACTCGGCGCGGTACTTGCCCTCGACGGCCGCGACGGCCGCCTCCTTCGTGATGGCCAGGGCGGCCACGGTGGCGGCGCGCTCGAGCATGTGGACGTCGGTGGACGTCAGGGGCCGGTCGGGGGAGAAGGCGCCGAGGAGGCCGTGGTCGGACGAGCCCGCGCTGATCTTCACCAGGGCGCGGGTCGTCTCGGGCCCACTGCCGTCGCGGGGACCCACGGGCTCGGTCTCGACGACGAGGCGACCGGTGCGGTCGAAGCAGGGCAGGGACCTGACGCGCTCGACCTCGCTGTCGCTGCCGGCCAGCGCCAGGACGCGTCCGTCGGTCGTCGTGACGACCGCGGCGCCACCGAGGAAGCCCGCGACCGACTCGCACAGCTCGGTCACCGACCCACCGGCCAGGACGATCCGCACGAGGACGCGGTGGACCTCGTCCTCGCGCTGGAGCAGGGCGGCCTGGTGCTCCACGACGGCCTCGAGGAGCGCCGCGCGCTCGGTCGGGTCCTCGGGCAGCGGACCGACGGGGAGGGCGGTCGTCAGCCCGGAGCGCCGCCCGGTCGATGGCAAGGTCTGTGCGCCGTCAGGCCGATCGTTGTCAACAATCACCATCCGGTCACTGTAACCCCCTCGCTAGCGTCGCTGTATGCCGTCCACTCCCGCGCGGGCCGCCCTGCCGGCTGCCGCGTCCACCCTCAGTGCGGCGGCGCTGTGGGCGGCGGCGCGCGAGGCCGTCGTCCTCGGGTCGCACCGGCTGGGGCTCTACCTCGACGTCGACGGCACGGTCCTGCCGGTCGTCCCGTCCGACGCCGTCGCCCTGCCGACCGCGCTGCGGCTGGGCGCCCGGGCCGCCTCCCTGCGCTCGCTCGCGCTCCCGTGGGGGCTCGAGGCCGGCGACCGCGTCCTCGTCGGCGGGGGGCGGGTCGTCCTGCCCGTCGGTGAGGTCGTCGTCGTGCGCAGCTGGCGACCGGCGCGCGTGCGCCGCGTCGCGCCCGGTGCCGCCTGCCTCGGGGACCACGCGGTCGTGGCCGCCCTCCTCGCCGAGGCCGCCGCGCCCTGCGAGCCCTGGCTCGCCCCCGCGGTCTCCGCCTCCCTCCACTCCTCCCGCGTCGGGTGCTCAGGTGGTGGCCCCGGCGACCACCTGAGCACCCGACTCGGCACGGAGGCCGTCGCGGGGCTGGTCGGGCGCGGCCCCGGCCTGACGCCCTCCGGTGACGACGCCCTCGCCGGCGCCCTGCTCGTCGCCCGTGCCCTGCGGGTCTCGCGCCCACTGGTCGCGGCGGTCCGGGCCCGGCTCGGCGCGACGACCGCGGTCTCCGGCGCCCTGCTCGAGGCGGCGACCGACGGCTTCGCCGCCCACGCCGTCGTCACCCTCGTCGACGCCGCGGTCGTCGGGCACGTCGAGGCGACCGCGCGCGCCCTCCCCGCCGTCGTGGCCATCGGCCACAGCTCGGGCCGCGACCTCGTGACGGGCGTCCTGGCGGCCCTGCGGGTCCTCGGCGCCACCGCCACGACGAACCCCACCCAGACCACGACCGGACGGAGTGCCGCATGACGACCCACGTCGAGCTCAGACGAGGTGCCTACCACGACTCGGTGAGCCTGATGCAGGTGTCGCGGGCGGTCGCCGGGACCCCCGGCGTCGTGGCCGCCCAGGTGGCGATGGCGACCGAGCTCAACGTGGAGGTGCTGCGCGGCATGGGCTTCGAGGTCCCCGCCGAGGCCGGCGCCAACGACCTCGTCGTCGCCCTGCGCACCGAGTCGCAGGACGCGGTCGAGGCCGGTCTGGCCGCCGTCGCCCAGGCGCTCACCGACCTGCGCGCGACGACGGACACCGGGGGTGGCGAGGAGGTCGTCGCGCCCCGCACGCTGGGCTCCGCCGCGGCCCGCGCAGGGGCGAACCTCGCCGTCATCTCGGTCCCCGGGCAGCACGCCGTCACCGAGGCCTTCGACGCCGTCGCGTCGGGCCTGTCGGTGATGTTGTTCTCCGACAACGTGTCCGTCGACGACGAGGTGCGCCTCAAGGACGCCGCCGCGGCCGCCGACGTGCTCGTCATGGGCCCTGACTGCGGCACGGCCCACGTGGGCGGCGTCGCCCTCGGGTTCGCCAACGTCGTGCGGCCGGGCTCGGTCGGTGTCGTCGCGGCCTCCGGAACCGGTGCCCAGCAGGTCATGTGCCTCCTGGATGCGGCCGGGGTGGGGGTCAGCCACGTGCTCGGCGTCGGGGGGCGGGACCTCAAGGAGGCCGTTGGGGGACGGTCGACGAAGCAGGCACTGCGGGCGCTCGCCGACGACCCGGCCACCGAGTCGGTCCTCGTCGTCTCGAAGCCACCGGCCGACTCGGTGCTGGCCGACGTCGACGCGTACGCGGACGGGCTTGGCCTGTCGGTCCACTGGGCCGTCCTCGGTGCCGGCCGACCCGACCTCACCGCGGCCGTCGAGTCCTTCCTCACCGCCCGGGGCCACGCGGTGCCGCAGTGGCCCGTCACGCTCGCGGAGCCGGAGCCGGACGGGCTCCGCCACGGGTCCGCCCTGCGCGGCCTGTTCTGCGGCGGGACGCTCGCCGACGAGGCGATGACGGTGGCCGAGGCAGAGCTCGGCGGCATCAGGAGCAACATCGCGCACGACCCGTCGCTCGACCTCGGGCCCGACCTGCGCGACGCCTCGCACGTCGTGATCGACTTCGGCGACGACGGGATGACCCGGGGCCGGGCCCACCCGATGATCGACCCGACGCTGCGGATGGAGCGGATCGCCGCCGAGGCGTCGGACCCGACGTGCGGCGTCCTCCTCCTCGACCTCGTCCTGGGTCACGGCGCCCACGCCGACCCGGCCGACGAGCTGGCGCAGGCCATCAGCACGGCGCGGGCCACGGCGCACGCCGACGGCAGGGCGCTGCCGGTCGTGGTGTCGCTCACCGGAACCGACGCCGACCCCCAGGGTCGCGTGCGGTGCGCCGAGGTGCTCGCCGACGCGGGCGCCTCCGTATTCCTGTCCAACGGCGCGGCCACGCGGCACGCGCTCGAGCTGCTGAGGAACGCCCGATGAGCGAGCCCACCCGTCCCCTCCACGGCCTCCTCGAGGCGGACCCCGTCGTCGCGACCGCGGGGGTCTCGCTCCTCGCCGACGCCCTGCGCGACCAGGCGGTGCCCGTCACCGAGACGCAGTGGCAGCCGCCGATCGCCGGCACCGAGACCGACCTCGCCCGCGTCATGGGCGACCCGCGGCGGGTGGCGGCCAACCGGCTCGCCTTCGAGCGGATGACGGCCGCCGAGGCCGTTCTCGTCGACGTCGTCCCGGCCTCGACCGCGCTGGGGCTGGAGCGGGGGACCTTCCTCCACGCCGGGCCGCCGCTGGAGTGGGAGCGGGCGTCGGGCCCGATGAAGGGCGCCCTCATCGGGGCGGTCCTGCTCGAGGGCCTCGCCGACACCGCCGAGGATGCCGAGAAGCGTCTTGCCGCAGGCGAGTTCGACCTCGAGCCGTGCCACCACCGCGGTGCCGTCGGACCGATGGCCGGCGTGGTCAGCTCGTCCATGTGGGTGTACGCCCTGCGTGACGACGTGCACGGCAACGAGTCGTGGTGCTCGCTCAACGAGGGCCTCGGCAAGGTGCTCCGCTACGGCGCGTACGGCCCGGAGGTCATCGAGCGCCTCCACTGGATGACGCGCGTCCTCGGGCCGATCCTCTCCCAGGCCGTCCGGGCGACCGGGCCGGTCGACATCCGGGCGATCATCGCCCAGATGCTCCAGATGGGCGACGAGGGTCACAACCGCAACCGGGCCGGCTCGCTCATGCTCCTGCGCGAGCTGCTCCCGGGGATGATCACCGCCGACGCGTCGTCCTCCGACGTCGCCGAGGCGGTGCGCTTCTCCGGAGCCAACGAGCACTTCTTCCTCAACCTCGGGATGCCGGCCTGCAAGCTGGCCACCCGTGCGGCGGAGGGCATCCCGGGGTCGACGGTCGTCACGACGATGGCCCGCAACGGCACCGACTTCGGCATCCGCGTCTCCGGTACCGGTGACCAGTGGTTCACCGGCCCTGCGAACACGCCCGAGGGCCTCTTCCTCGGCGACTTCGGCCCGGACGACGCCAACCCGGACATCGGGGACTCGGCGATCACCGAGACCGGCGGCATCGGCGGCTTCGCGATGGCCGCGGCCCCGGCCATCGTCAAGTTCGTCGGCGGCGACGTGGCGTTCGCGCTGCGCGCCACCCGCACGATGTACGAGGTGACGACCGGCGAGCACCCGATCTACCAGGTGCCCGTCCTCGGCTTCCGCGGGACGCCGACCGGGATCGACGTCACCAAGGTGGTGCGGACGGGCATCCTGCCGCAGATCAACACCGGCATGGCCGGTCGCGTCGCGGGGACCGGCCAGGTCGGCGCCGGGCTCGTCACCCCGCCGGAGGAGTGCTTCACCGCCGCGATCGCCGCCCTCGCCGCCGCCACCCCCGCCTGACCTCCGGCCGCCGGGTGGGCGGACGGGTGCCGCGGGCAGGGAGCCTGCCGTGAAAGGATCCCGGCGTGACAGCGACGACTCTCGACGGCAAGGCGATCCTCGGCACGATCAAGGAGGAGCTGCGCGCCCGCGTGGCCGCCCTGGCCGACCACGGCGTCGTCCCCGGCCTCGGCACCGTCCTCGTCGGCGACGACCCCGGCAGCCAGTGGTACGTCGGGGCCAAGCACCGCGACTGCGCCGAGATCGGCATCCGCAGCATCCGGCGCGACCTGCCCGTCGGCACCTCCCAGGAGGACGTCCTCGCGGTCGTGCACGACCTCAACGCCGACCCCGAGTGCACCGGCTTCATCGTCCAGCAACCCACGGGCCTGGACGAGAACGCGATCCTGTCCGCCGTCGACCCGTCCAAGGACGTCGACGGCCTGCACCCCACGAACCTCGGCTGGCTCGTCCTCGGCGAGAAGGCTCCCCTCCCGTGCACTCCGGTCGGCTGCATCGAGCTGCTCCGCCGGCATGACGTGCCCATCGCGGGGGCCAAGGTCGTCGTCGTCGGCCGCGGCATCACCGTCGGGCGCCCGCTCGGCCTCATCCTCACCCGACGGTCCGAGAACGCCACGGTCACGTTGTGCCACACCGGAACCCGTGACCTCGCGGCGGAAGTCCGCCAGGCCGACATCGTCGTCGCCGCCGCCGGCGTCCCCGGCATCATCACCGCAGACATGGTCAAGCCGGGCGCGGCCGTCCTCGATGTCGGCGTCTCGCGCGTCGTCGAGGAGGGCAGCGGCCGGTCGGTCGTCGCGGGGGACGTCGCGGCCGACGTCTGGGACGTCGCGGGCTTCGTCAGCCCGAACCCCGGCGGGGTCGGCCCGATGACGCGCGCGATGCTCCTCACCAACGTCGTCGAGGCGGCCGAGCGCTCCCTGACCACGACCGACGCCGTGAGCGGCCGAACCTGACGCCCTCGCGAGAGGAGTCGGTTCAGGAACCCGAGCGCACCGAGCCGCCCGGGGTGACGTCGTGGTCACCCTGCATCGCGGCGCGAAAGCTCGGGGTCGCCTGGAGGGCGATGATCTCGGCAGGCATCTCGATGCCGGCGTCGTCCAGGGCCCTCTTGACCGCGTCGATGCTCCGGTGCAGCACGGTCAGTGCTTCGTGCTGGGCGGAAGCGGTCCACAGCCGCACGTCGATGTCGACCGTTGACACGCCCAACGTCGTGATGAGGGCCTCGGGAGCGGGGTCGTCGAGCACTCCCTCCACGTCGGCCAGGGCCCGGACGATGACCTCGCACGCTTCCCGAGGGTCGTTCTCGTAGGCGGTGCCCACCGCGAAGGACAGCCGCCGAGTGTCGAAGTGAGTCTGTACCCGGATGACGTTCTTGTAGACGTCGCGGTTGGGGATCAGGATCAGCTGCCCGTCGAAGGTCTTGATCCTGGTCTCGCGGATGGTGATCGCCTCGACGGTGCCGCTGTGCCCCACCACCTCGATCTGGTCCCCGGAGCGGAACGGCTGGCGGAAGAGCATGAGCAGGCCGGACAGGCTGTTCTCGAGGATGTCCTGGAAGGCGAAGCCGACCGCGATGGAGAAGAACCCCAGACCGCTCAAGAGGTCGACCGGCTTCACCGACGGGAAGGTGATGGTGACACCGGCGAGCACCGCAGCCGCGAGGAGCACCCCGCCCGCAACCGTGCTCATCACCGCCGCGAAGCTGGGAGTCTGCCTGGTGCTCAGCCAGCGACGCAGGCCGGCCCGCAGCAGGCGCGCGAGCCCCCAGCCCACCAGGACGACGACGAGCGCCACCCCCACGCGGGGCACGGCGGCCCGCAGCGAGTCCATCATCCGTTGTGCGGAGTCGACCACCGTGCCGCCGGACAGGCCGGCCACCACCTGCAGGGACACGGTCATCGCGTTTCCTCTCCCGCTATGGGATCACCCCTCGGCGAGGTCAGATGAGGCCGAGGGCCTTGACGGCGTCGCGCTCCTCGACGAGCTCGGCCACCGAGGCGTCGATCCTCGCGCGCGAGAAGTCGTCGATGTCCAGGCCCTGGACGATCTGCCAGCGGCCGTCCTCCACGGTGACGGGGAACGAGCTGATGATCCCTTCCTGCACGCCGTAGGAGCCGTCGGAGCGGACCGACATCGAGACCCAGTCGCCATCGGGCGTGCCCTCGACCCAGGTGCGGGCGTGGTCGATGGTGGCCGACGCGGCGGAGGCGGCCGAGGACGCACCGCGCGCCTCGATGATCGCCGCGCCGCGCTTGGCGACGGTCGGGATGAAGGTGCCCTCCAGCCACTCCTGGTCGCCCACGGCCTCGGCGGCGTTGCGGCCGCCGACCTCGGCGTGGAAGAGGTCGGGGTACTGGGTGGCCGAGTGGTTGCCCCAGATCGTCATCCTGCGGATCTCGGTGACCGGGACGGCGAGCCTGGCGGCCAGCTGGGAGATGGCGCGGTTGTGGTCGAGCCGGGTCAGCGCGGAGAAGCGCTCGGTGGGGATGTCCGGGGCGTTGCTCATCGCGATGAGGGCGTTGGTGTTGGCCGGGTTGCCGGTCACCGTGACGCGGATGTCGTCGGCCGCGACCTCGTTGAGCGCCTTGCCCTGCGGGGCGAAGATGCCGCCGTTGGCCTCGAGGAGGTCGCCGCGCTCCATGCCCGGTCCGCGGGGGCGCGCACCGACGAGGAGGGCGTGGTTGACGCCGTCGAAGACCGTGGTCGCGTCGTCGCCGATCTCCACGCCGGCCAGGGTCGGGAAGGCGCAGTCGTCGAGCTCCATGACGACCCCCTCGAGGGACTTCAGGGCCGGGGTGATCTCGAGCAGGCGCAGCTCGACCGGGGTGTCCGGGCCGAGGAGCGCGCCGCTGGCGATCCGGAACAGCAGGCTGTAGCCGATCTGGCCGGCGGCGCCGGTGACGGCGACCTTGACGGGCGTCTGGCTCACGGGAGTACCCCTTCGTACGCGTGGAAGTGTGTCGTCTCGACGCTATCAGCGACGGGGCGTGGCGCCGCGGGCGGCCGTGTGGTGGGCTGACCCCTGTGACGACCCCCTCGAGTGCGCGGGCGGACCACCGGCCGATGCTCGCCGCGGTCGCCACCGCCGTCGTCTCGCTCGCCCTGGTCCTCGCCGCCGCACGCTGGGGGTGGCTGGGCGCGGACGTGGGCCGGGGAGGCGGCTTCTGCGAGGCGCCGAGCGGCGGCTGGGTCGCGCAGCCGACGAACACGTGGAGCAACCTGGGCTTCGTCGTCGCCGGGCTCGCCGTCGCGGCCCACGCGGCCGACCGGGCTCGGCTCGGCGTCACGATGGGCGCCCACCCGGGGCTCGCGCTGACCTACGCCGTCGTCGTCGTGCTCCTCGGACCGGGGTCGATCGCGATGCACGCCACCCAGACCCGGCTCGGCGGCCACCTCGACCTGCTCAGCATGTTCCTCGTGGCGGGCTTCGCCCTCGCCTACGCCGTCATGCGCCTGGTGCGCCGCGGCCCGGGAGTGTTCGTCCTGCTCTTCCCGCTGCTCGTCGGCGTCGGGATGGTCGTCCTGCTCTCCGGTGGGAGCGTGCCCCTGGTGCGCCACGCCGGGAACGCGGCGTTCGCCGTGATGATCCTGCTCGCGGTGGTGGTCGAGGTCGTCCTCTGGCGACGGCGCGACCCCCAGCAGGATGCGGCGTTCGGGGTGGCGTCGTTCGCGGTCCTCCTCGTCGCGTACACGGTGTGGCAGTTCGGGCGCCGGGGCCACCCGTGGTGCGAGCCCGAGTCGCTCCTGCAGTGGCACGGGCTCTGGCACCTGCTGTGTGCCGTGGCCGCCTACCTGCTCTTCCGGCACCTGGCCGCGGAAGGGCGCGCTCCGCGCTGAGGTCAGCGAACGGCGTCGGGGTCGACGCCGTCGGCCACGAGGACGTCCTCCGGCTCGATCGCGCCGGTGATGTCGCGGTCGCGTCGGTCGACGCCGGTGATGAGGTGGAAGGTCGCGCCCGCGATGGCGGCCCCGACGATGGGCGCCAGCCAGAACAGCCAGAGCTGCCCCGGGGCGCCGTCACCGTTGAAGAACGCCACGCCGGTGGAGCGGGCCGGGTTGACCGACGTGTTGGAGATCGGGATCGAGATGAGGTGGATCAGGGTGAGCGACAGGCCGATCGCGATGGGGGCGAAACCCTGGGGGGCGCGCGAGTCGGTGGCACCGAGGATGACGTAGACGAAGACGGCCGTCAGGAGCGCCTCCGCGACGAACACCGCGACGAGCCCGTAGCCGCCGGGGGAGTGCTCGCCGAAGCCGTTGGCGGCGAGGTTCCCGGTGGCGTCGAAGCCGGCTGCGCCCGCGGGCGATCCCCCACACCGCGAGCCCGCCCAGGAGCCCGCCGACGACCTGCGCGCCGATGTACGCCGGAACCTCTCGCCACTCGAAGCGACGCGCCACGGCGATCCCGATCGTCACGGCCGGGTTGAAGTGCGCCCCCGAGATGTGGCCGATCGCGTAGGCCATCGTCATCACGGTGAGCCCGAACGCCAGCGCGACACCGACGAAGCCGATGCCCAGCTGGACGCTCTGGCCGGCGACGACGTTGGGGGCGAGGAAGACGGCCGCGAAGACCGCCGCGCCGCAGCCGCCGAACACGAGCCAGAAGGTGCCGAGGAGCTCCGCGCCGAGCCGCTGCGCCATGGTGGGGGTGGTCATGGTCGTGATTGTGCTCGCCCGCGACGTCCGCGTCACCGGGACGCGCCGCGCGGGTCGTGCCTCGGGCTGTGGCGGAGCGGTCAGGCCAGGGTCGCGAGGATCCGGTTGAAGGTCTCCGAGGGGCGCATGACCGCGGCAGCCTTGTCGCCGTCGGGCCGGTAGTAGCCGCCGATGTCAGCGGGGCTGCCCTGCACCGCGATGAGCTCGGCGTCGATGGCCTCCGAGCCGGCCACGAGCTGCTCCGCGACGGACGCGAAGATGCCCGCGAGGTCGGCGTCCTCGCGCTGCTGCGCGAGCTCCTCGGCCCAGTACCGAGCGAGCCAGAAGTGGCTGCCGCGGTTGTCGATCTGGCCCACCCGGCGAGCCGGGGACTTGTTCTCGTTGAGGAGGCGCTCGGTCGCGCGGTCGAGGGTCTCGCCGAGGATGCCCGCCCGCGCGTTGCCGTTGCCGGCCTCGTGGCGGAAGGACTCGGCCAGTGCGAGGAACTCGCCGAGGCTGTCCCAGCGCAGGTAGTTCTCGGCCACGAGCTGCTGCACGTGCTTGGGGGCCGAGCCGCCGGCACCGGTCTCGAACAGGCCGCCACCGTTCATCAGGGGGACGACAGAGAGCATCTTCGCGGAGGTACCGAGCTCGAGGATCGGGAACAGGTCGGTGTTGTAGTCGCGCAGGACGTTGCCCGTCACCGAGATGGTGTCCTCGCCTCGGCGGATCCGCTCGACGGAGAGCTTCGCCGCCTCGACCGGGGACAGGATGCGCAGGTCGAGGCCGTCGGTGTCGTGGTCGGCGAGGTACGTCTCGACCTTGGCGATGAGGTTGCGGTCGTGGGCGCGGGTCTCGTCGAGCCAGAAGACGGTCGGGGTGCCCGAGGCGCGGGCGCGGGTGACGGCGAGCTTCACCCAGTCACGGATCGGGGCGTCCTTGGTCTGGCAGGCGCGCCAGATGTCCCCGACCGAGACGTCGTGCGACATGACGACCTCACCCGCGGCGTCGACCACCTCGACCCGGCCGTCGGCCTCGATCTCGAAGGTCTTGTCGTGGCTGCCGTACTCCTCGGCCTTCTGGGCCATGAGGCCGACGTTGGGGACCGAGCCCATCGTCGTCGGGTCGTAGGCGCCGTGCTCGCGGCAGTCGTCGATGACGGCCTGGTACACACCGGCGTACGACGAGTCGGGGATGACGGCGAGGGTGTCGGCCTCCTCGCCGTCGGGGCCCCACATGTGGCCCGACGTCCGGATCATCGCGGGCATCGAGGCGTCGACGATGACGTCGCTCGGGACGTGCAGGTTGGTGATCCCCTTGTCGGAGTTGACCATGGCCAGCTTGGGGCCGTCGGCGATGCCGGCGTCGACGGCCGCCTTGATCTCGGCGCCGTTGGGCAGGGCCGACAGGCCGTCGAGGATCGAGCCGAGGCCGTTGTTGGGGGACAGGCCTGCGGCGGCGAGGTCGTCGCCGTACCGCTCGAAGACCTCGGGGAGGAAGGCGCGCACGACGTGGCCGAAGACGATGGGGTCGCTGACCTTCATCATCGTGGCCTTGAGGTGCACCGAGAACAGCACGTCGTCGGCCTTGGCGCGGGCCACCTGCTCGCGCAGGAAGGCGTCGAGCGCCGCGGCCCGCATGACCGTGGAGTCGACGACCTCGCCCTCGAGGACCGTCAGGCCGTCCTTGAGGACGGTCGTCGTGCCGTCGGCGGCGACGTGGCGGACGGTGAGGGTGTCGTCACCGGCCAGGACGACCGACTGCTCGTTGGAGCGGAAGTCGTCGCGCCCCATCGTGGCGACGGTAGGTCCTGCTGTCGGAGCTCCAGGCGCCCATCGAGTGCGGGTGGCTGCGCGCGTAGTTCTTCACGGCGGCCGGGGCGCGCCGGTCGGAGTTCCCCTCGCGCAGAACGGGGTTCACCGCGCTGCCCTTGACCTTGTCGTAGCGGGCGCGGACGTCGCGCTCCTCGTCGGTCTGCGGGTCGTCGGGGTAGTCCGGGAGGGCGTAGCCCTGCGACTGGAGCTCCTTGACCGCGGCCTTGAGCTGCGGCATCGACGCCGACACGTTGGGCAGCTTGATGATGTTCGCCTCGGGTGTCGTCGCGAGCGCGCCCAGCTCGGCGAGGTCGTCGCTGATGCGCTGCTCCTCGGTGAGGTGCTCGGGGAACAGGGCGAGGATGCGCCCGGCGAGCGAGATGTCACGCGTCTCGACCTCGACCCCGGCCGAGGAGGCGTACGCCTGCACCACGGGGAGGAAGGAGTACGTGGCCAGCATCGGGGCCTCGTCGGTGAGGGTGTAGATGATCGTTGCCATGGTGTGCGTCGACGCTCCTCGGTGGTCGCGGTTATCTTGACGTCAAGACAAACCCTAGCGGAGAGTGCCGGTGGAGGGGAGGGGGAGCGGTGCAGGTCCGCCTCGACGAGGCCGACGCGGGAGCCGGCCCACGGGGTGAGGCACTCGCCCCGGGGCGGGTGGTCTGACACGCTGTGCCCGTGGAGCTTCGCAGGGTGGCCCCGGTTCTCGGTCTGTGCGCGCTCCTCGCGGCCGACGCCGTCCTCATCGGATGGGCCTTTCGCGGTGCCCCGGCAACGGACCCGGCGCTGTCGACGAGCCGCCCTGCGACCTCGGTGGTCCCGTCGGTGGCGCCGACGGACGGTCCCTCCGACGCGCCCTCCGGGGCGGTCACGGCGGCGCCCGTCCTGCGCTTCGTCGCTCCGGCCGGCCCCGGCGTCGCCTGGGTGCTCGACGCCGGGACGTGCGCGCGTCCCGGCACCATCTGGGCCACCTCCGACGGTGGTGACACGTGGTCCCGCGAGTCCGCGCCCGGCCGGGTGGTGCGGGCCAAGCCGAGCTCGGTGGACGGCGGCTTCGTCGTCGGGGGCGACCGGGACTGCACGCTGAGGCTGTGGGTGACCGGCGACGCGGGCGGGCAGTGGAGCCAGCCGCGGACGGCGGCCGACGCCTGGTCACGAGTGCCCGACGACGACCGCCGGGTGCACCTGCCGAACGACGAGGTGGTCAGGCCCTGCGGGGACGCACGGGTCGTCGACCTCACCACCCTCGACGCCCGCCGGGGCCGCGTGCTCTGCCAGAACGGGGAGGTCCGCAGCACCTCCGACGGGGGGAAGAGCTGGCCGCGTGACTTCACCGACAAGGCAGGGCTCGCCCTCGCGATGGCAGCGGTCGGCAAGGGTGTGCTCGTGCGGACCTCGCCGGACTGCGACGGGGTGGTCGCCGTGGTGCTCGAGGCGGGGGAGCCGTCGGACCGGGAGAGCTGCATCGAGGTCGCGCCGGTGGAGGGGCGGGTGTCGGTCGCGACGTCCGGCACCGGCTGGTGGCTCGTCGTCGGCGACGTCGTCCTGCGGGCGCAGGACCCCGCCGGTCCGTGGTCGCGAACCGGGGCGGTGCTCACCGCGGGCTGAGGCGACAATGGCGCGGTGCTCCTCGTCTGCGCCAACGTCAACGGCATCCGTGCCGCCATCCGTCGCGGCGGCATCGCGTGGCTGGAGGCGGCGTCCCCAGACGTCGTGACCCTCCAGGAGGTCCGTGCCGACGACGGCCAGCTGAGGGCCGCCCTCGCCGGGACCGCGTTCGAGGGCTGGCACGTCGCCCATGCCCCGGGCGAGGCGAGGGGGCGGGCCGGGGTGGCCGTGCTGTCGCGGGCCGAGCCCGTGGCGGTGCGCACCGTCCTCACCGACGAGTTCTCCCGCACGGGCCGGTGGGTCGAGTCGGACGTGCCGGTCGGCGACGTCGTCGTCACGGTCGCCTCGGCGTACGTCCACACCGGCGAGGTCGGGACGCCGCGGCAGCAGGAGAAGCAGCGCTTCCTCACGGCCGTGGGCGACCGGCTGGGTGAGTGGTCGGCGCAGGGGCGGCACGCCGTCCTCACGGGCGACCTCAACGTCGCCCACACGATGGACGACCTGAAGAACTGGAAGGGCAACCGGGGCAGGTCCGGGTTCCTTCCCGAGGAGCAGGCCCACCTCGACGGCTGGGTCGACACCCACGGCTTCGTCGACGTGCACCGCGTCCTCCACGGCCCCGGGCCTGGGCCGTACACCTGGTGGTCGTGGCGAGGCCAGGCGTTCGACAGCGACGCCGGATGGCGGATCGACTACCAGATCGCCTCGGCTGCCCTGGCGCGCAGGGCAGTTCGCGCCGAGGTCGGTCGAGCCGCGTCGTACGCGCAGCGGTGGAGCGACCATGCTCCGGTGGTCGTCGAGTACGACCTCTGACGGCGCTTCCGGCGCAGGGGTCAGGCGTCGCGTCGGGCGGAGTGCCCCGCGGTGACGGCGAAGGAGTGGGGCGTGGTCCAGCCGCGCTCGGCGAAGGCCTCGGCGACGGCGGTCTCGACGGCCCGGGCCGCGGCCGCGGGCACGAGGGCGATGCTGGAGCCGCCGAAGCCGCCGCCGGTCATCCGGGCGCCGAGGGCGCCGGTGGCGCGCGCGGTCTCGACGGAGAGGTCCAGCTCGGGGCAGGAGACCTCGTAGTCGTCGCGCAGGGAGGTGTGGGAGGCGTCGAACAGGCGCCCGACGGCGTGGAGGTCGCCGGCGTGCAGGGCCTGGACGGTGGCCCGGACGCGCGCGATCTCGGTGACGACGTGGCGGGCGCGGCGGACCTGGTCGTCGTCGGTGAGGCGGTCCAGAGCGTCGTCGAGGTGGTGCGCGTCGACCTCGCGCAGCGAGGCCAGGCCGAGGGTGGCGGCGGCTGCCTCGGAGGTGCGGCGGCGGGACTCGTACTGGCCGTCGTTGAGGGCGTGCGCGGCGCGGGTGTCGGTGACGAGCAGGACGTGACCGTCGCCGTGGGCGGCGAGGTCGAACGGCACGTGCGAGGTCTCGCCGGAGCGGCAGTCCAGCAGCAGGGCGTGCCCGGTGCGGCAGAGCAGCGCGGCGCTCTGGTCCATCCCGCCGGTCATCGCCCCGGCGACCTCGTTCTCGGCGCGCACGCAGGCCGCGGCCAGGCGGGCGCGGGTGGTGTCGTCGGCCAGCAGGTCCAGCCCGAACAGGTCGGACGCGCCCGCGCCCACGGCGCACTCCAGCGCGGCCGATGACGACAGCCCCGCGCCGAGCGGGACGGCGCTGTCGACGGTGACGTCCATCCCGCGCACCGGGTGGCCCTCCTCGCGCAGCGCCCACAGCACGCCCGCGACGTACGCCGCCCACCCCGTCGGTGAGCCGGGCCCTACCTCCCCGAGGTCGACCTGCACGCTCTCGCCGGCCTGCACCGAGTGCACCCGCAGCACGTCGTCGTCACGGGCCGAGCAGGCAGCCGTCGTCCGCTGCGGCAGCGCGATCGGCAGCACCAGCCCCTCGTTGTAGTCGGTGTGCTCCCCGATGAGGTTGACCCGCCCCGGCGCCGACCACACCCCGGCGGCGGGCGCCCCGAACACGTCGACGTGGACCTCGGCTGCACTCGTCATGCGGGTGAGTCTAGGGACGAGGGCCCTGACAGGATGTGGGCATGTCCACCCCCGCGCCCGGCCCTCCCGCTCGTCCGCGCATCCTCTCGGGGATGCAGCCGACGAGCGACTCGCTGCACCTCGGCAACTACCTGGGTGCGCTCGTCAACTGGGTCGGCCTCCAGCAGGACTTCGACACCTACTACTTCGTCGCCGACCTGCACGCCCTCACGGTGCCCACCGACCCCGAGGTGCTGCGTCGGCGCACCCGGGTGACGGCCGCGCAGTTCATCGCGGGCGGCGTCGACCCCGAGACCTCCGCCGTGTTCTGCCAGAGCCACGTGCACCAGCACGCCGAGCTCGGCTGGGTCCTGGCCTGCCAGACGGCGATGGGCGAGATGAACCGGATGACCCAGTTCAAGGACAAGACGGCCAAGGGGCAGAACTCCAACGTCGGCCTGTTCACCTACCCCGTCCTCATGGCGGCCGACATCCTCATGTACGACGCGGCGTACGTGCCGGTGGGGGAGGACCAGCGCCAGCACCTGGAGATCACCCGTGACCTCGCCGAGCGGGTGAACGCGCGGTTCGGCGAGGTGCTTCGGGTGCCGGAGCCGTACATCGTCAAGGAGTCCGCGAAGATCATGGACCTGCAGGACCCCACCTCGAAGATGAGCAAGACCGGCTCCACCGAGAAGGGCATCCTGGAGATGATGGAGGAGCCGGGGCGGCTGGCGAAGAAGCTGCGGTCGGCGGTCACCGACACCGGGTCCGAGGTCCGGTACGACCCCGAGGCCAAGCCCGGTGTCTCCAACCTGCTCGTCATCCACTCCGTGCTCTCGGGCACGCCGGTCGCCGACCTCGAGACGGAGTTCGCCGGTCGCGGGTACGGCGACCTCAAGAAGGCGGTCGCCGAGGTCGTCGTCGAGGCCGTCACGCCGTTCCGCGAGCGGATGACCGAGCTGCTCGACGACCCCGCCGAGCTCGACCGGATCCTGGCCCGCGGAGCGGACCGGGCGCGCGTCGTCGCCGAGGCCACGACGACCCGGGTCAGGGACGCGATCGGCCTCCTCCCCGCGGCGCGATAGGGTCCCTGACCATGCCCGTCCACGGCGTCGCCGTCACCGTTCCCGAGCCCTGGGGGACGCAGCTGCAGGACGCGCGCGAGGACTTCGGCGACCCGATGGCGTCGGCGATCCCGCCGCACGTCACCCTCCTGCCCCCGACCTGCGTCGAGGACGGTGACCTCGAGGAGTTCCTCACCCACCTGCAGACCCTCACCGCGACCGTGCAGCCGTTCGACATCGTGCTCTCGGGCACCGGCACCTTCCGGCCGGTGTCGCCCGTCGTGTTCGTCCAGGTCTCCCGCGGCATCGCGGCCTGCGAGGCCCTGGAGCGGGCCGTGCGCTCGGGGCCGGTCGAGCGGAACCTGGAGTTCCCGTACCACCCGCACGTCACCGTCGCCCACCACCTCGACGAGGACGCGCTGGACCGCGCGTTCGACGAGCTCGCCGACTTCCGGTGCTCCTTCCACGTCGACGCCGTCGAGCTGTACCTCCACGACGACGACGGCGTCTGGCGCGTCGTTCGCTCGTTCCCGCTGGGGTCCGACGCCGCGACCCGATAGCGTCGCGTGCCATGACGGACATCCCCGGTTTCTGGGCCGTGGTGCCCGCCGGCGGGGCGGGAACGCGGCTGTGGCCGCTGAGCCGTGCCGCCCACCCCAAGTTCCTCCTCGACCTCACCGGCAGCGGCCGCACCCTGCTCCAGGCGACCGTCGACCGGCTCGAGCCGCTCACCGGCGAGCGCGTCGTCGTCGTCACGGGCGCGGCCCACGCGCGGGCCGTCCGGGCCCAGCTGCCGGGGCTGGGTGCCGACCGGGTGCTCGCCGAGCCGTCGCCGCGCGACTCGATGGCCGCGATCGGGCTCGCCGCCGCCGTGGTCGAGCGCGAGGACCCGGCCGCCGTCATCGGCTCCTTCGCGGCCGACCACGTCATCCCCGACGCCGAGGCCTTCCGTGCCGTGATCCGCGAGGCCGCCGCGGTCGCCCGCGACGGGCACCTCGTGACCATCGGGATCGAGCCGACCTTCCCCGCGACCGGCTTCGGCTACATCCGCACGGGCGCGCCGCTGCAGGGTGCGCCCACTGCACTCCATGCGGTCGAGTTCGTCGAGAAGCCTGATGCCGTGCGTGCGCGCGGCTATGTCGATTCCGGTGAGTTCCGGTGGAACGCAGGGATGTTCGTCGTGCAGGCCTCTCGCCTGCTCGACCTGCTGGCCCAGTGGCACCCCGACCTCGCCCGCGACGTGCGCGCCATCGCCGCCGACCCCACGAGGCTCGACGAGCTGTGGCCGGGACTGACGAAGATCGCCATCGACCACGCCGTGGCCGAGCCGGCCGCCGAGGCGGGCCACGTCGTCGTCGTGCCGGCACCGTTCACGTGGGACGACGTCGGTGACTTCGCCAGCCTGGCGACGCTGCTGCCGGGCGAGGGGCTGCGCATCCTCGGGGACGCCGCCGACGTCATGGCGACCGACGCCACCGGGGTGGTCGTGGCCGCCGGCGGGCGCCGTGTCGTGCTCGTGGGGCTCGACGACGTCGTCGTCGTCGACACCCCGGACGCCCTGCTCGTCACGACGCGGGACCGGGCGCAGGACGTCAAGGCGGTCGTCGACGCCCTCAAGGCCGAGGGCCGCACCGACCTCACCTGACCCCCCTTCTTCGCGTGCTACGGCGCAGTAGGTGCTGTGATCGCAGCACCTACTGCGCCGTAGGACGCGAGGTGGGGTGCATCGTAGGACGCGAGGTGGGGGGCGTCGTAGGGCGTGTCGGGGTCAGGCCGCGTCGCGGCGCAGGTAGGCGGCGCGCCCGGCCGCGAGCAGCGCCCCGGTGACGGCGAGGAGGACGAGGGCCGGCGTGGCCTCGAAGGACCCGCCGGGCAGCTGCGACACGTGGGCGAAGGGCGAGGCGTCGACCAGCCACGACGGCAGGTCCATCGTCGGGCCGAGCTGACCGACGGCGAAGGCGACGAGGAGGAGGCCCCAGGCCAGCGGCGCGAACCGGGGCGCGGCCCCGACCAGCAGGGCTGCGACCGCGACGACGACCCACACCGCCGGCAGGGTGGCGAGCGAGGCCCCGAGCACCGGGCCGAGGGCGGGTGCGTCGGGTGTGGCGGCCGGCCCGACCAGGCCCACGGTCATGCCGAGCACCGCCATGAGGAACGCCGGCAGCGCGAGGGCGGCCGCCACGTGGGCGGTGAACCAGCGGGTGCGGCTCGTCGGGGTCGCGAGGACGAGCTCGGCCAAGCCGCTGCGTTCGGCGTCGACGAGGCGCAGGACCGTCGCGATGCCGGCCGCGGCGACGGTCGCGGCGACGAACCGCACCTCGGTGGCGACGTAGATGTCCTCGACAGACCCCGCGCCGGCAGCCAGTCGGGCCAGCAGCTCGCCGACCGCGGGGTCCTGGGCGAAGGCGGCCACGGAGCCGAGCAGGCCGCCGACGACGACCCCGCCGATGACGAGCCCGACGGTCCAGCCGATGACCGTGCCACGCACCTGGCGCGCGACGAGCCCGAACGGCCCCGCGAGCCGTCGGCCGCCACGCTCCGGACCGCCGCGCGCCGCGAGGACGCCGGCGCCCAGGTCGCGGCGGTCGAGCACGGCGACCCCCGCGGCGACCCCGGCCGCGAGGGCGGCCACGCCGAGCGCGAGCACCCAGAGCCGGTCGGCGCCGAAGGCCTCGACCCGCCCGGCCCAGCCGAGCGGTGACAGCCAGCCGAGCGCGTGGAGGGTGTCGCCCGCGGGCACGGAGTCGCCGACGGCACGCACCGCGTAGGCCGCTGCGAGGAACCCGAACCCGAGCCCGGCGGCGCCCCGGGTCGTCGACGCGAGCTGCACGGCGAGTGCCGTCATCCCGATGCTCGCGAGACCGGCCGTCAGCCAGGCGACCCCGAACGCCAGCGACCCGCGCCCGTCCATCCCGAGGAGAGCCAGCCCGGCGGCGGACACGCCGCTGGCCAGCACCACCGCCACGAGGGCGACGACCACGGCTGCTGCGAGCGGCGCCCGGCGACCCACGACACCGGCGCCGAGGAGCTCGAGCCGCCCCTCGTCCTCCTCGCTGCGGGTGTGCCTCCGGACGACGACGAGGCCGAGGACCGCCGTGAGGAACGCGCCCATCATCACGGTCTTGAAGACGGCCAGGGCGTCGGCGGTCTGCGCCGCCACGGGGCCGTAGAGCGCCACGACCCCCGGGTTCGTGAGGATGCCGCCCAGGCCCGCGGCGGCCGAGGCGTCGTCGGGGTAGAGGGCGAGGGTGGCCTGCGCCGAGCCGACGGCCAGCAGGACGAGCCCCACCACGCTCGCCGGGAGCAGCACGCGGTCGCGGCGCAGGGCCAGGCGCAGCAGCTCGCGCGAGCCCTCGAGCCCCGCGACCCCGGGGCGTCGGGGCAGGCCCACGGCGGGGGTCGGGGCGGTGGCAGCGCTCACGCCGGCTGCACCTCCTTGGTGCCGTACCGCGAGAGGAAGAGCTCCTCGAGGGTGGGCGGCTGGCAGGTGAGGCCGGTGACGCCGCGGGCGCCGAGGGCCGCGACGAGCTCCCCGAGGTGAGGGGCCTCGACCGAGCAGCTGAGGGTGTCGCCGTCGACGACGACGTCGTGGGTACCCGGCCACGCCGCGACCTCGACGGAGGAGGGCGCGTCGCGCAGGACGGCGGTCACCCGGGTCCGGGTGAGGTGGCGCAGCTCGTCGAGGCTCCCGGTGTCGACGACCCGGCCGGAGCGCAGGATGCTCACCCGGTCGCAGGCCCGCTCGACCTCGCTGAGGATGTGGCTCGAGAGCAGCACCGTGCATCCCCGGGCTCGCAGGGCCACGAGCTCCTCCTGGAAGACCTGTTCCATCAGCGGGTCGAGCCCCGCGGTCGGCTCGTCGAGGACGAGGAGGGGCACGTCGCTGGCCAGCGCCGCGATGAGGGCCACCTTCTGCCGGTTGCCCTTGGAGTAGGCACGCCCCCGGGTGCGCTCGTCGAGGGCGAACCGCTCGACGAGGTGTGCGCGGCGGGTCTCGTCGATCCCGCCGCGCAGCCGCCCCAGCAGGTCGATGACCTCGCCGCCGGAGAGGGTGGGCCACAGGACGACGTCGCCGGGGACGTAGGCGAGGAGGCGGTGCAGCTCGGTGGCGTCGCGCCACGGGTCCCTGCCCAGGACCGTGGCCGAGCCGGCGTCGGCCCGCAGCAGCCCGAGCAGGACCCGCAGCGTCGTGGACTTCCCCGAGCCGTTGGGACCGAGGAACCCGTGCACCTCGCCCTCACGGACGGTGAGGTCGAGCCCGTCGAGGGCGATCGTGCGCCCGAAGGTCTTGCGGAGGTCGCGAACCTGCACCACGTCGGCCATGTCTCCCACCGTACGCCTGGTTCAGAAGTTTGTGAATGATGTAAAGTTCGGGCATGCCGACCCGCCGTGCCGCCGCCACCGACCGACCCGGTGCCACCCCGGGGCCCCGGTTCACCGACGTCGTCGAGCACCTCGGGGGGGCCCTCGCCGAGGCCGGCATGGCCCGCCTGCCGGCCCGGGTGTTCGCCGCCCTCATGGCCACGCACGACGGACGGCTCACCGCCGCCGACCTGGCCCGCGCCCTCGAGGTCAGCCCGGCCGGGGTCTCGGGTGCGGTCGGCTACCTCCTCAACGTCCGGATGATCCGCCGCGAGCGCGAGCGTGGCTCGCGGCGCGACGTCTACGTCGTCCTCGACGACGCCTGGCACGACGTGCTGATGCAGAAGGACCAGATCTACGCGCCGATCCTCACGGCGCTGCTCGAGGCCCGCGACGAGGTGGGGGCGGGCACCCGGGCGGGGGAGCGGATGCAGCTGTCGGTGGAGTTCCTCCAGTTCGTGCAGCGGGAGATGGACGACATGGCCCGCCGCTGGGACGCGTACAAGGCCGGTCGACCCGCGGCGCCCTCCTCCGCTGCCTCCTCCCCCTCCGTCCTCTGAGTGGGGTCGAGGTGATGTTCGACGGTGTCGTGGTCGCCTTTCACCTCGATGCGGTGGGTGCGGCGCGGGGTCGAGGTGATGTTCGACGGTGTCGTGGTCGCCTTTCACCTCGATGCGGTGGGTACGGCGCGGGGTCGAGGTGATGTTCGACGGTGTCGTGGTCGCCTTTCACCTCGAACCGACGCAGGGGGCCACACCGCCGCGAGTAGACTCGGCCGCCTGATGAACGACGATGCCCTTCTCGCCGCCCTCGGCGAGCGCATCTCCCACCTCGCAGCCGAGCTCATCGACGTCCGCCGTGACCTCCATGCCCACCCCGAGCTGTCCCGTGAGGAGACGCGCACGACCGATGTCGTGGCCCGCCGACTCGATGCCTCCGGCGTCGCGGTCCGCCTCCTGCCCGGAACCGGCCTGCTGGCCGAGGTCGGCGCCCCGGACCCCGTCCACCGCGTCGCCCTGCGGGCCGACATCGACGCGCTGCCGGTGCGCGAGAGGACCGGGCTGGACTTCGCGTCGACGACGCCCGGGGTCTGCCACGCCTGCGGCCACGACGTCCACGTCACGGCCCTGCTCGGCGCGATGCTCGCGCTCAAGGAGTGCGAGGGCGCGCTCGTGGAGCGGGGGATCGCCGTGCGGGGCATCTTCCAGGCGGCCGAGGAGGTCATGCCCGGGGGTGCCCTCGAGGCCATCACCGCCGGGGCGCTCGACGGTGTCGACGCCGTCTTCGCCGTGCACTGCGACCCGACGCTCGACGTCGGTGAGGTCGGGCTGCGCGAGGGGCCGCTGACCGCGGCGTGCGACCAGGTCGCCGTCTCGCTGCACGGCCGGGGCGGCCACACCTCGCGCCCGCAGCTCACCGAGGACCTCACCTACGCGCTGGCCAAGGTCGTCACCGACGTCCCCGCCGTGCTCTCGCGCCGCCTCGACCCCCGCACCGGCACGGCCCTGGTGTGGGGCACCATCAGCGCGGGTCGCGCCCCCAACGTCATCCCGTCCACCGGCGAGTGCCGTGGCACCCTGCGGATGCTCGACGCGCAGGCCTGGCTCACCGTCGGCCCACTGCTCGAGGAGATCGTGCACGGGGTCGTCCAGCCCTACGGCGTGCAGGCCAAGGTCGAACGGGTCAAGGGGGTGCCGCCCGTCGTCAACACCGCCGCCGGCATCGAGGCCTTCCGGCTCGCGTCGCTGGCGAGCGGCATGCATCCTGTGCCGACCGCGCAGTCGCTCGGGGGCGAGGACTTCTCCTGGTACCTCGCGCACACGACGGGGGCGATGGCGCGGCTCGGCACCCGCACCCACGGCGGGCCGACCTTCGACCTGCACCAGGGCGACCTCGTCGTCGACGAGGACTCCATCACCCTCGGGGCCCGGCTCCTCGCGTCCGTGGCGGTCCTGCGCCGCGGGACCGTGGCGCGCCCCGACGACATCGCCCTGGAGGCGACATGAATGAGACCGCAGCGACCCCCGAGGTCGACTGGGAGGCCCTGCACGCCGAGGCCGTGCGGATGACGACGCTCGCGTACGCGCCCTACAGCGGGTTCCAGGTCGGCGTGGCCGCCCTCGTCGACGACGGCCGGGTCGTGTCCGGCTGCAACGTCGAGAACGCGGCGTACGGCGTCGCGCTGTGCGCCGAGTGCGGCATGGTCTCCGAGCTGCACAAGACGGGCGGCGGGCTGCTCGTCGCGGTCAGCTGTGTCGACAAGAACGGCAACGCCCTCATGGCGTGTGGCCGGTGCCGGCAGCTGTTGTGGGAGAACGGAACTCCCGACACGCTCGTGCAGACGCCCGAGGGTGTCCTGCCGTTGCGTGAGGTGCTGCCGCAGGCCTTCGGCCGCGAGACCCTCGACGCCGTCTCGCCCATCCGCTCCTGACCAGCGGGGTGGTGGCGCCCCACCCCGGCCCTGTCATGATGGCCCGATGAGCGAAGCCTTCGATGCCGTCGACGTCATCAGCCACAAGCGCGACCGCCACGAGCTGTCCGACGACGAGATCCGCTGGGTCATCGACGCCTACACGCGCGGTGCCGTCGCCGAGGAGCAGATGAGTGCGCTCGCCATGGCGGTCCTCCTCAACGGGATGACCCGGCGTGAGATCTCCACGTGGACCGGCGCGATGATCGCCAGCGGCGAGCGGATGGACTTCTCCTCGCTCTCGCGCCCCACTGCCGACAAGCACTCCACCGGCGGGGTCGGCGACAAGATCACCCTCCCGCTCGCCCCCCTCGTCGCCGTGTTCGGCGTCGCGGTCCCGCAGCTGTCCGGCCGCGGCCTGGGCCACACGGGTGGCACCCTCGACAAGCTCGAGTCGATCGCCGGGTGGCAGGCGTCCCTCACCAACGAGGCGATGATGCAGCAGCTCGAGGACGTCGGCGCCGTCATCTGCGCCGCCGGCTCGGGCCTGGCCCCGGCCGACAAGAAGCTGTACGCCCTGCGCGACGTCACCGGCACGGTGGAGGCGATCCCGCTCATCGCCAGCTCGATCATGAGCAAGAAGATCGCGGAGGGCACCGGTGCGCTCGTCCTCGACGTCAAGGTCGGCAGCGGCGCGTTCATGAAGACCCGCGAGGACGCCACCGAGCTCGCCCGCACCATGGTCGACCTCGGCACCGACGCGGGCGTCAACACCGTCGCGCTCCTCACCGACATGGCGACCCCGCTGGGCCTCACCGCGGGCAACGCGCTCGAGGTCCGCGAGTCGGTCGAGGTCCTCGCCGGCGGGGGACCCGCCGACGTCGTCGAGCTCACCGTCCGCCTCGCCGAGGAGATGCTCGATGCCGCGGGCCGCGGCGGGCAGGACGTCGCCGCCGCGCTCGCGGACGGCCGGGCGATGGACGCCTGGCGCCGGATGATCGCCGCCCAGGGCGGCGACCCGGACGCGCCGCTGCCCGTCGCGCGCGACACCCACGAGGTGCGTGCCGAGTCGTCCGGTGTCCTCTCCGTCCTCGACGCGTTCGCCGTCGGCGTCGCAGCGTGGCGCCTCGGCGCCGGCCGCGCCCGCAAGGAGGACCCGGTGCAGGCGGGCGCCGGCATCGAGATGCACGCGAAGCCGGGCGACGCCGTGCGCGAGGGCGACGTGCTCCTCACCCTGCACACCGACACCCCTGACCGCTTCGACCGTGCGCAGGACGCCCTCGCGGGCGCGATCACCATCGACCCGGAGGGGTCGAGCGTCGAGCGCGCCCCCATCGTCATCGACCGCATCGCCTAGGCCGACGGCCGGACCGGGGGCTCGGGCCCGCTGCAGATCCCACCGCTAGGGTGAGCCCGTGCCCGACCCCACCGCCGTCCCCGCTCTTCCCGCCAGCGTCATCGGCCGCGCCCCCAAGGCGCTGCTCCACGACCACCTCGACGGCGGCCTGCGCCCCGCGACGGTCGTCGAGCTCGCCGAGGCGTCGGGCTACACCGACCTGCCCACGACCGACGTCGGCGCCCTCGGCACCTGGTTCCGCGACGCCGCCGACAGCGGCTCGCTCGAGCGCTACCTCGAGACCTTCGCGCACACCGTGGCGGTCATGCAGACCGAGGAGCAGCTGACCCGCGTCGCGCGCGAGTGCGCCCTCGACCTCGCCGCCGACGGTGTCGTCTACGCCGAGTCGCGCTTCGCCCCCGAGCTGCACATCCAGGGCGGCCTGGACCTCGAGAGCGTCGTGGAGGCCGTCCTCGCCGGGTTCCGCGAGGGGGAGCAGGAGGCCGCGGCCGCGGGCACGCCGATCCGGATGCGAACCCTGCTCACCGCCATGCGCCACGCGGCGCGCAGCCGGGAGATCGCCGAGCTCGCGGTGTCCTACCGCGACCGCGGGGTCGGGGGCTTCGACATCGCCGGCGCCGAGGCCGGCTTCCCTCCCACCCGCCACCTCGACGCGTTCGAGTACCTGCGCCGCGAGAACGCCCACTTCACGATCCACGCCGGCGAGGGGTTCGGACTGCCGTCGATCTGGGAGGCGATCCAGTGGTGCGGTACCGACCGGCTCGGCCACGGCGTGCGCATCGTCGACGACATCTCGGTCCCGGCCGAGGGAGGGGCGCCCGTCCTGGGCCTGCTGTCGAGCTACGTGCGCGACACCCGCATCCCGCTCGAGATGTGCCCGAGCTCGAACATCCAGACCGGTGCGGCGTCGTCGGTGGCCGAGCACCCCATCACGATGCTCAAGGACCTGCGCTTCCGGGTCACGGTGAACACCGACAACCGGCTCATGAGCGGGACCTCGATGAGCCGCGAGATGCAGCTGCTCGTCGACGAGGCCGGCTGGAGCATCGAGGACCTGCGGTGGGCGACGATCAACGCGCTGAAGTCGGCGTTCCTGCCCTTCGACGAGCGGCTCGAGATCATCGAGCGCGTCGTCAAGCCGGGCTACGCCGCGCTGGGCGCCCACGCCTGACCCCGACTGATTGCGGATAACCCACGCCCAGACCCCGTCCGGGCGTGGGTTATCCGCAATCAGTGGCGGGGGAGCAGCGGGTCGCCGGGGATGACGCGCGCCCGCAGCCGCTCCTCGCGCCACAGCCGCTCGAGGTCGCGGCGCCGGCGTTCGGCGATGATCGCGGCGAGGACGACCTCCGGGTGGTGGCCGGGCGGCGGCGGCGGGCTGACGAGTGGCAGGGTCGTGCGCAGCAGGTCGAGCCCCAGGCGGTGGCGGGACTCCGGCGACAGCGACGGTGCGCGGGAGAGGAACTGGCGCACCGCGACGGTGAGGCCTGACGGCAGTGAGGCGATGTCGGCAGCGACCGCCCACTGCTCCAGCGCGGGGTGCATCACCGGGGGCGCGGTGAGCCGCAGGCTGGCTCGCTGGGAGACGACGACGGTGCCGGCAGCCATGTCGCCGAGCCGCTTGGCCCGCGGGTGGATCATGGCCACGACGAGCGCCGGGGTGCCGAAGAGCAGGTA
The DNA here is from genome assembly GCA_963795035.1 of uncultured Actinomycetota bacterium. GTDB lineage: Bacteria > Actinomycetota > Actinomycetes > Actinomycetales > Dermatophilaceae > Oryzobacter. Next base: position 567,893 of record CAWCFZ010000001.1, on the reverse strand, counting down.
GACCTCGACGAAGGCCACGAGGGCCCGCACGATGGCGTGCCGTCCCGTGAGCGGCCCCCCGTCGTCGCGCACGACCCGCAGGCCCAGGGCCAGCTTCCCCACGGTGCGCCCACGGGTGAACGTCTCGACGGCCGCGGGCACCCCGATGATGACGAGCGTGCTCCACAGGATGGAGACGATCCCGATCATCGCGTCGGACGCCGTGCCGAGGGCGAGGCTGAAGACCATGAAGCCGCCGACGAGCAGGGCGAAGGCGATGACGACGTCGATCGCCCCCGACGCCATCCGCGCGGCCACGCTGGCCGTGGGCACCTCGACGGCGACGCCCTCACCGGTGACGAGGTCGTCGCCCGCGTAGCTGCGGTACCCCCCGTGGTCGCTCACGCGGCGAGCCTAACCCGCCGTGCAGGACGGGGGCCGCGGGTTAGGCTTCCCGCGTGGACCTCGACGCCTACCTCACGGTGCACCAGCCGCAGTGGCGTCGCCTCGAACAGCTGTCCTCGCGGCACCGGCTGAGCGGCGCCGAGGCCGACGAGCTGCTCGACCTCTACCAGCGGGTCAGCACCCACCTGTCGGTCGTCCGCTCGGCGAGCCCCGACCCGTCGGTCGTCTCCTACCTGTCCTCCGTCCTCGCGCGGGCGCGGGTGGCGTCGGCCGGGTCGCGGTCCTCGACGTGGGCCGACCTCCTCGGCTTCTTCACGCGCACCTTCCCCGCAGCGCTGTACCGCACGCGGTGGTGGTGGGGGTCGACCGCGGTCCTCAGCGTCCTCCTCGCGAGCGCGGTCGCGTGGTGGGGCGTCAACCACCCGGAGGTGTGGGAGTCGAGGATGACGCCCGCGGAGATCCAGGCCTACGTCGGCACCGACTTCGAGAACTACTACTCCGAGTTCCCGCACAGCGAGTTCGGGACCCTGGTGTGGCTCAACAACGCCCGCGTCGCCGCGCTGTGCATCGCCCTCGGCGTCCTGGGCCTGCCGGTGCTCTGGGTCCTCGGTCAGAACGTGGCCGCCGTGGGGGTCGCCGCGGCCCTGATGATCTCCAACGACCGCGGCGCGCTGTTCTTCGGGCTCATCCTCCCGCACGGCCTCCTCGAGCTCACCGCGGTCTTCGTGGCGGGGGGAATCGGGTTGCGGCTGTTCTGGTCCTGGATCGAGCCGGGGCCCCGCAGCAGGCTCGAGTCGTTCGCGGCGGAGGGGCGCACCGCCATCGCCATCTCCCTCGGGCTGGTCGCCGTGCTGCTCGTCAGCGGCTTCATCGAGGGCTTCGTGACGCCATCGGACCTGCCGACCTGGGCGCGCATCGCGATCGGGGTCGTGGCCGAGTCGCTGTTCCTCCTCTACGTCTTCGTCGTCGGCCGGTCCGCCGCCCGCGAGGGCGTCACCGGCGACGTGCTGGCCCGCGACGCGGGCGACGTCGCGCCGGTCAGCGCCGCCTGACCTCCCCCCGCCGGCACGGTGCGCGGCGGCCCCCGGGGGCGGTGCTGTGCCCCACGGGGGATGCCGTCGAGTCGGGGAAGCCGCTAGGTTCGCGGCATGACCGGGACGAGGGGCCTCAGCTCGAGCAGGACGTCGAACGACGACATCCCCGAGGCGCGGTTCACCCGGCTGCGGCGATACAACCTCGTGATGGGCGTCCTGCATGCCGCCCAGGCGGTGGCCGTCATCGCCCTCGCCACCGCGTTCGCCCTTCCGGTCACGGCATCCTTCATGACCGGGCCCCCAGGCTCGACGCCCGCGGCCCCCGCCACCCTGTTCGACGTCAGCGTCGCGTGGGGCTGCGCCCTGTTCCTGCTGCTCTCCGCTGCGGCCCACTTCATCATCGCCTCGCCGCCGGTCTTCCCCTGGTACCGCGCCAGGCTGCGCCTGTGCCGCAACGACGCCCGCTGGATCGAGTACGCGCTGAGCTCGTCGGTCATGATCGTGCTCATCGCGCTCATCACCGGGATCAGCGACATCGCCGCGCTCGTGGCGTTGTTCGGTGTCAACGTCTCGATGATCCTGTTCGGGCTGTTGCAGGAGAAGTACGAGGAGCCCGGCGGCGGCATGCTCCCGTTCTGGCTGGGCTGCATCGCGGGTGTGACGCCGTGGATCGCGATCGGCATCTACCTCGTCAGCCCGGGCAACGCTGCCAGTCCCCCCGGCTTCGTCTATGGCATCTTCATCTCGCTGTTCGTCTTCTTCAACTGCTTCGCGGTCAACCAGTGGCTGCAGTACCGCCGGGTCGGGAAGTGGAGGGACTACCTCTACGGCGAGACCGTCTACATCACCCTGAGCCTGGTCGCGAAGTCGCTCCTGGCCTGGCAGGTGTTCGCCGGGACCCTGGTCCCGTCCACCTGACGTGAGGCGGATCGCGGGCACGCATACGATCGTGGGATGTGCTGAGGTGCGAAGGAGGGCTCCGTGGGCAAGCTGATCTACGCGGCCAACATCTCGCTCGACGGCTTCGTCGAGGACGAGAGCGGGTCGTTCGACTGGTCCGTGCCGGACGAGGACGTGCACGCGTTCTGGAACGAGCACGAACGGCACATCGGCACCTCGCTCTACGGGCGACGCATGTACGAGGCGATGCGGGTCTGGGAGAACGACGACTGGTTGACGAACGAGCCCCCTGTGGTCCGTGAGTACGCCGAGATCTGGCGTGAGGCCGACAAGGTCGTCTACTCCTCCACGCTCACCGAGGTCTCGACCGCACGCACGAGGATCGAGCGGCAGTTCGAGCCAGAGGTGGTGCGACGGCTCAAGGAGGCCTCCGGTCCGGACCTGAGCATCGGGGGCGCGGGGATCTCGGCGGAGGCCTTCCGGCACGGCCTGGTCGACGAGTGCGTGCTGCTGCTGAGCCCGGTCCTCGTGGGCGGTGGCAAGCCGGCGCTGCCTCGGGGCGTACGACTCGACCTCGAGCTGCTGGACCACCGACGGTTCGACACCGGAGTGGTCTACCTCCGCCACGCGGTGCGAAACCCCACCTGACCCCGGCCGCGCCACACAGCGGCGATGGCAGGGCTCGCGGACCGCAGTGTCAGTGGTCGTGGAGATGGTTGGGACGCTCGAGACGGTGGGTGCTTGGCGGTCGTCGGTCTTGGGCGCCGGCCGCTCATTCACGGTCGACGCAGGAACCGAGGCGAGAGGTGACGTGGATGGCCGGCGTGCACGACGTGAGGCCCGCGGTGCGTCTCAGGGCTGTCGAGGACGAGGATCTCGACGTGTTCCTCGGCCACCAGGCGGATCCGCAGGCGGTTGAGATGGCGGCGTTCCCGGCCCGCACGAGGGATCAGTTCGCCGCGCACTGGGCCAGGCTGCGCGGCGACCCCACCCTCGTGGTGCGGACCGTCGTTGCGGATGGTGTGGTGGCGGGCAACATCGGCAGCTGGCCGCAGGACGGGCAGCAGCTGCTCGGCTACTGGGTCGGGCGGGAGTGGTGGGGTCGCGGCGTCGCTACACAGGCGCTTTCCCTGCTCGTCGACGAGGTGACGATCCGGCCCCTGTACGCCCATGTCGTGGAGCACAACGTGGGTTCGGTCCGCGTCCTGGAGAAGTGTGGGTTCCGGCGCGATCACGGTGAGGAGGCGAAGATGCCTGCGGCGCCCGACGACGGCATCACGGAGCTCATCTTCGTACTGAACGCCTGACGCAGGCGCACGATGACCGGGATCACGCCTGGGCACCAGCTCCGCCCGGACCGCCGTCCCGCTCACACCCGTTCGACGCGGTCGGCCTGTGGTCCTCGATCGCTCTGTCGCACCTGGTACCGGACCCGATCGCCCTGGAGCAGCGCCTCGGCGCCTCGAAGGACCGACACGTGCACGAACAGGTCCGCGCCTCCCGCGTCCGGGGCGATGAAGCCGAAACCGCGCTCCGCGTCGTAGCGCGCGACCACTCCCTCGCCGCCGCGCGCCGGGACGTCGGATGCCTGCTGGTGTCCCGACCGAGCGCGGGTCCTCGACGTCGCGGATGCGCCCCGCGGCGTCGAGCTGCGTGCGAGGCGCACGTCGCGAGCCTGCGGGCCCTTCTCGCTCACCACGACGTCGTACGTCACCCGGTCCCCCTCGCCCAGCTCGGGGAGCCCGTCGGCCAGCTCCCGGACGTGGACGAAGACATCGGGGCCGCCCGACTCGGGGGTGATGAACCCGAAGCCCTTGTCCCCGTCGTACCAGGACACGGTGCCGTCCGCCCCGTCGGATGCCACGGCGTGCTGGGCGGCCTGGGCTCCCAAGGGGAGCAGATGGTCAGCCTGCGGTCCCTTCTCGCCGTCGACGACGAGGAACGCCACCCGCTGCCCATCCGACACCACGCCGCCCCCCACGATGACCGAACTGTGCACGAAGATCTCGGCACCACCGCCGTCGGGCGAGATGAAGCCGTACCCCTTGGCAGGCTCGTACCAGGCGACGGTGCCGAGCACGCCCAGCGGTGAATCGGCGGTCTGGTCGGCCGTGACCCGGACGTGGCGCGCCAGCGGGCCGCGGTCCCCCTCGCCGATCTCGAACTCGACCACCTGCCCCTCCCGGAGCAGCTTCATCGCGTCGTCGCTGACGATGTCGGACGCATGCACGTACAGGTCCTCTGCCTCCTGCCCGAGGGCGATGAAGCCGAACCCACGGTCGGCATCGAACCAGCGGACGGTTCCCTCGGTCACGGCTGACTCCTTGTCGAAGCTACGGTCGGTGTTCCCCCAGTGTCCCCGACGGGACTGCGACAAGCACCCGGCGCCAGAGACAAGTGAGGCGGCCGGGGCAGCTGCTGGAGCTGCACCGGCCGCCTCGACCCGGTCAGGGGCGGATGGGCGTCACCTTGATGTCGACCGCCTTGGCCGTCCCGCCCACCGCGTACACGGCGACGCCGGTCGCCGAGGCCGGCGGGTAGATGAGGTCGGTGACGGAGACCTGACCGCCCTGGGCGAGCACCTCCACCGAGCTCCGGTCCAGGTATGCCGTGAAGATCACCTCACCGTCGCGCACCGTCACGGGCGCCTCCTCGACGCTGGGGAAGAGGGGGTTGAACCCGACGTTGCCGCTGTGCGTCCGGTCGACGACCAGCGTGCCGTCGCGACGGACCCCGACCTTGGTGCCCACCGCGCCGTCGGCACTGCGCCGCAGCACCACGCCGGCCTCGGACGCCGAACCCAGGGCGACGCGGACCTCGACACGTGCCACGCTCGCGGAGAGCCCTGTCGGCGTCACGCCGGCCGCGACCTTGCGCTCCTTGGCTTGCTGCTTGTCGCGGTTCACGGTCACCGCACTGACTCCCGGAACCGGCGTCTGGCGAAGGCGCGGCCCCGCCTCGGTCGTGACGAGGGAGAGCCTGCGCGGCATCGTCATCTGGCCGCGCCACGGGTCGGTGGGCAGGTCGCCGGCGTACTGCCAGTTGTTCATCCAGCCTATGGTCGTGCGCTGGTTGTCAGGCAGCCCGTTGAAGGTCACCCCGGCGTAGTTGTCGCGTCCGTAGTCGACCCAGCTGGCACGCTCTGTGCCGCTCTTGGCCGGCGCGGAGGCGAGCATGAACTGGTCGGCGAGGATGTGGCCCCAACCGCCGGAACTGTGGTCGACGACGGTGACCTGCGCGGTGCGACCCTGCAGGTCGCTGAGGTCCCACGAGGCCCAGTCGAGGGCTTCGCTGTCCGACCCTGTGCTGGACCGCACGACCTCGCCGCCGACGACGAGGTTGACGGTCGTCTGGGTGTCACGCGGGCCGGCTGCCGTGTCGGAGAACCGGATGTCGTCCACCATCAGGTGCCCCCAGTCGCCGCCACTGTGGTCGTCCCGGACGACGATCCGGGCCTGCTCGCCCACCACTGCCCTCGCGTCGATGTGGCGCCAGTCCATCTCACCAGAGTTGTTGCCGGTCACCGACCCGACCACCTCTCCGCCGGAGACGAGCTCCACGACCGTCGGGCCACTTGTCCCGAGGGGGTGCGTGCCCCCTGCGATGAGGAGGTTGACGTAGCCCTTGGTCACGGTGAACTCCGGCGACACGAAGGTGCCGACGGCCGGGTCGCACTTGTCGGGCACGACGCAGGTGTCGAGCACCTTGTCACCCTGGTGGTAGGGCAGGCCGGAGCTGGTCGCCCCGTAGCCGACGAAGTCGCCTGTGGCACTCCACCCGGCGGGCAGGTGCGTCGCCGGATCGAGGTTCTCGAAGTCGGTGAAGACCTCCCCGCCCGGGTCGCCCTGGGTCGCACCGGCGACGGCCGGGTGGCGGCCACCGCCGATGAGGAAGTTGAGGTACTTCTGGTCGATCGTGAAGCCCGGCGAGGTCAGCTCGCCCTGGGCACGGTCGAAGTCGATGAAGCTGTTGACGAGGTGCTCGCCCACGTAGCCGGTGACGGGCTGCTGGCCCGGCAGGGAACCGGATGCCGGCTCAGACCCGAAAGCGGTCCCGGTCGGGGTCCATCCGGTGTACCCGTTCTCGAATCCCTGCAAGAGCGTGCCGGTGGGAGGCTGGTAGCTCGCGGTCCCGTCCGGGGTGAACGTCGTGCCGTCGAAGTCGCCGACGAAGTACTGGGTGCCCGAGCCGCCGGCGACCCCACCCGGGTTGAGGCTGACGAGCATGACCCACTTGACGTTGTCCGGATCGCCGTCGACCGACAGGGGGAAGAGGTCCGGGCACTCCCAGGCGCCCCCGATGGCGTCGCGCGGGCCGAACTCGGAGAGCCGGGTCCAGCGCTTGAGGTCGGCGGAGCGCCAGATCAGGACCTTGTGCTCGTTGGCGATCACCGCCACCATTCGCCACTCCTGTGCGGGCTCGTACCAGAACACCTTGGGGTCTCGGAACTCGCGCGAGCCGATGTCGATGACCGGGTTGCCCGAGTACTTCGTCCACGTGTGACCGTCGTCGGTGGAGTACGCCAGCGACTGGGCCTGAATGCCATCGCGGCCGCTGGCGGGCGTGTAGGCGCTGGTGTACATCGCCACGAGAGCCGGGTTCTTCGTGGTCCCGAAACCGGAGCTGTTCGTCTTGTCGACAACGATCGATCCTGAGAACACCCCCTCGTTGGCGTCGAACGGGATGGCGACCGGTTGCTCGACCCAGTGGACCAGGTCGGTACTCGTCGCATGGCCCCAGGACATGTTGCCCCACCCGTTCCCGAGCGGGTTGTACTGGAAGAACAGGTGGTAGACGCCCTTGTGGAAGACGAGCCCGTTGGGGTCGTTCAACCAGTTCTTCGCGGGACTGAAGTGGTAGGCGGGGCGGTGCTGCGGCGTGTCCGCCGAGGCCGGCGCCACGCCGAGGGTGGTGAGGAACGCGACGACGAACAAGGCGACAGCGTGCCAACGGCGCGCGGGTGAACGGGTGCTGGCCATGAGGAACCTCCAGGATGACAACGTTGTCAGTGGGCCTGTCGGAGACGCTACCCCTGGGAGCGGCCCGGCGCCTGTCGAGCGTCCAGCCACTGGACACGCGGTCCCTGACCATCCCTGTTCGAGCGGTACAGACGCGATCGGGGCTGCAGGGGGCCAGCGGGCGTTCGACATCGGTGGCGAGGCTCGCTGCGGTGCTTGGCGGGGTGGCCCCCGTTGCCCCGATGGTTGTCCTTCCGCCCGAACCTGGTGGCGCAGTACGGTGAGCCATGGACGGCGATGAGGTCCACCTGAGACCACATGGCGGGGCACTGGTCGACCTCGGCGGGCTCGGGGTGCACTTCAAGGTCCGCGGGAAGCAGACCGGCGGCGCGTTCGCCGTCGTCGAGCACCCCATCTCACCCGGCATCATCGTCGAGCCTCACATCCACCGGCACGAGGACGAGTTGTCCTATGTGCTCGAAGGCACGGTCTGGGCGCGGGTGGGAGAGCAAGAGGTGGAAGCCACTGCCGGTTCCTACGTCTGGAAGCCCCGGAACGTCCTGCACACCTTCTGGAACCCGGGACCGGAACCGGCGCGCATCCTCGAGACGATCTCACCAGCAGGCTTCGACAACTTCTTCGAAGAGCTCGCCGCGCTCCTGCAGCAGTCCCCGCCGCCGACGGACGAGGCCGTCTACGGGCTGTGCGACCGCTACGGCTTGACCTTCGACCGACGCTGGCTTCCCGAGCTGGAGTCCCGCTTCGGCGCGATGCGCATGGTCTAGACGCGGTCCAGTGGCCACGTGTCGGGCCGATCGGGCCGAGGCGCTCGATCCGTCGGGCTGGGCCCGGTCAGCCCGACGGCACGGCCCGCGGTGTGGCTGACGGTCCCTCGAGGACGGGCACGTCGCCGTCCCAGCGGATCCGGTCCAGCCACATCGAGCGTTCGCCGCCGGCGGCGTAGCCAACCATGTCGGGATCCCAGGCGTGATAGGCCAACCACGTGTCCTCGCCCAGGGTCACAACGGTCTGCCCACCCGGGCCGGCCGCCTCGGGGGTCGAGCTCACCCAGGGCTCTGGCGACTGGTCGACGAAAGGCCCCTGGGGCGCCGAGGCGACCGCATAGCCCATGGCGTAGTCGGCCGAGCCGTAGTCGTTGGCGGAGTAGAACATCACGTAGGTCTCGCCGCGGCGGATGACCGCGGGGGCCTCGACGAGGGCGCCCTGCCAGGCGTGGGTCTGGCGCAGCCCGGTGTCCTGGGGCTTGCCGAGCAACGTGACGCCGTCGTCGTCCAGCCGCTGGACCCAGATCGTGGTGTCGACGCCGATCGCGTTGCCGTCGTTCTTCCAGTACAGCCACAGAGAACCGTCGTCGTCGGCGAAGACCTCCGGATCGATGGAGCCGCCGAGCTCGTGCTGGCAGAGGAAGGGCTTGTCGCTGTCGTCCACGAACGGACCAGTAGGCGCCTGCCCGACTGCGCGAGACAGGCACTGATGACCCGAGCCGCTGTCGCGCGCCACGTAGTACATCCACCAGGTGCCGTCGCGCTCCATGACGTCGGGCGCCCAGGTCAGACCCTCCTGAAGCGGCTGCCAGTCCGGACGCTCCGGCAGAGCATCGACCGGACCAGACCAGGTGCCGGGGTCGTCGCCGGACTCGGTCACCTGGATGGCGCTGCTGCCAGGCACCCCGGTGGCGTACGCGACCAGCCCGGTGGCGGTCACGACGACGTCGGGGTCGGCGAAGTCGGTCCCGATGACCGGATTCACCAGCACCGCCTCGTCAGCGCCGTCCGGCGGGGCAGTCGCTGGATCCTCACCAGCACAACCAGACAGCACCAGGCAAGCCGCAGCGACCATGGCGGTGACGAAACGCATGCGCGCAGTCTGCAGAGGTGCGCCCACGCTGTAAAGGCGTTCACGGGCGGTCTGGTGCTGCGATGCTCGGGTCGGTCGGGTCCGCTCGAGGGCCAGTGCTCATCGGCGGGAGGGATCGCCCTGGCGGCGGCTAGTTCGGATGGCAGCGAAGGAACCACTCTGACCCGACCGGCGTCCTAGGTCGGTAGTCGCATGACGTGTGAACGACGAGGGGGACCGATGAGGCGGCAGATCAGGACCGCGGGTTGTCTCATGGCAGTGACCGCGCTGGTGTCGTGCTCGAGCGCAGCGCCCAGCGGCGCTGGAGGAGTCCGCGTCCAAGCACGGCACGACGTGATCCTGAGCGACCACCCGCTCGGAGATGTCGTGGTCGGCGACCTGGAGCAGGGTGACGAGGTCACCGCTGTGTGCTTCGTCCGCAGTGCCCAATCCAACGCTGGGCACTTCGGCAGCGCAATCAAGGTGACGACTGGGGACCTTGAGGGTTATGCCGCCGTCACGGACTTCCCGGAAGACCTGGCGGACCGGGAGTCAACCTTCGACCTCGACCCGGAAACCCTGCGTGACCGCCTGCCCGCGTGCTCCGAATAGACGAGCCTGCGCAAGCGCGATCCGCTCGACCTCATCCCGCACACTCGGCGGCACGAGCGGATGTCTGAGTCGGTGGCTGAAGACGTCGCCACAGTCACTACGCAGTTGTCCTGTCAGGACGCGGATGTACCTGCGTCCCTGGTCGACAAGCGCGTCCTGGGCACCGCCCACCCTCAGCTGCAGGCTCGACGGATGGTTCGTGGCCCCTCATCGGCGCTTCAGAGCAGGCCCTGCCGCTTGAGGTTGAGGTAGTGGTCGGCCAGCCGTACCGGCAGCGCGTCGGGGCCGGCGTCGATGACGTCGACGCCGAGCTGCTCCAGCGCGGAGGCCGTGCGCCGGCGCAGGGAGGCCGTGCGCTCGGCGGCCGCAGCGTCGTAGACCTGGCCGGTCGACGCCCGGGCGGTCCGCATCGACTCCAGCGCGGGGTCGGCGACCGAGGCCACGACCACCCGGTGGTGCGCGACGAGCGCCGGCAGCACCGGGAGCAGCCCCTCCTCGACGGCCGAGGACTCCAGCGCCGTGAGGAGGACGACGAGCGCCCGGTGCGACCCGAGCCGGACGACCTCCGTGGCCAGGGCCGACCAGTCGGCCTCCACGAGCCGTGCCTCGACCGGGGCGAGGGTGCTGATCGTGTCGTGGAGCAGCCGGGCGCGGTCGGCACCGGAGATCCGCGCGTGGACCACGCGGTCGCCGGCGATCACCTGCACCCGGTCGCGGGCGTGGCCGGCGAGGGCGGTGAGGAGCAGGGCGGCGTCCATCGCGGCGTCCAGGCGCGGGGCGTCGCCGATGCGACCGGCGCTGGTGCGCGAGGTGTCGAGGACGATCACGACCCGCCGGTGCTGCTCGGGCTGCCACGTCCGCACGACGAGGTGCTGGCGGCGGGCGGTGGCCCGCCAGTCGATGGAGCGCACGTCGTCGCCGTCGACGTAGTCGCGCAGGCTGTCGAACTCGGTGCCCTGCCCGCGGGTGCGGACGGCGGCGCGGCCGTCGAGCTGGCGCAGGACGGCGAGACGGCTCGGCAGGTGCTTGCGGGCCGGGAAGGCGTGCAGGGCGCGGAACGAGCCGGGGACCTCCACGGACTTCTGCCGCGAGGCCAGCCCGAGGGGACCGTGGAGCCGGAGGGTCACGCGGTCGGCTCGGCGGTCGCCGCGGCGGGTCGGCGCGAGGTGGGTGGTGACCTGCACGCGCTCGTGGGGCGGGACCTCGAGGCGGTGGACGGCGTCGCGGGCGCCCGCGGAGGGGGGCCACGCGTCACGCAGCAGCCCGCGCACCCCGCGCTCGGACGTGTTCGTCACCCACAGCGTGCTCGTCGTCTCCTCGCCGAGGCGCACCTGGGTGGGGGCGCTGCGCGAGAGCCGCAGCACGCCCGGCGAGCGCGCGAGGGTGACGTCGAGCGCGACGAGGAGCACGACGACCAGGACCCACCACCGCACGGTGGACCCGGCGGGCCACAGCGCCACCGGCACCAGCCCCAGCAGGGCCAGCGCGACGGTGCGCCACGTGATCGACATCAGCGGGGGACGGGCACCGAGCCGAGGGCGCTGTCGAGCACCGACGCGACGCCGACGCCCTCGAGCTCGGCCTCCGGGCGCAGCGAGAGCCGGTGGGCGAGCGTTGCGTGCGCGAGCGCCTTGACGTCGTCGGGCGTCACGTACGAGCGCCCCGAGAGCCAGGCCCACGCCCGCGCCGTGTTCATCAGCGCGGTGGCCCCGCGGGGGGAGACGCCGAGCGACAGCGAGGGCGAGGTGCGCGTGGCCCGGGCGATGTCGACGACGTACGTGGCGACCTCGTCGGACACGGTCACGGCGCGCACCGCCGCGGCGCCGGCATCGAGGTCGGCGACGCCGGCGACGGGGCGGACGCCCGCGGCGGCCAGGTCGCGCGGGTCGAACCCCTCGGCGTGGCGGCGCAGCACCTGGACCTCGTCGTCGCGCCCGGGCACGGGGAGGACGACCTTGAGGAGGAAGCGGTCGAGCTGGGCCTCGGGCAGCGGGTAGGTGCCCTCGTACTCGACGGGGTTCTGGGTCGCCGCGACCATGAACGGGGATGGGAGCAGGTGCGGCTGTCCGTCGACCGAGACCTGCCGCTCCTCCATCGCCTCGAGCAGGGCGGACTGCGTCTTGGGCGGGGTGCGGTTGATCTCGTCGGCGAGCAGGAGGTTGGTGAACACCGGGCCCTGGCGGAAGGAGAAGTCGCTGACCCGGGCGTCGAAGACCAGCGAACCGGTGAGGTCGCCGGGCATGAGGTCGGGGGTGAACTGCACGCGCTTGGTCTCGATGTCGAGGGCGGCGGCCAGGGTGCGCACGAGGAGGGTCTTCGCGACCCCGGGCACGCCCTCGAGGAGGATGTGGCCGCGGCAGAGCAGCGCGACGAGGAGCCCGGCGACGGCCGCCTCCTGGCCGACGACCGCCTTGGCGACCTCGGTCCTCACGGCGAGGAGCGCGGAGCGCGCGCCCTCGGCCGACGTCGCGACAGCGGGTGCGGGCTGCGGGGTGGCGGACTGGTGCTCGGTCATGGGTGTCGGACCCTCTCCTCGAGGTCGGTGAGCTGCTGGGCGAGCTGGATCAGGGAGGTGTCGTCGGGCGGGGCCGGTCCGAAGAGGAGGGGCCCGACGTCGTGGGACGACAGGCCGCTCGCTGACGCGACGGCGTTGACGAGGACGGTGTCGCCGGCGGCCCGGGGGACGGCGAGCCGCCGGCCGAGGCGGTCGCGGGTGGCCAGGCGCAGGACGGTGGCGGCGCGCCCCCGGTCGCCGGAGCGCCGGTAGAGACGGCCGCGCGACTCGGTGGTCTCCACGGCGCGCACGACGACCGGGAGGGGCTCGCGGACCAGTCTGCCGAGCCGCCGCCCGCGGGCCAGGGCCAGGGCGATGACGACGATGCCGAGCAGGACCGTGGCGGGCCAGGTCCACGCCGGCCAGACCTGCGCCGCGGCGTCACCGTCCTCGCCCGGGCCACCGGCCGTGAGGTCGCTCGTGCCCGGCTGGTACCAGACGAGCCGCGGGGTGGACCCCAGGGTGCGCAGCGCGAGCCCGGCGTTGCTCGCGGCGGTGACCGACTCGTTGGTCCACGACGACCCGAAGCCCACGACGACGGTCTCCGGGTGGGCGGCTGCGGCGGGGAGCGCGACGAGGGCGACGCCGGAGCCCTCGGCGTCGTCCTCGCCGTCGGGCCCGGGGAGGGGGAAGCAGGAGACGCCCCCGCGGGCGGCGCTCTGCGGGAGGAAGCGTGCGTCGGTGGGGCCGACCGAGTCGTCGTCGCGTGCCAGCGGGGAGTCGCACCGGGCCGGAAGGTCCTGCGCGCCACCGGGATACGAGTCGACCGGCACCTCCATCCGGCGCAGCTGGCCGCTGTCGGGGTTGACGAGGACGAGGCGGCCGGCGGAGCGAGCCACACCCGCGGTGCGGGTCGCCGCTCCGGGTCCCAGGGTCGTGGTGTCGGCGACGAGGATGGTGGTGGCCGGGTCGACCTCGGCGCCCTCGAGGCCCGCGATGGAGCGCACCACCTCGACCTGCACCCCCTGGCCACGCAGCACCTCGGCGAGGGCCCGGGCCCCCTCGGGGCCCACCCCCTCGGGGTCGAGGGGGGCGACGGGACGCTGGGCCGACAGGGCGAGCAGCGAGAGCAGGACGACGCCGAGCGCCACGATTCCCGCGTACACCCCGGTGCGCCGGGTGAGGAAGCGCCGCCACGGCCGGGCGCGCTGCGCCACCGCGACAGGCGCGCTCACGGGGTCACCGCCGCGGCTGCCACGGGGAGCTCGGGCAGGACGGGTCGCGTCGTCGCGAGCGCCTCGTCGACCTCGATGACCTCGAGCGCGGCGGTTCGGCTCGCGGTCCGCCGTCCGTAGCGCACCGCGTCGAAGGTGTCGGCGGCCGACGCGAGCCGTTCGGCCTCACCGGGGAAGACCGGGACGAGCGCCACGGCGACCTCGTGCGCGGTGCGCCCCGGGAGGTCGTCGAGCAGGGTCCGCTCGACCGCGGCGCGGGCGATGGCCCGATACCCCTCGAGGACGGCGGTGTCGTGGTCGTCGGCAGCCAGCGCGGCCCGGGCGTCGGCACGGTGCTCGGCGGCGGTGCGGACCGGGCCCTCGAGGACGCCGCCCCGGGTGCGGCCGGTCATCCGCCGCTCGGCCCGCAGCGAGCGCGCCAGGACCAGGCCCACGAGGAGGAGCCCGGCGAGGATGGCGACCCAGATGGTCCACGGGGGCAGGCCGCCGCCGCGGACGGTGCCGGAGAGCAGCTCGCTCAGCCAGTCCCACAGGCGCGACAGCAGGCCCTGCTGCTCGTGGTAGATCCCGCGGCGCAGCTCGTCCTCGAGCCACTGCCGCGCCTCTGGCGAGGTGGGGTCGAGGGGTGGGTCGGCGCGCACCGGCTCAGCTGGCCCGGGCGGCACTCGGCCACGGGGCCGGCCCACCGTGCTGGGACGCGTGGATGAGCTGGACGTCCAGGCCCTCGCGGCGGATCCGGGAGTCGACGGTGAGGAGCGCGTCGACGCCTGCGGAGAACGGGGTGGTCAGGGCCCCGGCGATGAGGCTCGCGACGCCGGTGAGGATCGCCTGCCACATGAACAGCCGGTCCTCGTCACCGGCGGCGATCACGGCGACGACGCCCCCGAGGGCGATGGGGAGCGTGACGATCTGGCTCGCGAACCCGACGGCGAGGGCGGTGAGGAAGCGGATGCCGAGCAGGCGCCAGAAGCCGTGGCCCCCGGTGAGCTGCCACGAGCGGCGCAGGGACCCGAGGACGCCGCGGCCCTCGAGGACGACGAGGGCGGTCGCGAACCCGAGGCGGACCCACAAGAAGATGTAGAGCAGGACCGCGGCGAGGGTGCCGAACGCCGTGACGACGAACGCGACGGCGTCGAAGTCGCCGGCCTGGACGAACAGGGCCACGCCGGGGCCGATGAGCACGGCGAGGATGGTGAGCGAGCCGAGGACGACGAGGACCACCACGCCGAGCAGGGCCGGCAGGCGACGCCGGGTGCCGTCCCACGTCTCGCCGATGCTCACCTTGCGGCCGAGCACGGCCTGGCCGATGACGTAGGCGAGGAAGCCGGTGAGGGCGATCGACGACAGGGTCGAGCCGAGCGCCGGGACGTACTGCGCGAACATCCCGACGCCGAGCTGGGTGGACCCGAGGTCACCGGTCTCCAGGCTGCCCAGCCAGCCGCCGAGCGCGGTGGTCGGCACGAGGCAGACGAGCGAGGTCACGACGGCCAGGCCGATGGTGGCGGCGACGTTCCCGCGGATCGCCTTGGTCACCCCGGAGTAGATGTCGCCGAGGGTCAGCGGCCGCAGCGGGACGATGCCGGGCCGGAACTCCAAACCCGCGACGTACGGTGCGCCGCCGGGGGCGCCGGGCGGGGGAGGTGCCCACCCGGGAGCGGCGGGCGGTGGGGGAGGCGGCGGGCCCGACGGAGCCGGCCCGGGCGTCGTGGACCCCGGTGCGACCCACGGTCGCTCACTCATCGCGTGCCCCCCATGTCGACCACGGCGCCACCCTAACCGACGCCCTGCGTGGCCGAGGCGAGGTCGCGCTCGACGTCCGAGGCCCGGGCGGGGACGGCGCCGAGGGCGGTCTGCCGCCTCACGATCTCCGGCTCGGCCCGCATGAGGGTCAGGCCGCGGCGCACGAGGACGAGCGGTGGCTTCCGGCGCTCCCCGAGGTCGCGCAGCAGCCGCCGGACGAAGGTGACGAGCGGCAGGTGGTGGACGCACCAGGCACTGTGCAGGACACCGCGCTCACGCAGGGCAGCGACGACCTCGGCGGCGAAGATCCCCTCGGCGACGACGAGCTGGTCGGACCGGGCGACGACCTCTCGGGTGCCGACGGCACGGCTGCTGGTGATGTCGTAGTCCGGCGTGCGGGTGTGTCCCGTGTCGACGAGCGCGCACAGGGCGTCCACCGCGCCGACCGCGTCCCAGCTGTCGGGGTGGTCCCAGTCGACGATCCCCAGGTCCTGCGAGCGCGGCATCGCCTCGTCGTCCAGGTCGCGGTAGAAGTCGTCGAGGCGGAAGACCGGCCACCCGTGCGTGCCGTGCAGGCGCGCGGCGAGGCGCGACTTCCCGGCGCCGCTCGGTCCGGCGAGGACGACGACCCGGCGCCGCCCCGTCATCGGCCCTTGGGGTGCCAGACCGTCTTGGTCTCGAGGAAGGCCGACAGGCGGCGCAGGTCGGGGACCGGCTCGAAGTCGGGCTCGACGGCCTCGACCCCGGTGCCGCCGGGGCGCACGACGCGCTTGAGGTTCTCGGCGGCGGCGAGCTCGAGGTCGCCCCACACGACGCCCCCGGCACCCGCGGCGCCGGTGAGGTCGATGGCGTTGACGTCGCGGTGGCTCGCGAGCCACGGGGCCACCTCGGCCGTGCGGCCGGTGACGATGTTGACGACACCACCGGGCACGTCGGAGGTCGCGAGGCACTCGGCGAGGGTGATCGCCGGCAGCGGCCGGTCCTCGCTCGTGAGCAGGACGACGGTGTTCCCGGAGACGACGACGGGTGCGAGGACCGAGACGAGCCCGAGCAGGCTCGAGGCCTGGGGTGCGAGGACCGCGACGACACCGGTGGCCTCGGGGGCCGAGATGTCGAAGTAGGGGCCGGCGACGGGGTTCAGCCCGCCGAGCACCTGGGTGAACTTGTCGGACCACCCGGCGTACCAGACCCACCGGTCGATGGCCGCCGAGACGACGGCGTCGGCGCGAGCGGGGGTCAGGCCCTCGCTGTCGCGGACGTCCTGGACGAGCTGCGCGCGGCGGCCCTCCATGACCTCGGCGACGCGGTAGAGCACCTGGCCCCGGTTGTACGCGGTGGCGCCGGCCCAGCCGGGCTGGGCCTTGCGGGCGGCGACCACGGCGTCGCGGGCGTCCTTGCGCGAGCCCATCGCGGCGTTGGCGAGGAAGCGCGGTGCCGCGGTGGCCCCACGACGGCCGCCGCTGGGCGCGGCGAACACCTCGTACGAGCGACCGCTCTCCGACCTCGGGAACTTCCCGCCGATGTAGAGCTTGTACGTCTTGCGGACGTCCACGCGCGTGCTCACTTCTCGGCTCCCGTCACGACGTAGGCCTCGAGGCCGTGGCGACCGCCCTCGCGGCCGTAGCCCGACTCCTTGTAGCCGCCGAACGGCGAGGTGGGGTCGAACTTGTTGAACGTGTTGGCCCACACGACCCCGGCCCGCAGCTGGTCGGCCATCCACAGGATCCGGCTGCCCTTCTCGGTCCAGACGCCGGCGGACAGGCCGTAGGGGGTGTTGTTCGCCTTGGCGACGGCCTCGCCGGGGGTGCGGAAGGTCAGCACCGAGACGACCGGGCCGAAGATCTCCTCCTGGGCGATGCGGTGCGCCTGGCTGACGCCGCTGAACACCGTGGGACGGAACCAGTAGCCGCTGCTCGGCAGGTCGCAGCCGCTGTCCCAGCGGGTGGCGCCCTCGGCCTCGCCGGCCTCGACGAGCGCCTCGATCCGGGCGAGCTGGGAGGCGCTGTTGATGGCGCCGATGTCGGTGTTCTTGTCCATCGGGTCGCCGATGCGCAGGGTGAGCAGGCGACGCTGGAGGCGCGCGAGGACCTCCTCGGCGATGTTCTCCTGCACGAGCAGGCGGCTGCCGGCGCAGCACACGTGGCCCTGGTTGAAGAAGATGCCGCTGACGATCCCCTCGACGGCCTGGTCGATGGGGGCGTCGTCGAAGACGATGTTCGCGCCCTTGCCGCCGAGCTCGAGGGTGGCCTTCTTGCGGGTCCCGGCGATGGCGCGGGCGATCATCTTGCCCACCCCGGTCGAGCCGGTGAACGCGAGCTTGTCGATGCCCTCGTGGTCGACGATGGCCTGGCCGGTGGTGCCCGCGCCGGTGACGATGTTGACCACGCCCGGGGGCAGGTCGGCCTGCTGGCAGACCTCGGCGAAGAGCAGCGCCGTGAGCGGCGTGGTCTCCGCCGGCTTGAGGACGACGGTGTTGCCGCACGCCAGGGCGGGGGCGACCTTCCACGCGAGCATGAGCAGCGGGAAGTTCCACGGGATGACCTGGCCGACGACGCCCACGGGGCGGGGGTCGGTGCCGAGCGAGGCGTGCTCGAGCTTGTCGGCCCAGCCTGCGTGGTAGAAGAAGTGCGCCGCCGCCAGGGGGATGTCGACGTCGCGGCTCTCCTTGATCGGCTTGCCGTTGTCGAGGGTCTCGAGCACCGCGAACTCGCGGGCGCGCTCCTGCAGGATGCGGGCGATCCGGTAGAGGTACTTGCCCCGGTCGGCACCGCTCATCCGCCCCCACACGCGGGTGTGGGCGGAGCGCGCCGCGCGGACCGCGGCGTCGACGTCCTCGGCGCTGGCCTCGGACACCTCCGCGAGGGTCTCCTCGGTGGCCGGGTTGACCGTCTTGAACGGCATCCCGCCGCTGGCCTCGACGAACTCGCCGCCGATGAACAGGCCGTAGCTGCTCGCGATGTCGACGACGGCGCGGGACTCGGGGGCCGGTGCGTACTCGAAGGGGGGCATGTGTCGCTTCCTGAGGTTGCGTGGTGGGCCGGTCAGTAGCCGCTGGGGGCGTCGTCGGCGACGTAGTCGGCGCCCGAGTAGGCGCCGGTCGCCATCCGCTGGCGCTGCAGGACCAGGTCGTTGAGCAGGCTCGAGGCGCCGAAGCGGAACCAGGCGTTGTCGAGCCACTCCTCGCCCGCGACCTCCGAGACGGTGACGAGGAACTTGATGGCGTCCTTGCTCGTGCGGATGCCTCCGGCGGGCTTGACCCCGACCATCTCCTGGGTGAGCCCGTACCAGTCGCGCACGGCCTCGAGCATGACGAGCGTGACGGGCAGCGTGGCCGCCGGTGAGATCTTGCCCGTGGAGGTCTTGATGAAGTCGCCGCCCGCGAGCATCGACAGCCAGGAGGCGCGGCGGACGTTGTCGTACGTGGCGAGCTCGCCGGTCTCCATGATGACCTTGAGGCGGGCGTCGCCGCAGGCCGCCTTGGTCTCGGAGATCTCGCGGAAGACCGTGAGGTAGTCGCCGGACAGGAACGCCCCGCGGTCGATGACCATGTCGATCTCGTCGGCCCCGGCGTTGACGGCGTCGGCGGTGTCGGCGAGCTTGACGGCACGGCTCGCCCGGCCGCTCGGGAAGGCCGTGGCGACGGCCGCGACCTTGACGCCGGAGTCGCCGAGCGCCTCCTTCGCGGTCCCCACCATGTCGCCGTAGACGCAGACCGCGGCGGGGCGGGGGGTCGACAGGTCGCTGGGGTCGGGCAGGACGGCACGGGCGGCGAGGCCGCGGACCTTGCCCCTGGTGTCGGAGCCCTCGAGGGTCGTGAGGTCGATCATCGAGATGGCCAGGTCGATGGCCCAGGCCTTGCTCGTCGTCTTGATCGAGCGGGTGCCGAGCCCGGCGGCCCTGGCCTCGCAGCCGACCTGGTCGACGCCGGGCAGGCCGTGCAGCCACGACGTCAGGGCGCGGTTGGTCAGGCGGGAGACGCCGAGGAGGTCTCGGGCTCGCGCCGTGGGGTCGACAGCGGTGGCGGTGCTCACCGCTTGAGTCTACGGGCGTGTCCATCCCGTGGACACCGCCGCGAGGGGGCAGCACCCGACGACCCCGGGCGACCGGTTCTGTCACCCTTCGCCCTCCGCAGGCGGGCGCGCCCTCAGAGGCGCGTGGCCGCCTCGAGGTCCGCACGGATCCCGGCCAGGCGGGCGGCGGCACGCTCGCGGGCGCCCTTGAGGTCGTCCCCGGCCACCGGCTCGACGACCTCGAGGTAGACCTTGAGCTTCGGCTCGGTGCCCGACGGCCGCACGATGACCCGTGAGTCGTCGCCGAGGTAGTAGCGCAGCCCCTCGGTGGGCGGGAGGCCGCCGTCGCCGCGGGCCAGGTCGTCTGCCCGGGCGACCTCGACCCCGGCGACCGAGGTCAGCGGCTCGGCGCGCAGCCGGTCCATGATCCGCCCGATGAGCGAGAGGTCCTCGACGCGGACCGCGAACGAGTCGGTGGCGTAGACGCCGTGCTCGCGCGCGAGGTCGTCGAGCCGGTCGGTGAGGGAGCGGCCCTGCGTCCTGAGTGAGGCCACCAGCTCGGCGACGAGCAGCGCCGCCGAGACACCGTCCTTGTCCCGCACGTGCACCGGGTCGACGCAGTAGCCGAGTGCCTCCTCGTACCCGTACCGCAGCCCGGGGACCCGGCCGATCCACTTGAACCCGGTGAGGGTCTCCTCGTGGCGGACCCCGGCCGCGCGGCACATCGTCGCGAGCAGCCGCGAGGAGACGATGGAGTTGGCGAAGATGCAGTCAGGGGAGTCGGGCACGACGCCGCCGGCCGCCCCGCGGGACAGGACGTGAGCACCGAGCAGCGCGCCGACCTCGTCACCGCGCAGCATCCGCCAGCCACCCGGTCCGGGCACGGCGACGGCGCAGCGGTCGGCGTCGGGGTCGTTGGCGATGACGACGTCGGGACCGGTCTGCTCCGCGAGGTCGAGCGCGGCGTCCATCGCCCCGGGCTCCTCGGGGTTGGGGAAGGCGACCGTCGGGAACATCGGGTCGGGTTCGGCCTGCGAGGGCACCGGGATCGGTTCGGCGTAGCCGGCGGCGACGAAGGCCCGTCGGACGGTCTCGGACCCCACGCCGTGCAGCGCGGTGTGGACGACGGTGACCTCGCGCGGGCTGTCCGGCGCCACGACGCCCCGCACGTCGTCGAGGTACGCCTCGAGGACCTCGTCGTCGAGGGTGCGCCAGCCGTCGTCGGGCCGCGGCACCGACGCGACCGAGGTGACGGCGGCGATCCGGGCGGCGATGAGCCCGTCGACCGGCGCGACGATCTGCGACCCGTCGCCGACGTAGACCTTGTAGCCGTTGTCCTCGGGAGGGTTGTGCGACGCGGTGACCATCACCCCGGCGTCGGCGCCCAGGTGGCGGATCGCGTAGGCCAGCACCGGTGTCGGCAGCGGCCGGGGGAGGACGACGGCGCGCCCGCCGGCGCCGGTGACGACGGCGCAGGTGTCGGCGGCGAAGACGTCGGAGTTGGTGCGGGCGTCGAAGCCGACGACGACGAACGGCTCGCCCGTCACGGTGCGCAGGTAGGCGGTGAGGCCGGCCGCCGCCCTGATGACGACCGCGCGGTTCATCCGGTTCGGTCCGCCGCCCAGGCGTCCGCGCAGCCCGGCGGTCCCGAACTCGAGCATCCCGGACATCGCGTCGGCGAGCTCGACCCCGGCGTCGGCGTCGCCGGCCTGCGTGCGCGAGGCCAGCGCCTCGAGCTCGGCCCGGGTCGTCGGGTCGGGGTCGTCGGCGGCCCAGGCGCGGGCGGCGGCGAGCAGGGTGTCGGTGGCCGCGGCGGTCATCGAGCCGACCTCAGATCCGGGCCACGACGGAGGCGAGGAGCGAGCCGCAGCGCCCGGCGGCCGCCTGCCCGGCCTCGAGGACCTCCTCGTGGCTGAGCGGCGTCTGCGAGATGCCGGCCGCGGCGTTGGTGACCAGGGAGATGCCGAGGACCTCCAGGCCGCTCTGCCGGGCCGCGATCGCCTCGAGGGAGGTCGACATCCCGACGAGGTCGCCCCCGAGGACCCGGGCCATCCGCACCTCGGCCGGGGTCTCGTAGTGGGGACCGCGGAACTGCACGTAGACGCCCTCGTCGAGGGTGGGGTCGACCTCCTGCGCCAGGGCGCGCAGCCGCGGCGAGTACAGGTCGGTGAGGTCGACGAAGTTCGCGCCCTCGATGGGGGAGTGGGCCGTGAGGTTGATGTGGTCGGAGATGAGGACCGGGGTGCCCGGAGCCCACTCGGGCCTCAGGCCGCCGCACCCGTTGGTGATGACGATCGTCGTGCAGCCCGCGGCGGCGGCGGTGCGCACGCCGTGGACGACGGCGCGCACGCCGCGGCCCTCGTAGAAGTGCGTGCGGGTGCCGTAGACGAGGGCGCGCCGGTCGGTGTCGCCGATGGCGACCGAGCGCATGACGCCCGAGTGGCCGGCCACGGCCGCCTTGCCGAAGCCGGGGACGTCGGTGTTCTCCAGGGTGGCCAGCGTCTCGCCGATGCGGTCGCCGGTCTGCCCCCACCCGGAGCCCAGGACGAGGGCGACGTCGTGGCGGTCGACGCCGGTGCGCTCGCGGATCACCTCGGCCGCGGCCTGCGCCACGGCGAACGGGTCGGTGCTCGGGTCGGACAGGTCGTGGCGGGCGGCGGTGTCGGTCACGCACGCAGCCTAGCGACGGCCCGCCCCTCCTCCTACAGCGCGCGCTACGCCGCTACGGCGCAGTAGGTGCTGCGATCACAGCACCTACTGCGCCGTAGCACGCGGCGTAGGGGCGGTTCGGGAGGGCGAGGGCTGGGACTTGCGCCTGCAAGTTGCAGATGCAAGTATGAAGGGGTGCCCAGCCTCGCCCACGAGCTCCACGTCCTCGTCGCCCTGATGGACCGCGCCGCCGACGGCCTGCTCACCCGACACGAGGTGGGCCTGACCTACCGGCGCTTCCTCGTCCTGGTGCACGTGTCGCAGTCCGACGGCCCGACCCAGCGCGAGCTGGCCGTGGGCCTGGGCTCGAGCGAGGCGGCGACGAGCCGGATGGTCGCCGGCCTGGCCCGCGACGGGCTGCTCGACGTCGGGCGGGGCGTCGGGAACCGCCGCGAGCTGCGGCTCACCACGCTCGGCGGGGCGCGCCTCACGACGGCCGGGTCCGTCCTCGGCGACCGCTTCGACGCACTGGTCCACGCTCAGGGCGCCGACCCCGCCGACCTCACCACCACCGTGCGGCGCCTGGCCGCAGCCCTTCGGGAGGCATGACCCATGAACACCTGGACCCTGTTGCTCGGCACCCACGTCGTCGCCGCCCTCACCTCCGTCCTCCTCGGGGTCGTGCAGCTCACCCGCCGCAAGGGCGACGCCCGGCACCGCCACCTCGGGCGGGTGTGGGTCGTGCTCATGCTGTGGACCGCGGGGTCCTCCTTCTGGATCCGCCACCTGCGCGACGGCGCGTTCTCGTGGCTGCACGTCCTCAGCCTCGTCACCCTCGTCACCGTGACCCTCGGGGTCGTCAACATCCGGCGCGGCAACGTCCAGGGGCACCGGGGCAACATGGTCGGCAGCTGGCTGGGGTCCGCCTTCGCGATGGGCTTCGCGCTGGCCGTCCCCGACCGGATGCTGCCGACCTTCGCCGTCGACGAGCCGCTCGGGGCGGCCGCGGCACTGGCCACGGTCGTGACCCTCGTCGCCGTCCTGGTCCTCGTCGGGGACCGGCTCGCTCGCCGGGCCGCTGCTTCATCCCCCGCTGTACCGCGCGCTACGGCGCAGTAGGTGCTGTGATCACGACACCTACTGCGCCGTAGCACGCGATGAAGTGCGCGGGGGGCGGGGGGAGGGTAGGGGGTGGGTGGGGTCAGTCGGTGGCGACGGCGAGGGCGGCGTCCCCGCGCGGGCTGAGCTTCACGGAGTCCCCGGGGCGGTAGAGCGTGACGTCGGTGTTCGCCACCTGCACGGTGACGAGCTCGTCGGCGGCACCGGTGCGCACGATGAGGCGGCCGTGCCCGCCGAGGAAGCTGGCGCTCACCACCGTCGCCGCCGTGTCGCCCTCGCCGGCGACCCGCTCGACCGTGACGCCCTCCGGCCGCACGAGGACGACCGCGTCGGGGCCGCTCGCCGAGCCCGGCAGCAGCGGGATGGACCCGCCGAGGACGTGCGCGCGGCCGCCCTCCACCGTGGCGCGCAGCCGGTTGGTGAGCCCCACGAAGTCGGCGACGAACGGGCTGACGGGAGAGGTGTAGAGCTCGTCCGGCGCGGCGAGCTGCTCGAGCCGGCCGACCGACATGACGCCGACCCGGTCGGCGACGGCGAGCGCCTCCTCCTGGTCGTGCGTGACGAAGAGGGTCGTCGTGCCGACCTCGAGCTGGATGCGGCGGATCTCGTCGCGCAGCTGGGTACGGACCTTGGCGTCCAGGGCCGAGAGCGGCTCGTCGAGGAGGAGGACCTGGGGCTCGATGGCCAGCGCCCGGGCCAGCGCCACGCGCTGCTGCTGACCGCCGGACATCTGGTGCGCGAACTTGTCGGCGTGCTCGTTCAGCCCCACGAGCTCGAGCATCTCGGACGCGCGACCCCGCCGCACGTCCTTGTCCTGCCGGCGCAGCTCGAGGCCGAACTCGACGTTCTGCCGGGCCGTCATGTGGGGGAAGAGGCTGTACGCCTGGAACACCATCCCCATGTCGCGCTTGTTCGTGGGGATCCCGGTGACGTCGCGCCCCCCGACCTCGATGGTGCCGCTCGTGGGGTCGTCGAGCCCGGCGAGGCAGCGCAGCGCCGTCGTCTTGCCGCAGCCCGACGGGCCGAGGAGGGCCACGAGCTCGCCCGGCTCGAGGTGCAGGGTGAGGCCGTCGAGCGCGGCGACCCCGCCGTAGAGCCGGCGCAGGTCGGTGAGCTGGACGGCGGTGCCGGTCCGCGTGGGGGTCGAGGCGGTCATGCGAGGGGCTCCTTGCGACGGCGCAGGCGGGAGAAGGGGGAGGTGCCGGCTCGGCTGCTGCCGACGAACGACATCGCGAACAGCACGAGGAAGGCGAACACGAGGGAGGCCAGGCCCACGGCGACCGAGATCTTCGCGTCGGACTTCGCCAGCTCGTACATCGCGACCTGGAGGTTCTTCTTGGAGAACAGGTTGGCGATGGTGAACTCGCCCAGGACGAGCGCGACGGAGAGGAAGGACGCCGACAGCACGGCCGTGCGCAGGTTCGGGAGGATGACGCGCCACATCACGGTGAACCAGCTCGCACCGAGCGAGCGGGCCGCCTCCGCGAGGGTGCGCACGTCGATCGAGCGCAGGCCGGCGTCGATCGCGCGGTAGGCGTAGGGGAGGACGAGGACGACGTAGGCGAGCCCGAGCCAGAGGGTCGAGGAGCCGAGCAGGTAGTAGACCCACGCGTAGACCGGCGTGAGGCCGACGACGAGGACGATGGCCGGCACCGTGAGCGGCAGGAGGCAGATGAACTCGACCGTCCGCGAGAGCCCGGGCAGCCGCAGCCGGACCCACGTCATCGTCGGGACGAGGAGCACCAGCATCACGAAGACGGTGAGGACGGTGAGCCCGACCGAGGCGAGGAAGCCCTCGCGCAGGGCGGGGTACTCGATGGAGATCTCGGAGAAGTCGGCGAGGGTCCGCCAGGTGTCGAGGGTGCGGCCGTTGCCGCCCGGGCCCTGGGTCGTGAAGTCGAGCATGCCGAGCAGCGGCAGGGCGAAGAAGGTCAGGACGACCGAGAGGACCGCCCACCGGAAGAGCCGCTGGCGGCGCCGCACGGCCGCGCGCTGGCCGCTCATCGCTGCATCCAGCGGCTCGAGCGCTTGTCGAGCCACGTGTAGACCGTCATGACGACGGCGACGACGACGACCATCGCCAGGGCCATCGCCTTGCCGATGTTCTCCTGCCCGAGGATGACCTCGGACCGGAACGTCGAGGCGATCTGCAGCGGGATCAGGGGTGAGCCCTGCGAGACGAGCGCCGCCGCGGTCGCGTACGCGGAGAACGCGTTGGTGAACAGCAGGAGGGTCGAGCCGACGAAGGACGGGAAGAGGATGGGCGCGGCGATCCGGCGCCAGTAGGTCCAGGTGGTGCCGCCGAGCGTCTCGGTGGCCTCGCGCCACTGCGGGCGCAGCCCCTCGACCGCGGGGAGGAAGACGATGAGCATGAGCGGGATCTGGAAGTACAGGTAGATGAGCATCAGGCCCTTGTCCCACTCGTAGAGCCAGAACCCGGTTCCCGTGCTGATGCCGACCTTCCCGAGCAGGAGGGTGAGCAGCCCGGTGGCCCCGAACGACGCGACGAACGCGAACGCCAGTGCGACACCGCCGAACTGGGCGAGCACGCCGCACAGCGAGGTGACGAACCGCTTGAGCACCGAGTCGGGCTTCGCGGTGCTCACGGCGTAGGCGAGGAACCCGCCGAGCACCGCGCCGGCCACCGCGGTGACGGCCGAGAGGACCACCGACTGCACGAGCCCGCGCACGACGGAGGGCTGGGTCAGCGCCTCGAGGTTGGCGAACGTCGGTCGGTTCGCCCCGTCGAGGAACGCCCCGACGACGACGACGACGGTCGGGATGAGGAGGAAGACCGTCGTGTACGCGAAGAACGGCACGACGCCCGCGAGGGCGCCGGACGGCCGCAGCCGTCCGAGCGCCCCCGCGGAGGGGCTGCCAGCCCGGTCAGCCAACCGCGTTGGCCCAGTTGTCGGCCAGGTACTTCTTGCCGGTGTCCGAGTCGGCCTGGGTCGGGACCACCGGGGTGCCCTCGACGGCGGGCAGCGCTGCGGCCGCGGCGGCGTCGAGCGTGCCGGCGGTCTTCATCGCGTCGAACCGGACCGGGCGGGCGCCACCCTTGAGCCAGAGGTTCTGGCCCTCGTCGCTGTAGAGGTACTCCTGCCACAGCCGAGCGGCTGCCGGGTGCGGGGCGTCGACGTTGACGGCCTGGTAGTAGTAGCCGGCGACGACGGCCTCCTTCGGCACGATGACCTTCCACGTGGGGAGCTTCGCCGCCAGTGAGGCGTTGAGGTAGTCCCAGTCGATGACGAGCGGGGTCTGGCCCGACTCGACGGTGGCCGGGGTCGGGTCGACCGGGAGGAAGTTGCCCGCGGCCTTGAGCTGCTTGAAGAAGTCGACGCCCTTGGTGAGGTCGCCGGCCGAGCCGCCCTGTGCGATCGCGACCATCTGGACGCCCGCGAACGCGGCACCGGCCTCGGTCGGGTTGCCGTTGAGCGCGACCTTGCCCTTGTAGTCGGCCTTGAGCAGGTCGGCGACCGACGTGGGGGCGGGGACCTTGGACTCGTCGTAGCCGATGCTCATGTAGCCGCCGTAGTCGTTGATCCACTTCCCGTCCGGGTCCTTGAAGTCGGCGGGGACGTCGTCCCACGTCGCGACCTTGTAGGGGGCGTAGAGGTCGAGGTTGGCGAGGGCGACCGCGGCACCGAGGTCGAAGACGTCCGGGGCCCCGCCCTGGCCCTTGAGGCGCTTGGCGGTGGCGATCTCGTCGGCGCTGCTGGCGTCGGGCTGGTCGCTCGTCACCTTGATCTCGGGGTACTTGGCGGAGAAGCCCTTGATGACCTCGCCGTAGTTGGCCCAGTCCGGCGGCAGCGCGATGACGTTGAGCGCCCCCTCCGCCTTGGCGGCGGCCACGAGGGCCTCCATGCCGCCGAGGTCGGCGGCTGAGGTGGCGGTCTTGGCGTCGCCGCCGGCGCCGGAGCCCGTGGCGGTGCTGCCGCCACCGCTCTCGGTGGGGGGCGAGCAGGCGACGAGGGCTACCGCGACGAGGCCGGCGGCCGCGAGGGCCCCCGTGCGTCGGCCGAAGTGGTGGGACATGAGCACGACCTCCTGGGGAGTACGGCGGGAGCCGTGGAGCATCGGTGCTCCTGATCGCACTGTAGGGACTTCCGTGAAGGTTCGGAACAGGACCATTGCCGTGTTGGCCGATTCGTTCCCCGCTCGTGACCTGGGCCCCGCACCGCCATGTGACCCGTGAGTGGCCCCCGCCGGTCGCCGGGACGGTGTCGCGTGGATGGTTGGATGGGGGCCGTGAACGCACGGTCGAGCAGAGTCGTCATCCTCGGTGGGGGCCCCGGCGGCTACGAGGCCGCCCTCGTCGCAGCCCAGCTGGGGGCCGACGTCGCCGTCGTCGAGCGCGACGGGCTGGGAGGTGCCGCCGTCCTCACCGACTGCGTCCCCAGCAAGGCCCTGATCGCCACCGCCGACTACATGAGCGAGTTCGAGACCGCCGCGGACCTCGGCGTCCACCTCGAGGACTCCGAGGGCGACGAGGTGTCCGACGCGGTCGCCGAGCTGGGCGAGGTCAACCGCCGCGTGCTGGCCCTGGCGGCCGCGCAGAGCGACGACATCACGACCCGCCTCACCGAGGTGGGGGTGCGCCTGCTGCGCGGGACCGCCGTCCTCACCTCCCCGACGAGCGTGCGCGTGGGGACCAGCGACGGCGACGTCGACCTGGAGGCCGACGTCGTCCTCCTCGCCACCGGGGCCACGCCACGGGTCATGGACACCGCCCGCCCCGACGGCGAGCGCATCCTCACCTGGCAGCAGATCTACGACCTCGAGGGGCTGCCGGAGCGGCTCGTCGTCGTCGGGTCCGGCGTCACCGGCGCCGAGCTGGCGCAGGCGTACCTCGGCCTCGGATCGCAGGTCGTCCTGGTCTCCTCGCGCGACCGGGTCCTGCCCGGCGAGGACCCCGAGGCCGCCTCCGTCATCGAGGACGTCTTCACCAAGCGCGGGATGGAGGTGCTCGGCCGGTCGCGCATGGCGGCGGTCGAGCGCACGGCGGACGGGGTCGTGGTCCGGCTCGAGGACGGCCGCGAGGTCACGGGTTCGCACGCCCTGCTCGCGGTCGGCTCCGTGCCGCAGACGCGCGGGATCGGGTTGGAGGAGAACGGGGTCGAGCTGTCTCCGTCGGGTCACGTCGTCGTCGACCGCGTGTCGCGCACGTCGGTCCGCGGGGTCTACGCCGCAGGGGACTGCACCGGTGTGCTGCCCCTGGCCTCGGTCGCGGCGATGCAGGGCCGCATCGCGATGTCGCACGCGCTCGGCGACGCCGTGGCGCCGCTCGCCCTCGGCGTCGTCTCGGCCAACATCTTCACCGACCCGGAGATCGCCACCGTCGGGGTCTCGCAGAAGGACCTCGACGAGGGACGCGCCGACGCCGACATCCTCATGCTCCCGCTCGCCCGCAACGCCCGCGCCAAGATGCTCGGCGTCACCGACGGCTTCGTCAAGCTCTTCGCGCAGAAGGGCTCCGGGGTCGTCGTGGGCGGGGTCATCGTGGCACCGAGGGCCTCCGAGCTCATCTTCCCGGTGACCCTCGCCGTCCAGCACCGCCTCAACGTCGACCAGGTCGCCTCCACCTTCACGGTCTACCCCTCGCTGTCCGGCTCGATCGCGGAGGCCGCGCGCCGCCTCCACGTCACGGACTGACCCGGCCACCTCGGTCGGATGGCCCGATCGGGTCATGTCGCCGGGGCCTGCCGCGTTGGTACGGTCGCGGCACCAGAGGGTCCGTCACCGACACGTCTCCCTCGCGAGGCGTGCCGGTGACGGCATCGGGACAGCGCTCCTCGCGCTCAGGCTGCACGTCACCCCCAGCGGTCCCCTCCCCATGGGGGTGGCGTGCTTCGTCTCCCCGGCCCCCGCGGGGCTCGCGGCCGCGCGCAGCGGTTACGGTGGCAGCCGACCCACGGCCCGAGCACCAGCACCACGGAGGCACCACCGATGGCCAAGATCCCCACCAAGACCCTCATCGCCATGGCCGGAGCGGCCGCGATGAAGGCCCGCGACTACGCCCGCGAGAACCCCGACAAGGTCGGCCAGGCGCTCGACCGCGTCGAGTCGACCGTGAGCAGCCGCACGCACGGCAAGTACGACACGAAGATCGGCAAGGGCAGCAGCGCCCTGCGCAGCGCGCTCGGCCTCACCTCCCGGGGGACGACCCCCCCGGCGGTCGACCCCACGCCGCCGCAGGCCTAGGACCGCGTCGAGTCGATGCTGCGACGCCGGGCGCGTGACCACGCCACGCCGCCGGCACCCACCGCGACCAGCGCCGGGAGCAGCCACAGCGGGACCGCGGCGGTGGCCTGCGCGGCGGCCGTCTGCGCCGACACCTCCAGCTCGGTGGTGTCGCCGAGGCCGAGGAGCCCGCTCACCCCGGCCGTCCCGTCGTAGCGCAGGAACAGGGCGCCGATGAGGACGAAGAGGACCCCTGAGGCCAGCGAGGTCGAGTGCACCCGGAGCCGGCCCAGCGTCAGCACCCGCCCGCGGAGCCAGCGGCGCTCCCCGAGCCGGTGGCGGTCCCAGAGCGCGGCGAGGAGGAAGAGGGGGAGCGACATCCCCAGCGCGTACACCGCGAGCAGCAGCCCACCCTCGAGAGGCGTCGACCGGGTGGCGGCGACGGTGAGGATGGCGCCGAGGACCGGGCCGGAGCAGAAGCCGGCGAGCCCGTAGACGGCGCCGAGCCCGAACGTCGACACGTACCCGCCCCGGCCGGCGCCCTTGGCCGAGGACCAGGACTGCAGCCGGGCGACGAAGGGCAGGGTGAAGCCCCGACCGAGGACCTGGAGCAGGCCCAGGGCGATGATCGACCAGCCGGCGACGGTGATGAGGGCGGCCCGGTGGCCGTAGAAGACCGCGGAGGCCGCGGCCGCGCCCGTGCCCAGGGGGACGAGGGTGACGAGCAGGCCCAGGTAGAACACGCCGGTCCGGGCCAGCAGCGCGGAGCGGCTGGAGAACGCGTAGGCGAAGAACGAGGGCAGGAGCAGGGCGCTGCACGGCGACAGCAGGGCCAGCGCGCCGGCCACGAGCGCCCCGACGAAGCTGACCTCGCTCATCGGGCCGCGGCCGCCGCGGCCTCGATGACCTGCTCGAACACAGCCGCGTCCTGGGCCCCGATGACGGGCTGGCCGTTGATGAGGAAGGCGGGCGTGCCGGTGACGCCGATGGCCTGGCCCTCGGCGAAGTCCTTGCGGACCGCCTCGGCGAGGTCGGGTCGGGCCATGTCCTCGACGAGCCGTTCGGCGTCCAGGCCCGCCCCTCGGGCGACCGAGGCCAGGTACTCCTCGGTGAGCACGCCGCTGTTGACCGGGCGCTTCTGCGCGTAGAGCGCGTCGTGGAACTGCCAGAACCTGCCCTGGAGCGCCGCGGCACGACCGGCGAGGGCCGCCGTCGTCGACTCCTCGCCGAGGTAGGGGAAGTCACGCCACTCGATGCGCAGCGTGCCGTCCTCGACGTACTTGTCGATCAGGCCCGGTTCGGTGTCCCGGGCGAACGAGCCGCAGAACGGGCACTGGAACTCCGAGAAGCTGACCATGACCACCGGCGCGTCGGGGTCACCGAGGGCCAGGGGGTCGCCGGGGGTGCGGCGGGCCAGCTGCCCGAGCGGGTCGTCGGCGCCGGGGGCGGCCGACTGCCGGTCCGACGGGGTGGTCCCCGCGGCGGACGGGTCGGGGCGGGTCGCCACGA
This sequence comes from uncultured Actinomycetota bacterium, assembly GCA_963795035.1. Lineage (GTDB taxonomy): Bacteria > Actinomycetota > Actinomycetes > Actinomycetales > Dermatophilaceae > Oryzobacter. Next base: position 537,212 of record CAWCFZ010000001.1, on the reverse strand, counting down.
CGGCCGCGACGGTCAGGGCGAGCGCGATGACCGCGACGAGCACGGGGACGACCACCGAGCGGTGACGCGGGCTGGTGGTGGTGGGGGTCGGCATGGGTCTCCTCGGTCGGTGGGGTCGGTCGGGGTCGGTGGGGTCGAGCCGGGACGAGCGGTCGCTCACGCGCCCACGGCGACGGGCAGGCCGGCCAGGCGCCACTCGAGGAACCCGTCCTGCAGGCGTTCGGCCTCTCGCCCCTGGGCGGTGATGAGGGTGATGGCGTCGTGCGCCATGACGCAGTAGGCGCCACGGCAGTAGGCCACGATGTCGCGGTCCGCGGGCACCTCGGCCAGCCGGGCGGCGAGGTCGGCCAGCGGCAGGGACACCGCTCCGGGGATGTGCGCGCTCGTGAACTCCTCGGTCGGGCGCACGTCGAGCAGGGTCACCGTGCCCTCCCGCATCCGGGCGCGCAGGTCCTCGCGGCTGATGTCGTGGACGTCGCCGCCGCTGCCGAGGTGGGCGGCCAGGGCCGCCTCGACGTCGGCGGAGTGACGCCGGGCCACCGAGCCGAGCAGCGCGTGCAGCTCGGCGACGTCCGGCCCGGCCACCCGGTAGATGACGCGGGTGCCGGAGCGCCGGGTCCGCACGAGGTTCGCGGCCCGCAGGATCTGCAGGTGCGCCGAGACGGTGCTCAGGCCCTGACCCGTGGCCCGCACGATCTCGTCGACGGAGTGCTCGCTCTGCGCCAGCAGCTCGATGATCTCCAGGCGCTTGGCGCTGGCGAAGGCCTTGCCGACCACGGCCAGCGCGTCGAAGACGCTCGTTCCCGACTCGTTCATCCAGTCCTCCAAAGATTTCAAGAACAGGATGGCACACGGAAGCGCCCCCGGCTCGTCCGGGGGTCGCTTCCCTCGCTCGGCCGGGCGGGGGCTGCGGGTCAGGCCCCGGGGTCGCCGTCCGTGATCTGGCAGATGACGGCGCCGTTGCCGACCGTGGCCCCGACCTGGGCCGCGAGCCCGGAGACGGTGCCGGCCTTGTGCGCGGTGATGGGCTGCTCCATCTTCATCGCCTCGAGGACGACGACGAGGTCGCCCTGCGCGACGGTGGTGCCGTCCTCGACGGCGATCTTGACGATGGTGCCCTGCATCGGCGCGGTGAGGCTGTCACCGGAGGCCGCGGCGCCGGCCTTCGCGCCGCCGCTGCGCCGCGGGGCCGCGCGGCGCGTTGCCGAGCCGCCGCCGCTGCCGCCACCGCCGAGGGAGAGCCCACCGGGCAGTGACACCTCGAGGCGTCGACCGCCGACCTCGACGACGACGGTCTGGCGCTCCGGCGCCTCGGGGGCGTCGGCCGCGCCGCCTGACCAGGGCTCGATGGTGTTGTCGAACTCGGTCTCGATCCACCGGGTGTGGACCGCGAACGCCGCGGTGGGGTCGGCCGGGGCGAAGGCCGGGTCGGCGACGACCGCCCGGTGGAACGGGACGACGGTCGGCATCCCCTCGATGACGAGCTCGGCCAGGGCGCGGCGCGAGCGCTCGAGCGCCTGCTGGCGGGTGCGGCCGGTGACGACGAGCTTGGCGATCATCGAGTCGAACGCCCCGGCGACGGCGTCGCCCTCGACGATGCCGGCGTCCCAGCGGACCCCGGGGCCGGTCGGCACGACCATCCGGGTGACGGTGCCGGGGGCGGGCAGGAAGCCGCGGCCGGCGTCCTCGCCGTTGATCCGGAACTCGATGGAGTGCGCGTGCGGGGCCGGGTCGGGGTAGTCGAGGCTCTCGCCGTCGGCGATGCGCAGCTGCTCGCGCACGAGGTCGATGCCGGTGACCTCCTCGGAGACGGGGTGCTCCACCTGGAGGCGGGTGTTGACCTCGAGGAAGGAGATGTCGCCCTGCGGGCCGATGAGGAACTCGCAGGTGCCGGCGCCGACGTAGCCGGCGGCGCGCAGGATCTCCTTGGACGCGCGCACCAGCTCGGCGTGCTGGTCGTCGGTGAGGAACGGGGCCGGGGCCTCCTCGACGAGCTTCTGGTTGCGCCGCTGGAGGGAGCAGTCGCGGGTGGAGACGACGACGACGGTGCCGTGCCGGTCGGCCAGGCACTGCGTCTCGACGTGGCGGGGGCGGTCGAGGAAGCGCTCGACGAAGCACTCGCCGCGTCCGAAGGCGGTGACGGCCTCGCGCACGGCCGACTCGAACAGCTCGGGGATCTCCTCGATGGTGCGCGCGACCTTCAGCCCACGGCCGCCACCGCCATAGGCCGCCTTGATGGCGACCGGCAGGCCGTGCTCGCGGGCGAAGGCGACGACGTCGTCGGGCCCGTCGACGGGGTCGGCGGTGCCCGGCACGAGGGGGGCGTTCGCGGCCAGCGCGATGTGCCGGGCCTTGACCTTGTCGCCGAGGGAGTCGATGGCGTCGGGGTCGGGCCCGATCCAGACCAGGCCGGCGTCGATGACCTTCTGGGCGAACCCGGCGTTCTCGGCGAGGAAGCCGTACCCGGGGTGCACCGCGTCGGCGCCTGCCTCGCGCGCGACCTCGATGAGCTTGTCCTGCAGCAGGTACGAGTCGGCCGGCGTCGTGCCGCCGAGGGCGTACGCCGCGTCGGCGACGCGCACGTGCAGGGCGTCGCGGTCGGGCTCGGCGTACACGGCGACGGACCGCACCCCGTGGTCACGGCAGGCGCGGGCGATGCGCACCGCGATCTCACCCCGGTTCGCGATGAGGACGCTGGAGATGGCCATGGGCCGGACTCTAGCGGTCGGGGAGGGGCCCGTCGGGGTGGCCCGGGTGCGTCCCTCACCACACTCCACGGCGGGTCCACGGCCCCCCGGCCTCAGACGCCGAGCGACTCCGCGAGCCGGGCGAGCAGCACGCCGAGGGCGTCGCGCTCGTCGGCGGTGAGCCCGGCGAGCAGGCGGGCCTCGTTGGCGACGTGGGCCTGCATCGCCGTGTCGATGACGCGCCGCCCCCGCGCGGTGAGGACGACGGTGCGCGAGCGCCCGTCGGTCGGGCTCGGGCGGCGCTGGACGAGCCCGCGCGCCTCGAGCCGGTCGAGCCGCTTGGAGACGGCGCCCGAGGAGACCAGGGTCCGCTCGCCGAGCGCGCCCGGGGTGAGGGCGAAGGGCTCGCCCTGGCGGCGCAGGGTCGCCAGGACGTCGAAGTCGCCCTCGCCGAGCCCGTGCTGCGCGTACACCGCGACGAGCTCGGGGGTCAGGGCGTTCGCCACGCGGTGGACCCGACCGATGACGAGCAGGGGGGAGACGTCGAGGTCGGGGCGCTCGGTGCGCCACTGCTCGACGACGTGGGCGACGTGGTCCATGGCGAGGAATATATCTTCCATGGAAGATATTGTCTCTTCCATGGAAGACAAGTCGCCCTCGGCCTCGACGGTCGCGCTCACCGCCATCGCCCCCGTCGTGTGGGGGTCGACGTACGCGGTGACCCAGCTGTGGCTGCCGCCCGACCGGCCGTTCTTCGCCGCGGCGGCGCGGGTGCTGCCCGCCGGGCTCCTCCTGCTGCTCTGGGTCCGCCGGCTGCCGCGCGGGCCCTGGTGGGGGAGGTCGCTCCTGCTCGGCGCGCTCAACCACGGGCTCTTCTTCGCCCTGCTCTACGTCGGTGCCTACCGCCTGCCCAGCGGGCTCGGCTCCACCCTGACGGCGCTCTCGCCGCTCGTCGTCATGGCGGTGGCCTTCCTCGTCCTCGGCGAGCGGCAGGCCCGGGTCACCGTCGTCGCGACGCTCGCGGGCATCGGCGGGATCCTCGCCCTGGTCTGGCAGGCCGACCGGTCCGGGACGGTCGACCCGGTGGGCGTGGCCGCCGTCGTCGGCGCGGTCGTCGCGTCCTCCGTCGGGTTCGTCCTCGTCAAGCGGTGGGCGCCACCGGGCGACGTCCTCACCACCACCTCGTGGCAGCTCGTCGCCGGAGGCCTGCTCCTGCTACCGCTCGCGTGGTTCACCGAGGGTGCGCCGCCCGCGCTCGACCTCCCAGCCGTCGCGGCCCTGGCCTACCTCGGCCTCGCGGGGACGGCGCTCGGGTACGTCGTGTGGTTCCGAGGGCTCACCCGGATGGATGCCGGGGCGGTCGCCGTCGTCGGCCTCGTCAACCCGGTGGTCGGCACCGCGCTCGGGGTTGCCCTGCTCGGCGAGCCCTTCGGGCCCGTCCACCTCGTCGCGGTGGCCGTGACCCTGGGCAGCGTGCTGCTCGCCCAGGAGCCGGTGCGCCGGGCCCTGCGTCGCGGGCCGGGGACCGGGCGTCGAGGGACTCCCCACCGCGCGGAGCCCGCGCCTACGGTGGGGGCATGCCTCCCGTGACGACGACGACCCTGACCACCCCCACCGGCCCGCTCGAGCTCCCGACGATCGGCTTCGGCACCTGGCAGGTGCCCGACGACGAGGCCGAGCCCGCGGTCCTCGCGGCGCTCGACGCGGGCTACCGGCACGTCGACACCGCCGCCCTCTACGGCAACGAGGCCGGGGTCGGCCGCGCGCTCGCCGGGTCCGACGTGCCCCGCGACGACGTCTTCGTCACGACGAAGGTGTGGAACTCCGACCAGGGCCACGACGAGACGCTTCGGGCCTTCGACGCCTCGATGGACCGGCTGGGCCTGGACGTCCTCGACCTCTACCTCATCCACTGGCCGGCCCCCCGCAACGGCAGGTACGTCGACACCTGGCGCGCCATGGCCCGGCTGCGCGAGGAGGGGCGGGTGCGGGCCATCGGGGTGTGCAACTTCCCCGCCGAGCACCTCCAGCGCCTCCACGACGAGGTGGGGGAGTGGCCGAGCATCAACCAGGTCGAGCTGCACCCCTACCTCCAGCAGGCACCCCTGCGGGCGTTCCACGAGCAGCGCGGCATCGTGACGCAGTCGTGGAGCCCGCTCGCCTCGGGCAAGCGCGTCCTCGACGACCCCGTCATCGACGGCATCGCGCGCGACCACGGGGCCAGTCCCGCGCAGGTCGTCATCGCGTGGCACCTGGCCCTCGGCCTCGTGGTCCTGCCGAAGTCGGTGACGCCGTCGCGGATCGTGGAGAACCTCGCGGCCGCCGACCTGGAGCTGACCGGTGCTGAGGTCGAGGCGATCTCGACCCTCGACCGCGGGTTCCGCACCGGCCCCGACCCCGAGGACTTCCACGGCTGAGCCGGCGGGACACGCCCTGAGTACCGGTGCTCATGGCCGGTGCCGACCGGCGGGTGGACGATGGGCAGAGCACCGATGACGGTGCCCGTCCGAGACCCAGGAGCCCGCGATGACCGCGCCGCCCGCCACCGCACCCGACGCTCCCGCCCAGCGCGACCCGGCGCTGCACGCCGCCAGCCCCGCCCAGCTCGGCTGGCTGGAGTCCGAGCTGCGCGCGTGGCACGCCGAGGGGCTCGTCGACGACGTGACGGCCGCGAGCATCCGGGCCCGGTACGTGGCCGTGCGCAAGGTGACGCTGTCGCGCATCGTCCTCACCCTCGGGGCCTGCTTCGTGGGCCTGGGCCTGATCTGGCTCGTCGCCTCGAACCTCGACGCGATGGCGCCGCTGGCCCGCTTCGGCCTCATGGTGGCGATCTGGCTCGGCCTCGTCGGCGTGGCCGAGGTCCTGGCAACCCGGCGTGACCGGGAGGGCGACGTGGCCTCCCCGGTCGTCGGGGCCGTGCGGCTGCTCGCGGCGGGGGCGTTCGGGGCGGTGGTGTTCCAGGCGGCCCAGAGCCTCCAGGTCCCCGCCTACGAGCCGCTGCTCGTCGGGGTCTGGGGCCTGGGTGCGGTCCTGTGGGCCTACGCGGTGCGCGGCGTGGCGCCGCTCGTCCTCGGGGTCGGCCTGCTCGCCCTCTGGTTCGTCTGGCAGGTCGGTGACGTCGCCGACGACGCGTTCTCGGTCTCGACCGCGCTCGCGGCCGCCGGGCTCGCGGCCGTCGCGGTGGGCGTCGCCAACTCCGTGCTGAACCGCCGTGACATGGCGCCGCCCTGGCGCGAGATCGGCGCCGTCATCGTCCTCGTCGCCCTGTTCGTCGCCGCGCTCCCGTACGAGTGGGGCGAGCCGGGGACGTCGTGGACGCTCTGGGTCGGCCTCGGCGCCGCCGTGGTCCTCGCAGCCCTGGCCGCCCTGCGCGGCGAGCGGCTCGACCGCCTCGAGCTCGCGCTCGCCGCCCTCGCGCTCGTCCTCACCGTCGGCCTGGCGCTGTGGCGCTTCGACCCCGAGCTCCTGCGGCCCGACGACCTCAGCGCCGGCGCCTGGGTGCGGGCCTTCCTCTCGGTCGCCGCGTACCTCGTCGTCGCCAGCGGGTACGCCGTCCTCGGCGGGATGCGCGACAGCAGCCGGCTCACCTGGGTCGCCACCGCGGCGCTCGTCGTCTTCGTCACGACCCAGGCGTTCGCCGTCTTCGCCCCGATCCTGTCCGGGGCCACCCTGTTCCTCGTCGTCGGCGTCGTCCTCCTCGGGACCGGCGTCCTGGCCGACCGCGGCCGACGACGGCTCGTGCGCGAGGCGAAGGAGGCCCTGTGATGAGCACGCCCACGACCGCCGAGTCCACCCCGCCCCCTCCGCTGCCTCCCCCCACGGCTCCGGCCGCCGCCGACCCGGCGCGCACCCGCCGCGTCCTCGTCGTCGGGGCCGTCGTCGCCCAGCTCGTCCTCGTCGTCGTCGCGGTCTGGTCGCCGCTCGCCGCCCGCCTCACGGGCGAGGAGGTGCGGCTCACGGTGGCGCCGGTCGACCCCATCGACCCGTTCCGGGGTGCCTACGTCGAGCTCAGCTACCCCGACCTTCCGGCGCAGCCGGTCCTGGACCGCGAGCTGACCGAGGCCGAGATCACGGCCGCCCAGGAGTCCCGGGGTGACGCGTGGGTGCCCCTGACCCGGCAGGGCGACGTCTGGGTCGGTGGACCCGTGCAGCGCACCCGTCCCGACGAGGGCCTGTACCTGCGCTGCGACGACTCGAGCTGGCGCCTGGAGTGCGGCATCGAGAGCTGGTTCCTCCCGCAGGCCGAGGCGCTCGCGCTCGAGGACGCGGTGCGCTCCGGGACGGCCGTCGCGACCATCCGGGTCGACGGCCGCGGGAACGCGGCCCTCATCGGGGTTCAGCCCGGCTCAGGGTGAGCTGAGCGACAGGGCCCAGCCGTCCTCGGCCGCGGTGCCGGGCCGCTCGAGGAGGAGGTGGGCCTCGGCCAGCGGCAGCGCCCGCGACCACAGGTAGCCCTGGCCGCGGTCGCAGCCGTGCTCCTCCAGCCACGCCGCCTGCTCGACGCTCTCGACCCCCTCGGCGACCATGGTCAGCCGCAGCGACCGGCCCATCTCGAGGATCGCGAGGGCCACCGTGGCCGCGTGCTCCTCCGCGATGACGCCGTCGACGAAGCTCTTGTCGACCTTGAGGATGTCGACGGGCAGCCGGGCGAGGTAGGACAGCGAGCTGTAGCCCGTGCCGAAGTCGTCGATGGCGGTGCGGGTGCCGAGCTCGCGCAGCCCGTGCAGGGCGGTCATCGCCGTGTCGACGTCGTCGAGGAGCACCGACTCGGTGATCTCGAGGACGAGCAGCGCCGGGGGCAGGCCGGTGTCGTCGAGGGCGCGGGCCACCTCGTCGACGAAGCCGGGCCTGACGAGCTGCTGGGCCGAGACGTTGACCGACATCGTCACGCCGGGGCGTGAGACCTGGAGCTCGCAGGCCGCCCGGCAGGCCTCCCGCAGGGCCCAGGAGCCCAGGGCGACGACGAGCCCGGACCGCTCCGCGCCGGGGACGAACTGCCCCGGCGCCAGGCCCCCGCGGTCGGGGTGCTGCCAGCGCACGAGCGCCTCGAACCCCGTGACGACCCGGGTGCGCAGGTCGACGATCGGCTGGTAGTGCAGCTCGAGCTCGTCGCGGTCGATGGCCGTGACGAGGTCGGTCTGGATCGACATCCGGTCCAGGGTGGCGGCGTGGCGATCGGCGTCGAAGACCCGGATCGTGCCCTTGCCCTTCTCCTTGGCCCAGTACATGGCGATGTCCGCGTCGCGCAGGACCGACTCACCGGTGGCGCCGGCCGGGTCCGTGAGGGCGATGCCGATGCTCGCGCTCGCCGACCACGAGACCCCGTCGACCTCGATGGTCGCCCTCAGGGCGTCCAGGACGCGGTGGGCGGCGCTCTCGGCGGCCGCGCGGTCGGTCTGCTCCATGAGCACGGCGAACTCGTCGCCTCCGAGGCGGGCGGCGGTGTCGCCGGGGCGCAGCGCCCCGCGGAGGCGGTCGGAGACGGCGACGAGCAGCTGGTCGCCGACGAGGCGGCCGTGGGTGTCGTTGACGTGCTTGTAGTCGTCGAGGTCGAGGACCAGCACGGCGATGCTGCCGTCGCGGCGGGAGACGGCGTGATCGAGGCGGTCGGCGAACAGCGCCCGGTTGGCCAGCCCGGTCAGCGAGTCGTGGAAGGCCTGGTGGACCAGCTGCTCGGCGAGGGCGTGCTGCTCGGTGACGTCGCGCAGGGTGAGCACCCACGCGCCCACGGCCGCTTCCTCCAGGAGGTTGCTCAGGGTGCCGTCGGCGACGATCTCGCGACCGTCGGCGTGGACGAGCCGGAAGCTCACCGCGAGGTCGCCCGTGCGACCGGCGGCGAGCATCCCGATGAGGGTCGGTGCGTCCTCACGCAGCAGCCCGACGACGTGCTGCCCGACGAGCTCGGCGGCGGGGCGGCCGAGGACGGATCGGGCCGAGGGGCTGGCGAACGAGACGACGCCGTCGTCCTCGATGACGACGACGAGGTCGGCGCTGTTCTGGACGAGGGCGAGCAACCGGCGCTCTCGCAGGTCGACGACACGCTGGGCGGTGAGGTGCCGCTCGACCGCGCGGTGCCGGTCGACGAGGCGGCGGAACCAGGCGAACCACCCGATCGAGACCAGGACGAGCAGGGTGGCGTGGATCGCGAACGCCGTCCAGGCGCGGGTGGAGGTCGCCTGCTCGAGGTCGGCCCGCAGGGCGGTGTCGGCGGCGCGCACGGCGTCGAGCGCGGGGCTGCTCGAGGGGTTGGTGAGCAGGGCGTCGGCGCTCTCGACGACGGTGCCGCCGGGGGTCCCGGGGGTGACGTCGACACCGGCAGCCCCGAGTGCGAGCACCGCGGCCCGGACGCGCTCGGTGGCCTCGGGGGCCGTGGCCGGGGTCAGGGGCCGCAGCGTCCCCGAGAGGGTGGCCGCGGCCTCACGCTGGTGGTCCAGGGAGTCGCCGAGGTGCCACACGCCGGTGAGCAGCGCCATCTCGAGGACGACGACGAGCACCGTCCCGGCCACCGTGGCGGTGGTGCGCAGCCGGGTCTGTCCGCTGCGGGCCATGAGGGCCCTCCCTTCCGGCGACGCTTCGGCTCCACCGCGGTCTGTCCTCGCCGAGGGTACGAAGCGCGTGCGACACCCCGACGCGGAACGGGCGAAGGCCGACCGTTCGGCCGAGTACCCCCGGCGCGCGGTCAACCGGCCGGGTCGCTGGCAGGATGCCTCGCATGAGCAGCGACGCCGCAGACCGCGCCGAGCGGGCCCTCGAGGATGGTCTGTCCACCGACTTCAGCAGGGCCATGTCGTACGGGGACTACCTCGACCTGCCGACGCTGCTCTCGGCGCAGCACCCCCGCAGCGAGCCGGCCCAGCACGACGAGCTGCTCTTCATCGTCCAGCACCAGGTCGCCGAGCTGTGGCTGAAGCTGCTGCTCCACGAGCTGCACTCGGCCCGGGCCCTGCTCGCCACCGACGACCTGGCTCCGGCGCTCAAGCGGCTGGCCCGGGTCAAGCACGTCCAGAAGCAGCTCGTCGAGCAGTGGGACGTGCTGGCCACCCTCACGCCGAGCGAGTACGCCCAGATCCGGCCGTTCCTCGCGACGAGCTCGGGGTTCCAGAGCCACCAGTACCGCGCCGTGGAGTTCCTCCTCGGCAACAAGAACGCCGACATGGTGCGCGTGTTCGAGCACTCGCCGGCCGAGCACGCGGCGCTCGAGCGGCTCCTGGGCGAGCCGACGCTCTACGACGAGTTCCTGCGCTACCTCTCGCGCCGCGGGTACGCCGTGCCTCCCGTCGTCCTCGAGCGCGACGTCACGCAGCCGTACCGGTTCTGCGAGGACCTCGTCGACCTCTTCGCCGGGGTGTACGCCGACCCCGCCGAGCACTGGGGCGTGTACGAGACGTGCGAGGAGCTCGTCGACATCGAGGACCTGTTCCAGCAGTGGCGCTTCCGCCACCTCCAGGTCGTGACCCGCACCATCGGCCGACGCCAGGGCACCGGTGGCTCCAGCGGCGTCGACTTCCTGCGCCGCGCCCTCGACCTCACCTTCTTCCCCGAGCTGTACGCCGTGCGCGCCCGCGTCTGACCTACCCCGCGCCCTCCCCCGCGTGCTACGGCGCAGTAGGTGTCGTGATCACGACACCTACTGCGCCGTAGCGCGGGGTTGAGGGGGAGGCACGGGCATACTCGGCGGCATGACACGGGTCATCCACACGGCTCAGGCCCTCGTCGACGCCGTGATGGAGGTGCCGGCGCTCCCGGTGCGCGGCGGCAACGTCATGGCGACCTCGTACGAGCGGTACGCCGGCGGCGCCGTCACCACCCTGCTCGCCGCAGCGCGCTCGGGCGCCGACTGCGTGCACGCCGGGTCCGTGGGCGCGGGGCCGAACGGCGACCTGGTGCGCGCGGCCCTGGCGGCCGAGGGCATCGAAGTGTCCTCGCCGACCGTCACCGACCTCGACACCGGGGTGTGCGTCGTCCTCGTCGAGCCGAGCGCGGAGCGCTCCTTCGTCACGACCCAGGGTGCGGAGCGGCACATCACCGTGGCGTCGCTGGCTGCCTCGGCTCCGGTGCCGGGCGACCTCGTGTGCCTCAGCGGCTACTCCCTCGTCGGCCGCACCCGCGACCCGCTCGTCGAGTGGCTCGCCACCCTCGACCGCGAGGTCGTCGTGGTCCTCGACCCCGGCGCCACCTTCGCCGAGCTCGGCCCGCACACCCGCGACGCGGTCCTCGCGCGCACCACGGTGTGGACGGGCAACGCCGACGAGGCTGCGGCGCTCGCGGGGGTCACGGGGATGGAGCAGGCGGGCGAGGTCGTCTCGCGGATGCTGCCCGAGGGAGCGGTCACCATCGTGCGCGACGGCCCCCGGGGCTGCGCCGTCCGCGAGGACGGACGCAGCACCTACCTGCCGGGCCACCCGCAGCGCCCGGTCGACACCAACGGCGCGGGCGACACCCACACGGGCGTCCTGCTCGCCGAGCGCGCGGCCGGGGCCTCGTGGACGCAGGCGGCGGTCCGGGCCAACGCGGCCGGCGCCATCAAGGTGACCCGGCGCGGTCCCGACACCGCGCCGACGCGCGCGGAGATCGACGCCTTCCTGGCCCGGGTCGGGGGCTGAGCGACCCGGCACCGGTGTCAGGGGCGGGGGCCACGCTGGAGGTCGGTGCGGCAGCGACGCTCGAACTCGTCGAGCTCGGACAGGGCCGCGTCGAGGTCGCGGCGGCGCTGCTCGAGGTCGGTGCGGCGCTCGTCGATCTGGTCCAGGACGTACTCGAGCTGGCTGCGGCGCCCTCGCGGGGCGTCGTAGAGGTCGATGATGGTGCGGATCTCTTCGAGGGGGAACCCGAGGCGCTTGCCCCGCAGGATGAGGCCGAGCCGGGTGCGGTCGCGCCGGTGGTAGACGCGGGTCGTGCCGCGCCGCTCGGGGGAGATGAGCCCGAGCTCCTCGTAGTGCCGCACCGTGCGGTGGGTCACGGCGAACTCCTCGGCGACCTCGGCGATGGACCACGTACGGGTCTCGGTGGCGCTGGGGACTGGCATACCGGGCAGTATTGCTTTACGTTGACGTCAACGTCAAGAACGTGACCGACCGCCGAGCCCCGCGACCCGGGCGCCCGGACCCACCGCGCGAAGGGGCGCAGATGTTCGAGCTGAGCAAGGACCACGAGGACTTCCGGACCGTCGTCAGGGAGTTCGCCACCGAGGCCGTCGAGCCGCACGTCGCCCAGTGGGACCGCGAGCACCACTTCCCGACCGACCTCGTCCCACGGCTCGGCGAGCTGGGCCTGTTCGGCCTCGTCGTCCCCGAGCAGTACGGCGGCTCCCTCGAGGACGCCGAGGGCGGTGCGTTCACCAGCCTGTGCATCGCCATCGAGGAGCTCGGGCGGGTCGACCAGTCGATCGGCATCACGCTCTCGGCCGGGGTGGGCCTGGGGATCAACCCCATCCTCACCTACGGCACCGACGCCCAGAAGGAGCGCTTCCTCCCCGACCTCGTCGCGGGGAAGGCCCTGGCCGGCTTCGGCCTCACCGAGCCCGACGCGGGCTCGGACGCCGGCGCCACCCGCACCAAGGCGGTCCTCGAGGGAGGGGAGTGGGTCGTCGACGGCGCCAAGGCGTTCATCACCAACTCGGGCACCGACATCACCTCGCTCGTCACGGTCACCGCGCGCACCGGCACCGACTCCGAGGGGCGACCGGAGATCTCGGCCATCATGATCCCTTCCGGCACACCGGGATTCACGGTGGAGCCGGCCTACGACAAGCTCGGCTGGAACATCTCCGACACCCACGGGCTGTCCTTCGCCGGGTGCCGGGTCCCCGAGGAGAACCTCCTCGGCCGGCGGGGCCAGGGCTTCCGCCAGTTCCTCAAGACCCTCGACGACGGGCGCATCGCCATCAGCGCGCTGGCGCTCGGCCTCATCACCCGGATGCGCGAGGAGACCACGGCCTACGCGAAGACGCGCACCGCCTTCGGCAGGCCCATCGGCGTCAACCAGGGCGTCTCCTTCCCCATCGCCGACCTCGCGGTGATGGAGGAGACCTCGCGCCTGCTCACCTACCGCGCCGCGTGGCTCAAGGACGAGCAGGAGGCCGGGCGCCGCTCGGTCGCCGACGTCAAGCAGGCCGCGGCCGTCGCCAAGCTCTACACCTCGGAGGCCGCGGTCAGCGCGACCCGCATCGCCACCCAGGTCTTCGGCGGCAACGGCTTCATGGAGGAGTACCCGGTGGCGCGCTTCTACCGCGACGCGAAGATCCTCGAGATCGGTGAGGGGACCTCCGAGGTCCAGCGGATGGTCATCGCCAAGGCGCTCGGGCTCCCGTCATGACCGAGGGCGACCCGCGGGTCGGCGACGTCCGACGACGCCTCGAGGGCGCCCTCGAGGCGTCGGCCCGGCCCACCGAGGCGGCGGCGGCCAAGCTCGCCAAGCAGCACAAGCTCTACGTGCGCGACCGCATCGCCCTGCTGACCGACGACGGCTCGTTCGTCGAGGACGGCCGGTTCGCCAACGCGCTGGCCCCGGGCCTGCCGGCCGACGGGGTCGTCACCGGCCGCGGGACGGTCGACGGCCGGGCGGTCGTCGTCATCGCCAACGACCCCACCGTCAAGGCGGGGTCGTGGGGCGCGCGCACGGTCGAGAAGATCGTGCGCGCCACGGAGACCGCGCTGCGCGAGGAGCTCCCCGTCGTCTGGCTCGTCGACAGCGCGGGGGCCCGCATCACCGACCAGGTCGAGATGTTCCCCGGGCGCCGTGGGGCCGGCCGGATCTTCCACAACCAGGTCGCCCTGTCCGGCAAGGTCCCGCAGGTCTGCGCCCTGTTCGGCCCGTCGGCGGCGGGTGGCGCGTACATCCCCAGCTTCTGCGACATCATCATCATGGTCGAGGGCAACGCGTCGATGTACCTCGGCAGCCCGCGGATGGCCGAGATGGTCGTCGGCGAGACGGTCTCCCTCGAGGAGATGGGCGGGGCGCGGATGCACTGCACCGTCTCCGGGGTCGGTGACCTCCTCGCGCACGACGACGCCGAGGCCATCGAGCTGGCCCGGCTCTACCTGTCGTACCTGCCCGAGAACTGGCGCAGCCCCCTCCCGACGTACCACGCGGAGGCACCGTCGCGACCGCTGACGCGCGAGAGCGTGCCGGAGCGGGAGAGCCAGCCCTTCGACGTCCACGAGGTCATCGACGGCCTCGTCGACGCCGACAGCTTCTTCGAGGTCAAGCCGCTGTTCGCCGCCGAGCTCGTCATCGGGTTCGGCCGGATGGACGGTGAGACCGTCGGCATCGTGGCGAACAACTCGGCGGTCAAGGGCGGGGTGCTGTTCTCCGACTCGGCCGACAAGGCCGCGCGCTTCATCTGGCTCTGCGACGCGTTCTCGGTGCCGCTGGTCTACCTCGCCGACGTCCCGGGCTTCATGATCGGCTCCGAGGTCGAGCGCGGTGGCATCATCCGGCACGGCGCCAAGATGGTGTCGGCAGTGGCGTCGGCGACGGTCCCGCAGTTCTGCGTCGTCGTCCGAAAGGCCTACGGCGCAGGCCTGTACGCGATGGGTGGGCCCGGCTTCGGGCCCGACGCGACCATCGCGCTCCCCACGGCACGCATCGCCGTCATGGGCCCGGAGGCCGCGGTGAACGCGGTGTACGCCAACAAGATCGCCGAGGTCGAGGCGGCGGAGGGGCCCGAGGCGCGCGACGCGTTCGTCGCGGCGCGGCGGGCCGAGTACGAGGAGGACGTCGACCTCGAGCGGCTCGCCGCCGACCTCGTCGTCGACCAGGTCATCGAGGCCGACGAGCTGCGCGGCGAGCTGCTGCGCCGGCTGCGCTACGCCGCGCGGCGCGACCGGCACGTCACCGACAAGCGCCGCGACGTCCCGCCCGTCTGAGCGACTCCGGCCCGTCGGGCCGTCGGGTCAGGGGGCGCCGCGCAGCTCGTGCCAGGCGACGCCCAGCTCGAGCAGGAGCCCGCGCAGCAGGGGCAGGGACACCCCGACGACGTTGTGCGGGTCGCCCTCGATCCCGTCGACGTACGGACCGCCGAGGCCGTCGAGCGTGAACGCCCCGGCGACGCGCAGGGGTTCGCCGGTGGCGACGTAGGCCTCCACCTCGGCGTCGTCCAGGCGGGCGAAGTGCACGGTGGTCGACGCGGTGCCACCGACCATCCCGCCCGTGCCGCCCTCGTCCGGGTCCCGGGTGTCGACGAGCCAGTGGCCGGTGTGCAGCACGCCGGAGCGACCGCGCATCCGGTGCCAGCGGGCGACCGCCTCCGCGGCGTCGGCGGGCTTGCCGTGCACCTCACCGTCGAGCTCGAGGACCGAGTCGCAGCCCAGGACGAGGGCACCGTCGGCGTCCGCGTCGTCGCCCTCCTCGACGGTGGCGACGACGTCCTCGGCCTTGGCCCGGGCGAGCAGGAGGGCGACGTCGGCGGCCTCGAGGGTGCCGTGCACGGCCTCGACCGCGGCGACGGCGGCGTCCTCGTCGACGCTCGAGACCCGCACGAGCGGCTCGACCCCGGCGGCGCGCAGCGTGGCGAGCCGGGCGGGTGAGGCGGAGGCGAGCAGCAGGGTCGAGGGGGTGGCCGTCATCGGCACAACGTAGCCGCCCTCAGCCCACGACCGCGTCGACGTAGCACCAGCGCCACGCCTCCCCCGGCTCCAGGCTGCGCATCACCGGGTGGGCGGTCTCGCGGAAGTGCGCGCTGGCGTGCCTGCCCTCGGAGGAGTCGCAGCACCCCACGGCGCCGCAGTGCGCGCAGGCCCGCAGGTGGACCCAGCGCATCCCCGCGGCGAGGCACGTGGGGCACCCCTCGGCCGTCGTCGGCGGGACCGGCGTCTCGGTCGCGGTGAGGTGCTCGCACCCGCTGAGGATGTGGTCCGGCGGCAGGAGCGGCGACTCGCGCAGCACCGCGCTGCGGGTGGCCGACCATCCCAGTGCGGTCTCCTCGGCGTCGAGCTGGCCGAGGATCGAGGTGAGGACCGCGTGGTCGACCTGCCCGGCGTCGCGGATGCGCAGCAGCTCGGCCCGCTCCTCGCGGATCATCGTCGTCCGCAGGCGCGCCTGGGCCTCACTGGGGGTCTCGGCGTCGGTGGGCCCCAGGGTGCCCAGCCGCTCCCAGGCCCGGTGGACGCGCGCGGTGGCCTGCGTCTGGAGCATCCGCAGGACCCCCGGGTCGGCCTCGGGGTCGGACTCGACGAGGCGCAGTCCCGCGCCGGTCGTCGCGCCGAGGACGGTCGCCTCCTGGAGGGCGTCCTCGCGCGGGTCGGGCCCGCGGACGTCGAGCGCCCGCGCCAGCACCGGCAGGGTCGTCCCCTGCAGGACGAGGGTGCCGATCGTGACGACGAGGGCGACGACGAGCAGCTCGGCCCGCAGGGGGGTCTCCTCGGGGAGGGTGAGGGCGGCCGCGAGGGTCACCACGCCCCGCATCCCGGCCCACGACCCGACGGCCGCGGCGCGCAGCCGCTGGCGTGCGCAGCCCCGGCTCCACCCGGTGGACCGCGAGGTGGACCAGCGCCTGGCCGACCATCCACACCGGGCGCAGCACGAGGCAGGTGGCCAGGACCGCCACGCCGACGAGGAGGGTGCGGCCGAGGTTCTCGACACCGACGTCGGACAGCAGGGAGGCGATCTGCAGGCCGATGAGGAGGAAGACGGCGTTCTCCAGCACGAAGGTCACGCTCGACCAGTTGACCCGCTCGGACAGCCGCGACGGCGCGCTCTGGATGACGGGGGCCCGGTGCGCCAGGAGCAGCCCGGCGGTCACGACGGCCAGGACCCCGGACGCGCCGACCTGCTCGGCCGGGACGTAGGCGAGGTAGGGGGCGACGAAGGAGAGCGCGGTGTCGGCCGGCACCTCGGTGAGCCGGCGCCGGAGGGTGGCGATGAGGGCGAACGCGACGACCCCGATCGCGACACCACCGAGCGAGGCGACGACGAGGTCCACGCCCACCGACGACACGGTCACCCGCTCGACGGCCCCGCCGTGCGCCCCGGCCCCGTGGACGGCCAGCCCGGCCGCCGCCAGGGCGGTGCGCAGCGTGACGAGCGCGGTCGCGTCGTTGAGGAGCGACTCGCCCTCGAGGATCGTGGTGATGGAGCGGGGGAGGCCGATCCGGCGCGCGACCGCGGTCGCGGCCACGGCGTCCGGGGGCGAGACGATGGCGCCCAGGGCCACCGCGAGCGCGAACGGGATGGGCAGCAGCAGCCAGGCGACGACCCCGACCCCCAGCGCCGTGAAGAGGACCAGCCCGACGGACAGGCTGAGGATCTTGGCCCGGAAGGTGCGGATGTCGATGAGCGAGCTCGACAGGGCCGCCGCGTACAGCAGCGGCGGCAGCAGCCCGAGGAGGACGACCTCGCTCGACAGGCGGACCTCGGGGACACCGGGCAGGAACGACAGCACCGCGCCCGCCGCCAGCAGGGCGAGCGGCGTCGGCAGCGGAAGGGGTGCCGCGGCCCGGCTCACGAGGATGACGACGAGGACGACGGCCACGAGCAGCAGGGCGATCTCCACGGGAGGATCCTGCCCCCTCGGCCGCCGTGTCGGCGAGGGGTGCCCGGGTCAGCCCAGCACGGCCGTCCGCAGGACGTCGAGGCCGACCGACCCGACATCGAGCGCCCGGCGGTGGAAGTCCTTGAGCGAGAACGCATCTCCCTCTCGGGCCGAGACCTCGTCGCGCAGCTGGAGCCAGAGGCGCTCGCCGATCTTGTAGCTCGGCGCCTGCCCGGGCCAGCCGAGGTAGCGGTTGAGCTCGAAGCGGAGCATCTCCTCGCCCTGGTTCGCGTGGGCGTCGAGGAAGGACCAGGCCTTGTCGTAGTCCCAGGCGCCGCCACCCACCTCGGCGGGGGCCTCGAAGCCGCAGTGGACACCGATGTCGAGGACGACGCGGGCCGCACGCAGCGACTGCCCGTCGAGCAGGCCGAGGTAGTCGCCCGGGTCCTCCATGTACCCGAGCTCGGCCATGAGCCGCTCCGCGTACAGCGCCCAGCCCTCGCCGTGCCCGCTCGTCCAGCACATCATCCGGCGCCAGCGGTTGAGCAGCTCGCGCCGGTGGACCGTCTGGGCGATCTGGAGGTGGTGGCCAGGGACGCCCTCGTGGTAGACGGTCGTCAGCTCGCGCCAGGTGCCGAACTCGGTGACGCCCTTGGGGACCGACCACCACATCCGGCCCGGGCGGGCGAAGTCGTCGCTGGGCCCGGTGTAGTAGATGCCGCCGGTCTGGGTGGGGGCGATGCGGGCCTCGATGGTGCGGACCGGGTCGGGGATGTCGAAGTGGGTGTCGGCGAAGTTCGCGATGACCTCGTCGGCCTTGCCCTGCATCCACTCGCGCAGCGCGTCGGTGCCGTGCAGGACGTAGCGCGGGTCCTGGTCGAGGTGCGCGATGGCCTCCTTGACGCAGGACCCGGGCAGGACGCGCTGGGCGGTGGCGCGCATGTCGGCCTCGATGCGGGCGAGCTCCTCCTGGCCCCAGGCGTAGGTCTCCTCGAGGTCGACCGTGGCCCCGAGGAACTGGCGCGAGGCGAGCTCGTAGCGCTCGCGGCCGGCGGCGTCGGACTCGGGGGCGCGGTCGAGCAGGTCGGCGGACAGCCGCTCGCCGGCGTCGCGGTAGGCCCGGGCGGCGGCCTCGACACCGCGCCCCAGGTCGGCGGCGACGGCCTCGTCGAGCGGGTCCGTCCCGGCGCGGGCCCCGTCGAGGAAGGACGCGAAGAACCCGTCGGGCGCGGTGAGGTCGGCGCACTGCTTGACGCACTCGACGACCTGGCGGCGGGGGGTGACCAGGCCGCGGTCGGCCGACTCGCGCAGCGTCTGCGTGTACTGCTCCAGGGCCCGTGGCACCTTCGACAGCCGCGCGGCGATGGTCGCCCAGTGCTCCTGGGTGTCGGTGGGCATGAGGTCGAGGACGTCACGCACCCCCTGCAGCGGCGAGGCGAGGACGTTGAGCTCCATCCGGTCGTAGCCGGCCTCGTGGGTCTCGACGACGAGCCCGAGGCGCTCGCGCAGGGCGGCGACCGTGACCCGGTCGACGTCGTCGACGGGCTCCGCGGTGTCCAGGCGCGCGAGGGTGTCGCGGGCGAGCTGCGCGTGGTGGGCGTACCCGGCGGGTGACAGGTCGTCGAGGTCGTCGTCACGGCCGGGGACGCCGAGGTAGGTGGCCTCGATGGGGCTGGCCTCGACGACGGCGGCGAAGTGCGCCTCGGCGACGGCGTCGACGGCGGTGGGCTGGCGGGTCGCGGGCGTCTCGGTCACGGGTCGCGACGCTACCCGAGCGGTCACCTAGCCTCGGGGGATGGGCGCGCGGGTGAGGTCGGTCAACATCGGGGAGCCGCGGTCCGGCATCCGGCCGCGTGGGCGCGACACCGGGATCGACAAGCGCCCGGTCGGGTCGGTCGAGCTCCGCGACCCCGGTCCGAAGCGAGGGGGGCTCGGCAGCGGGGTCGTCGGCGACGAGGTCGTCTCGCGCAAGCACCACGGCGGGACACGACAGGCGGTGTACGCCGTCGCCCGCGAGGAGCTGGACTGGTGGGGCGGCGAGCTGGGCCGCGACCTCCCCGACGGGATGTTCGGTGAGAACCTCACGACGCAGGGCCTCGACGTCGACGGGTCGGTCATGGGGGAGCGGTGGCGCGTCGGGACCGCCGTCCTCGAGGTGGCGGGTCCGCGCATCCCGTGCGCGACCTTCGCCGCCTGGATGGGGGAGCGGGGGTGGGTGCGGCGCTTCACCGGGCGGGGCCGCACGGGCGCCTACCTCGCCGTCGTCGAACCGGGCACGGTGGCCGCGGGCGACGTCATCGAGGTGGTCGACCGGCCCGCGCACGGCATCACGGTGCCCGAGGTGTTCCGCGCCTTCATGGGGGACGCCGGGCAGGCGCGGCGCGTCCTGTCGGCCCGGATCCTCGGTCCGGACGACCACGCCGACCTCGAGCGCCGGCTCGCCCGCACCGCCCCGCCGACCCCCTGACCCAGGTCAGGGGCGCAGGGGGGTGCGCCAGGCTCCGGGGCCGCGCGCCACCCAGCGGGAGCCGGGCGCGTCCGCCGGGTCCTCGCCGCTGCCGGTCACGGCCGAGAGCACCGCGACGACGGCGGCGACCTCCTCGGGCGTGGCGTCGCCGAGCACCCGGATGGCCGGGTCCGCCGGCGTCGCCTCGTCGTCAGGAGTGGTCATGGCCTAGAGGGGGATGTTGCCGTGCTTCTTGGGCGGAAGGCTCTCGCGCTTGGTCCGCAGCGCCCGCAGCGCCCGGGTGACGTTGAGCCGGGTGTTGGAGGGGGTGATGACGGTGTCGACGTAGCCCCGCTCGGCGGCGATGTAGGGGTTGGCCAGCGCGTCCTCGTACTGCTGGATGAAGCCGGCCCGGGCCTCCTCGACGGAGTCGCCGCGCTCGGCCGCGGCGGCGAGCTCCTTGCGGTACAGGATGTTGACGGCGCCCTGGGCGCCCATGACCGCGATCTGCGCCGTGGGCCAGGCGAGGTTGATGTCGGCGCCGAGGTGCTTGGAGCCCATGACGTCGTAGGCGCCGCCGTAGGCCTTGCGGGTGATGACGGTGACGAGCGGCACGGTCGCCTCGGCGTACGCGTAGATGAGCTTGGCGCCGCGGCGGATGATGCCGCCCCACTCCTGGTCGGTGCCCGGCAGGAACCCGGGGACGTCGACGACGGTGAGGATCGGGACGTTGAACGCGTCGCAGGTGCGCACGAACCGGGCGGCCTTCTCCGAGGCGTCGATGTCGAGGGTGCCGGCCAGCTGCATCGGGTTGTTGGCCACGACGCCGACCGAGCGGCCCTCCACCCGCCCGAACCCGATGATCATGTTCGGTGCGAACAGCGGCTGGACCTCGAGGAACTCGCCGTCGTCGAGGACCGACGCGAGCACGACGTGCATGTCGTAGGGGACGTTCGGGCTGTCGGGGATCAGCGTGTCCAGGGCCAGGTCCTCGTCGGTGACCTCGAGGTCGTTCTCGGCGCCGAAGACCGGCGCGTCCTCCATGTTGTTGCTCGGCAGGTACGACAGCAGCGCCTTGACGTACTCGATGGCGTCGTCCTCGTCGGTGCCCATGTAGTGCGCGACACCGGACTTCGTGTTGTGGGTCCGCGCGCCGCCCAGCTCCTCGAAGCCGACGTCCTCACCGGTGACGGTCTTGATGACGTCGGGGCCGGTGATGAACATGTGCGAGGTCTGGTCGACCATCACGGTGAAGTCGGTGACCGCGGGGGAGTAGACCGCCCCGCCGGCGCACGGGCCCATGACGAGCGAGATCTGCGGGATGACACCCGAGGCGTGCACGTTGCGCCGGAAGATCTCGCCGTAGAGCCCGAGGGAGACCACGCCCTCCTGGATCCGCGCGCCCCCGGAGTCGTTGAGCCCCACCACGGGGCAGCCGACCCTCATCGCGAAGTCCATGACCTTGCAGACCTTCTCGCCGAAGACCTCGCCCAGCGACCCGCCGAACACGGTGAAGTCCTGCGCGAACACGGCCACCGTGCGGCCGTCGACCGTGCCGTACCCGGTGACGACGCCGTCGCCGTACGGCCGGTCGCCGTCCTGCCCGAAGGCGACCGAGCGGTGCCGGGCGTACTTGTCCATCTCCACGAACGAGCCCTCGTCGAGCAGCAGCGCCAGCCGCTCGCGCGCCGTCTTCTTGCCGCGGGCGTGCTGCTTCTCGACCGCCCGCTCCGACCCTGCGTGAGCGACCTCGGCCACCCGGCGCTTGAGGTCGGCCAGCTTCCCGGCCGTGGTCGTGGTGTCGATGTCCGCCGGGACGTCGGTGCCACCCATGGACTGGGTGTCGCTGGTGGACATGCCGCGAGCCTAGCCTTGCGGTCGTGAGCCAGAACCCCTCAGACCTGCCGCTGGACGCGTCGTTCGTCACACCCGGGGAGCCGTGGCAGCGGGTCGAGGTGTTCGACCGGCTGGGCTCCACGAACGACGAGGTCCGCCGGGCGCCCACACCGTGGCGGGTCGTCGTCGCCGAGCGCCAGGACTCCGGCCGCGGGCGCCTCGGCCGCACCTGGACGACGACTCCGGGCACGGCCCTGGCCGTCTCCGTCCTCGTCCCGACGCCGGTCACGGGCCCCGCCTGGGTGCCCCTGCTCACCGGGCTGGCGGTGCGCGCCGCGGTCGAGGAGGTCGCGGGCCTGCGGACGAGCCTGAAGTGGCCCAACGACGTCCTCGTCCCGGGCGACGGAGACCGCAAGCTCGCGGGTGTCCTGTGCGAGTGGTCGCAGGAGGGCGTCGTCGTCGGCACCGGCCTCAACGTCGACACCGCGCGCGCGGACCTGCCCCTCGACACCGCGACCTCGCTGCGTGCGGCCGGGGCGCCCGACGTCGACCGCGCTGCCCTCCTCACCGCGTACCTGCGGCACCTCTTCGCCCTGCTGCGCGACGACACGGGCCCCGGAGGCGAGGTCCGGGCACGGTACGTGCGGGCCTGCGGCACCGTGGGCCGTGAGGTCGAGGTCCACGAGCCCGGGGGGCGGGTGCGCTCGGGAGTCGCGACAGGGGTGGACGATGACGGCAGACTGACCGTGCGGACCACGGCCGCGAGCGTCGTCGCCGTGTCCGCCGGGGACGTCATCCACGTCCGGTCGCGCTGAGAGGAGGGCCCGTGGTGTCCGCCCCCGACCCCGAGACCACCGAGGACCTCGCGGCCCGCGCGGAGCGCTCGCTCCTGGGCCGTCCGGCCTCGATGGGGCGCCGCGAGGTCTCCGAGGGGGCGGGCGTCGAGCCGGTCACCGCCCGCCGGTTCTGGCACGCGATGGGCTTCCAGAACATCGAGGACGACGACGCGATGTTCACCGAGGCCGACCTCGAGGCGCTGCGGCGCGTCGCGGGCCTCATCCACGACGGCCAGGTCAGCGAGGACCTGGCCCTGGGGATGACGCGCGCCTTCGCCCGCACGGCCGACCGGCTCGCCGTGTGGCAGACCCAGCTCGTGGCGGAGTCGCTGACCTCCCCCCTGGCCGAGGAGCTCGAGGGCCGCGACAGCCGGTCGGCGCCCGAGCCCCGGATCGCCGCGGACGCCGCCACCCTCCTCGCCGACATCGCCGACGACATCGAGCCGCTCCTCGTCTACGTGTGGCGGCGGCACCTCACCAACGCGATCGCGCGCATGCTCGCCGACGCCGACCCCGCGGTGCGCCAGGACCCCTCGGCTCCCGTGCGGGTCGTCGGCTTCGCCGACCTCGTCTCCTTCACCAGCTTCGTGCGCCGGATGAGCGAGCGGCAGCTCGCGCGGCTCGTCCAGCGCTTCGAGCTGCTCGCGAGCGACGTCGTCACCGAGCACGGGGGGCGCGTCATCAAGACGGTGGGCGACGAGGTGCTCTTCGTCCACAAGGAGGTCGCGGGCGCCGCGGCCATCGCCCTCGACCTCGTCGACGCGATGGCCGAGGACGAGCTCCTGCCGCCGGTGCGCGTCGGCCTCGCCCACGGCCGGGTCGTCTCCCGCCTCGGCGACGTCTTCGGCATGACGGTGAACAAGGCGAGCCGGATCACGTCCGTCACGCCGTCCGGCAAGGTCTACGTCGACGACGACATGGCCCGCGTGCTGGGCGAGGTGTCCGGCTTCACGGCGACCGAGCAGCGGCGCCGGATGCTGCGCGGGATCGGCGTCCTGACGCTGCACGAGCTGCAAAGAGCGCCCGGTGGGCGTGGTCTCGCCTCCCATCGGGACCCCGCGTGACTACGATCGAGCCCATGACCAAGGTGCTGCTGGCGGAGGACGATCCCGCGATCTCCGACCCGCTCGCCCGTGCGCTCCGGCGCGAGGGCTATGACGTCGACGTCTGCACGGACGGCGAGTCGGCCCTGGAGCAGGCGCTCCAGAACCCCGACCTGCTCGTGCTCGACCTCGGACTCCCGAAGATGGACGGCCTGGAGGTGTGCCGCCGGCTGCGGCAGGAGGGCAGCACCGTCCCCGTCCTCGTCCTCACCGCGCGCGCCGACGAGGTCGACACCGTCGTGGGCCTCGACGCCGGTGCCGACGACTACGTCACCAAGCCGTTCCGCCTCGCCGAGCTGCTGGCCCGGGCCCGCGCGCTGCTGCGGCGCGGCATCGTCGAGACCGTGCCGTCCGAGGCGCTGGTCCGGATCGACCCGGAGGGCCGCCGTGTCTTCCTGCGCGGCCAGGAGGTCCAGCTCACGGGCAAGGAGTTCGAGCTGCTCAAGGTCCTCGTCGCCAACGACGGCAAGGTCGTCTCCCGCGAGAAGCTGATGCGCGACGTGTGGGACAGCGCCTGGTACGGCTCGACCAAGACGCTCGACATGCACATCTCGGTGCTGCGCAAGAAGCTCGGCGACGATGCCGCCCACCCCAGCTACATCACGACGATCCGCGGTGTCGGCTTCCGCTTCGACGCCCCGGAGGAGTGACGGGTGCGCCGGATCCTCGTCGTCACGGCCGCCCAGGCGGTCGGCATCACCTCTCTGCTCGTCGGTGGCGTCGTCGCCGGCCTGCTCCTCTGGCCCGGTGACCCGCTGGCGTCCCTGGCCGGTGACGCCGCCACCCTCGACGGCACGCCGCCCACGCCACTCGTCATGGCCGCGCTCCTCGGGGCGGTCCTCGTGGCGTCGGTCCTCTCCCTGGGTGTCGCGAAGTTCGTCGCCGACCAGCGAGCCGACCGGGTGTCCGGGCTGCTCGCCACGCTGGGCGAACGGGCCGAGCGCGGCACGGCCGACCCCAAGCCCGTCCCGCTCAAGACGGGGATCGTCGAGGTCGACCGGCTCGACTCCGCGCTCGCCCGCGGCTCGCAGCAGAGCGCCAAGCGCCTGGCCTCCGAGCGTGACTTCGCGGCCGACGCCTCGCACCAGCTGCGCACCCCCCTCACCGCCCTCCTCATGCGCCTGGAGGAGATCGCCGCCACCGACGACCCGGAGGTGGTCGCGGAGGAGGCGACGATCGCGATCGGACAGGTCGAGCGGCTCAGCAAGGTCGTCGACGACCTGATGAGCCGCACCCGCAGCGGTGTCGACACCAACCCGGCGGTCTCCCTCGACTCCGTGCTCGCCTCGCTCCAGCGCGAGTGGCAGCCCGCCTTCGCCGGGGCCCGCCGCAGCGTCAAGATCAGCGGCGAGCGCGGCGTGCAGGTGCGAGCCACCCCGGTGGCGCTCGGCCAGATCCTCACGACCCTGCTCGAGAACTCGCTCGCCTACGGCAGCGGCACCGTCGAGATCGCGGCCCGCCGGGCCGGTCCGTCGGTCGTCATCGAGGTGACCGACGAGGGCGAGGGGGTCTCGCCGACCCTGGCACCCCACATCTTCGAGCGGTCGGTGTCCTCGACGGGCAGCGGGCTGGGGCTCTCCCTGGCCCGCGACCTCGCGGAGGCCGCGGGCGGTCGCCTCGAGCTCGTGCGTGCCCGGCCGCCGCTGTTCGCCCTCTTCCTCTCCGTGGCCAGCTGAGGCGACCGGTCATGGGGCGACGGACCCGGTGGTTCGGGATCGTCCTGGGCGCCCTGCTCGTCGCCATGGGGGTCGCCGAGACCATCCGGGTCGTCACCGGAGGTGGCGACGGCCTGGCGTTCTGGTTCGGCACCCTCGTGGGCGGAGGCGCCTGCGTCCTCGCGGGGACGCTGCTCGCCGACCGTGCACCGCGCCGGGCCCTGGCGCTCACCGTCGTCGGGTGCGTCGCCGGGGCGCTGCCCACGGCGTGGACCGTCGTCGTGCCCGTGCTCCTCATGACCTACGTGGCGCTGCGGCTGAGCCGCCCCGCGCCGGCGGCGGAGACCCCGGAGACCCCGGGGGCCTCGCGGGCCTAGAGGGGCTCCCCGGAGAAGACGAACCTGCGGTAGGCCCAGAAGCGGAACAGCGTGCCGAGGCCGATGCCGACGATCGTCGCGACGTTGTCGGCGAGGCGCGACTCGTAGCCCAGACCGTAGTGCGACACGAACAGCGTCACGGCGGCGATGCCCAGCGCGAGGACGTTGACCCCGAAGAACAGGGCGACCTCGTGGTGGGCCGGTCGGCTGCGCCGGTGGCGGAAGGTCCACTGGCGGTTCCCGATCCAGGCCACCAGGGTGGCGACGGCCCCCGAGATGAGCTTGGCGGTCGTGACCTTGTCGTCGAGCACCGTGTGCCACAGCACGTTGGCGAGCCCGAGGTCGACGACGAACGCGAGCGCCCCGACGACCCCGAACTTGATGATCTCGCGGTACAGGACGTCGATGGCACCGCGCAGCGTGTCCAGGATCCGCCCGACACCGCGGGTGGGGGGAGGGGCTGCGGTGGGCACCCGCGCAGCCTACAAGTGCGAGGTCGGTATCCTCGCCGCGTGAGCAGACCACGGCGCGCACCCGGAGGGTTCCCCGTCGTCGGCATCGTCGGGGGCGGCCAGCTCGCCCGGATGTGCGCCGGCCCGGCCGCCGAGCTGGGCATCACCCTCAGCGTCCTCGCCGAGGCGCAGGACGCCAGCGCCGCGCTCGTCGTGCCCAGCTCGCCCGTCGGGGAGCACACCGACGCGCAGGCCGTCCTCGCCTTCGCGCGCGAGTGCGACGTCGTCACCTTCGACCACGAGCACGTCCCGGCCGACGTCCTGGACCTCCTGCTCGCCGAGGGCGTCGTGCTGCACCCGCGCCCGGCGGCGCTGCGCTTCGCGCAGGACAAGCTCGCCATGAGGGAGCGGCTCACCGCGCTCGGCATCCCGTGCCCCCGCTGGGTGCGGGCCACGACCGCTCCCGACGTCGTCGCCTTCGGGGACGAGGTGGGCTGGCCCGTGGTCGCCAAGACGCCCCGCGGTGGCTACGACGGCAAGGGGGTGCGGGTCGTGGGGTCCGCAGCCGACGTCGTCGACCTCGCCGACTGGCTCGAGCGGGCCGGCGCGGAGGGCACCGGGCTGCTCCTGGAGGAGCGCGTGCCGTTCCGCCGCGAGCTCGCCGTCCTCGTCGCGCGCAGCCCGTCGGGCCAGGCGACGGCGTGGCCGGTCGTCGAGACGGTGCAGACCGACGGCATCTGCACCGAGGTCCTCGCCCCGGCTCCCGACCTCGACCCCGGGCTCGCCGCGGCCGCGGTCCACGCGGGGCTGCGGGTGGCCGGCGAGCTCGACGTCACCGGGGTGCTGGCCGTCGAGCTGTTCGAGGTCGACGGCGCCGACGGCCCCACCTTCGTCGTCAACGAGCTCGCGATGCGCCCGCACAACTCCGGCCACTGGTCGATGGACGGCGCGGTCACCGGGCAGTTCGAGCAGCACGTGCGGGCCGTCCTCGACCTCCCGCTCGGCTCGCCGCGGCCGCTGGCCACCTGGACGGTCATGGCGAACGTCCTCGGCGGCGACTACCCCGAGCTCTACCCCACCTACCGGCACGTCATGGCGCGTGACCCGGAGGCCAAGGTGCACCTCTACGGCAAGGGCGTGCGCCCGGGCCGCAAGATCGGGCACGTCAACGTCTCCGGCGAGGACCTCGACGACCTGCGCGAGCGGGCGGGGCACGCCGCGGACTACATCCAGGGAGTGGTGACGAAGTGAGCGAGCAGCCGCACGAGGGACGGGCGCCGGTCGTCGGCGTCGTCATGGGCTCCGACTCCGACTGGCCGGTCATGGAGGCGGCGGTGACCGCGCTCGACGAGCTCGGTGTCCCGTGCGAGGTCGACGTCGTCTCGGCGCACCGGATGCCCGAGGAGATGGTCGAGTACGGGCGCAGCGCGCAGGAGCGCGGGCTGCGCGTCATCATCGCGGGGGCCGGCGGCGCCGCCCACCTGCCGGGGATGCTCGCGTCGGTCACCTCGCTCCCGGTCATCGGCGTGCCGGTGCCGCTGAAGTACCTCGACGGCCTGGACTCGCTGCTCTCCATCGTGCAGATGCCGGCGGGGGTGCCGGTCGCCACGGTGTCGGTGGGCGGGGCCCGCAACGCGGGGCTGCTCGCCGCGCGCATCCTCGGGGCGGGCGAGGGTGAGGAGGCGGCCCGGCTGCGGGCGGCGCTCGCCGACCACCGCGACGAGCTGCGCGAGCAGGCCCACGCCAAGGGGGCCGCCCTGCGGGCCCGCCGCTCCGGCGCTCCTGGGCCCGGTTAGCGGGCCATCCCGGCGGCGTGCAGCTTGGGCCACTCGATCTTCGGGCAGGTGTCCATGACGACGTCGAGCCCGGCGTCGCGGGCGCGCTCGGCGGCGGCCTCGTCGACGACACCCAGCTGGAGCCAGACGGCGTCGATCTGGAGCCGCTCCTTGTTCCTGATGACGTCGTCGACGACGGCGCCGACCTTCTCGGAGTTCACGAAGCAGTCGACGACCTTGATGTCCTGGTCGGGGACGTCGTCGAGCGAGGCGTAGCCCTGCTGCCCGTGGACCGTCTCGGCCTTCGGGTGCACCGGGATGATCGGCCGGCCGAGCTCGACGTGCATCCACTTCGAGACGCGGTGGGCGACCCGCTCGGTGTTCGTCGACAGGCCGACGACGATCCAGATCCCGGGGGCCATGAGCAGCTCGCGGACGAGGTCGGGGTCGTTCTGGTGGTGGTGGTGGGCCATGTCCTCATCATGCCCCGCGGGGACCGGGTTCAATCGTTCCCGAACAGGTCACGGGTGTAGACCTTGTCGGCGACGTCCTCGAGCTCGGGGACGAGGCGGTTGGCGACGATGACGTCGCTGCGGCGCTTGAGCTCGTCGAGGTCGCGGACGACCTCCGAGCCGTAGAAGTGGTCCTCGTGCAGCTCGGGCTCGTAGACCACGACCTCGATGCCCTTGGCCTTGACCCGCTTCATGACGCCCTGGACGCTGCTGCTGCGGAAGTTGTCGGACCCCGCCTTCATGATGAGGCGGTGGATCCCGACGACCTTCGGGCCACGGGCGACGATGTCGGAGGCGACGAAGTCCTTGCGGGTCGTGTTGGCGTCGACGATGGCGCTGATGAGGGTCTGCGGGACGTCGGCGTAGTTCGCGAGGAGCTGCTTGGTGTCCTTGGGCAGGCAGTAGCCGCCGTAGCCGAAGGAGGGGTTGTTGTAGTGCGGCCCGATGCGCGGGTCGAGACCGACGCCCTCGATGATCTGCCGCGTGTCCAGGCCGTGGGTGGCGGCATAGGTGTCGAGCTCGTTGAAGTACGCCACCCGCATCGCGAGGTAGGTGTTGGCGAACAGCTTGATCGCCTCGGCCTCGGTGCTGTCGGTGAGCAGCACCGGGACGTCGGCGTCGAGGGCGGCGTCGGCGAGCAGCCGGGCGAAGCGCTCGCCGCGCGGGCCCCGGTCGCCCACGATGATGCGCGAGGGGTGCAGGTTGTCGTGCAGGGCCCGGCCCTCGCGCAGGAACTCGGGGGAGAAGATGACGTTCTCGGTGCCCAGGCGCTCGCGCAGGCCCGCGGTGAAGCCGACCGGGACCGTCGACTTGATGACGGCCGTGGCGTCGGGGTTGATCGCGACGACGTCGCCGACGACCTGCTCGACGGTGCTGGTGTCGAAGTAGTTGGTCCGCTCGTCGTAGTTCGTCGGGGTCGCGACGACGACGAACTCGGCGCCCGCGAACGCCTCGTGCTGGTCGGACGTCGTGGTGAGCCGCAGGTCGTGGGTCGCCAGGCGCTCCTCGATGTCGGCGTCCGAGATCGGGCTGCGTCGGTCGCGGATCATCGCCAGGCGGCGCTCGTCGATGTCGTAGGCGACGACGTCGTGGTGCTCGGCGAGCAGCACGGCCAGGGAGAGGCCGACGTACGAGGTGCCGACGACCGTGATGTGTCCGCTCATGGGGGACAGCCTAGGGAGGGTGTGGGTGGGCGCGGGCCGCGGGAGAGGCCGTACGGTAAGAGCGACCGCCCGACGAGAGGACGCCCCACGCATGAAGTTCGGACTGTTCATCCCCCAGGGGTGGCGCCACGACCTCGTCGGCATCGACCCCGACCAGCACTGGGGGGTCATGGCCGGGCTCGCGCGCCGGGCCGACGGGAACCACGACTGGGCGTCGATCTGGGTCTACGACCACTTCCACACGGTCCCGCGGCCCACCGAGGAGTCCTGCCACGAGGCGTGGACCCTCATGGCCGCCTTCGCGGGGGTCACCGGCCGGGTCCGCCTGGGCCAGATGTGCACCTGCATGTCCTACCGCGAGCCCACCTACCTCGCGAAGGTGGCGGCCACGGTCGACGTCGTCTCCGAGGGGCGCCTCGAGATGGGCATCGGCGCCGGCTGGTACGAGCACGAGTGGAAGGCCTACGGCTACGGCTTCCCGCGCGCCGGCGAGCGCCTCGCCCGGCTGCGCGAGGGGGTCGACATCATGCGCCAGATGTGGACCACCGGCCGAGCGACGCTCGACGGTGAGCACTACCAGGTCGACGGGGCGATGTGCTTCCCGCAGCCGCTGCAGGGCACCACCCAGCCGGGCAGCCGGACCAACGGCATCCCGATGTGGGTCGCCGGCGGCGGCGAGAAGAAGACCCTGCGGATCGCGGCCGAGTTCGCCGACTACACGAACTTCGACGGCACCCCGGAGGGGTTCAGCGCCAAGAGCGCGATCCTGGAGCAGCACTGCCGCGACGTGGGCCGCAGCTTCGACGAGATCGTCCGCAGCGCCAACTACAACGTCGTCATCGGCCGTGACGCGCGCGAGGTCCGCGACCGCCTCGGCTGGATCCGCGACCACTACACGAAGGCGGGGCTGCCGCAGGAGGTCGTCGAGGAGACGGTGCGCTCGTTCGAGACCGGGCCGCTCGTCGGGACACCCGAGCAGATCGTCGAGGCGCTGCGCGACCTGGAGGTCCGCGGGATGACCTACGCCATCACCTACTTCGTCGAGCAGGCCTACGACCTGTCCGGTGTCGAGCTGTTCGAGCGCGCCGTGGTGCCCGAGCTCGTCGACCGCCAGGAGCACGGCCACCTGTGGCACCTGCTCACCGGGCGCTGAGCCGGTGGGTGGATCGCCCGTGTGGGCCTTCTTCGTCGTGCCGTACGCGGCCGCGGCGGTGCTGCTCGTCGTCGCCGGGGCGCCGAAGGTGCTCGACCCCGGCGACCTGCACCGTGCGGTGCGCTCGGTCGGGATGCCCGTGGGGCGCGGCGCGGTGCGCGTCTTCGCCGCGCTCGAGGTCGCGGTGGGGCTGCTCGCCCTGGCCGTCCCGGGACGGGCGGGGGCCGCGCTGCTCGGGGTGCTCTACGCCGGCTTCACCGGGTTCGTCGTGACCGCGCTGCGCCGCGGTGGCGTGCTCTCCAGCTGCGGCTGCTTCGGCAAGTCCGACACCCCGCCGACCCGGGCGCACGCGGTCCTCACGGGGGCTGCCTCGCTCGTGGGGTTCGCCGTCGCGGCCGGGCCGCCGAGCGACCCGTGGGCGGCGCTGACGGTGGCGTCGGCGGCCGGTGTCGTGGGCCTCGTCGGCCTCGTCGGCTTCCTCGCCTGGCAGGTCATGGCGGTCCTGCCGTCGGTGGACCCCCGGGCGGTCCGCAGCGGGACGAGGGGCTGACGTGGTCTGGGTCGTCGTCGCCGAGGGCGTCGCCATCGCCCTGCTCGGGGTGCTCGTCCTCGGGCTGCTGCGCAGCCACGCGCTCATCCTCAAGGCCCTGCACGAGCTCGGTGCCGGCCTCGAGCTCGAGAAGGAGGCTGCCGCTGCCGGGCACGACCCGCAGGGCGGCGGGTCCGGGGTCGGCCCGGTCGCCGTGCAGATCGAGCCGGGAGTGGTCGCCGGGACGCGCACCGAGTCGAGCACGGCCCACGACATCGTCGGCGAGGACCTCCAGGGGCGGCACAGCGTGCTCGAGGTGGCGGCGCCGGGCGGGCCGCGGACCCTCCTCGCCTTCCTCACCTCCGGGTGCAGCGTGTGCATGACCTTCTGGGAGGAGCTCGGCCCCGACACGGCGACCCCCGCCGACGCCCAGCTCGTCATCGTCGCCAAGGGACGGCCGGACGAGTCGCCCGCCACGCTGGCCAGGCTGGCCCGGCCCGGGGTGCGGGTGGTCGCCTCGGGGGCCGCCTGGGCCGACTACGACATCCCCGGCTCGCCCTACTTCGTCCTGCTCGAGGGCGGGGTCGTCACCGGCGAGGGGTCGGCGACGTCCTGGCCCGCGGTCCGCGACCTGCTCCAGCAGGCCGTCGAGGAGACCGCGTACGCCCGCTCGCTCGCCCACGACACGGGCGGCCGCGACGACCTGAGCCGGATCGACGCCGAGCTGCTCGCCGCGGGCGTCCAGCCCGGTGACGCGAGCCTGCACACCCCGCCCGACCCCGACGAGGCCGCGGAGCCGCGCGCGTGAGCGCGCTGGCCGCGGTCCTCGCCGTCGGGCTGCCGATGGCCGTGCTCGCCGCCGTGCGGGCCACGTGGTCGCCTTGAGGCGAGTCGATGCTCGCGAGCATCAGCCCGTTCGGTGAGCGGGCCCGCGCCTCCCGCTGGTGGCTGACCACCGCGGCGTACGTCGTCTCCTCCACGCTCGGCGGGCTCGTCCTCGGGCTGCTGGCGTCGTCCGTGGGGTCGCTGGTGCCCGAGCGGTGGAGGTGGTCGACCGGCGCGTTCCTCGCGGTGGCCGTGCTACTGCTCGCCGGCCTCGCGCTCGACCTCCGGCTCGGGGGGCGCTCGCTGCCGACGTGGCGCCGGCAGGTGGACGAGGCGTGGATCGGGCGGTACCGAGGCTGGGTCGTGGGGGTCGGCTTCGGGGCCCAGCTCGGGTTCGGGGTCGTCACCATCGTCACGAGCTCGACGACGTACGCCGTCGTGCTCCTCTCCCTGCTCTCCGGCACGCCGTGGGCGGGGGCGGCGCTCGGCGTGGTGTTCGGGCTGGTCAGGGCGCTCCCGCTCGTGCTCATGGCGGGCGTCGACACCCGTGAGCAGCTGTGGTCGGCCCTGCGACACGTCGAGTCCAGGGCGCGAACGGCTGACACGTTGTCTAGGGTGGGCCTGGCGACGGGTTCCCTGGCCCTCGCCTGGGCGGCTGTGATCGGAGTGGCATGAGGCGCAGTGGGTTCGGCATCTCGGTCGACGTCCCCCCGGGCTGGACCTCCGCCATCGTGCGACGTCCCGTCCCCATCGAGACCGCACCGGCGGCCCCCGAGGCCCGTGGGCGCGCCGTGCCCCCC
Source organism: uncultured Actinomycetota bacterium (assembly GCA_963795035.1). Lineage (GTDB taxonomy): Bacteria > Actinomycetota > Actinomycetes > Actinomycetales > Dermatophilaceae > Oryzobacter. The sequence continues at coordinate 504,593 of CAWCFZ010000001.1, read as the reverse complement.
GAGCCGGGCGAGCGGACGCTGCCCGTCGTCCACGTGTGCACCCGTGCTCTGCCCCAGGCGGTCGGGGACTTCGGCTCCGGCGTCATCGAGCTGCTGACCCCCGAGGACGTGTTCGTGTCGCTCGTCGAGTACGGGTCCGACGTCGCCGGGTTCGGGCTCTTCGAGCGCCAGGGGTGGCCACGCCTGGCGCCCTCCCAGTTCTCGCCCAACCGCATGTTCCGTGAGGTTCCCGGTCGCAGCGGCAGCCAGCACTTCTTCACCGTCGGCGAGCGGGCCTTCTGCCTGTTCACCGTCGTCGGGAGCCACACCCGCCGCATGGCGACGGTGGCGCGGGCCGCGGGCGTGGTCCGCTCCATGGCGGTCGAGTCCGCCTCGGTGATGGCCCGCCGCGGGGTGGTCGTGTGAGGGCTCGACCCCTGGCCTCGTCGGCCCTCGACGAGGTGCTCGAGCGTCCCTCGGGGCTCGTCCGTCTCGTCGACCGGCTCTCCCGCGGGCGTCCGGTCGCGCGACGCGGGGTCCTCGTCGGGGCCGCCGTCGCCGGGTCGGCCCTGGTCACCGACCCCAAGGCCTACGCCCTGCGTCCGCAGTCGGCGTACGCCACGATCTGCGGTCCCGGCAACACGGCCTCGAGCGGCTGGTCGGTGTTCTGCGCGACCATCAACAAGGGCGTCAACGGGTGCCCCCCGGGCAGCTTCACGGCGGGGTGGTGGAAGGCCGCCGACTCCACGTGGTGCGGCGGCGGGTACCGGTACATCGTCGACTGCAACGCCAAGTGCACCAAGTGCAGCAGCGGCTGCTCGGACCACATCTGCGACACCAAGTGCTGGAACTGCTCCTGCCGCACCGGCTCGTCCGCGACGTGCGACCAGCGCAAGGTGTGCTGCAACGCGTTCCGCTACGGGCAGTGCAACACCCAGGTGAAGTGCAGCGGCGGCGTCCACTGCCGCGTCGTGTCGTGCGTGCCCCCGTACCAGTGGGAGAAGTGCTCGACGACCTCCCTGCGCAGCGACGCCACGGCCAACCACAGCTCGCCCTACCTGCCGCAGTGGGGCCCGATGGAGAAGCTGTACACCCAGATGGGCGGGCACAAGTCGTACCTCAAGGCCTCGACCGGACCCATCAAGACCACCATCGACGGCCGCGCGAAGTACGTGAACTACCAGGGCGGCCGCATCTGGTGGACGAGCGCGACCGGCGCCGCGGCCATGTCGAGCTTCGTCCTCACCAAGTACGCGCAGTACGGCGGGCCGGACGTCCTGGGCTTCCCCCAGGGTGAGCGGGCCAACGGCCTCACCGACGGCGGCTGGCTCCAGCCCTTCGTCAAGGGCGCCATCCTCGACAGCAACTCCACCGCGACCACCTGCGTCCACGGCTACCGCTGGACGATGTGGGTGGCGAACGGGCGGGAGACCGGGCCCCTGAGGTACCCGGTGGCGCTCGTGGAGAACTTCGCCGGCGGCGGCTGGATCCAGCGGTTCCAGGCCGGCTGCCTCGTCGACGGCCCGGCGACCCCGCGCGCCACGGTCCACACGCAGGTGTGGACCGCGTGGGTCGAGCTGGGCCGGGAGACCGGGGTGCTCGGGTACCCGCTGGGCGACCGGCAGTCCCTGGCGCGCGGCTACGTCCAGCGCTTCCAGGCAGGCGGGTTCTGGGGTCTGGCCGAGCAGCCGGCCTTCGCCGTACGTGGGCCCGTCCTCACCCAGTGGGAGGCCGACGGCGGCGTCGACGGGAGCTACGGCTACCCGACGGCGCACGTCATCGACAACGGTGACGGGACCTTCACGGGCACCTTCGAGGGCGGCACCATCACCGCGTGACCCGGTCGGTCCGAGCAGGTCCCCTCACGTGAGGTAGCGGCAGAGCTGGCGTTCGAGGTGGCTGGTGAGCCGGGGGCGTCGGGTGGCGATCCGGTGACGAGGTCGCCTGGGCCGGCGGAGGGGGCGCCGGGTCGGCCCGGTCCGCGGAGCCGCCGTGACGGGGGTGCGGTGGGGTGCCTGCGCCGTGCGGGTCGGTGGTTTCGGGTGGGAGGCGCCAGCGGTCGGCTCGGTCGGTCCTCCCGCATGCGTCTGGTCGTCGTGGGCGGTGGGGGGCGTGGTTGCGCTGCCCCAGCCGAGCAGGGGTGGGGGTTGGGAGCGGTAGGTGCGTCCGAGGGGGGTGCGGATGACGAGCTCGCGGACCCACTGTTCTGCGATGCGTCGCTGCGGCTCGCGCTGCGCCGGTGCCCCGGGCCCACGTTCGGGCTCGCGCCCACCTCCCGGTCCGCGCCCCCATCGCGGGTCGCGCCCACCTCCCGGCCCGCGCGCACCTCTCCGGCACGCGGGGCTCGGTGATGGTGGTGGTCCAGCCGGGGGCTTCCTTGGTGTGGTTGCAGCGGGCGCACTTGCCGTTGCCGGTGGTGTAGTTCGTCGCTCCGCCGTCGCGGGCGGGGGTGGCGTGGTCGGCGTGGGCGATCGCGGCGCCGCACCAGGGGGTGGTGCACAGGTCGTCGCGCAGCACGAGCATCCGGCGCAGCAGCCCGGTGAAGGTGCGCCGGCGGGAGTCCATGGCGACCAGGTCCCGCCCGGAGGGGGTGGTGTACAGCCGGCGCAGCCACACCGTGCCGTCGTCGTTGTCCAGTCGCCGCCGGTGGGGCCGGTGTTGCCGCCGGGGTGGGTGCCGGGGTCGCGCAGCCACCACCGGGCCAGGGGTGCGGGAAGGGCGGCGTGGCCGGGGACGCGGGCGGGTTCCATCACCGAGCGGTGCGGGTCGCCGGTGCCCAGCAGGGCCCGGTCGGTCATCACCAGGTGCACCTCCACCGGCTGCACCTGCCCCACCGCCCGCCCGGACAGCACCGCCAGCGCGGTGTCGGCGGCGACCGCGCCGACGCCCCGCCCGGCGTGCGGCTCATCGTCGTGGTGCCCGGCGACCACCGAGCGGGCCCGCGCCAGCAGCGCGGCGTGGGCGCCGGCGACCTCGACCATCGGCCCCAGCACGCTCAGGTACCCCATCCCGTCCGGGGCGGCCCGCACCGTGACCCGCCGTGAGCGCACCGCCGCCTCCATCCGGGCCACCACCGCCGCCGCGTCCAGCTCGGCCGCGACAGCCCGCGCCGCCCGCTCCGCACCCCGCACCCCGAGCCGGCCCAGCAGCGGCCCCACCCGCCCGTCGAGCACGGCCCGGTCCGGCCACGCGTCAGCACGCAGGCGGCCTGGGCGACCCGGACCGCGGCCGCCTCCGAACACACCCCCGCCCCCAACGCGCCCAACGTCCGAGGCAGCTGGTGCACCAAGCACCGCGCTCACCCGCACGAACCGGTCCCCACACCACGGCGACTCCCGCCGCGCCAACGCCACCTCCGAGCCCACCGAACGGGCCACGTCCCGCGGCGCCACCACCTCCCGCGAGAGCCGCACCGCATCCACCAACCGCGCCTGCAACGCCGCCGCGGCCCCCTTGACCCGCTCCAGCTCCGCCACCAGATCCACCCGCTCCCGGTCCCCGAGAGCCTCAACGTCCGCGCCTGCCATCCACTGCCGCACCCCCCGCACCGCACCCGCGCTCACCCGTGCGGCGTCGCCGCCGACCGCAGCGGGCAACTCCGAGCCCGGGGAGACAGCGAGGGCGTGGGACCCCGACGAGCCGGCCGCGGTGGTCCCTGCCCCACCCGGCCCGCCCTCCACCACGCCCCCTGCCATGCCCCCAATCGTACAAACGTCCACCGACATCCCGACCCATCAAGAGCCCCGGCTGTGGACAACGGAGTCAGGCCGCGCGGGGACGTCGGTGGGACGGCAACGCGAGTGAGACGGCGCCGTCGGTGGGACCGCGCCGTCGGTGAGGCGGCGCCCTCGGTGGGACCGCGCTCGTGGCGACGGAACCGTCAGGGGTGCCGTAGGCGGCGGGTTCCGTCGGGGGCGCGGACCGTGCGGCCCTGCGCGTCGAGCCGCTCGAGGATCGCGACGGCCGCCCGGCGAGAGGTGCCCAGCGCACGCGCCGCGTCGCCGGGGCCGAACCCGTCGGACAGACCCGTCAGGACGGGCAACGCCCGGTCGAGGACGTCCCCCGCAAGAACCGCGCCTCCCGTGCGCAGCACCCGCCCCGCGCGCTCGGCGTCGGCCAGCACGGCCGGGGAGAGGGCGGGGTCGGTGAGCAGCTCGGCCGGTGCCGCACCCAAAGGGTGCTCGGCGAACCACGCGTCGAGGGCGCCCAGGGCCCCGGCAGCCGGACCGCCCCGTGACCGGTCGACACCGGCCGTGCGGCCAGCCGCTGAGCCGTCGAGCTGCGCCGCGTGATCGAGCGAGCCCGCAGCACCCCGTGGCTGCGACGAACGCAGCTCCTGCGCCCGCAGCTCCAGCGCCCGCCGCGCGGCGTCCCCGCGACGGCTCAGCGGGGCCGGGTCGATGGCGACGACCTCGCCGCCGGCCAGGACCTCGTGCGCCCCCGGGTCGCGGAGCAGGAGGCGGTCCCCGACGACCGACGGCAGGCCCGCGGACCCGAGGAGGGTGAGGCGGGCGTGCCCCTCGCCGAGCGGCCGGACCCGGACCGCCGCCGTGGCCGTGCCGAGGTGCAGCACCACCCGAGCCGGCAGCCGGGGGACCAGGGGATGCAGGGCCACGTCGAGGACGGTCGCGAGCCGCACCGAACCCGGGGTGGTGAGCCTGCTGGCTCGCGGGACCGCCGCCGTCGGCACCCCGCGCAGGTTCACCGCGAGCCGGGTCGGCCCGGTCGCGACCTCGACGGCTGCGCCGTGCACCTGCAGGCCCCGCACCGTCACCCGGTCCACGCCGACGCAGAGGACGTCGCCCACCCGCACGGTCCCCGCCGGCAGGGTGCCCGTGACGACCGTCCCCGAGCCGACGATGCTGAAGCAGCGGTCCACCCACAGGCTCACCGGCGCCCGGGGGTCCGCGGCCGGGGCCGCGGCCACCAGGGCGAGGAGCGCCGACCGCACGGACGGCAGACCGGCCCCCGTCCGCGCCGATGCCACGGCCGTGGCCAGCGGGGTGATGCCCCGCGCCTCCAGCCGCGCGACCGCGTCGGCCAGCACCGCAGCACCGTCCGCGAGGTCGCACTTCGTCACCACGACCGCGACCCGCGACACCCCCAGGGCCCGCACCGCCGCGACGTGCTCCTCGGTCTGCGCCGACCACCCCTCGTCGGCCGCCACGACGAGCAGGACGCCCGCTGCCGGCCCGATCCCCGCGATCGTCGTCGCCACCAGCCGGTCGTGCCCGGGCACGTCGACGAGCGCGATCCTGGTGTCCCCCAGGTCGACCCACGCGTGGCCGAGCTCGATCGTCATCCCGCGACGCCGCTCCTCGGGGAGCCGGTCGGGGTCGGTGCCGGTGAGGGCCAGGACGAGCGCCGACTTGCCGTGGTCGACGTGCCCCGCGGTCGCGACGACGGCCACGTCAGGCGCCGGCCCGCCCGGCGGCCGCGAGCACGGCCGAGACCACGACGGCGTCGTCACGGGCGGCCAGGGCCCGCGGGTCGAGCAGGGCCCGGCCCTCGTGGACCCGCAGGAGGACGGCCGGCTGCCCCGCGCGCAGCGCGTCCGCCAGCCCGGCGGGCAGGGCCACCGCCCACCCGGGCAGGACGTGACCGGGCGCCGAGCCACCGCCCACGCGCCCCTCGCAGGCCACCACCTCCACCGAGATCCCCTCCCAGCCCCCGACCCCGCCCCCGGCGAGGGCCGCGGCCATCGCGTCGCACCGCCGCCGCAGCTCGTCGACCCCGACCGACAATGCCTGCGCCACAGGGGAGTCGGGGCCGCGCAGCGTCGCCTCCAGCGCGGCCAGCGTCGTCTTCCCCGCCCGGAGCGCGCGGGCCAGGGGGTGACGACGCATCCGCTCGACGACCTCCCGGCGGCCGAGGACGATCCCCGCCTGCGGGCCACCCAAGAGCTTGTCCCCGCTGAACGTGACGACCGCGGCACCCTCGCGCAACGACGTCGTGGCGTCGGGCTCGTGGGGGAGGAGCGGGTGCGGTCGCAGCAGGCCGCTGCCGAGGTCGTGGACCACCGGCACGCCCAGGGCTGCCAGCTCGCGGACGGGCACCTCGCGGGTGAACCCCTCCACGGTGAAGTTGCTCGGGTGCACCTTGAGCACCGCCCCCGTCGCGGGACCCACGGCGTCGGTGTAGTCGCGCAGGTGCGTGCGGTTGGTCGTGCCGACCTCGCGCACCCGCACCCCGGCCGACTCGACGAGCTCGTGGAGGCGGAACCCGTCGCCGATCTCCACCATCTCGCCCCGGCTGACGAGCACCTCGCCCCCCGCGGCGAGCGCGGTGGTCGCGAGCACGAGCGCGCCCGCCCCGTTGTTGACGACGAGGGCCGCCTCGGCCGCCGGCACCTGTTCCAGCAGCGCCGCCAGGACCCCGGGGGCGCGCCGCCCCCGCCGGCCGGACGCGAGGTCGAGCTCGACGTCGACCGTCCCCGCGGCCTGCACCATCGCCTCGACCGCCGCCTGCGACAGGGGAGCCCGGCCGAGGTTGGTGTGGAGGACGACACCCGTGGCGTTGAGGACGGGCCGCAGCGTCGTCGCCGACGCGGGGAGCGCCGCGACCACCGCCGCGACGACGCCCGACGGCTCGAGCGCACCGGAGCGGGCCCGCTCCTGCGCCGCGGCGACGACGGGCCGCACGACCCCGGCGCCCAGCCGGGCCACGGCCCGGGCCACCTGCGGGTCGGCGAGGACCGTGTCGGTCCGGGGCACCGCGCGACGCGGGTCCGCGGACGGGGCCTCCTGCGGCACGGGACCTCCTCGTAGGCTGGCGGAGGCGGACGGGAATCGAACCCGCCAAGCCGAGGTACTCGGCTTCACCGGTGTTGAAGACCGGGGGGGCCACCAGACCCCGGACGCCTCCGTCCGCGAGGCTAGCGGAGCGAGGAGGAACGAGCGCGTGGTGGTCCGGATGACGCAGTACGCCCGGGGGGGCGGGTGCGCCTGCAAGGTGCCACCGGGTGAGCTCGAGGCCCTGCTCGCCGCAGTGGACCTCCCCGGCCGCCCCGACCTCCTCGTGGGGGCCGAGACGGGGGATGACGCCGCGGTCGTGCGCCTCGACGCCGACCGCGCCGTCATCAGCACCGTCGACTTCTTCACCCCCGTCGTCGACGACCCCTACGACTGGGGACGGATCGCCGCGGCCAACGCCCTCTCCGACGTCTGGGCCATGGGCGGCGAGCCGGTCCTCGCCGTCAACCTCGTCGGCTGGCCGCGCGACGTGTTGCCGATGGACCTGCTCGCCGAGGTCCTGCGCGGGGGCGCCGACATCGCCCGCGAGGCGGGCTGCGCGGTGGCCGGCGGCCACACCGTCGACAGCGCCGAGCCCTTCTACGGCATGGCCGTCACCGGCTTCGCGCACCCCGACCGGCTGCTGCGCAAGGATGCGGCGGCCCCCGGTCTGCCGCTCAGCCTCACCAAGCCGCTCGGGGTCGGCGTCCTCAACAGCCGCCACAAGGGCACGGGCGAGGTCTTCCCGCACGCGGTCGCCGCGATGACCACGCTCAACGGCCCGGCGTCGCGCGCCGCGCTCGCGGCGGGGGTCCGCGCCGCCACCGACGTCACCGGGTTCGGGCTCCTCGGCCACCTCCTGTCGATGCTGCGCTCCTCGGGTCTCGGCGCACGGCTCGACGTCGGCGCCGTGCCGCTCCTCGAGGGCGCCCGCGAGGCCGTGCGCGACGGCTTCGTCAGCGGGGGCAGCCGGCGCAACCTCGAGTGGGTGCGCCCCGACCTCGACGTCGCCGGATCGGTCACCGAGGACGACCTGCTCCTCCTCGCCGACGCGCAGACGAGCGGCGGCCTCCTCGTCGTCGGCGAGGTCCCCGGGGGCGTCGTCATCGGCGAGACCGTGGCGGGGACGGCCCGGATCGCCGTCGGGTCGTAGAGCCCGGCCGCCTGAACCGGCGCCGGGCGCCCGTCGCCATCGCACGGTGGCACCTGCCTATGCTGTGCCGGGCGCCGGGGGTCGGCGACCCGCTCGCCGCTCAGGAGTCCGCCCGTGCCTGCCAACCGTCGTCCGTCCGTCCGTCCGTTCTCGCTCGTCGTCGCGATGGCCCTCGGCATCGGGGTCGCCCTCGCCGGTCCTGCCGCCTCCACGGGCGCCGCCCCGGCCATCGACCTCCTCTCGTCGGTGGGTGCCACCACGGCGGAGGGCAGCTACTACGAGACGGTTCCCACGCGCCTGCTCGACACCAGGAGGACGTCGAGCCGTCAGCCGTTGGCCGCCGGCTCGACGACGACCATCCAGGTGGGTGGCAACGCCGGAGTGCCGACGAGCGGCGTCTCGGCCGTCGTCCTCAACCTCACCGCCGTCGACACCACGGGGAACGGCTACTTCACGGCGTACCCGAGCGGGCAGGTCCGTCCGACCGCCTCGACGGTCAACTTCCCGAAGGGCTGGACCGGCGCCGCGATGACGACGGTGCGCGTGGGTGGCGACGGCGCCATCGGCCTGTACACCTACGGAGGACCGGCGCACGCGGTCGTCGACGTCGTGGGGTGGTACGCGGCCGACGACTCGGTGCGCGAGGCCGAGGGGATGGGCACGATGTTCTACCCCGACGAGCACGCCGACCGCATCTTCGACAGCCGGCGCGAGGGTGGGGCGCTCTCCGGAGGTGACCACGTGGAGCTGGTCATGGACCACGGCAGCCCCACGACCAACGCGAGCGTGCGCAGCTGGGTCGTCAACCTCACCGCGGTCGGGGCGACCCGCCCGGGCGTGGTCAGCGCGTGGTCCGGGCAAGGCACCCGCCCCACGGCCTCGACACTGAACTACGAGCCGGGCGTGGTTGCGCCCAACATGGCCGTCGTCACCGCGGGTCACCCGAGCGGCGGAGGCACCTCGCTGCGTCTCGACGTCGTCTCGTCCGGATCCGTCCACCTCGTCGTCGACGTCGTCGGTGTCATGCGGTCCGACCAGCAGAGCGGCCTGCGGTTCCGTCCCTTCGACGTCCCGACCAGGATCGCCGACTCCCGCCGTGGCCTTGGTCTGTCCGGGCCGATCCCCGCCAAGGGCACCCGGACCCTCGACATGACGTCGGTGAGCTCACGAAGCCTCGGACCCGTGGTCACGACCATGACCGGGGTCCTGCCTGCCGCGCGGACGTACCTCTCGGTGTGGGCCCACTGCTGCAGCGAGCGCCCAACGGCCAGCGTCCTCAACGTCGAGAAGGGACAGGTCCGTTCGTCCCCGGCCTACCTGCCGACGGGAAACGACGACATGGTCGACATCTACTCGGACTCCCGCACTGACCTCGTCGTCGACGCCGTCGGCGTCTTCTCCGCGTACGTCGACGAGGGCGCCGTGCCACGCCAGGACCGGGCGCCCGATGAGCTCGGTGAGCTGCTGTCTCCTGGACTGGCGGACGTCCGGGTCGTCCGGCGCTGACGTCCGGAAGGTCACACCGGTGACCGTCGCGCATACCCCTCAGTAACATGGGCTGCATGAGTGGCAACCCCGACTTCGACACCTACCGGCTCTCCGAGGACCACGAGGCGATCCGCGAGGCGGTGCGCGCCGTCGCGGAGAACAAGATCGCCCCACACGCGGCAGCGGTCGACGAGGAGTCGCGGTACCCGCAGGAGGCACACGACGCCCTCGTCGCGAGTGACTTCTTCGCACCCCACGTCGCCGAGGAGTACGGCGGCGTCGGCGCCGACGCGCTCGCGGTGTGCCTCGTCATCGAGGAGGTCGCGCGGGTGTGCGCGTCGTCCTCGCTCATCCCCGCCGTCAACAAGCTGGGGTCCCTGCCGCTGGTCCTGGCCGCGAGCGAGGACGTCAAGAAGCGCTACCTCACGCCGCTGGCGGCCGGCGAGTCGTCGTTCTCCTACGGCCTGTCCGAGCGCGAGGCCGGCTCCGACACCGCCGCGATGAGGTGCCGCGCCGTCCGCGACGGCGACGACTGGGTCCTGACGGGCCAGAAGTCCTGGATCACCAATGCCGGTGTCTCCGACTACTACACGGTCCTCGCGGTCACCGACCCCGAGGGCTCCCGCGGCAACAACATCACCGCCTTCGTCGTGGAGCGGTCCGACGACGGCTTCACCTTCGGCGAGAAGGAGCGCAAGCTCGGCATCAAGGGCAGCCCCACCCGCGAGCTGCACTTCGAGCGGGTCCGGCTCCCGGGCGACCGCGTCGTCGGCGAGGTCGGTGCGGGCCTGAAGATCGCGCTCGCCACCCTCGACCACACCCGCGTCACCATCGGGGCGCAGGCCGTGGGCATCGCCCAGGGCGCCCTCGACCACGCCGTGGCGTACGTCAAGGAGCGGCGCCAGTTCGGCAAGGCCGTCGCCGAGTTCCAGGGCGTGCAGTTCATGCTCGCCGACATGGCGATGGAGCTCGAGGCCGCGCGCCAGATGGTCTACGTCGCCGCCGCGAAGTCCGAGCGTGGCGACGCCGACCTGCCGTTCTTCGGCGCCGCCGCCAAGTGCTACGCCTCGGACGTCGCGATGCGGGTGACGACCGACGCGGTGCAGCTGCTCGGCGGTGCCGGCTACACCCGGGACTTCCCGCTCGAGCGGATGATGCGCGACGCCAAGATCACCCAGATCTACGAGGGCACCAACCAGGTCCAGCGCATCGTCATGGCCCGCCAGCTCCTGCGGTGACCCGACCGGCGCCGCGCACCGCCCGCCCGGGGGCTACTTCTTGCGGATCTCCCCGATGTCCAGGTGGCTCTTGGCGTCGGCCTTCGCGTGCTTGTCGGCACGCTTCTCCTTGATGGACTTGCTGGCCTTCTTCGCCATGTGTTGTCGGGGTGACTTGTCTGCCATGGCCGTGCTCCCAGCGCTAGGAAGCCTGGACGGCTCCGTGGTCCGACGATACGCCCCCGGCGTCAGGAGCAGATGTCGGTGGTGGCGGTGCGCGTGGTTATCGACTCGGTGGGCGAGGGCGTCGGCGCCAGGGTCTGCTCCGGCAGCGGCTGCGTGCCGAGCCGGTTCGGCAGCTCGACCACGGCCGCAGCGCCCTCGCCCAGGGTGACGCGCACCGTGGCTCCCAGGCCCGCGACCTGCTCGACCGTCGCGTCCGGGAAGGCCGCGGCGACCGTGCGGGCGTCCTCGGCGTGGTCACCGGAGTACTCGACGAGCGTCCCGGTGGGACCGCTCGGGGCGGTGGACGTGGTGACGCCGGCGAAGCCCTGGACGGCCAGGGCGCCTCGGGCCTGGCGCGCGAGCCCGGGGACGCCGGACGCGTTGACGACGCTCACCGCGATCTGGTCCGGGGAGGCGGTCAGCGGCTGGGAGGTCGGGCTCGGCGTGGGGGAGGCGGTCTTCGCCGGTGCGCCGAGCTGGCGGTCCTCGCGCAGGGCCGTCCAGATCTGGTCGGCGGAGGCCTTCCACTGCACGCGGTTCGGGTCGGCTGCGTAGGGCTCGTTGGGGACGGTGACGAACTGGATCTCGTCGAGCCCGATGCCCTTGACGCTCGTCGCGAGGTCCTGCATCGTGCCGAGCCCGAAGTCGGGGTCGGTGGTCAGCGACTTGGTCGCGGCGTCGAGGAACGAGAACAGCTTGCCCGGCTGGACGAGCAGCTTGGTCGACGTCGCCTCCTGCATGACGGAGGAGAGGAAGGCCTGCTGCCGCTCGATGCGCCCGAGGTCGGACCCGTCGCCGACCGACTTGCGCACGCGGACGTACTGCAGCGCCCTGCGGCCGTCGAGGGTGTGCCGCCCCGCCGCGAGCTCGAGGTGCGTGTTCTTGTCGCTGATCGGGGCCGAGGTGCACACCTCGACCCCGCCGAGGGCGTCGACCATCGTCTTGAAGCCGCGGAAGTCGACCACCGCGTAGTGGTCGACCCGCACGCCCGTGTTGCCCTCGAGCGTGCGGATCAGGCAGCCGGTCCCGCCCATCCGGTAGTTCTGGTTCCACATCCGCATCTGCCAGGTGCTCTTCTCGGCGGTGGGGGAGCAGTCAGGCGGGGCGGGCGTCATCGAGTCGCGGGGGATCGACACCACCGTGGCCCAGGTGCGGTCGGCCGAGACGTGCACGAGCAGGTTGGTGTCGGAGTGGGCACCCTCGGTGCTGCCGTCGTTGTCGGCGTACGCGTCGTTGCCGTCGCCCTCACGCGTGTCCGACCCGATGAGCAGGAGGTTCACCGCGTCGCCGGTGCCGGCGGCGTCCTCGGGGCGGTCGGCACCGATGCCCTTGAGGACGTCGATCTTCGTGATGTTGGCGTTGAGCTTCCACGCAGCCAGGGCGGCGCCACCGGTCACGACGACGAGCGCCACCACGAGGCCGATGACGACGCGGCGGCGCCAGGGCGTGCGCACCCTCGCGTGCAGCTCGCGGCGGGTCACCTGGCCCTCCGGGGCCACGGAACCCCCTGGGGAGTCCCGAGCGTCGTCGCCCACCCGGTCCTCCTCTCCTCTGCCGACCGGAGCAGACCGCCCACCCGTGGCGCTCGGTCGCGGCGGTCGACTGTAACGGTCCGTGCGCGGGCAGGCGAACCCTGCAGGTCGGGGCGGGTGCTCACCGGCCGCTGGGCTCGCCGTCGGTGCCCGCGGGTGCCTTCGTGATCGGCTCGCCCTCCCTCAGCATGGTGAACAACGCCTCGGCGCGCTCGTCGTCCCACAGGACCGAGCTCCCGGCGCTCGTCGAGGCGTTCGTCGCCGACAGGGGCACGACGAGGCTGAGGGCCTGGTCGGTGGAGACCTCACGCATCGTCGAGGCGATCCGGTAGGAGTCGAGGAGCGAGGTGTCCTCACCGACGATGACGCCCGAGGCGGCCGCGTGGGTGAAGCCCCACCAGCGCCACGGGATGAGGACCGTCGACGGCGTCGCGGCCTTCTTCATCACGGCACCGAGGAACTGGCGCTGCCGCTCCGCCCGGCCGAGGTCACCCTTCGGGTCGGAGTAGCGCGCCCGCACGTACCCGAGGGCGTTCTTGCCGTCGAGCGTCTGGCAGCCCTTGTCGAGGTCGATGCCGGCCTTGGCGTCCTTGATGGCGCGCGGGACGCACAGCTCGACTCCGTCGAGGCTGTCGACGGTCTTGGCGAAGCCCCCGAAGCCGATCTCGACGTAGCCGTCGATCGGCAGGCCGGTCGCCTGCTCGAGGGTCTCGGCCAGCAGCCGGGGGCCTCCGATGGCGAACGCCGCGTTGACCTTGTTCCTGCCCTCGCCCGGGATCTCGAGGTAGCTGTCGCGCGGGACCGAGATGACGACGGCCTTCCCCGAGCCGGTCGGCGTGTGGATGAGGATGATCGAGTCGGTGCGGCGGCCCTCGGCGTCGCCACCGACCCCCAGCGCCTTGCGCTCCTTCGCGGTCAGTCCGGCGCGGCTGTCGGAGCCGACGAGCAGGTAGGTGTGGCCGTCGGCCGAGCCCGCCCGGTCGCCGCTCGGCGTGGTGTCCTCGCGCGTCACCTGGGTCCAGGCGTGGACGGGGCTCGCGACGAGGAAGACGACCCAGAGCAGGAGCACGACGAGCACCGCGCGCAGGCCACGGCGCCCGCCGCCCGGCCGGCGGCGGCGCGGCGAGCGCGGGGGACGCGGGGGACGCGGGGGACCTGGGGGAGCGGCTGGCCGGCCGAGCTCGTCGTAGGCGACGTCCTCCGCCGGCGGTGGCGCCGTGCGCCCCGTGGCCCGACCCCGCGTGTCGACGACGTAGACGTCGTCGGGCGCGGCGGCCCCACCCCCTTGCGGGATGGGCCGGGCATGGTCGTCGCTCATGCGGGGACGGGCCTTTCCTCGGGTCGGCCGCCCCGGGTGGCGACGCTCCACCGACCAGTGTGGCAAACCAGGCTGGGCGGACGCTGGACGTCCCGGACGGCCGTCCCGGCGTGGCGGTGCCCCGAAACCCCGCACCGGCGCCGATACTCCTGTTCCATGGCAGACCAGCGGGGCACCGCCGTGCTCGAGCGACGGTCGGCGGACGAGCCGATCCGCGTCGACACCCGCGGCCCCCGCGACACCGCCCGCAGCCGCCGGCGCGCACTGACGCTCATCCTCCTCACCGTCGTGCTCCCCGGGTCGGCCCAGCTGGCCGCCGGGAACCGGTCCCTCGGGCGGTTCGCGCTGCGGGTCTGGGCCGGCGTCCTGGGGGCCGCCGTGCTCGTCGGGGTGCTCTTCCTCCTCAGCCGCCAGGCCGCGCTCACCGTGCTCGCCCACCGGTGGACGCTCGCCGGCGCCGAGTGGCTGCTCCTCGGCCTGTCCGCGCTCTGGCTCGTCCTCCTCGTCGACGCGTGGCGCCTCGGCCGCCCGAGCCGGCTCTCCACGCGCGACCGGCGGACCCACCTCGTCGGCCTCCTCGTGAGCGTCCTGGTGCTCTCGGGGGGAACGGCCTGGGCGGGCCTCACCGTCGGGGAGGCCCGCAGCGCCCTGTCCTCGCTCTTCGCGTCGGGGGAGGCGCTCGCCGCCAGCGACGGGCGCTACAACATCCTGCTGCTCGGGGGTGACAGCGGCGCCGGGCGCGTCGGCCTGCGGCCCGACAGCATCCAGCTCGCCAGCGTCGACGCGCAGAGCGGACGCACCGTCCTCTTCGGGTTCTCCCGCGAGACCGAGCACGTGACGTTCCGGGCCGGCTCGACGATGGCGCGGCTCATGCCCGAGGGCTGGACCTGCGGCGACGAGTGCCTCCTCAACGGCCTGTACACCTGGGCCCACGACCACGCCGACGAGTTCCCGGCCGGCACCGGCGACCCCGGCATCGTCGCGACGACCGAGGCCGTGGAGTCGCTGACCGACCTCGACATCCAGTACCACGTGCTCGTCGACCTCAAGGGGTTCCGCAGCCTCGTCGACGCGGTCGGCGGCCTCGACGTCACCGTGCAGCGGCGCACGCCGATCGGCTCCCAGCGCGAGATCAAGGGCTGGATCGAGGCCGGGACGCAGCGCCTCGACGGCTACGAGGCCCTCTGGTACGCGCGCAGCCGGGCCAACTCGACCAACTACGAGCGGATGGCGCGCCAGCGGTGCGTGGTGACGGCGATGGTCCGCCAGCTCGACCCGAAGACCGTCGTGCTGAACTTCGGCGAGATCGCCGCCGCCACCAAGGGTGTGTTCCGCACCAACATCCCGCAGCAGGCGCTGCCGGCCCTCGCCGACGTCGCGGTGAAGACCAAGTCCGAGAAGATCAGCGCGGTGAACTTCGTGCCGCCGCTCATCAAGCCCTGGGACTACGACCCGGCCGTCGTGCGCAGCACCGTCGCGGCGGCCATCACGACCTCGCAGGAGGCGCCCGCGCCGAAGCCGGCGACGTCGGCCGGCCCGGCCGCCGCGGGGCCGTCCACCGACGAGGAGCCCCGCAAGCAGGCCGTGATGGAGCGCCCGGGAAGCGACCCCGACGCGAACACCGGCGACCTCGCCACCGTCTGCTCGGCCGGCTGAGCCAGCGCCGATTCCCGGGATCGGCCGCCCCTTTGGAATACTCACCTTTCGTGCCAGACCCCCACCCTGCAGACCAGGCCCACCCCAGGCTCAGCGTGGTGGTCCCGATCTACAACGTCGAGGACTACCTCGGCTCGTGCCTGGAGTCCCTCGCGGACCAGACCTTCCGCGAGTGCGAGGTCATCCTCGTCGACGACGGGTCCCCCGACGGCTCCGGCCGGATCGCCGAGGAGTTCGCCGCGGGCCGGGACGACTGGCACGTCCTGCACGTCGAGAACGGCGGCCTGGGCCGGGCCCGCAACATCGGCCTCGACCACGCGAGCGCCGACTTCGTCACCTTCGTCGACTCCGACGACGTCGTCCCGCGCGACGCCTACGAGCTGATGATGCACGCCATCGAGGGCAGCGGGAGCGACATCGTCAGCGGGGGCGTGCTGCGCTTCGACGGCGCCCGCACCCGCCCGTCGGGCCTGCACCGCCGCGCCGTGCCGGAGACGCGCGTCGCCACCCACGTGCGGCAGATGCCCTCCCTGCTGTACGACACCACGGCGTGGAACAAGATCTTCCGCCGCCGCTTCCTCCTCGAGCACGCGCTGCGCTTCCCCGAGGGCGTGTACTACGAGGACATCCCGCTCACCGTGCCGGCGCACTTCCTCGCCCGCTCGGTCGACCTCATCGAGGAGCCGGTCTACCTCTGGCGCGAGCGGCAGACGGCCGAGCAGTCGATCACCCAGCGGCGCGCCGAGGTCCGCAACCTCGTCGACCGGATGGCCGCGGTGTCGTCGGTCAACGCGTTCCTCGAGCGCACCGACGAGGTCGAGGGCAAGCGGCTGCACGACCTCAAGGTCCTCACCCTCGACATGCCGCTGTTCCTCGACGTCCTCCACGAGGGCGACGCGGAGTTCGCCGACACCCTCGTGCGCGTCTTCAAGGACTACCTCGACGACGTCGACCCCGCCGTCATCGCGAGCCTGCCGCCGCGGCGCCGCCTCGCCTACCACCTCATCTCCGCGGGGCGCACCGACGAGCTGACGCAGGCCCACCAGCTCCAGCTGCGCGACCCACGGCCCGAGGTCGTCCGGCGCGGGGTCCGCCTCTACGTGCGGCTGCCCTTCTTCGGTGACGCCGCCGTGGGGGTCCCCGACGCCGTCTACGACGTCACCCGCTCGCAGCGCCTCGTCACCGCGGTTCGCGACGTCCGCTGGGACCGCGCCGCCCTCGAGGTCGACGGCCACGGGTACATCGACGGCGTCCCCGACATGGGGCCCGGGACGACGGTCCACCGCCTCCAGCTGCGCCTCGTCGGCGCCCAGGCCGCCCGCACCACCGTGCGGGCCCGGCGGGTGCGCCGTCCCGACGTCACGGGCCGCTCGAAGGAGCGCGCCGTCAGCTACGACGGCTCGGGCTTCCTGGCCCGCATCCCGGCCACCGACTTCACCCTGCCCGACGGCACCGACGCGGCCGAGTTCGAGCTCGTCGTCCAGGTCGCGGCCCCCGCCGCCCGGCGCGGCTCGGTCGTGGGGAGCCCCGACCTCTCGCGCGCGATGCACCCGCCACGCGGCTGGGCACCCGACGGTGTCCTCGTCGTCCCCGGCTACCGCGGCAAGAAGATGCGGATCGCGGCGCGTCGCACGCTGGCCGTCGTCCGCGACGTCGAGGTCGACGGCGAGGAGGTCGCGCTCACCCTGCGCGCAGCGCCCGGCCGCGAGCTCCCCGACGCGTGGGTCCACCTGCGCCGCCTCGACGCCTCCGAGGGCGTGACGGTGCGCCTGACGCGCGACGGCGCCCAGGGGGTGGCCCGCGTCCCGGCCCACGCCCTCGACGTCACCTCGCGCTCGCTCGCCGAGCGGCACTGGCGCCTGTGGGTCGCCGAGGCCCACGAGGACGACCCCGACGACGGCTCACGGCTCGTCGACGGCCTCGTCACCGCGGCCTCGGCCGCCGAGCGGGAGGCACCGCGTGTCCTGCGCGTCGAGGACCGGCACGTCGCCCCGCTCGACGTCGACCCGGTCCCCGGCCCCGGACGGGCCCGCCTGCACGGCCGCCTCCTGCAGCTGCGCGAGCGGGGGGTCACCGGCGCGACCCTCGTCGACGGCCCGTTCCGTCCCGAGCTCACCGACTTCGCCTTCACGCCCCGCGGGCTCGAGCTCACCGGGGACACCGGCGGCGTCGACCTCGACCGCCTCGTCCTGCGCTCGCAGGCCGACCGGCTCGAGGTCCCCGTCGACGTCACGGGCGACGTGTGGCGCGCGACGGTGCCGAGCACCGGGGCCCCCGGGCACCCGTCGCTGCGCTGGCTGCGCCCGGGCCGCTGGTCGGTCCTCGCGGCCACGCCGGGGGAGGCCGACCCGGACCTCGGCATCCACGTCTCCGCCGCCGCCGAGTCGCACCTGGCCGACGCCGGCGGGGACAAGGTCAGCGTCGTCCTTCGGACGTCGGCGACCCACGAGCTCGGGATCCTCGCCGACGGTGGCGGCGCCTGGTCCGACCGCGGGGCCTTCAACGCCAAGGTCGCCCGCAAGATCCACTACCGCGTGGCCCGGCGGATGCCGTTGTCCGACACCGTGGTCTTCGAGTCGTGGAAGGGCCGGCAGTACTCGGACAACCCGCGCGCGATCTTCGAGGAGCTGGTCCGCCGCGGTGACGGCCGACGGCTCGTGTGGGCCGTCGAGCACCACGGCGTCGAGGTCCCCGACGGGGTCGAGACCACGGTGGTGGGCAGTCGCTCCTACTACCGCGCCCTCGGCCGGGCCCGCTGGCTCGTGACCAACGACGCCATGCCGAAGCACTACGTCAAGCGCGACGGGTCGCGCTACGGACAGACCTGGCACGGGACCCCGCTCAAGCGCATCGGGTTCGACATGGAGAACGTGCAGATGGCGAACAAGAGGTACCTCGAGCAGTTCGCCAAGGAGGTGGTGAAGTGGGACGCGCTGGTGTCCCCGAACGCCTACTCCACCGAGATCCTCAGCCGCGCCTTCCGGTACGACGGGCCGGTGCTCGAGATCGGCTACCCCCGCAACGACGTCTTCCACCGTCCGCAGGAGCGTGCGGCGCGCACCGCTGCCGTCCGGGAGCGCCTCGGCATCGAGCCCGGCCGTCGCGTCATCCTCTACGCCCCCACGTGGCGCGACAACCACTACGACAAGGCCGGCCGCTACCAGTTCTCGATGAAGCTCGACCTCGAGCGGATGCACCGCCGGTTCAAGGACGACAGCGTCCTGCTCATCCGCGGCCACCAGCTCGTCGCGAACAGCGTCGACACCTCGATGTTCGGCGGGTTCGCCCTCAACGTGTCGCACTACCCGGACATCAGCGACCTCTACCTCGCGGCCGACGTCCTCGTCACCGACTACTCCTCGGTGATGTTCGACTTCGTCAACACCGGCCTGCCGATGATCTTCTTCACCCACGACCTCGAGGCCTACCGCGACGACCTGCGCGGCTTCTACCTCGACTTCGAGGCCGAGGCGCCGGGTCCGCTGCTCTCCCACACCAGCGAGGTGGCCGACGCGGTCGCCGACCTCGACGCCGTGGCCACTGCGCACGCCGGGCGCTACGACGCCTTCCGCGAGAGGTTCGCCTCGCTGGAGGACGGCCTGGCGTCCGCGCGGTTCGTCGACCGGTTCCTGGGGGGCGACGCCTGATGCTCAGCAAGTCCTACGGGCTGCTCAACTTCCTCAACCGCTCCCACGGGCCGGTGTTCCGGCACGGGGTGGGCGCGGCCGCGTGGGCCGGGACCCTCGCGGTGACCGGCCGGCCGTCGATCGCGACGCTCGTGCGCCACCAGTTCCTCGACGACGAGACGAAGTACGCCTTCCGCCTCGCGGGCTGGGTGCTGCGGCGGGGCTGGCCCACGGTCGAGACCGTCACCGACGACTTCTTCGACTTCAGCCAGGGGGCCGGGCCCGCCGACCTCGACGCGCTCGAGGGCTTCATCCGCTGGCGGCGTTCGGCCCTGCCCGAGCACCTGTGGCGTGCCGACGACCTCTTCGTGCGCTCCGCCCGCATCCACGCGCAGCTCGACGCCGGCGCGAGCGACATCGAGGACCTGGTCCGCGACTTCGTCGCGCGGGCCGACGAGCTGCTCCCGCTCATCAGCGCCCCCCACGGCTCGCCCGCACCGGCTTCGGGGGAGCGGCAGGGCGACTTCTCGCTCGACGACGCCCGCACCGCGCTCGCCGACCTCGCGGCCGCGCTGCCCGTCGACGACTGGCGCTGGTACGTCATCAGCGGGACCTTCCTCGGGCTGGTGCGCGAGGGGGGCTTCCTCGCCCACGACTACGACATCGACGTCGGCGTCACCTTCGACCCCGAGCACCCCGAGGTCATGGACGCGATGATCCAGGCCCTGGGCCGGTCGCCGCGCTACGTCGTGAAGAAGGTCGACGACGCGCAGTCCGTGGTCGAGACCTCGCCGGGCCGGCACGCGGTGCGGCGCTCGCTCGCGCTCGTCAAGCTGATCCACGAGAGCGGCATCAACGTCGACGTCTTCGTGCACCACCGCGAGGGCGACGTGCTGTGGCACGGGTCGTCGATCCACCGGTGGGAGAACAGCACCTTCGAGCTCGCCGACTACGAGCTCGCCGGCGTCAAGGTCCTCGGGCCCGCCGACCCCGACCGCTACCTCACCGAGAACTACGGCGACTGGCGCACCCCGGTCACCGAGTTCAACTGCACGACGGGCACGCCGAACCTCGTCATCACCCGCAGCTTCCGGTCGGTGGCGCTCTTCCTCACCCGGCTGGCCCACTTCTCCCACGGGGACCCGGCGGAGTACGCCACCCTGCGCGCCACTCTCGTCGCCGACGGGCTGCTGCGCGACGAGGGCGGCGTGCTGCGCCTCGCCCGGGTCGTGTGATGCGTGCCGTATCCTCGCTGCGGCGACACCCGCGCCGCCCGTCGCCACCACCAGCCGCCGAATCGAGGTCACCGCGTTGATCACACGGATCGGGGCGGTGTGGAGCCGGCGCGAGATCCTGTGGACGCTGGTCCAGCGCGACCTGCGGGTGCGGTACTCCCGGTCCGTGCTGGGCTACGTGTGGACGATCCTGGACCCGCTGCTCATGGCGTCGGTGTACTTCGTCGTCTTCACCTACGTCTTCAACGCCAACCGGGTCGCCGACACCCCGTACTTCCTCTACCTGCTCTCCGGGCTGCTCGGCTGGCAGTGGTTCACCGGCTCGGTCACCGACACGACGAAGAGCCTGATCCAGGAGGCGCGGCTCGTCCGCTCGACGAACCTGCCGCGCGAGGTGTGGGTCATCCGGTGCGTCCTGGCCAAGGGCGTGGAGTACCTGCTGTCGCTGCCGGTCCTCATCGGCTTCGTCATCTACTACCTCGCCGTGGGTGCGGTGCGCCTGGACTGGGAGCTCGTGCTGTTCCCGCTCGGCATGCTCCTGCAGTTCGTGATGCTCGTCGGGCTGGGGCTGGTCCTCGCCCCGCTCACGGTGCTCGCCACCGACATGCAGCGCGTCGTGCGCATCGTCCTGCGGTTCCTGTTCTACCTCTCACCCGTGCTCTACGGCGCCCACTCGGTGCCCGACGCGCTGCGCGTCGTCCTCCTCCTCAACCCCCTCAACGGCGTCCTGTCGCTGTACCGCGGCGGGCTGTTCGAGCGCGGCGTCAACTGGGTCGACGTCGGGGCGAGCGCCGGCATCTCGGTGCTCCTCGTCGTCGTCGGGTTCTGGATGTTCGCGCGCCTCGAGCGCTCGGTCCTCAAGGAGATCTGAGCCCATGAGCACCGTCATCAGCGCGCGCGACGTCGGCGTCGAGTTCTACACCTCCCGCCGTCGCAAGATGCAGGTCCGCGACCTGCTCTTCCACGGCAAGGCCGGCACCGGGTCCGACACGTTCTGGGCGCTCAAGGACATCTCCTTCGACATCGGCGCGGGGGAGGCCGTCGGCCTCGTCGGCGGCAACGGCAGCGGCAAGAGCACCCTGCTCAAGACCATCGCCGGGGTCCTGCTGCCCGACCGCGGCACGGTCGAGGTCAGCGGCGGCGTCGCCCCCCTCATCGAGCTGACCGGAGGGTTCCGCGGCGAGCTGACCTGCCGGGACAACCTCTACGTCCAGGCCGGGCTGCACGGGCTGAAGAAGGACCAGATCGACGCCCGCTTCGAGGACATGGTCGACTTCGCCGGGCCCCAGGTCCGCGAGGCGCTCGACCGGCCCTACCGCCACCTCTCCTCGGGGATGCAGGTCCGGCTCGGCTTCGCGGTCATCTCCTCGCTCGACGAGCCGATCTTCCTCGTCGACGAGGTGCTGGCCGTGGGCGACAAGTCGTTCCGCGAGAAGTGCTACACGCGGATGGAGGCGCTGCTCTCCGAGGGCCGCACCCTCTTCCTCGTCTCGCACTCGGAGAAGGACCTCAAGCGCTTCGGCACGCGCGGGCTGTACCTGCGCCGCGGCGAGCTCGCCATGGACGGGCCGATGGACGAGGTCCTCGCGCGCTACAACGAGGACCTGCGCACCGCAGGCTGAGCGGCGCCGGTATCCTCGTGGGCGATCCCCCACGACCACGGAGTGCCCCCTGATGACCGCTGCCACCGACCCGGTGACACGAGACGACACGAGCCACCGCGACGAGCACGGCACCCGTGGCCCGTGGTCCGGGAGCCCCCTCACCCGGCGCGACGCGCTGGTCGCGCTCCTCATCGGCGCGGTCGTCGTCGCGGTGGCGGTCATCTGGCGCTCGCCGATCGTCCCGACCGACCCGTGGCACTACGTGCGCTCCGCGCTGGAGTTCCCGAGCGCCGACTGGGTGCCGCTCGGGTTCACGCGCTACGGCATCATCCTCGCGAGCATCCCGCCGGCCTTCGTCTTCAAGAACGCCGAGGCGTCGTACTACTTCTGGGCCCTGCTGTCGGCCGGCCTCCTCGCGAGCTCGCTCTACCTCGTGGGGCGCCGGCTGTGGAGCCCGGTGGCCGGCCTGGTCGCGGTCGTCGTGCTCTTCACGAACACCATCGTCTTCTTCAACCTCAGCCGCGGCTACCCGGACATCATGTCGATGGCGCTCGTCGTCACCGCCCTGCTCACCGCGCTGCTGGCCCGCGACCGCGGGTTCACCGGCCGGGGAGCGATCGCCTGGCTGCTCGTCACGGGCTTCCTCCTCGGGTGGAGCTTCGAGGTCCGCGAGACGGGGATGCTCGCGTGGCCGATCGTGCTCGCCGTGCTGTGGCAGCGGGGCCGGGTGCTGCGCAACCTCGGGATCGTCGCCGCGCCGGTGCTCGCCTGGGCCGCCCTGGACGTCGGCATCAGTGGCCTGGTCTACGGCGACCCGCTGCTCAAGCTGCACACCCTCATGGGGACCAACCCGACGGGAGTGGGCAACATCCCACCACCGCCGCCGGTGAGCGTCGACGACGCCGACCGCACCCGGTGGGGGTACTTCCTCTCCATCCCCAAGGCGGCGCTCGAGCACCCCGACGGGGTGTGGCTCGTCGTCAGCGGCGTCGTCGGGGTGCTCGCCATCGTGTCGCGCAACCGTGGGCTGCGACTCGCGTCGTTCGGCCTCATCACCGTCTACGGGGTCAACCTGCTGCTCGGGGGGGTGCTGCTGCCGCAGCGCCCGTTCGGCACCCTCATCGTCCCGCGGTACTGGATCCAGTACTTCCCGTTCGTCGCGCTCGTCATCGGCGGGCTCGTGGCGGTCCTCGCGGCGTGGGTCGTCCGGCGGGCGTCGCTGTCGGGGCGCCGGGCCGGTGCGGCGGTGACGGTCCTCGTCGCGGCCGTCGGCCTCGCGTGGCCGGTCCAGGCGGCGGTCGCCTACGTCCCCACGGTCCCGGCCTTCGCCGTCAACGGGGGCGACGGGCTGCAGCAGCTGCGCTCCCACCTCGCCGCCCGGGACTTCGCGGTCGAGCGGGTGTGGACCGACTGGGAGACCAAGCGGATCCTGCCGGCCTACCAGCGGCCGATCTGGGGCGGCGCGAAGGTGTGGAAGGGGACTCCGACGAGCCTCACCGGCCCGGGGACACCGCAGACGGGTGATGCCGTGCTCCTGTTCAGCGCCGACGACGAGGTGTGCGGCCACTGCCGTCGCGCCCTGGAGCCCTGGCTGGCCAAGAACCCGACGCTGCCTCCGTCGTGGGAGCTGGTCTACGAGGACGCAGCCCGCACCGTGCAGCTCTACGTCGTGCGCTGAGGGCGGGTCAGGCCCCGGGGTCGCCCTGCTGGTGACGCGTCTCCTCGAGCGCGATGCGCCGGGCCAGCTTGGTGTAGCGGGTCTCGAGGTCGCGGAAGCGCAGGTAGGTCGTCACGGTGAAGCTGAGGAACGCGACGACCAGGGAGTACAGGACGAGGTCGGTGCCTCGGCCGACGCCGACGCCCTGGGCGACGCGGGTCCACACGTCGGGCAGGAGGATCGACACGACGGCGAACGCGACGAACGCGATGACGCCGAGGCGGCGGATGGCCTGTGCTCGGGCCCCGCGCGAGCGGAACAGCCGGGCCGCGACGACGACGACCACCGCGATGAGCAGGACCTGGACGAACACCAGCTTCATCGCAGGATCAGCTCCACGAGGATGTTGACCGAGTTCCACAGCGACTGGCCCTTGGACCGGCTGTAGTCGGTGTAGAGGATGTGGACCGGGCTCTCGCCGTAGGGCACCTTCATCGCCCCGATCTGCTCGACGAGCTCGCTCGCGTGCGCCATCCGGTTCTGCGTGATGTCCAGGCCCTCGACGACGTCGCGGTGCAGGACGCGCAGCCCGTTGTGGGCGTCGGTGAGGCGGGTGCCGGTCGTGAGGTTCGTGTAGCCGACCGCCAGCCGCAGGACGAGCTTCTTGAGGAAGCTGGGCCGCGTGCGGTCGTCGAGGAAGCGCGACCCGAAGACGACCTTCAGGCCCTCGTCACGGGCCTTGCGGAGCATCTCGAGCACGTCGGACACCTGGTGCTGCCCGTCGGAGTCGAAGGTGACGACCCACCGCATCGACGGGTCGGACCGGGCGAACTCGAAACCGGTCTGCAGCGCCGCCCCCTGACCGAGGTTGACGGGGTGCCGCACGACGACGGCGCCGGCCGCGGCCGCGGCCTCGGCGCCCTTGTCGGACGACCCGTCGTCGACGACGACGACGTTCGTGAAGGTGCCTCGGGCGTCGCGCACGACGTCGCCGATCACGGCCTCCTCGTTGAAGAGGGGGACCACGAGCCAGACGTCGTCGGTCGCCGCTTCGGTGGTGCTCATCGCGGACAGCCTACGGTGAACGGGGGTGCCGCTCACCACCGCGCGTCCCGCGCCTGGCGGGCCCAGTAGCGCAGCCCCTCGTACTTGACGCGGGCCACGGCCCCGCGACGCCTGCGGCCGGTGGCCGCGTGCTCCTCGTGCCGCAGGACGACGTCCGGCACGTAGCGCACGCTCAGCCCCAGGCGGGCGCACTCGCGACCGAACCAGAGCTCCTCGCCGAAGAGGGCGAACGGGTAGTCGGTGCGGCCGCCCTCGGCGAAGTACCGCGGGGTGAGGACGACGCACGACCCGTGCCCGGCGAAGATCGCCGCACCGGCGCCGACCCCCGACACGGTCCGTGAGCTGTGGCCCTGCCGGCGCAGGAGCAGCAGGTCGGCGACCGCGGGGAAGCGGTGCAGCGCCGCGAGGGCACGCAGCCACCGCGCCGAGGGCGGGGCCAGGAGGTTGGGGTTCTGGTCGACGCCGAGGCTGCCGATGACGGCGGGTGCCAGGGCGCCGGCGTCCGGGTGGTCCTGCACCGACGCGAGCAGGGCCGGCACGGCACCGGGGTCCGCCGTGAGGTCGGCGTTGGACAGCACCACCGGTCGCGTCGTGTCGACCTCGGGCAGGGCCCGGTGCAGCGCGGGCAGGTAGCCGGGGTTGTCCTCGAAGGACAGCACGCGCACCCGTGGGTCGTCGGCGAAGGCGGTCCGCGCGGCGTCGGTGTCGCCCGGCTTGTTGGCGCACAGCACGACGTCGACGGGGGCGTCGGGCCCGAACGAGGCCACGAGGCGGGTCGCGTCGTCGACGCCGCCGTAGGAGACGACGACCCAGGTCAGGGCGGCTCCGGTGCTCACGAGGACCCCGCCGAGCGCCGGAACATCACGCCGTACACCCGCTTGAGCAGGGTCGGCGGGATGACGCGGAACGCCGCACGCGCGACCATGTTGCGGGCCAGGACGACGTTGCCGAAGGCGCCGGTGTCGCGCAGCCGACGCTGCACGTCGAGGTCGGCGCGCACCATCCGCCAGCCGCCGCGGCGGGAGATCATCGCGTCGCCGGCGTTGAAGAGCACGAGCGGCTCCGCGAGGTTCTCGGCCCGTGCTCCCGCGGCGAGGAGGCGGCCGAACAGGTCGTAGTCCTGCATGTAGCGCAGGTCGGCGTAGCCCCCGACCTCCTGGGCCAGGGCGCGCCGGAAGACCACGGTGGGGTTGTTGATGGGGTTGTTGACGCGCAGCCGGCGCACGATCTGCTCGTGGGTCCGCGGGGCGGTCCGCACGCCGACGACGTGGTCGGGGGAGCCCTCGAACTCGAGCATCTGAGCGCCGACGAGGTCGAGGCCGCGCTCCTCCACCGCGGCCATCTGCCGTTCGAGGCGCTGGGGGAGCGAGACGTCGTCGCTGTCGTGGCGGGCCACGAACTCGCCCGTCGCGACCTCGAGCCCGCGCGCCGACGCCAGCCCGCTCCCGACGTTCTCGGGCAGCCGCTCGACCCGCAGGGTGGGGTGCGCGGCCGCTGCGGCGTCGATGGCGCCGTCGAGCGCGGGAGGCACCGGGCCGTCGACGACGAGGAGGAGCTCCTCGGGGGGGCGGGTCTGCCCGATGATCGAGGCGACCGAGCGCTCCAGCTCCTCGACCGACGTCCCGTGGTAGGCCGTCATGAGGACGGTGAGTGTCGGCGGCATCAGAGCATCCTAGGAGGACGTCGGCGAGGCGCCGCCGCGCACGGTCGCCCACAGGGCCGCGACGTCGCGGCGCGAGACCGCGGCCCAGACGACGGCGAAGAGCACGACGGCGCCCAGCTCGGCGGCGAGGCGGGCGGAGCCCTCGAGGGCCCGGACCCCCACCGCGAGGCCGACGAAGAGCGCGGTGCCGGCGACGAGCCGGGTCGCGACCCCGACCCAGGCCTGGCGCTCGGCGCGCCACACGACGACCAGGGCGGCGACCGACGCGGTGCCCGCCCCGAGCAGGTAGCCCACGGCGACCCCGACGATGCCGAAGCTCGCGGACAGCCACGGCCAGAGCGCGAGGCTGACGAGCAGCCCGATGACGTTGAGTGCCGCGACGACCCGCGGCCCCCAGCTCCGGGTCACCTGCATGGCGGTCGTCGCCCCGAGCGCGATCGAGGTGAGCATGACGGCGAGGAGCAGGATCGGCAGGACGGTGGCGGCCGCCCGGTACCGCTCGCCCCACACGACCTCGATGATGAGCGGGCTGGCGATGACGAGGGTGCCGAACAGGCCCACGAAGATCGCGACGAGCCGGCGGACGATGGCGTCCCCCTGGCCCCGCACGGAGGCCCAGTCCCCCCGGCCCGCGGCGTCGACGAGGGGCGGGACGAGGACCGCGCTGAGCGCGACCGACAGCATCGCGGTCGGGGTGGCCAGGGTGAGGGCGGCCGCGAAGTCACCGGCGACGGCCGCTCCGCCGGACCAGTGCGCCGCGATCTGCGAGAGCTGCAGCAGCCCGCCGCTGGCGAGGCCGCTCACGGCGCCGAAGAGCACGAAGTGGTCGATCTCGCGGCGCAGCCGCGGCTCGACGCGGCCCCGGACGCGCGCCGGTCGGCAGGCGACGACGAAGACGGCGTAGCCCAGGGCCAGGGGGAGCAGGGTGAGGGCGGTGAGGTCGAGCACCAGCACCAGGGTGACCGCGACGAGCGCCGTCGCCCCGGCGACGGTGTCCCACACGGCGACCTGACGGAACCTCAGGTGGCCGAAGGTGACCCCGCGCACCGTCGAGTACAGCGAGTAGGCGACCGCCACGGCGACCGTGCCGGCCGTCTGGGCCGGTCCGAAGTCGAGCCACAGCGACCCCGACACCGCCACGACCGCCGGGAGCACGAGGCTGAGCAGCGCGGTGCGCATCGCGAGGTGCCGGGCGACGACCTTGGCCCCCTCCTCGTCGCCCAGCGCCTCGCGCAGCGCGACGAACCGGGTCCCCGCGGCGCCGGCGGGAGCCGCCCAGAGCTGGCTGGTGAGCACGGACAGCGACAGCGAGGAGTTGGTCTGGCCCAGCAGCTCGCGCGACCCGAAGTGCCCGATGAGCAGCGAGTAGACGAGCCGGGCCAGGCCCTGGACGGCGGTGGCGTAGGTGCTGAACGCGGCGCGGTCGCGCAGGCTCGACGGGCGCGCCTGGACCGGCGCGTCCTCGGAATCGGACGGGTCCGGCGGCACCTGCGCAGCATACCCAGCCGTTCGGCTGGAGTTTCTGGTATCAGAGGTGTGCATGTGGTCCCTGTGAAACACTGACGGCGCTCTCGCACCCGACCAGGGGCTCCCTGCACCCGCTTCGGCGGACGCGCCCCCGGGTGCCCGATCGACCACGTCTGGGCTGCCCTCATGAGAACTCTCCGCCTGCTCACTGCCTCCACCCTGCTCGCCGGGGGGTGCCTCGTCGTCCCCGTCGTCTCGGTGGGTGCCGCGCCGCGTCCCGTCGCGCCGAGCGTCGACCGGGTGGCGATGCCCCCGGGTGCCCCGGTGGCGCCGGTCGCGTCGTCCCACACCCGGACCGCGCGCTCGCCCGAGCCCACCACCTCGGGCTCCGCGTCCGAGAGCGTGCTGACCCGCGACACCGACGACGCCGACGTCGTCGGCCTCACCTTCCCCGACCGGGCGTCCGCGGCGGGCGTCACCGTCGAGGTGCGCACGAAGGCGGACGGCTCGTGGGGCGCCTGGCAGGCCCTGGGGGTGAGCGACTCCGCTCCCGACCCGGGGTCGGCGGAGGCGGCTCGCGCCACGGTCGCGACCGAGCCGGTCAGCGTCACGGGGTCGGACACCGTGCAGGTGCGCGTCCGCTCGGCGAAGCAGGGTGCCCGCCTCGACCGGCTCGACGTCTCCTTCGTCGACGGTGGCGAGAGCCCGGCCGACGACAACCTCACGAGCATCCCGGCGCAGAGCGCCCGTGCCGGTGCCAAGCAGCCCGAGATCATCAGCCGGGCCGCGTGGGGCGCCGACGAGAACGTCAAGACGTGCACGTCGGACTCCGTCTCGAGCATCAAGGGTGCCGTGGTGCACCACACGGTGAACGCCAACACGTACACCGCCGACCAGGTCCCCGGCCTGCTCCGCGGCATCTACGCGTACCACGTCAAGGGCAACGGGTGGTGCGACGTCGGCTACAACTACTTCGTCGACCGCTTCGGCCGGCTCTTCGAGGGGCGCTACGGCGGCATCTACCGCAACATCGTCGGGGCGCAGGTGGGCGGGTTCAACTCGCAGACCTTCGGCGTCAGCTCCCTCGGCAACCACGACCCGGGCACGGCGGGGGCGATCGCGCCCGCGACGCCCGTGCTCACCGCCATCGGCAAGCTCATCGGGTGGAAGGCCTGGCTCAACGGCTGGGACCCCACCACCTCCACCTCGTTCACCTCGGCCGGAAGCACCCGCTACAAGGACGGCGTCGTCGTCACCAAGTCGCGCGTCATGGGCCACCGTGAGCTGAGCATGACGACCTGCCCCGGCGACCTGATGTTCAGCAAGCTCGCGACGATCCGCGCCGGCGCAGCGACCAGCTACCAGCAGGGCGTGGCCCAGCGCACGGCCGAGGTCGCGGCCTCGACGGTGACCGAGACCTACACCCGCCCGGCGGGCACCTCGTTCACCCTCAGCGGCCGCGGGTACGGCCACGGCCGGGGCATGAGCCAGTACGGGGCCTACGGCGCCGCCCTCAAGGGGCTGGCCCGCGACGAGATCCTCGACTTCTACTACCCCGGCACCACCCGCTCCACCGCGGTCGGCAACCCGACGATCCGGGTGCGGCTCAGCGCCGTCGGAACCGCCGGGACCCAGGTCGTCGCCTCGCCCAAGCTCGTCGTCACCGACGGGACGAGGTCGGGCTCGCTGTACGCGAAGAACGCCGACGGCACCCTGCGGACCCGCTGGCGCGTCGTGCCCGACGGTGCGGGCCTGACCCTGCAGTGGCTCGAGCGGGGCGTGTGGCGCAGCACCTCGAGCTGGAAGGCGACGACCAAGCCGCTGTCCTTCCAGGACACCACGATGAACAAGGTCCGCGTCGTGATGCCGAACGGCACCCAGCGCGACTACCGCCGCGTGGTGCGCACGCACCGCGACGGCGCCGGCGCGATGACGGTCAGCGTCCTGTCGCTCAACTACTACCTCCAGAGCGTCGTGCCGTCGGAGATGCCCCCCTCGTGGGCGGCCAACGCCCTGCAGGTGCAGGCCGTGGCGGCACGCACCTACGCGATGTACCAGAAGGGCCGCCAGCCCTCCGGCTCGCTGTTCGACACCTGCGACTCCACGTCGTGCCAGGTGTACAAGGGCCTCGCGGGGTACGACGCCAACGGCGGCAACCTCGTCGGGTTCGAGAACCCCAACAGCACCGCGGCCGTGTCGGCCACCAACGGCCTGGTCCTCACCTACAACGGGTCCCCGGCCCTCACCGAGTTCTCCTCGTCCAACGGCGGGCAGAGCGTGAAGTCCTCGGTGCCCTACCAGGTGTCGAAGGCCGACCCGTACGACAACGTCCCCAGCGGCAGCTCGAGCCGGTGGACGACGACCCTGGCGCTGAGCAGGATCCAGGGCGCCTACGCCTCGACCGGGACCTTCCAGGCCCTGCGCATCGAGTCGCGCGACGGCATCAACGCCTGGGACGGCCGGACGACGTCGGTGACGGTCGTCGGCTCGAAGGGCTCGACGACGGTGAGCGGCGACGCCTTCCGCACGGCCATGGGCCTGAAGAGCACGTGGTGGACCGTGACCTCGGCGCCGGCCGTCTCGGCCGCGTCGCGACCCGAGGACCTCGACGGCAACGGGCACGGCGACCTCCTCGCCGTCGACCCCGGCGGCCAGCTGCGCCTGCTCTCCGGCGACGGGCAGGGCGCGTTCGCGGCGACGACGATGGCGACCGGCGGATGGGGCGGGCTCGGCCTCGTCGCGGCCGTGGGCGCCTGGGACAACGACAACCGCCACGACGTCGTCGAGCGCGACGCCGGCACGCTGTACTACCACCCCGGTGACGGCAGGGGCGGCCTGCTCGCGCGCGTCGCGATCAGCAGCGGGTGGGACGCGGTCGACACCATCACCGGGTCCGGCGACTTCGACGGCGACGGCTACAGCGACTTCGTCGCCCGCCAGACCAACGGCCAGCTGAAGATCTATCGCGGCAACGGCAAGGGCGGCGTCATCGCGACCAGGTTCCTCGCCAGCGGCTGGCAGGCGTACCGGCTCGTGTTCTCGCCCGGCGACCTCACCGGCGACGGACGTCCCGACGTCGTCGGGGTGCGCGCGAGCGACAACGCGATGCTGCTCTTCCCCGTCGTCGGCACCGGCACCCTCGGCGTCCCGACGACCGTCGAGGGCAGCTGGGGCTCGTACGGCGCCATCACCGGCCCGGGCGACGTCACCGGCGACGGGCGCGACGACCTCGTGGCCCGGCGGACCTCCGACGGCGCCCTCGTCGTCCTCCCCGGGACCGACATGGGCTCGGTCGGCGCGGCCCGCTCCGTGTCGGGGACGCCGACGTGGGCCACCTGGACCCGCTGGGCCCCGTAACCCCGGAACCCCGACAACCCCCGCGACCCCGCCCCCCCGCCTATGTCGCGTCCTACGGCGCAGTACGTGCTGTGATCGCAGCACCTACTGCGCCGTAGCGCGGGACGTCAAACGGTGCTGAGGGTGGATTGGGGTGGAGCGGGGCGGGTCAGGTGAGGTCGACGGTGAAGGGGGCCCCGGTGGCCTCGCGCACCTGCTCCTCGGTGACGTCGGGCGCGAGCTCACGCAGGACCAGGCCGTCGGGCGTGACGTCGATGACGGCGAGGTCGGTGATGATGCGCTGCACGACGGCCTTGCCGGTGAGCGGGAGCGAGCACTGCTCGACGATCTTGTGCGAGCCGTCCTTGGCGACGTGCTCCATGAGGACGACGACCTTCTTCGCGCCGTGGACGAGGTCCATCGCGCCCCCCATGCCCTTGACCATCTTCCCGGGGATCATCCAGTTCGCGATGTCGCCGCCGGCCGAGACCTGCATCGCCCCGAGGATGGCCGCGTCGACCTTGCCACCGCGGATCATCCCGAAGGAGGTCGCGGAGTCGAAGTAGGAGGCACCGCGGCGGACGGTGACGGTCTCCTTGCCGGCGTTGATGAGGTCGGGGTCGACCGCGTCCTCGGCGGGGTAGGCGCCGACGCCGAGGATGCCGTTCTCGGACTGCAGGACGATCTCGACGTCGTCGGGGACGTAGTTCGGCACGAGGGTCGGCAGGCCGATGCCGAGGTTGACGTAGGCGCCGTCCTCGAGCTCGGACGCGGCGCGGGCGGCCATCTGCTCACGGGTCAGGGGCATGGCTCAGGACTCCTTGGTGGCGGCGTCGGCGGCGGGCGTCACGGTGCGGCGCTCGATGCGCTTGTCGGCGGCCTGCTCCGCGGTGAGGGGCAGCACCCGCTGCACGTAGATGCCGGGCAGGTGGACCTCGTCGGGGGCGAGCTCGCCCGGCTCGACGAGCTCCTCGACCTCGGCGATGGTGACCCGCCCCGCCATCGCGGCGAGCGGGTTGAAGTTGCGGCTGGACTTGTTGAACACCAGGTTCCCGTGGCGGTCGCCCTTCCAGGCGCGGACCAGGCCGAAGTCGGCGACGATCGCGTGCTCGAGGACGTACTCGCGCTCCTCGCCGTCGCGCTCGAAGACGCGGACCTCCTTGGCGGGGGAGGCCAGGGCGACGTTGCCCTCGCTGTCGTACCTCCACGGCAGGCCACCGTCGGCGACCTGGCTGCCCACGCCCGTGGGGGTGAAGAACGCGGGGATCCCGGCGCCGCCGGCGCGCAGCCGCTCGGCGAGGGTGCCCTGCGGCGTCAGCTCGACCTCGAGCTCGCCCTCGAGGTACTGGCGGGCGAACTCCTTGTTCTCACCGACGTAGGAGCTGACCATCCGGCGGATCTGGCGCGCGCGCAGCAGGATGCCCAGCCCCCAGTCGTCGACGCCGCAGTTGTTGGAGACGACCTCGAGGTCCTTGACGCCGCTGCGGTGCAGCTCGCCGATGAGGACCGACGGGATGCCGCAGAGCCCGAACCCCCCGACGGAGAGCGTGGCCCCGTCGGCGATCCCGGCGACGGCCTCGGCTGGGGTGGAGACGACCTTGTCCATGCTGGCACCCTACCGACGCCCCGGGGGGTGCTCGCCATGGGGCCGGAGCACAGGTCTGGGAGGCGTCGGTGGCGGCGGGTCACCGGTTCGGCCAGCCGAGAGTGGCCGAACGGCCCCCGCACCGTTCCGCAAGATCTGCGGTCTACTGGCCGGTACGCCGAAGGAAGTGTGGGGCTTGTGGGACCACTGAGAAATACATGCGTGTAATTCCCGGGATGCGGTGGCAGGGCCCTGGCGGTCGTGGGAGAACTGTCTGGCTCGGTGGTTGCGTGTGACGGATGTGACGTCCGTGACGCGTGGTCACCGGGTGCGCCTCGAACCCCTGCCGGGGCGCCCCCTGCACCGAGGAGCACTCCGTCGTGTCCCTGACCCACCCTGCCCCGCGCAAAGAGCGGCGGATCCCCGCACGCACCCTGGGGGCGCTGTCCGCCACGGTCATCGCCTTCCCGCTCGTCGCCGCGCCCGCCCAGGGCGCCGTCTTCCCGACCCCGACGCCGGTCAAGCCGCTGCCGAGCGCCCTGGACGTGGCCGCGCCGTACCAGAAGGGCACCCAGTGCCTGACGGAGAACCAGCCCGGCGCCGTCGCCTTCGCCAAGCTGCTCAACGCGACCTACGGGACCCGCAGCTACGGCATCCTGCGCACCTGCGCCGCCGAGCACGGTGAGGGTCGCGCGCTGGACTGGATGATCAACGCGAACAACGCCGAGCAGCTCGAGCTCGCCAACGCCCTGACCCGGTGGCTCGCCGCCCCGGACAGCCAGGGCCGCGCCGGCGCCATGGCCAAGCGCCTCGGCATCAACTACATCATCTGGAACCGCCAGCAGTGGCGTGCCTACGCCCCCGAGCGCGGCTGGGCCCCCTACTACGGCGTCTCCCCGCACACCGACCACATCCACTTCTCGTTCAACTGGGACGGCGCCTACAAGCGCAGCTCGTGGTGGAGCGGCGTCGCCGTGACCACGCCCTCGCTCGGTCCGGTCGCCCCGGTGACCCCGCCCCCCGCCCCCGCTCCCGCCCCGGCCCCGGCCCCGGCGCTGACGTCGACCGGCTACCCGGTCCTCGCCCAGGGCGCCACCGGTGCGGACGTCACCCTCGCCCAGAAGGCGATCGGCGCGGCGGCCGACGGCAAGTTCGGGCCCCTCACGGCGGCGGCCCTCGCGACGTGGCAGTCCAAGAACGGCATCGCGGCCACGAAGAAGCTCGACGAGGCCACCTGGTCCAAGCTCGTCGCCCTCGGCCTGGTCCCGAACCGCGTCAACGTCGCGGCCCTGACGAAGTACGTCGGCGTCGTCCTCAAGCGCGGGTCGAGCGGCGAGGCCGTCAAGGCCCTGCAGAAGGCGATCCTCAAGCTGACCGTCGACGGCTCCTACGGCCCCGCCACCGAGGCGCGGGTCAAGGAGTACCAGAAGTCCAAGGGCCTGAGCGTCACCGGCGTCACCGACAAGCTCGTGTGGAACGCCCTCATGGGCGTCTCGGCCACGCGGGCCCCGGCGCCGGCGCCGGCCCCCACGCCGCCCCCCGCCCCGGCGCCCGCGCCCGCGCCGGCCCAGGGGAGCACCACGACCCACCCGCTGGCCAGGTACCAGGGCGTCACGCTCAAGCTGTGGTCGCGCGGCGAGGCGGTCAAGGCCCTGCAGAAGGCGATCGGGAAGCTCACCGTGGACGGCTCCTTCGGCCGGGCCACCGAGGCACGCGTCAAGGAGTACCAGAAGGCCAAGGGCCTCACCGTCAACGGCGTCGTCGACGCCAGGGTCTGGAAGGCGCTCATGGCGCCGGTCAAGGCGGCCACCCCGACCCCGTCCACCGGCACGACGAGCGCCGCCCTGCGCACCGAGTTCACCCCGTACCTGTCGACCACCTTGCGCTCGGGCTCCACCGGTGCCGCGGTCCGCGTCCTCCAGCAGGGCCTGGGCGGGCTCGTCATCGACGGCAAGGTCACCGCGAAGACCGTCACGGCCGTCAAGGCGCTGCAGACCCGCAGCAAGCTTCCCGCCACCGGCGTCGTCGACCTCAAGACGTGGAAGGCGCTGGAGCGCAAGGTCCACCCGCTCCTGCCGCACTGGGGCACCGTCCTCAAGCGGGGCTCGAAGGGCACGGCCGTCGTCGCGCTCCAGAAGGCCCTGCGCATCACCGCCGACGGCTCCTTCGGTCCCAAGACCGAGGCTGCCGTCAAGGCCCTCCAGAAGACCGCCAAGCTGACCCAGACCGGGGTCGTCGGCACGGTGACCTGGAAGGCCGTCGAAGCCCGCATGCCGCGCTGACGGAGGACGCGGTGTGCCCGGGACGGGCCCGGCTCCCTCGGGGGCCGGGCCCGTAGCCGTGCCCGGGGCCGGCCGGAGGGCGACGCGGCCTCAGGCCTCGCGGGTGACCCCCTCCGAGGCCAGGCGGCGACCCAGGGTGTCGGCGTCGGGCTCGCCGCGCGTCAGGACGACCGACCCGTCGGCGGCCCACGCCGCCAGCGTCGTGCGCAGGAAGGCGGCGGTGTCCGTGGTCGCGGTGTGCACCCGACCCGGCTCGGCCGCCGGGACGAGGGCACCGTGCGAGAGCGTGGTGGCGCCCACGCGCAGGGCGGGGTCGTCGTCCTCCGCGTCCTCCCAGGCCGTGAAGACGTCGCCGTGGGTCGCGACCTCCTTGGCCTCGTCGAGGACGCCGGGCGGGACGGACCCCGGCGCCGAGCGGGCGAGCGCGGCGAGGGTGACCAGGACGCCCTCCTCGGCGGCCTCGGCGACGAAGGGGTCGTCGCTGACGACGACGACGGCGGCGGACGTGCCGGTGTCCTCGGCGTCGTCGGTGCCGGTGGCCCGCGTCGTCGGCACCTCGACGCAGGCGCCGACCGACCACGCGGCCAGCGCCCAGTACAGGGTCCGCCAGTGCGGCGGGAGGTCGAGGCGCACGACGGTGCTGCGCCCGGCATCCATCTCGTCCTGGAGGAGGTTGGCGGCCTTGGCGACCCAGTTGGCCAGCACGCGCGCCGACAGCTCGACGCGCTCGCCGCGGGTGGGCGAGTCGGTGTCGTCGTAGACGGTGATGCGGGGGCGGCCGGGGTCGGCGTCGACGAGACGGCGCAGGAGGGCTGCGGGTCCGGTGGGGGTGCTCACCGACCGGACGCTACCAACGGGGGGTGCGGCCACTAGGCTCGCCCGCATGAGTGAGCGCACCGTCATCACCTTCGGGACGTTCGACGTCTTCCACGTCGGGCACATCCGGGTGCTCCAGCGGGCGGCCGCGCTCGGCGACCGGCTCGTCGTCGGGGTCTCCGCCGACGCGCTCAACATCTCGAAGAAGGGCCGCGCCCCCGTCTACTCGCAGGACGAGCGGATGGAGATCGTCGCCTCCCTGCGGGTCGTCGACGACGTCTTCGTCGAGGAGTCGCTGGAGCGCAAGCGCGAGTACATCGTCGAGCACGGCGCCGACGTCCTCGTCATGGGTGACGACTGGGCCGGCAAGTTCGACTGGGTCAGCGACGTGTGCGAGGTCGTCTACCTCCCGCGGACGCCGTCGGTGTCGACCACCGGCCTCATCGAGCACATCGCCAGCCTCTCGTCGTGACCTCCCCGGCCGTGCTGACCCGCGTCGGACTCGGCTCGGGGCTGTGGCTCGTCGCGGTGTGCGCCGCGGCCTGGCCGCTGGCGGCACTCGGCTGGTGGACCCCGTGGGTGGCCTGGCCGCTGGGTGTCGCGCTGGCACTCGTGGCCGCACGGGGCGTGCGGTCGGTCCCCGAGGTCGCGCTGGGCACCGGTCCGGCCGTCGTGCTCGTGGCCGTGTGCCTGGGGTTCGCCGCGTACGCCGGCGCCACCCACTCCGAGCACGTCCTGGTGCGGCGTGACGCGGCGAGCAACCTCCAGGCGGCGGTGAGCCTCGCGAGCACCCACCAGCGGGTCGTGCCCGTCGACGTGTCGGTCATCGGCGGGCCCGCGCCGCTGGAGCGTGGCGACGTCACGGTGGCGAGCTCGGCGTTCTACCAGGTGGGCGGCCCGCAGGACCCCGCGGTGCAGCCGCAGTTCCTCCTCGCGCCCGCCGTCGTCTACGGGTACGGCGTCTGGGCCGGTGGCGTGGCGGTGGCCCAGGTCCTTCCGGCCGTCGTGATGGGGCTGGCCCTGCTGCTCCTCGGGCTGCTCGTCGCCGCGGTGGTCGGGCCGTGGTGGGGGACGGCGGCGGCCGGCCTCACCGCGGTGCTGTTCCCCGTCCTCAACGTGGCGCGCGGGACGTACTCCGAGCAGCTGGCGCTCCTCACCCTGCTCGGCGCCTTCCTCGCGCTCACCCTCGTCGCCGGGCGGTCGTCCGGCTCCCGACCGGCCCTGCTCGCCGGTGTCCTCCTCGGCGGGACCCTCTTCGCCCGGGTCGACGCCCTGCGCGAGGCCCTGCTCCTCCTGCCGATGCTCGCCGTCGGGGCCGCCCTCGCCGGTCGCTGGGTCCGCCCGGTGCTGGCGGGCCTCGCGGGCTCGACCCTCCTCGCCGGGGCCGCCGCCTGGACGCTGTCGTACCGCTACCTCGGTGACATCGCCGCCAGCCTGCTGCCCCTGCTCGCGATGGCCGTGGCGGCCGCCGCGGTGTCGTGGGGCGGGCTCGCCCTGTGGCGGCGGGGCCGCCGCGCCGTGGCTGCATCGCCCGCCCCCGACGTCGACGACTCGAGAGGCGGCAACACGCACGGGATCGACCGTCTCCTTCTGCGTGTTGCCGGATCTCGACGGGCCGGGACCGTCGTGCGGTGGCTTCCCGACGGCGTGGCGCTCGGCGTCGTCGTCGTGGGGCTCGCGCTCGCGAGCCGGCCGCTGTGGATGACGGTGCGCCAGGACCCGGACGACCCCGGCGCGCGCTACGTGGCCGGGATGCAGGCGCGGCAGGGGCTGCCGGTCGACGGCGGGCGGACCTACGCCGAGCACACGGTCGACTGGCTCGCCTGGTACGTCGGGTGGGCGGCGGTCGCCGTCGCGCTCGTCGCCCTGGCCCTGGCGCTGCGGCACGTCGTGGCTCGCCTGTCGTCCGGTGACCTCGTGCCCTGGGCTCCGGTGCTCGTCGTCGCGGCCGGCTCGACCGTCCTCACCCTCCTGCGCCCCGGCATCACGCCCGACCACCCGTGGGCCGACCGGCGCCTCCTCATCGCGCTGCCGTTCCTCGTCGCCCTCGTGGTCGCGGCTGCGGCGTGGGCCGCGCGACGCCTCGAGGCGTCCGGCCACCGGTGGGGGACAGCGGTGCTCGCCGCGCTGCTCGTCGTGGGGACGGGCGGTCCCGCTCTCCTCGCGACGTGGCCCTTCCGGGGCGTGGGTGTCGAGCGCGGGTCGCTCGGTGCCGTCGAGGACGTGTGCGCCGAGCTGGGTGCGGACGACGTCGTGCTCGGCATCGACAGCCGCTCCACGTCGGAGTGGCCCCAGGCCGTCCGGGGGATGTGCGGGCGGCCGTTCTTCGTCGCGACGACGCCGGTGCGCCAGGACCCCGCCCGGCTCGCGGCGGTCGTCGCCGAGCTGTCGCGGGGAGCCGCCGCCTCCGGCCACCGGCTCGTGGTGCTCGCGGCCGACTCCGCCGACGCCGTGGAGGGGCTGGGCCTGCAGGCCCGCCAGGTGGTCGACCTGCGCTTCCCCGAGGAGGAGCACGCCCTGGACCGCCGTCCGACAAGGACCGACCTCGGTGGGGTCCGGGTCTGGCTCGCGCCGGTCCCGGCCCCTACCTGACTCAGCGGCGCGGGAAGGCCTCGTGGGCGCGGCGCTGGACCGCGGCGTAGGTGTGCCGGTCGACGGCGACGACGAGGCCCGGAGCCAGGGAGCGCGGGGTGTAGGCCGTGCCGTCGGGGTGCCCGATGGCGCCGCCGGCCTCGGTGACGAGCAGCGACCCGGGCGCGTGGTCCCACGGGTTCGAGCGGCTGTAGAGCAGGTAGTCGGCCGCGCCCTCGATGAGCCGGGGGTAGTCGACGCCGCAGCACACCCACGACAGCCGCATCCGCGGGAGGTCGCCCAGGCTGGAGTCGCGCAGCGCCCACATCGAGGTGACGCCCTCGGGGGCGCGCTCGTCGGGGACCGCCGTGGCGCGGACCTGCTCGCCGTCGCGCCACGTGCCGGCACCGAGCTCGGCGACCCAGGCGACGCGGTGCTCGGGCTGCCAGATCCACGACCGGACGACCTCGCCGGAGCGGGTCTCGGCGACCATGACGGCGTGGTCGGGGGAGCCGTTGACGAAGTTCTTCGTGCCGTCGACCGGGTCGACGGTGAACGCGTGGTCGGCGGCGAGGTAGCGGTCCATGAGCGACGCGTCGCCGGCGTGGGCCTCCTCGCCGAGGACGACGGCGTCGGGGTAGGCCCCGAGCAGCCGCGCGGTGATGATGACCTCGGCCTCGCGGTCGGCCACGGTGACGAGGTCACCGGGGTTCTTCTCCATGACCTCGCCGGCGGCCAGCGACCGGAAGCGAGGGGTGATGACCTCGGCGGCGACGTCACGCAGGAGATCGAGGACCGCGTCTGTCGACAGGCCGGGCATGGGGACCACCGTTCCACAGGGCCCGGTCACCGTCGACACCGGGCCGGGGCTGACTAGGTTGACAGACTGACTACTTAGCGTGACGATCTAGTCATGGAGACGACGGAGGGGTGGCCGAGCGAGTGGCTGCGCGGCGTCCTCGAGCTGTGCGTCCTCGGCGCGCTGCGCGATGAGGCCGGCCACGGCTACGCCATCGCCCAGCGACTGGCGACCGCGGGGCTCGGCGAGGTCAAGGGCGGCACGCTGTACCCGCTCCTCGGTCGGCTCCAGGACGCCGGGTGGGTCGCGGGCGAGTGGGAGCCGGGCCGGGCGGGGCCGGGTCGCAAGGTCTTCAGCCTCACCCGGGCCGGCCGCGACCACCTCGACGCCCTGGCGCAGCAGTGGCAGGACTTCGGCGCCGTCACCACCCACCTCGCAACCGACACCACAGGAGACCCGAGATGACCGAGCACGCCACGACCTCCGGGAACGGACCCCATCGCCTCGCACCGAGCGCCGACCCGCGGTGGGTCGACGCGTTCGTCATCGAGCTGCGGCTGCTCGAGGTGCCCGGGCCCGCCATCGGCGACCACCTCGCGACCGTGGAGGAGCACCTGCGCGAGACCGGTGAGGGCGTGCTGGTGGCGTTCGGTGACCCGCGCCGGTACGCGCGGGACCTCGTGCCCAGCGACCCCGCGGGGCGGGCCGTCGACCGCGCCACCGCGGTGGGCTCGGGCCTGGGCCTGCTGGCGATCGTCCTGCTCCCGCTCGCGACCGCGGGATGGGTGCGTGGCCGCGACGTGGAGGTGAGCGTCGGCGGGCTCGTCGTCGGGATCGTGCTCGCCCTGGCCCTGCTCGGCCTCCTGCTCGCCGGGAATGCGGCGCTCCGGCTCCTCGTGGAGCGCCGGTGGGTGGCGGTCGTCATCGCCCCGCTCCTCGTCGCAGTGCTCGCGGCACCCCTGGTGCTGCTCCCGCAGCGGCTCGGGGGGCTGCCCGCCCTCGCCGTCGGGCTCGCCGGGCTGCTCGCGATGGCGGTCGCCGTGGCCGCGATGTGGCGGACCCCGCCGGACCTCGTCCGTGGCCCGGGCGAGGACGCGCAGGTGGGGACCGAGGGCCGGCTGTTCGCCACGCTCCTCCTGCCCGGGTTCGCGGTCCTCGCCTGCCTGGCCGCCTGGCTCCTCGCCGTCGTCGGGTGAGGTGCGGCGGACGGGTGGGTCGGCGGTCGAAGGTCGCGTCCTCGCAGGTCACGGGCGCCTCGTGGGCCCTAGAGTGCGGTCATGGCGAGGTTGCGGCGGGTGTCCCCGCGGTCGGTGGGCTGGACGCGGCGCCGGGCGGGGAAGGGCTTCTCCTACCGGGACGCCGGTGGTGACGCGCTGCCCGCGGTGGAGGTCGAGCGGATCAAGGCCCTGGCCATCCCGCCCGCGTGGCGGGACGTGTGGATCTGCCCCCACGAGAACGGGCACATCCAGGCCGTCGGCACCGACGACGCCGGGCGGCGGCAGTACCTCTACCACCCCGACTGGCGGACCAAGCGCGACGAGCTGAAGTTCGACCGGGTCAAGATGGCGGGCACGCGGCTCGCCAAGGCCCGCGAGCGCCTCGTCGACGACCTGCGCGCCGAGGGGATGCCGTTGTCCCGGGCCGCGGCCACCGCGACCCGCCTGCTCGACCTCGGGTACTTCCGCATCGGCAGCGACGCCTACACCGACGCCAACGGGTCGTTCGGCCTGACGACCCTGGAGCGCCGCCACGTCCGCCGCCAGGGCAAGGACCTCGTGTTCTCGTTCGTGGGGAAGTCGGGGATCGAGCACTCCATCACCATCAGCGACCCCCACGTCATGGACTCGCTCAACCTCATGCGCCGGCGGCGCGGCGGGTCAGCGCGGCTGCTCGCCTACAAGGGCGAGGCGCGCTGGGCCGACCTCGACGCCAGCGCCGTCAACGCCTACATCGCCCAGCTCGTCGCCGAGGACCTCACCGCCAAGGACTTCCGCACCTGGCACGCGACGGTCCTGGCGGCGGTCGCCCTCGCGCAGAGCCCCGAGAAGGGCGACACCGTCGCCTCGCGCCGCCGGGCCGTCAAGGCCGCCGTCGAGGAGGTCGCGGCCTACCTCGGCAACACGCCCACCATCGCGCGCAAGTCCTACGTCGACCCGCGGGTCATCGACCAGTACGACGAGGGCGTCACGATCGCCGCGACGCTGGCGAAGCGGTACCGCGACGACGACAGGCGCCAGGCCGCCGTCGAGCGGGCGGTGGCCCGCCTCATCGACGGCGCGGACTGAGCGGCGGGGGAGGGGCCCGCACGCCGGTAGGCTCGCGGGCGATGAACGATCAGCCTCCCGCCGCGCCGCAGGGCCCCGGCGACGACCACGACGCCCTCCACGCCGCGCCCACCGAGAAGATGTCGGTCCGCCCGGGTGAGATGGCCGGGCGCAGCGACGACCCGGCCGCCACGAACGTCCTCCCGCGCCTCGCGGCCGACGACGGCGCCGGCGACGAGGCGCTCGAGCGCACCCCGGCGCCCACCCGAACCGGCCACCCCAGCTACCCCATCGAGGACGGCCCGCTCGCCCCCGACGCCGCGCCGTACGTGACCATCGTGCTGCCCTGCTTCAACGAGGGCGCGCACGTCCTGCAGGAGATCGACCGGATCACCGCGACGATGCAGGCCAGCGAGCTCAGCTACGAGCTGCTGTGCATCGACGACGCGAGCACCGACGACACCCTCGACGTCCTGCGGCACGCCCAGCAGACCCACCCCAACCTGCGGATCCTGCCGTTCCGGCGCAACGGCGGCTCGGGCACGGCGCGGCGCATCGGCACCCAGCAGGCCCGCGGCGAGATCGTGGTGTGGACCGACGCCGACATGACCTACGAGAACGAGAAGATCCCCGACCTCGTGCGGGTCCTGCGCGACGACGGGTCCTACGACCAGGTCGTCGGCGCCCGCACCACCGAGGAGGGCACCCACAAGTGGGCCCGCGTGCCCGCGAAGTGGCTGATCCGCAAGATCGCCGAGTGGCTGACCAAGTCGCGCATCCCCGACCTGAACTCGGGGCTGCGCGCGTTCCGCCGCGAGGTCTCGCTGCCCTACCTGCGCCTGCTCCCGGCCGGGTTCTCGTGCGTCACGACGATCACCATCGCGTTCCTGTCCAACCAGCACGACATCAAGTACATCGACACCTCGTACGCCAAGCGCGCCGGCGTCAGCAAGTTCCACTTCGTCAACGACGCGTACCGGTACATCCTCCAGGTGCTGCGCATGGTCATGTACTTCGACCCGCTCAAGGTGCTCATGCCCCCGGCGCTGTGGATGATCGTCATCGGGTTCGTCAAGGCGGTCGTCGACATGGTCCGCCACCCGTTCTACTTCCCCGCGAGCACGGTGCTCCTCGTCGTCAGCGGCATCATGATCGCCTCGCTCGCCCTGCTCTCCGACCTCGTCGTCCGGTCCCGCGACGGTGTCTGAGGCGGTGGCCTCCGGCGCCCAGCTGTCGATCGCGATCGTCGGTCCCACCCACCCGTTCAAGGGCGGGGTCGCGGCCCACACGACCGCGCTCGCGCACGAGCTCGACGACGCCGGCCACGACGTCACGCTCGTGTCGTGGAGCCACCTCTACCCGTCGGCGCTCTACCCCGGTGAGCAGGCCGTCCCCGGCGGCGCCCCTGACGTCGAGCCCTTCCCGCGGACCCTGCGCGTGCTGTCGTGGGCCCGCCCGGACACCTGGGTCCGCACCGGGCGGCGGCTGCGCGACGTCGACGTCATCGTCGTCGTCCACGTCATCCCGGCGGTGGTGCCCGCGCACCTCGCGCTGCTGCGCGCCGCGGGAGTGGGTCGGCCCGGCACCACGGCCCGCGGCCCGCGCACCGTCGTCATCGCCCACAACGTCCTGCCGCACGAGGGCCACCCCGGCGACCGGCAGCTGATGCGCGCCTTCCTCGGGCGGGTCGACGCCGTCGTCGTCCACTCCGACGAGCAGGCCGCCGCCGCCGCCGAGCTCGGGGCCACCCGGGTCAAGGAGCTCGACCTCCCGCCGCACCTGCCCGGTGGCGAGCCCGAGCCGCGGCCGGACCGCGACGCCGACGACACCGACGTGCGGCTGCTCGCCCTCGGCATCGTGCGTGACTACAAGGGGGTCGACCTCCTCGTCGACGCGATGCGCGACGTCCCCGGCGTCCGGCTCACCGTGGCGGGCGAGCTGTGGGGCGAGGCC
The DNA here is from genome assembly GCA_963795035.1 of uncultured Actinomycetota bacterium. GTDB lineage: Bacteria > Actinomycetota > Actinomycetes > Actinomycetales > Dermatophilaceae > Oryzobacter. The sequence continues at coordinate 461,371 of CAWCFZ010000001.1, read as the reverse complement.
GGCCGCCGGGTCCGCGAGCTGGCCGCGGACCCGCGCCTCGAGGGACGCGTCGAGGTCCACGGCGGCTACGTCCCCGCCGACCGCATCGCCGGCCTGATGTCGCGGCACGACGTCGTCACCCTCACCTACCGCACCGCGACGGCCTCGCAGAACGCCCTGATGGCGCGCCACCACGGCCTGCCCGTGCTCGCCTCCGCGGTGGGGACCTTCACCGAGCAGGTCCGCGACGGGGTCGACGGCCTGCTCGTCCCGCCGTCCGACCGGTCCGCCCTCGTGGCCGCGCTGCGCCGCCTCGTCGAGCCCGGGACGAGCGACCGGCTGCGCGAGCAGGTGCGGGCACCCGACCTCGCCGGCCCCTGGGCCCACTACGTCGGAGGCATCGAGGCGCTCGCCGCACCGCCTGCCGTGGACGACCACGAGCCGCCCTCGCTGCCGCTGTCGCCGGTCGGCCGGGCCAAGGCCGTCGTCGCCGGCATCCGGGCACGCCGCGGCCCGGTCGTCGAGCTCGGACCCACCGACTTCCCCGAGCGGGTCCGCGCCACCGACCTGCTCGCGCTCGACGCCGACGCCGTCGACGCCGTGGACGTCGCCCGGGCCCTCGGGCTGCCGCGGCCGGGGGAGCCGGTCGCCGCCTGGTCGGCGCTCGGCGCGCTGGCGGCCATCATCCGGATCCGCGACGACGGCCACCGTTCGTCGGTCATCGTCGACGAGTCGGGAACCTCGAGCCCGCTGGGCCGCTGGGCGCGGGCGGTCGGCTTCGCGCCGGTCGAGCTCGAGCTCACCGGGCGTCGCGCGGCCGTGGAGGTCCTCGACGTCGACACCGCGAGCCTCGACGTCATCACCCGCCTGCACCCCGGTGGCTGCACCGCGTCCGACGTCGACCACGCCGTGGGGCAGGCGTCGTGGGCGCTGCGCTCGGGCGGGCTGCTCGTCATCACGGTGCCCATCGGCGACGACGACCCGGAGTTCGCGGTGCGCCCGGCCGGGGTGCGGGGCATCCTCGCGCGGGCCGACGACCTCGGGCTCACCCTCGTCGGCGACGTCGACGGCGACGTCCTGGACCGGATGCGCCACGCCCGCCTCGACGCCGTCGGCGGCGACGCCCCGGCCTACGCCGTCCTGCGGCTGACCTTCCGGCGGCGGTGACCGTGCCCAGCGGGCGCGTGCTCAACGCCGTGCGGGTCGGGCTGCTCGTCCTCATCCTCGTCGGTGTCGCGATCGCGTTGTGGCGCAACTGGTCTGCTGTCTCCACCGAGCTCGGGCGGATGAGCCCGGCCGCGGTCGTGGGCGCGTTCCTGCTGACCTCGGCCGCGCCGCTCGCGACGCTCATGGGGTGGCGCGTCCTCCTCGCCGACCTCGGCACCCGCCTCCCGGCGGCGCCGGCCGCGAGCGTCTTCCTCGTCGGGCAGCTCGGCAAGTACGTGCCCGGCTCGGTCTGGACCGTCCTCGCGCAGGCCGAGATGGGGGCCCGCCTCAAGGTGCCGCGGCGGCGGATGGCGGTCGTCGGGCTGCTGTCGATCGGGCTCGGCGTCCTCACCGGCTCCCTCATGGGCATCCCGGCGGTGCCGCGCCTGCTCGACCGCTCGGGCGAGGCGTTCTCGTGGTGGTGGGTCGGCCTCGCCGTCGTGCTCGGCGCCGTCCTGCTCTGGCCGCGGCTGCTCAACGCCGTCATCGCGCGGGGGCTCGCCCTGCTGCGGCGCGAGCCGCTCGAGCACGACCTGTCCGGCCGCGCGGTGGCGCTGACGTCGGCGTGGTTCGTCCTCGCGTGGCTGTGCGCCGGGGGTGGCGTCCTCGTGCTCTCGCTGGCCCTGGTGCCCGACCTGCCCCTCGGGCCGCTCCTCGTCACGACGATCGGCGGCTTCGCGCTCGCCTCCGCGGCGGGGATGTTCAGCGTCCTCGTCCCCGCGGGGGTCGGGGTGCGCGACGGCCTGCTCGCCCTCCTCCTGCTCACCCTGATGCCGCTGTCGGCCGCGACCGCGGTCGTCGTCGTCGCCCGCTTCCTCGCCGTGCTCGCCGACCTCGTCGTCGCGGGGTCCGGCTGGGCGTGGGGGCGGCGCCACCACCTCCTAGGATCGACGACGTGAGCGACGCGAGCGAGAACCCGGGCCGCGAGGAGCAGCTCGCCTACTCCGAGACGATGGCCAAGATGCTCGACGAGCAGGCCCGCCGGAAGAAGGCGGCCAAGATCGTCGCCGTCGTCCGGCACGCGCTGGGCGTCGAGTCGCTCGAGGGGCTCACGGCCGTCGACGTCGGGTGCTCGGCCGGCTTCATCGCCGACGAGCTGGCCCTGGCCGGCGCCTCCACGAGCGGCGTCGACATCGACGAGCCCGGCCTGGCCAAGGCCCGCGCCCGCTTCGGTGACCGGGTCGACTTCCGCCTGGCCCGCGGCGAGGACCTGCCCTTCGACGACGACTCGGTCGACGTCGCCGTCCTCAACCACATCTACGAGCACGTCGTCGACCCCGAGGCCGTCGTCGCCGACATCCACCGGGTGCTGCGCCCCGGGGGCGTGCTCTACCTCGGCATCGGCCACCGGTGGCAGGTCATCGAGCCGCACCACCGGCTGCCGTTCCTGTCGTGGCTGCCCCAGCGCGTCGCCGACCGGTACCTGCGCCTGGCCGGCAAGGGGGAGCACTACTACGAGCACTACTACACGCCCGCGGGGCTGCGTCGGCTGTTCGCCGCCTACGACGTGTGGGACTACACGCTGCCCGTGCTCGCCGACCCCGGCGCGTTCTCGGCCGACGACAACGTCCCCGCCTGGTCGGCCAAGGTGCCCGAGAAGGCTCTGGCCGCAGCACTTCCCGTCGTCCCCACGTACGTGTGGGCGGCGTTCAAGGGCACGGCGCGCCCGGCCGGCCCGCCGTTGCGCGTGGCGCCCCGCCACGTCGGCTGAGGGGCCCGACCCGATGACGACCGCGCGCCCGTCCGCCGAGGGCGGCGGGTCTCCACGGGTCGTGCGGGCCTCGCGCCCCGTGCCGCTCGGCGCCGTCGTGGGCGTCTTCCGGCGCGGTGGTGGCGACCCGACGAGCCGCCGCGACGACGGCGGCTGGTGGTTCGCGTGGCGCACCCCCGACGGGCCGGTGACGCTGCGGCTGGAGGCCCCTCGCCGGTGTCCGAGACGGTCACGGCCACGGCGTGGGGAGCGGGCTCGGCCTGGATGCTCGAGCAGGTCCCGGCGCTGCTCGGCGAGTCCGACGACGTGGCCGGGTTCGACCCGCGGCACCCGCTCGTCATCGACTCGTGGCGACGGCGGCCCGGCTGGCGGGTCCCGAGGTCCGGGCTCGTCCTCCAGGCGCTCGTCGCGTCGGTCCTCGAGCAGAAGGTCACGGGCAAGGAGGCCTTCGCCGCCTACCGGATGCTCGTGCGCCGGTTCGGTTCTCCCGCACCGGGACCGGGGGAGTCGCTCGGTCTCGTCGTCCCCCCCACCGCGCGCGAGTGGGGCTCCATCGCGTCGTGGGAGTGGCTGCGCGCCGGGGTCGACCCGGCGCGTTCCCGGACGATCGTGCGCGCGGTGGGGCACGCCGGCCGCATCGACGAGTGCGCGGGGCTGTCGGCCGACGACGCCCGCCGACGGCTCACCGCCCTGCCCGGCGTCGGCCGCTGGACGTGGGCCGAGGTGGCCCAGCGCGCCCTCGGGCTGGCCGACGAGGTGAGCTTCGGCGACTACCACGTGGCCAAGGACATGGGCTGGGCCCTCACCGGCACCCCGGTCGACGACGACGGCCTCGCCGCGCTCCTCGAGCCGTGGGCGGGCCACCGCTACCGGGTGCAGCGCCTCCTCGAGCTCGGCGGCCACCACCGCCCGCGCCGCGGGCCCCGGATGACCCTGCCCACCCACCTCCCGGTCCGCCGCTCCTGAGAGCCCCGTGCTGTCCCGACTCGGGTGCTGAGGTGGTCGCCGGGGCAGCCACCTCGGCACCCGAGTCCGCTGGGGTCAGGTGGCGGGGGAGAGGGTGAGGGTCACGGTGGTCGGCGTGCGGCCGGTCGGGGTGGCGACGAGGGACTCGGAGCTCGCTGCGACCTCGCAGCGCGCGACGAGGCGGCCCAGGACGTAGGGGTCGTCGGCGCCGAGGGTCACCTCCGCGGTGCCGGTGGCACCCTCGGCCCCCTCGGAACCCTCGGAACCCTCGGCCCCTGGGTCGACCCCCACGTCGGCCGACCCGTCGGGGACGTCGAGGAGCGCCAGGGCCACGACCCGACCGACCTTGACCGCGAGCGGCTCGTCGGGGCGCACCGACGCGATGCCGACCTCGGCGGCCTCCGGGCTCCCCGGGGCGGCCCCCAGCGCCGCGCGGACCGCCTCGGCCGGGCCGAGGGAGAACCAGTCGCCGGGGCCGGTGCGCACGAGGCTTCTCGCCCCCGCCGCGTCGGCGGCGAACCACGACGGGTCCAGGCCCCGCACGACCGCGGCCGGGACGCCGTCGGCCTTGCCCTTGACGAGGTCGGCCGCGGCGGCGACCTCGTCGGCCAGGGCCCGCATCGTGACCGCGAGCGGTCGCCCGTCGTGGTCGACCCCGCCGCGCAGGTCCTCCACGACGTTCAGGCCGGCTGCCCCGAGGGCGAAGTCGGTGAGACCGGCGCGCCACGGCCGCCCGGCGGTGTCGCTGAGGACGACGGCCAGCGGGGTGCCCGGGTCGAGCCCGAGCCGAGCCAGGAGGGCTGACCGCAGGCGCGCCGCCTCGGCGTCCGGGTCGCGGCGGCAGGAGGAGGACGGCTCCCGAGGGTCCGGTGTTGGAGGCGTCGACGCCCGCCGCGGCCATCACGGGCCCCGCCACGGACTCGACGACCCGGGTGAGCCCGCCGCCCTCGCCGACCCGCTCGGCGACGACGCGCACCGTGGCCGCGTCGACGGCGTCCTCGCGGCTGCCGAGGCCGGTGAGCCCGAGCGCCTTGGACACCACCTTGCTCGACACCACGAGGCAGTCACCGGCGCCCAGGCGCCCGCCCGACCCCTCGACGGCGGCCACGAGGAGGTCCGCGAGGTCGTCTCCCCGGGTCACCTCGCCGACGCCCATGACGGGCACGACGAGGACGCCCGAGGAGGCCGGCTGCCTCACGCGTCCACCGCGGACGCCAGGCGCAGGGTGTGAGCGGCGATCCGCGCGGTCGCCGGCACGTCGGACATGAGCAGCGGTCCGTCGAACACCTCGACCCGCGCCCGGCGCAGCCTGGTGTCGGCGTCGCCGGGGTCGACGAGCCAGCCGTCGAGGAAGTCCTCGTAGAGCCCGCCCACGGCCTGGGCCGTCGCCGCGACCCCGATGGCCGACAGGCAGGCGTCGGCGTGGCCACGCACCGGCCGGCCGGAGATGAGGGGGGAGACCCCCACGACCGGCGCCGACGTGCCCCGCAGGGCGTCGCGCACTCCCGGCACGCCGAGGATGATCCCGATCGAGACGACCGGGTTGCTCGGGGGGAGCAGGACGACGTCGGCGCGGCGGATCGCGTCGAGGACGCCCGGCGCCGCCGCGGCCCGGTCGAGCCCGGCGACGACGAACCGCTTCGCCGGCAGGCTCGCCTGGTGGCGCACCCACCACTCCTGGAAGTGGATGGCGCGCTCCCCGCCGTCGCGCTCGCCGCCGCCGCCGTCAGCGCCGCCGTCAGCGCCACCGTCACCGTCAGCGTCAGCGTCAGCGTCAGCGTCACCGTCGGCGACGACGACGTGCGTCTCCACCGGGGTGTCGGTCATCGGCAGCAGCTCGATGCCCTGCTCGGGCAGGCCCCAGCGGGCCGCGAGCCGGCGGGTCACCTCGGTGAGCGAGGCGCCCTGGCCCAGCCACTGCGAGCGCACGACGTGCGTGCCGACGTCGAGGTCGCCCAGGGCGAACCACTGCGGCTGCGCGCCGTACGCGGCCAGCTCGGCCTGCACGCGGTGGCTCTCCTCGGCGCGCCCCCATCCCTGCCCCTCGTGGACCCCGCCACCGAGGGTGTAGAGCAGGGTGTCGACGTCGGGACAGACGCGCAGCCCGAACAGGGTGATGTCGTCGCCGGTGTTCGCGACGACCGTGACGGTGGTGTCCTCGAGGCCGGGCGTGGTGTCGAGGTGGTGGCGCAGGCCGCGGAGGAACCGGGCGCCACCGACCCCTCCGGCGAGGGCCGTGATGTGCATGGACGCAGTCTCGCAGCCCGTCCGGGACCCTCGCGAACCCGCGTCCGACGGCGTCGACCGGGGCGGGTTCGGGCGCTCGTCGAGGCGGTGTTGCGCCGGGCGCGTCGCCCGGACACGCCGCCCGGCGGCCCATGAGTTTCACCGATATCACCAACCGGCTTGACGCGGGTGGCATGACACGCGTGTAATTCCATCCATGTACTCCGGAGAAACCCGGCCGGGGTGCTTGGGTCGAGGGTCGAGGAGGGAACCATGCACGAGCTCTTTGTGATCGACGGGATGCTCGACGGTGAGGTCGGCGAGGAGGAGGGTGCGCTCTCCTGGCAGGAGCGCTCGCTCTGCGCGCAGACCGATCCTGAGGCGTTCTTCCCGGAGAAGGGCGGATCCACCCGCGAGGCCAAGAAGGTCTGCGTCGGGTGCGAGGTCCGGTCCGAGTGCCTGGAGTACGCCCTGTCCAACGACGAGCGCTTCGGCATCTGGGGCGGTCTGTCCGAGCGGGAGCGCCGCAAGCTCAAGAAGCGCGCGGTGTGACGCGGGGCCACGCCCCCTTCCGCCGACCGGCCGTATGACTCTGGCTCCCGCACGCCCCACCGCTGCCCCGACCGGACCGGTCGGGTCCGAGCCGACGGTCACCGCGGTCGTCATCACCCGCCGCGACCCCGACGGTCTCGACCGTCTCCTCACGGCGCTGTTCGCCCAGACCCTGCTGCCCACCGAGGTCCTCGTCCTGGACCGCACCGGCGGGCTCGCCCTCCCCAGCCGCGACGGGGCCCGCGTCCCTGACGTCGCCGCCGTCGTGGAGGCCGCCCGCAACGGCCACGCCGTCCCGGTCACCGTCGTCGAGACCCCGCACCGCGCCTCCGTGCGCGCCGCCGCGCACCGCGCCCTCGCCGCGCTCGACGGCGACACCACCACCCTGGCCTGGTTCCTCCCCGTGGGGGTGACCCCCGAGCCCGCCACCCTCGTGACGCTCGTCGACACCTGGCGGCGCTCGCCCTCCACGGGCATCGTCGGTCCCAAGCACGTCGACGCCGACGACCCCCACCTGCTGCGCGCCCTGTCGATCCACGCGACGCGAGGGGGCCGCCTCCTCGCGATGCCGGTGCCCGGCCGCCCCGACCAGGGCCAGCACGACCGCGACAGCGACGCCCTCGCCGTCCCGTTCGCCGGCTCCCTCGTCGAGCGCGACCTGCTGACCGACCTGCGCGGCTGGGAGACCTCGTTCGGCGACCTCGGTGCCGACCTCGACCTCGGCTGGCGGGCCCAGGACACCGGGCGCCGGGTCGTCGTGGTCCCGACCGCCCGGGTCCGCACCGAGGCGGGGGTCGCCCCGGTCACCGCGTCGACCGCGGGTCGGCGTCGTGGGGCCCGCAGGGTCGCCCTGACCCGCGCCTCGTGGTGGGCCGCGCCCGCGCTCGCCGCCTGGATCGCCCTGACCTCGGTCGTCGCCTCCGTGGGCCTGCTCCTGCTCAAGCGCCCCCGCGCCGCGTGGGCCGAGCTGTCGTCACTGTCCTCCCTCGACCCGTTCCGGGGTGCGGCCACCCGATGGCGCACCCGCCACCGCCGCGCCGTCTCCCGGCGCGACCTGCGCGGGCTGTTCGAGCCGCGCCGCGCGGTCCTCACCAGCTGGGGCGACGCCGTCCACGACGCGCTCGTGCCGCCCCGCCCGCCCATCGGCAACGAGGCGAACGACCTCAACCCCCGCTCGTGGCTCATCAAGGTCGTGCGGCACCCGGGGGTCGTCGCGACCGCGGTCGCCGCCGCCGTGGCGGGCCTGGCCGCCCGCTCGCTCGGCCTCGGGGTCGTCACCGACCTCGGGTCGGGGCTCGCCGGCGGCGAGCTCGTCGGCACACGGGCCGACGCCGCCACCCTGTGGGCCGCGTGGACCGACGGGTGGACGGGCACGGGCCTGGGTGGCCCAGACCCCGCCGGTCCGCACACCGCCCTGCTCGCCCTCCCGGCCTGGCTCGTCGACCACGTCCCGCTCCTGCCGAGCCCCGCCTCGCCGGCCGGGTTCGTCGTCGCCCTCGTCGTCCTGCTCGCGATGCCGCTCGCCGCGGCCAGCGCGTACCTCTCGCTGCGGGTGATGGTCGCCTCACGGGCCGTGCGCAGCCTCGCCGCCGTCGCCTGGGCGAGCACCGGGGTCGCGTCGGCCTCGGTCGCCCAGGGTCGGCTCGGCGCCGTCGTCGCCCTGGTCCTCCTGCCCGCCGTGGCGGCCGGTCTCTGGCTCGTGGCCACCCGCGGCTCCACCGCGACGAGCGCCTTCGCGACGGCGCTGGCCGGCGTCGTCCTGGGCGCCTTCGCGCCGGTGCTCCTCGCGGTCGTCGTCGTGCTCGCCCTGGTGCTCGCCCTCGTGCGCCGGGGGGTCCGGCTGCACGCCCTGGCGATCGCGGTCCTTCCCCTGGCGGTCCTCGCGCCGTGGCTGGTGCGCACGGCCGAGGCGTCGTGGCCGGCGCTCGTCGCAGGCGTCGGGCTGGCCCAGTGGGGTGGCGCACCGTCGCCGCCGTGGCAGCTCGCCCTCCTCCAGCCGGGGACCCCGTCGACCCTGCTCCTCTGGGCCGGCGCCCCCCTCGTGGCGGCCGCGCTGCTCTCCCTCGGTCGGGGCCGTTCGTGGGGCTCGGCGACGACCTCGCTCGCCCTCCTCGCGCCGGCCTTCCTCGCGCTCGCGCTGCTCGCGCCCTCGGTGCGGCTCGGCACGGTCCCCACCGGCCTCGAGGGTGCGGGCGACCCCATCACGCTGTGGGCGGGGACCCTGCTCCTGCCCTTCGCGCTCGTCCTCGTCCTGCTCCTGGCGCGGGGTCTCGACGGTGTGCGGCTGCGCCCGATGACGGGAGCCGGGCGTCGCTCGCTCGCGGCGCGCGCCTCGCTCGCCGCGCGCCGGACCGCCGTGTCGCTCGGCGTCCTCGCGGTCGTCTCGGGCACGGGCGCCGTCGTGGCCTCCACCTTCGGCACCGACCTCGCGCCCTGGCGCGACCCGCGGCCGGCCGTGGCCAGCGAACAGGCCTCCGGCGCCTTCGCGACGCGTGCCCTGTTCGTCTCCCCGGGCGACCGCGGCGCCGGGTACCGCTTCGTCGGCCGCGAGGGCGCCACCCTGGTGCGGCCCCTTCCCGTGGTCGCCCGGGCCGACGGCTCCGTCGCCGAGCGCGTGGCGGCCGTCCTCGGAGACGCCACCGCCGGCCCAGAGCTGTTCTCCGACACCGCGACCGACCTCCTCGCCATCCGCGCGGGCCTCGTCCCCGAGGTCGCCACCCGGCTCGACGCCACCGCCGGCCTCCAGCGCATCACCGCGCGCGAGGGCTGGGAGATGTGGCGGGTCAGCCCGGCCACCGTCGAGGGCGGCGACAGCCTCGTCGCCCCGCCCCGCCTCCGGCTCGAGACGCCCGCCGGCGCCCGGCTCGTCGAGACCACCGGGGAGCACGCGGGCACGAGGACGACCCTCGACGTCGCCCCCGACACCCGCCTCGTCGTCGCCGAGCCGACCGGCTGGGCCGAGCACGCCACGGTCGCCGTCGACGGCGTCGTCCTCCAGAGCGTCGGCGGAACCGACACCCCCACGTACGAGCTCCCCACCGGCCCCGGCGTCCTCACCGTGACCCTGGCCGATCCCCTGCGCTGGTGGCACCTCGCCCAGGTCGCGGCCCTGCTCGCCCTGGCCTTCCTCGCCGTGCCGTTCGGCCGGCGCGAGTCCCGGGTGGCACGCCGATGAACGCGCTGCGCCGGGCCGGCGCCCGCACCCTGGCCACGCTGCGCGCCGTCAACTGGGCGGGCGCCGCCCGGGTCGTCGTGGTCGGAGGCGCGGCCGCCGCACTCGTGCAGGTCGCGACCACGCAGTCGTTCGGGCTCGACCTCACCGCTGCCGCGGGGGAGGACACGACGTCGGTGACGACGACCGCGCTCGCCACCCGCGTCGCGCAGGTGTGCCCCGGCCCCGAGCTGTCGGGGATCGAGGGCATCCCCGACGTCGAGGTGCCGGCCACCGTCACCGCAGCCTCCGGGCCCGCCGACCTCCTGCCTGCCGCACCCCCCGCCGACGGGTCCCTCGACGTCACGGTCGACGGTCGCGAGCTGTTCTCGCTCGACAGCCGCCCGGCCGCGGCGACGCGTCCGCTGCCGCAGCAGGGCCCCGCGGTCCGCATCACCGGTGAGGCGGCCCTCGCGCCGGCGGTCGCCGCCGCGCAGGAGTGGGCGGTCGACGGCAAGGACCTGCGCGGCCTGGTGTCCGCGCCCTGTGGCACCGGCGGCACCGACCAGTGGCTCCTCGCCGGCGGTTCCGGCCCCGGACGCCAGGAGCGCCTCGTCCTCAGCAACCCCGGCGCCAACCCGGTGACCGCCGAGGTGGAGGTCCACGGGGCGTCGGGCTCCCTCGGGGACCCCGTGGCCCAGACCGTGGCCCCCGGAGGCCGCGCCACCCTCCTGCTCGACGCCCGGTACGGCGACGAGGAGCGCCCCGCCGTGCACGTGAGCACCGACGGCGCGGGGCTGCACGCCACCCTCACCGACACCTGGATCGTCGGCAGCACCGCCCTCGGCGCCGACACGACGGGTGCGGCGGCCCCGGCCTCGATGACGCAGGTGCTGCCCGGCGCGGTCCTCGGCGCGGGCCCGGCATCCGTGCGGGTCGTGGCCCCGGGGGAGCAGGGGGCGGTCGTGCGGGTCGACGTCATCGGCGGGTCCGGCCTCGCCGAGCTGTCCGGTGAGAGCGTCGTGAGCGTCGAGCCCGGCGCGGTCGCCGAGCTGCCGCTCGCCGGCCTGCCCGACGGCGTGTACACCGTCGTCCTGCGCTCGGACGTCCCGGTGGTCGGCTCGGTCCTCACCCGAGTGGGCGACGGGAAGGCACCCGGTGAGATCGCCTGGACGGCCTCCGCGCCGGCCCTGCCCGCCACCGGCGGTGCCGCCCTCCCCACCACCGCCGGGGTGGCGCGCAGCCTCCAGCTCGTCTCCACCGACGGTAGCTCGACGGCCGAGGTCACCACCGTCGTCGACGGGACCCCCGCCACCCGCGTCGTCTCGATCCTCAGCGAGCGCACGGCCACCGTCGGGCTCGACGGCGTCACGTCGGTGTGGGTCCGCAAGACGTCCGGGAGCGGCGAGCTCCGCGGGGCGCTCGTGTCGTCGTCCGGCACCGGCCCCACCCGGTTGCTCTCCTCGACGCCGCTGCGCGACAGCGACGTCTCGTCCCCGGTCAGCCGCGCCTTCCCCCTGCCCTGACCGCCGCCGGTGAGGCTCAGAGGTCGCGGTCGATGCCCGGGTCGATCTCGTGCGGGGGCACACCGAGGAGGGCGGCCACCTGCTCGGTGACGACCTCGCGCACGAGGTCGGACAGGTCCTGGTCGTCCTGTGAGCGCAGCTCGACGGGCCGGCGGTAGACCACGACGCGGTGCGGCTCGGAGGTCGTGCCGCGCAGCAGCCGCCCCAGAGGAGCCGACTGCTCCTCCCACGGGGCCGGATCGACGGGCGGGACCTCCTCGACCGCGAACTCCAGCTCGGCGTAGCGCGTGCCCAGGTGTGGACGGACCCGGTCGGCGGCGTCGAGGACGAGGTCGTCGAACCGCTCGCGGCGGGTGTCCATCGCAGGGACCGTCGGCCACGCGAGGGGGCCGCGGAACCCCCTGCCGTGGCGCTCGCGGCGTCGACCTCGTTGCACCTGCGCATGCTACGACCCCGCCGGCCCACCGCCGTCGAGGTGGGCCACGGCGTGCCTGCGGGCGGCCGTCGGAGGGGCGGCCTAGAGTCTGCGGAGTGAACCTGTCCCGGAAGTGCTCCAAGATGGAGTGCCGCCAGCCCGCGGTCGCCACCTTGACGTACGTGTACTCCGACCGGGCAGCCGTCCTCGGCCCGCTGGCGACCTATGCCGAGCCGCACACCTACGACCTCTGCTCGCAGCACGCGACCCGCCTCACCGCTCCTCGCGGCTGGGACGTGGTCCGCCTGGCCACCGACTACCCCGAGCCCCAGCCGTCCACCGACGACCTGCTGGCCCTGGCCGATGCCGTCCGCGAGGCCGGTCGCCCCCGTCCCGCCGCCCAGCCGGTCGATGCCGCTCCGCCGGTCGTCGCCGGTGAGGTCAGGCGGGGTCACCTGCGCGTCCTTCGGGGCAGCGCCGAGGGCTGACCGCCCGGCGGCTGGACCCGCACCGACGCCAATGCAGGGGTCAGCAGCGCCGAGGGCTGACCGCCCGGCTGGACCCGCATCCTGAGCCCTCGCAGGGGTCAGCATCGCCGACGCACCCGGACGACCTTGCGTCCGCGGCCATCGCGGGCGATGGAGTGCTCGTGGCGCGGGTCGTGCATCACCGAGTGGTGGAACCGACAGACCGGCACGGCGAGCTCGAGGTTGGTCTGGCCGCCCTTGGCCCAGGGATCCTCGTGATGGAGCTCGCACCAGCTGTACGGCCGGTCGCACCCCTGCACGGAGCACTCCTCGTACACCGTGGCGAGCGCCACGCGCTGTGCCTCGGTGAAGAACCGCTTCGTGCGGCCGACGTCGAGGGGGAGGGGCTCGCCATCGAGGACGGCGGGGAGGAGGCCGGCCCCGCACGCCAACCGGCGTACCTCGCCGGCCGACAGGTCGTGCCCGGTGTCGACGTGGGCGGCGCCCAGCTGGTCGCGCAGCGCGTCGTGGTCGATCGTCACGACGACCGTCGCGGCGACCTTGCCGGTGAGCCGGTCGGTGGGGAGGTGCTCGAGCAGCGACACGAACGCCGCCCCGTGCCGGTGGGACCAGTCGGCCGCGATCCCGCCGACGCGGTCGTGCCCGCTCGCGCCGACGCGGTCGTGCCCGCTCGCGCCGGGCCCGTGCTGGCCTGCCCTCCGCGGGGCCACCATCTGCTGGATCGTCTGACGCAGGATCTCCCCGGCGAGGGTCGGCACCGTGAAGTGGCCGGTGACCGTCCCGTCGCGGTTGTCGTGCAGGGTCAGCCGCACGCGCTCCCACGCGCGGGCCTCCTCGCCACGCAGCTCGGCGTCCTCGTGCTCGGCCACCTCGGCAGCGGAACGCTCGGCCGCGGCCAGGGCACGCCTGGCGGCGCGACGCAGCCGGGCAGGGTCGAGCCGCTTGGCCTGCGCGACGAGGGAGGCCTCGACCTGGGCGCGCTCCGTGGCGCTGAGGGTCGACGGAAGCCGACTCGCCGCGCCGGCGATGACCGACGCGTGGGCCGGGGACACGTGCCCGCTCGAGAGCGCCTCTCGGGTGGCCGGGAGCGACTCGTCGAGTGCGACGGCCAGCACCACCTCGCCTGCCGCCTTGGCGCCCCACGTGCGGGTGTGCGCGGCGAGCCACGCCGGTGTCCCGGTCATCCCGGCGCCCCTGGCTGCACCCTGCCGCTCGGCCGCGGCGACGAGCCGGAGCTTGAGCCCCTCGAGCCGCGAGACCGCTCGCTCGACCTGCGCGATGTCAGCCCCCGTCACGATCCCCACCGCCTCGGCGTCGACCCCGTCGAGCAGCTCGTGCACGCGCGCCACCGCCTCCACGGCCGGCAGGCGGCCGGGGGAGGTCGGGGGGAGGAGTGCGAGCGTCATAGCAGACATCATAATCGAACACACTGACGAATGCCAGAGCAACCCACCCGCCTGTGGACAACCCCGACCCCTGTGGACGAGCGCGCCTGCGGGCCACCCGCCACCTCCCCAGGGCCCGGCCACCGCTCACGTAGGCTCACCTGCCGTGACCGCCACCTCCCTCGCCGACCTCGTCAAGGCCTACGACGTCCGCGGCACCGTCCCCGACCAGCTGAACCCCCGCGTCGCCCGCGCCCTCGGGGTCGCCTTCGCCGAGGTCGTCGTCCTGGCCGACGGGGCCCCCGGATGCGTCGTCGCCCACGACATGCGCGCCTCCGGCCCCGAGCTGGTGGGCGCCTTCGCCGACGGGGTCCGCAGCACCGGCGCCGACGTCACCCTCATCGGCCTCGCCAGCACCGACGGCCTCTACTACGCCAGCGGCGCCCTCGACCTCCCCGGCGCGATGTTCACCGCGAGCCACAACCCCGCCCAGTACAACGGCATCAAGCTGTGCCGCGCCGGCGCGCGACCGGTGGGGCAGGACTCCGGCCTCGCCGAGGTCCGCACCCGCGCCGAGGAGCTGCTCGATGACGACGCGAGCCGGCCGAAGGAGGCGTCCCCCGCCACCGAGGCCACCCCCGCCACCCCCACCACCCCCACCACCCCCAGCCACCCCCGCCACCCCCCTCGGCACGCTGGACGAGCGCGACGTCCTCGCCGACTACGCCACCTTCCTGCGCGGACTCGTCGACCTCTCGGGCATCCGCCCCCTCAAGGTCGTCGTCGACGCCGGCAACGGGATGGGCGGCCACACCGTCCCGGCCGTCCTCGCCACGGGCGCCGGCCTGCCGGCCCTGCCGCTCGAGGTCGTGCCCCTGTACTTCGAGCTCGACGGCACCTTCCCCCACCACGAGGCCAACCCCCTCGACCCGAAGAACCTCCTCGACCTCCAGGCCGCGGTCCCCGAGCACGGGGCCGACCTCGGCCTGGCCTTCGACGGCGACGCCGACCGCTGCTTCGTCATCGACGAGCGCGGGGACCCGGTGAGCCCCAGCGCGATCACGGCCCTCATCGCCCGCCGCGAGGTCGCCCGCGCCGTGGCCGAGGGCGCCGACCCGCACGACGTCGCGGTCGTCCACAACGTCATCACCTCGGCCCAGGTCCCCGAGGTCATCGCGGCAACCGGCGCCCGGGCGGTCCGCACCCGGGTCGGCCACTCGTTCATCAAGGCCGAGATGGCGCGCCACGGCGCGGTGTTCGGCGGCGAGCACAGCGCCCACTACTACTTCCGCGACTTCTGGTTCGCCGACACCGGGATGCTCGCGGCGATGCACGTCCTCGCCGCCCTCGGCGAGCAGGACGCGCCGCTCAGCACCGTGATGGCCGACCTCCACCGCTACCAGGCCTCCGGCGAGGTGAACTCCACCGTCGCCGACGCCGCCGCAGCCACCGAGGACGTCCGCGTGTGGGCCGCCACCCAGACCGTCGAGACCGACGAGCTCGACGGCCTCACCCTCGTCCACGCCGGCGACGGCACGGCGCGCGACCCCATGTGGTGGCTGAACCTGCGCGCCTCCAACACCGAGCCCCTGCTGCGCCTCAACGTCGAGGCCGCCGACACCGCCACGATGCAGCGCGTGCGCGACGAGGTCCTCGCGATCGTCCGCGCCTGACCGAGCCCGGACGCCGACCCCCGAGACACCGTGTGTGCGAGGATCGGGACCGTCCGACGCACGCCCCACGCACTCCCCACAGACCCTGAGGACCCGATGAGCGAGCAGGACCCCACGTCACCGATCGAGCCGTGGCTGCGCGAGATCCTGCGCTGCCCCGCCTGCCGTGCCGAGTTCCGTGATGCGCCCGGCGAACAGGGACCCGAACTGGTCTGCACCAGTGCCGAGTGTGGCCTGGCGTACCGGATCGACGACGGCGTCCCCGTCCTGCTCGTCGACGAGGCCCGCCGCCCGGCCTAGGCCGGGCGGCAGGACACCCGATGCCCTGGGTCGACGAGAAGCGTCTCGACGACACCGACGCGCTCCGCGTCCTCGACAGCCGTGACTCGCTGCGCTCGCTCGCGTCCGCGGGCGCGCAGGTGCGGCGGGCCCTGGTCTCCGCGCAGGAGGCCGGCGTGCACCGCGTCTCCGGCGGTGAACGCCCCCGCAGCGTGCTCGTGGCGGCGCTCGGTGGCTCCTCCCTCGTCTGCGACGTCCTCGACCTCCTCGCCGAGCCCGGTTCGCCCGTCCCCGTCCTGACCCGCCGCGATGCCCCGCTGCCCGGCTGGGTCGGTCCGCTCGACCTCGTCATCGCCGTGTCGCAGTCGGGCCGGGCCGCCGGCCCGCTCGCCCTGGCCGCCGAGGCCGCCCGCCGAGGCGCCTCCCTCCTCACCGTCGGGGCCGCCGACTCGCCCCTGGCCGATGTCAGCGCCCGGGCCCGCGGGGTCCACGTCGACGTCGCGCTGCCCACCCCGTCGTCGCGCACCGCCCTGTGGGGCATGCTCACCCCGGTCCTGCTCGCGGCCGACGCCATGGGACTGGCCCACGTCCCGACCGCGACCCTCGAGCGGGTCGCCGACCTCCTCGACGAGGTCGCCGAGGAGTGCCGGCCGTCGTCGGAGTCCTTCGTCAACCCCGCCAAGGTGCTCGCCGTGGGCCTCGGCGAGACGGTCCCGGTCGTCCTCGGCGACGGACCGCTCACCGGCGTCGCGGCCTCCCGGGCCGCCTCGATGCTCGCCCGCACGGCCCGCGTCCCCGCCACCCACGGCGCGCTGCCCGACGCCGCCTCGCAGGTCGTCGCGACCCTCGACGGGCCGTTCGGCTCGGGGTCGCCCGCCACGGCCACCCGGCAGGGCGACGACATCTTCGCCGACCCCTTCCTCGACGGGCCCGCCGCACCGCGCCTCGGGCTCCTCGCGCTGCGCGACCCGAGCCTGGACCCGGCGGCGGCCGCCCTGGCCGACGCCGTCGTGGCGTCGGCGCGTGAGGCCGGGGCGGTGGTCCAGGAGCACGTGGCGCGCCCCGGCGAGCCGATCGAGCGGCTGGCCTCGCTCGTCGCCATCACCGACTTCGCCGCCACCTACCTCGCCCTCGGGCTCGGGCTCGACCCCTCGGTCTCGCGCCACGTCATCGACCTGCGCGACCGCACCGGCTGACGGGCTCACCGGCTCACCCCACGGGCAGGGCCAGCGCCAGTCGTTCGGCCCCGGGCAGCCGCAGCAGCTCGGCCGCCTCGACGACGAGCTTGCTGCGCCGGACCCCGCTGCCGATGCAGACCTCCCCGGCCTCGGCGACCGCGTCATCGACGAGGACCGCCCAGTCGTCCGGGAGGCCCACGGGCGTGATGCCGCCGAACTCCATCCCGGTGAGGCTCACGGCGTCGTCGTGGGCCGCGAAGGAGATCTTGCGCGCGCCCAGGTGCCGGCGGACCACCCCGTTGATGTCGGCGCGGTCGGTCGCCAGGACCATGACGGCCGCGTAGGTGGTCACCCCGGCCCGCCGGGCCGCGACGACGACGCAGTTGGCGCTGCTGGCGAGGTCGACGTCGTACGCCTCGCACAGGGCTGCGGTGTCGGCCAGCCCCGGGTCGATCTCGGCCACGAGCAGCCCGGGGACCGAACCGGCCACCGCCGCGACGGGTGGAGCGAGCAGGTCGGTGCGCTCGGTGGCGGGCACCCAGCTCAGCGTGCCGCGAGGGGTCGGCATCCTCGGTCTCCTTCGGTGGGCAGGGTTTCGGCGTCGGGACCCATCGTGCCTGCGCGGGTGGGGTCGGCGGGGGCTGGGGTGCCGGGGCGACGAGGACCGGGCCGTCGCACCCCCTGCGGGTACGACGGCCCGGCCTGTCGTGGAGCCGCCCGGGTCCTGACGTCGAGCACGGGCAGCGGCACGGCGCGACGTCCCTGCACACGTCCATCGCCTCTGCCGTCGCGCGTGTCGACGTGTGGCGGACCCTGCGACCGCCGCGCGCGCCGTCTCCGGCGCACCGCGCTCACAAGTTGAATGTGGGCGTACTTGGTATTTGACCCGAGATCATCGGCCAGTGGGGGTTTGGTGACCTGCGGGTTTCTCCTGTGCAAACGTTTCCCCCCGAAAGTCCGCCAACCACACGGGGAACCGGGCCCCGGAGCTTCGACGGCGACCGCGACCGACTCGGCCGGCAGGCGCCGCTGCGCTAGAGTGGGAGGCCGCCGGCGCGGGTGATATCCCTCCACACACGTGCGGCCCAGAAGGGCGACGCCGGGTCAACCCACCGTCCTGACTCCAAGGAGCTCACGCATGTCCGTTGACCACAAGGTCCGCGACCTCGACCTGGCCGAAGCCGGCCGCCACCAGATCCGCCTCGCCGAGCACGAGATGCCCGGCCTGATGTCCCTGCGCGCCGAGTTCGGCGACAGCAAGCCGCTCACCGGCGCCCGCATCGCGGGTTCGCTGCACATGACCGTGCAGACCGCCGTCCTCATCGAGACCCTGACGGCGCTCGGCGCCGAGGTCCGCTGGGCGTCGTGCAACATCTACTCCACCCAGGACGAGGCCGCCGCGGCCATCGTCGTCGGCCCGCAGGGCACTCCCGCGGACCCCCAGGGTGTCCCCGTCTTCGCCTGGAAGGGCATGACGCTCGAGGAGTACTGGGACTGCACCGAGCAGATCCTCACCTGGCCCGGCGGTGCGCAGGCCAACATGATCCTCGACGACGGCGGCGACGCCACGATGCTCGTCCACAAGGGCAAGGAGTGGGAGGCCGCCGGCCAGGTGCCCCCCACGACCGAGGACGACACCGAGGAGTTCGGCGTCTTCAAGGCGCTCGTGCGCCGCACCCTCGGGCAGGACCCGCAGAAGTGGACCAAGGTCGCCGCCGAGATCAAGGGCGTCACCGAGGAGACCACGACCGGTGTCCACCGCCTCTACCAGCTGGCCGAGGCCGGCGAGCTGCTCTTCCCGGCGATCAACGTCAACGACTCGGTCACCAAGAGCAAGTTCGACAACAAGTACGGCTGCCGCCACTCCCTCATCGACGGCCTCAACCGCGCCACCGACGTCCTCATCGGCGGCAAGGTCGCGGTCGTCGCCGGCTACGGCGACGTCGGCAAGGGCTGCGCGGAGTCGCTGCGCGGCCAGGGTGCCCGCGTCATCGTCACCGAGATCGACCCGATCTGTGCGCTCCAGGCCGCGATGGACGGCTACCAGGTCGCCAAGCTCGAGAGCGTCATCGACAAGGCCGACATCATCGTCACCTCCACCGGCTGCTTCAACGTCGTGACCGCCGACCACATGCAGCAGATGAAGAACAAGGCGATCCTGGCCAACATCGGCCACTTCGACAACGAGATCGACATGGCCGGCCTGGCGAAGGTCTCGGGCATCAACAAGACCGAGATCAAGCCGCAGGTCCACGAGTGGACGTTCGCGGACGGTGACTCGATCATCGTGCTGTCCGAGGGTCGCCTCATGAACCTCGGCAACGCCACCGGCCACCCGAGCTTCGTGATGTCGAACTCGTTCTCGAACCAGACGATCGCCCAGATCGAGCTGTTCGGGAAGACCGACGAGTACTTCGACGAGGAGGGCAAGCCGACCGTGCAGACCCTCCCGAAGCACCTCGACGAGAAGGTTGCCGAGCTGCACCTGGACGCCCTCGGCGTCGAGCTCACCGAGCTGACCAAGGAGCAGGCCGAGTACCTCGGCGTCGACGTCGCCGGCCCGTACAAGCCGGAGCACTACCGGTACTGAGTCCCCTCGTCAGCCCGCCTGACGACACCACGGAGCCGGTGTGCCGCCACGAGCGGCGCACCGGCTCCGTCGTTTCCCTCGGCGTCCCATTTGGCCAGCAGGGCGCGCCGGTGCGGTGCACCGCTCGGCGGGGACTTAGGGTCTTGCATGCAGAAGCGTGCTCCGGGTCCGGCGTCTCGTTCGTGGCCACCGCCAGGTCCGGCGAATGGGTGCGGCTCGACCGAGGCGTGCGCCACGAAGGGGGCAGGTTGTCCGACAGATCGATGGGAGGGGCCACGACGCGTGCCGCTGTGGGTGAACGGTTCTTTGGTCGGCGACCAGGCGTGCCGAAGTCTCTCCATGACCCAGCGACCCTTGCCGTCATCGGGGTCTTCCTGGCGCTTCACCTCGTGGCTGCGTTCTCGTTCCATGAAGTCCAGCCAGGCTGGCCGAATGGAAGGCTGAACTGGGATGGTGGTCATTTCGAAGAGATCGCACGCAACGGCTACCCGCCCCTGGGGGTAGGTCAGCAAGCGGGCCTGGCGACCTACGGTTTCTACCCGCTGTACCCGAGCGTGATCGGGGCCCTCAGCAGCTTCACCGGACTCTCGATCGGAGTTGTCGCGGTCGCCATCAGCCTGGCCACGGCCACCGTGGCGGTCGGGATCGCGGCCCGCTGGCTGAGCATCGCCACCGGTTCGGGCGGCGCGGCCGCGGTACTCATCGGCCTCGTGGTCTCACCGGCATTCCCGGTGCTTCAGATGGCGTACGCCGAGGGCCCAGCCCTGCTCTTGCTCGTCATGGCACTGCGAAGTCTCTCGGCAGGCTCGTACCGCGGATATGCGGTCGCCGTCCTGCTCCTGGGACTGACGAGGGCGGTCGTCGCCCCGCTCGCCATCGTGGCGATCACCCACGCGTGCGTTGAGTATCGGCGCGGGAGTGGCGACCGTGCCATGCGCGGCCCGGTCCTGGCCGTCATCGTCTCGTGCATGGCCACGTTCTTGTGGCCGGCCGTGGCCGCCGTACTGACCAGGGATCCCTTGGTCTACTTCGATGCCATGGACCAGTTCCGCAAACCCGGAGCGCCGGCATCGTTGTTGCTGGCCGGGGTCGCCTACCCATTCTTCGGGGCGTTGTTGGTGGCCTTCGTCGGGTTCACGACCTGGGTTGGTGCCCGATTGATTCCGAGGGAGGTCCCCCTCGTCCTGAGGGCGTGGGTCGTTGCCTACCCGCCGTACGTGGTTGCGGTGTCGGTGATCAGCACTTCGCCCTTGAGGTACCTGATCCTCGCCTTCCCCTTCGCGTTCGTACTGCTACCAATGTTGGCACGGCCGAGGTGGCGAGCGGCGGCACTCGTCGTCGCCATTGGGGTCTCGATCATGGCGTCACAGTGGTGGATTCATGCGTTCGTCCCCGTCACCATCGACGGGACCATCCCGTAGCCGGTGTGCCCTGGGTGCGGCCGATGCGCCACGACAAGCGGGGTGCAGAGCACTGGGGGCAGGCTAGGGGGGCCAGGACAGGTCGGGGGAGTCATCAACCACCAGCACGTTCCGCACCCACAGCCACTGCAGGAAGAGTTGCCCGAGGACAAGCCCAAGAACGAGCAGGAAACGAGTCCGCCGCCGCATGCTCGTCATTGCCATCGGGCCGAAGGCGCCAAAGGGGACCAGGGTGAGAAGGGCATGCCGGAAGACGCTGGTGCTCGTCGTGGTCGTGGCAAGCACGAAGAGCATGTAGATGCTGGCCCAGAGGCTGATCCGATCCGGGGGCCCCGGCTCCTCCCGCCGTCGCCAGCGCAGATACGCCAAGGCGGTGACGATGGCCACCGTGAGCACTGCGAACTCCGGTACGCCGAGTGCCCACATGCCTGCGAGCCAACCTCCGCGCAACCCTCCCGCCCGAACCCATGATCCGGTGCTGTCGAAGAAGGTGCTGGGGTCGCCGGTCAGCAGGCCGGCTGTAGCCGGCCACGCAAAGGTGCTCAGCCCGATGAAGGTGGCTGCCCCGAGACCCCCGGCCTCCCACCTCCTGCCTTGGCCGTCCGGCTCCGATCGCAGCGCGAGGACAGCGGTGAAGAGCGCGAGAGGGAAGACGATGGGACGGGTCAAGCTCAGCAGGAGCGCGAAGACGCACAAGACCAGCCAGCGATGTTCGACCGCTGCGCGCAACGCCACCACGAGAAAGACCATCGCCAGTGCGTCCGAGTACGCGAGCTGGAGCGCGGGTGCGCTGGGAAAGGTGCTGACCAGCGTGACGGCTACTGCGGCGACCGCACGGCCGCGTGTTGTGCAGAGCCACCGGTACAGCAGGACGGCCGCGACGGCGCCACACAGCAGGCTCAGCAGCGGCGCAACGACCTCGAAGGCGCCCCCGGTGGAGACGCATCAACCCACGCACGAGCATCGGGTACAGGGGCGAGAAGGCAAATGGGTTCTGTTCGCCTGCAACCGCCTCACTCGGATAGCCGTTCTCAGCGATCGTGCGGTACCACTGACCATCCCAATTCGTGGCAAGCATCCAGTACGAGGGGTGGGCGGGCATCGCGCCCTGCGTGTGCCAGCCCGGGTGACCGGTCAGGTCGGGCTGAGCGGGGGCCGAGGCCACCATGAAGAGCGCGGAAACCAATCGTGCGACTGCATAGATCGCGAGCGGGAGGAGGAGGGACAACGTCCACACGAGACTGGGCCTGTGAACGACGCCAGCGCGTGGGGGACGGTCCGACATTCGTGCATTCTCGCTTTCCCGGCGGCGTCGACGGGCCCCCAGGCGCGAGGAAGCCTCAACGGCCCAGGCCCACGCAGTCCAAACGGTTCGAGAGCCCGAGCGAAGAGCGGGATCCTCAGCGAGTTCCCCTCTTCGCTCCGGGGTTCCTGCTAGGAGCCGACCCTGCGGGAGACACCGCGTCTACGACGAGACCGGATGCAGCCGACTCGAGGATGGCCTCGGTGACTCGCACGGTGGCAAGCCCCTCATTCATCGTGACTATGTCGGCTTCAGTGCCGCGCACAGCATTTCGCATTTGTTCGTGCTCTACCCTCAGCGGCTCCGGCTTGGCGATGGCATAGCGGATGACATCGCCTTCCGTCACACCGCGAAAGTTCGCGATGCCATCCCATGGCTGTTCCACTTGACCATTGGCATAGAACGACAGGTCGGCAGTCAGGGTGTCGGCAACGAAAGCTCCTTTCGTCCCCGTGATGACTGTGACTCGCTCCTTGAACGGTGACACCCAGTTGACAAGGTGATTCGTGATGGTTCCGGCGGATAAGTGACCCACGACAGCAACGAGGTCTTCATGGTCGCGCCCCGAGCGGTGCGCTGCCAGCGCGGCCACCGAGATGAAGTGCTGTTGAGTCACCCAGGCTGTGAGGTCGATGTCATGGGTGCCGAGGTCTTTCACCACGCCGACGTCCCCGATGCGTTCGGGAAAGGGACCTTGGCGCCGGGTGGCGACTTGGTACAAGTCGCCGAGCTCGCCCGCAGCGACTCGTAGCCGCGCCTGCTGGAGCGCCGGGTTGTATCGCTCGATGTATCCCACCGCGCCGATGAGGCCTTGGGACCGGAAGGCTTCCGCGATCTGCTCTGCGGTGCGGGTGTCAAGCGCCAGTGGCTTCTCGATCAGCGCATGGACTCCCGCCGCGGCCAATACGAGTGCAACCTTGAGATGTTCGGTTGCCGGGACGGCTACCACGCAGTAGTCCAAGTCGTAGGTGAGGAGCGCGTCGAGATCAGCCTCAACAGACGGTTTCCGGCGACGCCGTGCAGATCGCCAAAGGGATCTGCGACAGCGACGAGCTCTACACCCTCGAGGCTGCCCAGCACTCGCGCGTGGTGTCGGCCCATCATTCCGAGGCCTAGGAGGCCCGCTCTTAAGGGTCGCACTATCAGCCTCCCGCTCGAGCCACTGAGTTGACAGCCTCGATCACGCGCTGAATCTCCGACACTTCCAGAGCTGGGTGGACGGGTAGTGAGATGACTTCAGCGGCGGCGCGGTCTGTCTCAGGCAACTCGGCGTCTACGCCGAACGCGGGCAGCCGATGGGTAGGCACGCGGTAGAACACACCCGTTGCCACATGATGCTCACGAAGGAGAGCGTCAACGAAGCCGTCTCGGTCGTCCTGAACTCGGATCGTGTATTGGTGGTAGACGTGCGTGGCGCTATCTACCACCGTCGGTTTCTCCACTCCTTGGAGACCGTCGTTGAGCATTGACGCATTCCGACGTCGCTGCTCAGTCCATGCGTGCACCTTCAGCAACTGCTCACGACCGATCGCCGCATGGATGTCGCTCATTCGGGCGTTGAACCCCACGATCTCGTTGGAATAGCGGGTCTCCATGCCTTGATTGCGTAGGAGGCGAAGATTTCGTTCAATCTTTTCGTCGGCGACTGCGACCATGCCGCCCTCCCCCGACGTCATGTTCTTTGTCGGGTAGAGGGAGAACATCGCGAACTCCCCCCACGTGCCGACTGGCCGCCCACTCCACCGGGCTCCGTGGGCTTGAGCTGCGTCCTCGAAAACGCGAAGGCCAGCATGGTGAGCCAGCGGCCCCAAGAGCATCCATGTCAGCTGGGTTCCCATAGAGATGCACGGGTATGACCCCTACGGTGCGTTCGGTGACTCGCTCGGCCACAGATTCAGCCGAAAGGCAGAAACTTGCGGGCTCGATGTCGGCGAAGACGGGGTGGGCACCGGTCAGCGCCACTGCGTTGGCCGTCGCAGCAAATGTGAAGGACGGGACGATCACCTCGTCTCCCGGACCGACTCCGGCGGCCAGGAGGCCCAGATGAAGGCCCGCGGTTCCAGAGTTCACCGCAACGCACCGCCGGTCCAACGAGAAGGTCGCCGAGAACTCCTGCTCGAAGCTGACCACTTCCGGCCCTTGCGTCAGCTGGCCGCTGCGCAGCACCCGGTCCACCGCCGCACGCTCCTCGGCTCCGATAAGGGGCTGCGCCGCTGATACGACCTTCATCCCTTGGTCTCGGACAGTCGGCCGTGCTCCTCGTGGAAACGAGCACCGGTAATCGGGCAGACCCAGAACCCAAGCGAGTCTTCGCGCCTCAGCGGATGGCCCGCCGGGCCTGCCCATCCAACGCGCCTGGCGGGGACGCCGGCGACGATGGCGAAGTCGTCGACATCCTCAGTAACGACCGATCCCGCGGCGACGAGCGCCCAACGGCCGATGGTCACCGGGGCGACGCACACGGCCCTCGCGCCAATGGACGAGCCGTCTTCACATGTCACGCCGACCGACTCCCAGTCGTCCGGTGACTTCAGGTGCCCTTCCGGTGTGACGGCACGGGGATACCGATCGTTCGTGAGACAGACACCAGGCCGACAAAGACTCCGTTCCCCAGCACCGTTGGTTGGTACACCAATGCGTCGTTCTGGATCTTGCAGTTGTCGCCAACGCGCACGCCGGCATCGATGTACGCACCGCGGCCGACGACGCACCCGCGGCCGAGACGGGCTCCTTCGCGGACCTGCGCCAGATGCCAGACGAGTGACCCGTCGCCCATGACGGCGGTGGGATCAACGTCGGCCGACTGGCGAATGAGGACGTTCATTGGTTCCTTCCTTGGACGTTCAAACGTATCCCGAACCACCCTTGCGCCATGGGTATGCGCCGCTGGAGGGTCACTGTGTTGGGTTGTGGCGAGCTGATGGCCATGAGAGGTAGGCAGTCATCGCGGCTGGAGGTGGGGTTGCGGGTGGTACCACCGGGCGGTCAGGTCGACGACCCCCGTCGAGCAATGAAGCCTCTCGCTCGGCGGGCGGCATCGCCGGCGAAGGCATGAGTCCATCGGAGTCTCCTCGGGGTCCAAAGGAGGAGCCAAAGGCCGAGTCGCTCGCGCAGCCGCGTCCGTCGGGTGAGTTGGCTGCGTCGCCGAGGAGTTCGGGTCGGCGGGAGTACGGAGCGGTGGCGCTGCTGGAGCAGCCGGTACTCCCTCGTGAACTCGAGGGTGCCGCGACTGTGCCGTCGCCCTCGCCCTGGGTGGATGCGGTACCGGAAGGACGGAACGTCCTGTAGAGACACGCCCTTGACCCCCGCCTCAGCAAAGGACAACCACAGATCCCAGTCCTCAAAGAGGACCAAGGGCGTCCAGCCCACCGACATCAAGGAAGTGCCGGACCCGGACCATCGCGACTCCCGGCCAGCGGTTGACGGATAAGCTGCCATGGGTCCATCGGTGGCACCTGGACCGTGCCGGTTCGTGCGCCAAAGTAGGTGTAGCTACCCCAAACGGCTCCTGCTTCGGGATCACCATGAGCACGTCGGCCATCTTGGCTAATGCTCCGTTCTCGGCTAAATCGTCTGCTCCCAGAATGAAGGCGTAGGGGGTCTTTGTGCGCCGGACCCCTGTGTTGATGGCCTGAGCCGCGCCGACGTTTGCGGGATGTTGAACGATCGTGAGCGTCCCTAGATCTCTCAACCTGCGCAGCACCGCCAAGGTCTCCGGATCGCTCGATGCGTCGTCAACAACGATCACGGACACCTCTTCGTCCTCGCGAACTGAGGCGATCGCTTGGACCAGATACTGCCCGTCGTTGAAACACGGAATGACCACCGAGATGCGGGGGCATTTCAGGGCGTCAGGTGGCATAAGAGCCTCGCCCGTGCGCGATCCAGTGCCGCGAAGTCCATGACGTGAGCCAGCCAAGTACAGCGGTCTGCGCGATCTCAAGCGCAAGAAGTGCTCCGACTACCGCTTCCAACGAGACCAAACCTCTAGTGAGGAGGACAAACATGGCTGTGAGGAAGATGCCGGAGCGGCCCATAGTGATCCACAGGTCGATTCGTGCCGCCCTGGGCTCCGCTAGTACGACCACGTGGAGCATGCCGTTGGTCAACTGCACGGCGCCCAGGATCGCAAACAGAAGCACCAAGAGCCAGGACGGCTGGAATGCTGTTCCCAAGAGCCACAAGGAGACAGCAAGGATGCCGCCGAGAGCAATGGTCGATGGAAGGAGGACGACTGCCCCCATTCGGCGCAGTGACGAGATGGCAGGGGGTCCGTCGCCGGACTACTCGTGGGAGAAGGACTCCGCTGAGCAGGGTCACGACTTGGGACGCGATGAGTTGAGTGGCCGTCCCGCAGGCGACGTACACGCCCAATGCGGCCTCTGGCAGGCCTTGCTGAACGACGAATCGGTCACCGAACTGGAGGGGGAGGGGAGCCAGCGCCAGGCCGAAAACCACGGTGGCGAACGGCGCCATCGCCTGGTTCGAGGCCCTGGACGGCTTACCCAGGGTCGCTGCCCTTCGCATTGCAGCGACCAGAGTTCCCGTAACCAAGAGCGCCGCGCCCGTCATTAGGCCGATGACAACTTTGACGTCTGCCCACCGAGTGCGGCGAGGCACCCCAGACCAATAAGCACCACCGTGCCCTCGAGCGGCCGCAAGCGCGCGAGGGTGCTGGTCATGCCAAGGGCCGGCAATAAGCGCTCGTGCAGCGCTTTCAGACTCACCGGCAGCAGCAGCGCGGCCGCCCCCAGCAGACTCGCCTCTGGCCAGCCGAACCAACCCGACGCTGCTCCGGCCGTAGCGGCCAGAAGGTCGCCACGACCCAGGGTGAGGTCTTCGACGAGCGCGTGGCGTGCCACAACATCGCCAGGGCGTCTCGTGCCGGGCTACTTGGCGCTAGCCGTGCGCGTGCTGCCGTGACCCGGGAGGCAGGTGTCGACCGCTCGAGGAGTGTCGTCAGCACCAGGCGCCGCCAGCCGAAGCTCTGGACCTGGCAGACCCGGAAGCACGGTGTGATCGAGTGCCCGCCCTCGTACGTGTCTGCCGGCTCGATGATGCGGCGCACGCACCGGCTGGCGTCCACCCGCGATGCGTCGCGACCTCGCCGACGAGGTTGCCCCCGTGCTGCACGTAGTCCTGGACGACGTCGTCGAGCACCTCGTACCCGTCGATGGCCACCGCGCACAGTGCGAGCCAGTGGTCGTGGAGCTGGGTCACGGTGTGCAACCGGGGAAACGGGAGGGCGACGTCGAGCAGGCTGCGGCGGAAGACCGACAGGCTGCCGGTGACCTGGTTCTGGAAGAGGAGGTCCTCGGCCGGAACGACCCTGCGGTCGGTGCGCTCGAGCAGGACGCGTCCTTCGGGCCAGCTGACGACGCGGGCCTGCGCCGTGGCGAGGGAGGTTCGGTCCAGCAGGGGCACGAGCCTGGCGAGCTTGTCCGGATGCCACCGGTCGTCCTGGTCGCTGAGCGCCACCCAGGCCACGTCATCGGGGACCAGGGCGAGGAGCCGCTCGAAGTTGAGGTAGAACCCGAGGTTGTCGTCCCAGCCGACGACCTCGAAACGAGGGTCATCGCCGACCGTCTCCTCGACGAGCCGGCGGACCTCCTCCTGCCCGCCGTCGGCGCCGACGAGGCACCGGAAGTCGCCCCGGGACTGGTGACGGATGGACTGCAGCTGGACGGCGAACAGCTCAGGGTTCGGGCGGTACGCCGCGAGGACGATGACGCCGTGTCCGTCCGACGGAGTCGTCGTCACGACCCGGACCTCGAGCGGGGTTGCGCCAGACCCCAGTAGAGGGAGAGCAGCCGGTTGAGCAGTGCCATGGCCGCCGGCTCCTCGAGCTGGGTCTGGGTGACGGTGGGGGAGAGGAGGGCGTCGAGGGCGTGGGGGTCACGAGTCGCCGCCTGCACCCGTCGACGACGCCGCAGCACCGTGCGGCCGTTGCGGAGCAGCCACCCCCAGGCGCGGACCTTCTCGGCGGCCCACCCGTCGCGGGCGGCGATGACGAGGTACAGGGGCTCGAGCAGGATCAGGACGGGCAGGACCCGCAGGAGCAGGTGGGTGGGGTAGTCGCCGAGCACGGTCAGGAAGCGGTTGCGTTCGAGGAGGAACATCTTGTGGGGGTTGCGCGAGAAGTCGTGGTCGTGGGTGGCGACCGCCCCTGGGACCAGGACGACCGCGAGGCCGGCGAGGTGGCAGCGCAGGCTGAGGTCGGTGTCCTCGTGGTACATGAAGTACGCGTCGTCCATCCCGCCGAGCAGGTCCCACACCTCGCGCCGACACGCGAAGAGGGCGCCCGCGACGGACGTGATGGGCCGCGGTTGCTGATGCTCGGTCACGGGCTCCCCGTAGCCGTCGCACCAGCTGAGCCCGGTGAGGTGGACGGGGAGGCCGGCGGAGTCGACGAGGTGCGGCCGGTCCGCGAGGAGGACCAGGCCACCGGCCATCCCGACGCCGGGGTCACCGACCGTCGACGACAGGGCGAGGAGGGCGCCGGGTTCCACGATCGCGTCGGAGTTGACGAAGACGAGCACGTCACCGCTGGTCGCGGCCGCCCCGGCTGCGCAGCCGCCTCCGAAGCCGGAGTTGGTGGGTGGCGTGACGACGCGGACCCGGTCGCGCGCCGGGACGCACGCGATGCCGTGGTCGACGAGGACCAGCTCGTCGTGCGGTCCCAGCTGGTCGACCAGGGCGTCGAGGCACGCGGCCAGGAGGGGTTCGTCACCGTGACCGACGACGACGACGCTGAGGCTCAAACCCGCTCCGAGGACGGCTCGCGCACGGGAGCCTCGGGACGGTCGACGGGCGGCGCGACGGGCTCCGTCAGCCGGGCGGGTGCCGAGCTCTCGGCCGGTTCGGCGGTGGGCGTCGCACGCTGTGGCAGTCGCGGCGGTGGAGCGATCGCCATGTAGGCGATCCGCGTCGTCTCCTGCCGCACCTTGCGCAGTCCGTCGAGCAGGATGCCGACCACGAGGACGATGAAGGCCACGACGACGAGCGAGGCCGCGAGGAAGGCCGTCGGGAAGCGCCCCACGAGGCCGGTGCGCAGGTACTCGCTGATCACCGGGACGCTGATGCCGACAGCGGCCAGGGCGGTGAGCACCGCGAGGGACAGGTAGAGCGCCAGGGGGCGCTCGTGGTGGAGCAGCCGGGTGATCATCCGGGCGATGCGGAAGCCGTCGTGGTAGGTGCGCAGCTTGCTGTCTGAACCGGCCGCCCTGTCCTTGAACCCGACGGGGACCTCCTGCTGCGGCACCCGGGTGTTGATGGCGTGGACGGTGAGCTCGGTCTCGATCTCGAAGGCCCGGGAGATGGCCGGGAAGGACTTCACGAAGCGGCGCGAGAACACCCGGTACCCGCTCAGCATGTCGCTGACCGGGTACCTGAAGATGGTGGACACGACCTTGTTGAAGAACCTGTTGCCGAGCTCGTGTCCTGAGCGGTAGGCGCCCTGCCCCTTCGCCACCCGAACCCCGGTGACCAGGTCGTAGGGCCCTTCGAGCAGCGTGCGGACCATCTCGGGGAGGTCGCCCGCGGCGTAGGTGTCGTCGCCGTCGATCATGACGTACACGTCGGCGTCGAGGTCCGCGAGCGCGCGTCGGATGACGTTGCCCTTCCCCGGGACGGACTCCCGACGAACCTCGGCGCCGGCCGCGCGGGCGACCGCCGCGGTGTCATCGGTGCTGGCGTTGTCGTAGACGTAGATGTCCATGCCGGGCAGGGCGGCGCGAAGGTCCGACACGACCGTCGCGACGGCGAGAGCCTCGTTGTGGCATGGGACGATCGCCGCGATGCGCACGGACTCGAAACTCTCGACGGGCACTCGGGCTCCCCAACATGGTGGTACGAACGGTCGTCAGCATATTCCGCGCAGCGTCATCCTCGCTGGGTTCTGGTGTGACGGGTGGGGCGCGCGTTGCATCCGCCTCGCGGACGCGTCCAGCGCGTCTTGGCCGGAGGAGCCGTGCCACGAGTGCGGCCGCGGGTAGCGTTCGCGAGGTGACCGTCGGGGTGGAGAAGGCAGCGCCGCGCGCTGTCGACGGCGATTCGCCGCCCGACGACCGTGCGCTTCGCTGGGGTGTCCCGCTCGCCATCTTCGTCGTCTCCCGCGTCGTGTCGACGCTCCTGCTGGTGCGAGGTGCAGGCCAACAGGTCCAGCTGACCGTGGCGAACTTCCCGTTCTTCATGGCCCGCGACTTCCCGGTCGACCCGGGCTACCTCGACGTCATCACGACCTGGGACGGGCAGTACTACTCGTATCTCGCTCAGGACGGGTACGGGTCGGCACTGCCTGACGACCCGGAGCTGTACTCGAAGCAGCTCGCCTGGGCGTTCCCGCCGGGCTTCCCGATGGTCGTGCGGGCCCTGATGTGGGTGACCGGCGCACCGTTCGCGGTCGTCGTGACCGTCCTCAACCTCGTCCTCGGAGCCGTGGCCATGGTGCTGCTCTTCGACCTGGTCCGCCGGCACGCCGACAGGTTCGCCGCCGTGGCGGTGGTGGCCACGACGAGCTTCTTCGTCAGCGCTCCGCTGTTCCAGACCGCCTACACCGAGAGCATGGGCCTGCTGCTCCTCGTGCTGGCCCTGCGCGACATCGACTCGCGGACCTGGTGGCGGGCGGCGGTGTGGACGGTCCTGCTCAGCCTCGTCCGCATCGTCACGCCTCCGCTGGCGCTCGTGGTCGCCGCCGTGCTCTGGCACCGGCGACGCTCCTCAGGTCGGTGGTCGCGCCGCGACCTCGTCGGTGGCTCGGTCGTCGCCGGGCTGGCTGCTGCGGGCGCCCTGCTGTGGACCGTCCTGACCCGCTTCGCCGACCGGCCCGCGGCCGGGAGCGGTGGCGTCGCCGCAGACGCCGCGTCCGACCGCACGTCGAACCTGGCCGTCCTGACCATCCGTTGGGTCCAGGAGGCGTGGGCCTACTGGGGCGTCGGCGGGCTCGTCTTCATGACGCTGCTCATCGCGGTCGTCATCCTGGTGCCGCTGACCCGGTACGGACGGTCGCTCGGCCCCGCAGCTGTCGACGTGGCTGTGGGCCTACCCGCTCTTCCTCTTCAGCATCACGATGATCCAGCCGGGGATGCTTCGGTACCTGCTTCTCGCCCCGGGCCTGCTCGTCCCGCTCCTCGCGCCGGTCCGGCGCACGCGGGTCGCGAAGTGGGTCGTCCTCGCCGTGGTGGTCGTGCTCCTCGTGCTCGCGCAGCGCTGGTTCGTCGACACGCTGCTCGTCATCGACTCCCTCGACCAGGGCTTCGGGCCGTGACCGCGACTGCCCGCCCGCCGTCGACCCCACGCACCGGCTGGGACCGGGTCGACCGCTACCTCACGAGCGACCGGCTCACCGTCTACCCGGCGGCGGTCGTCATCCTCTTCGTCGTCGTCTGGGCCATCTCGCTCCCGCTGGCCTTCCCTCTGCCTGACTTCCTCTCGCGCTGGACGGCCGGCCGGCTGGTCCTCGACGGGCGTGCCGCCGACCTCTACGACCCCGTCGTGCAGTCGGCGCTGCAGCAGGACCTCGGGTCGAGCGCCCTGTCGTGGTTCGTCTCACCTCCCTACGTCGCCGCGCTGCTCGCCCCCCTCGCCGCGCTGCCCTACGCCGCCGCCGCCGTCGTCTGGACCCTCGCGACGCTCGCGCTGCTCTGGTTCGCCGTGCGGTCCCTGGTCGCCCTGCACCCCGCGTTCAGGGCCCTCGACGGATGGCGCGGCCTCCTCCTCGCCGCCTCGTGCCACGCCGTGCTCGAGCTCGTGGGCGCGGGGCAGGACACCGCGCTCGTCCTCGCGGCGTTCGCGGTCGGGGCGCGGCTGCTCGCAGCAGGGCGCGACCCGTGGGCCGGGATCGTCCTGTCGCTGACGCTCGTCAAGCCGCAGCTCGCCTGGCTCGTGCCCGTCGCCCTCCTCGTCCGCGGCGCCTGGCGGGCCCTCATGGGGTTCGTGGCGGGCGGCGCCGTCCTCCTCGGGCTCTCGCTCGTCGTCACCGGCCCGCAGTCCTGGCTCCGGTGGGTCGAGGCGGTCTCCTCACCGCTGTACCGCACGGAGGTCGTGGGCGGGCAGACCGCGAAGAACGGCACCGTGCAGGGGCTCGTCGAGCACCTCGTCCCGGGGTCGGGGTGGCCGGCGACCGCCCTGTGGGCCGCCGCGTTCGTGGCGCTGGCCGTCGTCGCGGTCCGCCACCGTCACCGGCTGGCGGACGTTCCCCTGCCCGTCCTCCTCGTGACGGCCGTGCCGCTGACCACGGTCCTGATGACGCCCCACGCCATGGTCTACGACCTCGTCGTCGTCCTGCCCGCCGTCGTCTGGCTCGTCGCCGAGCGCCCGAGCCCGCGGGTGCGCGGCCTGGCCGCCGTCGGGTACGTGCTGCTCTTCCTCTCGCCGCTCCTCCAGCTCACCGCCCAGGCGGTGCCGGCCATCGCGGTGCTCGCGGCCCCGTGGGTCGTCATCCCCCTCGTGCTGCTGTGGGGCGAGCTCGGCTCTGCGGCAACGACTCCCGATCCCACAGTTGACCAGCCGGTGGCACGTGGCCATGTCGGCTGAGGCGACCTCGGAACACCGCGGCGCGGCGGCGCCGAGCGTCTCGTCCCCGGGTGCGGGCCGACCCGGTGTCGCGTGGGTCGCCGCCGTGCTCGCCGGCCTCGCGATGGTCTGGGTCTCCTGGGGCGGCATCCGCACCGGGATCTGGGTCGACCTCGACGTCTACGTCGCCGGCGGCCGGGCCGTCCTGGACCGCACCGACCTCTACGCGGTGGCGGTCCACGACCTCCCGTTCACCTACCCGCCGTTCGCCGCGGCCCTGTTCGCCCCGCTCGCCCTGCTCCCGGTCACCGTCGCCCGGGTGGTCGTCACCCTCGCGTCGCTGGGCGCGATGGCGGTCGTCATCGAGGTGCTGCGCCGCCGTCTCGGCCTCACCCCGCTCGCCGTCGTGCCCGTGGTCGTCGTGGGCGTCGCGATGGAGCCCTTCCTGCGCACCGTCCTGCTCGGCCAGGTCAACGCCGTCCTCATCGCGCTCGTCGTCCTCGACTGCCTCGTCGTCCCCGCCCGGCACCGCGGCTGGCTCGTCGGCCTCGCCGCCGGGGTCAAGCTGACGCCGGCGGTCTTCGTCGTCTGGTTCCTGCTGCGCCGAGAGTGGGCTGCGGCCGCGCGGTCCGCGGCCGCCGGCCTCCTCACCGTGGGGGTCGGCTTCGCGGTCGCCCCGGGGTCGTCCTGGTTCTACTGGACCGGGGGCTTCGGCGACCTCGGCCGCTTCGGCGCCGCGTCGGTGCTCGGTGTCGACAACCAGAGCGGGTCGGCGGCGCTCGCGCGCCTCCTCGGGCTCACGTCGGTCCCGACCCCGCTCGTGCTGCTGTGCGGGCTGGTCGCCGTGGGTGCGGCCGCCCTCGTGGCCCGCGGCTGCCTGCGGCGCGGTGACGACGTGGGCGCGCTGCTGGCGGTCGCGATCGGCGGCCTGCTCGCCTCGCCCGTGTCGTGGAGCCACCACTGGCTCTGGGTCGTGCCGGTCCTGCTGTGGTGCGTCGCCACCCGCCGGCGGGTGTGGGCGGTGGTCCTCGGGGCGATGTTCTGGATCGGCCCGTTCTGGGCGGTCTACCGGATCGTGCCGTCGGCCGAGCCGTATCCCGGAGGCGCCCGCGTCGTCGCGACGGCCTACGTCGTCGTCGGGGCCCTGCTCCTCGTCGTGCTGGGCCGAGCGCGTCAGCGCGACACGGCGGACAGCAGCACGTAGCCGTCGGAGCGGGCCACCTCGCGCCACCCCAGCGACTCGGGCAGGGCGCTCACCAGCGGCTCGCCCTCGCGCACCAGCGCCGCCGTGGCCCCCGTGGTGCTGACGAACGCCTCCCAGTCACCCACCGCCCCGCGGGCGCCGATGTACTGCCGGATGTACGGCACGCCGAAGAGGTAGGTGCGGGTGTCGATGACGGGGGAGACCTGGGGATGCTCCAGCAGGAGCCACCCCCCGAGCGCGTCGTCGTTGACGACCACGGTCCCCTGCGGCAGGGCCTGAAGGGCACTGTCGAGACCGAGGGGGACCAGGCCGGGCCGCCCCGCGACCGACGGCGCGAGCACCGCCGCGACCACCGCGGCGACGACGGCCGCGGCCGGGACCAGGCGGCGGTCCACCCGCGCGGCGGCCGCCTCCTCGGGGATGGGGAGCAGCTGCTGGAGGGAGGCCGCGGCCAGGGGCGCCACGACGACGGCACCGATGGCGACGGTCCGTGCGTAGAGCAGTGCCCAGCCCAGCGCCATCCCCCACAGCAGGACCTCGGTCCACGGCACGCGGCGCTCGCCGCGTGCCCAGCCCAGGGCCGTGAGGGCGAGCAGGGCGACGGTGACGGCCACGTACGGCTCGTGGAGGTCCGGCGGGCGCCACTCGGTGACGAACTCGGCGTACGCGTTGACGGTGAACGGAAGGGTGAGCAGTCGGGGCCCGACCGGCGTCACGGCGGCGACGAGCACACCGAGGACGGGCACGGCGAGCAGCCGCACGAGCTCGCGCGCCGGTCGGGCCCGCTCCAGGGCCAGGCCGACGACCACGACGAGGCCGACGAGCGGGCCGAGGAACCACAGCCCGTGGGAACAGGCCCAGAGGTAGGTGAGCGCGACGAGCCACCACGGCGTCCGGCCGCCGCTCCGGGCGACCCGCAGCCAGACGGTGACGAACACCGCGAGGAACACGAACGACACGGTCTGCGGCCGGTACGACTGGCTCGCGTAGGTCCCGACCCAGGCGGCGACGGCGACGAACGCCGCCGCGAGCACCCCGGCGTGGCGACGGCAGCCGACGTAGAGCAGCGCGAACAGGACCACCCCGAGCACGCTGTAGAGCCAGCTGATGGCGGCGTACCCACCGAGTGCGAACGCGCCCGCCATCGTGAGGTCGCTGAGCCAGTCGAGCTGGACCCACGGGTTGGTGCTGAAGGCGCCGAACGGGTCGTCGACGACGACCTCGCGGGTGCGCCAGACGTTCTGGCCCGACAGGACGTGCCAGAAGGAGTCGGGGTCGTCGACCGGGAGGAGCTTCAGGCGCAGCACGACGAGGGGGACGAGGGCGACGACGGCCAGCCCCACGAGGGTCGGCGGCCGCAGCCGGGGCCGGTGGTCGCTCATCGCGTCCTCACCCAGCCCCGCACGAGGTCCGAGCCCGGGATCGGCGACCACGCGGGGGAGTCGTCGAGGGCGATGGCGAGCCGGCCGTCGGCGAACGGGTCGCTCTCCGACAGCAGGATGCACGTCGCACCCGAGATCGGGGGCGACTCGAGGTCCGTGGACGACAGGGCGCGCCCGGCCTCGAGCAGGCGGTCACGACCCCAGTAGTCGAACCGGCCGTCGATCCACACGGTGACGTCGGGCCGCAGCAGCAGGACGGGCCCGGCGCTGCTCGGGTCGGACAGGAGGCGGCAGTCGCGGGGGAGCCCGTCGACCACGGCCAGCTCCGGCAGGGGCCGGGACAGCGGGGCAGCGAGGAGCAGGGTGCCCGGCAGGAGGAGCACGACGACGGCGACGAGCACGGGACGCCAGTGCGCCCCCTCGGCCCAGAACCGGACCCGCCGGCGCCGGAAGGCGCCTTGCGGCGGGTCCTGCGCGGCGCGGGCGCGGAGCCGGTCGGACCCGGTGGTGACCGCCAGGGCCGCCACGGGCGCCAGCGCGAGGAGCGCGACGCCCACGAACCGCAGCGCCGAGAACGACCCCAGGGCGGCCGGCAGCGCCAGGACGACGAGGGCGGCGACGAGCCCGACCCGGTGGTCGCTGTACCGCTGCCCCCAGCGGCGGGCCGCCCACACCGCGGCCCCGACGGCCAGGACGAGGGCGATGAGCGCCGCCGGGAGCCAGCGGACGACGAGCCCCGGGGTCAGCACTCCGAGCCACTCGACGACGAGCCCGGCACTCGCGTCCTGCACCTGCCGGGTCAGCGCCCACGCGTCGGCGCCGTAGGGCCCGAGCGCGAGGCCGACCGCGGCCCCGAGGGTGCTCGCCGCGGTGAGCAGCGCCGCCCGCCGCAGGGACACCGCCGGGCCGCACAGCCACAGGACGGCCCAGCACGCGACCGTGGCGGGGGCCAGCAGCAGCCACGACAGGTGCACCCACGACCCGGCCGCCACGAGGAGGAGGGACACGGCGAGGACCACCGAGGCGTCGAGCGCCGCCGACGGACGCTGCTCCCGGGCCCGCCACCGGTCGGCCCACAGCACCCCGAGGAGGAACAGCGTCTGCGCGAGCACGGTGGCCCTTGGCGAGAGCATCGCCAGGGCGGGCAGCACGCAGAGCAGCGTCCCCACGAGGACCGGCACGGGGCGGGCGCCCAGGCGCCGGGCGAGGAGGGCGGCGGTGAGGAGGTACAGGCCGATCGACAGCAGCGCCACGACGAAGACGCCCACGAACCGCCCGGTGCCCCACCCGATGGCCAGCAGGTCGTTCCACGCCGGTGAGGTCTGGGTGAAGGGGGTCTCGACCGGGGCCCACCCCCAGGTGTCGGGACGGCTGAGCGGCATCCCGGCCAGGTTCTCCCGGCCGGCGCGGACCTGCCAGTAGGGGTCGCGCTCCTCGACCGAGCCCGCGCGGACCAGGGCCAGGGAGCCGAGCCACGCGGACACGATCAGCCAGTCACGCGTCGCCGACCTCACCCGTGGATTATGGTCGAGCGACGTTCATAACCAGCCGATTTCGAGGATGTCGCGGTGGACCAAGGTGCCGAGCGGGTGCCCCGCCGACCGCGGTTCCCCCTACCCGAGGCGGTGGTCGGGGCCTGGACGGTCGTGGTCGCCGGCCTCGTCGTCCTCGGCGCCGACCTGTTGTGGGTCGTCGCCCTCGGTGACGCGGTCCGTCGCGAGGGCGGTGTCCCGGACGCCCTGCCCTTCGCCAGCGCGCCCCAGCTCGACTGGGCCAACCCGGTGGTGCTGGCCGAGCTCCTCCTGTCGGTCGTCGACGACCTGGGCTGGTGGGGACTGCCCGCCCTCCACCTGCTCCTCGTGGCGGGCGCCCTCCTCGTCGTCGTCTCCGACGCCCGCCACCTCGGGGCCCGCGAGGGACGCACCGCGCTGGCGGTGACCCTGGCGGTCATCGGCGCCTCGAGCCCGCTCGTGGTCGTGCGCTTCCCGTCGCTCTCCCTGCTCCCCTTCGTCGCCCTGGTCTGGCTGCTCCGTCGCGAGGCCGACCGGCCCACGCGGGCGATCTGGCTCGTCCCGCCGCTCCTCGTCCTGTGGGGCAACCTGCACGGTGCGGTCCTCGTGGGCATCGCCGTCCTCGGGGTGTTCGTCGTGGCCGGGCGCGGCCACGCCTTCCTCACCCGAGCCGCGGTCGGCGCCCTCGGCCTCTCGGCGCTCGTGCTCACCTCGGCCGGTTTCCGCACGCCGGTGTACTACGTCGACGCCCTCCGGAACGAGGCCGCCGTGCGGGGCACCGACCTCTGGGCCGCGCCCTCGCTCACCAGCCCGCTCGACGTCGCGATGCTCGCGTGCGCGGCCGTCCTCCTCGCGCTGTCGGCGCGCGCGCTGACCCGCTGGGAGTGGCTCGTGGTCATCGGCACGGTGGTCGCCACGGCTGACGCCGCCCGCCACGGGCTGTGGCTGGTCCTCTTCCTCGCGCCGGTCGCCGCGGCGGGCTCGCGCCGCCGGTCGGACCTGCGGGACCGCCTTCGGCCCCGGACCTCGGCCGGGGGAGCGCGGCTCACGCTCGCCGCGGTCCTCGCCCTCACGGTGGGCCTCGGGGGGGCCCAGCTCGTGCGCCGCGAGGCCGACCTGCAGCCCCCCGGGCAGGCCCTCGTCCCTGAGCTGCGGCGCATCGCCGGCGACCGGCCCGTCCTGGCCACCGGGCCCACCGCGGAGACCTTCGCCCGCGAGGGGATCACGGTGTGGGCCGCGAACCCGCTCGACGCCTTCACCCGAGAGACCCAGGCGGGCTACCTCGACTACCTCCACGACTGCGTCGTGCCCGAGGAGGCGATCACCGTCGTCGTCGTCGGCCCGCGGTGCGAAGGCGTGCTCGCCGGTCCGCGGTGGATCGTCGAGGCACGCCACGACGACCTCGCGGTCCTCAGCCGGGTCTCAGGATCAGCCGGGGGCTGAGGGGCGGCGGGGGCGGCGTTGCGCTGACCTCGTGCCCCCCATCGGCCGAACGGCCGATGGGGGTCGGCCGAACGGCCCCCCGGGCATCGGCCGAACCGCTCATCGCCACCGACGAGCGGGTGCGGGACAGTGCCGGGTACAGCACTCCTAGCAGGGGAAAGGCAGTTCCATCATGAGATCACCCATCGCAGCACTGAGCAACCGCGCCCTCCGTCGAGCCGAGAAGGGGGCGACCGCCGTCGAGTACGGCCTGATGGTCGCCCTCATCGCGATCGTCATCATCACCGCCGTGGTCATCCTCGGCACGAACCTCAGCAGCCTCTTCGCCCAGATGGCCGGCTCCATCTGAGCCATCGCCGGCCCCCCAGCGGGGCCCACCGCCGCGATGGCGCAGTCGTCCGAACGGATGACTCCGCTCGACCGTTCGGGGTCGCAGAGAGGGCTCATCGGGCCATCGCGGACATGAGGGTCGGCCTGAGAGATTAATCGGGCACCACCCACCCGCGTCAGTACCGAAGCCGGAAAGGCACCACAATGACCAAGGCACTCGTCAAGCTCCAGACCATGACCACCCGCGACGAGGAGGGCGCGACCGCGGTCGAGTACGGCCTCATGGTCGCCCTCATCGCGATCGTCATCATCACCGCCGTGATCCTCCTCGGCACCCGTCTCAGCAGCCTCTTCGCCCAGGTCGCCGGCTCCATCTGACCCGGCCCCCGTGCGGACCACATCGGCCGCGCCCGGAGTCCGGGCGCGGCCGATGCCCGTCACAGCCCCATCCGCACGAGCACCAGCCCGAGGAGACTCGTCATGACATCTCTCGCCTCACGCGTCACCGTCCTGCGTCGACCGGAGGACGGGGCCACGGCCGTCGAGTACGCCCTCATGGTCACGATGATCGCCCTGGTCATCATCGCCGCCGTCGTCATCCTGGGGACGAACCTCTCCGGGATCTTCGCGGACGCCTCCACCAAGATCTGACCGGCCTCGTGCCGAGCACCACGCTCACCGGCCCCGCGCCGACCTCCGTACAACTTTTGCAGAAGGAATCGTGATGGGTCGTCGGATCCTTGCCATCATCGTGGCCGCCGTGCTCGCCCTCATCGGGGGCGTCATGGTCCTCCTCTACGCGCGCAACGCGGACGCCCGTGCCGTTGCGGCCGCCAGCCCCAGGACCGTCTTCGTGTCCTCGCTGCAGATCCCCGCGGGGACGAGCATCCGCGACGCCGTGCGCCTGAAGATGCTGACCCAGACCCAGGTGCCGGAGCGCGGCGTGCCCGCCGGCGCCCTCACCCAGGTCACCGACGACACGAGCGCGCTCCTCGCGCTCACCGACATCGCGCCCGGTGAGTACGTCCTGGCCGCGTCCTTCGGTGACACCCCGATCGGCCAGAAGCTGATCCAGGTGCCCACCGGCAAGCTCGCGGTGTCCGTCGCACTGTCCGACCCCGCGCGGGTCGGCAGCTTCGTGTCGCCGGGCAGCTTCCTCACCATCTTCGCGACCCACGAGACCGACGCCCCCGCGGCCGGAGGCGCCGCGACGCCTCGGGCCACGTCGATCCTCCTCGACAACATCCAGGTCATCGGCATCGGCGGCCAGCCCCTCCAGAGCGGCGCGACGCCCACGGCGGCCCCCGCCGACGGCGACGACGCGGCCGTGGCCGCCCAGCAGCAGGGTGCCAGCTTCCTCGTCACCCTCGCCGTGACCCCACAGCAGGCCACCAAGCTCGTCCACGGCGTCAACAGCTTCGTCCTCTACGCCGGCCTTCGCGGCGCCGAGGTCAAGATCGACCCCAAGCTGCAGACCACCGACAAGAACGTCTTCGGGGGATGACGTGAACATCCTCTGGGATCCCACGCCCGACGCCCTCGAGCGGTACCGCTTCGCGCTGGGCGCCGACACCCAGGCCCTGGACTCCGCCGCCATGGTGGCTCGCGTCCTGCACGACAACCTGGGCGTCCAGCAGGTCGTCATCGGGCCCGACGTGGCGCTCGACCAGGCCTGCGAGCTCGCCGAGGCAGCCCGACTGGACCGCCCCGAGCTCGGGGTGATCCTCCTGCGCGCCCGGGTCGACGTCATGACGCTCAGCTCGGCCCTGCGCAGCGGCGTGCGCGAGGTCGTCCCCTCGGACGACCACACCGCGCTCGCCGAGGCGCTGCGGCGAAGCCGTGACCTCACCTCGCGACTGCTCGGCCACGCCGGAGGGGCCACCAAGGACACCGGCCGGATCGTCACGGTGTTCTCGGCCAAGGGTGGCGTCGGCAAGACGACCCTGTCGACGAACGTCGCGGTCCACCTCGCCTCCACCGGGGCCAAGACCCTCCTGGTCGACCTCGACCTCGCCTTCGGCGACGTCGCGATCAGCCTCCAGCTCCTCCCGACGAGCTCGATCTTCGAGGCCGTCGCGATGAGCGGGCACCTCGACGCGCAGGGCCTGGCCCAGCTCGTCACCGTGCACGAGGCGAGCGGCCTCGACGTCATCTGCGCCCCGAACGACCCGGGCGACGCCGACCGCATCCCGGTCAACGTCGTCAACGAGCTGCTCAAGATCGCCCGGCAGAACTACGACTTCGTCATCGTCGACACGCCGCCGTCGTTCACCGAGCACGTGCTCGCCGCGTGCGACATCAGCACCGCGCTCGTCCTCATCGCGACGCTCGACATCCCCGCGGTGAAGAACCTGCGCGTCGCGATGGACACGCTCGACATGCTCGGCAGCCCCAAGGACGCGCGCGTCATCGTCCTCAACAAGGCCGACACCAAGGTGGGCCTGCGCCCCGAGGACGTCGTCACCGCGATCAAGACCCCGATCGCCGTCAACATCCCCAACTCGCTGGCCGTGCCCGCCTCCATCAACCGCGGCGTCCCGATCGTCCTGGACGATCCCAAGAACGCCGTCAGTGCCTCGATCCGGCAGCTCGCCGACTCCTACCTGCGCGAGCAGGGCACC
The DNA here is from genome assembly GCA_963795035.1 of uncultured Actinomycetota bacterium. Taxonomy (GTDB): domain Bacteria; phylum Actinomycetota; class Actinomycetes; order Actinomycetales; family Dermatophilaceae; genus Oryzobacter. Next base: position 420,319 of record CAWCFZ010000001.1, on the reverse strand, counting down.
GGAGCCGCCGACACCGAGGCAGACCCGTCCACCCGCCGATCTCTCTTCAGGGGGCGTCGATGAGCCTCGCCGACCGACTCGACAGCGTCCGCAAGTCGGCCCAGCCGGCCCAGGGCGGCGACCAGGCGCCCGGAGCGCCCGTCCAGAAGCGCCGGGTCGTCGACCCGTTCAGCGAGGTCAAGGAGCGCGTGCACCAGGCGCTCATCGACAACCTCGGCCCGCGGCTCTACGACCCGCACCTTCCCGAGACCGAGCTCGCCGCGCAGGTGCGCACGACCCTGCAGCAGACGATCGACTCCGAGCAGACGCCGCTCAGCCACTCCGACCGCACCCGCATCGCCCAGGAGGTCTCCGACGAGATCCTCGGGCACGGGCCGCTCGAGCCGCTGCTGCGCGACCCGGAGATCAGCGAGATCATGGTCAACGGCGCCGACTCCATCTACGTCGAGCGCTCCGGCAAGCTCTACTCCGTCGAGACGCACTTCTCGAGCGAGGCGCACCTGCGCCGCGTCATCGACAAGATCGTGGGCCGCGTCGGCCGGCGCGTCGACGAGGCGAGCCCGCTCGTCGACGCCCGCCTCCCCGACGGGTCCCGTGTCAACGCGGTCATCGCCCCGATCGCGCTCGACGGCGCGATGCTCACCATCCGCAAGTTCTCCAAGGACCCGTTCAACGACGCCGACCTCATCGCCTTCGGCACGATGACCGTCGCGGTGCGCGACTTCGTCAAGGCCTGCGTGCGGGGGCGGCGCAACATCGTCATCTCCGGCGGTACCGGCTCGGGCAAGACGACCCTGCTCAACGTCATCTCCTCCTTCATCCCCGACGACGAGCGCATCGTCACCATCGAGGACGCCGCCGAGCTCCAGCTCCACCAGGACCACGTCCTGCGCCTGGAGTCGCGCCCGGCCAACATCGAGGGTCGCGGTGAGATCGCCATCCGCGAGCTGGTGAAGAACTCGCTGCGTATGCGCCCCGACCGCATCGTCGTCGGCGAGATCCGCGACGGCGCCGCGCTCGACATGCTCCAGGCCATGAACACCGGCCACGACGGGTCGATCACGACGCTGCACGCGAACAGCCCGCGCGACTCGCTCGCCCGCCTCGAGACCATGGTCCTCATGGCCGGGATCGACCTGCCGGTCCGCGCCATCCGCGAGCAGGTGGCCGGTGCCCTCGACATGGTGATCCAGCAGGCCCGCCTCAAGGACGGCTCGCGGCGCATCACCGCGATCTCCGAGGTCGTGGGCATGGAGGGCGAGGTCATCACCCTCCAGGACATCTTCACCTTCGACTTCAGCGCGGGCCGTGACGAGCAGGGCCGCTTCAAGGGCGGCCTGGTCTCCACCGGCCTGCGGCCCAAGTTCACCCAGGAGCTCGCCGACATGGGCGTCGACCTCCCCACGACGCTGTTCACGTTCGGGGCCCGCCTGTGACTCTCGGCGTTGCCCGCTCGACCCTCGCGCGTGCCGCGGGCGTCGTCGCCGTCGCGGCCACGACGCTCCTCCTCGGCGCCGGGGTGGCGTCCGCCGAGCCGTCCGCGACCCTGAGCGACCTGCGCAGCGCCAACGGGCACGTCACCGGCTCCCTCATCATCCGCGGGGTCGACCCCAAGAAGATCGACACCACCCAGGTCATCGCGCGGGTCGACGGCAAGTCCGCCGTCATCACCCTGACGCCGGCCACCACCCAGGCCCGTACGACGATGCTCGTCATCGACACGAGTGGCTCGATGGGCGACGCCGGCATGGCCACGGTGCGCTCGGCCGTCAAGGACTTCCTCGCAGCGATCCCCAAGGACGTCAAGGTCGGCGTCGTCAGCTTCGCGTCCACGGCCGGTGTCGACGTCCGCCCGACGACCGACCGGGCCAAGGTCCAGAGCGTCGTCAACGGGCTGCGAGCCCGCGGTGAGACCTCCCTCTACGAGGCGGTCCAGGACGCCGTGACGACCCTGGGCACCGAGGGGGAGCGCAGCATCATCCTGCTCAGCGACGGCGAGGACACCGTCGCCGGGGCCGGGGACGGCGGCTCCGCCAAGGAGGCCTCGCAGCGCGCCGCCGCCACGACCTCGCTCGCCAAGGCCAAGGTCCGCGCCGAGGTCGTCGCGTTCAAGAACGACGCCGGGCGAGCCGTCCTCAACGGCTTCGCCAAGGCCGGCGGCGGAACCGTGGTCAGCGCGGCCGACCGTGATGCCGTGCGCGTCGCCTTCGACACCGCCGCCAAGACCCTCGAGGGACAGGTCCGGTTCGACCTCACCGTTCCCGCAGGCCTGACCGGTGAGTACGAGGTCGTCCTCGACGGCAGCGCCGCCGGCCAGAAGTTCTCGTCGGTGCAGCGCATCGACGTCACCGCCAGCGCCCCGGTCGTGGACTCCACGCTTCCCCCGCTCATCGACGGCGCCGTCAACGGCAACGCCCCGGAGGCGCGGATCGCCTCGATCTCCGGCGTGTTCCTCCCGATCGCCCTCGCGACCGTCCTGCTCGGTGTCTTCGTCATCGTCCTGAGCATGTTCGGTCCGGCGTTCCGGTCCAGGCGCAAGGCGCGGGTGTCCGAGATCGAGCACTACGGGCTCGGCAGCCCGCCGCCCGGAGGGCGCGGCGCGCAGGACCCGAACGCCAACGCGATGGGCGAGCAGCTGTTCCAGCTGGGCGACCGGGTCATGTCCGGACGCGACTCGACGACCAAGACGATGCAGCGCATCGAGCGGGCCGACCTGCCGTGGCGGGCCGGCGAGTGGTTCATGATCCGGATCGGCACCATCATCATCGGGATCATCGGCTTCGTCCTGCTCCTGGGCAGCAAGTCCCTGTGGCTCGGCGTCATCGTGGGGCTGCTCGTCGGCTTCCTGCTCCCGGGAATCGCCCTGAAGTACCTCGCGAACCGCCGGGCCAAGAAGTTCGAGGCGATCCTGCCCGACGTCATGATGCTCGTCGCCACCAGCCTCTCCAGCGGCTTCTCGCTGCTCCAGGCCCTGGACTCCGTGGCGCGCGACGCGGCCGAGCCCGCGGCCAAGGAGTTCTCGCGGGCGCTGGCCGAGAGCAGGATCGGCTCGGACGTCTCCGACGCCCTCGAGCACGCCGCCGTGCGGATGCAGAGCGAGAACATGCGCTGGGCCGTCATGGCGATCCGCATCCAGCGCGAGGTCGGCGGCAACCTCGCCGACACCCTGCGGACCACCGCTGCGACGCTGCGCGAGCGCGAGACGCTCAAGCGCCACGTCAAGGCCCTCTCGGCCGAGGGGCGCCTCTCGGCGTACATCCTCATCGCCCTGCCGATCGGCATCCTGCTGTTCTCGATGTGGAGCAACTACGACTACGTGAGCCTGCTGTGGACCACCTTCCTCGGGTTGGGGATGTCGATCGCCGGGATCATCTCGATGGCCCTCGGGGTGGTCTGGATGAACAAGACCGTGAAGATCGAGGTGTGACGTGCTGTTGTTCATCGGACTCGTGATCGTCGTGCTCGGCGTCGTCGTCGTCGCCGTCGGCACGAACCGCAACGCGGGCCAGTCGACCGGTGTCGCGCGCTCGCTCGAGCTCATCGACTACCGCCCGACCACCAAGATGGTCGGGAAGAACCAGCTCGCCACGCGCGACCGCCTCGTGGAGCCCGTGCTCCAGATGATGCGCAGGCTCGGCGAGCGGCTCTCCCCGGGCGGCACCGCCGGGCGGATCGCCCGGTCCCTCGACCGGGCGGGCAACCCGGCCGGGTGGAACATCGAGCGGATCATGGCGGCCAAGGCCGTGGTGATGGTCCTGTTCGCCTTCCTCGCCATGCTGCTCCTCGGCTTCACCGTCCGCGGGTTCGGCGTGGCGGGTGTGGCCGCGCTGGCCGGGTTCTTCATGCCCGACCTGCTCGTCTACAACATGGGCAGCAAGCGCCAGAAGGAGCTGACCAAGGGCCTGGCCGACGCGCTCGACATGCTGACCGTCTGCGTCGAGGCCGGCCAGGGCTTCGACGCCGCGATCATGCAGGTCGCCCGCACCGTCCCGGGGCCGATCGGCGGCGAGTTCGCCCGCGTCATCTCCGAGATGCAGATCGGCAAGTCCCGCGGTGAGGCGTTCGGCGCCCTCGGGGTGCGCGTCACGACCTCCGAGGTGAAGAACTTCGTCAGCGCCCTGGTCCAGGCCGACCGGATGGGCCTGCCCATCGCCGCGGTGCTGCGCGAGCAGACCAAGGAGATGCGCGTCGCCCGCCGTCAGCGGGCCGAGGAGAAGGCGCAGCAGGTGACGGTGAAGATCCTCTTCCCGCTGCTGCTGTGCATCTTCCCGGCGCTGTTCATCGTCATCATGGGGCCCGGTGCGATCCGCATCGTCGAGGTGTTCTCGGGAGGGACGCTCTGACCGTTCCCACCGCCCGGAGGGGATGGGTGGGCGCGGTCGGAGCGTGCCTGCGGTTCAGCGCTCGACGTCGTTGACCAGGCCGAGCCGCACGGCCGCGATGACGGCACTGGCCCGGTTGTGGGCGCCGAGCTTCTCGTAGATCTTGCCGATGTGCGTCTTGACGGTGGACGGGCTCATGTAGAGCTGGCGACCCACCTGGGCCACCGACGCGCCCTCGACGAGCAGTTCGAGCACCTCGGTCTCGCGGGTCGTGAGGGTCGTCTGAGGCGACTCGCTGCGGCGGCGCATCGCCTCGGCCAGGCCGCTGGCGGAGAACTCGCCCGGCATCTCGGCGGCCCGGCGCACGGCCGAGATCACCTGCTCCGAGGGGGCGCTCTTGCGCACGAGCGCCGAGGCGCCGGCGTCGAGGGCCTCCAGGAGGGTGGCGTCGTCGTTGAGCATCGTGAGGACGACGAGGCCGACCGCGGCGGAGCGCTCCCGGGCGGAGCGCACGAGGGACAGGCCGCTGCCGTCGGGCATCGTCACGTCGACGACCGCGACGAGCCGGTCGGGTGTGGGGGCGGCGAGGACGCGCTCGAGGAGCGCCTGGCCGTCGGTGAGCGAGCCGGCCTGGCCGACCACGGTGACGTCGTCCTGCGCGCCGAGCATGGCGGCAACGGCCTCTCGCACCACGGCATGGTCGTCGACGAGCACCACGTTGATGGCCACTGGGGCTCCTTCGGTCACGACTTCTTGCGGGCCGCACCGACCGGTGCGGGCTCCTGCACGCTCAGGTTAACGGTGGTGCGGCTGTTCGGTTCGGTCCTGACGAACAACGTGGCGTCGAGCGTGTCGAGCGCGGGGTCCCGGAAGGTGCGCTTGGCCAGCCGAGGGTCGCCGTCGTGGGACACGTCGACGTTGGCGGGCCCGGCCACGGAGGTGGCCAGCGAGACCCAGGCGTTGCGGGCCCCGGAGGCCTGCGCGTCGGCCAGGATGTCCATGACGAGGCGGTGGATGAGGATCTCGACCCGCGGGTCCATCCGGCGCTGGCCCTCGCTCACCGTCACCGTCGTCCGCACGCCCGTGACGCTCCCGAAGCTCTGCACCGCCGCTCCGAGGACGGCGCCCAGCCCGGTGCCGGGCCGCTCGGCGACCCGGAGCTCGGTGATGTGCAGCCGCAGGTCGGCCATGGCGTCACTCAGCTGCTCGCGCAGCTTGTCCAGGCCGTCACGGGTCGGCGTGCCCGGCGGGCCGCTCTGGGCCCGCATCGCGTCGACGGCGTAGCCCAGCGCGGCGAGCTCCTGGGCGATGCCGTCGTGGATGTCACGGGCGATGCGGTTGCGCTCCTCGAGGCTGGCGAACTGGCGCAGCGTGCCGAAGAGGAGCCCGGCCTGGAGGGTGGGGGCGACGCGGCGGGTGACGTCGCGGGCCACGAGGCGCTCGGCCTCGGTGAAGGAGCTGTCCTCGGCGCGTTCGGCGACGAGGACGGTCGTCGAGCCGTTGCCGAGCGCGAAGGGGACCACGAGCGCGCGCCGCCGGCCCATCTCGTCGACGAAGAGCACCTCGGTGGGCTGCCAGCTCGACGGGTTGGACCGCAGCAGCTTGGCCACGTGCTCGGCGATGTGCCACGGCGCGCGGGTCGAGCCCCGCAGGGCGACGGGTACGAGGTGCTCGGCGTCCTGCGTCACGAGGACGGCGCTGCGGGTGGACGGCACCTCGGCGGCGAGCAGGTCCAGGGCCAGCGTCGCGCTGGCCGGGGCGTCGAGGCCGGTCGACATCTGCGAGGACAGGTCCTGGAGCCGCTGGATGAGCTCGATGGCCTCGCGCGCCGCGGGGTCGGAGCCGTTGCGCTCGCGCTCTGCGGTGAGCCTGCCGTTCCACACTCCGAGCAGGCCCATCGCGAGGGTGGCGCCGAACCACAGGACGACGTCGGTGGGCGTGTGGGGGAGCTCGGGCCACGCGAGCATGCACCCGACGAACGTGCCGCCGGCGGCGACTGAGGTGAGGAGGAACCCGAGCCGACCGTGCCGTGAGCCGGCGTGGAAGACGGGCAGGAGCGCCAGGAGGGCCGCGCCGACGCCGACGATGGCGTACCCCGCCCCCGCCGCGGCGGCCGCGGCAGCCAGCAGCCCGAGGATGAGGGTGTTGACGACGCCCCGGCGGGCGACGGGCATCGAGTGCAGCGCCACGACGACGAGGTCGAGGACGACCACGAGGAGGAGCCACGGCACGACCCGGTCGGCGGACTCGGTGAGCACCGCGAGGACGAGGCTCAGCACCGCGAAGGCGAGGCGGATCCTCGCGGCGGTGTCGAGCCCCAACAGGCGAGAGGTGCGGGTCACCCCCTGAGCGTAGTTTCTCCCGGCCCCGGACTCTGCGCTTTCGCGGGTGTTCCCAGTGCGCTGTGGGAGGATGACGCGGATTCGTGCACTGCGGGGAAAGGAACCGGACGACGTGAAGGGTCGCGTGCTCGTCGTCGATGACGACCTGGCACTGGCGGAGATGCTCGGCATCGTCCTGCGCAACGAGGGTCTCGAGGTCGACCACGTGGCCGAGGGAACCTCGGCCATCGGGGCCTTCCGCGACCACCGGCCCGACCTCGTCCTCCTCGACGTCATGCTCCCGGGCATCGACGGGCTCGAGGTGTGCCGGCAGATCCGCGCCGAGTCCGGCGTCCCGATCGTCATGCTCACGGCCCGGACCGACACGGTCGACGTCGTCCTCGGCCTGGAGTCCGGCGCCGACGACTACGTCGTCAAGCCCTTCAAGCCGCAGGAGCTCATCGCGCGCGTCCGGGCGCGGCTGCGTCGCGAGAACGAGCCCGAGGCCGAGGGCCTGACCATCGGCGACCTCACCATCGACGTCGCCGGCCACTCGGTCACCCGTGACGGGGAGCCGCTGAGCCTGACCCCGCTGGAGTTCGACCTCCTCGTGGCGCTCGCCCGCAAGCCGTGGCAGGTCTTCACCCGCGAGGTCCTCCTCGAGCAGGTCTGGGGCTACCGCCACGCCGGCGACACGCGCCTCGTCAACGTCCACGTGCAGCGGCTGCGCTCCAAGATCGAGCACGACCCCGAGCACCCCGAGATCGTCGTCACCGTCCGCGGGGTCGGCTACAAGGCCGGCAAGGCCTGACCGTGTCCGGACCCGCCGACCTCGGCGTCCGGACCCCCCCGCCGTCCGACGAGGGCCGGCCCGCGGGGCGCCGCCCCGACCTGCGGCCCGACGTCGACCCCCCGCCCTCCACCGGGGCCACCGACGACGGCCCCGCCGCCCGCGCCGCGGTGCTCGCGTCCGCGGCGGCCCGCGGCGCGCGCCGTCTCCCGCGCCTGGTCCGCCGCCGCTGGCGCCAGTCGCTGCAGGTCCGCGTCGTGACCGCGACGATGCTCCTCGGTCTCGTCGTCGTCTCCCTGCTGGGAGGCGTCCTCCACGAGCAGATCGCGAGCGGGCTCGAGCGCGACCGGGTCACCTCGGCCGAGTACGAGGCCCTCGCCCTCACCGGCCAGGCCCAGACCTACTGGGACAACTCCACCTCCACCTCGGTCGACGAGCTCAACCAGGCGGCCCGCGACATCATGTCGCGCATCCTCACCGGCCCGGAGGAGAACCCGAGCCGGTACGTCGTCATGTCCCGGTCCGCCGGCAACGACAGCGAGATCGTCCTCGCCGGGCTGACGAGCGGCGCCCTCGACCTGTCGGCGGTGAGCGAGGAGCTGCAGGAGTCGGTCGCGGCGTCACCGACGCGCCAGCAGGCCCAGATGACCGAGGTGACGGTGGGGGGCGAGTCGCTCCCGGCGGTCATCGTCGGCAGCGTCGTCGATGTCCCCAACGCCGGGCCCTACGACCTCTACTTCATCTACCCGATGGTGCAGGAGGTGGCGACGATGGACCTCATCAGCAGCTCGTTCGTCCTCGCCGGCATCATCCTCACCCTCCTCGTCGGTGCCGTCGCGTGGGTGGTCACCCGTCAGGTCGTCGACCCGGTCCGGCGGGCGGCCGAGGTCGCGCAGCGCCTCTCGGCGGGCAAGCTGAACCAGCGGATGCAGACCCGCGGCGACGACGACCTCGCCCTCCTCGCGACGTCGTTCAACGGGATGGCCGACAGCCTCCAGTCGCAGATCCGCCAGCTCGAGGGGCTGTCGGCCGTGCAGCAGCGGTTCGTGTCCGACGTCTCCCACGAGCTGCGCACCCCGCTGACGACGATCCGGATGGCCGTCGACCTCATCCACGAGGCGCGCGAGGGCTTCACCCCGACCGTGTCGCGCTCCGCCGAGCTGCTCGCGGGCGAGCTCGACCGGTTCGAGGCCCTGCTGTCCGACCTGCTCGAGATCAGCCGCTTCGACGCCGGTGCGGCGGCCCTGGACGTCGAGCCCGTCGACATCACCGGCACCGTGACCAAGGTCGTCGAGGCGGCGCGGCCCCTCGCGGAGCGGCGGGGGAGCCGCGTCACCGTCCACACCCCGGCCGAGCTCGCCGAGGCCGAGGTCGACGAGCGCCGGGTCGAGCGGATCCTGCGCAACCTCGTCGTCAACGCCATCGAGCACGGCGAGGGGCGGCCCGTCGACATCCGCGTCGGCGTGGGCCTGGACGCCGTGGCGGTCGTCGTCGAGGACCACGGGGTGGGCCTGCGGCCCGGCGAGGCGGCCAACGTCTTCACCCGGTTCTGGCGAGCCGACCCGGCCCGGGCCCGCACCACCGGTGGCACGGGCCTGGGGCTGTCGATCTCGCTGGAGGACGCGCGGCTGCACAACGGCTGGCTCCAGGCCTGGGGCAAGCGCGGCGTGGGCTCGCGGTTCCGCCTCACGCTGCCGCAGCGGGCCGGCGAGACCCTGCACGGGTCGCCCCTGCCGCTCAGCCCCACGGAGGACCCGTGACCCGACGCCGCGTCGGGGTGGTGGCGGCTCTCGCCGCCGCGCTCCTGATCTCGGGGTGCGGAGGGCTCTCGAGGTCGGGGCCGGTCGAGCCGGGCCTGGAGGTGGGCAGCGGGACGCCGCCCGACCTGCGCGTGACCTTCCCGGGGCCGGTGCCGGGGGCGGGCCAGGAGAGCATCGTGCGCGGCTTCCTGCGGGCCGGGGCGGCGAGCGCCGGGGCCTACGACAGCGCCCGCGCCTTCCTCACGGCCGCGGTCAGCGAGACGTGGAACCCCGACCAGAGCATCGTCCTGCTCGCCGAGGACGCGGCGCCCACCGCGACCCTGCTCGACCCCGCGACCGTCCAGGTCTCGGCCCGGGCCGCCGGGACCGTCGACGTCGACGGCCGCTACACCGCCGCTCGCCCGGGCGCCACGGTGAGCGCCACCTTCGCGCTGTCCACGGTGGGCGGTCAGTGGCGCGTCTCCGAGCTCCCCGAGGGCTTCGGGCGCTGGATCGCCCGCACCGACGTCAGCCGGCTCGTCCAGCCGTACGCCGTGCACTACGTCTCGACGAGCCGGCGGGCGCTCGTGCAGGACATCCGGTGGTTCCCCGCCGACAAGCTCGCCACCCGCCTGGCCCGGGCGCAGCTCAGCGCCGTCCCCGCGTACCTGCGGGGGGCCGCGACGACGGCGGTCCCGAACGGTGCGCGCCTGCTCGGTGACGCGGTGTCGGTCAACGCCGGAGTCGCGACGGTGAACCTCATCTCCTCGCGCCTCGGGCCGGGGGAGGCCACCCGGCAGAACCTGTGGGCCCAGTTCGTGAGCACCCTGGCCCAGGACGGCGCGGTCGCGCGGGTGGCGCTCTCGGTGGACGGCGTCCCGGTCGACCTCGCGGGCCTCGACGGCTCGGCGGGCACGCTGGCGGACGTCGGCTTCAGCCCTCCGCCCGGCGTCACCCTCGCGGCCCCGGTCGTCCGGCGCGGCAACGACGTCGTCGGCTTCGACCCCTCCTCCAGCGAGCAGGACCCGCGCCAGCCGGCGACCCCCGTCGCCTACCCGCCCGTCGACTCCACCTTCGGCCACCTCGCGCTGTCGGCCGACGGCACCGAGCTGGCGACCACCGACCCGGACCTGGACGGAGTCTCCCGGTGGAAGGGGGCGAACCGGTACGAGGTGCCGCTGGACGCCGGAGACGTCGGCGCGCCGTCGTACGACCGCCGGGCGTGGCTGTGGCTGGGCGCCAAGTCGTCCGAGGGACCGCAGGGGCCGCGACTGTGGGTGGTCGACACCCGCGTCGACCCCGCTGACCGGGAGGCGGCACGGGCGAAGGCCGTGGACGCGTCGTGGCTCGAGGGCCGCCGCGTCCTCGAGGCCCGCGTGGCCCCGGACGGCGACCGGGTCGCCGTGCTGTCTGTCGGCCCGGACGGGGCGGGTCACCGCATCGACCTCTCGGGGATCGTGCGGGCCGGCGGGGGCGTGCCCCAGCGCCTGGCACCGCCCCTGCGGCTGGGCGCCCCGCTCTCCCGGGCGATCTCGCTGGCGTGGCTCGACGACCGGACGCTGGCGACGCTGGGCGTCCTGGACGGCAAGACCCTCCAACCGGTCGTCCTCACCGTGGGGGGCGAGGTGCGCGCCCTGAACCCTGCCCGCGAGGCCGTGGCGGTCGCCTCCACGGGGGGCGAGCGCGACCTCTGGGTCACGACGAGCAGCGGGCGGCTGCTGGGCCGGGCCGGCTCGCAGTGGGTCGACAACGGACCCGCGGACGACCTCGCCGTGCCCGCCGGCTGACGCTCCCCGCCCGGCGCTCGTCCCCAGGGTGGTCCTGCGCGGTGCGTCGTCCACAGGCCCGTGCGGGTCGTGGCGTCGCAGTCCCGCGGCGCCGATGCTGGGGCCATGGTGGGGGGTGGGCGGTGGGCGGACCTGCGACGGTCGGTGGCGGCAGCGGGCGACCTCGTGCTGCCGGTGCGCTGCGGCGGCTGTGCGGGACCCGGGGGCGCGGTGTGCCGGCGGTGTCGTGCCGACGTCCGCGACGCCGCGCGCGGTGGCAGCACCGCTGGGGAGGTGGTCGTCGACGCGAGCGGGGAGGGGGTCAGCGTGCGGTCGGCGGCCAGGTTCGAGGGCGCGCTGCGCGAGCTCGTCACCGCGTACAAGGACCAGGGCCGCCACGACCTCGCACCCCTGCTCGCCGGGCTGCTGTCCGGGGTGCTGGCGCCGCTCCTCCTCGGCGACCCCCTCCTGCGCGCGGTGGCCCGTGGCGGCGGGGCCGTGCACGTGGTGCCGGTCCCCACGTCGCCGTCGGCCCGTCGTCGTCGTGGCGGCGACCCGGTCGGCGAGCTGGCCCGGCGGGCGGTGGCGGCCGTGCGCGGTCCACCGCCCGGCGAGTGGTCGGGCATGGTCGTGACCCCGTGCCTGCGGCACGACCGACGGGTTGCCGACCAGTCGCGCCTCACCAGGGCCGAGCGGCACGAGAACCTCCGCGGCGCCCTCGTGGTGCGGCGTGGGCGTGGCGTCCTCGAGGGGGCTGCGGTCGTCCTCGTCGACGACGTCGTGACGACGGGAGCCACGCTGGGGGAGGCCGCCCGGGCCCTGCGAGCCGCCGGTGTCGCCCACGTCACAGCCGTCACCGTGGCGGCGACGCCGCCGCCGCGCGCGGGCCGGCGGCCGGAGGCGAGCGGATGAGCGGTGGCCGGCGTGTCCGGCCGGGGGACGTCGACGCGGCGTGGTCCGTTGGCCTTGTGAGGCACCCTCCGCCGGGCTAGCGTCGGGGTCCACGGTCCTCGATCCCCGGAGGTGGTGCCCCCGACGTCAGAGCCAGCGCGTTCAGGTAGAACCCCCCAGCACCAAGGAGGACCACGTGGACATCGTCGTCACCGGACGGCACCTGACCGTCTCCGACCGTTTTCGGACGCACATCGAGGACAAGCTCGCCAAGGTGAGCCAGCTCGAGCCCCGAACGAGGCGGATCGAGGTCCTGGTCAGTCACGAGCCGAACCGCCGGCAGGCCAAGGCGGGGGACCGGGTGGAGATCACCTGCTACGCCAAGGGCCCCGTCGTGCGAGCCGAGGCGTGTGCCGAGGACCGGTACGCGGCCATGGACATGGCGATCGACAAGCTGATGGAACGCCTCCGGCGCAAGAACGACAAGCGACAGGTCCACCGCGGACGCCGCACCCCTGAGTCCGTCGCCATGGCGACGGCCCGCATCGCCCCGCCCAGCGAGCCCGAGGCCGCGCCCGACACCGAGCCCGGCGACCCGTTCGGCGACTCCCCGGTCGAGGTGCGCGAGAAGGTGCACCACTCCTCACCGATGACCCTCGGTGAGGCCCTGAGCCACATGGAGCTCGTGGGCCACGACTTCTACCTCTTCCACGACGTCGACACCGACCGCGCCAGCGTCGTCTACCGTCGCCGGGGATGGAGCTACGGCGTCCTGCACCTCGACCTCGACGGCTCACCGGTCGAGTCGGCGAAGGACGACACCGGCGTCGAGGCGGCCGCCTCGTAGGTGGTGCGCCATGGCCGTGCCGAGAGGCTGGTAGTGGTCGGTGCTGGGCTTCGGGGCCCATCCCTGCGACGATGAGTCCCGTGGACGCTGACGAGCTGCGGGACGTCACGCCGGACCGGGGGGTCGACCCCGTCCGGGTGGTGATCGCCGACGACCACGACCTCTACCGCCGAGGGATGCAGGTCGTCGTCGAGCTCGACGGCAGCGCGAAGGTCGTCGGAGAGGCGAGCAACGGGGCGCAGGCCGTCGAGGTCTGCGTCCGGCTCGACCCCGACATCGTCCTCATGGACGTGCGGATGCCCGGCGTCGGAGGCATCGAGGCGTGCCGGCGCATCCGGGCCGCCCTGCCCAGGGCGCGCATCCTCATGCTGACGATGTCCGACGACGAGAGCGACCTGTTCGAGGCCATCAAGGCCGGCGCGAGCGGCTACCTCCTCAAGGACCTTCCCGGCGAGGAGGTGGCCGAGGCCATCCGCAAGGTGCACGACGGGCAGGCGATCATCCCGCCCGGCATGGCGGCCACCCTCCTCGCCGAGTTCACCCGGCTCAGCCAGGCGCCCCAGCCCGCGGACGGTGGGACTCCTCCGCCGCAGCTCACCGACCGCGAGGTCCAGGTGCTGCGGCTCGTGGCCCGTGGGCTCGCCAACCGCGAGATCGCCGAGCAGCTCGTCATCTCGGAGAACACCGTGAAGAACCACGTGCGCAACATCCTCGAGAAGCTGCACCTGCACTCCCGGGTCGAGGCCGCGGTGTACGCCCACCGCCAGCACCTCCTCCCGACGGATGACTGACGCCCCCGACCGCCTCCACCTCAGCAGGCCCGCCGCCCGGCGCATCGCCCTCGCGGCCCAGGGGTTCGGGAGGCCCCGGCCGCAGGACCCCGGGACCCGCGACGTCCAGCGCGTCGTGGACACGGTCGGGGTCGTCCAGATCGACAGCGTCAACGTCGTCGTCCGCAGCCACTACCTGCCGTTCTACTCGCGCCTGGGGGCCTACGACCGCGCCCTGGTGGACCGCGCCCGCGACGTGGCGCCACGGCGGGTCGTCGAGTACTGGGCGCACGAGGCCTCGCTCGTCGCGCCCTCGACCTGGCCGCTGCTCGACTTCCGGATGCGCCGGGCGCGCTCGGACGCCTGGGGCGGCATGCAGGCGGTGGCCCGCGACCACCCGGAGCTCGTGACGGCAGTCCTCGCCGAGGTCGCGGCGCGCGGCCCGATGACGAGCCGGCAGGTGGAGGCCGCCCTCGCCCACGACCTCCCGCGCGAGCGGGACGACTGGGGGTGGAACTGGTCGCTGGTCAAGAACGCGGTCGAGCACCTGTTCTGGTCGGGCGAGGTGTCGAGCGCCGGGCGCACGCCGCAGTTCGAGCGACGCTACGCCCTGCCCGCTCGGGTGCTTCCGCCGCGCTGGCGGGCCGAGGCGCTCGACCCGGCGGCCCGGCCGGGCGACGACGAGGCCTTCCGCCGGCTCGTCGAGCTGTCCGCGCGCGCCCACGGCGTCGGGACCGAGCAGTGCCTGCGCGACTACTTCCGGCTCAGGCCCGAGCAGGCCCGCCCGGCCATCGAGTCCCTCGTCGACGACGGCACCCTTCTCCCGGCGACCATCGAGGGCTGGCAGCGCCCCGCCTTCCTGCACCGCGGCGCGCGCCGGCCCCGACGGGTGCGGGCTCGGGCCCTGCTCTCCCCCTTCGACTCCCTCGTCTGGCAGCGCGACCGCACCCGGGCGCTCTTCGGCTTCGACTACCGCCTGGAGATCTACGTCCCGGAGCCGCAGCGGGTCCACGGCTACTACGTGCTGCCCTTCCTCCTCGGCGACGAGCTCGTGGCGCGCGTGGACCTCAAGGCCGACCGGGCGGCGAGCGTCCTGCGGGTCCGGCGCGAGACGTGGGAGGCCGGGCGCGGGGGCGCCGACGACGTCCGCGAGCTCCACGAGGAGCTGGCGCTCATGGCCGGCTGGCTCGGGCTCGCCGCGGTGGGGGAGTGACCGCTGGGGCCGGTGGGTGCTGAGTGTGACGTAGATCACTTCACAGCCGCCCCAGATGGTCACTCCGGGCCATGGCGCCCTCGTCCGCCGTCCCGGACGATGCAGGGGAGGTGCCGACAGCAGGGGAGGCGCCATAGGAGCGTGCGTCCATGGTGGGAAACCGACGACGAGGCCCTCAGCCTCGACGTGAGGGTGGCGCCGCCGCGGTCGAGTTCGCGATCATCCTGCCGGTCCTGCTGGTGCTGATCTTCGGGATCATCGACTACGGGCTGTTCTTCTTCGACTCCATCGGGCTGCGTCAGGGCTCTCGTGAGGCCGCGCGCCAGGCGGTGGTCCTGCGGGTCGACGCCGGTGCGTGCAGCGCGACGGTGAGCTACGACAACATCGCCTGCACCGCCCGGGCGAACAGCAACAACGTGCTGGGCCAGGGCACCCCGCGGGTGAAGGTGAAGATGTCGATCCAGCTCAGCGCGCCGAACACCACGGCTGCGTGGAAGCAGGGCAACCAGTTCGTCGTGTGCACCCAGGTCTCGGAGAAGGCGGCCACCGGGCTGGTGCCGTTCCCGGGCAACGGGATCATGACGAGCAAGACCGTGATGTCGATCGAGAAGGACTCCGGCGTTCCCTCGGGCTCGCTGGTCTCCGACGCCGCCCCCACAGGAGGTAACTGGACATGGTGCTGAACCGTTCTCGCCGGTCGGTCGCCCACGACGAGCGTGGCGCGGTCGCGGTCGTCGTCGCGCTGAGCATCACGGTGCTCGTCATCCTCGTCGCGCTGGTCGTCGACCTCGGCCTGGCGCGCGACACCCGTCGCGTCTCGCAGAACGCCGCCGACGCCTCCGCGCTCGCCGCGGCCAACTCCTTGTACCCGGTCGCCGGCTGTGTCGGCGGCGTCGCCAAGCCGTGCACGGCGGACGCCATCGCGGCGGTGAAGTCGTACGCCGCGACCAACTTCGGGGTGACCGCGGGGGAGTGGGCCTCGTGCTCCACCGCCCTGCCCTCGGGCTACGTCGGCCAGGGCGGCACCTCGTGCATCGCCTTCAACAACAACGGCGTCAACCCCACGAAGGTCTTCGTCAAGGTCCCCGTCCGCGACGTGAGCACCTCCTTCGCGGGCATCATCGGGAAGTCGCAGATCGCCGTGGGCAGCAAGGCCGAGGCCGAGCTGGGCCTGGAGGTGAAGTGCAGCCTGTGCTTCCTGGGCAGCGTCGAGGCGGAGAACGCCGACTTCTCGGTCAACGGCGGCTCCATCGCGGTCAACGGCAACGTCAACGCGGGCCCGAACAGCTACTGGACCTCGAACTCCAACGGGATCGTCGGCACGGTGAGCGGCGGCGTCTTCACCCCCTCACCTACGGGGATCTCGCCGTTCACGGACCCCTTGGCGGGGCTGGCGCTGCCACTGGACTCCACGGGACTCACCGTGAAGACGATGCCGTGCGGCGCCACCGCCGCCAACGGCCCGGGCATCTACAACGTCGCCATCTCGCTCGGCAACAACGTGACCTGCGACCTCCAGCCCGGGCTCTACGTCATCAACAACACCTGGCTGATCGGCAACCACACGACGGTCAACGGCACCGGGGTCACGATCTTCGTCCCGAGCCCGGGCTACCTGAACTGGAAGAACGGCTACACGGCGATCGCGGCGCCGACGTCGGGTCCGTTCCAGGACCTCGCGATCGTCTACGCCCGCGACAACACCAACCCCATCTCGATTCAGGGCAACGGCAGCACGGGGATCACCGGGATCGTCTACGCGCCGTCGTCGGCGCTCGACTTCAACGGCAACTCGTGCTTCGGCTTCTCCGGCGGCCCGGTGGTCGTCGCCGGTGTCGACCTCGCCAACGGCAACAAGTCGTGCATCACGATGACCTCCCCCAACGACACGACCGTCGCCCGGACCGAGCTCCACCTCAGCCAGTAGCCGACCCGGGCCGCAACGGGACACGCGACCGCCTCGAGGTCGCGTGGTTCCGGCGGTTTCGGCCGTCCGGACGGGTCATCCCGACCGTTCGGGTGATGACGGGTCGTGACCCGGTCACCGACGATTCGGTGTGGACGTGACATCGGGTCGCGCCGTAGGAGCGTGCGCAGATGATCGGAAACCACCGACGAGGCCTCAAGCCACGTCGTGAGGGCGGCGCCGCCGCGGTCGAGTTCGCACTCATCCTGCCGGTCCTGCTCGTGCTGATCTTCGGGATCATCGACTACGGGCTGTTCTTCTTCGACTCCATCGGGCTGCGTCAGGGCTCTCGGGAGGCCGCGCGCCAGGCGGTGGTCCTGCGGGTCGACACCGGTGCGTGTGGCTCGACGGTGAGCTACGACAACATCGCCTGCACCGCCCGGGCCAACAGCAACAACGTGCTGGGTCAGGGCACCCCGCGGGTGAAGGTCAAGATGTCGATCCAGATGAGCGCTCCGAACACCTCGGCTGCGTGGTTGCAGGGCAACCAGTTCGTCGTGTGCACCCAGGTCTCGGAGAAGGCGGCCACCGGGCTGGTGCCGTTCCCGGGCAACGGGATCATGACGAGCAAGACCGTGATGTCGATCGAGAAGGACTCCAGCGTTCCCTCTGGTTCCCTCGTCTCCGACGCCGCCCCCACAGGAGGTAACTGGACATGGTGCTGAACCGTTCTCGCCGGTCGGCCGCCCGCGACGAGCGCGGCGCGGTCGCGGTCGTCGTCGCGCTGAGCATCACGGTGCTCGTCATCCTCGTCGCGCTGGTGGTCGACATCGGCCTGGCCCGTGACACCCGTCGCGTCTCGCAGAACGCCGCCGACGCCTCCGCGCTCGCCGCGGCCAACTCCTTGTACCCCGTCGCGGGCTGTGTCGGCGGCGTCGCCAAGCCGTGCACGGCGGACGCCATCGCGGCGGTGAAGTCGTACGCCGCGACCAACTTCGCGGTGACCGCGGCCGAGTGGTCCTCGTGCACCTCCACGTTGCCCTCGGGCTACGTCGGCCAGGGCGGCACCTCGTGCATCGCCTTCAACAACAACGGCGTCAACCCCACCAAGGTCCTGGTCAAGATCCCGGTCCGCAACGTGAGCACCTCCTTCGCCGGGATCATCGGCAAGTCCCAGATCGCCGTGGGCAGCAGCGCCGAGGCCGAGCTGGGCGTCGAGGTCAAGTGCAGCCTGTGCTTCCTGGGACCGGTCCAGGCCCAGAACGCCGACTTCTCGGTCAGCGGCGGCACCATCGCGGTCAACGGCAACGTCGACGCCGGCCCGAACAGCTACTGGACCTCCAACTCCAACGGGATCGTCGGCACCGTCAACGGCGGCGTGTTCACCCCCGCACCCACCGGGATCTCGCCGTTCGCCGACCCGATGTCCTCGCTGGCGCTGCCGCTGGACTCCACCGGGCTCACCGTGAAGACCAACCCGTGTGGTGCCACCGCCGCCAACGGCCCGGGCATCTACAACGCCAACATCTCCCTCGGCAACAACGTCAACTGCGTCCTGCAGCCCGGGCTCTACGTCATCAACAGGAACTGGCAGATCGGCAACAACACGACAATCACCGGCGTGGGGGTCACGATCTTCGTCCCCAACCCGGGCTACCTGAACTTCAAGAACGGGTCGGTCGACTTCGCGGCGCCGCTCTCCGGTCCGTTCAAGGACCTCGCCATCGTCTACGCCCGCGACAACACCAACCCCATCTCGATCCAGGGCAACGGCAGCACGAGCATCGCCGGCACCGTGTACGCCCCCTCGTCGAACCTGGACTTCAACGGCAACTCGTGCTTCGGCTTCTCCGGTGGCCCGATCGTCGTCAATGGTGTCGACCTCGCCAACGGCAACCAGTCGTGCCTGGCCATCACCGCGGCCAAGGAGACGACCGTCACCCGGACCGACCTGCACCTGAGCCAGTAGCGCCGCCCTTCCGAAGTCACTCGGTGACGAGCTCCCAGTGGAGCGCGTCGACGGGGGCGCCGCTCGGCAGCATGTCGGCGGCCGTCTCGCGGCCCCAGATGGTGAAGCCCAGGGTGTCCAGGACGCGGTTGCTCCCCACGTTGTCCTCGGCGGTCTGCGCGACGAGCCGCCGGAAACCCATGCCGCCCAGGGCTTTCGGGAGCAGCGCGTGGCGGACGAGGGCCACCGAGGCCGCCGTGGCCACCCCGCGGCGCCGGGCGCTCGGCAGCACCTGGTAGCCCAGCTCGGCCGTGTCGTCGTCGAGGGTCCCCTCGGTGACGAAGACGAGGGCCTCGCCGAGGGCGACGTCGCTCGTCGCGTCAGCGGCGCACCAGCTCATCACCGTGCCCTGGGCCATCCGCTCGCGGCGGGTGGTGAGCCACTCCGGGAACGTGTCTGCGTCGAGGACGCCGCGGGCCGGCATGTGGTGGTCGGGCTGGTCGCGCGGCTCGAGGGCGTCGACGTCGTCGTCGCGCCAGGGCCGCAGGATGATCCCGCCCGCCTCGTCGGAGGTGAGGAACGGGGGGTCCTCCCACGGCGTCCTGGGCTCCATGACGTCGTCGGCACCCAGGCTGGCCCGCCACAGGTCGACCGCGGCGCCCGCTCCCTCCGGGTCGGGGTGCAGCTGGGGGATCGTCCCGTGGTGGGTGAAGCCGCAGGCCCAGGCCACCCGCCACGACGCGAAGTTGCCGCGCATCGCGGTCCAGTGGACCCGCACCCCCTCGCGCTCGGTGAACCACCAGCGCGACGCCAGGCGCAGAGCCCCAGCCATGAGGCCACGACCGCGCCCGTCCGGGTGCAGCCCGAAGCCCGTCTCGGCCGCCCCGCCGCCGCGGGGACGCAGGTCGACCGTGCCGAGGTAGGTCCCCTCGGGGTCGGACGCGTCGGTGACCACCCAGAACCGCTCCCCGTCGGTGTCGAGCCACTGCTTCTCGATGGCGGCGAGCCACTCCTGCGCCTCGGCCGGGCCGTAGGGGCGCGGCACGGTGGTCCAGCGCAGGCTGTCCGGGTCGCCGCACTGCGCGACGATGCGCTCCACGTCGTCGGCGCGGTGGGCACGCAGGAGGACCACGCCGTCGCTGAGCTCGGGGACGCAGTCCGGGTACGACTGACCGGTCATGACCCCAGCCAACCACCGTGCCGGGTTTGGGGGAACTCACCCCGCCGGGCGTGGGGGCCCGCGCGGGGGCGCCCGGTCCGGCGGTGGTCGGCCGACTGCGGTGGGCCGACGGCCGCTCGACTACCCTAGGCAGGTCCGGTCGAGAGCGACCGCCATGTCGTCACGCCAAGGGAGTTCCACTCGTGAAGATCGTCGAGAAGCTGTTGCGCGCCGGTGAGGGGCGCACCCTCAGGAGGCTCGACAACATCGCGGCACAGGTCAACGCCATCGAGGAGGACTTCGAGAAGCTGACCGACGAGGAGCTGCGCGGGGAGACCGTGAAGTTCAAGGCCCGCCTGGCCGACGGCGAGACCCTCGACGACCTCCTGCCCGAGGCGTTCGCCGCGGTCCGCGAGGCGAGCAAGCGCACCCTGGGCAAGCGCCACTTCGACGTCCAGCTCATGGGCGGCGCCGCCCTGCACCAGGGCAACGTCGCCGAGATGAAGACCGGTGAGGGCAAGACCCTGGTCGCCACCCTGCCGAGCTACCTCAACGCGCTCACCGGCAAGGGCGTGCACGTCATCACCGTCAACGACTACCTCGCCGAGTACCAGTCCGAGCTCATGGGGCGCGTGCACCGCTTCCTCGGCCTGGAGACCGGCTGCATCCTGTCGTCGATGACGCCCGAGCAGCGGCGCGCCGAGTACGCCAAGGACATCACGTACGGCACGAACAACGAGTTCGGCTTCGACTACCTGCGCGACAACATGGCGTGGTCCATCGCCGAGCTGGTCCAGCGCGAGCACCACTTCTGCATCGTCGACGAGGTCGACTCGATCCTCATCGACGAGGCCCGCACGCCGCTCATCATCTCCGGCCCGGCCGACCAGCCGACCAAGTGGTACCAGGAGTTCGCCAAGATGGTGGCCCGCCTCGAGCGCGGCGAGATGGAGTCCGGCCTCGGCGACTACGAGGTCGACGAGAAGAAGCGCACCGTCGGGGTCCTCGAGCGCGGCATCGACAAGGTCGAGGACCACCTCGGCATCGAGAACCTCTACGAGTCGGCCAACACCCCGCTCATCGGCTACCTCAACAACGCGATCAAGGCCAAGGAGCTCTTCTCGCGCGACAAGGACTACGTCGTCATCAACGACGAGGTCCTCATCGTCGACGAGCACACCGGCCGCATGCTCCCCGGGCGCCGCTACAACGAGGGCATGCACCAGGCCATCGAGGCCAAGGAGGGGGTGAAGATCCAGAACGAGAACCAGACCCTCGCGACGATCACCCTCCAGAACTACTTCCGCATGTACGACAAGCTCTCCGGCATGACCGGTACGGCCATGACCGAGGCCGCCGAGCTCAACTCGATCTACGAGCTCGGTGTCGTGCCGATCCCCACGAACCGCACGATGATCCGCGTCGACGAGGCCGACCTCGTCTACCGGACCGAGGAGGCCAAGTACAAGGCCGTCGTCGACGACATCGCCGAGCGCCACGCGAAGGGCCAGCCCGTCCTCGTCGGCACGGTGTCGGTGGAGAAGTCCGAGTACCTGTCCGAGCAGCTGCGCCGTCGCGGGGTCACCCACGAGGTGCTCAACGCCAAGCACCACGAGCGCGAGGCCTCGATCGTCGCGGACGCCGGCCGCAAGGGCGGGGTCACGGTCGCGACGAACATGGCGGGCCGAGGCACCGACATCATGCTCGGTGGCAACCCCGAGTTCCGGGCCGTCACCACGCTCAAGGCGCGTGGCCTGGACCCCCACGAGACGCCGGAGGAGTACGAGGCGGCGTGGGACGAGGCGCTCGCCGAGGCCGAGGCGGCCGTCGCCGCCGAGCACGACGAGGTCACCGAGCTCGGTGGCCTGTACGTCCTGGGCACCGAGCGGCACGAGTCACGGCGCATCGACAACCAGCTGCGTGGCCGGTCCGGCCGCCAGGGCGACCCGGGTGAGTCGCGGTTCTACCTCTCGCTCGAGGACCACCTCATGCGGCTGTTCAACGCCGGCCTCGTCGACCGCGTCATGACGACCGCCAAGCTCGAGGACGACCAGCCGATCGAGTCCAAGCTCGTCTCGCGCTCGATCCAGTCCGCGCAGGCGCAGGTCGAGGCGCAGAACTTCGAGATCCGCAAGAACGTGCTGAAGTACGACGACGTCCTGAACCGCCAGCGCACCGTCATCTACGACGAGCGGCGCCGCGTGCTCGAGGGCGAGGACCTCCACGAGCAGATGCGCTTCTTCGTCAGTGACGTCATCGAGGGCTACGTCGACGCCGAGACCGCCGAGGGCTTCCCCGAGGACTGGGACCTCGAGCGGCTGTGGACCGCCCTGCGGTCGGCCTACCCCGTCTCGATCGCGCCCGACCAGCTCGAGTCCGCGGCCGGTGGCCGCTCGTCGCTCACCGCCGAGCGACTCAAGGAGGAGCTGCTCTCCGACGCGCACCACGCCTACGACCAGCGCGAGGAGACCCTCGGCTCGGAGGTCATGCGCGAGGTCGAGCGGCGCGTCATGCTGTCGGTCCTGGACCGCAAGTGGCGTGAGCACCTCTACGAGATGGACTACCTCCAGGAGGGCATCGGCCTGCGGGCCATGGCCCAGCGCGACCCGCTCGTGGAGTACCAGCGCGAGGGCTTCGCCCTGTGGAACACCATGAACGAGGCGGTCAAGGAGGAGTCGGTGGGCTTGCTCTTCCACGTCGACGTCCAGGTCGACCAGCCACAGGAGGAGGCGCCGGCGCTCGAGCCGATGCACGTCTCCCAGATGCTCGGTGCGATGGCCGGCGCCGCCCCCGCGGTGGCCGAGGTGGTCGACGACGAGCCGGCCGCCCCCGCACCCGCCGACGGCACTCCCAAGGTGGCCGTGTCCGGCGTGGGCGTCGGCCGCCCGCGCACCGGCGCGCTGCACTACTCCGCCCCGAGCGAGACCGGAGGGGTCGACGAGCGGGACGAGGGCACCCCGACGGCCTCCGCGGTCCTCACCGACGAGCAGCTCGCGGACACCCCGCGCAACGCCGCGTGCCCCTGCGGTTCGGGCAAGAAGTTCAAGATGTGCCACGGGCGGCGCTGAGCGCGGGCGTTCCCGGCCCCGGCGACCGCCCGACCGGCACGGGGGGCGTCAGCCGACCTGGAGCGCGCTGACCCGCCACTTGCCGTCCTGGCCGACCAACCTCATCGCCACCGCCCGCACACGGGGCCCGTGCCGCACGACGACGGCGGCCTCGGCCACCCCGTCGGCCGGCTCGCAGACCCGGACCCGGTGCACGACGATGCGCTGGCGGGCCCGCGGTGCCCGGCCCTCGGCGACCCGGCGCGCCACCCGTGCGCTGCGCCGGGCGAGGACCGCGTACACCTCGGGGGTCGTCCACCGCAGCACCTGGGTGGCGGGCCGCGACCCCGTCATCACCTCGAGCAGGGCCAGGCTGATCTGCGCCGCCCACCGCGTGGGGTCCGGGAGGTCGGCGCTGACGGTGCGCTGCGGGCCGAAGACCTGCTCGTCGGAGGCCGCGGCGAAGTCGACGGCCAGGGCGTCCTGGACGTAGCCGTGGCGCCCGGTGAGCGCCTCGCGCTGCGCGCGGGCGCGGCGCAGCGCCTCGTCGAGCGGGAGCGCCGGCGGCAGGGGTGGGGTGCGCGGGACGACGTGCAGGACACCGGCGTTCACGACGTCGTCACCTCGGGCGCGCGCAGCACCTGGCCGGGCAGGAGCAAATCCGGGTCGTCGCCCACCACCGCGCGGTTGGTGTCGAACCAGGCCGGCCACGCGTGCGCGACCTCGGCCTCGGAGGGGTGCGGGCCCAGGTGCCTCGCCGCGATCGACCACAAGGTGTCGCCGCGCCGCACGACGACCTCCACGGCATCGTCCGGGGCGACCTCGTCGCGGCGGGGTGCCAGGACCCGCAGGTCGGGCTGGGGGCGGACGGCCGGGGGCTCGGGAACCCAGCCCGGGTCGGGGAGCGGCACGAACCCGGGGTGGGGCCGGTCGAGGCCGACCACCGACGCCGGCGACGGGGCCGCCGCGACGCAGGCCCCGGGCGTGACCCCGGCGGCCACGGTGACCCCCAGGACCATGCCGACGGCGCGGCGCACGGCCACCGGGGTCACCGCCTCGGCCAGGCAGGACGCGGCGCGACCCACGGCTCCGGGCACCGACGCGAGGGCGAGGACGAGGACCCCCACCGCGAGCCAGGACGTGAGCGCCAGGGCCACCGAGGCCACGACCCCCACGACGAGCTCGTCGGAGCGCACAGGAGCCCCCGCCGTGACCTGGTCGGCGAGGCGGCGCACGACCTCCCACAGCCCGAGCGCCACCACGAGCAGGGTGCCGAGGACCGCACCGGCACGCACCGCTCGCGACCGAACCGAGATGTCGTTTGCCGTCGTTTGCATGCGATTGACGCTAGACGGTGGACCTGGGTGCCGCAACGGGAGGGACCTAGGCTGTGGACGAAGGAGGGGACATGCGGTGGGACCGGCTCTTCGCCGACCTCGAGGGCCAGCTGGCCGCGGGGGAGCGGCGCGAGCTCGACGACGAGGTCGCCGAGCGGACCCGGCGCGAGCGCGCCCTCGTCCCTCTCGTCGACCGGCTGGCCGCGGGCGTCGGCGCCCACCTCGCCCTGGGGCTGGTCGGCGGCGTCCGAGTCGAGGGCGACCTGGCCGACCTCGGCGACGGGTGGGTCCTGTTGCGCACCGCGGCCGGCCGCGACCTCCTCGTCCCGGCGGGAGCCGTCGCCACGGTGGCTGGACCGGGCGTCGGTGGCGGCTCCGCGGCGACGCACACCGCCCGCCGCTTCGGCCTCGGCCACGCCCTGCGGGCCCTGTCCCGCGACCGGGCCACCGTCGCGGTCTGCCTCGTGGGTGGCGGGCCCGCCCTCGTGGGCACCATCGACGCCGTCGGGGCCGACCACCTCGACCTCGCCGAGCACCCCGAGGGGACCCCGAGGCGGCGCGAGAACGTCACCGCGAGGACCACGGTGGCCACGGCCGCCCTGCTGCTCGTGGAGTCGCGGCGCTGACCCGGCTCAGGCGTCGTCGTCGGCGGGGCGGTCGGTCCGCGTCGTCACCAGGTCGCGGGTCTCGGCGTACATCCGCTGGATGTACTGCTCGAGCTCTGCCGTCTCCACCCGCCACTGGCCGCGACCCCCGACCTTGATGGCCGGCAGGTCGCCGCTGCGCACGAGGGCGTAGGCCTGGGCCGCCGAGACGTCGAGGATCTCGGAGACCTCGGTGAGGGGGATGAACCGGCGCGCCACGTCGTCAGTGTGCCATCCACAGGCGGCCCCGCCACGGGGCTCGTCCACAGGCCCGGACCGCTCCGGAGGCGGAGCGGGGCGCCCTCGTCCAGAATCGGCCGCATGAGTGATCTGCCCACTCCCGCCGCGTCGCGGCTGCGCGCCCCCTCGTGGCGCGACTCCCGGCTGGTCGTCGGCGTGCTGCTCGTCCTGGTGTCCACCGTGCTGGGTGCCGTGGTCGTCGCCCGGGCCGACGACCGCGTGCCCGTGTGGGCGGCCCGGGGCCAGGTGGCCCCGGGGCAGCAGCTCACCGCGGCCGATGTCGTGCGCGTCGACGTCCTGCTCGGCGACGGCGCCGCGGCCTACCTGCCGGCCGACACCGCCCTCCCGGCCGACACGTGGGCGCTGCGCGACCTGCGCCCGGGCGAGCTCGTCCCGGCCTCCGCCGTCGGCGGCCCCGACCGGGTCGACGTCCAGCAGCTCGCCCTGCTCGTCGACGCCACGTCCGCCGCCACCCTCGTGCGGGGCTCGGTCGTCGACGTCTACGTCAACCGCCCGACCTCCGGAACCACCGTGGGCACCCCGAGCTTCCAGGGACCCGAACGGACGCTGGAGTCGGTGGCCGTGGTCAGGGTCGCCGGGGACGACTCCGTGCTCGGCGGCGCGACCGAGACCAGGGCGGTGCACGTCATGGTGCCGCGCGGGGAGGTGCAGGGCCTGGTCGCCGACGTCGACGCCGGCTCCCGGATCACCCTGGTGCCGGTGCCCGGCGGGGTCACGGCGGCCGGCTCGTGACCAGCGTCGTCACGGCGGTCACCCACCGCGACGAGGCCGACTTCGTCCGGGTCCTCGAGGCCGCGCCAGACCTCGTGCTCGTGCGCCGGTGCGCCGACCTCGCCGAGCTGCTCTCGGTCGGCGCCGCCGGGGTGGCGCGGGTCGCCGTGGTCTCGCCCGACCTGCGCGGCCTCGACCGCGACGCCCTGCGCCACCTCGCCGGGCACGGCGTGCGGGTCGCCGGCCTCGTCGGCGGGGCGGACGAGGAGGGGGAGCGACGCCTGCGCCAGCTCGGGGTCGCCACGATCATCCGGCCCGACGACCGTGCGCAGGAGGTGGGCGGCGTCCTCGCCGAGCTCGCGGGCTCCACGACCTCCGGCGCCCCCGGGCGCGGGCCGGCGGGGCTCCCCGGTGGCCCCGACGCCACGACCGGGCCCGCTGCGCCGGCGGCCGGCGTGGTCACCGTCGTGTGGGGACCGACGGGCGCCCCGGGCCGCACCACCGTCGCGACGACCCTCGCCGCCACGCTCGCCGGGGCCGGGGTCCGCACCCTCCTCGTCGACCTCGACACCTGGGGAGCCAGCGTGGCCCAGGTCCTCGGGCTCGTCGACGAGGCGCCCGGGGTCGCGGCCGCCGCGCGCTCCTCCGAGCAGGGCACCCTCGACGTCCTCGCCCTGGCCCGGCTCGCGCCCGAGGTCGTCCCCGGGCTGCGGGTGCTCACCGGCCTGCCGCGGGCCGAGCGCTGGCCCGAGCTGCGCGCCGCCGCCGTCGAGGACGTGCTGCGACTCGCCCGTCGGCTCGCCGACCACGTCGTCGTCGACACCGGCTTCGCCATCGAGGACGACGAGGAGCTGAGCTACGACACCGTGGCGCCGCGCCGCAACGCCGCCACCCTCGCGGCCCTCGAGTCCGCCGACCACCTCGTCGTCGTCGGCTCGGCCGACCCGGTCGGGCTCCAGCGGCTCGTGCGCGCCGTCCAGGAGGTCGCGGTCGTGGCCTCGCCACCGCCGACGGTCGTGGTGAACAAGGTCCGGGCGTCGGTCGCCGGGCCGAGACCGGAACGGGCGATCCGCGGGGTGCTCGACCGGTTCGCCGGGATGGAGCAGGTCCGCCTGCTGCCGTGGGCGCCCGACGAGTGCGACGCCGCGGTCCTCGCCGGCCGCACGCTCGTCGAGACGGCGCCGCACGGCCCGCTCGTGGCCGGGGTGGGCGACCTCGCCGTCGAGCTCGACCCGCGCGCGGCCACCGTGTCCCGCACCCGGGGCCGCCGGCGCTCGGGCAGGTCAGCGGGCTGGGGGCGCAGGACGACCGACGCCGCGAGAGCCGTGCTGCCCGGGCCGGGCGCCATGGTCTGACACGATGGGTGCGTGGCAGACCGGCTGAGCTCGCTCGACACGTCCTTCCTCCACCTCGAGGACGCGACGACGCCGATGCACGTCGGCTCGGTCATGGTCTTCGACGCCCCGACGGACGGCTTCGACTACGAGAGCCTCCTGGCCCTGATCAGCGCGCGGATCGCGCACGTCCCGCGGTACCGCCAGCGCATCAAGACCGTCCCCGGTGGCCTCGCGAACCCCGTCTGGGTCGACGACCGGACCTTCGACATGAGCTACCACGTGCGGCGCAGCGCCCTGCCCCGCCCCGGCTCCGACGAGCAGCTCGAGGAGCTCGTCGCCCGCATCCAGCCGCGCCCGCTCGACCGGTCGCGCCCGCTGTGGGAGGTCTACCTCGTCGAGGGCCTGGCCGAGGACCGCTTCGCCATCATCACCAAGACCCACCACAGCCTCGTCGACGGCATCAGCGCGGTCGACATCGGCAACGTCCTCGTCGACGGCAACCCTGCCGGCGCCGACGGTGTCGTCACGACATGGCGGGCCCGGCCCGAGCCCAGCAGCGTCGAGCTGGTGGTCGGGGCGCTGTCGGACGCCGTCCGCAGCCCCAGCCAGGTCGTCGACACGGTGCAGAACGGCGTCGCCGACGTCAAGAAGACCGTGGGGAAGGTCGCCTCGGTCGCGGGCGACGTGCTCTCGACGGTGGCCCGCATGTCGGCCCGCCCGGCGCCCACCTCGCCGCTCAACGCCTCGGTCGGCCGCGCCCGCCGCTACGTCATGATCGGCACCGACCTCGAGGACTACCGCACGGTCCGCGCGCGCCTGGGCCGCGGGTCGTTCGCCGACGAGGTCTCGGTCAACGACGTCATCCTCGCGACCGTGGCCGGCGCCTTTCGCTCGTGGCTGCTCACCCGGGGCGAGTCGGTCTACCCCGGGACGACGATCCGGGCCATGGTCCCCGTCTCGGTGCACGACGCCGGTGACGACGCACCCACGGGCGCCCAGATGACCGCGTGCTTCGTCGACCTCCCCGTCGGCGAGTCCAAGCCGTCGATGCGCCTGCACCAGATCGCCTTCGCGATGCGCCAGCAGATGGAGGGCGGCGCGCGGCGCGCGGTGGCGGCCGACACGCTCGCCGGCCTGGGCGGCTTCGCCCCCCCGACGATGCACGCCCTGGGGGCCAGGCTCGGCGGGATGGTCTCGCGGCGCCTGTACAACGTCGTCATCACCAACGTCCCGGGTCCCCAGACCCCGCTCTACGCCGCCGGTGCCCGGATGGTCTCGACCTACCCGGTGACCCCGCTCGGCCGCGACCAGGCGCTGTCCATCGGGCTCACCTCCTACGACGGCGGCGTCTACTACGGCCTCTACGCCGACCGCGACGCGATGCCCGATGCCGACGTCCTGGGCCGTGGGGTCGTCGACGCCCTCCAGGAGCTCCTCGACGCGCCGCGGGCCGGGTCCCGGTGATGGCGGCGCGCCCCGTGAGCCCGTCCGCCCTCCACCGCGGGCCGCGCCAGAGGGGAGCCTGCGCATGCCGCTGACCCGGGTGTACCTCCCCCTGTCGCCCGCCGACCTCGACGACCTCGCGCAGGGGCGAGCCGTGGGGCCCGCCCCCCGGCCCGCCCACGCGGTCACGGCGGCGCTGGGCCGCCCCGGGATGGGCACCGACACGGAGGCGCTGGAGCACGCCGCGTGGCTCGCCGCCGCGGCCGAGGCCGTGGCGGCGGCCGACGAGGGCCGCCGCCGGCGCGTCATCGGGTCGGCCGACGTCGACGCCGCCACCGTGGCGCACCCCACCGCCGCCGACGTGCCCTCCCGGGTCGAGCTCTCGGCGCCGCTGGAGCGCCGCCGCTTCGTCTCCTTCCACGTCGACGAGGAGCCCGGGTCCACCGACGCCGCCGACCTGCTCTGGTACGACGTCACCGAGCTCGACGACGTGCGCGCCCTGCTCTCCGAGAGCTGAGGCCGGGCGCGCGGGTTTGCGCCGCGATCCCCGGCGGCGCGAGAGTGGGGGAGAACCCGACGTCGTGACCCGAACGAGGAGCCGCCCGCATGGACGCCGTGACCCACGTCCCCACCCCGATCAACGAGACCGTGCTGGACTACGCGCCGGGCAGCCCCGAGCGGGCCGCCATCGAGGTGGCCCTCGTCGAGCTGGCGAGCACGAAGCACGAGCTGCCCCACACCATCGGCGGCCGGCGGGTCACCGGCAAGGGCCCGCGCATCGAGGTCCGACAGCCGCACGCCCACCGCAAGGTCCTCGGGGTCACCCGCGGGGCCACGAAGGGTGAGGCCGCCGCCGCGGTCGACGCCGCCGTCGCCGCCGCACCGGCGTGGCGCGAGCTGTCCTTCGACGACCGCGCGGCCGTCCTGCTCAAGGCCGCGGACCTCCTCGCCGGCCCGTGGCGCGCCCGGATCAACGCGGCGACCATGCTCGGCCAGAGCAAGACGGCCTACCAGGCGGAGATCGACAGCGCCTGCGAGCTCATCGACTTCTGGCGCTTCAACGTCGCGTTCGCCCGCCAGATCCTGGAGGAGCAGCCGCCGGCGAACTCCCGCGGGCTGTGGAACCGCAGCGACTACCGCTCGCTCGAGGGCTTCGTCTACGCCGTCACCCCGTTCAACTTCACCGCGATCGCCGGGAACCTCCCGACCGCGCCGGCGCTCATGGGCAACACCGTCGTGTGGAAGCCCTCGCCGACGCAGCAGCTCGCGGCCCAGCTGACGCTGGAGCTGCTCGAGGAGGCGGGGATGCCGCCGGGCGTCATCAACCTCGTCGCCGGCGACGGCATCGCGGTCTCCGACGTCGTGCTGCGCCACCCCGAGTTCGCCGGGCTGCACTTCACCGGCTCGACCCCCACCTTCCAGCACCTGTGGCGCCAGATCGGCGAGAACCTCACGACCTACCGCTACTACCCGCGGATCGTCGGCGAGACCGGCGGCAAGGACTTCGTCCTCGCCCACCCCAGCGCCGACCCCGACGTCCTGCGCACCGCGCTCATCCGCGGGAGCTTCGAGTACCAGGGCCAGAAGTGCTCGGCCGCCTCGCGCGCCTACGTGCCGCGCTCGCTGTGGAAGGTGATCAAGAAGGACCTCGCCGAGCTCACCAACGGCCTGTCGGTCGGCGACGTCACCGACCTGTCGAACTTCATGGGCGCCGTCATCGACGACCGCGCGTTCGCCAAGCACAAGTCCGCCATCGACCGCGCCCACGCGTCGAGCCACCTCGACGTCGTCGCCGGCGGCACGTACGACGACTCGCAGGGGTACTTCGTGCGCCCGACCGTCGTCGAGAGCAGCGACCCCACCGACGAGATGTTCTCCACCGAGTACTTCGGGCCGATCCTCGTGGTCCACGTCTACCCCGACCGCCAGTACGACAAGGTGCTCGACCAGATGGAGTCGTTCGCGCCGTACGCGCTGACCGGTGCCGTCATCGCGCAGGACCGGGCCGCCGTGGCCGACGCGATGCACCGGCTGCGCTTCGCGGCCGGCAACTTCTACATCAACGACAAGCCGACCGGCGCCGTCGTGGGGCAGCAGCCCTTCGGGGGCGGGCGCGCCTCGGGCACCAACGACAAGGCCGGCTCCGCGGCGAACCTCCTGCGCTGGACCTCGGTGCGCTCCATCAAGGAGAACTTCGTCCCGCCGACCGCGCACCCCTACCCCCACATGGGGTGAGTCAGCGGGCGAGCCACTCCCGCAGCAGGCCGGCCTCGATCTCGATGGCCGTCGATGATGGGGCCGGCGGCCGCCTTCTCGAGCCGCCCGCCGATGAGCGGCACGTTGGCCCTGAGGTCGGCGTCGATCACCTCGGTCGTGCCGGACCCGGAGGCCACGAGGCGCAGCGTGCCCTTGATGGTGAGCGGCGCGCCCTTGACGTGGATGTCGACGACCGCCTCGCGCGAGCCGTCGGCGCCGGGACCGGCCCAGTCGATGACCTCGATGATCGTCAGGTGCTCACCGACGAACGACTTCGCGACGTCGGGCAGGGTGTCCGAGGGCAGCTGCCGCTCGGTGCGCACCCGCTCGGCGGAGGGCCCGCCGCCGATGTCGACCGAGTAGGTCCCGTCGTCGGTCGTCGCGGCGCACTTGGCCTCCTGGAAGGCCTGGTCGGTGAGCAGGGCATGGACCTCGTCGACGGTCCCGGCCAGCTCCTCACGCGTCTGGAGTCGCACTCTGGCGTCCTCTCGCTCGTCGGTGCGGCGATCCTCTCACCCGCGACGCAGCCCGTGGGAGACCTCGACGAGCGTCGTCGTCGAGGTCCGCAGGACGCCCAGGACGAAGTCGCGGCGCCGCGTGTGCTGTGCGACGACGAGGTCGAGGTCGGCCTGGAGGGCGTCTCGGGTCGCCTCGCGCCCGCGGGCCGCCTCGAGGTCGGCGGGACCGCTCACCCCCCACGCGAGGGTGACCCTGCCGTCGCGGACCTCCAGGCCCGCGCCCGCGGCGCGCTCCCCGACGGCCCGTTCGCGCGCCACGAGGTCGGCGAGGTCGGTGGCCTGGTCCTGGAGCACCTGCCCCACGTGGTCGAGCTGCCCCGCGAGGGCCGTCAGGGCACCCGCGACGGCGTCGCCGGCGCGCCGGGTGGCCGCGGAGGCCTGCCCGGACCACCCGTCGCCGAGAGCGCTCACGGCGCCGGTCAGTGCGGCCGCCTCGGGCTCGAGGCGCGCGGCCACCTCACGCGTGGTCCGCGCGCACGCCGACAGCGACGCGGGGTCGCCGGCCACGACGGTCACCGCCCGACCTCGGCGGCGCTGTCCGTGCGGTCGCCCCCGGGCTCCGGGACGGCGGGCGCGCCCGCGAACCGGGCCAGCGGGGGCGCCAGGGCGTCGGCCGCCTCGCCCACCGCGCGCAGCGTGTCGGCCACCTGGTCGAGCCAGTCGTCGAGGACGCGCTGCGCGTGCGGCTCCCCGGTGACGACGAGCGAGGCGAGGACGTCGTCCTCGGCCTCGGCGACCACGGCACGCAGCGCGTCGAGCCGCGCGAGGACCTCCGCGGCGCGTGTCGGGTGGGGCTCGAGGGGCACGACCCCACCCTAGTGACGGGAGCACGGACGGCCCCGTGGTCATCCACACCCACCGGGGTCGTGGACGCCGGACCTGCAGCGTAGGGTCACGGCGTGGGCACCGACCGAGCCGTCACCACCCCCGCCGTCACCGATGCGATGGTGCACGACGTCGGGCAGGCCGCGGTCGCCCTCACGGCCGAGCTCGTGGCGGTCGACTCGGTCAACCCCGGGCTGGTTCCCGGCGCGGCGGGGGAGGCCGCGGTCATCGAGCTCCTCTCGCAACGGCTGCGGCGCAACGGCTTTCAGACCCACGTCCTCGCGCCCGACGAGCACCCCGACCGCCCGAGCCTGGTCGCCATCGGCCCGAGCGGCGCGTCGGGACCGACCGTGCTGTTCACCGGGCACGTCGACACGGTGGGGGTGTCCGGGATGTCGGCACCGTTCGAGGCAGCGGTCGACGGCGACCGGATGACCGGTCGCGGTACCAGCGACATGAAGGCCGGGGTCGCCTCGATGGTCGTCGCGGCCGAACGGCTGGCGGTCGCGGGCACGGCGGGCCGGGTCGTCCTCGCGCTGGTCGCCGACGAGGAGGACGCGAGCCTGGGGGCCGAGACCGTCCTGGACGCCCTGCCGGGGCTGGGCGTACGCCCCGACGTCGCCCTCGTCGGGGAGCCGACGTGGCTCGCCGCCACCGCGAGCCTGCGGGGGTACGCCCTCGTCGAGGTCGCCCTGGAGGGACGTGCCGCCCACTCCTCGCAGCCCGAGCACGGCGTCAACGCCGTGCTGCACCTGGGCCGGCTGC
Organism: uncultured Actinomycetota bacterium; assembly: GCA_963795035.1. GTDB lineage: Bacteria > Actinomycetota > Actinomycetes > Actinomycetales > Dermatophilaceae > Oryzobacter. The sequence goes on along the minus strand of CAWCFZ010000001.1, from coordinate 387,503 downwards.
TCGCCGCCGTCGAGGAGCGGTCCCACGCCCTGCCCGACCCCGCCGGCTCCCTCATGGTCACGGTCGCCACCGGCGGCGAGTCGCCGTTCGTCCTCGCCCGCACGGCCCGCGCCGTCGTCGAGCGGCGCACCGTGCCGGGGGAGAGGTCGGCGGACGCCCTGGCCGAGGTGGAGCAGCTCCTCGACGCCCTGCGTGCGGCCGATCCCACGGTGGCCGCGACCGCCACCCTCACCATGGCCCGCGAGGCGTGGCGAGCCGACGACGCCGGCCCGGCCGCGACGTTCACCGACGACCTCCTCGCGGCCCTCGGCGACGCCGCACCCGCCGAGCCGTTCCACGCCCCCTACTGGATGGAGGCGCCGCTCTGGCAGGCCGCGGGCATCCCGGCCGTCGTGTGCGGACCGGCCGGTGGCGGCCTCCACGCCGCCGACGAGTGGGTCGACCTCGGGCAGGTCCGGCGGTACGCGCAGGCCCTCGTCGACGCCGTGACGCGGTGGACCGCGCGCCATGCCGACTGACCCGCGAGGGCTGCGCGGCGACGCGCCGCTCCTCGACGCGTGGCTGCGCTTCCAGGAGGAGGCGCCGACCCCGTTCACCATCCCGGGGCACAAGCAGCGCCGCGACCTCGTCGGCGACGTCATCGCCGGCGACGTCCCGCTCTACGCCGGCCTGGACACGATGAAGCTCTCCCGGGGCGTCGTCGACGAGGCGGAGGACCGGGCCGCACGGCTGTGGGGAGCCGACCTGTGCCGCTTCTCGGTGGGCGGCTCGACCCACGGCAACCAGGCGCTCGCGCTCGCCGTCGGCCGCCCGGGGGACCGGGTCGTCGTCGCCCGCACCCTCCACCGCTCGATGCTCCTCGCCCTCGTCCTCGCCGGGCTCGACCCGGTGTGGGTCCGCCCGGAGGTCGACGCGTCGCACGGCCTCCCCCTCGGGGTGACGGCCGCCGCCCTCGAGGCCGTGCTCGCGTCCGCCCCCGACGCCACGGCCGTGTTCGTCGGCGACCCGTCGTACGTCGGCACGGTCGGCGACGTCGGCGCCCTGGCCGACGTCGCGCACCGGCACGGCGTCCCGCTCGTCGTCGACGCCGCCTGGGGGGCGCACCTCGGCTTCCACCCAGCCCTTCCCCCGCACGCCATCGCCGCCGGGGCCGACGCCCTCGTCACGAGCGCGCACAAGGCCCTGCCCGCCTGGTCGCAGGGCGCCCTCGTCCTCGCCCGCAGCCGCCGGATCAGCCGGGCCCGGCTCAACGCCGGGTTCGAGGCGACCGCCACGACGAGCCCGGCCGGCGCCATCCTCGCGAGCATCGACGCCGCCCGCGCCCTGCTCCAGCGCGACGGCGAGGCGCTCCTCGGCGAGGTCGTCGACGCGGTGGCCGCCGCTCGCCGCCGCCTCCAGCGGGTGCCGGGCCTCGTGGTCCTCGACGGCCCGGGCGTCGACCCCACGCGCGTCGTCCTCGTCCTGCCGGGCACCGGGGCCGACGGCAACGCCGTCGAGGCCGACCTCCTCGCGGGAGGCAGGCCCGTGGAGATGGCCGACCGCGACACGGTGGTCGCGATGGTGACCCTCGCCGACACCCGCCGCGGCATCGAGGACCTGGCGCTCGCCCTCGTCGAGGCCGTCGAGCACCACCGCGGCACGCCGCGGGCCGTCGTCGCCTCGGGCGTGTGGTCGGTCGACCCGGTGCAGCTCACCTCCCCGCGCGAGGCGTTCTTCGCGCCGCGCGAGAGCGTCCCGGTGGAGCGTGCCGTGGGCCGGGTCTGTGCCGAGCTCGTCGCGCCGTACCCACCCGGGATCCCCGTCCTCGCACCGGGGGAGGAGGTCACCCTCGACGCGGTCGACGCCCTGCGCGCCGCCCGGGACGCGGGCAGCCGGATCGCCTACGCCGCGGACCCCACCGTCCGCACCCTCGACGTCGTCGCCGAGTGAGCGGGGCGGTCCGGCGACGGGACACCCCGAAAGCGTCCCGTGGGTGAGACACGCGAGGTGTCCCCGGCCCACGGGCCCGCAGGGTGGGTGGCTAGTCTCGGATGCGAGCACGACGGCGTGCTCCACCACCGCCCCCGGTGACTCGCGACCAAGGAGTGCCAGCGCACCATGTCGAAGCCCCAGGCCAGCAGCCGCGAGGACGTCCTCGCCTCGATCGCAGCAGCGTTCGACGGGGCCGCGCCGGACGGCGGGGGTCGTGAGCTGGTCGAGCGGTACTTCCGCCACGTCCCCCTCGACGAGCTGACCTCCCGGGCCCCGCAGGTCTACGCCGGTGCCATGCGCAGCCACCTCGAGCTCGCGCGCGACCGGCTCCCCGGGGTCGCCAACGTCCGGGTGTACAACCCCACGACCGAGACCGACGGCTGGTCGAACGCGCGCACCATCATCCAGGTCGTCACCGACGACATGCCCTTCCTCGTCGACTCCGTCACCGGCGCCCTCGTCGGCGCCGGCATCGACATCCACCTCATCGTCCACCCGCAGCTCGTCGTCAGCCGCGACGCCGCCGGCCGGTTCGAGGAGGTCGTCGGGCGCGACGTCGGCGGGCGCCGCAGCACGCGCGCGGTCGGCGAGATGGCCGAGTCGTGGATGCTGCTCTCGGTCGACCGCGAGAGCGACGAGGGTCGGCGCGCCGACCTCGAGGGCACGGTGCGGCACGTCCTCGAGGACGTCCGCCAGGCCGTCGAGGACTGGCCCAGGATGCGCAGCAAGTGCCTCGTCCTCGCCGCCGAGCTCGAGGGGACGCCGCCGGCCGGCGTCGACGCCGACGAGGTCGCGCGGGCGACGACGTTCCTGCGCTGGATGGCCGAGGACCACTTCACCTTCCTGGGGTACCGCGACTACGTCCTGGAGCAGGCCGACGACGGCGAGGTGATCGTCCCGGTCACCGGGTCGGGGCTGGGACTGCTGCGCTCGGACCCCCCGCAGGGCGAGGACCCCGTCGTCCTCAGCCCGGAGGCGGCCGCCAAGGCCCACGACACCAACATCCTCGTCCTCACCAAGGCGAACTCGCGCTCCACGGTCCACCGCGTCACCCACCTCGACTACGTCGGGGTCAAGTCGTTCGGTGACGACGGTGCGGTCGTCGGCGAGCGGCGCTTCCTCGGCCTCTACGCCTCCACGGCCTACACCGAGTCCGTCCTGCGGGTGCCGCTGGTGGCCGAGAAGGTGCGAGCGGTCCTCGAGCGCTCGGGCGTGGCCTCCGACAGCCACACCGGCAAGGACCTGCTCGAGGTGCTCGAGAGCTACCCGCGCGACGAGCTGTTCCAGGCGAGCATCGAGAACCTCTACGAGACCGCGATGGCGGTCACCCAGCTCCAGGAGCGGCGCCGCACCAAGCTGTTCATCCGCGAGGACGACTTCGGCCGGTTCGTCTCCTGCCTGGTCTACATCCCGCGCGACCGCTACAACACGGCGGTGCGGTTGCGGATGGCCGACATCCTCACCGAGACCTTCGGCGGCGAGTCCGTCGAGTTCGCGGCCCGGGTGAGCGAGTCGGCCCTGTCCCGGCTGCAGTTCGTCGTGCGGGTGCCCCGCGGCAAGCGCGTGCGAACCCTCGACCGCGCCGAGCAGGAGCACCTCGAGCAGCGGCTGGTCGAGGTCAGCCGCACGTGGTCCGACCGGCTCGGCGACGCGCTGCGCCACGAGCACGGCGAGGAGGTGGGCGACCGGCTGATGGACCGGTTCGGCCGCGCCTTCACCACGGGCTACGAGGAGACCTTCACGGTCAACCAGGGGGTCGCCGACCTCCAGCACCTCGACCGCCTCGGCCCCGACCAGGGCACGAGCGTCGCGCTCTACCGGCCCGCAGAGGGCGCCGACAACGTCCGGCGCTTCAAGCTCTTCCGTCTCGACCCGCTGTCGCTCACCGACATCCTGCCGATCTTCACGCACATGGGGGTCGAGGTCGTCGACGAGCAGCCCTACGAGGTCGAGCGCGCCGACGGCACCACGCTGCACGTGTACGACTTCGGGCTGCGGGTGCAGAACGCCGACATCTGGGAGGCCTGCCCGCACGAGCGGCTGCGCGACCTGTTCGAGGGCGCCGTGGCGGCCGTGTGGGACGGGCGGGCCGAGTCCGACGGCTTCAACAAGCTCGTCCTCGCGGCGCAGCTCACCTGGCGGCAGGTCGTCATCCTCCGCACGGTCGCGAAGTACCTGCGCCAGGCCCGGGCCACGTACTCGCAGGACTACCTCGAGGACGCACTCGTCTCGCACCCGGCGATCGCACGTGACCTCGTTGCGGTGTGGGAGAACCGTTTCGATCCAGACCTGGCGGACGTCAAGGACTCTCCGGCCGCGCGTGACGAGGCCGAGGAGGGGCTCGCCCAGGGTGTCCTCGACGCCCTCGACGACGTCTCCTCGCTCGACCACGACCGCATCATCCGGGCCTTCCTCGGCGTGGTCCGAGCCGGGCTGCGGACCAACTTCTACCAGGCGGGTCGCGACGGCGCGGAGCACCAGCCCTACGTCTCCCTCAAGCTCAACCCGAAGGCGGTCCCCGACCTCCCGGCCCCGCGGCCCCAGTTCGAGATCTGGGTCTACAGCCCCCGGGTCGAGGGCGTGCACCTGCGCTTCGGGCCGGTCGCGCGCGGCGGGCTGCGCTGGTCGGACCGGCGCGAGGACTTCCGCACCGAGGTCCTCGGCCTGGTCAAGGCGCAGATGGTGAAGAACGCCGTCATCGTGCCGACCGGCTCCAAGGGCGGGTTCTACCCCAAGCAGCTGCCCGACCTGGCCGTCGACCGCGAGGCGTGGCTCGAGGAGGGCAAGGCGGCCTACCGGATGTTCATCTCCGGGCTGCTCGACCTCACCGACAACCGGGTCAGCGGTGAGATCGTCCACCCCGAGCGGGTGGTGCGGCACGACGGCGACGACCCGTACCTCGTCGTGGCCGCCGACAAGGGCACGGCGACGTTCTCCGACATCGCCAACGAGGTGTCGCAGTCGTACGGGTACTGGCTCGACGACGCCTTCGCCTCGGGTGGGTCCGCGGGGTACGACCACAAGGCCATGGGCATCACCGCCCGCGGCGCGTGGGAGTCGGTGAAGCGGCACTTCCGCGACCTCGGTGTCGACACCCAGACCGAGGAGTTCACGGTCGTCGGGGTCGGAGACATGAGCGGCGACGTCTTCGGCAACGGCATGCTCCTCTCCGAGCACATCCGGCTCGTGGCGGCGTTCGACCACCGGCACGTCTTCATCGACCCGAATCCCGTTGCGGCGCAGTCGTTCGCCGAGCGCAAGCGGCTCTTCGAGCTGCCCCGCTCCTCGTGGGACGACTACGACCGGTCCCTGATCTCCGAGGGCGGCGGTGTCTTCCCGCGCTCGCTCAAGTCGATCCCGGTCACCCCGCAGATGGCCCAGGCCCTCGGCCTGAAGAACGGCAAGGCGATGACGCCGGCCGAGCTCATCCACGCGATCCTCCTCGCGCCGGTCGACCTGCTGTGGAACGGCGGGATCGGCACGTACGTGAAGTCGTCGGCCGAGGACGACCTGTCGATCGGCGACCGCGCCAACGACGCCATCCGCGTCGACGGCAAGCAGCTGCGGGTCAAGGTCATCGGTGAGGGCGGCAACCTCGGGCTGTCGCAGCTCGGTCGCATCGAGGCCGCGTTCAGCGGGGTGCGGGTCAACACCGACGCCATCGACAACTCCGCCGGCGTCGACACCTCCGACCACGAGGTCAACATCAAGATCCTCCTCGGCGAGGTGGTCCGGGCCGGAGGGCTCACCACGAAGGAGCGCAACGAGCTGCTCGCGTCGATGACCGACGACGTCGCCGCGCACGTCCTGCGCGACAACTACGAGCAGAACGTCCTGCTGGGCAACGCCCGGGCGCAGGAGCTCTCGATGGCCAGCGTCCACCAGCGGCTCATCCACTGGCTCGAGGACCGCGACGACCTCGACCGCTCCCTGGAGTTCCTGCCCAGCGACGCCGAGATCGAGAAGCGCGCCCACGAGCGCCTGGGCCTGAAGTCGCCGGAGTTCGCGGTGCTCGTCGCCTACGCCAAGCTCGCGCTCAAGGAGGACATCCTCGCGAGCTCGATCCCCGACGACCCGTACTTCGAGCGCACCCTGGCCGAGTACTTCCCGCCGGCCATCCAGGAGCGGTACGCCGGTGAGCTCGCCCAGCACCCGCTGCGCCGCGAGATCGTCACCAACTCGGTCGTCAACTCGATGGTCAACCGCGGCGGCATCACCTTCGCCTTCCGGGCGCAGGAGGAGGCCGGGGCGACCCCCGAGCAGGTGACCCGCGCGTTCGTCGTCTGCCGTGAGGTGTTCGGGCTCGCCGACTACGTCCGCGAGGTCGAGGCGCTCGACACCCTCGTCCCCACCGCGGCCCAGACCGCGCTCTACCTCGAGTTCCGGCGCCTGCTCGACCGTGCCGTGCGGTGGTTCCTCACCTCGCGGCCGACCCGCCTCGACATCGGTGCGGAGGTCGAGCGGTTCCGCGGGGTCGTGCAGGAGCTCGGGCCGCAGGTGCCCGGCCTGCTGCGGGGCGACGAGCGCAAGCGGCTCGACAAGCGCGCCGCCGAGCTCGTCAAGGTGGGGGTGCCCGAGGAGCTCGCCCAGCGGGCGGCGATGCTCCTCGACTGGTTCAGCCTGCTCGACATCGTCGACATCGCCACCGACACCGGCCGGGCCCCCACCGAGGTCGCGCCGCTGTACTACGTGGTCTCCGAGCGCTTCGGCATCGACGCCATGCTCACCAAGGTCACCCGCCTGCCCCGCGACGACCGGTGGGACGCCCTGGCACGCGGCGCCCTGCGCGACGACCTGTACGCCGTCCTGGAGTCGCTGACCCGCTCGGTCATCGAGGTCGGTGGCTCGCACGACCCGGCCGCCGCGTGGGAGGCGTGGGAGAAGGCGAACAAGGACTCGATACAGCGCAGCAGGACCGCGCTGGCGGCCATCCGCCGCCTCGACCACCCGAACATCGCGGCGCTGTCGGTCGCGCTGCGCACGCTGCGCTCGGTGATCCGGGTGGGCGCGTCCTCCTGACGACCTCCTGACCTCGCTGGGGCGGGGCGCCCCGGCGGGGCCCCCGCCCGGTCGCCTAGGCTCCTGCGCGTGAGCACGCTGGCCGAGATGCTGCGCGACACGACGACCCTCGAGGCGTCGGAGTCGGAGTGGCTGCACCTCCTCGTGGGGGACTGGCAGCTCGTCGCCGACCTGTCCTTCGCCGACCTCGTGCTGTGGGTGCGCGGTGGCCTCGACGGCTGGCGGGCCGTCGCCCACGTGCGCCCCAACACCGGGCCGATGGTCTTCTACGACGACATCGTGGGGCGCAGCTCGAGCCGCTCGCGGGCGGCGATGCTCGACCAGGCGGCCCGTACCCAGCAGGTGTTCGCCAAGCCCGAGCCCGACCCAGCGCGAGGACATCTCGATCCGCGAGGACGCGGTGCCGGTGCTCCGGGGAGGCCGGGTCGTCGCGGTGGTCACCCGCCACCAGAACCTCACGGGAGCGCGCACCCCGAGCCGTCTCGAGCTCACCTACCGCGAGCTCGCCGACTCCCTCATGCGGATGGTGGCGACCGGCGACTTCCCGTCGGCGTCGGCGCCAACGGGGATGCGCCGCGGCGCCCCGCGGGTCGGCGACGGCGTCATCCACCTCGACGTCGACGGCCTGGTCCGCTACGCCAGCCCCAACGCCGTCTCGGCGATCCACCGCCTGGGCCACGTCGGCAACGTCATGGGCGAGGTGCTCGCGCAGGTCGTCGCCGACCTCGTCTCCCGCGGCGGCATGGCCGTCGACGAGTCGCTGGCGGTCGTCGCCACCGGGCGGGCGGCGTGGCGCACGGAGGTCGAGACCTCGAGCGCGACGGTGACGATGCGCGCCATCCCGGTCATCGTCCAGGGGGTGCGCAGCGCCGCGCTCATCCTCCTGCGTGACGTCTCCGAGCTGCGCCGGCGTGAGCAGGAGCTGCTCACCAAGGACGCGACGATCCGCGAGATCCACCACCGGGTGAAGAACAACCTCCAGACCGTGGCGGCGCTGCTGCGCCTGCAGGCGCGGCGGGTCCCCGACGGCGAGGCCAAGGGGGCGCTGGAGGAGGCGGTGCGGCGGGTCGGCACCATCGCCCTCGTCCACGAGACGCTGAGCCAGGGCTTCGACGAGACGGTCGACTTCGACGAGATCGCGCTGCGCGGGCTGCGGGCCGTGGTCGAGCTGGCGACGCGCGAGCACCGGGTGGAGTCGACCTTCACCGGGCGCTTCGGCCGGATGCGCGCCGAGGACGCCACCGCCCTGGCGATGATCGTCTCCGAGCTGGTGCAGAACGCCGTCGAGCACGGGCTGGCCGAGCGCGACGGGAGGGTCGACGTCGAGGTGGAGCGGGTGACGCTGGAGTCGGGGGAGGAGCAGCTGACCGTCGCCATCGCCGACGACGGGGTGGGCCTGCCGGCCGGGTTCCGTCCGGTGCTGGCCGGCCTCGGGACGCGCATCGTCACGTCGCTGGCCACCGACCTGCGCGGCCGCATCCGGTGGGAGGGCAACCAGCCGTCGGGGACCCGGGTCGTCCTCGTCGCCCGGCTGCGCCCCCTCACCCGCTGACCCCCGCCGGGTCGAGGTGACACTCGACCACGTGGCAGTCGCACATCACCTCGACCGCAGGGACCGCCGCCGGGTCGAGGTGAAACCCGACCACGTGGCGGTCGCACATCACCTCGACCGCAGGGACCGCCGCCGGGTCGAGGTGAAACCCGACCACGTGGCGGTCGCATTTCACCTCGACCGCAGGGACCGCCGCCGGGTCGAGGTGAAACCCGGCCACGTGGCGGTCGCATTTCACCTCGACCCCGGGGACCCCGGACATGGCTCGGCGCCCGGTGGGTACCGGGCGCCGGGCGCTGTAGTGATTGCTGTGCTGGGGTGGTGCCGTGCGAGTGCTGCCGTGCCGTGCTGGTGGTCAGCCGGCGCGGCGGGCCCGGGCGTTGCGACGCTTGAGGGCGCGGCGCTCGTCCTCGCTCATGCCGCCCCAGACGCCGGCGTCCTGGCCGGACTCGATGGCCCACTTCAGGCAGGTCTCGAGCACCTCGCAGCGGCGGCAGACGAGCTTGGCCTCCTCGATCTGAGCGATCGCCGGGCCGGTGTTCCCGATGGGGAAGAACAGCTCGGGGTCCTCGTCGAGGCAGGCAGCGCGGTCGCGCCAGTCCATGAAGGGTGCTCCTTGTCGCGGGGGTCATGCGGTCGTGTCGCGCCGGCACAGGGATGGGTGCAGGCGCCACTGGATGCGTCACTGCAGCCGGGAATGGACGCCTCAAGCACAGACGTCCGTTTCTCCATGCTACCGGTGGCGTCCCAATCCGTGAAGATGGGGGTCACAGTGGTCCCGGAGGCTAGACGGCGGCAGTGGGTGCCACGCCCGGACAACGGACACCGCACCCCCATCTGTTCCCCCAGGACGTCGCAGGCCCCTGACCTGTACTGATGCTGCAGTCGCCGCCATGGTGACGCGTCGCGGCCCGCGGGTCACTGCTTCGCGGTCCGTCGCCTCCGCCCGCGCGGGTGGCAGTTTCCTGAGACGCGCGCCACGTCGGCGTCGCGCGGGTCGGCGGGGGAAGGGCGGCGGTGGGGCCGATGCGCGCGTCGCGACGGTGGTCGGACCGCGATGCGCATCGCTGCGTCGAGGGCTGCGGCACGCCTCCGAGGTCCGGCGGGGACGGGGCGGCCGCGGGCGATCGGCGGCGGCGGTGTGGCTGCGGCACGGGTCGAGGCGGTGGTCCGCAGTGGGGAGCGCGTCGATACGCTGGCCGACGTGCCCGAGGAGACCGCAGCCGCCGGACCTGAGGTGATCTCACGCGGCCCCCGACGCGTCGCCGCCCTCCTGACCGGCATCCAGGCGGTGGCCCTGCTCGGTGTCGCCGCGTTCTACGTCTACGAGCTCGCCCTGGGTGAGGGCAGCGACCCCGTCAGGGTCGTCATGTCGGCCCTGCTCATCGCGCTCTTCGGCGTCGGCCTCGGCGTCGTCTCGCGGGCGTGGCTCGGCGACGCCTCGTGGCCCAAGACCCCGACGATCGTGTGGAGTGCGCTGCTCTTCCCGGTGGCCGGCGGCGTGATCCAGGGCGGCTCCAGGCTCCTCGGCTGGCTCCTGCTCGCCCTCGCGCTCGGCACGGCGCTCGTCGCCCTGGCGTCCAAGGGCGTCGACGCCCTCGCCCCCGAGTCCGATGCCTGACGGGTCCGCCCGGTAGACCTGCAGCTCGAGCGCGGCGCCGTCGCCGATGACGAGCCCGCGTCCGGGGACCCGCTGCACGTCCACGAGCCGCCCGTGACCCAGGAGCTCTCCGTCGGTCGCCCTCGGCGACAGCAGGATGCCGAACCTGTGTCGCGCCGTCTCGACATCGAGGCCGCGAAAGCGCGTGGTGAGCGTGGCCGTCGTGGTGGCCACCGCGAGGAGCCCGGCATCCCGGTCGACGAGCTCGGCCATCTCGCGCAGCGCCGGGAGCACGGGGGCGTCGTCGAGGCGGTCGGCGTCATCGACGAGGACGACGAGGTCGCGGTGCTCCCGTCGGACCTCGACGAGTACTCCCGGGTCGTCAGGGGGAAGGAGCCAGAAGGACGGGTCGGCGCGCAGTCGTCGGGGGACGCCGGTGCTGCGGGACACGAGCACGACCGGTCGCCCGACCAGCCTGGCCGCCTCTGCGACGGCCACCAGGGCGGTGCTGCGCCCGGACCGCGCAGGGCCGGCCACGAGCAAGCGCCGGCCGTGCGTCACGGGCCGCCATGCCCAGGGTCGAGGTCCGTCAGCGGTGCGGCACAGCCCCAGCTCGAGCCCCTCGTGACGGGTCCTCGGGCCCCTGCTCGCGGCCGTCGGCAGCGGTGTGTGACGCCAGGGCCGGGACGCCGGGCCGGTGCCGAGCGAGGCAGGGCAGGTTCGACGAACGGCCTGCGTCGTCTCCGGCGTGGTTGCCGCGACCTGGAGCTGGCGCCGGTCGGCCAGTCGCACACCGCGCCCGGGAGGGGGTGCGGACGGCAGGTCGACGGGGCGCAGGCCGGCCAGCGCGGCGTCGAGGGGGTCGACCGCGCCGAGGACGAGGACCTGGTCCCCGACGCCGGACCACCGAGGGTGCAGCAGGGCGCGCCCTCCCGTGACGACTCCCAGGACTCCGACGGCCGGGCCGTCGCGCAGGACGGCGACGATCGCGTCGGCGACCGGGTCGGCCCAGGGTTGCGAGCGCTGGTCGACCAGCTGTTCCCAGCCGTCCACCACGAGGAGGGTGAGAGGGTCGGCGGGCCGTGTGGGGGTAGCACCCCGCGCGGGGTCACGATGGCGGTCGCGCCGGGCGCCGACGAGGGCGCGGAGGTGGTCGACGAGGGCGTGCAGGCCGCGGTCGTCGCCGCCGTGGACCGTCGTCCCGACGTGGGGCAGCGCTGTCAGGTCGGCGAGCGCGGCCGTGGGATCGACGACGTGGACGTGCAGGTCACCGGGCCCCAGCCGGCTCGCCGCCGAGAGCACGACGGCACGGGCCGCCGTGGACCGACCGGACCTCGGGGCTCCCGAGACCAGCCACGTTCCTGACTGCGGTGTCCAGGACCACGAGGTGATCCGCTGGAGGTCCGGCTCGTCGACCAGGCCGACGATGGTTCCCGCACCGTCGCAGCCCGGGCCCTCGGGTGGTGTCACGGCGGGGAGCGGCGCCGGCCACGGGCGTCGAGCCCGTCGGTGCCCGCAGGCGACCGCGGCCCGGCTGACCACGGCCACGAGGTCGCCGAGTGCCTCGTCGGCACCCGCAACCGGCGGTGCGGCAGGGGCGGTCAGAGGGAAGGGCCCGGGAGTCGCGCCGTTCCACGGCATCTCGTGGACGACGAGGTGCGGCGCGCTCCGCGCCGGCGGTCGGGCCACGAGGGCGGTCTGGAACGTCTGCAGGCGCCCGTCTCCGCCCCTGGAGATCCCTCGGCCCGGTGTCGCCGGGTCGAGGTGTGCGGCGGCGGGGTCGTCGAGCACGTCGACGGAGTCGGCACGGTCCCGCATCCGAAAGGCGACCCTGAGGTTGACGTTCGCCTGGATCTCGGACGACAGGGCTCCCGACGGGCGCTGCGTCGCCAGCACGAGGTGCACCCCGAGGGAACGACCCTGCGCGGCGAGGCGGACCAACCCGTCGACGAACCGTGGCACCTCGGCCACGAGGGCCTTCAGCTCGTCGACGACGACGACGAGGCGGGGGACGGGCTCGGGGACGTCGAGCGCCCGGCGGTAGGCGTCGAGGTCGGCGGCCCCGACCGTGGCGAACAGCCGCTCGCGGCGCCTGAGCTCGGCACCCAGCGAGGTCAGCGCCCGCTCGACGAGGTGCGCGTCGAGGTCGGTGACGATGCCCGCGACGTGGGGGAGGTCGGCGCAGGCCCCGAACGCGGCCCCGCCCTTGAAGTCGACGAGGACGAGCGCGAGGTCCTGCGGCGAGCACGAGACGGCGAGCCCCGCGACCAGGGTCCGCAGGAACTCGGACTTCCCCGCTCCCGTGGTGCCCCCGACCAGGACGTGCGGCCCGTCGGCGACCAGGTCGATGGTGTGCAGACCACCCTGCCCGACCCCGACGGGCGCCGTGGGGCGCCCGCGGCCATCCGCCCACCTGTCGGCCACGCGCTGGGCCGTCAGTGGCTCCTCGCCGAGCAGGTTGACCAGCGCGACCGCGGAGGGCAGACCGGCCGCGCCCCCGGTCGCCACCTCCACCAGGGGAGCGAGCGCCCGCGACACCCGGTCGGTCCACCAGGCTCCGACGTGGTCAGGGACGAGGCTCGTGTCCCCGGAACTCGTCCGTACCCTCGGATCGGCGCCCAGCTCGACCAGAGCCGCACCCGTCGCAGGCATCGAGCCTGGCGCGGCCCCGTGGCCCCGGCCGTCCGGTACCCCCCGGAGCACGACCCATCCCTCGTCGCGAGCAGCCGTCACCACGTCGGCACCCGCGGCGTCGGGAGCGGGCACGACGAGGACGCGCGCCCGGCCGCCCGGCCCCGGGCCGCCGGGACCCTTCGGCCGGGATCCTGCCGGGTCGACGCCGTCACCCGCGGTGCTCGCACCGCCCGGCACGCCCACCGCGTGCGGCAGGCGCACCACCCAGCGCCACCCCGGGTCGGTGGACGTGACAGCGACCTGCAGCACGCTCGGCGGGCACCGCACGCAGAGCTGGCCGATGACGCCCGCCAGCAGGGAGTCGGTGCGGTCGGGAGGCCCGACGACCGTCACACCCCCGGCCTCGTCGAGGTCGATGACGACCGGACCGTGCGAGGCGCGTGGCCGGGTCCTCGCCGACTCGTCGCTCCACACCACCCGCGTCGCGACCTCCCCGAGCCCGAGCCTGACGCGGAGGTCCCGTCGTCCCCACAGGCCGGGCAGGCGCTGCTCGGCGGTCCGCAGCACCGCGTGGGGGTCGGGATGTGCGCGGTCGAGGCGCGCGACGTCCTCGGCCAGCAGCCGCTCGGCCACCCCACGCGCCTCGGCCAGGGCCCGCTCGTGGTCCGCGAGCGCCCGGCGGTGGGCCCGGCCAGACCCCCAGCGGTCGCTGAGCGCCGTGCCGAGGAGCAGGACCGGGCCCAGCACGGCGAACGCGAGCAGGTGCGGACCCAGGAACCAGGCGAGCACGAGGGCGACCGGCACCGGGAGGAGCGCCGCGACCCAGGGAACCCGCGGGCGGTACCGGTCCGGGGGGCGCGTCGGTGCACCGACGACGAGGTCGTCGACCGCGTCGGACGCGATGGGGCCGGGGCGGACGAGCAGCCGCCCGCCCCCGTCCTCCTCGACCGCCAGCCCCGCCCCGGCCCGCCGGCGGACGCGCAGCGTGGACCCCCCGAGGACGAGCGTCGAACCGGAGTCGACGGGGCACTGCTCCCGCACCCGGATCCCGTCGACGAACACCCCGTTCGTCGACCCCTCGTCGGTCACGACGACGCCGGACGGGTCGACCCGCAGTCGAGCGTGTGTCCGGCTCAGGGACTCATCGGCGATGGACAGGCCGTCGGGGACGCGGCGGCCCACGCGAACCCCCGGCGGCACGAGGAGCCGCGAGCGCCCGGCATCCGGGCCGCCGACCACCGCCAGCTCGAGCACGGACGGCGAGGCCGCGGCGCCGTCCGCCCCCGCGCCGACGCGGGCGTCCCCGTCGTCGACCGTCACCGCTGCTCCGTGGACAAGGGGTGTCCTCCCCACCGCGCACGCCGGGTCGACCCGGCGACCTCCGGCGCTGAGGGCCCGCACCGGAACCGCGAAGTGGTCGGCCAGGGCCCGCCCGAGCGAGGCCGCGGTCTGGTGTCCGGACCAGCGCACGACGACGTCGACCGGGAGGGTCCGCCGGCGCGGCACGTGGACGGTGAGGGTCAGCTCCATGCCGGCCAACGCTAGGAAGCCCCACCGACGTCGGCGCGAGGTTATCCACAGGACGCCGGTCTCGAGGTGCGCGCGGCCCCGTCGTCCGGTTCGCTAGGCACAGGCACACCGACCGGGCAGGGGCTCCGGGTCGGGGGAGGAGGTCGCCGTGGACGCGGTCCGCACGCTGGAGGGCGAGGTGCGTGAGCTCATCCGCCGCTCCGGGCTCGACCCCGCGCGTGACGAGGTCGCGGTGCGGCGACTCGTCCGCGACGCGGTGTCCGACTACGACGAGCGCTCGATGCACGGCGGACTGCCGGTCCTCACCGACGTCGACGCCGCCTCGAGAGCGGTGTGGGACACCGTCGCCGGATTCGGGCCGCTGCAGCAGTACCTCGACGACCCGTCCATCGAGGAGGTCTGGGTCAATGAGCCGAGCCGGGTCTTCGTGGCGCGCAACGGCATCGCCGAGCTGACGAACACCCTCCTCACCCATGACGAGGTGCGCGACCTCGTCGAACGCATGCTCAAGTCGTCCGGTCGACGCGTCGACCTCAGCTCACCCTTCGTCGATGCCGTTCTGCCCGACGGGAGTCGGCTTCACGTCGTCATCCCCGACATCACCCGCGAGCACTGGTACGTCAACGTGCGCAAGTTCGTCGTGAAGGCCGACACGATGGATGACCTGGTCCGGCTCGGCACCCTGTCACGGCAGGCCGGGCGCTTCCTCGAGGCGGCCGTGGCGTCCGGTCTCAACATCCTCGTCGCGGGCGGGACGCAGGCAGGAAAGACGACGCTGTTGAACTGCTTGGCGGCGGCGGTCCCGTCGCGCGAGCGGATCGTGACGTGCGAGGAGGTCTTCGAGCTGCGCATCGCGCATCGTGACGTCGCCTCGATGCAGTGCCGTCAGCCCTCGCTCGAGGGCACGGGCGAGATCCCGCTGCGTCGCCTCGTCAAGGAGGCCCTGCGGATGAGGCCGTCGCGGATCGTCGTCGGTGAGGTCCGGCAGGCGGAGAGCCTCGACCTCCTCATCGCGTTGAACTCCGGCCTACCCGGGATGTGCACGATCCACGCCAACAGCGCCCGTGAGGCCATCACCAAGATGTGCACGCTGCCGCTGCTGGCCGGCGAGAACGTGTCCGCCCGGTTCGTCGTGCCCACGGTCGCGGCCTCCGTCGACCTCGTGGTCCACGTCGCGCTGGAGCGCGATGGGCGCCGCGTCGTCCGCGAGGTCGCGGCCGTCCCGGGGCGGGTCGAGGGAGACGTCGTCGAGATCGCTGACGTCTTCGTCCGGCGTGACGGCGAGCTGCGCCGCGCCGACGGGTACCCGCCGCACGAGGACCGTTTCGCCCGAGCGGGCCACGACCTGTCGGCGCTGCTCGCCCACGGAGCCGCCTGATGACCGGCGTCCTGCTCGGCCTCACCCTGGGACTGGGGATGTTCCTCGTCTGGTGGTCCTGCTGGGTCCCCGCACCCCGCCGCGAGGCGGACGCACGCCGGCCCGGACCGCTGGACCGCCTGCGCGACGAGGTCGTCCAAGCCGGCTTCGCCGGGTTGTCGGTGCGCACCCTGCTCGCCGGCTGCGTCACCGCGTTCCTCATGGTGCTGGCGGTCGTCCAGGCCGTGGTGGGGGTCGCGCCGATCGCCGTCTGCTTCGCGGCGATGGGGGCGGCGCTTCCGGTGGCCGTCGTGCGACGGCGGGCCAGGAAGAGGCGCGCCCGCCTGCGCGACCTGTGGCCCGACGCCGTCGACAACATCACCTCGGGAGTGCGCGCGGGGATGGCGCTGCCCGAGGCACTGGCGCAGCTCGGGACCCGTGGACCGGACGAGCTGCGCGAGCCGTTCGTGGCGTTCGCGGACGACTACCGTCTCACCGGTCGTTTCCACGACTCGCTCGACCGGCTCAAGGAGCGCCTCAGCGACCCCGTCGGCGACCGCCTCGTCGAGAGCCTGCGCATCGCCCGCGAGGTCGGCGGCACCGACCTCGGCCACCTCCTGCGCACCCTGTCCGGGTTCCTGCGCGAGGACGCGAGGACCCGTGCCGAGCTCGAGACGCGGCAGTCGTGGACCGTCAACGCCGCACGCCTGGCGGTCGCGGCCCCCTGGGTCGTCCTCGGGATGCTGTCCACCAACCCCGAGTCGGTCCGGGCCTACTCGACCGGGCCGGGTGTTCTCGTCCTGGGCGCCGGCGCGTCCGTCACCGCCGTCGCGTACTGGGCCATGGTGCGGATCGGGCGGCTCCCCGAGGACGAGCGGGTCCTGCGATGACGAGCCTCGCGCGCCAGGGCGCCCTCCTCGGCCTCGTCCTCGGCATCGGGCTGGCCCTGGTGTGGGCCGGCCTGCCGAGGCACCGCAGGCAGGGCCTCGCCGGGCGGGTGCTGCCCTACCTGCGCGACACGCCCCGGCCATCGCGCCTGCTCGAGGACGATCGTCCCCTCGGGGGAGCGTTCGGCCTCGTCACCGGTCCGGTGCTGCGCGACCTGGGCGCGCTCGTCGAGCGCGTCATGGGCGGTGCCGACACCGTGCGTCGTCGACAGCTCCGCGCCGGGCTTCCGGCCGACGTCGACCGGTTCCGTGCCGAGCAGGTGCTCTGGGGGGCGCTGGGCGGTGTGGTCGGCGGGGTCGTGGGCACCGCGTCGGTGGCGCTGCGCGGTGCGGGCCCGGTGGCCGTCGTGCTGTTCACCCTCGTCGGGGTGGGGATCGGGGTGACCGGCGCCGACTACCTGCTCTCGCGGCGAGCCACCCGCCGCGAGGCACGGATGCTCATGGAGTTCCCGACCGTCGCCGAGCTGCTGGCCCTCGCGGTCGGCGCCGGTGAGGGTGCCGTCGGTGCCCTCGACCGGGTCTGCCGCCTGTCCACGGGCGAGCTCGCCGGCGAGCTGCGCCGCTGCCTGTCCGACGCCCGGGCCGGGGCCAACCTGCCGACGGCGCTGTCCGGCCTCGCCGACCGCACCGGCCTGCCCAGCCTGCGACGGTTCGTCGACGGTGTCGTCATCGCCGTGCAGCGGGGCACCCCCCTGGCCGACGTCCTGCGCGCCCAGGCCCAGGACGTGCGCGAGGAGGGCCGACGGGCCCTGATGGAGGCGGGAGGCAAGAAGGAGATCGCGATGATGGTCCCCGTCGTCTTCCTCATCCTCCCCGTGACGATCCTCTTCGCCGTCTTCCCCGGGTTCACCTTCTTCCGCTTCACTCTCTGACCGCCGCTGGAAAGGACCACTCGATGACGACCCGACACCTCACAGCCAGAATGCACGCCGCAGCGCTGGGCCTGCTCGAGCGAGGCGCCCGGCGCCGGGAACGCGGTGACGTCCCCGGCTGGGTCCTCATCACCTTGATGACCGCGGGGATCGTCTCGGTCCTCTGGGTCGTCGCGCAGGACCAGCTCGTCGCCCTCTTTCGCGAGGCCCTCGCCTCGGTTCGCAACTGACGCACCGACCGTGCCGCCGCGCGACGAACGAGGCGCCGCCATCGCCGACTTCGCGATGGTGTCGGTCCTCGTGCTCGTGCTGTTCCTCACCGTGATCCAGCTCGGTTTGGCGCTCCACACGCGCAACACGTTGATCTCCTGCGCGTCCGAAGGAGCCCGGCTGGGCGCCCGAGCGAACGCCGTTCCGGGGCAGGGCATCTCACGGACGCAGGCCCTGATCAGCGAGTCGCTCTCGCCGCGCTACGCCCGTCACGTCACGACGCGGGAGAGCGTCGTCGGCGGCGTCCGCGTCGTCGAGGTCAGGGTCGTGGCCCCGATCCCGGTCATCGGGCTCCTCGGGCCCGATGACCGGCTCGACGTCGTCGGCCGCGCGTTCCTGGAGTCGCAATGAGAGGGGCTTCGAGCGTCCGCGTGGCCCGTGACGAGTCCGGCAGCGCCGTCGTCGAGTTCGTCGTGCTCGCCGTCCTCATGCTCGTGCCGCTCATCTACCTCGTGATGACGATGGCGCGGCTCCAGGCCGGGTCGTACGCGGTCGCCCAGGCGGCGAGGGAGGCGGGGCGCGCCTTCGTCACGGCGGACGCCGGTGAGCTCGCGGCCCCCCGGGCCCAGGCCGCCGCCCGGGTCGCCTTCCTCGACCACTCCTTCGAGGAGGAGGGCCGGCTGGACCTGTCGTGCGACGGGTCGCCGTGCCTGCGCCCCGACGGCCGCGTCGAGACGACGGCGTCGGTGCGGGTCCCGCTGCCGCTCGTCCCCGCGTTCGTCAGGGACGTCGTCCCCCTGTCGATCCCCGTGTCGGCCAGCCACCTGTCCACCGTCGACCGGTTCCGGGGCACCCCGTGAGCCGCACCCTCACGCAGCGCGACGAGCAGGGCTCCATCAGCGTCCTCATCCTCGGGCTCACGATGATCGCCACCGTCCTCGTCATGGGAACCATCGCCGTCACCTCGGCGCACCTGTCACGGATGCGGCTGCTCGACGTCGCCGACGGCGCGGCCCTCAGCGCGGCGAACGCCCTCGACGCTTCGGCCTACCGCGAGGGGGTGGGCAGTTCGGTGCCGGTGAGCAACGCCTCGGTGCGTGAGGGGGCCGCGCGCTACGTCGGCAGCCGCCCCAGGCCGGGAAGCATCACCGCGTGGCGACTCGGGCCGGAGACCGGCACGCCCGACGGTGCGACGGCCGTCGTGACGCTCACCGGCGACGCCCGGCTCCCGCTCGTGGGAGGGGTGCTCCGGTCGCTTGGCGTCAGCATCACGATCTCGGTGCGCTCGCAGGCCCGCGCCGACCTCCTCGTCCCCTGACGCCTGGCTCCAGGGCTGTGCGACGTTCAGACGGTGAGCTGGGTGTCTCCGACCTCGTCGACGATGACCTGCGGCTTGATGTCCTCCGGCAGGGCCGCATCCTGTGCAGGAGGTGACGCGTCCCACGCCCCGTTGGCGACCCAGGAGCGGACGTCGCTGATCGCTGACTTGAACGCGGCGGTGCGGGACTCCTGGGCGATGTCCATCGGCTGCGCATCGAAGAACTTGATGTCGGTGATGCCGACGAACCCGAAGATGGTCCTCAGGTACGGGTCGAGGAAGTCCAGGGCCGCCACTGGAGCCTGCGCGTAGTCGGCACCCCGCGACGTCACGCAGACCATCTTCTTGCCCTGCACGAGCCCGTGCGGCTGGCCGTGCTCGTCGTACGCGAAGAGGTAGCCGGGCTGCACGATGGCATCGATGTAGTACTTGAGCGCGTACGGGACGCCGAAGTTCCACATCGGCACCGTCACCAGGTAGACGTCCGCGTCGAGGAACCCCTCGATGGTTCGCTCGATCTCGCTCCACGAGCTCCGCGCGGCGTCGTCGAGGGGCTGCCCGGTCATCAGGGCGTACTTGGACTTGATGTTGACGCCGGCCACCGCGGGTAGGTCGGCGCTGAACAGGTCCAAGGTGCGGACGTCCAGGTCCTGGTACCGCTCGTGGAGCTCCTCGAGGAGGACGCTCGAGATGCGGCCCGTGTTCGAGGCGAGCCCGCGAGGTGTGGCGACGAGGTGCAGAAGACGTGTGCTCACGGCAAACCCCTGCTCTGTGAGCGATTCACGCTGGTACGGCAGGCGCCAGGGGCGGCGTCAGCGGGTGCTCACTCGACGAAAGATTCTAGGGCTTCAGGGGGCCTCGCGGGAGTCCCCAGTTCGCACGGGTCGCGCCGCTGCGAGCGGGTCAGGAGTCGACGATGACCGGGATGATGAGGGGGCTGCGGCGGTGCGCCCGGTGGGCCCACGAGGACGCGGCCCGGCGGACGAGCTCCTCGATCTGGTCGAGGTCCTCGATGCCGTCGCGGGTGGCCTTGGTCAGGGCCGCCTGGATCGCGGGGGTGGCGGCCGAGAAGTCGACGGCCTCCGGGGCGAAGCCGTGGGCCAGGTAGTCGGGGTCCTCGGTCAGGGCGCCGGTCTCGGGGTCGATGATGCACACGATGGTCACCACGCCTTCCTCGGCCAGGGTGCGCCGCACGTGCAGCGTCTCCTCGGTCGTCCCGCCGACGTTCATCGAGTCGACGTAGACGAGCCCGGCGGGGACGGTCCCGGTGATCGTGGCGCGGCCGTCGACGAGGTCGATGACGTTGCCGTCCTGGGCGATGAGGACGCGCTCGGGGTCGACACCGGTGCGGATGGCGATGTCGGCGTTGGCGCGCAGGTGCCGCCACTCGCCGTGGACCGGCAGCACGTTGGTGGGGCGGATGATGTTGTAGCAGTAGGCGAGCTCGCCGGCGCTCGCGTGGCCGGAGACGTGCACCTTGGCGTTGCCCTTGTGGACCACGGTGGCGCCCCAGCGGGTGAGCTCGTTGATGACCCGGTAGATGGCGTTCTCGTTGCCGGGGATCAGCGAGCTGGCCATGAGCACCGTGTCGCCCTCGGTGATGCTCACGGGGTGGTCGCGGTTGGCCATGCGGGCCAGGGCGGCCATCGGCTCGCCCTGGGAGCCGGTGGCGATGATCGTCATCTGGTCGGGCCGCAGCCGCTCGAGGGCCTTGAGGTCCTTGACGACGAGGCCGTCCGGCACGGTGAGGTAGCCCAGCTCGCGGGCGATGCCCATGTTGCGCACCATCGAGCGGCCGACGAAGGCGACCTTGCGGCCGTGCCGCTGGGCGGCGTCGAGGACCTGCTGGATGCGGTGCACGTGGCTGGCGAAGCTCGACACGATGACCCGGCCCGTGGTGGTGCGGAAGGCGGTGTCGATCGCGGGGGCCAGCTCGCCCTCGGAGATGGTGAAGCCGGGGACCTCGGCGTTGGTGGAGTCGACGAGGAAGAGGTCGACGCCCTCCTCGCCCAGGCGGGAGAAGGCGCGCAGGTCGGTGACGCGGCCGTCGAGGGGGAACTGGTCCATCTTGAAGTCGCCGGTGTGCAGGACCAGGCCCGCCGCGGTGCGGATGGCGACGGCGAGGCCGTCGGGGATCGAGTGGTTGACGGCGACGAACTCGCAGTCGAAGGGGCCGAACGAGCGTCGGTCGCCCTCGGCGACCTCCACGGTGACGGGCTTGATCTTGTGCTCGACCAGCTTGGCCTCGATGAGGGCCAGGGTCAGGCGCGACCCGACGACGGGGATGTCCGGGCGCTCGCGCAGCAGGTACGGCACGCCGCCGATGTGGTCCTCGTGGCCGTGCGTCAGCACGATCGCGTCGACCCGGTCGAGCCGGCTGCGCAGCCAGGTGAAGTCGGGCAGGATCAGGTCGACCCCGGGCTGGTGCTCCTCGGGGAAGAGCACCCCGCAGTCGACGACGACGAGGCGACCGGCGTGCTCGAAGACGGTCATGTTGCGACCGATCTCGCCGAGCCCGCCCAGCGGCACGATGCGCAGCCCGTCCTTGGGCAGGGCGGGCAGCGCATCGCTGCTCTTGCGACGCGGTGACCGGCGGCTCATCGTCGGCCCCCCGCCGTGGGCACCGGGCGGGGCATGGCTGCCGGGTCGTCTCGCAGGTCCGTCATGGCGCGAAGTCTCGCACCGTCAGGCACCCACACCGAAACCGGGTCGCTGGGGTGAGGTCAGGCGGCGGCGCTCACCGCTTGCCCTTGAGCTGGATGCTGGACTCGTTGAAGTACTCCGAGCAGAAGGCGATGCCGCACGCCGCGGCGAACGTCGCGGAGGCCGACTTCCCACCCTTGAACAGGCCGTTGTCGCCGACCACCTCGATGGTCCACGGACGGGTCGTGCCGTCGCAGGTGACGTCGGTACCGCCGAACCCGCGGATGAGGAGGCGCCCGACTCGCTGCGTGAGCTGGGCCTCGAGGAACGCGAACTGGGCGTCGGCGCCACACCGGATGGTCCCGGACAGCAGGGCCGATCCGGTCTTGGAGTCGAAGGAGGCGGTCGAGTTCACCGTGACGTCGAGCTCGGGCGGCGGGGGCGCGACGTCGATGGTGAGCTCCATGGCGCCGCCGTTGCCGCCGCCGTCGGACTGGTCGTCGATGACGAGGATGGAGTACGTCTCGCCGGCGCTCGCCTGCCACGCGGCTCCGCCCGGACCGCAGGCGAGCACCTCGAAGCTCCCCGGGCCGCCGGTGGCCACGAAGACCCCCGCGCTGTAGCTCGACGCCGTGACGTCGGCCAGGTACGCGTCGTCGGTGGCCGAGGTGAGGGAGTACCAGACGCTGGCGTCCATGGCGGGGGCGCCGCAGACGTTGATCGCCACGTCGTCCGCGTCGGTGGTGGCCTCGGAGGTGTCCAGCGAGGCGCTGAAGGGCAGGCTGGCCACGACGACGGCCCCGCCGTACACGTCGTTGCCGGGCGGCGCCGCCGATGCCGGGGCGCCCGAGATGGTGAGCATGGTGAGGGCGGCGGCGAGCACCGCGGCAAGACGTCGTGAGACCTTCATCGACCTACCCCTTTTCGGTCCTGACCGGACCGGCTGCGGCGGGCCCGGACTTGGGCCGACGAGCGGAGCGGCTGGCCCTAGTGTGACGTGAGTCACAAGGTCTACGCTAGTGCCCGGGACGTCCGGCGGCCGTCGGCGGCGGGGAAGGGGAAGAACCCGTGAGAGGCACTCGGATCGTGGTCGCGGGCGCTGCAGCCCTGGCGCTGTCCGGCGGCATCGCGCCGACCATCACCGCATCGGCCGCCCCGCCGGGCCCCACGGCGAGCTTCATCGTCACGCTGCGACCCGGAGTGGAGCCGGCGACCGTCGCCGCCGACCACGGGCGGTCGCACGGTGCGTCGGTGACGCACGTCTACCGCCATGCCCTCAAGGGGTACTCGGCGTCGCTGACCCGGGCCGCCGCCGCTGCGCTGGCCGCCGACCCGCGCGTGGCCGCGGTCCTGCCGGACCGTGAGGTGCGGATGAGCGCGCAGACCGTCCCGCCGGGCATCGACCGGGTCGGGGCGGGCGAGAGCTCGGCGGCCTCCGGTGACGGTCGGGGCTCCGTCGACGTCGACATCGCCGTCCTCGACACCGGCATCGACCCCAAGCACCGCGACCTCAACGTCGTCGGGGGCGTCAACTGCATCCAGGGCAACAACACCTACGCCGACCTCCACGGTCACGGCACCCACGTGGCCGGGATCGCCGCCGCCAAGGACAACAACACCGGCGTCGTGGGGGTCGCGCCAGGGGCACGCCTGTGGGCCGTTCGCGTCCTCGACGCCAACGGCGGGGGGAGCTGGTCGTCGATCATCTGCGGGATCGACTGGGTGACCGCCCACGCCAGCACGATCGAGGTCGCGAACATGAGCCTCGGCGGGTTCGGCGGCGAGGGGTCGTGCACGGACCGCGCCCTGCACGAGGCCATCTGCCGCTCCACCGCGGCAGGCGTCACCTACGTGGTCGCGGCGGGCAACTCCTCCTCCGACGCCTCCAACTTCGTGCCGGCGACGTACGACGAGGTCATCACCGTCTCGGCGATCACCGACTTCGACGGCAAGCCGGGCGGGGTCGGCACCCCGACCTGCCAGCTCGGCCACGACGACACCTTCGCCTCCTTCTCCAACTTCGGCCCCGACGTCGACCTCACGGCACCCGGGATGTGCGTGATGTCGACCTGGCGCGGTGGTGGCTACCGCTCGATCTCGGGCACCTCGATGGCCAGCCCGCACGTCGCGGGCGCGGCTGCGCTCTTCCTCGCCACCCGCCCCGGCGCCACCCCGGCGCAGGTGCGCGCCGCCCTGGTCGCGGCCGGCACCCACGACTGGACCGGGGACCCCGACGCCACCCACGAGCCGCTGCTGGACGTCAGCGGTCTCTGAGCACCGTCGCCCGTCGGCCGTTCGTCCACGACGGCGCCACGCCGGGCCTCGAAACGGGCCGAACAGCGCGCAGTGGCGCGGCGATCGCCCTACAGTGCAGCCATGGCGCTGCGTGGTGAGGGAGTTCGGACCTCGGACGAGGACGAGCCGTCGCTCGACGTCCCCGAGGACTGGTACGCCATGCCCGACGGTCGTCAGCGCTTCTGGAACGGCACCCGCTGGACCGAGAACTTCACCACCTCGCCGCCCACGCCGAAGAAGCACGCCCGGCGGATGCGCAACCTCACCTGGCTCGCCTGGGCCGTCGGCGTGTGCCTCGTCATCGTTCTCGGCGTCGCCGCCGTGCGGATCCTGCACCTGGAGGAGCAGCAGCAGCAGCTGTACGAACAGATCCGCCGCGACATCCAGAACGTCCGCCCATAGCGGTGGGCCACCCGCCCCTCGTCGTGACGATGGGCGTGTCCGGTTCGGGCAAGTCCACCGTGGGTGCTGCGCTCGCCCACCGGCTGCGCGTCCCCTTCGTCGACGCTGACGACGTCCACCCCCCGCAGAACATCGCCAAGATGGCGGCGGGGGTGCCCCTCACCGACGCCGACCGCGGGCCGTGGCTGCGGATCCTCGCCGCCTGGCTCCACGAGCACCGGGCCACCGGGGGAGTGGTCGCCTGCTCCGCGCTCCGGCGGTCGTACCGCGACGTGCTGCGCGGACCGGCGACGCAGACCGTCTTCGTCCACCTCCACGGCGACCGCGACGACCTCGCGGCCCGGGTGACGGGGCGGCCGGGCCACTTCATGCCTGCCGCGCTCCTCGACAGCCAGCTCGCCACTCTCGAGCCCCTCGAGGCCGACGAGCGGGGCGGCGTCCTCGACATCAGCAGCCCGGCCGACGTCCTCGTCGAGCAGGCGCTCGCGCTGCTCGCCACTCAGGGCGACCCGGGCTGACCGTGGCCACCGCCACGGCCACGGCGGATGCGGTCGGTTCAGCCGGTCCGGTCGCGTGCGCGCGACGTCGGCCGAGCGCGGCGGGATGAGCGCGAGGTCGTAGGCGGCCAGCACGGCCGACAGCCGGTCACGGACCCCGAGCTTGTCGTAGATCCGGCCGAGGTGGACCTCGACCGTGCGTGGTGACGCGCCGAGCGTCCGGGCGATCCGCGAGCAGGTGTGCCCCCGCGAGAGCAGCACGAGCACCTCGTTCTCGCGGGCGGTGAGGTGCGGGACCTCCTCGGGCCTCGGCAGGGGCCGCAGCCCGGCGAGGGCCACGACGTCGGCCACGACCTGCTGGATCGCGCCGAGGCTGCGCAGGTGCTCGTCGGCGAAGTCCTCGCCCCGCCGCGCGAACATCGCGATGACGAAGTCCGCCCCGCCGGCCAGCGGCAGCGTGCAGACCTGGTCGACCCCGCACAGGCGCAGCGACCCGGCCCGCTGGTACGACGCGGCCCACGCCGCGGGGCCGAACGCCCGCACCGCCGTGGTCGGGGTGAGGTCACCGCGGACGACCGGGTCGAGGAGGGGGTCGCTGGCCCTCATCGCCGCCAGCTCGCGCGAGATCACCTCGCCGGAGCCCGCAGGCATCCGCCGGCCGATGACGCGCACCACGGTGTGGCTCGGGTCGGCCTGGACCACGAGCCCGACCTCGGCCTCGACGAGGTCGCACACCAGGTCGAGCATCGAGTCGACGCGCGCGGACACCTCGTCGGTGCGTGCCATGCGGGCGACGAGGTCGGTGACGAGGTCCAGCGTCGGGCCTTCCGGGGCCATGGAGGAACGGTAGGGCCTCGGGAGGCCCTCTGGCCAGCACTTTCGTCCGGCCGAGGGGGCGCGATGCCCGGCACGGACGGGGGGTCCGGGGACCCCACCGGCCGCGCGCCCCCTACGGTCGCGGCCGGTGGCCCCTCACCCCCGGGTCGTGCGCCTCAGCACTGGTACGACTGCGCGCCCCCGATCCACGTCATCACCATGTCGTCGGCGAGGGTGGACCCGGCGCCGAAGTACTCCAGGCCCTTGCCGTTCGCGCCGTTGCGGTTCGAGCTGCCCCCGGTGCCCTTGGGGTCGCCGATGGTCATCTTCTCGAAGATCTTGATGCCGACCGGCATCCCGGCGGCCCGCAGCGCCGCGTAGCCGGCGTCGGCCGCGCCCCTGCACTCGGCCTCGTACCCGGCCACGAAGCCGGCGCCGTCCTCGGCGCTGAACACCAGCCAGTTGGCCGACGTCGGGGCGTTGAGGCTGTACATCGGCACGTAGCAGTGGTGCGCCATGGCCGGGGCCGCACCGAGCGCGAGCGCCCCGGTCGCCGCGACGCCGACGAACACGCCTCGCCGCACTCTGGATCTGATGGACATGGGGCCCTCCTTCTGGGTTCATGGCTGGTCAGCCATCCGCACATCGAAGCGGGCAGCAGGGCGCGTGGGCAGTCAGGAGATCCCCGTATGGCGCTGCGGCGGGCCGGTCAGGTCGGGCGCCACCGGCCGCTCCCGTAGGCTTGACCCTCGTGGCCACCGACTTCTCGCAGGAGATCAAGGACCTCCGCACGACCATGGGGTCCGTGCGCGAGGTCACCGACCTGACCAAGCTGGAGGCGACGATCGCCGACTTCGAGAAGCAGGCGTCCGACCCCCACCTCTGGGACGACCAGGAGAAGGCGCAGGTCGTCACCTCCGGGCTCTCCCGGGCCAAGGCCGAGCACGACCGCGTCACCGGCATGGACGCACGCATCGACGACCTCCAGGCCCTGGTCGAGATGGGCCAGGAGGAGAACGACGCCGAGACCCTCCAGGAGGCCGAGCGCGAGCTCGTCGTCGTGCGCAAGGCCGTCGGCGAGCTCGAGGTCCGCACGCTGCTCGCCGGCGAGTGGGACGAGCGGGCAGCCGTGGTCACGATCCGCGCCGGCGCCGGTGGCGTCGACGCCGCCGACTTCGCCGAGATGCTCATGCGGATGTACCTGCGCTGGGCCGAGCGGCACCACTACCCGGTCAAGGTCCTCGACACCTCGTACGCCGAGGAGGCCGGCCTGAAGTCGGCCACCTTCGAGGTCGACGTGCCCTACGCCTACGGCAACCTCTCGGTCGAGGGCGGCACCCACCGCCTCGTGCGGATCAGCCCGTTCGACAACCAGGGCCGCCGCCAGACCAGCTTCGCCGCGGTGGAGGTCGTGCCGCTCATCGAGCAGACCGACACCATCGAGATCCCCGAGAACGACCTCAAGGTCGACGTCTTCCGCTCCAGCGGCCCGGGCGGCCAGTCGGTCAACACCACCGACTCCGCCGTGCGCATGACGCACCTGCCCACCGGCACCGTCGTGTCGATGCAGAACGAGAAGAGCCAGATCCAGAACCGCGCCGCGGCCCTGCGGGTCATGCAGTCGCGCCTGCTCCTGCTCAAGAAGGCCGAGGAGGCCGCCGAGCGCAAGGAGCTCGCGGGAGACGTCAAGGCCAGCTGGGGCGAGCAGATGCGCTCCTACGTCCTGCACCCGTACCAGATGGTCAAGGACCTGCGCACGGGCTACGAGGTGGGCAACACCTCGGGCGTCTTCGACGGCGACATCGACTCCTTCATCGAGGCCGGGATCCGGTGGCAGATCGCCCAGGACAAGGCCGCCGCCGCGGGGGAGTGACCGGTGTCTGCTGACCCCACCCCCGACCCGACACCCGACCCGGGGCCCGACACGTGGGCCGGCTGGGGCCGCCGCCTCGCCCAGGCCGTCGTCGGACTGCCCGACGGTGCCTCGCTCACCGTGACCGCCCCGCCCTTCGCCGTGCGGCCGTCCCTGCTGAGGAAGGCGCGCCTGCGCGGCCTGGTCCCGGCCAAGCACGAGATGGTCGCCCCGTGGGTGCGGCTCACCCGTCGTGAGCACCACCTCCAGGGGTTCTGCATCGGCCCGGACGCCGCCGGCGGCCGCTTCCCGCTGTCCCCCGACGAGCGCGCCGTCCTGGCCGACCTGGGCTGGCGCGAGCCGCCGCGGCTGGAGGGCGAGGACCTCGTCCACTGGTGGCCCGACGACGTCCCCAGCGGACCCTTCCTGCCCGAGGACGACGCCCGCCGGGCCGCGCAGATGGTGGCCGAGACCTTCCGCACGGTGCTCGCGGCACCGACGCCGGACCATCCCGCGCCCGACCTGCCGACCGTGACCACCGACTGACCTCCCCCCGGCATCGGGTGCCCGATCGGTTGCCCCGGCGACCACCTGAGCACCCGACTCGGAAACGAGTCCGGCGCGCTGGAAGCCGGGACCCGTCCCGGTCGGCAGACGGGTGACCGAACGGTGAGAGGGGGTCGGCCGAGCGGACCGACCGAGGTCGTGACCCGCCGAAGGTCCGGGACCTGACCACGCGCGGGAGGTGCGCGACCTATCCTCGACGGACAGGCCGGGCCCGACGGGGCGTGGCCGCTGCCACCCCTGCCGCCGACCACCCGTGAGGGCCCCTCTCCGCCCATGATCCGCTTCGAGAACGTCACCAAGGTCTACCCCCGGTCGACGCGTCCTGCCGTCGACGGCGTCAGCATCTCCATCGAGCGTGGCGAGTTCATGTTCGTCGTCGGCCCCTCGGGGTCCGGCAAGTCGACGATGCTGCGCCTCGCCCTGCGCGAGGAGGCCGCCACCGAGGGCACCGTCCTCGTCGCCGGCCACGACCTCGGGAAGATGCCGATGCGACAGGTGCCGCGGCTGCGCCGCGAGATGGGGGCGGTGTTCCAGGACTTCCGCCTCCTGCCGAACAAGACGGTCCACGAGAACGTCGCCTACGCGCTCCAGGTCATCGGCAAGCCGGGCCACATGATCCGCCAGCTCGTCCCCGAGACCCTGGAGATGGTCGGGCTCGGCGGCAAGGAGAAGCGCTTCCCGCACCAGCTCTCCGGCGGTGAGCAGCAGCGCGTGGCCATCGCCCGGGCCGTCGTCAACCGCCCGCAGATCCTGCTGTGCGACGAGCCGACCGGCAACCTCGACCGGGCGATCAGCCTGGACATCGTGCGGCTCCTGGAGCGGATCAACCGCACCGGGACCACGATCGTCATGGCGACCCACGACCACGACATCGTCAACGACCTGCGCCGCCGCGTCCTCCAGCTCGAGGACGGCAAGGTCGTCCGCGACCAGGAGGACGCCACCTACACCCACGCCACGGAGGCATGACCCGTGCAGCCCCGCTTCCTGTTCTCCGAGGTCGGCTCCGGCCTGCGCCGGAACATCTCGATGGCCCTGTCCGTCGTCCTCGTGACGATGGTCTCGATGTTCCTCCTCGGCCTGGGCCTGCTGGCCCAGCGCCAGGCCGACACGATGAAGGGCTACTGGTACGACCGCATCCAGGTCTCGATCTACCTCTGCACGGCGAACTCGCGCCAGCCCAACTGCGAGGACACGGCGGCCACCGTCGAGCAGCGCGAGTCGATCGCCCGCCAGCTCGACGCGCTGCCCGAGGTCAAGGCGGTCTTCTACGAGTCCGAGCAGGAGGCCTTCGACCGCTTCAGGGAGCAGTTCCGCAACAGCCCGATCAGCGGCAACGTGCAGCTCGGCGACATCCCGCAGAGCCTTCGGGTGCAGCTCGACGACCCGACCAGGTTCCAGGTGGTCACCGACCAGTTCGAGGGCGCGCCGGGGGTCGCCGCCGTCCAGGACCAGGAGAAGGTGCTGTCGAAGTTCTTCGCGATCATCAACTACATCACCATCTTCGCGGTGATCCTCGCGGGGCTGATGGCAGCGTGCGCGGCGCTGCTCATGGCGACGACGATCCGGCAGGCGGCCTTCATCAGACGCCGGGAGATCGGGATCATGCGGCTCGTCGGGGCGTCGAACTGGACCATCCGGATGCCGTTCATCGCCGAGATGGTCATCGTGTCGGCGGCCGGTGTGGGGCTCGCGGTCGGGCTGCTCGTCGCCCTGACCCAGTACGTCTTCAACGAGGGCTTCATCCGCATCGCGCTCAGCCAGGCCTTCATCGGGACCTCCGACGTGTGGGTCATCGCCCCGTGGATGTTCGCCGGGGTCCTGTCCATCGCCGTGCTGACCAGCCTGGTGACCCTGCGGCGCTACCTGCGGGTCTGAGCGTGCTCACGCCGCCGACTCGCCCGTTCGGCGCTCGATCGGGGCCGATTTCGCCCGTCGAGGACGCGAAGTCGTGTGAAACGTGTTACCAATGGTGATCATGGGACGACCTGACCGCGCGCCCACGCGCGCCTCTCGCCGGGCGATCACCCTCGGGACCTCGATGCTGTGCGCCGCCGCGCTGGCGACCACCACCGCCCAGGCGATGCCCGCCGGCTCCGACCCCGGCAAGGACAAGCGCAAGGTCGACGCCCGCATCGACACCCTGCGCGAGCAGCTCGACGACACGAACAAGGACCTCGCCGACGCCTACCTGGCGCTGCAGCAGACGAAGAACGCCATGCCGGCGGTGCGGGCCGCGCTCGAGAAGGCCCAGCAGGCCGCGTCGGCCGCCGACCGGGCCAACGCGGTGGCCGCGCAGGAGCTCGAGGCCGCGGTCGCGAGCGAGAAGAAGGCCCAGGCCCAGCTGACGAAGACGACGACCGAGGTCACCGAGAGCCGTACCCGGGTGGCCCAGTTCGCGGCGCAGATCTACCAGGAGCAGGGCTTCGGCCAGCTCGACATGGCGCTGACCAGCTCGGACCCACAGCAGTTCGCCGACCGCATCGCGCTCGTCGACACCGTCATGGACGTGCAGAGCGAGGCGATGGAGCGGCTGGCCACCGAGCGCGCCGGCCTCGCCGCCCTCGAGGACCACCTCTCCGCGTTGCGCGTGGACTCCGCCGCGAAGA
Source organism: uncultured Actinomycetota bacterium (assembly GCA_963795035.1). Taxonomy (GTDB): domain Bacteria; phylum Actinomycetota; class Actinomycetes; order Actinomycetales; family Dermatophilaceae; genus Oryzobacter. The sequence continues at coordinate 356,812 of CAWCFZ010000001.1, read as the reverse complement.
AGAAGCTGGCCGAGGCCGCGCTCGCCCGGGCGAAGAAGGCCCGCGACGCGGCGGCTCGGGCGAAGGCCGAGATGGACGCCCTCGCCGCGCGCCAGGCCAGCCAGGCCCGCGCGGTCGCCGACAAGCTGGCCAGCGACAAGGCACGCCTGGGCAGGATGGAGGCCGAGCAGGCCCGCCTCAAGGCGATCCTCGTCAAGCGCGCCGCCGAGGCCAAGCGCAAGGCGGAGGCGGCCCGCAAGAAGGCGGCCGCCGAGCGCAAGCGTCGCAACCAGAGCAGCGGCTCGAGCTCGGGCGGTGGCGGCTCGTCGAACAGCAGCGACGGCTACCTCAGCCGGCCGAGCAGCGGCCGGGTCAGCTCCGAGTACGGGATGCGCTTCCACCCCGTCTACCTGTACTGGAAGCTGCACTCGGGGCGCGACTACGCCGCCCCCTGCGGTTCGCCGGTGCGCGCGGCTGCGAGCGGGACCATCATCAGCGCGGGCGACGGCGGCGGCTACGGCAACCGCGTCGTCATCGACCACGGGCTGGTGTCCGGTGAGGGCCTGGCGACGACGTACAACCACCTCAAGAGCATCAGGAAGTGGGGCGGGCGGGTCACGCGCGGCCAGGTCATCGGCTACGAGGGCAGCACCGGCACCTCCACCGGGTGCCACCTGCACTTCGAGACCCTGGAGAACGGCGACTTCGTCGACCCCCGGAAGTGGCTCTGACCCCGACCGCGTGACCCGCCGCACCCGGATACCCGATGGGGTCCACCCGTGCGGACGGGTAGCCTCCTCCTCGTGGCCAAGGAGACCGGACGAAAGCTCGTCGCGAGCAACCGCAAGGCCCGTCACGACTACCTCATCGAGGACACGTACGAGGCGGGCCTGGTCCTCATGGGCACCGAGGTCAAGGCGCTGCGCATGGGGCGGGCCTCGCTCGTCGACGGCTGGGCCGGCTTCGACCGCGCCGACGAGCTCTGGCTCGAGGGCGTGCACATCCCCGAGTACGCCAACGGCACGTGGACCAACCACACCCCGCGGCGCAAGCGCAAGCTGCTCCTGCACCGCCGCGAGCTCGAGAAGCTGCTCCAGGCGACGCGCGAGACCGGCCACACCCTCGTGCCGCTGGCGCTGTACTTCAAGGACGGCCGGGCGAAGGTGGAGATCGCCGTCGCCAAGGGCAAGAAGAACTACGACAAGCGCCACGCGCTGCGTGAGCGCCAGGACAACCGCGAGGCCGACCGCGCCATCGCCGCCCGTCGCCGCGGCGAGGACTGAGTGAGCGCCGGGGGCGGTCGCCGGGTGGCCACCGGGGTGGCGTGGCTGCGGGCGCTGTCGTGCGTGCTCGTCGCGGTCCTCGCCCTCCTCGTCGTCCCGCTCGCGCTCGCGGCGGAGCCCTCCTCGGGCCCTCGTGGGTCGGGCCCGGTCCCCGTGCTGGCCGCGTGGACCGTGGGGGCGACCGGAACCGCCGCCGTTCCCGCCGAGGAGCAGGCCGACCGGCTCGCCACCGACTTCCGGGTGCAGGCCGATGGCTCGGTCGTCGTGACCGAGACGATCCGGTGGCGCTTTCCCGACGGCGAGGAGCGCCACGGCATCCTGCGCAACGTCACGGTGCGTGCGGGGTACCGCGACAGCGACACGCAGTACCGGTACTACGAGCTCACCGGGGTCACCGTGACCTCACCCTCGGGCGCCCCCACCGACATCGCGATCTCCGACTTCGGGGCCTTCCGCCAGATCCGCGTGGGCAGCCCGTCCCAGACCATCACCGGCACCGCCGACTACGTCGTGAGCTACCGGCTGGGCCACATCGTCAACGACATCGGCGACGGCACCGCCGAGTTCTACTACGACGTCGTCGACGTCTCGAACGGCTTCCCCCAGCGCGAGGTCTCGGCGACCGTCACCGGCCCCGCCGCCTCCACCCGGGCCGCCTGCTTCCACGGCGAGCTGGGGTCGACGACACCCTGCGAGGCCGTCCCCGGTGACACCGCACGCTTCACCGTTCCGGACCTCGAGGCGGAGCAGGGCGCCAGCATCCTCACCTCGTACCCTCGCGAGGCCTTCGAGGACCTCACCCCCGACCTGCGCGAGGGCAGCGCCGACGCCGAGTCGAGCAGCAGCCTGACGCCCGCGCGGGCCCGCGCCCTCGGGTGGCTGGCCATCGGCACCGGCGGGCTCCTGCCGCTGCTGGCGGGCGCCCTCATGGGCCTGCTCGTGTGGAACCGCGGTCGCGACGAGCAGTACGCGGGCCTGACCCCGGGGCTCACCCCGGGCGTCGGCCAGGACGTGCCCGTCGTGGTCGGCGGCGCGGCCCCCACGGTCGCGGTGCAGTTCACCCCGCCCGCCGGGGTCCAGCCCGGCATGGTCGGCACGATCGTCGACGAGGAGGCCAACCTCGTCGACGTCAGCGCGACCATCGTCGACCTCGCGGTCCGCGGGCACCTGCGGATCGCCCGCGACGACCGGGGGGTCTTCCGGGCCGACGACTGGGTCCTCACCCGCACCGCGCCGCCGGGCGGCGCCCACGCGCTCGCGCCGTACGAGCAGACCCTGCTCGACTCGCTGTTCGCCGCCGGCGACCAGGTGGCCCTGTCGCAGCTGAAGAACAAGTTCAAGCCCACGCTCGACGTCGTCCAGCGGCTCATGTACGACGAGGTCGTGCAGCGCGGCTGGTTCCGCCGCAGCCCCGAGCGGCAGCGCTCGGTGTGGGTGGGCCTGGGCACCCTCATGGCCGCGGGCGCCGTCTTCTTCGCCTTCTTCGTCGGCGGTGGGCTGTCCGGGGTGTTCAGCGACGCGGGCTTCGCGCTGTCCCCGGTGTGGGTCCTCGCCGCAGGTCTCGGCGCCGCCGGACTCGTCGTGCGCTCGCTCGGCAAGCGGATGGCGGCCCGTACGGCCCTGGGGTCAGCGGTCCTCTCCCAGAGCAAGGGCTTCGAGCGCTACCTCGCCACGGCCGAGGCGAACCAGATCCGCTGGGAGGAGGCACAGGACCTGTTCTCCCGCTACCTGCCCTACGCCATCGTCTTCGGTCTCGCCGACCGGTGGGCCAGCACCTTCGAGGAGGTCGCGGCGGCCGCCGCCGCGGCGGGCCACGTCGTCGCGAGCCCCGTGTGGTACGTCGGTGACTGGGGCTCCGGCGGCTTCTCCGACGTCGCCTCGAGCATGGACTCGTTCTCGACCGTCGCGGCCGGGACCTTCGTCTCGACCCCGGGCTCGTCCGGCTCCAGCGGGTTCAGCGGCGGTGGCGGGTTCTCCGGTGGTGGCGGGGGCGGGTCCTCGGGCGGCAGCTGGTAGCCGCCCACGGAAGCGGGCCGTCTCGCGAGGTGCGAAACGGCCCGTCCGGGGCCGGGTCAGGGATCCCGGCCCGCAGGTGGTCAGTTGTTGAAGGCGTCCTTGACCTTCTCGCCGGCCTGGTTCAGGTCGGCCTGGCCCTGCTCGACACGGCCCTCGGCCTCGAGGCGCTCGTCGTCGGTCGCCTTCCCCGTGGCTTCCTTGCCCTTGCCGACCATGTCGTCCTTCATGTTCTCGAGCTTGTCGTCGATACCCATGTCGATCTCCTTCGTCGTGGCGGTGCACCGAGCCACTTCTCGACCGGATGCGGTGCCTCCACGGTAGGCACGAGGCACCGCCGACGGGGCTTTGTGAACGCGCCGATCCTCAGGCCGGCGACACGACGAGGATGAGGTCCCCACCCTCCACCTGCTGGTGGCCGCTGATGGCCAGGCGCTCGACCGTCCCGCCCACCGGGCTGGTGATGTTGGCCTCCATCTTCATCGCCTCGATCGTCGCGACGACCGCGCCCGCCTCGACGCTCGCGCCCTCCTCGACAACGGGGGTCACGACCCCGGCGAACGGTGCGGGGACGTGCCCGCTGTTCTTGGAGTCGGCCTTCTCGGCGGCCTTGACGTCGGCGGACACCGAGCGGTCGCGCACCTGGGTCGGGCGGAACTGGCCGTTGAGCGTGCACATCACGGTGCGCAGGCCCTGCCGGTCGGCGTCGCCGATGGAGGTGATGCCGAGCAGGAGCCGCTTGCCGGCCTCGATCTCCGCCTCGTACTCGCTGCCCTGCTCCAGGCCGTGGAGGAACTCGATGGTGCCGAGGACCGACAGGTCGCCGTAGCGCTCCCGGCTGTCCTCGAACTCCGAGGTCGGGCCCGGGAACAGCAGCTGGTTGAGGGTGCGCCGCGGGTCGGTGCGCAGCGCCTCCTCCTGCTCCGGGGTCAGCTCGGTGACCCGCGGGCGCGGCTGGCGGCCCTGCAGGGCCTTGGTGCGGAACGGCTCGGGCCAACCCCCCGGCGGGTCGCCGAGCTCGCCCCCGAGGAAGCCGATGACGGAGTCCGGGATGTCGTACTTCGTCGGGTTCTGCTCGAAGTCGGCCGGGTCGGCCCCGGCGCCGACGAGGGCCAGGGCGAGGTCGCCGACGACCTTGGAGGACGGGGTGACCTTGACGATGTTGCCGAGGATGCGGTTCGCGGCCGCGTACATGTCCTCGATGTCCTCGAACCGGTCGCCCATGCCCAGCGCGATCGCCTGCTGGCGCAGGTTGGACAGCTGCCCGCCGGGGATCTCGTGGAAGTACACGCGGCCGGTGGGGGAGGCCAGGCCCGACTCGAAGGGCTTGTACAGCTGGCGCACCGCCTCCCAGTACGGCTCGAGCGAGAAGACCTTGTCGATGTCCAGCCCGGTGGGGCGCTCGGTCCCGTCGGTGGCGGCGACGAGGGCCGACAGGCTCGGCTGGCTCGTCGTGCCGGCCATCGAGGAGCACGCGGCGTCGACCGCGTCGACCCCGGCGTCGATGGCGGCGAGCAGGGTGCCGATCTGGCCGCCTGCGGTGTCGTGGGTGTGGAGGTGGACGGGGAGGTCGAAGTTCTCCCTCAGGGCCCGCACGAGCCTGGTGGCCGCGGGGGCCCTCAGCAGCCCGGCCATGTCCTTGATGGCCAGGACGTGGGCGCCCGTGCCGACGATCTCCTCGGCCAGGCGCAGGTAGTAGTCGAGGGTGTAGAGCTTCTCGCGCGGGTCGAGCAGGTTGCCCGTGTAGCACAGGGCGACCTCGGCCACGGCCGTCCCCGTCGTGAGGACGGCGTCGACGGCCGGGCGCATCTGGTCGACGTCGTTGAGCGAGTCGAAGATGCGGAAGATGTCCAGGCCGGTGCGCGCAGCCTCCTCGACGAAGGCGTCGGTCACCCTGGTCGGGTAGGGCGTGTAGCCGACGGTGTTGCGGCCGCGCAGCAGCATCTGGAGGGGGATGTTCGGCATCGCCTCGCGGAGCAGGGCGAGGCGCTCCCACGGGTCCTCGGACAGGAAGCGCAGCGCGACGTCGTACGTGGCGCCGCCCCATGCCTCCATGGAGAGCAGCTCGGGCGTCAGGCGCGAGACGTGCCCGGCGACGTGGAGCAGGTCGCGCGTGCGCATCCGGGTGGCGAGCAGGCTCTGGTGGGCGTCGCGGAAGGTGGTGTCGGTGACGGGGACGTCGGTGCGCTCACGAAGCTGGCGGGCGAACTCGGCCGGGCCCACGCGCAGGAGGAGGTCCCGGCTGCCGGGGGGCACCGGGGCGTCGCGGTCGAGGGCGGGGAGCTTGGTCCGCGGCTTGAGGTGCGTCGTCGCGGGACCGTGCGGCTGGTTGACCGTGACGTCGGCGAGGTAGGCGAGCAGCCGGCTTCCGCGGTCGCCGCCCGTGCGTGCCTCGAGCAGCTCGGGGCGCTCGTCGATGAAGCTCGTCGTGGCCTCGCCCCGCTGGAAGACCGGGTCGGCGAGGACCGCCTCGAGGAAGGGGATGTTCGTGGAGACGCCACGGATCCGGAACTCCGCCAACGCTCTTCGCGCGCGGCGCACGGCCATCGGGAAGGTTCGGCCGCGGCAGGTGAGCTTGACGAGCATCGAGTCGAAGTGCGGGCTCACCTGGGCGCCGACGAACACGGTGCCGCCGTCGAGGCGCACGCCGCCGCCGCCCGCGGAGCGGTAGACGGTGATCTGGCCGGCGTCCGGGCGGAAGCCGTTGGACGGGTCCTCGGTGGTGATCCGGCACTGCAGCGCCGCACCGCGCAGCTGGATGTCGTCCTGCGTCATCCCGAGGTCCTCGAAGGTGTCGCCCGCCGCGATCCGCATCTGCGACACGACGAGGTCGATGTCGGTGACCTCCTCGGTGACGGTGTGCTCCACCTGGATGCGCGGGTTCATCTCGATGAAGACGTAGCGACCGTCCTCGCCGAGGAGGAACTCGACGGTCCCCGCGTTGACGTAGCCGATCGACGTGGCGAAGCGCACGGCGTCGGCGCACATCTGGTCCCGCGTCGACGGGTCGAGGTTGGGCGCCGGCGCGATCTCGATGACCTTCTGGTGGCGGCGCTGCAGCGAGCAGTCGCGCTCGAAGAGGTGGAGCACGGTGCCGGTGGAGTCGGCGAGGACCTGGACCTCGATGTGCCGCGGGTTGACCACGGCCTGCTCGAGGTAGAGCGTCGGGTCGCCGAAGGCGGCGTCGGCCTCGCGCTGGGCCGCCTCGAGCGAGTCGCGCAGCGTCGAGGGGTCGTCGACGCGGCGCATGCCCCGCCCGCCACCGCCGGAGACCGCCTTGACGAACACGGGGAAGCCGATGCCCTCGGCGGCGGCCGCCAGGACGTCGAGGTCGGTGGACGGCGGCGCGCTGTCGAGGGTGGGCAGCCCGGCCTCGCGGGCGGCGGTGATGGCGCGCGCCTTGTTGCCGGCCAGGTGGAGGGCGGACGGCGGAGGGCCGATGAAGGTGATGCCGTTCGCGGCGCAGGCCTCGGCGAGGTCGGGGTTCTCGGACATGAACCCGTAGCCGGGGTAGATGGCGTCGGCGCCGCACTCGACCGCGACGCGCACGATGTCCTCGTGGTCGAGGTAGGCCCGCACCGGGTGCCCGGGCTCGCCGATCTCGTAGGACTCGTCGGCCTTGAGCCGGTGCTCGGAGGTGCGGTCCTCGTGAGGGAAGACGGCGACCGTCTTCGCGCCGAGCTCGGTCGCGGCGCGGAAGGCGCGCACGGCGATCTCCCCACGGTTGGCGACGAGGATCTTGGAGAACACGTGAGGACCTCCCGGTCGGGGTGGGCACGACGGCCGGCCTCGGGCCGGTCCCCGGCAGCCTAGTGACGTGGAGCACGGTGGCGTCGGAGCGGTCCTCCCACCGGAACGGTCCCGGGTGCGCCGTGGTGTCCGGGGACCGCGAAGGGCCGGGTGGCGACGTCCCACCCGGCCCCTTCGCGCCGTGCTACGCGGGGCGGTGGTCGTCGTGGTCCCGCTCGGCCAGCCGGTCCATCGCGTCGTACCCCTCGGTCTCGGGGTGGCCGTGCACGCCGTGGCTGAGCGCGAACTCCTCCTCCGGTGAGAACACCAGCTTGTGGCGCCCGACGAGGGCGAAGTAGAGCAGGCCGATCGCGAAGAAGATCGCCACTCCGATCACGACCGACCGGTACGCCTCGTTGAAGGGCAGGATGACCAGCGTCACGCCGGAGATCACCGCGGCGACGACTGCGCCCGCGAGCCCGACCGGGCTGCGGTAGGGCCGCGCGACGTCCGCGTACTTCCGTCGCAGCATGATGAAGGCCACCATCTGCAGCACGTAGGCGATGACGGCGCCGAACACGGCGACGTTGAGCAGCTGCCCCGCCACGGCCACGGACGCGTCCGTGGCCGACTCGCCCGGCTCGTTGCGGATGATGCCGAGCCCGAAGACGAGCACCACGCCGATGGCGGCGCTCGCGAGCAGCGCCACCCAGGGCACCTTGCGGCTGCCCGTGAGGGACAGGACCTTGGGGTAGTAGCCGGCTCGCGAGAGCGAGTACATGTTGCGCCCGGCGGCGAACATGATGCCCTGGAACGACGCGACGAGCCCCGCGAGCGCGAAGAGGGCGAGCAGCGAGGCGATGCTGCTGTTGGGGAAGATCGCCCGGAAGCCGTCGAGGATCGGCTCGCCGCTGCTCGAGATCTCCTGGGCCCCGACGACGCCGGGGTTGAGCACCAGGACGAGGAAGGCGGTGACGAGCAGGGTCCACATGCCCATGAGGGACCCCCGCGGGATGTCCTCCTGGGGCGTGTGCGTCTCCTCGGCGGCCAGCGGCAGCTCCTCGATCCCGAGGAAGAACCAGATGGCGAACGGCAGGGCAGCGAGCACGCCCGCCGCGCCGAACGGGAGGAAGACGCTGTTGCCGGGCTCCGGGACGATGTCCCAGAGGTTGTCCCAGGCGAACTTGCCCGAGAAGATCGCGAGGAGGAAGAACACCCCGAGCACGGTCAGCGAGACGATGGCGATGACGATGGCGAACTTGAACGACGCGGCAGCGCCGGCCGAGTTCAGGCCGACGAAGATGACGTAGAAGAGCACGACCCACAGCCACAGCGGCATCGTGAAGCCGAAGAGGTCGTCGGTGATGGCGTCGGCGTACAGACCCGCGAAGGTCCCGACGACCGCCGTGGTGATGACGTACTCGATGGTCTCGGCGAGCCCGGTGACGTAGCCGCCCCACGGTCCCATCGCCGACCTGGCGAAGGAGTAGGCGCCGCCGGTGTGGGGCATGAGCGCCGACATCTCGGCGATGCTGTAGATCATCAGCAGGTACATCAGCCCGATGACGACCGTGGCGACGAGCATGCCGCCCCACCCGGCCTCGCCGATGCCGAGGTTCCAGCCCGAGAAGTCACCGGAGATGACCGCGGCCACGCCCAGGGCCCACAGCGACCAGGCGCCGGCATGGCGCGCGAGACCGCGCTTCTCGAAGTACGTCGCGTCGGCATGCTCGTAGCTGACGCCGCCGGACCGGCGACCTGCGGCCGGGGGGGTGGGGGACTGGCTCATCGTGCTCCTCGAGGGGCCGGGGTGCCGCGCACCCGCGAACAATGGCCTGAGATTAGACCTTTGGAGTTGCGGCCGTAAAGCACCTGATGGGGGCGGGTTCTCGGGAGATGCTGCGGCCCGGGCGGGTCGTTCGGTCAATCCGTTTGGGGGTGTCGCCGTTCGACGGCATACTGGGGGTGTCGGTGGGTCCGTCCGCGGAGCCACCGGTCAGGACAAGTGAACAGCGTGGGAGTGAGCCCCCTCAGGGGGGTGATCGGTTTCGACATTGGTCGGTAGGCCATGGGGAAGCGGGTCGAGGATGCACGGTCATCTCGTCAACGATCCGTGCAAATCAACAGGTGCCGATTCCAAGCGCACCGACTTCGCCCTCGCTGCCTGAGCGAGCCCGAAGTCCGTTGGCCTGAGCACGATCTCGGTTCAGTAACCAGCGTCATCTAGAGATCTAGCTGCGTCGTCATGTCGGGGGACGGCGCGGGACTCCAACTCGACTGGGCCTGTCAGCGGACGTGTGCGCGCGAGCGCTGGGGCCGAGAAAATCCATAGCGCACTGCACCCGGAGAAGCCCTGGTTTCCCGTTAGTGGACGCGGGTTCGATTCCCGCCACCTCCACCACGGCTCACCCCACGAACGACCGGCCCGGTCCCGCCACGCGCGGGGCCGGGCCGGTCGTCGTCGAAGGGTGCGGCTGTGTCGAGGGGTGCGGCTGTTTCAATGGCTCGTGCCCTCCGCCGCCCACCGCTTCCGCCGCACTCAGGACGCAGGCAGCTCCAGGCTGTAGCTGTCGCCGGTGCGGGTGAACCCCAGCCGGTCGTAGTACGGCGCGACCATCCCGGGTGCGGTGACGACGCGGCGGTACCCGGCCTCGGTGAACAGCCCCGAGCGGCGGAAGACGAACTCACCGGGGGCGAAGTCGCGAAAGCGAGGGGTCACGTAGTCGAGCTCGACCTGCGCGGTGCCCTCGCCGGCGTCGCGGACGACGATGACGCCCGCCGTCTCGTCGCCGTGCTGCACGAGGTAGGCCGAGCGGGCGGTGCCGGTGGCCGCCGTGTAGACCGGGAAGAAGCGGTCGATGTCGGTGCGGTGGACGTCGAGGAAGTGCCGCAGGTAGGCGTCGTCCTCCCGGACGGCGAGCACGGCATAGGCCGTCTCGTCCCCGCGCTCGCGCAGCATCCGCGCGATGAAGAACAGGTTGATCCCGGCCAGCACGACGTTCATCGCCACCATGGGCCACACGCCGATCACGGCGTTGAAGCCCACGAGGATGACGCACGCGACCGTGTTGAGGACCCGCAGCCGCAGGATCCGGGCCTGGAGCAGGGAGAAGATGAGCAGCGCCGACCCGAACCAGCCGAGGGCGTCGACCCAGCCCATGTCAGGCCAGCCCGAAGCGGACGGTGACGGTGGCCGTCACGCTCGACTCGCCGGCCTCGACCGGAATGCCGCCCGCGACGTCCATCGCGGCCCTGGCGAACCGGGGGACCGGCGGCTCGGACCCGCCGCCCTCGGTGACCCGCAGCACCGGCCCCAGCTGGCGCCCGGCGAGCGAGGCGAACTGGTCGGCGCGCGACCTCGCGTCCTGGAAGGCGGCTTCCCGGGCGCGGACGAGCAGGGGCTGCGGGTCGGCGACCTCGAGGCTCACGGCGTCGAGGCCGAACGCGTCGCCGGCCGCTCCCGCCATCGCGGCGATGACGACCCCGACGCGGTCTCGGTCGCGGACGACGAGGCGCACCGTGTGGTGCGCCGTGTAGCCGACGACTCCCTGGCCCTCACGGTCCCAGCGGGGGTTGACGCCCATCCCGGTGGTGCGCCGGTCGCGCTCGGCCACCCCGTGGTCGGCGGCCGCCTCGAGTGCTCCGGTGACCCGGCTCGAGGCGTGCGCGAGGGCGGTCGCGACGTCGGGCGCCTCGGCCTGCACGCGGGCGTCGAGGACGACGACATCGGGCACGGCGGTCGCGGTGCCGCCGCCGGTCACTTCCACGTGCTCGGACATGCGCGCCACGCTAGTGCCCGCGGCGGTCCGGGCCGAGGGGCTGCGTCCACGACGACGGTCTCGTTTCGGCCTACGCGCGGGTAGGGAGTTGAATCGACCCCATGCCCGCCGCGCCCTCGATCGCCAACTCCGTCACCGTCCGCCTCACCATCCCCGCCCGCGCCACGGCCGTGAGCGAGCTGACCGGCGTCATCGAGGCGGCGGGGGGAGTCGTCACCGGGCTCGACGTCACGGCGTCGGGGGCGACCCGGGTCCGCATCGACCTCACGATGCTCACCCGCGACGTCGACCACGCCGAGGCGATCGTCGAGCAGATGCGCGGCGTCGACGGCGCCGAGATCGGCCGGGTCTCCGACCGCACCTTCCTCCTGCACCTCGGGGGCAAGCTGAGGATCGAGTCGAAGGTCCCCATCCGCACGCGCGACGACCTCTCGCTCATCTACACGCCGGGCGTCGCCCGGGTCTGCCTCGCCATCGCCAAGAACCCCGAGGACGCCCGCCGCCTCACGATCAAGCGCAACACCGTGGCCGTCGTCACCGACGGCACCGCGGTCCTCGGTCTGGGGAACATCGGCCCGCTCGCGGCGCTGCCCGTCATGGAGGGCAAGGCCGCGCTGTTCAAGCGGTTCGCCGACATCGACGCCTTCCCCATCTGCCTGGACACCACCGACACCGAGGAGATCATCCGCACCGTCAAGGCGATCTCCCCGGTCTTCGCCGGCATCAACCTCGAGGACATCTCGGCCCCGCGCTGCTTCGAGATCGAGGCCCGCCTGCGCGAGGAGCTCGACATCCCCGTGTTCCACGACGACCAGCACGGCACCGCCATCGTCGCGCTCGCGGCCCTGCGCAACGCCCTGGCCGTCGTGGGCAAGCGGCTCGAGGACGTCCGCCTCGTCATGAGCGGGGCGGGGGCCGCGGGCACCGCCATCCTCAAGCTGTTCCTCCACGCCGGGGCGCGGCACGTCATCGTCACCGACATCGACGGCGTCGTCCACCGCGACCGGGCCGACGTCCTCTCCGGCGAGCACCCGAACCACGCCTGGATCGCCGAGAACACCAACCCCGAGAACATGGCGGGCACGCTCACCGACGCCATGGTCGGCGCCGACGTGTTCGTCGGTGTCTCCGCGCCGAACATCCTCAGCGAGGAGGCCGTGGCCTCGATGGCACCCGGCAGCGTCGTGTTCGCGATGGCCAACCCCACGCCCGAGATCGACCCCGTCGTCGCCGCCAGGCACGCCGCCGTCGTCGCCACCGGGCGCTCGGACTTCGCCAACCAGATCAACAACGTCCTGGTGTTCCCCGGCGTCTTCCGCGGCCTCATCGACTCCGGGGTCGCGCACATCGACATGGACGTCATGCTCGCCGCCGCCGACGCCCTGGCCGCCGTCGTCCAGGACGACGAGCGCAACGCGACGTACATCGTCCCGAGCGTGTTCCACCCGGACGTGGCGACCGTGGTGTCGGACGCCGTCAAGGCGGCGGTGGCCGGGCGCACCCAGGGGTGAGCGCCGTCCGTGGGGTCGCGGTCCGGGCGGCGCTCGCGCTCGCGGTCCTGCTCCAGCTCGCCGTCCTCTACGCCCCGTCGGGGACCGCCGCCCAGCCGTTCGTGCACTCCGACAAGGTCGTCCACGTCCTCGTCTTCGCGGTCCCGGTGTCGCTGGCCGTCGTCGTGACCCGGCGCCCGGGATGGGTCGCGGGCGTCTTCCTCGCGCACGCCGTGGTGAGCGAGGTCGTCCAGGGGACACTGCTGCCGCTGCGTGCGGGGGACCCGCTCGACGCGCTCGCCGACGCCGTGGGGGTCGGGCTCGGCGTCCTCCTCGGCCTCGCGGCACTCTCGCGCCCGCGCCCGGAGCCGCCCACCCCGTCGCTGTCGAGGTGAAGGGAGACCGTGAGGCGGTGGGGTTTCACCTCGACGCGAGGAGGGGTGCGCCGGGTCGAGGTGAAGGGAGACCGTGAGGTGGTGGGGTTTCACCTCGACGCGAGGAGGGGGGCGGTGGGTCGAGGTGAAGGGAGACCGTGAGGTGGTGGGGTTTCACCTCGACGCGAGGAGGGGGCGCCGGGCGGTGGGTCGAGGTGAAGGGAGACCGTGAGGCGGTGGGGTTTCACCTCGACGCGAGGAGGGGGGCGGCGGGTCGAGGTGAAGGGAGACCGTGAGGCGGTGGGGTTTCACCTCGACGCGATGAGGGGGCGGCGGGTCGAGGTGAAGGGAGACCGTGAGGTGGTGGGGTTTCACCTCGACGCGAGGAGGGGTGCGCCGGGTCGAGGTGAAGGGAGACCGTGAGGCGGTGGGGTTTCACCTCGACGCGAGGAGGGGTGCGCGGGGCGGCGGGTGGTCAGAGGGGGGGCCCAGCGCTGGTAGTCTGATGGTTCCACCGAGGTGCTCGGACGCATGGCTGCGTCCGCCGTGTTCGCAGAGTGCGACCCCGCCCCATCCCACCCGGTGCACCGGTGACACCTCGCGTCGATCCGGCCCCACGGACCACGGTTCACCGAACCACCGCGTCCGAGGCTCGTCTTGTTCCGCCGCGTTCGCCATCGGCTCGAAGACGTGTCTGTCCACGTCCGATCGATGACGAATCACGAGGTGAACCTCTCCATGCCCAAGAAGGCATCCGGGCCCAAGAAGGCCCGATGGACCACTGCCCAGAAGTCCGAGGCCCGCAAGGCGCCCAAGAAGGCCCACCACCGCGGGCAGCCCGACGGTCCGAAGAGCGCCCCCAAGCGTGCGGCCCGCACGGAGACCGCTGAGGGGTACGCCAAGCGGCCCCGCGCCGAGCGCTCGCCCCGCTGGGACCGTGAGGACCCCCGACGCCAGGCCGGCCCCGCCCGCCCTCAGCGCGAGGACTCGCGCGGTTCCCGCTACTCCGCCGGTCAGTCAGACCGCGGCCCCAGCACCACCCGCGGCGATGACCGCGGTTCCCGTTACCCCGCCGGTCGGTCCGACCGCGGCACCACCTCGTCCCGCGAAGACCGGAACGACCGACCGAAGCGCTGGGTCTCGGACTCGCGCGAGGAGCGACACGTGCACCGTCCCCATGACGAGCGACCCCGTCTCGAGCGCGGGGAGCGCCCCGTGCGCGACCGCGCCCCCCGGGTCGCCGACCCCGCCCGCCGCGACCGCCACGAGGGTCGGCACGCCGACCGCACCGGCGACCGCGGTGGCTACCAGCAGCGCGACGACCGTGCTCCTTCCGACCGTGGCGGATACCAGGGTCGCGACGCCGGTTCGTCGGACCGGGGTGGCTACCAGCAGCGAGACACCCGCGCTCCCGCCGACCGTGGCGGCTACCAGCAGCGCGACACCCGCGCTCCCGTCGACCGTGGCGGCTACCAGGGCCGCGACGCCGGTTCGTCGGACCGCGGCGGCTACCAGCAGCGAGACACCCGCGCTCCCGCCGACCGTGGCGGGTACGTCAAGCGTGACGACCGTGGTGGCTACCAGGGTCGCGACGCCGGGTCGTCGGACCGTGGCGGGTACGTCAAGCGTGACGACCGTGGCGGGTACCAGAAGCGTGAGGACCGCGGCGGCTACCAGGGCCGCGACAACCGCACCTCCGACCGTGGCGGGTACGCCAAGCGTGACGACCGTGGCGGCCACCGCGGCGCCCCCTCGGACGGTGCCGCAGCATTCGGCGAGGCCGAGGCCCTGCGCGCCGAGGCCGACACCTGGACCACGTACACCTCGGCGGCCGGCGCGGCCAAGGAGGTGACCGAGGACAACGGCTTCGCCGCCCTCGGCGTCCCCGCGGTCCTCGTCGAGCGCCTCGCCCGCGACGGCATCGCCGACCCGTTCCCGATCCAGGCCGCGACGATCCCCGACGCCCTCGCCGGGCGCGACGTCCTCGGCCGCGGTCGCACCGGCTCGGGCAAGACCCTCGCCTTCGGCCTGTCGATGATCACCCGCCTCGCCGACGGCACCCGCCCCGAGCCCAAGCGCCCGCGCTCGCTCATCCTCGTGCCGACCCGTGAGCTCGCCATGCAGGTGAGCGACGCCCTCGAGCCGTTCGTCCACGTCACCGGCCTGCGCCACAAGCTCGTCGCCGGCGGCCTGTCGTACGACCCGCAGATCAAGGCGCTCAACAAGGGCCTCGACATCCTCGTCGCGACCCCGGGCCGGCTCGCCGACCTCATGGAGCGCGGTGCGGTCGACCTCGGAGGCGTCCAGATCGCCGTCCTCGACGAGGCCGACCACATGGCCGACATGGGCTTCCTCCCCGAGGTCACCGCGATCCTCGACACGGTCCCCGCAGGCGGCCAGCGCCTGCTGTTCTCGGCCACCCTCGACAAGGGCATCGACACCCTCGTCGAGCGCTACCTCGTCGACCCGGTCACCCACTCGACCGACGAGGCCCAGGCCTCGGTGACGACGATGAGCCACCACGTGCTCCTCATCGACCCGCAGGACAAGAAGGCCATGACGGCCGAGCTCGCCGGTCGTGGCGGCCGCGTCATCGTCTTCGCCCGCACCCAGCTCGGCTCGGACCGGATCGCCGGTGAGCTGCGCGAGCGCGGCGTCCTCGCGGCCTCCCTCCACGGCGGCCTGTCGCAGAACGTCCGCAACCGGGTGCTCGGGGCCTTCCGTGACGGCTCGATGAACGTCCTGGTCGCCACGGACGTCGCCGCCCGCGGCATCCACGTCGACGACGTGGGCATGGTCGTGCAGGTCGACCCGCCGACCGACCACAAGGACTACCTCCACCGCGCCGGCCGCACGGCCCGTGCAGGTGAGGAGGGCGCGGTCGTCATGCTCGCCCTTCCGCACCAGCGCAAGATGGTGACCCGCATCATCGAGGGCGCCGGCGCCGAGGCCCAGACGGCCAAGGTCGCCCCGGGCGACGCCACGGTGCAGGCCATGGGTGGCCGCGCCCCGAGCGGTGTCCCGGTCCCCGACCACGTGTGGCGCCCGATCCTCGAGGGCAACCCCAAGGCTCGCCGCGGCGGCCGTCCGGGTGCTCCCCGCGGTGGTCGTCCCGGCGGCTCCTACGGCCGTCCCGACGGCGGCCCGCGCCGTGAGGGACGTGGCCAGGGTTCGGGACGTCCCGGTGGTCACCGGGGCAGAATGGACGGGTGAGCGAGACCCACACCGGTCGGCTCCTCGTCGCGACCCCGCAGATCGAGGAGGGCGTCTTCGCGCGCTCGGTCGTGCTCGTCCTGCACCACGATGACGACGGCGCTCAGGGCCTGGTCCTCAACCGCCCCATCGACGCCGACGTCGACTCCGTCCTCCCCGGCTGGGAGGAGCACGTCAGCGAGCCGGCCAAGGTCTTCCAGGGCGGGCCCGTCCAGCTGGACTCCGCGCTCGGGCTGGTCGCCGTCCCCGGCGACTCGCCCGAGCCGACGGGCGTCAAGCGGCTCTTCGGGGCCGTGGCGCTCGTCGACCTCGACACCCCGCCCCTCCTCGTCGCCCCCGAGGTCGCGGCTTTGCGGATCTTCGCGGGGTACGCCGGCTGGTCGCCCGGACAGCTGGAGGACGAGATCGGCACCGGCTCGTGGTTCGTCGTCGCCGCCGAGAGCGGCGACGCGTTCACCGGCCAGCCCGCCGGCCTCTGGCACCGGGTCCTGCGACGCCAGCCCGGCTCGCTGCAGTGGGTGGCCTGGTTCCCCCCGGACCCCGCCCTGAACTGAGGTCGCCCCGCCGCCCGGTGCGCCCGGCCTAGACTCGGGGGATGAGCGAGCAGATGCCCCCGCTGGACGACCCGAACGCCCCCTCCGGGCAGCCGCAGACCCAGACGGCCGTCCTCGAGAGGACCGAGACGGTCCCGCAGGTCGCCGAGCCCGGCGACCACGAGCGCTTCTCGCACTACGTGCGCAAGGAGAAGATCCTGGAGAGCGCGCTCTCGGGGGAGCCCGTGACCGCCCTGTGCGGCAAGGTCTGGATCCCGGGCCGCGACCCGAAGAAGTTCCCGGTCTGCCCGACGTGCAAGGAGATCTACGAGGGGCTGCGGGCGCCGCAGGACGGCGGCGAGTGACGGCCGGGCCTCTCGCCCGATAGCCCTACCCGCGGCGACTCCTTCGGCCTACCCTTCAGGCATGGCGGAGGTGCTGCGGGGGTGGCCGCGTCCGGCGCGCCTCGCGACGGTGCTCGCGCTCCTGGCCGCGGCCGTCGCGCTCGTCATGGTGCAGTGGGAGCGGCAGGCCGACGCGGACCGGGAGAACGAGCGGCTGTACGAGCTGTGCCTGAGCCAGGCGCAGGACGTCGCGAACGTCAAGGGCTGCACCGCCGACTTCTACACCCGCCGGGACGGACGGCTCGGGGGGGTCGACCCCGTGCAGGTCTCCGCCGAGTCGCAGCGGCTCGTCGAGCTCCGGAACCCGGCCCCGAACGGGACCGCCGCCGCCCTGCACCTGCCGCCACCGGCCCCCAAGGACCCGACCGCGATCGTGACCCAGCTGACTGCTGAGCCCCCGCCCGAGCAGGTCCTCGCGGCCGCGGTGAAGGCTGTACCCGAGGGCCCCGCGGGCACCGAGGATGACGACGCGACGCCGGAGCCGAGCCCGAACCAGCCGAACACCCGGCCGAAACCGGCTCCGGGGAAGCCCAGTCCGACCCAGGACCCGCGCCCCCGGCCCGCGACCGCGGCAGGCCCGAAACCCGGCACCACGGCGCCGGCGACCCCCGGGCGGCCGACGAAGGCCACGGAGCCCACTGGCTGACCGGCGACGCAGCGGGTCCCCCTGCCGGGGGGGCGACCACGGCACCCGGTGCCAGATCTGACCGGCGTTTTACGCCAACCTGACCGCCCCGTGCCCTCTTCGGCCCTACATTTCCGGTATCCGCCCCGTTTCAGGGGGCGGACCGCACCGGAAGGCCACCATGACTGCTCGCACGCTGGCTGCTGTCGCCGCACTGGCGCTCGGCGCCGTGGTGGTCCCCGCGACCCCGGCCTCGGCCCGCCCGATGGCCGGTGAGTCGACCGTCGCCGCCGAGTGCGCCACGCCTGCCGCCGGCCGCGGAAGCGGCGTGGCGAAGGACACCAACGAGCCCACCGCCCGTGAGGTCGCGGCGCTCGAGGCCGACCTGGCCCGCACCCTGACGGCCAAGGGCCTGCAGCGCAACGCACGGGGGCAGGCGACCCGCACCTCGCTGGCCACGCGGCGCGCACAGCCGGCCGCTCCGGCCGCCGCGTTCGCCGGTGCCACGATCGACGTCTACGTCCACGTCATCACCGACGGGACGAACGGCAAGGTCACCACGAAGCAGATCAGCGACCAGATCGCGGTCCTCAACGCCGCCTACTCCAGTGCCCAGTTCAGCTTCCGGCTGGCGGCGACCGACACGACGGTCAACTCGCGCTGGTACTCCAGCCTGCGGTCGGGGTCGAAGAACGAGAAGGACATGAAGAAGGCCCTGCGCCGGGGCACCATGGGCGACCTCAACGTCTACACGGCCAAGCTCGCCAACAACCTCCTCGGCTGGGCGACCTTCCCGAAGGCGACGTACGACTCCTACGACGGCGTCGTCCTCCTCGACTCCTCGCTGCCGGGCGGGTCGGCCACGAACTACGACGAGGGCGACACCGGCACCCACGAGGTCGGACACTGGCTCAACCTCTACCACACGTTCCAGGGCGGCTGCACGGGCTCCGGCGACCAGGTCGACGACACCCCGGCGGAGGCCTCGCCGGCCTACCAGTGCCCGGTGGGCCGCGACACCTGCACCGCCCCGGGCGCCGACCCCATCCGCAACTTCATGGACTACACGTACGACTCGTGCATGGACACCTTCAGCACGGGCCAGGCGGTCCGGATGCAGAACGCCTTCCTCGCGTACCGCAACGTGTGAGAGAAACCAGTTCGGTTGCGGGGCACGGCGATCACCGCCCCGCCTAACACACCGAAGGCCCCGGCGCGGACACGCCGGGGCCTTCGGTGTGTCGAGGCCACCGACGGTTATGGTGGCCGTCGCCCATGAGTACCTTCGCAGCCGAGCACCTGTCACCCGCCTTCCCCGAGCGCGCCGCCTGGGGAACCGCCGGGAAGCTGCGTGCGTGGCAGGAGGAGGCGATGGCGCGCTACCTCGAGCAGGACGCGCGCGACTTCCTCGCCGTGGCCACGCCCGGCGCCGGGAAGACCACCTACGCGCTGCGGATCGCCACCGAGCTGCTCGACCGCGGGCTCATCAAGGCCGTCACGGTCGTGGCCCCCACCGAGCACCTCAAGACGCAGTGGGCCGATGCCGCCGCGCGGGTCGGCATCCACCTCAACCCGACCTTCTCGAACTCCGTCGGGGTGCAGTCGCACGAGTACGACGGCGTGGCCGTCACGTACGCGCAGGTGGCCGTGCGGCCGGACCTGCACCGGCGGCGGACCCAGGCCGAGCCGACCCTCGTCATCCTCGACGAGGTCCACCACGGCGGGGACGCGAAGTCGTGGGGCGACGGCATCCGCGAGGCCTTCGAGCCCGCGACGCGACGCCTGTCGCTCACCGGGACGCCGTTCCGCTCGGACACCAGCCCCATCCCGTTCGTCCGCTACGAGATGGGCCACGACGGGATCCTGCGCTCCGCGTCGGACTACAGCTACGGCTACGCACCGGCGCTGCGCGACGGCGTCGTGCGGCCGGTGATCTTCCTCGCCTACGGCGGGGCGATGCGGTGGCGGACCAAGGCCGGCGACGAGATCGCCGCGAGCCTCGGCGAGCCGATGACCAAGGACCAGACGGCCCAGGCCTGGCGCACCGCGCTCGACCCCAAGGGCGAGTGGGTCCCGTCGGTGCTCATGGCGGCCGACACCCGGCTCAGCGAGGTCCGGCGGCACGTCCCCGACGCCGGCGGCCTCGTCATCGCCTCGAACCAGACCAGCGCGCGGGCCTACGCCAGGATCCTCAAGGAGGTGACCGGCGAGCCGGTGACCGTCGTGCTGTCCGACGACACCGGCGCCAGTGCCCGCATCGAGGAGTTCTCGGCCGGCACGCAGCGCTGGATGGTCGCGGTGCGGATGGTCTCCGAGGGCGTCGACGTGCCGCGCCTGTGCGTCGGCGTCTACGCCACCTCCACCTCGACCCCGTTGTTCTTCGCGCAGGCCGTGGGCCGCTTCGTCCGCGCCCGTCGGCGCGGCGAGACGGCGTCGGTGTTCCTGCCGTCCGTGCCGGTCATCCTCAGCCACGCCGCGACGATGGAGGAGGAGCGCGACCACGCGCTCGACCGGCCGACGTCCGACGAGTCCGAGGCCTCGCTGTGGGCCGAGGAGGAGGGGATGATCGCGGCCGCCAACCGCACCGAGACGACGGTGGGCCTGGAGGAGAGCAGCTTCGAGGCGCTGGAGTCCGATGCGCACTTCGACCACGTGCTGTTCGACAAGACGCAGTTCGGCCTCCACGCCGAGGTCGGCTCGCAGGAGGAGCAGGACTACCTCGGGCTGCCGGGCCTGCTCGAGCCCGACCAGGTCGCCCACCTGCTGCGCGAGCGGCAGGCCAAGCACGCGGGCACCGGCCGCCGGGCGGCACCGGCCGCGCCCGCGGGCCCGACACCGGTGGCGGCCCACCGGGCGCTCGCGGCCCAGCGCAAGGAGCTGAACAAGCTCGTCGCCGCCTACTCCTCGAAGACCGGCACCCCGCACGCGGGCATCCACCTGGAGCTGCGCCGTTCCTGCGGCGGGCCCGAGCTCGCGACCGCCACGAGCGACCAGGTCACCGAGCGGGTGGCGAAGATCCGTCAGTGGTTCGTCGGCCGACGCTGAGCTCTCAGGGGTCGTCGGTGCCGCGGGCGGCGGCGACCTCGACGAGCGGCCCGGTGCGGTGGTCGAGGTGGGTGACGAGGCAGATCGCCGTGTTCGCCCGCAGCACGTGGGTGTCGTCGATGATCTCGTCGATGACGCGGCCGAGGTCGGCGTTGTCGCGCGCGACGATCCGCACGACGAGGTCGCCGGCGCCGGTGATGGAGTGGATCTCCAGGACCTCCGGGATGGCCGACAGGTGCGCCACGACGGGCGCGTGCCCCTGGCGCTGGCGGATCTCCAGGGTGCAGAAGGCGGTCACGGGGTAGCCGAGGGCGCCGGCGTCGACCTGCGGGGCGAAGGACTTGATGACGCCGCGCTCCTGGAGGCGGTCGAGGCGGGCCTGGACCGTGCCACGGGCCACCCCGAGGCTGCGCGACGCGCCGAGCACCCCGACGTGCGGGTCCGCCGCGAACAGGGCGATGAGTCGGGCGTCGAGGTCGTCCACCCCGGTCTGGCGAGCCATGGTCACATTGTTCGTCATGCCCAGCCATCGGGGCAAGCCCCTGAGCATGGTGACCAACCGAAACGCGGAGCATTGCACACCCTGCCCTCTTCCCGCACAGTGGCAGGATGACCGACACGACGACGACGTCTCCCAGCCACCTCGACCTCACCGAGCAGGAGCGCCAGGCCGGCCTCGACCTCCAGCAGCTCAAGCAGCTCGTCGGGCTCGTGGAGTACGACGAGACCCAGGACCCCTTCCCCGTCACCGGGTGGGACGCGATCGTGTTCGTCGTCGGCAACGCCGCGCAGACCGCTCACTACTACCAGTCGGCCTGGGGCATGGAGCTCGTCGGCTACACCGGTCCCGAGCACGGCGTGCGCGACCACAAGGCCTTCGTCCTGAAGTCGGGATCGATCCGCTTCGTCGTCAAGGGCGCGGTGACCGCCGACAGCCCGCTCGTGGCGCACCATGCCGCCCACGGCGACGGCGTCGTCGACATCTCCCTCGAGGTGCCCGACGTCGACCGCTGCATCGCCCAGGCCCGCCGCGCCGGCGCGACCGTGGTGCAGGAGCCCGAGAACCTCACCGACGAGCACGGCACGGTGCGCGTCGCCGCCATCGCCACCTACGGCGAGACCCGCCACACGCTCGTCCAGCGCGCGGTCGACGGCGTCACCTACGACGGCCCCTACCTCCCGGGCTACGTCGCCGCCGCCTCGACCTTCGTCAAGCGCGACGGCGCGCCCAAGCGCCTCTTCCAGGCCCTCGACCACATCGTCGGCAACGTCGAGCTCGGCAAGATGGACCACTGGGTCTCGTTCTACAACCGGGTCATGGGCTTCGTGAACATGGCCGAGTTCATCGGCGACGACATCGCCACCGACTACTCGGCACTGATGTCGAAGGTCGTCGCCAACGGCAACCACCGCGTGAAGTTCCCGCTCAACGAGCCGGCGATCGCCGCTCGCAAGAGCCAGATCGACGAGTACCTCGACTTCTACGGCGGCCCCGGCGCACAGCACCTGGCGCTCGCGACGAACGACATCCTGCGGACCGTCGACGAGCTGCGCAAGGAAGGTGTCGAGTTCCTCGAGACCCCCGACGCCTACTACGACGACCCCGAGCTGCGCGCCCGCATCGGCGAGGTCCGCGTGCCCATCGAGGAGCTGAAGTCGCGCAAGATCCTCGTCGACCGCGACGAGGACGGCTACCTGCTCCAGATCTTCACCAAGCCCCTCGGCGACCGGCCGACCGTCTTCTTCGAGGTCATCGAGCGGCACGGCTCGCTCGGCTTCGGCAAGGGCAACTTCAAGGCCCTGTTCGAGTCCATCGAGCGCGAGCAGGACAAGCGCGGCAACCTCTGAGGTCGCGCGCCGGCCGGTGGCTCGGGGTCCGATGATGGGGGCGTGACCACCGCCCTCGTCCTCCCGAGCCCGCTCACCCCGGCCCTCGTCCACGCCCCGCTCGCGGCCGCCCTCCGGCGCCGGGGATGGGGCGTCGTCGTGCCGGGACAGGCCTCGGCCCCCGTGGACGCGCTCGAGGTGCTGGCCCGCTTCGCCTCCGCCGCTGGGCGGGTGGCACCGGACGTCGTCATCGCGCACAGCAACGCCGGCCGGTTCGCCGCCTTCGTGGCGCCGGTGGGGGCCGCCGTCGTCTACGTCGATGCTGCGCTGCCGCCGACGGCTGGGGAGGCGGCGCTGGCGCCCGAGACGCTGCTCGACCACCTCGCCGGGATGGCCGACGACGACGGGCTGCTCCCGCCATGGTCGCGCTGGTGGCCGGCTGAGGACGTGGTCGCGGTGCTCCCCGACCCCGTGGTGCTGGCCCGGCTCCGCACCGCGGAGGATCGGGTGCCGTTGTCGTACCTTCGCTCGCGGCTCGGGGCGCCGGCCGGGTGGCGGGAGCGGCCGAGTGCCTACCTCGCGTTCGGCTCGACCTACGAGGACGAGGTCGCGACGGCACGCTCGCTGGGGTGGCCGGTCGAGGTCGTCGAAGGGGCCGGGCACCTGCACCAGCTCGTCGAGCCGGAGTCCGTCGCCGACGCGGTGACGGCGCTCGCCGCGCGGGTGCGCGAGGACGACCAGGGCGCTAGGAGCGCTCCTGGTCGCGGGGGGACGACCACGGGGTGACCGGGCGGGGGACCGCGACGCCGTCGAGCTCGAGGTCGGTGCGCTCGGAGTAGAAGCAGACCATCCCCCTGACGGCGGCGACCTCGTCGAGCGGGTGGGTGTAGCTCCAGCCGATGTCCGCACCCTCCAGTTCGATGCCGGGGATGGCGCCGGGCGCGAGCGAGACGTAGGTGGCGTGCCCCTTGTAGGCGCAGGTCGACGAGGAGGGGCTGCCGACGAGGAGGTCGGTGACGACGTCGTCGTGGGGGACGTACCAGCGCACCGGGATGTGGGTCTCGCACAGCGCGATGGCGTTGCGGGTGTCGGCGAGCACCGTGCCGCCGAGGCTCACGACGACGTGCCGCTCGCTGCGCAGCAGGTCGATCCGCTTGAACGGGTCGTGCGGGTGGCCGGTGACGGCGTGCGCCTCCTCCATCCACGTGAACGGGGCCCACTCGACGACGACCCGGCCGCCGAGGTCCGGGTCCTGCGGGGCGAAGGCCGCGTCCTCCACGGTTCGGTCACCGACGACGACGTCGAAGGAGGCGCCCGGCGTCGTGTGCCAGCCGAAGTGCACCGGGCCGAGGACGGGAGGCAGGGGGTCGGGGGGCGGCGTGGGCTCGCGGGCCCGTAGCTGTGCCGCGACGTCCTGGGGAGGGACCGCGTACATCGGGACGACCCGCCGGGGCTCCCAGACGAGGACGGCGTCGGTGGAGTCCAGGACGGGGAGCCCGCCGAGGCTCGCGCGCACCCGCCGGGCGACCGGCTCCCAGCGCAGCCGGTCGGTGAGGGACATGAGGTGGGGACCGAGCCGGAGCGCCATCCACCGATGGTGCGCCGACCGGGGCGGGGGGTCAACACCGGCGCGTGCACGCCGCTCCCATCCGTGCGTGAGACCCTGACCCCATGACCGACACCCCCTCCGGGCCCGGTTGGTACGAGGACCCGGACGATCCGCTCCTGCTGCGCTACTTCGACGGTGTCGTGTGGTCGAGCCACACCACGCCACGGCGCTCGCCGACCGCGGACCAGTCGACGATCGGCAGGGCGACCCAGCAGGTCGCGCGCCCGGGGGCCACGGGCGGCCTGGCGGGCACGTCCTCCGGTGGTCCGGCCGACGGGTCGCCGGGTCCCTCCGGCGGGTGGCCCGGCCCGGGTGGGGGCCCGGCGCAGGGACGGGGTGGTCCGTCCACCGTGTACGGCCGCTGGCCGGGCAGCCGCCCCGAGACGTTGCCCGACGGCGCCGTCCTCGCGGAGTGGTGGCGCCGGCTGCTGGCCCGCCTCCTGGACTCCCTGCTCTCCAGCCTGCTCGGCCTCGTCATCGCCATCCCCTGGCTGGGCGGGGCGCTGGCCGTCGTCGAGAAGTACCTGGCGAGCACCGGCGCCTCGGGCACCGGGACGACGCCGGACTTCGGGGCATTCGGCGCCGAGCTCACCGCGGCGCTGCTCCCGGTGACGATGGTCAGCCTCGTGGTCTCCCTCGTGTACGAGGTGGGCTTCCTCGCGTGGAAGTCGGCCACCCCCGGGAAGATGGTCCTCGGGACGGTCGTGCGCCGCGTCGGGGACGGCGAGCCGATCGACATCGTCACGGCGCTGCGGCGCCAGGTCGTGGGGATGGTGGCATCGGCGATGGCGTTCATCCCGCTGCTCGGCGTCGCGGCGACGATCCTCAACGTCCTGGACCCCGCATGGCTGCTGTGGGACCCGAAGCGACAGACCCTGCACGACAAGGTCGCCGACACGGTGGTCGTCCTCAAGGGCTGAGCACAACGGTGGCCGTTGCGCCTCCGCAACCGCTGACGACGCCGCAAGAGCCTCTCGTGCCGCGAAAAACGTTGCGGTTCTTCCACATTCGCGAACCGAACACTTGTGCTGGTCACCCCTCCCGAGTAGAGTTTCACGCAAGGGGAGGGGGATCCGTGGACGTCGAGCAGGGGCGCATCGTCAGCACTCTCGGGGCTGGCGACGATGCGTTGGCCGAGGCCCTGACCTCCGTGTCCACACGGCTCGCGTCCCGCCGCGACCTGCCCCACGGACGTGACGAGCTCGTCGGGGTCGTCTCCGCCGCACAGGCTCTCGTGAACGTCGCGACGGCGCTCCAGGACTCCGCGATCGCCGGGCTGGCCGCCGTCGAGTCCGCCTGGGCCGAGGACGGCACCCTCGTCGACCTCGTGCGGGGACCGGGCCACGTCGCCCTCGACACCGCCGACCTCGTCGCCCCGTCCATCGGCGCCTCGCACGCGCAGGCCCAGCACCGCGTCGACCACGCGGTCCGTCTCGCCGCGGGACGCATCCCGGTGGTCGACGACCCTCGAGAGGTCCCGCGGGAGTCAGGACTCACCACCCTCCACGACGCGATGCGCGACGGACGGCTCGACGGCTACCGCGCCGGCGTCGTCGCGGTCGAGCTGGCCGAGGTGCCGGCCGACGTCGCCGAGACCGTCGTCGCCGCCCTGGACCCCCACCTCGGGGTCGAGCCCGCGCCGGCCCTCCGCCGACGGTGCCGCCGCCTCCTCGCCCGCATCAGCCCCGACCTGCTCCGCCGGCGTGCCGAGCGCGCGCGGCGCGAGACCGGGCTGCGGCGCTGGGTCGCCGAGCCCGGAGTCGACGCCTGGTGGGGCACCTTCCCCAGCGAGGACGCCGCCTCGGCCTGGGCCGCCATCGACGAGCTCGCCCGCCAGTACGTCGCCGACGGCGTGTGCCCCGGTATCGACCGTGCCCGCGCCAAGGCGCTCACCGACCTCGTCACCGCCCACGCGACGGTCACCACCACCGTGACCCTCACCGTGCCGGCGGGGGGCCACGCGGGGCTCGACGGCAGGACGACCGACCGCGACCGCTGTGCCGGCGACGGGGACCTCGTCGAGGTGCGCGGGTTGCGCCCGTCGGAGGCGTCGCTCGTCTCCCGCGCCTGGGTCGTCGGGCACCTGGCCCCCGGCGGGCCGGCCGGAGCCGGACCGGTGCCGGCCACCCTGCCGTGCGACCCCGGGAGCGGCGCTCTCCTCGACGCGACGGTGGCCACCGCCTATCGACCACCTCATCGACTCGCCGCGCTCGTCCGCCGACGCGACGGGCGGTGCCGGTTCCCCGGCTGTTCCGTGGCAGCGCGGTTCTGCGACCTCGACCACGTCAGGCCCTGGCCGACCGGGCCCACTGCGGCCGACAACCTCGCCTGCCTCTGCCGGCGGCACCACCGCATCAAGCAACGGGCGGGCTGGCGCGTGCGCATGCTGCCGGGCGCCCTGCTGGAGTGGACAGACCCGACCGGCAGGGTGCGCACGACCCAGCCGATCGACGCCTTGGCCGTCGTCGTCCTCGCCGGCCCCCGGGGCTCCGTCGCCGTCGAGGAGATCGGGCACGGTACGAGCCCGGCGGGTCCGGTGGAGGGCGAGTTCAGCAGGCTCGAGTACGCCCTCGAGCACCTCCTGGCCAGCGCCTCGACGAGCCCGTCGTCCCGAGCGACCGGTGCTCCGGCTCGGCCAGCGGGGGTCGAGACCTGCCGCACCGCGCAGGTCCGTGGTCTCCTCGTCGAGGCGGGCGCCGGACCGAGACCAGGCTGCGGAACCAGTCGCGGCCGGAAGCGGCGCAGCCGGTGGCCCGACGAGCCACCCTTCTGAGCCCCGAGTCCCGCAGCGCCGTTCTCGACGTGCCGGTGTGCTCAGCGGGCGGGCCGGACCGTCCCCACGACCTCGCCGAGACCGACGACGGTGCCCTCGGCACCGGGGGCCGCCGCGCGCAGGGTGACGGTGTCGCCGTCCTCGAGGAAGGTGCGGCTGGAGCCGTCGTCGAGGGTGAGCGGCTCCTGGCCACTCCACGTCAGCTCGAGGAAGCAGCCGCGGGTGCCCTTCTCGGGTCCGGAGATGGTGCCCGACCCGAACAGGTCGCCACTGCGCAGCGACGCGCCGTTGGCCGTCATGTGCGCCACCATCTGCGCGGGCGACCAGTACATGTCGCGGTACTCGGGCCGCGAGACCACGGTGCCGTTCCAGTCGACCTCGAGGTGGAGGTCGAGGCCGAAGGCCGTGCCGGCCCCGTCGTCGGTCGGCTCTCCGCGCAGGTAGGGCAGCGGCTCGGGGTCCTGCCCGGGCAGCGGCACTCGAGCTGAGCGCAGGGCGTCGGTCGTGACGACCCACGGCGAGATGGAGGTGGCGAACGACTTGCCGAGGAACGGGCCGAGCGGCACGTACTCCCAGGCCTGCAGGTCGCGGGCCGACCAGTCGTTGAGCAGGACGACGCCGAACAGGTGCGCGTCGGCGTCGGCGAGCGACACGGGCTCACCGAGCCGGGTGGAGCCGCCGACCACGAAGCCGAGCTCGGCCTCGATGTCGAGGCGGACCGACGGCCCGAACGTCGGTGCCGCGTCGGCCGGCGCCTTGCGCTGCCCGCTCGGCCGCACGACGTCGGTGCCGGAGACGACGACGGTGCCGGACCGACCGTGGTACCCGATCGGCAGGTGCTTCCAGTTCGGCGTGAGCGGCTCGGAGTCGGGGCGGAAGAGGCGCCCGACGTTGGTGGCGTGGTGCTCGCTCGCGTAGAAGTCGACGTAGTCGGCGACCTCCACGGGCAGGTGCAGCGTGGCGTCGGCCAGGGGCACGAGGTGTGGCTCGACGGCGTCGCGGTGCGCCTCGTTCGTCAGCACCTCGGTGAGCCAGGTGCGGGCCGCGGTCCACGCGTCACGGCCCTGCTCGAGGAACGCGTTGAGCGAGGCCTCCCGCCACACGGCCGCCGACTCCATCCCGGCGTGCTCCGCGCACGCCGCGAGGTCGAGCACGTGCTCGCCCACGCGGACCCCGACGCGGGGCCGGTCGCCCGCCGTCGAGAACACGCCGTAGGGGAGGTTGTGGACGCCGAAGGGGTGGTCGGCGGGGAGGTCGAGCCAGGTCATGGCGGTCCTTCGGTCGAGGTATGGGCGGGGCGAGGGGAGCGAGGGGGTCTGTGCCGGAACGGGTTCGGGTCAGTGGTCGTCGAGCAGGCCGAGTCGGGCCAGCTCGCCGAGCGGGTCGGTGACGGTGCAGCAGCCGTAGCCGGTGAAGGCACTGCGCACCCGCGCCGTCGTGTCGTCGGACCACGCGCCGACGAGGGCGGCCAGGGCCGGAGCGTCGCGCACGGCGAGGATCGCGGCCACCTCCTCGCGGCCGGCTCGCGACAGGGCCGCGGACGTCGCGAGGAGCACGTTGAGCAGGCCGTGGTTCTCCTCGGGCACGCCGTCGACCTCGTAGGTCCCGCGGGCCGCGTGGTGCAACCCGCCCGTGAGCCGGAACGGCACGTCGAGGGCCGCGAGGAGGACCAGGAGGTCGGCCAGCTCGTCCTCGTCGGGCCAGGGCCAGCTCGGCGTGGGGCCGGTGCGGAACTTCGCGACGACCGGCAGGCCCTCGTGCACCCCGGCCCGGATGTCGGCGAGCGCGCGGTCGTGGTCCTCGCCGCGCGGGACCTCCAGCGCCAACGGCACGTCGTCGAGGCCGAGCCCGCGCCACCCGTCCTCCCACGCCAGCTCGGCCGCGACGACGCGCACCCGGGTGTCCTCGCGCAGCGCGTCACGGGCAGCCGTCAACAGGGCCGGGTCGGCGCCGGGGCGGGCGACGAGGACGACATCGAGCACGTCACCGCCACCCGCACGAGCCTCCTCGCCGTCGAGGACGCGCACGAGGTCGGCGACGGCGGACGCCGCGACGAGGAAGGGGCCGACGGCGGGGGAGTAGGGGGCGGAGCGGTGCTGCCGATGCGCGGCGACGGCCTCGTCGAGGGGAAGGGATGCCGGCGGGAAGACCGCCGCGTCGGCGACGAGCCCGCGGACCAGCGGCGCGTGCGCCGGTCGCGGTCCGTCAGGTCCGTCCGTCGTCATGGGCATGCGGGCCACGCTACCGAAGTGGTGCGCGCTGTCCCTCCTCGCGGGGAGTGGCTGGGCAGTCTGACCACACGGACGCCAGGACGGCCGCGCGATCTGACCAATGTGCCGTCGCGTGTGGCTGAGGCTGTCCAGTGGCCGACCGACCGCCTAGGCTTCCTGGCAGTGCCGGTCCCGACCTCCGCTGACGGGCGGCGCGGGCCGACCCACGACATGCGGGACCCGGGACAGCACCTCGGGTCCGACCGACCACAGCGAGGTGGACCAGACCAGTGGCGCACTACCAGGCGATGGGCAGCATCCCCCCGAAGCGGCACACCCAGCACCGTCGGCCGGCGAGGCGCGGCAAGGTCGGCGAGCTCTACTACGAGGAGCTCATGGGCGAGGAGGGCTTCAGCTCGGACTCCAGCCTGCTCTACCACCGCAACATCCCCTCCACCGTGGCCGAGTACCGCGAGTGGAGCATCGGCGACCTGGGCACCACGGCCAACCACCCGCTGCTGCCGCGCCACCTCAAGCCCCACGACCTCTTCCCTGCCGCGGTCGTCAAGAAGACCGACGTCGTCACCGGCCGGCGCCTCCTCCTCGGCAACGGGGACGTGCGCCTGTCCTACGCCGTGGCCGCGAGGCCGAGCCCCTGGTACCGCAACGGCATCGGCGACGAGTGCGTGTACGTCGAGCGCGGCAGCGCCCGGGTCGAGACGGTCTTCGGCGCCTTCGAGGTGGGGGAGGGCGACTACGTCATCATCCCGCGCGCGACGACGCACCGCTGGATCCCGACCTCCTCGGCGCGCGACCCGTTGCGCACCATCTGCATCGAGGCGAGCAGCCACATCGCCCCGCCGAAGCGCTACCTCAGCAAGTACGGGCAGCTCCTCGAGCACAGCCCCTACTGCGAGCGCGACCTGCGGGTGCCGCAGGGCCCGCTCCTCGCCGAGGACGTCGGTGAGAAGGCCGGCGCCGAGACCGAGGTCTTCATCAAGCACCGTGGCGGCGGGCCCGCGAGCAGCGGCGGCATCGTCGGGACGGTCCACGTCCTGCCGTTCCACCCGCTCGACGTCGTCGGCTGGGACGGCTGCCTCTACCCGTACGTGTTCAACGTGCGCGACTACGAGCCCATCACCGGCCGCATCCACCAGCCGCCGCCCGCCCACCAGGTCTTCGAGGGCTGGAACTTCGTCGTGTGCAACTTCGTGCCGCGCAAGGTCGACTACCACCCCCTCGCGATCCCGGTGCCCTACTACCACTCGAACGTCGACAGCGACGAGGTCATGTTCTACGTCGACGGCGACTACGAGGCCCGCAAGGGCTCCGGCATCGGCAAGGGCTCGATCTCGCTGCACCCGGGCGGGCACGCCCACGGCCCCCAGCCGGGAGCGGCCGAGGCCTCGCTCGGCAAGGAGTACTTCGACGAGCTCGCCGTCATGGTCGACACCTTCCGCCCGCTCGAGCTGGGGGAGGGCGCCCGAGCCTGCGACGACGGCCGGTACGCCGGCTCCTGGAACGCCGGGCGGACGCGCTGAGCCCCCGACCTCCCGCGCGGGCAGGGCAGGTTGCCCCGCCGACCACCTGAGCACGCGCGGCGGGGAGAGGTGTGGTTCGGGCCGGGCCGCCGGGCTCCTATCCTTGGGGCGTGTCGCTCGCACCCATGACGGAGGAGGTCACCGCCACCGGTGGTGACGTCGCCCCCGACACCCCGTGGGTCACCATCGTGTGGAACGACCCGGTCAACCTCATGACGTACGTGACCTACGTCCTGCAGACCCACTTCGGCTACGGTCGCGCCAAGGCGGAACGGCTGATGATGGACGTGCACCTCGAGGGCCGCGCCGTCGTCGCGAGCGGCAGCCGTGAGGCGATGGAGGCCGACACCGAGGCGCTGCACGGCTACGGGCTGTGGGCCACCTTCCAGAAGGACGACTGATGGCCCGGGGCTTCCGCCGACGGGGCGAGGGCCCGGACCTGCGCTTCACCGCGCGGCTCGACGTCCTGGAACGCGCGACCGTGGCCGGGCTCATGGACCAGGTCCACGACCTGCTCGACCCTGCCGAGCCCGAGCCGGAGGGTGGCGACGACTTCTCCGCCATCGTCGCCAACCTCGGGATGGGCGTCACGGTCGCCCGTGAGGACCAGGCCGGGCCGGAGGTGGCCGAGCTCGACCGCGACCCCGCCCTCGACCGCCTCCTGCCCACCGCGAACCGGGAGGACGACGAGGTGGCGGCCGAGTTCCGGCGGCTCACCGAGACGGGGCTGCGCCAGCGCAAGGCCTCCGCCCTCGCCGTCTCCGCCGAGGCACTGCGCCACGAGGACAAGGTGCGCCTCGGGGAGGCCGACGCCCGCGCCTTCCTCACAGCGCTCACCGACGTCCGGCTCGTCCTCGGCGAGCGGATGGGGCTGCGCGCCGACGACGACCTCGAGGCCCTCGAGGCGTCGGTCCACGAGCTCGACGACGACGACCCGCTCGCGTACGCCCTCGCCGTGTACGACTTCCTCACCTGGCTGCAGGAGACGCTGGCCTGCGCGATGCTGGGCCGGTGAGGGGAACCGCGCTCAGGGTGTCGACGGTCCTCGCCGTCGCGGCCGCGCTCGTCGTCCTCGCCGTCCTGCTGTGGCCCGACGGCTATGCGGTCAACCGCGGGATCGTGGCGGTCTACGTGTTCTTCCTCCAGCTCGGCGTGCCGCTCTGGGTGACCCCGGAGACCTACGCGGCGGTGCTCAACGTGATCGCGTTCGTCCCCTTGGGCTGGCTGGGGGTCGTCGCGCTGCGTCGCCGACCGGTGGTGGTCGCCGCCTCGCTCGTCGCGTTCTCCGTCGCGGTCGAGCTGGCGCAGACCCTGCCGGGCCTGGCCCGCGACCCGAGCGTCGTCGACGTCGTCCTCAACGGTCTGGGAGGCGCTCTCGGGGTCGGGCTGGGCGTGCTCGCCTCGCGGTCCCGGCGCTCCCGCGACCGCCCCGCCTGAGGCGCTCGCTACCTCAGCTCCAGGACGCCCGCCGCCACGAGGCCGTCGACGAACTCCGCGACCCCCGGCGCGACCTCCTCGGCGGGTTGCCCGACCTGCTGGGCCACCCGGGCGGTGACCTGCGCGAGCGTGCCCCCGGCCACCACGGCGTGCCACACGAGCGCCCCCTCATCGGCCAGGACCAGCGGGGGCCCGTCGGGAAGCTGCGCCGGGTAGACGGTCCCCTGGTGCTCGACCCAGCCGGTGCCGCGCGGGACGACGACCTCGCGCGAGTCGACCGCCCTCACCGCCGGGCCACCCGTCCCACGCGGTGCGCGACGCCGCGGGCGGCGGCCGCGATCCGCCGGAAGAACTCCACGGCCACCTCGGCACGCGAGGGGTCGTGGCCGAGCTTGTCCGCGAGGTAGTACCGGTTGACGCCGAGGGAGCGCACGGCCACCGAGGCCTTGGCCCTGGGCCCCCGCGCGGCTCGGAACCGGGCGCCCCACTCGTCGAGCCGGTCGCCGCCCTCGGTGAAGACCCTCCACAGCGCGGCCTGCGGGTCGTGCGCGTGCTCGGCGAGGTGGCCGGTGGCAGCGGCCAGCCCCACCGTCGCCCCGGTCGCGCGGGCGATCTGCGCGATGCGGTCGCGGTCCTGCGGCGTGCGGTCGTGCCAGTTGGGGCCGACGTCGGGATGCTCCTCACCCCCGTGGGGGGTCCGGGCCGCGTGGAGCAGCAGGACCAGGGACTGCGACAGCGGGTCGGGAACGGCGCACGGCACGTGCGCCAGGGCCACCGATCCCCGGGTGCCCCAGAGCACCGAGAACGCGGCGTCGGGGTCGCGGTCCATCCCGGGGTAGTGCCGGTGGACGTCGAGCAGCCCCCAGCTGGGGTGGTAGAGGTTGGCCGCGTGGTCGAAGGCCGACCCGGACGTGAACTCGGTCTCGACCCGCCAGCCGTGGGCGGCGAGCGCGGCCATCAGGGCGTCGACGCCGTCGGGGCGGACGAGGACGTCGACGTCGCTCCCGCTGCTCGGGGTGCGGCGCAGCCCCGGGTGGACGGCCGGTCCCTTGATGTGGAGCAGGTCGACCCCGGACTCCTCGGCGAGGCGCTGGACCGCGGCGTGGCCGAGCTCGACCCGCACGGCGACGGGTACCAGGGCTCCCTCGGTCATTCGGTCACTCTAGGTCCGGGCTTTGTCCGAAGTGCCCGGCCAGGGGGGTGGCCGGGCGATAAAATCGGTGAACCAGCACGTCGCGGCCTGCAACCCCGCCCGTGCCACCTCAACCCCGAGGATCCTTCGTGACCATTCTCGACTTCGTCCGGCTCTCGCGTGCCCACCTGCTGCACCTCGTCGTCCTCACGGTGGTGGGTGCCGGGGTCGCCCTCGCCGTGACGGCGCAGATGCCCACGGTGTTCCTGGCCGACGCGAGCGGGTACGTCGTCGTGGGCGGGGACCCGCAGACCTCCGGCGAGGGACTGGCGGAGACCACGCTCGGTGGAACCAAGGCCGACTCCTACCTCCCGCTCGTCACGGGCCGGGCCGTCGCCCAGCGGGCCATCGAGGAGACGGGGATCCAGGCGTCGCCGGCGGAGGTCGCGGGCCGGGTGGGTGCGTCCGTCGCCCCGAACAGCGTCATCCTCAAGGTCACCGCCACCGGGCCGACGCCCGAGCAGGCCCGCCTGCTCGCCGACGCTGTCATCAAGGCCACGGCGCAGGAGGCCAACCGCATCGAACGCGTGGGCAGCAGCTCGCGCGGCAGCGCGCCGCTCGTGCAGATCGTGCCGATCGAGACCGCGTTGCCCGGGGTGCAGGTCGCGCCCGTCATGCGCGTCAACGTCCTCGTCGGGGCCGTCGTGGGCCTGGGCGTGGCGTACCTCCTCGTCTTCCTCCGGCGCCAGCTCGACACCCGGGTGCGCACCGTCACCGAGGTCGAGGGCCTCGTCGGGAGCAGCGTCCTCGGTGTCGTGCCGACGACCTCGGAGCTGAAGAAGGAAACCGGCCGTGGCCGCCTCGAGGACCTCGGGGCCGCGTCCGAGGCGTTCCGGCAGATCCGCACCAACCTGCGCTTCCTGTCGGTCGA
Source organism: uncultured Actinomycetota bacterium (assembly GCA_963795035.1). Lineage (GTDB taxonomy): Bacteria > Actinomycetota > Actinomycetes > Actinomycetales > Dermatophilaceae > Oryzobacter. The sequence continues at coordinate 322,885 of CAWCFZ010000001.1, read as the reverse complement.
CGGCAGCCTGCGCAGCATCGTCGTCACGAGCGCGAACCCCGGCGACGGCAAGTCGACGGTGTCGGCGACCCTGGCCCGCACCCTGAGCGAGGCCGGGCAGAAGACCGTCGTCATCGACGCCGACCTGCGGCGCCCGACCCTTGCGGGGGTGCTCGACCAGTCGGGGCGCGTCGGCCTCTCGCAGCTGCTCTCGGGGCAGGTCAAGCTCAAGGACGTCCTGCAGGACACCGACCAGCCGAACCTGAAGTTCATCGCCGCCGGACGGGTCCCGCCCAACCCCAGCGAGCTCCTGGGCTCGCAGCGCATGCACGCCCTCATCGACCACCTCGCCAAGGACCACCTCGTGATCCTCGACGCCCCGCCGCTGCTCGCCGTCACCGACGCCGGGCTGCTCGCGGCGATGACCGACGGGGCGCTGCTCGTCCTTGCCGTCGGTCGCACCCAGAAGGAGCACGCGCGGCACAGTGCCAAGCTGCTGGGGCAGGTGGGGGCGCGCGTCCTCGGGGTCGTCCTCAACCTCGCGCCGAAGAAGGGCGTCGGGACGGCCATCCACGGCCACGCCTACGCCGGGTACGCCAGCTACGGCAGCTACGAGAGCCTCCCCGCGCCGGCCCAGGCGGAGGCCGTGGCCGACGATGCCGGACCCCCCGCCGTCGAGGTCACGCCGCAGGCGCCGGTCGTCGGCCCCGGGTCGGCGCGCCCGGCCCAGCGCCAGCGGGCCCGCGCCCGCGTCTGACCCTCCCGCCCCCGGAACCGCCCCCGCATGTCGAGGTGAAAGGGGACCTCGACACGGTCGGGTTTCACCTCGACCCGGCGAGGGGTGGGCGGGTCGAGGTGAAAGGGGACCTCGACACGGTCGGGTTTCACCTCGACCCGGCGAGGGGTGGGTGGGTCGAGGTGAAAGGGGGCCTCGACACGGTCGGGTTTCACCTCGACCCGGCGAGGGGGTGGGTGGGTCGAGGTGAAAGGGGACCTCGACACGGTCGGGTTTCACCTCGACCCGGCGAGGTCTCGGGTGGTGGGCTGCGCGAGAGCGGTCAGTACGCGCCGCGGCTGGAGACGACGGCACCGATGGTGCGGGCCAGGATCGCGACGTCCTGGACGAGGGACCAGTTGTCGACGTAGTACAGGTCGAGGCGCACCGAGTCCTCCCAGGAGAGGTCCGAGCGTCCGGAGACCTGCCACAGCCCGGTCATCCCGGGGCGCACCGCGAGGCGGCGGCGCACGTCGTCGGTGTAGCGCTCGACCTCGCCTGGCAGCGGCGGGCGCGGGCCCACCAGGCTCATCTCGCCGCGCAGGACGTTGAGGAACTGGGGGACCTCGTCGACCGAGAAGCGCCGGATGAGGCGGCCCGGCCCGGTGACGCGGGGGTCGTTGGTCGCCTTGAACAGGACGTGGTCGTCGCCGTTCTTGTTGTCCTCGGCGACCTGCTGGACGAGCGCGTCGGCATCGACGACCATCGAGCGGAACTTGAAGCAGTCGAACAGGTCGCCGTTGCGGCCGACGCGCTGCTGGCGGAACAGGACCGGACCCCCGTCGTGGAGCCTGACGGCGAGCGCGGTGACGAGGAGCAGCGGGCTGGCGAGGAGGAGCAGCAGGCTCGCGCCGGCGAGGTCGAACAGCCGCTTCGAGGCCCGGCTCGCGCCGAGGTGGCGTGGCCCCTCGAGCTCCATGAGCTGAAGCCCCGCCGCAGGGCGGACCCGCACGCGGTCGTTCGCGACGTCGGTGAGCTGCGGGACGAGCATGATCTGGACCCGGCTGTCGGCGAGCTCCCAGGCGGCGCGACGCATCTGCTGGGCCGAGGAGACCGCGCCGCCGGCGAAGAGGACGACGTCGCAGTCGGTGTCGACGACGACGGCGACGGTGCGGGCGGTGGACCCGAGGACGTGGACCCCGCCGGGGGTGGTGTCGACGGTCTCGGTCGCGGGCACGACGGCACCGACGACGTGGAAGCCGAGCCACCTCTCGCGCTCGAGGACGCGCGCGACCTCGTCGACCTGGGCCACCGACCCGGCGACGACGACGCGATGGACCAGGTGGCCGTGGCGCCGGGCCGCGTGGAAGGCACGGCGCAGGAGGTAGCGGCCGAGCAGGAGCGTCGGGACCCCGAAGATGATGAGGAGGAAGAAGAACCCCCGCGAGAACTGGAACTTCGCGAGGTAGCACACGACCCCGACGATGCCCGCACCGATCATCGTCGCGCGCAGGACGAGCTTGTACTCGGTCGTCCCGGCGCCCAGGACGTGGGGTGCGTAGGCCCCCGAGAGGGCCACGACGACGAACCAGCCGATGACGAGCGGGACCCCGAAGGCGCGCAGCAGGTTGTCGACGTCGCCGACCTCGTCGAAGAACGGCAGGCGCATGCGGCCGACCCCGGCGCCGTAGGTGACCAGCCCCATGAGGACCAGGTCGGTGACCACCGCGGCGAGTGCGGGCGCCAGACGGTTCCACCGGGCCGACCTGGCGGCGACGGTGTCGGTCTGCTCCTCGTTGACGATCACGGGATCCTCGCGGCGCGATGGGGTGGACGGGGCCCCCGACGGACTCCCGTTGGCTCCCAGTATGACCACGCGTGCCGTACCGGCGAGTCGGGTCCTGTCATCCAGGCGAGGAACGGACCGTTCGGCCGAGGGTCGGTCAGGCGTCTCCGAGCCCGGTCAGCCACCTCCGAGGAGGGCGTCGACCTCGGAGCGCAGCCGGTCCGCGAAACCGGTCTCGGAGAACGTCGCCGCGTGGGCGCGCAGCACGTCGGGGTCGAAGGGATGGCGCTCGGCCGCGTCGAGCCCGGCGCGCAGGAGGAGCGCGTCGGGGGCGTCGACGTGCAGCCCCGTGACGCCCTCGACGACGGTGTCGAGGTAGCCGCCGGCCCGCAGCGTCAGGCTCGGCCGACCGAAGGCGGCGGCCTCGAGCGGTGAGAGGCCGTAGTCCTCGATGCTCGGCGCCACGAGGACCCGGCTGTGCGCGTACACCCAGCGGATCTGCGGGTCGCTGAGCCCGCCGACGAGGCGCACGTTGTCCGGGAGCCCGGCGAGGAGGGCGTCGCGGCCGGGCCCCGCGCCGACGACGACGAGCCGGTGGCCGGTCCCGCGGACCGCGTCGACGACGACGTCGACGTTCTTGTAGGGCAGCAGCCGCGACACGACGAGGTGGTAGCCCTCGTCGGCCCAGTCGGCCAGCTCGGGGACCACTGCCTGCGGCGCGGTCGGGTCCATGCTGTGCGGCGCGGGGACCACGTCGGACTCCAGGCCGTAGGCCGCCCGGATGCGGCCCTGGACGACGCGCGAGATCGCGAGGTACCGGGTGCTGCGGCGAGCGGCGCGCAGGTCCCAGCGACGCAGGACCGGTCGCAGCGCGAGCAGGGCGAGCCCGCGGGGCGAGCGGTGCGCCGGCCCGCCGAGGTAGGTGTCGGTCTGGTACAGCCACCGCGCGGGGGAGTAGCAGTAGACCAGCGAGCTCCCCGTGTGCCCGAACCCGTGGGCCCAGCCGCTCGAGGACACCAGGGTGACGTCGGCGTCGACGGTCATCCTTGACGACGCGGGCGCCAGCAGCGGCAGCGCGACCCGGTGGTCGCGTCGCAGCGGCCCCACCCGGTTGAGCGGTGAGGTGACGACCTCGTGCTCGGCGAACTCCGGGTAGGTCGCGGCCGGGTCGTAGAGGGTCGTGTGGATCCGCGCCCCGGGGAACGCGCGGGCCATCGCGAGGACCACGCGCTCGGCCCCTCCGCGCTGGGTCAGGTAGTCGTGGGCGATGGCGACACGCGGCCGGGGTCCCGCGGCCACCTCGTCGCTCACTCGGGGCCCTGCTCCGCGTCGACCATCGCCGCGACGAGGTCGTCGAAGGTCACGGTCGGGACCCACCCGAGGAGGGTCCTGGCCCGGGAGGCGTCACCGACGAGCAGGCTCGGGTCGGCGGGCCGGATGAAGGCGGGGTCGACCTCGACGAGGGGGGCCCAGTCGTCGATGCCGACGCGGCGGAACGCCGCCGCGACGAAGTCGTGGACGCTGTGCGCCTCGCCGGTGGCCACGACGTAGTCGCCGGGCTCGTCGTGCCGGACCGCGCGCACCATCGCGTCGACGTAGTCCGGGGCCCAGCCCCAGTCGCGCCGGGCGTCGAGGTTGCCCAGGACGAGCCGGTCGGCCCGACCCGCGGCGATCGCGGCCACGGTGCTCGTGATCTTGCGGGTCACGAAGGCCGGTGGGCGCCGCGGCGACTCGTGGTTGTAGAGGATGACGCTCGCCGTGAACAGGCCGCGCGACCGCTCGAGCCCGGCCAGGTGGTGCGCGAAGGCCTTGGCCGCCCCGTACGGGCTCACCGGCCGCACGGGCGTGCTCTCGCGCTGCGGCGACTCCGCGGCCTCGCCGAAGATCTCGGCACTGCTGGGCTGGAGGAACCGCACCTCCCGCCCCCGACGCTCCTGCAGCCGGCGCGCGGCGTCGAGGAGGACGACCGCGGCCAGCGCGTTGACCCGCGTCGTGAGGACGGGGTCGGCCCACGAGTGGGCCACCGAGCTGATGCCGCCGAGGTTGTAGAGCTCGTCGGGGCCGACTCGGTCCACGAGCGCGCCGAGGTCGTCCGGCGGGGCGCCGAGGTCGAGCTCGTGGACGACGAGCGCCGCGGGCAGCGAGCCGCCCAGGTCCTCGCGGCGGACCAGCCCGTGCACCTCGTGGCCCTCGGCGAGGAGGCGTTCGACGAGGTAGCTGCCGTCCTGGCCGGTGGCGCCGGTGACGAGCGCGACGCTCATCGGCCGTGCTGGGCCCGCAGCAGGGCCAGGTCGCTGTCGACCATCATCTCGATGAGCTCGCGGAACCCGACCGTCGGCTGCCAGCCGAGGACGTCGCGGGCCTTCGAGGCGTCGCCCACGAGGAGGTCGACCTCGGCGGGGCGCATGAAGCGGGGGTCCTGCTCGACGCGGTCCTCCCAGTCGGTGATGCCGACGCGCGCGAACGCGACGTCGAGCAGCTCGCGGATCGAGTGGGTCTCGCCGGTGGAGAGCACGTAGTCGCCGCCCTCGGGCTGCTGGAGCATCCGCCACATGCCCTCGACGTAGTCACCGGCGAAGCCCCAGTCGCGCTTGGCGTCGAGGTTGCCCATCGTGATGCGGTCCTGCAGGCCCAGGGAGATGGCGGCGACGGCCATCGACACCTTGCGGGTGACGAACTCCGGTCCGCGGCGGGGGGACTCGTGGTTGAACAGGATCCCGGAGCTCGCGTGCATGCCGTAGGACTCGCGGTAGTTGATCGTCATGTAGTGCCCGTAGACCTTGGCGACACCGTAGGGCGAGCGGGGCCACAGCAGCGTGCTCTCGCGCTGCGGGACCTCCTGCACCTTGCCGAACATCTCCGAGGACGACGCCTGGTAGAAGCGGACCCGGCCCAGGTCCTTGCCCGAGTGCAGGCGGACCGCCTCGAGCACGTTGAGGACGCCGTTGCCCGTCACCTCCGTGGTGACGTGGGCGTTCTCCCACGAGTAGGCGACGAACGAGACGGCGCCCAGGTTGTAGACCTCGTCGGGCTCGGCGACCGACATCGCGCGCAGCAGGCTCGACAGGTCGGTGAGGTCGCCGGTGTGCAGGACGACGTCGGGGACGATCTCGCTGACCAGCTCGCGCTTGGGGTTGTTCTGCCCGCGGATGATCCCGTGGACCTCGTACCCCTTGGACAGCAGCAGCTCGGAGAGGTAGAGGCCGTCCTGGCCGGTGATCCCGGTGATGAGTGCGCGTGGCATGTGTCGGTTGCTCCGAGGGGGTCGTGGGCGTGCGTGGGGGCCGGTGCCGGCTCATCCTCGCAGGCTCAGGGGGGTGGCGCCGCGAGGTCGGGGGAGAGGATGCCGAGCCGGCTGGCGAGCTGCTCGACGCGGGCGCGTCCGGCCTCGGGGGAGAAGTGCTCGAGCCAGCGCGCGTGGGCGGCGTCGACGACGTCCTCGACGACCGACGGGTGGGCCGCGGCGACGACGCCGATGGCGTCCGCGAGGGCCTGCGCGTCCCCGGGCTCCACGACCCACGGGTGCTCGGCACCGACCACCTCCCGCAGGGCCCCGGAGTCCGAGACCACCACGGGGGTACGGCTGCTCATCGCCTCGGCGAGCACGAGGCCGAAGGGCTCCTGCCACGTGGAGGGGAAGACCGCGACGTCGACCGCGGCGAAGAAGTCCTGGCGCTCCACCCAGCCGAGCGCGTCGGTGACCGGCGCCACGCGCTCCAGGGCGGTGCGGACCAGGGCCCGCTGGTCGTCGGGCACGAAGCGGGAGTCCCCGGCCAGGACGAGGCGCTGGCGGTCGGGGTGGCGACCGTGGAGCAGGCCGACCGCGTCGGCGAGGACGTGGACCCCCTTGTCGGCGGAGAGCCGGCCGATGAACCCGATGCGCAGGGGCCCGCCGCGCGGGGTGGAGGGGGGCAGCGAGACCGGGTCGGTCCAGTTCCACAGGACCTCGGCGCCGGGGACGACGCGCGCCATCGCCTGGCTCGGGACGAGGAGGGCCTCGGCGCGCAGTCGCGCCACCCGGGCCGGCGCGCGGTGGGCGGGAGCCGGCGCCTGGTGCAGGTGCACGATGCGGCGCCGCTGCCCGGAGGTGGCGAGCGCGGGGACGAGGCCGTGGCACCAGAGCCAGCCGGGCTGCCGGAGCGCCCACCGCCGCAGGCCGGACATGTAGCTGCGGCGGTCGGTGGGGAAGGGGTGGACCAGGAGGCCGAGCTCCGCGGCCTGGTCGAGGACGCCACCCTCGCTCCGGGGCCCGGCGACCTCGACGTCGACCCCGAGCTCGACGAGCGCGCGCGCGGTGGCGAGCAGCATGACCTCGCCGCCGCCCACGTCGCCGTTGTTCGCGGCGAGGACGACGCCCGTCACCGGGTGACCTCGTCGTAGACCCCCGCCACGGCCGCGCACATCGCGGCGCGGTCCGGCCAGTTAAGGGGGAGGCGCGGGCGCAGGCGTGGGGACAGTCCCTGCTCGGCCACGAGGCGAGCCACGGCGGCGTGGTCGTCGTGGGCCACGAGGGCCGATGACGGCACGATCTCCGGGTTGCCGCCGACGGGGGTCGCCACGACGCCGACCCCGTGGACGAGGGCGTCGAGGAGGGAGTACGAGCAGTTCTCCCACACCGACAGCTGGACGAGGACGTCGGCCTCGTCGAGGAGCGGGCCGGGCTCGACGTGCCCGACGAACTCGACGGACGCCCCGAGCCCGAGGTCGCTCGCGAGGTCGCGCAGCGCGGCGTCCTCCGGCCCCGTCCCGGCCACCGTGAGCCGCGCGTCCGGGTGCTCGGCGCGCAGCAGGGCGAACGAGCGCAGGAGGTGGTCGACCCGCTTCTCGGGGGCCAGCCGGGCGACCGAGCACACGTGGAGGCCGGGGGCGCGAGCCGGTGGCTGCTCGCCGTGGTCGACCCCGTTGCGCACGACGCGCACGGGGGTGGCCCGCGAGGGGTGCCACTTGGCGCGCACGCTGCGCTCGGTCGCGACGGCGACCGCGATGACGGCGTCGGCGCGGCGCAGCCGGGCGGTGTGGGCCAGCGCCTTGAGGCGGGCCCGCACCCGGGTGCCGTGGTAGACGAGGTCGTCGTCGGCGATGCCGTGCTCGGTGGTCACCAGGGCCGTCGGGCGGCCGACCGTGGCGACCGCCGTGACGACGTCGGCCCACGACAGGTGCGAGTGGGTGACGGCGGGCCGGACGCTGCGCACGCTCTCGCGGACCGTGGCCACCGACGCCCGGATGCCGTGCTCGGGCCCGACGGGCCCGGTGACCACGCTCGCCCCCAGGCCGCGCAGCTGCTCCGCGAGCGGGCCGGGCGGGCAGAGGACGACGACGCGCCAGCCGGGGATCCCGCTCGTCACGACGTCGGCGACGTGCCGGCCGACCCCGCCGAGGTCCGAGACGGGGACGACCCACAGGGCCGTCGGTGCGTCGGTCGGACCGCTCAGAACCACTCCTCGAGCCGTTCCAGGGCGACCCAGAAGCCCTCGCCGTCGTTGACGTGGCCCTGCCAGATCTCGGGGATGAAGGAGACGCCGGGGGAGAACGCGTCGAGCTGGCGGGCGAGGAGCGCCCAGTCGACCTCGCCATCGCCCACCTGCACCCCCTCCCCGTCGACGCCGACGGCGTCGACGAGGTGGAGGTGGTCGGCGTACGGCGCGAGGAGCTCGACCGCCTCCGAGAACGGCTGGCCGAGGAAGGTCGCGGCGAGCTTGGAGTGCGAGACGTCGAGGCACAGTCGTCGGTTGTACTTCTGCGCGAACTCCGCTGTGTCCAGAGGCTCCGACGAAGAGGTTGCAGTACAGCTGGCCACCCATGTACCAGGGGAAGGGAGGCAACGTCTGGCAGGACAGGCGCACGCCGGAGTCGTCGACCCGGTCGAGACCGGCGGCGACCCGGGCGTACATGTCCGGGAGCTCGTCCGGCGAGACGTGGTGGTCGGTCGTGAACCCCCCGACGCTGGAGATGACGACGGGGTCGACGTCGGTGGTGAACCACGGGCGCAGGGAGCGGGTGAGGTCGATGACCCGCTGAAGCTCGGTGATCGAGCGCTCCCAGTGGGCGTCGTCCTCGCTGGCCAGGTTGAGCAGGAAGTCCCCCGAGAACAGGTCCGGGGCGTGGCAGGCGTAGCCCATCGGCAGCCGCTCGGTGAACACCGTCGCGGGCGCGATCTCGAGGTCCTTGTAGGAGAAGTGGAACTCGAGGAAGTCGGGCGTGCAGTCCGCGGTCAGCGCCTCGATGTCGTGGTACCTGACCGGCAGGCCCCAGGGGCGGCGGAAGGTGAAGTCGCGGCCCTTGGGAACCGCCTCGGAGAGGTCCGTGGCGTAGAAGAAGTCACCGGCGCGCAGGGCGCGGATGGCGTTGCGGCCGACGAGCCGGCCCAGGGCGTTGGGCTGGAGGCCGCGCCCGGGGCTCTTGATGTCGACGGCGGCCCGGTCGATCTGCTCACCCGGCTCGATGTCCCGTGCGGCGACCAGGCTCTTGGCGAGGTTGACGCGGTTCATCATCTCGCCCGTGGAGACGGCCCGGGGCTTCGCGGTGCCGAGGGCCTCCTCGACCTCGCGGATGCGCGTCACCATCTCGGCGAACTCGCCGGGGAGGAGGGAGACCTTGTGGTCGTTGCCCTCCATGCCGCGGTCCACGGTGAAGTGCTTCTCGACGATGGTGGCACCCAGCGCCACGGCGGCGACGGGGACGTGAACGCCGCGCTCGTGGCCCGAGTACCCGACGGGACAGTCGCCCAGCTCGGCGAGGCGGGTCAGGTACCTGAGGTTGACGTCCTTGAACGGCGCCGGGTAGGTCGACTGGCAGTGGAGCAGGGCGTAGGGCGTGCCGCTGGTCCGCAGCACCGCGACGCTCTCGCGGATCTCGGTCTCGGTCGACATTCCGGTCGACACGACGAGGGGCGTGCCCGAGGCGGCTGCGTGGGTGAGCAGGGAGTGGTTGGTGAGGTCGGCCGAGGCGATCTTCAGCGCGGGGACGCCGTAGTCGACGAGGGCGTCGACGCTGGGCGAGTCCCACGGCGTGCACATGATGTCGATGCCGACCTCGCGACAGTGGTCGAAGACCTCGTAGAGCTGCTCGGCCGGCAGGTTGAACCGCGACAGCAGGTCCAGGGTGTACTGCGGGCCCAGGTCCTCACCCGCGCTCCCGGTCCCCCCGCGGTAGAGCGCCGCCATGTCGCGCAGCTGGAACTTCACGCAGTCGGCGCCGGCGCCCTGGGCGAGGTCGACGAGCTCCTTGGCCAGGTCGACGGAGCCGTTGTGGTTGATGCCGATCTCGGCGATGAGGAACGTCGGGTTGCCGCGCCCGACCTCGTGCCGGCCGACCCGGAAGGCGTCGCTGCGGTTGACGGCCACGGCGACGAGGTGCCCGTGCTCGTCGATGAGCGGGATGTGGTCGACGGCCCCCATGAACAGGGGCCGGATCTCGGCCGGGGTCGAGCTGAGCGGGGCGCTGCGGGCGGAGGTGTTCGCGACGTCGGCGCACGACCGCGAGAGGTCGACCTCGCTCTGGGTGGCGATCCAGCGGCGGACGTCGCCGTCGGTGATCGAGCCGATGAGGTGGCCGTGCTCGCTGACGCAGAAGACGATGCGGGCCTTGTTGGCGGTGATCTTCTCCAGCGCGGTGAGGACGGGGTCCTCGCCGTAGACGACGAAGGGCCGGATCGTCCGGTCGATGATCATGCTGGGGTTCCCGTCGAGGTGGGGGCGGCGAGGCGGCGCAGGGTGGCCTCGGCGACGTCGAGGTCGAGGTCGGTGTCGACGTCGATGCCCTCCAGCTCGTCCATGACGAACAGTCCCACGCGCCCTCCGATGCGGTTGTCGAGCTCGTCGTACACCCAGGGCCGGGTGACGTAGAGCGACCCGGTCTCGCGGTAGCGCATCGCCTCGGGGGTCAGGTCCTGGCGGCGCGGCCGGGCGGTGACGTCGTAGGCCGCGCTCGGCTCGGCACCGTCGGTCCAGATGAAGGGGGCCTGCGGGACGACCCCGACGAGCGAGTCGACCCCGGTGGCCGCGAACTGGGCCAGGGCCCGGCTCAGGGTCCCGGGGTGGCGCACGGGGGAGGTCGCCTGGAGCAGGACCACGGCGTCGGGGGCTGCGTCGGCGGACCGGGCCGCCTCGATGGCGTGGCGCACCACGGGCTCGGTGGGCGTCTCGTCGCGGGCCAGCTCGGCGGGACGCAGGAAGGGCACCAAGGCCCCCGCCGCGCGGGCGACCTGCGCGATCTCGGGGTCGTCGGTGCTCACGACGACGTCCATCGACGGGCGGGCCGCGAGGGCCTGCTCCACCGTCCACACGATGAGCGGCTTTCCGGCCACGTCGCGCACGTTCTTGCGGAGTACGCCCTTCGAGCCTCCCCGGGCGGGGACGACACAGAGGATCCTCACCCGCCCATCATCCCCTGCAGGGTCCGCGCCACCGTGACCGACGGCTCGATTCGGGGCCGTTCGGGGGATGGGGTGGCCGTCCCGCCCCAGCGGGAGAGGCCGTAGCGGCCCCAGAACTCCTCGAGCCAGGAAGGCGCGGCCGGGCAGTGGACCCACGCCGGCAGCCCCGCCGCGGCGGCCTCGAGCACCCCGGTCGAGAACACGCCGACCACGGGGGCAGCGAGCTCACGCAGCGGGACTCCCGAACGGTCGATGGTGATGCCCTGGGCCTCCCAGCGCGCGTGGTCGGCGCGCGAGCGGCGGTCGGTCTCCGCGGGGTGTGGTCGGTAGACCGCACCCTCGGCGCGGCAGAAGGAGTCCGTCGCCTCCACGAGCAGCGCGCGAGGGAGCTCGGCACCGTGGAGCTGGCCGAGGAAGACCGGTCGCGCGGTGGGGTCCGCGGTCGTGCGGGGTGCGGTCCCGGCCTCCCACAGCAGCTGCGAGCCGGTCACCAGCGCGGTGACGTCCTCGCGCCCGGAGCGCCAGAAGGCGGCGTCGGCCTCCGACCACGCCAGCAGGGTGGTGCCGTCGGCGAGCGGGGGCGCGTGTGGTGTCAGCAGACCGTGCTGGGCGGTGACGAAGCGCGCGGGCTCGGTGACGGCGTCACGGCCGAGCCGGCCGAGCGGTAGGTAGTGCCCGGTCGACAGGACCACCTCGGCGCCCCCGGCCAGCGTCGGCACCGACTCGTGCGACAGGGACCGCGACTCCTGCCAGGGCCACGGGGGGAGCAGGTCGCGGACCGGGACGGGCGAGACGACGACGACGTCGTCGAGGGGCAGGTCGCGCAGGGGCGCGAGGAGGGCGAGCACCTGCGAGGGGGTCCGGGCCTCGACGAGGACGAGGAGGCGGCACCGCGGCCCGCCCCGGGTGACGACGACCTCGCCGGCGCGGCCGTCCGGCCGGGCGATGTCCCGCAGCACGTCGAGCGACCGGCGGACGCGGCGCGAGAGCGGCTGCGCCCGGTGCTGCCAGGCGTGCCACGCCTCGAGGTCTTCAGGGTGCGTCAGGCCGTCCACAGCGCCTCCAGGTCGCGCACCCGGTGGTCCAGGGTGTGCTCGGCGAGGGTGCGGCGGCGGCCGGCCTCGGCGACGCGGCCGGCCCACGCCGGCTCGCGCAGGGCCCTCCCGGCGAGGTCGGCCGCCTCGTCGGCGTCGCGGTAGACCAGGACCTCGCGGCCCGGCTCGTAGTGGAGGGCGACGTCCTCGCGGTCGACGAGCTGGACCCCGCCGGTACCGGGGATCTCGAAGGTGCGCATCGTGAAGCCGTCCTGGTCGTGGTGCAGGTTGAGGTTCGCGGCGGCGCCGGCCATGAGGCCGTAGCTCGTGGCCCGGTCGACGTCGCGCGAGGCCGGCACGCCGGGGCGGCGGACGTCCCACGTCCGCAACCGGTCCAGCGGGTGGTGGGACCAGTCGCGCCCGACGGCCCGCACGGGGAGCCCGCGGTCGTGCAGCGCCACGAGCAGGGCCTCGCGGTTGGGGTAGCGCGCGCCGACGAACAGCACGTCACCGGAGGGGCGGGGGAGCACGGGCAGGCTCGCGTCGTAGCCGTTGGCCACGTGGGTCGCGGGCAGGCCACGCCCCACGAGGTCCTCGGTGTCGAGCGCGGAGTAGGACGTGATGACGTCGACGGCGCCGAGGACCTGCGGGTCGAGCGCAGTGCGGCGCAGCTCGTCGTAGAGCCACAGGTGGCTCAGGGACCCGGCGCGGCGTACCTCCTGCCAGAAGCCGGCGTCGAGGACGTCGGCCTTGATCGCGAGGACGACGTCGGGACGGCTCGCCCTCAGGGCCTGGACCGCCTCGTCGGTGCGTCGTCGCCCGACCCGGCCGGTCTCTCCCCGCAGGCCCACGAGGCCCGGCAGCTCCGTGCCGAGCTTGGTCCGCAGGCGGTCGGGCACGCCGCGGTGCGCGTCGTAGTGGTGGACGTCGACGCTGTGGCCCGCCCTGCGGAGGGCGTCGGCGATGGAGGTCGTGTACCCGTGGAACACGGGTCCCACGAGGAGGACTCGGCGTGCAGTCACTGAGCTCGTCCAGCCAGCCCTCGGGCGCTGACCACGGCCACGTCGCTCCTCTGGCCGACGCCATCAATGCTTCCGGCACGCAGCCTCATAGTGCCCCGGGCAAGGACATGCACCTCACCCAGGATGACGACCGGCTGGCCCAGGCAGTCCCTGTTCCCGATGACTTCCCGTCGAACGGTGAGCGCCCGCCCGTCACTCACCTCCATTGGTGCGCGAGGTCGGGTGAGGTACGAACAGATCGGCGCCACGCCTCCAGGCCGCTGAGGGAGGCACTCACGGGCGTTCTCCACGGATCAAGCGAAGCTCCTCGCGGGCGGTGGCGACGGGATGAACCGGTCGGCCCGCGAGACGACGCCCCGTGTTGACGAGCGCATTCACGGCCGTGGCAGCGGTGAGCGCCGCGCGGAGCCGGCCGAGGCCGCCCCACGTCCTGGCGTAACGGAATCTGGAGTCGACAACCCAGCTACGCCTCTTGGCCGGGTCCGAGGAGACACCGCCGACATGGACCAGTGACACCGTCCCGAGGAACACCGAGGGCACCTGCCGCTCGCGCAGCCGGCGTTGGAGGTCGATCTCCTCCGCGTTCATGTAGTAGCCCTCGTCGAACCCGCCGACAGACCTGAACACTTCGGTGGGGACGAGCATCGCGGCCCCCACCACCCAGTCCACAGGGACCACCGCGCCGGGAACGGCTCGGGTGTCGTGGCCGACCGCCTCGTGCAGCAGACGCGTGTGCCGGTAACGGGTCAAAGGGGTCAACCACTCGATGACCTGATGGGTGGTGGTGGGGAAGTGTCGCGCGCTGAACGACGGCACACCGTCTGGGGCGGTGACCAGCGGTCCCACGACGGCTGGCAACCACAGCTCGGCCGCCGCGACCAGGTCATCGACGAAGTCCGGGGTCAGGGAGACGTCACTGTTGAGGATGAGCAGCAGCGGTTGGCAGGCCTCCTGAACGCCCGTGTTCACGGCTGAGCCGAAGCCGCCGTTCACGGTGCGTCGAACCACCTTGACACCCTTCAGCGGTGGGAAGGGCTGTGCGGAGGCGTCATCGACGATGATCACATCGACGGGCCGGCTGGTGACCTGCCTGCGCAGATCCTCGATCAACGCCATCGTCGGTGCGGGGTCGCCGTAGTGTGGGATGACGACGGTGACGCCGTCCTGGGTGACCCGCTCGTCGTTCACCGTCACAGGCTAACGGGATAGGAGCGGGCACCTTGACGATCGCGGGAGAGCCGAACTGCGTCACGTGGTGCGCAGCCCCTACCGGTTCGGGTCGACGATGACCGAGGACGCGGCCCTGGCACGACGTGCCGCGAGAGGCGTCATCTCGACAGGGCTTGCGCAGGTCCTCCGGTTCCTCGTGCAAACGGCCTCGGTCGTCGTCCTCTCCCGGCTTCTCCTCCCGAGCGACTTCGGGGCCTTCGCCGTGGCTTGGGGCGTCGTCGGACTGGTGGATCTCCTGCGAGACCTCGGTCTTCAGTCTGCGGCTGTGCGGGCACCGTCGCTCACCCGACAGCAGAGCAGCAACTTGTTCTGGCTCGGCATTCTGATGGGCGCGGCGCTCGCTGGTGGCGTCGCCGTCGCAAGTCCCGTCCTGGGTGCCATGGTAGGCAGCGACGACGTCGCGACGGCGGTGCTGGCGCTGGCTCCCGTCTTTCTCGTCTCGGGCGCGGTCTCGCAGTATCGCGCCCTCCTCATGAGGGCCTTGCGGTTCTCGGTGATGAACACGATCGACGTGGTCTCGGCGGTGGTCGGACTCATCGTGGCCGTCGTGGCCGCCCTGTCCGGCTGGGGGTACTGGGCCCTGATCCTGCAGGTGGTCGCCACCAGTGTCACGGTGCTCGTGGCCGTCGTCGTCGCCACGAGATGGCGCCCGACGACGTTTCGTCGTGGTCACGGCACGGCCGACTTCGTGAGGTTCGGTGGAGCTGTCCTCCTGTCGCAGGTGTTCGCCTACTCGGCGAACACGCTGGACAGCACCCTGGTCGGCCTGTCCTCCGGTCAGGCCGCTGCCGGGGAGTACAACCGGGGCGCACAAGTCATCCGCACTCCACTGCGTCAGATCCAGGCGCCCTTGGGACTGGTTGCGGTGCCCGTTCTCGTCAAGCTGCCGAGGGGTGACCATCGGGTCGACCGCCTCCTGGAGAGTGGGCAGGTGGCGCTGTCGCTCCCCGTGTTCGCAGCCACAGCGGTGTGCGTGGCCGTTCCCGAGGAGGCCGTTCTCGTCGCGCTCGGGCCGGGGTGGCGCGGCGCCGTTCCGATCATGGTCATCATCGCGCTCGCGATGTGTGTGCAGACCATCGGGGCGACAGGGGCCTGGGCGCTGGTCGCGCACGGCGACGCCAAGACGGTCGGAAAGCTCACGGCGATGACCGGTGCGACCACGCTCAGTGCGATGGCGGTCGGGTCGGCGTGGGGCCCTGTGGGCGTCGCGGCAGGGTCCGTTGTCGCCTCGCTGCTCAACGTGCCCGTCAACATGGTCGTGCTCAGGCGGCTCGGAGTCCTGCGCCCCAGACCGTTGCTCATGATCGCTCTTCGAGGCGCCACGGTCTGTACCGCTGCCGGGGCGTTCGCCCACGAGGTCACGACGCGAGTGGCCCCCGCATCCGCATTCACCACCGTGGCCCTCGCCGGCGTCGTCGTCGTGGCCGTCATCGCGGTGGGAGCCCGGCTCTGGCCCGGTCTGCGGCGTGACATCTGGGCAGTTCTGGACGGCGCGCGTGCCGCCCGAAGGGCGTGAGGGCGGACGCGTGACCGGGACAACTCGGTGCCGGATGACGTCGGTTCCCTGGCCTACGGTGGTCGGGTGACCGACTCACCCATCGGGGTCTTCGACTCCGGCTACGGCGGGCTCACCGTCATGCGGGCGATCCTCGACCAGCTCCCGCACGAGTCGGTGGCGTACTTCGGCGACACCGCCCGGGCGCCCTACGGCCCCCGCCCCATCGCCCAGACCCGCGAGTTCGCCCTCCAGGGCCTCGACCGGCTCGTCGACCACGGGGTCAAGGTGCTCGTCATCGCGTGCAACACCGCGAGCGCCGCGGTCCTGCACGACGCCCGCGAGCGCTACGACGTCCCCGTCGTCGAGGTGATCCGACCCGCCGTGCGCCGGGCCGCGGCGGCCACGCGCACCGGCCGGGTCGGGGTCATCTCCACCACCGGCACCCACCAGTCGGGCGCCTACCTCGACGCGTTCGCGGCCGCGCCTCACCTCGACGTCGTCAGCACCCCGTGCCCGAGGTTCGTGGAGTTCGTCGAGCGCGGCGTGACCGGCGGGCCCGAGCTCGTCGGCGTCGCCCACGAGTACCTCGACCCGCTGCGCGGCGAGGTCGACACCCTCGTCCTGGGCTGCACCCACTACCCCCTGCTCACCGCCGTCATCTCCTACGTCATGGGCGACGACGTCACCCTCGTGTCGTCGGCCGAGGAGACGGCCAAGGACGTCTACCGGGTCCTGGCCGACGCCGACGCGCTGCGCCCGGACGACCTCCCCGAGCCCGACCACGGCTTCACGACGACCGGCGACCCCGAGGAGTTCAGGCGGCTCGCGACGCGGTTCCTCGGCGTCGGCTCGCGGCTCGGCCCGGTCTTCACCGCGCCCGCTCCGGTCGAGAGGGCGGGCATCGCATGAGGCTCACCGTCGTCGGGTGCTCCGGCTCCTTCTCGGGACCTGAGTCCGCTGCCTCCAGCTACCTCGTGCGGGCCGAGGCGGACGGGCGCACCTGGAACCTGCTCCTCGACCTCGGCAGCGGCGCCCTGGGGGCCCTCCAGCGCCACGTCCACCCCGACTCCCTCGACGCGGTCGCCCTCAGCCACCTGCACCCCGACCACGTCGTCGACCTCTGCGGGCTCTACGTCATGCGCCGGTACCGGCCGTCGGGGCGGCTCCCGCGGCGGCTGCCCGTGCACGGCCCGTCGGGCACGGCCGAACGCCTGGGGCTGATGTACCACGGCGTCGAGCCCGGCGGCATGGACAGCGAGTTCGAGGTCTGCGCCGTCACGGACCGCACGGCGTTCACCGTCGGCCCGTTCACCGTCACCGCGTTCGCGGTCAACCACCCCGTGGAGGCGTACGGCTACCGGGTGGAGGCCGATGGTGCGGTCCTGGCCTTCACCGGCGACACCGACGACTGCCCCGCCCTCGACGACCTCCTTCGCGACGCCGACCTCGCCCTCGTCGACGCGGCCTTCGTCGACGGCCGCGACGAGGTCGAGGGCATCCACCTGTCGGGCTCGCGCGCGGCCGCGGCCGCGGTGCGCGCCGGCGGGGTCAAGCGCCTCCTCCTCACCCATCTCCCGGCCTGGAACGACGCCGAGCTGTGCCGGGCGCAGGCCTCAGCGGTCTGGCCGGGCGAGGTCGAGCTCGCCCGGGCGGGGGCGACCTACGAGCTGGGAGGGCGCCCGGGCGCGCCGCCGGCGCCGCCCGTGCCGGTCGACCGGGACGCGGGGCTGAGGATGTGGGCCGCCTTCCGCGAGGCCCACCCGCACCGCGCCGCGGAGGACGAGCCCTCGGTCGAGGGCTTCGGCGACAGCCCTGCGCTGGCCGACGAGCTGCTCGCCCTCGTCACCGACGGGCCCAAGCGGGCGACTGCCGGGCTCGTCGCGTCCTACGCCCACGACGGCGACCCGCTGCCCCGTGTCGGGTCGCACTGGGTGGCCTGCGACGGTGCGGGCCGCCCGGCGGTGGTCCTGCGCAGCACCGAGCTGCGGGTCGGCCCGCTGCGCTCCGTCGACGCGCGCTTCGCGTGGGACGAGGGGGAGGGCGACCGCAGCCTCGCGTGGTGGCTCGACGCGCACCGCCGGGCCTTCCGCCGTGAGTGCGAGCGCATCGGCATCGCGTTCGGCGACGACCTCGAGGTGTGCTTCGAGCGCTTCCGGGTCGTCTGGCCCCCCGAGCTGGCCGACCCCGGAGGAGGACACCGCCGGGGACGCCGCACCCACGGCTCGTTAGCCTTGGCCGCGTGACCGACGCACCCCGCCACGACGGCCGTACCCCCGACCAGCTCCGCGAGGTGCGCCTCACGCGCAACTGGCTCGACCACGCGGAGGGCAGCGTCCTCGTCGAGTTCGGCCGCACCCGCGTGCTGTGCGCCGCCTCCTTCACCGAGGGGGTGCCGCGCTGGCTCAAGGGCAAGGGCAGCGGGTGGGTCACCGCCGAGTACGAGATGCTGCCCCGCTCCACGAACACGCGCTCGGACCGCGAGTCGCGCCGCGGCAAGGTCGGTGGCCGCACCCACGAGATCAGCCGCCTCGTCGGCCGCAGCCTGCGCGCCGTCATCGACACCAAGGCGCTGGGCGAGAACACGATCGTCCTGGACTGCGACGTGCTCCAGGCCGACGGTGGCACCCGGACCGCGGCCATCACCGGTGCCTGGGTCGCGCTCGCCGACGCCGTCGAGGACGCCCGCGCGCGTGGCCTCATCGCCGCCTCC
This sequence comes from uncultured Actinomycetota bacterium, assembly GCA_963795035.1. Lineage (GTDB taxonomy): Bacteria > Actinomycetota > Actinomycetes > Actinomycetales > Dermatophilaceae > Oryzobacter. Next base: position 304,537 of record CAWCFZ010000001.1, on the reverse strand, counting down.
GCCGCACCGCTCACCGGGTCCATCGCCGCCGTGAGCGTCGGCCTCATCGACGGCCGGCCCGTCCTCGACCTCGACTACCCCGAGGACTCCACGGCGCAGACCGACATGAACGTCGTCATGACCGGCGACGGCCGCTTCGTCGAGGTCCAGGGCACCGCCGAGGGCGCACCCTTCGACCGCGACCTCCTCGGCGGCCTGCTCGACCTCGCCACCCTCGGCTGCGCCGAGCTGACCGGGCTCCAGCGGGCGGCCCTGGAGGCGACGGCGCGCGAGCGCACCCGATGACGCGCCGGCTCGTCCTCGCGACGCGCAACGAGCACAAGGTGCACGAGCTGCGCCAGATCCTGGCCGGCCTCGTCGTCGACCTCGGCCTCGAGGTCGTGGGCGCCTCCGACGTCGAGGGCGCACCCGACGTGCCCGAGACCGAGGTGACCTTCCTCGGCAACGCGCGCCTCAAGGCCGTCGCGCTCGCCGAGGCCACTGGCCTTCCGGCGGTGGCGGACGACTCGGGCCTCGCGGTCGAGGTGCTCGGCGGGTCGCCCGGCGTGTTCTCGGCCCGGTGGTCCGGCTCCGTCGCGGGCGAGGGCGCCCCCCGCTCCGTCACGGACCGGGCGAACCTCACCCTGCTCCTCGAGCAGGTCGCCGACGTCCCCGACGAGCACCGCTCCGCGGCCTTCGTCTGCGCCGCCGTCGTCGCGATGCCGGACGGCCGCGTCGAGGGCGTGGAGGGACGCGTCGAGGGCACGCTCGTGCGAGAACCTCGCGGCACGAACGGCTTCGGGTACGACCCCGTCTTCGTGCCGACGGGGGACACCCGGACGCTCGCGGAGTACAGCGACGAGGAGAAGAACGCGATCTCGCACCGGGGCAACGCCTTCCGCGCCCTCGAGCCGGTGCTGCGAGACCTCCTTCGCTGAGGCCGTGGAGCAAGGGAGTCGGCCGGACGCCTAGGCTGGTCCCGCGCGCGAGTGGCGGAACTGGCAGACGCGCCAGGTTTAGGTCCTGGTGCCCTCGGGTGTGCGGGTTCGAGTCCCGCCTCGCGCACCGAGTCGTCTACGTCTCTCGGATCCAGCCTCGGCCCACAAGCAGGTCGGCCACGTGGTCCCACATGCGGTCGGACGAGAACTCGCTCCTGACACGCTTGCGCGCCGCATCTCCGATATGGATCCGGCCGTCGTCGTCGTCGAGGGTTGCCAGCAGGACCTCTCTCAGGGCCCCGGGGTCGGCGGGGGGGACGGTCAGCGCGGTGCTTGCGTCGGTGACGTACTCGCGCATCGGGGTGGTGTCCGTCGTGATGACGCAGGCCCCGGTTGCCGATGCCTCCAGCACCACGGACTGCCCTGTCGGGTAAGCCAGTTCGTGGCACGGCACGACGACGATGGCCGCGCTGCGCAACAGCTCGCGGTAGGTGTGGTGGGGCACAGGAGCATGGACGGTGACATTGGCCGGAACGTCCAGGTCGCGAAGGTTCTCCGGCCGACACACGAGGTCGACGTGGATGCCGGTCCCCTGCACTGCAGTGAAGAGCGTCTGGTAGTCACGTCCGGCATCCACGCCGACTGCGAGGACGTGGCCCGTCCGTGGTGCATCTCCGGGGGTGAAGTAGTCGACGTTGACGCCGAAGGGGATCGCCGCGACCCGGTCCGGTGAGAACCCCGACGCGGTCAGGATCTCGACCTGGTTGCGGCTCCACACGGTGAGCAGATCCGTCCCACCGAACGCGTGGACCAGGTCTCGGCGCTCATCAGGTCGTGCGATCCTCAGTCTTTCGCCCAGCCAGCACGTGAGAGCGACGAGCGGCCGTGAGGTCCAGGGGGGCAGATGATGACGACGCATGGTCGCCGCGGTCCGGCCGTACTGGTCCAGCACGGCCAGTACCACATCCGCCCTGAAGGCGCGGGGGGAACTGAGGAGGGTGTGGGTGAAAGGCCCACCCATCCGGTGGTCGAGTACGTCGGCGAACTTGCGTGCCCGGGGTCCTCGCGGGTGGTCACCTGCGTGCAGCTCGAGGCCTCGTCGAACGAGCCTTTCCATCCCGTACGGCCGCTCCGCGCTCGCGAGACCGTCCCGATACCGGGAGGTCCACTCGTCTTCGTCGTGCTCCGACAGCACGGTCACGGAACCTGAGAGGCGGCCTCCGCCGCTCACGAGCGCTTCCTTGGACGTCGCACGGTCCGTCGGGCGGCCCGCAGGACGTCATGGAGAGTCGGATGCCGCAGGAGCGTGGCGTCGACTGCCCCATAGCGGCCTCGCCAGTCGTTCAGCTCATCGACGAGGTCGAAGGCCTGGGTCACCGCAGCTCTCGCGTTCGATGCGTACAGGTCGCAGTAGTCCTCGACCATGCGGGTATGTGCCGTGACGAGGTCCTCGCGGGACGCGGTCGCGTTCATGGAGTCGGGCCGGACCCGGCAGGTGAACAACACCTCGTCAAGGCGGTGAGCTGACGCACCGGTTGCCAAGATCCCCAGCCAGAAGTGGTGGTCCTCGCGCACCCTCAGATCCTCGCGGTACCCCTGAAGCCCCTCCCACGCGGAACGCCTGAAGAGGGCGCTCGCGAAGATGACGTTCTGAACGAGCATGCGCCCGACGCTGAAGTCCGGAAGGGGCCAGATGTCGTCGAACGCACCGATCCTGCGCGCCCGGCAGTAGACGATGCCCACGTCCGCTCTGGTGTCGAGCACCTCGACCGCGCGCGCGACGTAGGTCGGGGCGATGAGGTCGTCGGAATCCAGCGGGAGGATGTAGTCCCCCGTTGCGGCAGCGATACCGGCGTTCCGCGCCCCCGCGAGACCACGGTTCTCCTGACGCAGCAGCCTCACACCGTGCCACGGGGGGTGACGCAGCATCGACAAGGTTCGCTCATCCGTGGAGCCGTCGTCGACGATGATGACCTCGGTGTCGTCGTGCGTCTGCCCCAGTGCCGACGCCACGGCCTCTTCCAGGAACTCGTGTGCGTTGTAGCACGGCACGATGATGGACACGCGAGTCATGGGCGGCTCTGGGGGGCCGGGGGGACGGAGGGATCACGCGGGGGCAGGGCTTCCCTGGAACGAGGCGCGACCACGAGGGGAGCCTACGCGTCCCGAGGTGCCGGGATGGGGGGATCACCGGAGAGCCGCGCTAGGTTGGTGAGCACCATCGACGACACGAGGAGGCACCGTGGGTGACCGGCTCAATCCGGGCGACACCGCGCCCGAGTTCACGCTGCCCGACGACACGGGGCACCAGGTGAGCCTCGCCGACCTGCGCGGGACGAAGGTGATCGTGTACTTCTACCCGACTGCGATGACGTCGGGCTGCACCAAGCAGGCCTGCGACTTCAGCGAGTCGCTGGACTCCCTGACCCGCGACGGGTACACCGTGGTCGGCATCTCGCCCGACAGCCCGGACCGGCTCGCGGCGTTCCGCGAGCGCGACGGCCTCACCATCACGCTGCTCGCCGACCAGGACAAGGCCGTCCTGCAGCGCTGGGGCGCTTACGGCGAGAAGAAGCTCTACGGCAAGACCGTCGAGGGCGTCATCCGCAGTACCGTCGTCGTCGACGAGGACGGAACCGTGTCCCACGCGTTCTACAACGTCAAGGCGACCGGCCACGTCGCCAAGCTGCGCCGCGACCTCGGACTGGAGGGCTGACCCGTGACTGCTCGTCCGACCACCCCGGCGACCGTCCCCGCCCTCGAGGCCGAGATCGCCGCCCGCCGCGAGCGCCTCGGCCACACCATCGACGAGCTCGCGCACCGCGTGAGCCCCCGGACGATCCTGCAGCGCCAGACCGAGGCCGCCAAGGCACGCTTCGCCGACGTCGCGACGACGCCCGAGGGCGACCTGCGCGTCGAGCGCCTGGCCGCGGCCGTCGCCGTGGTCGCCGTCGTCGGCGGGCTCTTCGTCTACCGGCGCCTGCGCCGGCACTGACCTCGTCGGCCTCGCGCCCGGCCCTGTCCCTACTGCGGAGCCGCGTCGCCGAGGCGGCGACGCTCGGTGGTGAGCTCGTCGGCCTTCTGGGCGCGGAACGACTCCTGGTCCACGCTGCCGCGGCGCCGACCGGCCCGCGCCGACGCCTCGACGACGAGAGCGACGAGGAGGCCGCCGGGCCGACGAGGCAGCCGGTGGAGGAGCGCGTCGACGACCCGCCCCGCGGCTGCCGCCCGGTGCCGGTCGCGCAACGGCAGTGCGGTGACCGCGGTGGCCGCGGTCCAGGCGAGCGACCGCGCAGAGCGGGCCCTGGGCGCAGAGTCCGGTGCGGTGAGCTCGGGGTGTCGAGCGGCGAAGAGGAGCTCGGAGGCCCCGCTCACCCAGGCCCGGGCGGAGCGGGTCGCCGCGTCCGTGGCCGCGCCCCGGTGCTCCACCTCGAGGGCGGGGTCGAGCACGATGCGCACGCCTGACCGCTGCAGGCGCAGGCCGAGGTCGGAGTCCTCGCGGTAGGAGTAGGCCTCGTCGAACCCGCCGACCGACGCCAGTGCCGTCCGCGTCGCCGAGTTGTGCGCCGCCCAGGAGATCCACCGGTCCTGCGCGGGTCTCGCGTAGGCGGCCTCGAGGGCCCTGATGTTGGCGGGCCGGCCGTAGGCCCGTGCGTAGGCGGAGTCGGGAAGGACGTCTCGCGTGGCTCCGACGACTCCGAGGTCGTCTCTGTCGCGGTGGTGCTCCAGGTGGCGCCGCACCATGTCCGGCGCCGGCGTCAGGTCGTCGTCGCACCGGATGACGACCCGGCCCCGCGCGACGGCCAGGCCCGCGTTCAGCGCCACGGCGACTCCGCCTGCGGCGTCGCGCAGGACGACCGTGAGGGGCAGGGTCGAGCCGCTGCGGGCGAGCACGGCCTCGGTCTGTTCGTCGTGCCCGTCGACGACGACCACGACCTCCCAGGTGTCCGTGGTGTCCTGGGCTGCCAGGGCGTCGAGGAGGGCGGGGAGCCGATGAGCGCCGCGGTGCGTGGGGACCACGACGGTCGCAGCGGGCTCGGGAGTCGACACAGGCCGCACGCTACCCGCCCACCATCGCCCGCGAGTCGTGGTCCGCGACGCACGAAGGGCCCCTCGTGAGGGGCCCTTCGACAGGTGGTGCGCCATCAGGGACTCGAACCCCGAACCCGCTGATTAAGAGTCAGCTGCTCTGCCAATTGAGCTAATGGCGCGCGGTGGAAAACGTTAGCAGCGCCGACGGCGGGAGCGAAATCCGCTCAGGCGAAGGGGTCGTCGCGACCATCGGGACGTGCGGCCACCGACCGGTCGCCGGGCGGGGTGTGCCCGTGGTCGTCGGTGTGGCGGCCGGCGAGGAGCCGTTGCCGGGTCGCGAGGGCGAGGAGCGCGGCGAGCGCGACGACCCCGAGCAGGACCCAGACCCCGGCCCCCGGTCCGCCCCCGGAGACCGCCGCGGCGTCATCGGCCGGTGGCGTCGCCGAGGGTGCGGTCCCGGCCGTCGCGGTGGGCGTGGCGGACGGGGTGGGCGGAACCGTGCTCGCGAAGGTCACCGTCCCCGAGATCGGGTGCCCGTCGGCACTGACGACGCGGTAGGTGACCACGTGCTCGCCCGGCGCGAGCCCGGTCGCCAGGCCCTGGGTCACCTCACGGCCGTCGACCTCGGGCCGGCCCGCGGCCTCGTCGCCGCCGGGCCCCTCCACGGTGACCTCGACGAAGGTCGGGTCGACGTCCTCGGAGAAGCCCAGGACGACCGAGTCGGCGGTGTCGACCGTCGACCCGTCCGCCGGCGATGGCCTTGAGCGAGGCGGGAGTGCTGGACCAGCCCCGACGGGCTAGCCGCGAAGGCCGGGGGCGACGGCGACGACGACGAACGCCAGGACGACGACGAGCACGACGACGGTGGCGAAGCGGCGGGACATCATGACCCCATCCTCGCAAACCTGAGCACGCCTCCCCGCGCCCGGGCCGGCCACGACGAAGCCCCTGACCCGCGTCACCGCAGGTCAGGGGCTTGGTCGAACTGGGGTGAGTAACGGGACTTGAACCCGCGGCCCTCGCGACCACAACGCGATGCTCTACCAGCTGAGCTATACCCACCACGACGGGCGCGATCGTCATCGTCGGATGGCGGTGCGCCCGTTGCGCGGACCATCGTACCCGTTACGAGGGGGTGCTCCCGACCACGCCCCCGGGCCTTGCGGTGTGGGCCGAGGCCGCGGCGCCGTGGTCGACGACGTGGCGCGACGCCAGGGCCCGCGCCTCCTCGGTGTTCGGGCCGGGGGAGGCGACGAAGACCGCCTGGCGGTAGTAGCGCAGCTCGGCGATCGACTCGCGGATGTCGGCGAGGGCACGGTGCCCGCCGGACTTCGTCGGGGCCGCGAAGTAGGCCCGGGGGAACCAGCGGCGCGACAGCTCCTTGATGGAGGAGACGTCGATGATCCGGTAGTGCAGGTGGGACTCCAGCTCGGGCATGTCGCGCAGGAGGAAGGCGCGGTCGGTGGCCACGGTGTTCCCGCCGAGCGGCGCCTTGCCCGCCTCCGGGACGAACTCGCGCACGTAGTCGAGAACGAGCCGCTGCGCCTCGGCCAGGGTGGTGCCGGCCTCGAGTTGGTCGAGGAGCCCGGAGCCGGTGTGCATGTCGCGCACGAAGTCGCCCATCTGCGCCAAGGCCGCCTCCGGCGGCCGGATCACGACGTCGACCCCCTCGCCGAGGACGGTGAGCTCGTAGTCCGTGACGAGGGCGGCGACCTCGACGAGCGCGTCGGTCTCGAGCGAGAGCCCGGTCATCTCGCAGTCGATCCACACGATCCGGTCGGTGGTGGCGCGGTCGGTCCCAGCGGTCGTCATGGGGGCCATGCTAGGTGGGCGTGCCGTCGCGGGCTCCGTGAAGGAGCACGGCTCCACTAGGGTCACCTGCCATGAGCGGGGACCCCTCGACGCATCCGGCCGGCTCCGCGGTCCGCACCGGCCCGACCGCGCGCTCGGTCATCCGGCGCTGGGTGGTCACCGGCCTGGCCGGGATCGGCTTCCTCCTCGCGGCGCTCGTCGTCGCCACCTACTTCGGCGCGGCGTTCGGTGTCCAGACCGCCCTGCTCGCCCTCGTCGTCGCGATCATCCCGCTCGGGCTGGTCATCCCCGCCTTCCTCTGGCTCGACCGCTTCGAGGCCGAGCCGAACCGCTACCTCGCCGGCGCGTTCCTCTGGGGTGCCCTCGTCGCCGCGCTCGCGGCCGCGGTCACCAACACGAGCGCCATCGCCGTCCTCGAGGCCGCCACCGACCCAGACTCGGCGCTCGTCGCGACGGCGGTCGTCGTCGCACCCGTCGTCGAGGAGTCGACCAAGGGGCTGTTCATCCTGCTCGTCTGGTGGTTCCGGCGTCGGGAGTTCGACGGGATCACCGACGGCATGGTCTACGCCGGCATCACCGCCGCCGGGTTCGCCTTCACCGAGAACATCCAGTACCTCGCCACGGCCTACACCTCCGGCGGCGGCGACAGCCTCGGCGCGACCTTCGTCGCGCGCGCCCTGCTGTCCCCCTTCGCCCACCCGATGTTCACGATCCTCACGGGAGTCGGCATCGGCGTCGCGGCGACGAGCCGGACCTGGCTGCCGCGGCTGGTGGCCCCGGTGGTCGGCTACGCGCTGGCCGTCCTCGCCCACGCCCTGTGGAACCTCGCCGCCGTCACCGGGGGCCAGGCGGTCGCCCTGGTCTACCTCTTCGTGGAGGTCCCGGTCTTCCTCGCCTTCGTCGCCTTCGTGGCCTGGGCCCGCCGTCACGAGGGGCACCTCATCGGCCAGTTCCTTCGCCCCTACTCCGACGCGGGGTGGCTCTCGCCGGGGGAGGTCTCGATGCTGGCCTCGATGTCGAGGCGACGGGAGGCGCGGCAGTGGGCCCGCGCCAACTCGGGCCGCCGGGGACTGGCGTCGATGCGGGCCTTCCAGGATGCCGCGAGCGAGCTGGCCCTGCTCCGTCGCCGCATGCACCACTCGGCCGCCGACGCCCGGGCGGTGGAGGAGGAGCGCGAGCTGCTCCGGACGCTCACGGCGCGCCGGGCCGAGTTCATCGGCCTCCCCGTCACCTGAGAGGGTGCCGTGACGGCTGCCCCGGCAGCCCGACCCCGACCGACCCGGAAGGACCCCCGTGAACGACGCCCTCACCGTCTCCCGGCGCCTGGCGCCCGAGCTCGTCGACCTGCGGCGCGCGCTGCACCGCATCCCCGAGCTGGGCCTGCACCTGCCGGACACCCAGCGGATGGTGCTCGAGGCGCTCGACGGGATCGACCTCGAGGTGACGACCGGGGAGTCGCTCAGCTCGGTCGTCGCCGTGCTGCGCGGTCGGGCCCCGCACGAGGGCGAGCGGCCGGTGGTGCTCCTGCGCGGTGACATGGACGGCCTGCCGGTCACCGAGGAGGTCGACGTCGACTACGCGTCGCAGCGGCCGGGGTCGATGCACGCCTGCGGCCACGACCTGCACGTCGCCGGCCTCGTCGGGGCCGCGCGCATCCTCGACGCCCTGCGCGACGAGCTCGTCGGCGACGTCGTCCTGATGTTCCAGCCGGCCGAGGAGGGCCCGGGAGGCGCGGAGCCGATGATCCGCGAGGGCCTGCTCGACGCGGCCGGCCGCCGCGTCGACGCGGCGTACGCCGTCCACGTCTACTCCGCCGACCACCCCAGGGGGACCTGGTTCGGCCGGCCCGGCCCGCTGATGGCCGCGGCCGACGAGGTCCACGTCGTCATCCGGGGGCTCGGCGGCCACGGGTCGGCGCCGGAGAAGACGCGCGACCCGGTGCCCGTCGCGTGTGAGGTGGTGCTGGCGTTCCACACCGCCGTGACGCGCCAGTTCAGCGTGTGGGACCCGGTCGTCCTCACCGTCGGCAGGGTCGCCGCGGGGACCAAGGACAACATCATCCCGGACGACGCCCACGTGGAGGCGACCCTGCGGACCTTCTCCGCGGAGCACCGGGCCAAGGCCCACGAGGTCGTCACCCGGGTGGCGGAGCACGTCGCCGCGGCGCACGGGATGACGGCCGAGGTCACCATCGGCAACGGCTACCCCGTCACCGTCAACGACGAGGCCGAGTTCGCCTTCGCCAAGCAGACCGTCATCGACCTGTTCGGCGAGGACCGCTGGGCCGACATGGAGAACCCGGAGGCCGGGTCCGAGGACATGTCCTTCGTCCTGGAGGAGGTGCCGGGCGCCTACCTCAACATCGGCGCGGCCGTGCACGACGACCTCTCCCTCGCCGAGGACAACCACTCGCCGCGCGCCGCGTTCGACGACGCCGTGGTCCCCGACGTCGCCGCGGCGCTCGCCGAGCTCGCGCTGCGCCGCACCCGCGAGCTCGCCGCGCACTGAGGTGCCGCGGCGCCCGGCGCACCTACACTGGCGGCGGCGTCCGCCGACGGGCGCCGTCCGCCCCCGTAGCTCAGCCGGATAGAGCAAGAGCCTTCTAATCTCGAGGTCGCAGGTTCGAGTCCTGCCGGGGGCGCGTGATGAACAGGCTGCGGCGCCTCGCGTCCCTCCCCGGTGTCCGACGTGTCCTGTTGTACCCACCGGTGCGCCGCCGGGTCGCCGCGGTGCTCGCCCTGAGGTTCCTCACGGCCGCCTGGGTCACGACCACGCCGTGGGCCCTCCTGCGCGGTGAGGCCGTGGGGCGCGGGACGGTCCGCACCTACCGCCTGCGTGAGGGTGGGCTGCCGGTCTCGCTCCAGCACGGCCGCGACCTCGAGGCCCTCTTCGAGCTCTTCGTGCGCGGGGAGTACGAGCCTCCCGCGCCGCTCGCCGACCGGCTTCGCACCGACACGGTGCGCAGCGTCCTCGACGTCGGGGCGAACGTCGGGATGTTCGCGGCGTGGGCCAGCCGCCGGTGGCCCGGCGCCACGGTGACCTGCCTCGAACCCGACCCGTCGAACACCGAGGTCCTGCGGACCTGGGTGCGGGCCAGCGGCCGCTCCGTGACGGTCGTGGAGGCCGCGGCCTCCACCACGGTGGGCAGCCTGACCTTCCTCGGCGGGCTCGGCAGCGGCTCGCGGCTCGCGACGGCCGACGAGCCCGACCGGCCCGGTCTCACGGTGGACACCGTCGACGTCCTGCCGGCGTTCGCCGCGGCCGACCTGGTGAAGATGGACATCGAGGGCGGGGAGTGGCCGATCCTCGCCGACCCCCGTCTCGCCGACGCCGGTCCGCTCGTCCTCGTCATCGAGTACCACCGGGTGGGCGCGCCCTCGCTGCCCGCCGGTGACGCCGCCCGCGCGCTCCTCGAGGCCGCCGGGTTCACGGTGGGCCACGTGACGCCCAACCACTGGGGGCACGGGACGATGTGGGCCTGGAAGGACTGAGCGGTCCCCGGCGCGCCCCGGCCAATGGCGGGCCCCTCGTCCTCGGGTCGTTAGGCTTCGGGGTGTGACAGTGGTCGGGGACGTGGAGGCTCTGGTCTGCGCCGTCGAGACCCTGCGCGACGCCGTCGACCGGGCCAGCCTTCCCCTCGACGTGCCCACCCGGGCCCGGGCCGAGGCCTCGCGCCGACAGCTGCTCCAGCAGCTCGACGACTACGTCGTCCCGCGCCTGCGCTCGCTCGACGCCCCGCTCCTCGCCGTGGTGGGTGGCTCCACCGGGGCCGGCAAGTCCACCCTCGTGAACTCCGTCGTGGGCGAGCGGGTGAGCCGGTCAGGGGTGCTGCGGCCCACGACCACCTCCCCGGTGCTCGTGCACCACCCCGACGACGCGCACTGGTTCGAGGACGCGCGCATCCTGCCCGACCTGGCCCGGGTCACCGGCGGGACGCCCGACGACGAGCAGGCCGGTACGGTGCGCCTCGTCCCCTCGACGACGCTGCCGGCCGGGATGGCGCTGCTCGACGCCCCCGACATCGACTCCGTGGTCTCCGCGAACCGGACCATTGCCACCCAGCTGCTCGCCGCCGCCGACCTCTGGCTGTTCGTCACGACCGCCGCGCGCTACGCCGACGCCGTCCCGTGGGACCTGCTGCGCACCGCCGCCGACCGCGGCACGGCCGTGGCGATCGTCCTGGACCGGATCCCGCCCGAGGCGGTCGACGAGATCAGGCCGCACCTCGCGGCGATGCTGCGCGAGCAGGGGCTGCCCACCGCACCGATCTTCACCGTCCCGGAGACCACCCTCACCGACGACGGCCGCCTGCCGGCCGATGCCGTCGCACGCCTGGGGGCCTGGCTCCACGCCCTGGCGGGCGACGCCCGGGCCCGGTCCATCGTCGTCGGGCAGACCCTGAGGGGGGCGATCGAGTCGCTGTCCGGGCGCACCGCGGAGCTCGTCGTGGCCAGCCGCGACCAGCAGGACGCCGCGGCCGCCCTGCGCAGGGCCACCGACGACGCGTTCGGGGAGGCCCGGCGCCGCGTCGCCGACGGGATGACCGACGGCACCCTGCTGCGGGGCGAGGTGCTCGCCCGCTGGCAGGAGTTCGTCGGGACGGGGGAGTTCTTCCGTCAGGTCGAGTCGACCATCTCGCGGTGGCGCGACCGCCTCGCCGCGGTGGTCACCGGGACCCCCACGCCACCCTCCGGGTCGCTCGGCGAGGCGCTGCACACCGGCGTCGCCGCCCTCCTCGTCTCCAACACCGAGGCCGCGACGTCCGAGACGGTGCGGGCCTGGCGCCGCCTGCCCGGCGGGGCCGCGATCCTGCGCGACCACCCGGCCCTCACCAAGCCCTCGGCCACCCTCGGCGGCGACATCGAGCGCCTCGTGCGCGACTGGCAGGGCGACGTCCTCGAGCTCGTCCGGTCCGAGGGCGCCGGGCGCCGCACCAACGCGCGCATCGCCGCGTACGGCGTCAACGCGATCGGCCTGTTCCTCATGCTCGTGGCGTTCAGCAGCACCGGCGGGCTCATCGGCGCGGAGATCGGCATCGCCGGCGGCACCGCGGTGCTGGCGCAGCGCGTCCTCGAGGCGATCTTCGGCGACCAGGCCGTGCGCGACATGGCGACCAAGGCCCGCGCCCGCCTGCTCGAGCTCGCCGACGAGCTGTACGAGGTCGAGAAGGAGCGGTACGTCACGGCGCTCGCCGACAGCGTCGCACCCTCCGACCAGGCGGTCCGGCTGTCCTCCGCGGCGGCCCGGGTCCGGGCGGTGGTGCGGTGAGCCCGCTGCGCATGGGCTCGGCCAGGGGGGCCGTCGTGTCCCCCGAGCAGCTCGCCGCTGCCGCGAACGCCCTCTCCGCCGCCGTCGAGGCCGGGGGCGAGCAGCTCCCCGCGCCCGAGCGACAGCGCGCCGACGCCGTCGTGGCCAAGGTCGCGCAGCGCACCGCCCTCGTCGGCGGCCACACGGTCGTGGCCCTCGCCGGCGCGACCGGCAGCGGCAAGTCGTCGCTGTTCAACGCCCTCGTCGGCAGCGACGTGGCCAAGGTCGGGGTCCGCCGCCCCACCACGTCGACGCCCACCGCCGCCGTCTGGGGGGAGCACAGCGCCGGCGAGCTCCTCGACTGGCTCGGTGTCGGCACCCGCCACCTCGTGGCGGGCGCGCCGGCGGACGGCGCCCCCGTCGGCTCCCTCGACGGGCTCGTCCTGCTCGACCTCCCCGACTTCGACTCGCGCGAGGTGACCCATCGCGAGGAGGCCGAGCGCGTCCTCGCGCTGGTCGACCTGTTCGTGTGGGTCACCGACCCGCAGAAGTACGCCGACGCCCGCCTCCACGACGACCACGTGGCCGTCCTCGCCACCCACGAGGCCGTGACGATGGTCGTGCTCAACCAGGCCGACCGGCTCACCGCGCCCGAGGTGCAGCAGTGCCGGGCCGACCTCGGCCGGCTCATGGAGCGCGACGGCGTGCCGGGGGTCACGGTGATGTCGACGTCGGTGTCCACGGGGTCCGGGGTCGACGAGCTGAGGCAGCGCCTCGCCAACGCGGTGGCCGCGCGGACCGCCGCACGCTCGCGGCTGGCCGGTGACGTGCGCGCCGCGGCGGGCGCACTGACCGAGCACGTGGCGCCGTCCGAAGCCGGGGTCCGCGGCGCCGAGCGCGACGCGCTCCTCGACGCCCTGGCGCGCAGCGCCGGCGTGCCCACGGTCGTCGAGGCGGTCCGCCGTGACCACCGGATGGAGGCCGTCGCCGCCACCGGGTGGCCGTTCACCCGCTGGGTCCAGCGGTTCAAGGCCCGGCCGCTGCGCCGGCTGCGGCTCGACGGCCGCGACATCCGCGTCTCCGCGGCCGACGTGCGCTCGGTGCTGGGGCGCTCGTCGCTGCCGCCGCCCTCGCCGGCGGCCCGGGCCGCGGTCGACATCGCGACCCGCCGGCTCGGCGACCGGGCCGGCGCCGACCTGCCCGTGCCGTGGTCCGAGGCGGTCGAGCGCGCGGCCACCCCCGGGGCCAGCCTCACCGACGCCCTCGACCAGGCCGTCGTCGGCACCTCGCTGTTCTCCCGCTCGCCCGTGTGGTGGCGAGTCGTCGGGCTGGCGCAGCTGGCGCTCGCGGCGGCCGCCGTCGCCGGGTTCCTCTGGCTGGCGCTCTACGTCGTCCTCGGCTGGCTCCAGCTCGACGTCGTCCTCGGCGAGCCCCCCCGGTGGGGGGTGCTGCCGGTCCCGGCCGTGCTGCTCGTCGGCGGGCTGCTCGCCGGGGTGCTGCTCGCCGCGATCTCGCGCTGGCTGGCCGGCATCGGGGCGCGGCGCCGGGGCCGGGTCATGGACGCCCGGCTGCGCGCGGCCATCGAGGTCGTGGCGCAGGAGCACATCGTGCAGCCGGTCGAGCGGGTGCTCGAGCGCCACGGCGCCACGCGCGAGGCGTTGGCCCGCGCGGCCGCCGTCTGAGCCCACGTCGTCCACAGGCCCCGCCTCGTCGGCGGTTCTCCACAGGCTGCGCGGTCGCCGTTGCCCCTGAGCGGTGCCCGTCGCGAAGGTGGAGTCGTGGTCCCGACGGGCGGGACCCGGGCAGGGGAGGCACCGATGAACGAGACCTACGTGACGATCCGGGGGCGGTTGGTCTCCGATCCCGCGCTGCGCACGACGCGGGCGGGGGCGCCGATGACCGTCCTGCGCATCGCGTCGTCCGTGCGCCGGCCGGTGCAGGGTCAGCAGGGGGTCTGGGAGGACGCCGACACGACGTTCTACGACGTCGTCACCTACAAGGCGCTCGCGACCAACGCCGGCGTCTCCCTGCGCAAGGGGCACCCGGTGAGCGTGCACGGGCGCCAGCACGTGCGCTCCTGGCGCAAGGACGACGGCTCGACGTGGTGGGGCGTCGAGGTCGTCGCCGACAGCGTGGGCCACGACCTCGCGTACGGCACCACCGCGTTCTCGCGGGTCGGTCGGGGACAGGAGGGCGACGGGTACCAGCGCGGCGGTTCCTCCCGTGAGGAGGGTTCCGCCCCGCCGGGCGTCGGGGCCACGGACCGCGACCCCTACATGGTGGAGGACCCGGACGGACGAGGTCTCGGCGAGGTGGCCGGCCACGGCAGGGGTCCGCTGGTGCCTCCCGGCGACGAGGCGGCCGCCTGACGCGGCTGCCCCGGGGCGTGGATTCGGGCGGGAGGCGGTCCGGTCGATAACCTTGGGCCCATGCCCGAGTTCATCTACGTCATGTCCCGTGCCCGCAAGGCGCACGGCGACAAGGTCATCCTCGACGAGGTCACCCTGTCCTTCCTCCCCGGCGCCAAGATCGGCGTCGTCGGCCCGAACGGCGCGGGCAAGTCGTCGGTCCTGAAGATCATGGCGGGGCTCGACCAGCCGTCCAACGGGGAGGCGCGCCTCACACCCGGGTACTCCGTCGGCATCCTCATGCAGGAGCCCGAGCTCGAACGAGGACAAGACCGTCCTCGGCAACGTCGAGGAGGGTGCGGGCGAGATCAAGGCCAAGCTCGACCGCTACAACGAGATCTCCGCGCTCATGGCCGAGCCCGACGCCGACTTCGACGCGCTCATGACCGAGATGGGCCAGCTGCAGGAGGCCATCGACGCGGCCGACGCCTGGGACCTCGACTCCCAGCTCGAGCAGGCGATGGACGCGCTGCGCTGCCCGCCGCCGGACGCCGACGTCACCGTCCTCTCCGGGGGAGAGCGGCGCCGCGTGGCGCTGTGCAAGCTGCTGCTCCAGAAGCCCGACCTGCTCCTCCTCGACGAGCCCACCAACCACCTCGACGCCGAGTCCGTCCTCTGGCTCGAGCAGCACCTCGCCGCGTACCACGGCGCCGTCGTCGCGGTCACCCACGACCGGTACTTCATGGACAACGTGGCCGAGTGGATCCTCGAGCTCGACCGCGGGCGCGCCTATCCGTACGAGGGCAACTACTCGACGTACCTGGAGAAGAAGCAGGCCCGCCTGCACGTCCAGGGCAAGAAGGACGCCAAGCTCTCCAAGCGCCTCGCCGAGGAGCTCGAGTGGGTGCGGAGCAACGCCAAGGCCAAGCAGACCAAGTCCAAGGCCCGCCTCGCCCGCTACGAGGAGATGGCGGCCGAGGCCGACCGCACCCGCAAGCTCGACTTCGACGAGATCGCGATCCCGCCGGGCCCGCGCCTGGGCAGCAAGGTCATCGAGGTCAGGAACCTGCGCAAGGGCTTCGGCGACCGCATCCTCATCGAGGACCTCAGCTTCACGCTGCCGCGCAACGGCATCGTCGGCGTCATCGGACCCAACGGGGTCGGCAAGACCACGCTGTTCAAGACGATCGTGGGGCTCGAGGAGGTCGACGCAGGCCTCGTCGACGTCGGTGACACGGTCAAGGTGTCCTACGTCGACCAGAGCCGCGGCGGCCTCGACCCGAACAAGAACCTCTGGGAGACCGTGTCCGGCGGGCACGACTACATCCAGGTCGGGCAGGTCGAGATCCCCTCGCGCGCCTACGTCAGCCAGTTCGGGTTCAAGGGGCCGGACCAGCAGAAGAAGGCCGGGGTGCTCTCCGGCGGTGAGCGCAACCGCCTCAACCTCGCCCTCACCCTCAAGGAGGGCGGGAACCTGCTCCTCCTCGACGAGCCGACCAACGACCTCGACGTCGAGACCCTCGGGTCCCTCGAGAACGCCCTGCTGGAGTTCCCGGGCTGCGCGGTGGTCATCAGCCACGACCGGTGGTTCCTCGACCGGGTCGCGACGCACATCCTGGCCTGGGAGGGCGACGACGAGAACCCCGCCAAGTGGTACTGGTTCGAGGGCAACTTCGAGTCGTACGAGGCGAACAAGGTCGAGCGGCTCGGTGCCGACGCCGCCCGCCCGCACCGCGTCACGTACCGCAAGCTGACGCGGGACTGAGCCCCCGCGACCCGTGCCCCGCAGCGTCGCCCGACCTGCGGGGGCACGGGACGTCCGGCGGCTAGGGTGAGCGCCGTGGAGAGCGAGACCCCCGGGACCCGACCGCACGAGGTCTCCGTCGTCATCCCCGTCTACGGGGGCGAGCGCACCCTGCGCGGCGTGGTCGAGGAGCTGAGCCCGAGCACCCGGGTGCGGACCACGCCGGAGGGCAGGGCCTACCGGGTCACCGAGGTCCTGCTCGTCCACGACTGCGGACCCGACCGGTCCGACGACGTCATCCGCGAGCTCGCGGGCGGACACGACTGGGTGCGCCCGGTGTGGCTGAGCCGCAACTTCGGTCAGCACGCCGCGACCCTGGCCGGCATCGCGGCCTCCGGCGGCGAGTGGGTCGTGACGATGGACGAGGACGGTCAGCACGACCCCGAGGCGCTCGGGGCGCTGCTCGACACGGCGATGCGCGAGCAGGCTGACGTCGTCTACGCACGACCCACCAACGACCCGCCCCACGGCGCCCTGCGCAACCTCGCCTCCACCGGGGCGAAGGCGCTCGTCCACCGCCTCGCCAAGGGCGCCCAGGCGAGCGACTTCAACAGCTACCGGCTCGTCCTCGGCGAGGTCGCGCGGTCGGTGGCCGCGTACTCCGGGCCCGGTATCTACCTCGACGTCGCCATCGCCTGGGTGGCCCGGCGGGTCGTCACCTGCCCGGTCGAGATGCGCGCCGAGGGGGACCGCCCCTCGGGGTACGACCTGCGCGGCCTGGTCTCGCACTTCTGGCGCCTCGTGCTCTCCAGCGGCACGCGCCCCCTGCGCTGGGTGAGCGCGCTGGGAGCCGGAGCGGTGGTCCTCGCGCCGGTCGTCGCGCTCGCGCTGGTCGTCGGGCGGGCGCTCGGCAGCTGGACCGTCCCCGGCTGGACCTCGACGATGATCCTGCTCATGGTCGCGACCGGGGTGTTGCTCTTCAGCCTCGGCGTCATCGCCGAGTACGTGGGGATGGCGGTCAACATGGCCATGGGCAAGCCCCTGTACCTCCCGGTGCGCGACCCGCGCGAAGGACCGCTGGGCCGGGACCGGGCGTGACCGACGGGCCCGGCCGACCCGACCGCCCCCTGACCTGGGTCGTCGGCGCCGGGGGCCTCGTCGGACGGCACGTCGCGGCCGCCTGCCGGGGCGCCGGCCACGAGGTCGTCACGACGTCGGTCCCGTGGGCCGACGAGGCGGCGAGCATCGAGGCCCTGACCGACGCGGTCGCACGGTTCGCCGCCCAGCGGGCCGGGCGTCCGTGGGCGCTCGCGTGGTGCGCCGGCGCCGGGGTGGTCGCCACCGGGGAGGACGCCCTCGCGGCCGAGGTCCGGGTGTTCCGGGCCGGGCTGACCGCGCTCGGGGCGACGCTGGCTCCCGGTGACGACGGGGTGGTCTTCCTCGCGTCGTCCGCCGGCGGGCTGTACGCGGGGTCGAGCGCCCCGCCGTTCGACGAGTCCACCACCGCGCGGCCGCTCGTGGCCTACGGCCGGGCCAAGCTCGCGATGGAGGACGAGGTGCGGGCCCTCGTCGGCGGCACCGGGCTGCGCGCCGTCCTCGGTCGGCTCTCCAACGTCTACGGGCCGGGCCAGACCCTCGGCAAGCCGCAGGGCCTGCTCTCCCAGCTGTGCCTGGCCCACGCCACGGGGCGCCCGCTCCCGGTCTTCGTGTCGATGGACACCATCCGCGACTACCTCTACGCCCCCGATGCCGGGGCGATGGTCGCCCGCGCCCTCGACCTCGCTCGCCGGGAGGAGCCGGGGACCGTCGTCGCCAAGGTGCTGGCCTCCGGGGCGCCGGTCACGGTGGGCCACCTCGTCGCGGAGGCGCGGCGGGTCTTCCACCGTCCCCTGCGCACCATCCCCGTCGCGGGACGGGGAGCCGGTCAGATCCTCGACCTGCGCCTCGCGTCGCGCGTGTGGCCGGAGGTCGACGCGCTCGCCGCCACCCCGCTGCCGGCAGGCCTGGCGCGCACCGGGGCCGACGTCCTCGCCCGGGTGGTCTCGGGCGGTCCGCTCGACCCCTGACCGCGGACCCGCCCGCCCGGGGAGGGGCAGCGGGGAGTCAGCCGACGCGGGTGGCCGCGAGGAAGACCGAGGAGCCGAAGGGCAGGTCGCGCCGTTCGAGGACGAACCGGTCCAGGCGCGAGAGCCGGGTCAGGGCCGAGTTGACAGGACGCGGCAGCCGGGGCAGCTCGACGATGTCGACCGGGCCCTCGTGCCGCCTGCTGGCGACCTTGCGGGCCGCGCGCTCGGCCGCGAACATCGGGAAGACCGAGGCGAACGCGTAGGTGGCGCGCTCGACCTCGAAGCCGGCCCGCTCGACCGCGGCCACGGCGCGGGGCCGTGTGTAGCGGCGGTGGTGGCCGTTGGCGACGTCGAAGTCGGACCAGGCCCACGTGTAGGCGGGCACCGACATGAGGAGGCGGCCGCCGGGCCGCAGGACGCGCCGGACCTCGGCGAGGGCGACGTCCTCGGGGTCACAGTGCTCGATGACGTCGAAGGCCGAGACGACGTCGAAGGCACCGTCGGCGAAGGGCAGCGCCAGCGCCGACCCGCACACGCCGCCGGCGCCGAGGCCACGCGGGTCGATGTCGAGGGAGGCGGTGCGCGAGACCGCGTCTCGCAGCCAGGCGGCACTCGGCCCGTCGGCGCTGCCGAGGTCGAGGGCGCTTCCCGACCCCTCGACGAACCGGCGCAGCGCGGCCTCGAGGAGGTCGGCGCGCGCCACGTACCACCAGTAGTCGGGTACAGCGATCGAGGCCGACCCGCCGTGCCCCCCGGTCGTTCGTCCCTCGGTCACCGGCTCACTGTATCGGCGACGGCACCGGTCACCGGCTGGGGCCCGGCACCGGCCGCGAAGCCCCGTCCGGGGACCGAGGCCTCCCCCTGTGCCGGTTCCCGCAGGCGCGCGGCCTGGGCGTAGCCGATGAGCCCGGCCGCGAGGGCGAGCACGGCGATCGTCGTGCCGAAGACCTCGCCCAGGCGCAGGGCGCACACGAGGACGACGACGTTGGCGGCCTCGCCCCCGCGGGCCAGTAGCGAGGGTGGGGGACCGGTGCGGAAGGGACGGATCGCGATGAGGACCGTCGCCGCGAGCAGCGCCGCGAGGTACGGGTAGCCGCCCTCGAGGATCGCTGACCAGTAGGAGTTGTGGAAGAAGAAGATGTCCCCGTTGGGGTAGAGCACCCACGCCTCGCCGAGCCCGAGGCCCTGGAAAGGCGTCCGGCCGAGCTTGGCCTGGGAGGCGGCATCGATCGTGGCCCGGAACTGGTCCGAGCCGACCCGCTCGGCGAAGACCCCGACCCGGGCGTAGTTCTCCTCGATGAACGGGATCGCGGCGGCCATCGCCGCCGCGAGGGCGACGCGGGCCCAGGGACCGAGCCAAGGGCGCACGGCGAACCAGACCAGGCCGCAGGCCAGGGCCGCGAGCGAGGTGCGCGAGCCCGAGAGCCACACGAACGAGCTCGTCGCGGCGACGACGACCAGCTGCCACCGTCGCTGGCGCGTCACGCCGAGGAGCAGCATTCCCACCGCCGCGTAGGCGAGCCCGGCCTGGTTCTTGTCCAGGAGGTACCCCGAGAGCAGCTCCCCGTAGGGAGCGGGCGCCACGCCCGCGTAGAAGGCCACGGCGTTGAGCACGAGGCCGAAGGCGGCGCCGCGGACCACGGAGGCCAGGTGCAGGCGCCCGTGGACGAGGGAGAGGAGTAGGAGCAGGATCAGGGCGAGGCGGACCGCACGCTTGGGCCAGCCGTACAGGGAGTCGTCCGGGCTGCTGATCGTCACCACCACGAGGTAGCCCAGCACCAGGAGACACGCCAGGGGCAGCCAGCGGAGGTGCACGAAGGGGCGCGTGGGCCGGCGCACCGCGGCGAGAGCCACGAGGGCGGCAACCGCGACCAGGCCGACGGCGAGGTTCCCGGGCATCCGGGGGACGACGAAGGCCATGAGGCAGACCGACCCCAGGGCGAACTCGGCGAACCGAGTGGGCTCAGCGGTGTCGTCATCCGGCTCGCGCGGTACGGCACTGGCGCTACGCGCGTCCGGGGGCGCCGGCGCGCCGTTGGTGGCGTCCATGGGCTCCTCGTGACGGCTCGACCCCGGGGGTGGTGGTGCCCGGCAGCCGTGGCCGCCGGGCGGGTTCAGGGTAACAGCGGGCCCGCGTCGCGGTCCGCAGATCGTGGGAGGTGACCGGCGGTCTCGGAGCACGCGGCGTCGGACGCGCGACCGGTCAGGCGGAGCGGACGAGGCGCACCGCGAGCTCCCCGTAGGCGACCTCGATCGCCTCGGGGGTGCGCCGGACGTCGGGGGAGTACCAGCGGGCGACGTCGATGGCCATCGAGAGCAGGGCGAGCGAGGTCGCGGACACGTCGACCACGGTGAACTCGCCCGTGGCCATGCCGTCGCGCAGGACCCCGGCGACGACCTGGTCGATCTCCCGGCGCAGCGTCAGCACCTGGTCACGGTGCTCGGGGGACAGGTGGCGGAACTCGAACTGGACGATGCGCCCGAGCTCGTAGTGCTCGGCGTGCCAGCGAGAGAACCCGCCGATGATGCTGCGCAGCGCGTCCGAGGGGGTGGGGCCCGCCTCGGCCGCGGCGACGAGCAGGTCCCGGGCCCGGGCGTGGCCGCGCCGGCTCAGCTCGAAGAGCAGGACCTCCTTGGAGGCGAAGTGCACGTAGACGCCGGCGGGGGACAGACCGGCCCGCGAGGCGATGTCGCGGGTCGTCGTCGCGTGGAAGCCGCGCTCGGCGAACGCGTCGGCGGCGGCGAGCATGATCCGCACGGCCGTGTCGGTGACGTCGCCGGTCGTGCCCGCACGCCCGCCCTCGGGCGCCAGGGCGGCGAGGACGGCCGTCTCGCTGAGTGGTGGTGAGGTCGGCACGGTTGACAGCATGCCGCACGCTCGCAACACTAAGCAAGCGCTTAGTCAACATCGTCGCCCTTCCCCGCAGTGTCAGGAGAGCCATGCCCCGCAACATCTACTCCGCCGAGCACGAGGACTTCCGCGCCTCGGTCACGGAGTTCGTCGAGCGCACGCTCAAGCCGCGCGCCGAGCAGATGCTCGAGGTCAAGACGATCGACCGCGACCTCTGGAAGGAGGCGGGGTCGCAGGGCCTGTTCGGCCTCGACATCCCCGAGGAGTTCGGGGGCATGGGCGCCGACGACTACCGGTTCAACGCCGTGGCGGCCGAGGTCCTCAACGGCTTCAACGCCGCCGTCGGCTCGTGCTTCGGCATCCACAGCGACGTCTGCCCGCCCTACATCGTCGACCTCGGCACCCAGGAGCAGAAGGAGCGGTGGCTGCCCGCGATGGCCGCCGGTGACAAGATCTGCGCCATCGCGATGACCGAGCCCGGTGGCGGCTCCGACCTCGCCGCGCTCAAGACCACGGCGGTGCGCCAGGGCGACCACTGGGTCGTCAACGGCAGCAAGACCTTCATCACCAACGGCTACCAGGCCGACCTCGTCATCGTCGCGACCCGCACCGACCCGAGCAAGGGCGCCAAGGGCATCACCTTGTTCATGCTCGAGGACGGCATGGAGGGCTTCACCCGCGGTCGCAAGCTCGACAAGGTCGGCCAGGAGGAGTCCGACACCGCCGAGCTGTTCTTCTCCGACGTCAAGGTCCCCGACACCAACCGCATCGGCGAGGAGGGCATGGGCTTCGTCGCGATGATGCAGCGCCTGCCGCAGGAGCGGGTCGGCGCCGCGGCGGCCAACGTCGCCCACGCCAAGCAGATCCTCATCGAGACCATCGAGTACGTGAAGGAGCGCAAGGCCTTCGGCCAGGCCATCGGGTCCTTCCAGCACAACAAGTTCAAGATCGCCGAGCTCGTCACGTCCATCGAGGTGGCCGAGGCCTACATCGACGACTGCATCGAGGCGCACTCCGAGGGCCGGCTCAGCGCCGTCGACGCCGCCAAGGCGAAGTGGTGGAGCGCGCAGGTGCAGAACGACGTCCTCGACGAGTGCGTCCAGCTGCACGGCGGCTACGGGTTCATGAACGAGTACCGCGTGGCCCGCGCCTGGCGCGACGCCCGGGTCACCAAGATCTGGGCCGGCTCCAACGAGATCATGAAGGAGCTCATCGGCCGCGACCTCGGCCTCTGACGCTCACGCTCACGCTCAGGGCGCGGGTGCGCGGGTGCGCGGGCCCCGTCGCGGGGCTCAGTCGAGCGGACCGCCGGCGACGTAGATGACCTGGCCCGAGACGAAGCCCGCCTCCTCGCCGACGAGGAAGGCGATCGTCGCGGCGATGTCCTCGGGCTGGCCGATGCGGGCGACCGGGATCTGGGCCGCGGTGTGGGCGACGAAGTCCTCGAACGAGATCTTCATCCGCTCGGCGGTCGCGCGGGTCATGTCGGTCTGGATGAAGCCCGGTGCCACCGCGTTCGCCGTGACGCCGAACTTCCCGAGCTCGATGGCGAGCGTCTTGGTGAAGCCCTGGAGGCCCGCCTTGGCGGCCGCGTAGTTGGCCTGTCCACGGTTGCCCTGCGCCGAGGACGAGGACAGGTTCACCACGCGGCCGTACTTCTCCTGCGTCATGAAGGCCTGGCAGGCGCGGGTCATGAGGAAGGCGCCCTTGAGGTGCACGCCCATGACGGCGTCCCAGTCGCCCTCGGTCATCTTGAAGAGCAGGTTGTCGCGGATGATGCCGGCGTTGTTGACGAGGACGACCGGCGGCCCGAGCTCGGCCGCGACCCGGGCGACGCCTGCCTCGACCTGCTCGGCGCTCGTGACGTCGACCCCGACGCCCAGCGCTCGTCCTCCTGCCTCCCGGATGCGGGACGCGATCTCCTCGCAGGCGGCCTCGTCGAGGTCGAGCACTGCGACGGCGAACCCGTCGCGGGCCAGCCGCTCGGCGGTGGCGGCCCCGATGCCGCGGGCGGCTCCGGTGACGATGGCGACGCGCTGGGTGGTCATGGGTGCTCCTCGGCGGCGGGGTGCGGCGGCCGGGGGTCCGGCGTCATCCGACCCTAACGTCCCCGGCTCGTGTCGACCCCACGGCCGGCTGCCGTTGCCGTGGGGCCGGGTTCCCCGATCGTGACCTGACCGTAACCTGTTGGGCTGTGGGAGAGCGCTTTTGGAGGGGGGCGCTGTCAGTGGTCGCGGCTAGCGTGGGGGTCATGAAGGCAGGGATCCCGAGTCTGGCGGCGGTGCGTGACACGCACCCGTCGGAGCTCGCCGTGCTCCTGTCGTCGGTCCCCGTCGACGAGGTGTTCGCGCTGTCCGCGCAGGAGGTCGAGGCGCTCGTCGTGGTGACGCAGAAGGTGGCGTCGTGGTCCCACGCGATCCAGGCGATGGCTGTCGACCGGTTCGCCGATCTCACCACCGACGCGATGGAGGTCCACGTGGCCGACCGCGCGGCCGCACGCGACGCCGGAGCGGGAGCCGACGCATCAGGGCGCGGCGAGCGCGTCGTGCCCGTCCCCGAACCCGACGCGATCGCCGCGTCGTCACTGGCGCCGCTGCTGAACATCGCCCCGAGGACCATGCGGACCCGGCTGAACCGCGCCCGCCTGCTCATGGAGCTGCCGCGCACGCTCGACCTCGCCCTCGCTGGGCAGCTGGAACCGTGGCGCGTCGACGGCGTGGTCGTCGCCGCCCAGGACGTCGCGTGGGAGCGGCTCGAGGAGTTCGAGGCACGCCTCCACGACGTCGACGTCAGCCGGCTCCCCAAGCCGCGGCTGGTCGAGCGGGCCCGCAGGGCCGCGGTGAAGGCCGACCCCGACGGCGTCGACCGCGCCCACCAGGTCGCGCCACGGCGGCGAGGGCTTCGGTGGGGCCCGTCGGAGGTCCCCGGCCTGATGCGCTGGTCCGCTGACCTTCCCGACGACCGCTCGCGAGTCCTCGCCGCCGCCGTCGACGCACTGGCGCAGGAGTACCTGACGGCCGACGGTCACACGGGTGCCCACCGGTCGGTGGAGGCCGCCCGCGTCGATGCACTCGTAGACCTCGCCCTGGCCAGCGCCCGCGTCGAGACCCTCGTCGAGGTCGTCCTGCCGGCGTCCGTCGCCACCCCGGCCACGATCGTCACCCGGTCGGCGCAGTACGACGTCATCCGCGAGGCCCTGGCCCGCCACCCCCTGCGCGCCGACCGGGCTCGGGGCGCGGTGCCTTCAGGCGCGTCCGGGCCGGGTGACGACCACGGTCCGCCGAGTGCGGGGGCTCCACCTCCGGTGGTCGACCTGGCCACCACCGACCCCGTGCTCGTCGACCTCGTCGCCGGGCGGGTCACGCACCACACCCTCGCCGCCGGAGGGCTCGAGCGGGCCACCGCCCTGGCGCTCGGCGGTCACCTCGAGCGGACGGGGAACCCGTTCCTCTCCCTGACGCCGCCGTCGCCGCCCCCACCACTGCCACCGCCGGCCGGACGGGCGGGCGCACGGGGCGAGAGCAGGGTGTGGTTCGTCGACGGCATCGTCGAGGTGAGGGGCACCTCGGGCCTGCTGCCCGCGCAGGTCGTCGCGATCCTTCAGGACCCCGACACCAGGGTCCGGGTGTCCGGCAGCGACCCCGGCACCGCGAACGGAGCGACCGCCCGCCGCCGCACCTACCGGCCCGGCGCGGCCCTGGCCGCGAGGGTGCGCGCCCGCGACCTGCACTGCCGGTTCCCGGGGTGCTCGGTCCCGGCAGCCCGGTGCCAGCTCGACCACGTGGCCCCGTTCCCGGCGGGGGAGAGCGTCGAGGAGAACCTGCAGTCTTTGTGCGCCGGGCACCACGGGTTCAAGCACCACGCCGGCTGGAGCGTGCGGATGGAGCCCGACGGCACCTGCCACTGGACCTCCCCCACGGGCCGGACGCACCTCACGGTGCCCGGGTCGCGCCGTGAGCTCGCGGCCTGACGCGCGACCCGCCGTCCCGCCCACGGGGGTCGCCCGCCGCCGCTGGAGCCGACCCGACGAGCCGGTTCCCGCAGGGCGCCGCGGGCCGCTGTCGAACCCCGGCGCCCATCGCGTGGGGGTCGTTTTCTCCGGATCGCGTGCCGACGGTAGGTTGACCTGCACTGCAGCGGGCCGGTGTGTCGGCCCGTGCGCGGGCCCAGCACCGGCGCTGGTCTGCGATGGACCACGGACGGAAGGCAACCAGTGGAGATCTGGCCCGGAACGGCGTACCCCTTGGGCGCCACGTACGACGGCAGCGGCGTGAACTTCGCCCTGTTCAGCGAGGTGGCCGAGCGGGTGGAGCTCTGCCTGCTCGACGACGACGGCACCGAGACGCGGGTCGACCTCCCCGAGGTCGACGGGTTCGTCTGGCACGCCTACGTCCCGGGCCTGCAGCCCGGGCAGCGCTACGGCTTCCGGGTCCACGGGCCCTACGAGCCCGAGCACGGCCACCGCTGCGACCCGAGCAAGCTCCTCCTCGACCCCTACGCCAAGGCGATCGAGGGGCAGGTGAGCAACGACCAGGCGCTGTTCTCCTACGACTTCAAGAACCCGAAGAAGCGCAACACCGACGACAGCCTGGGCAAGACGATGCTCTCGGTGGTCATCAACCCGTACTTCGACTGGGGCCACGACCGCCCGCCGCGCCGCGAGTACCACGACACCGTCATCTACGAGGCGCACGTCAAGGGCCTGACGATGACCCACCCCGAGGTGCCCGAGGAGATCCGCGGCACCTACGCGGGCATCGCCCACCCGGCGATCATCGACCACCTGACGGCGCTCGGCATCACGGCCATCGAGCTGATGCCGGTGCACCAGTTCGTCGATGACACCTCCCTGCAGGACCGGGGCCTGACCAACTACTGGGGCTACAACACCATCGGCTTCCTCGCGCCGCACAACGGCTATGCCCGCGGCCGCGGCGGCGAGCAGGTCACCGAGTTCAAGGCGATGGTCAAGGCGCTGCACGAGGCGCACATCGAGGTCATCCTCGACGTCGTCTACAACCACACTGCCGAGGGCAACGAGTTCGGCCCCACCCTGTGCTTCAAGGGCATCGACAACGCGGCCTACTACCGCCTCGTCGACGACCGCAAGGAGCACTACTACGACACGACCGGCACGGGCAACAGCCTGCTCATGCGCCACCCGCACGTGCTGCAGCTCATCATGGACTCGCTGCGCTACTGGGTCACCGAGATGCACGTCGACGGCTTCCGCTTCGACCTCGCCGCCACCCTGGCCCGTCAGTTCCACGAGGTCGACAAGCTGTCGGCCTTCTTCGACCTCATCCAGCAGGACCCGGTCATCTCGCAGGTCAAGCTCATCGCCGAGCCGTGGGACGTCGGAGACGGCGGCTACCAGGTGGGCAACTTCCCGCCCCTGTGGACCGAGTGGAACGGCAAGTACCGCGACACCGTGCGCGACTTCTGGCGCGGCGAGCCCAGGACGCTGGCCGAGTTCGCCTCGCGCATCACCGGCTCGAGCGACCTCTACGAGCACAGCGGCCGCAAGCCGATCGCCTCGATCAACTTCGTCACGGCCCACGACGGCTTCACGCTGCGCGACCTCGTGTCGTACAACGACAAGCGCAACGAGGCCAACGGCGAGGACGGCCGTGACGGCGAGAGCCACAACCGCTCGTGGAACTGCGGCGAGGAGGGCCCCACGGACGACCCCGAGGTCAAGGCCCTGCGCCTGCGCCAGCAGCGCAACTTCCTCACCACGCTCCTGCTCAGCCAGGGGGTGCCGATGATCGCGCACGGCGACGAGATCGGCCGCACCCAGCAGGGCAACAACAACGTCTACTGCCAGGACAACGAGCTGTCGTGGGTCGACTGGGACCTCGACGAGGACCAGAGGGAGCTCTACGCCTTCACCTCGGCCCTGACGGCCCTGCGGGCCAACCACGCGGTCTTCCGCCGCCGTCGGTTCTTCGCCGGAAGCGCCGACCACGGCGGCCAGTCCGACATGGGCGACATCGCCTGGCTCCAGCCCTCCGGCGAGCCGATGGGGGAGGACGCCTGGGACGACGGCGAGGCCAAGCGCGTCATGGTCTTCCTCAACGGGGGCGCCATCCCCTCACCGGACACCCGGGGCCGCCGCGTCGAGGACGACGACTTCCTCGTGCTGTTCAACGCCGACCACGAGGACCACACCTTCCGCCTGCCGGGCCAGGAGTTCGGGGAGAAGTGGGTCGCCGAGATCGACACCGCCGCCACCGTGGTCGACCCGGCGTGGCACGCGTCCGGTGACGAGCTGCTCGTGCGGGCCCGCTCCGTCATCGTCCTGCGCGACCAGCGCGAGGCGCCCACCGTCCCGGCCGGAGCCTCCACCACGACCCGGCCGTGACGATGGCGACCGTCCACCGTCCCGACCCGGGACGCGTCGTCCCGACGTCGACGTACCGGCTCCAGGTCCACGCGGGCTTCGGCTTCGACGCCGCGGCCGAGCACGTCGGCTACCTCGCCGCGCTCGGGGTGTCGCACGTCTACCTCTCGCCGATCCTCCAGGCGGCCCCGGGCTCGGCGCACGGCTACGACGTCCTGGACCACACCCGGATCAGCGAGGAGGCCGGGGGCCAGGAGGCCTTCGACCGCCTCGTCGCCGCCTGCCGCGAGCACGGGCTCGGCATCGTCGTCGACGTCGTGCCCAACCACATGACGGTGCCCGAGCCCGCACACCTCAACGCCCCGTTCTGGTCGCTGCTGCGTGACGGCCGGCGCAGCCCCCACGCGGGCTGGTTCGACGTCGACTGGGTGGCGGAGGACGACCGCATCCTCATGCCCGTGCTCGGGGGCACGCTGGAGCAGGCGGTGCGGGACGGCGAGCTCGTGCTCGCCACCGACGGCGGTCCCACCGGGGTCGACCACGTGCTGCGCTACTACGACCACGAGTTCCCCGTGGCGCCCGGCACCGAGGAGCTGCCGCTCGCCGAGCTCGTCGAGGCGCAGGCCTACCGGCTCTCCAGCTGGCGCGAGGCGGGCGACGCCTTGAACTACCGCCGCTTCTTCGACGTCACCTCGCTCGTCGCCGTGCGGGTCGAGGACCCGGTCGTGTTCATGGCGACCCACGCGCTGCTGCTCGCCCTGCACGGTCACGGGGCGATCGACGGCTTCCGGATCGACCACCCCGACGGTCTCGCCGACCCGGGCGGCTACCTCGAGCGGCTCGCCGACGCGACGGGCGACGCCTGGGTCGTCGCCGAGAAGATCCTCGAGGGCGAGGAGCGGCTGCCCGACTCGTGGCGCTGTGCCGGGACCACGGGCTACGACGCGCTCCTGCGGGTCCAGCAGGTGCTCACGTCCACGGTGGGGCTGCCGGCCCTGGACCGCCTGTGGGCGCGGGTGGCTCCGGACCGCGTCTCGCTCACCGAGGTCGTCACCGAGTCCAAGCGGCTCGTCGTCGACGACGTCCAGGCGGCGGAGGTCGACCGGCTGATGCGGCTGGTGCGGCGCGTCCTCGGCGACGCCGACCACCCGGCCCTGCGGCGCGCCCTCGAGGCGCTGCTCGTGTCGATGGACCGGTACCGCGCCTACGTCGTCCCCGGCCGCGGTGTCGACCCCGAGCAGGCCGGTGTCGTCGAGGGGGCGGCCGAGCGCGCGCAGGGCCTGCTCGCCCCCAGTGACCACGACGCGCTCGCGACGATGGTCGCCCTCGTCCTCGACCGGGAGGTCCCCGACGCCCGGCTCGACACCCGACCCGTCGCCGACGAGTTCCGCGTGCGCTTCCAGCAGACGTGCGGGCCCGTCATGGCCAAGGGCATCGAGGACACCGCGTACTACCGCTGGTTCCGCCTGGCCGGCGCCAACGAGGTGGGGGGACACCCCGACCACGCCTCGATCGAGGTCGAGGACTTCCACGCCTGGTGCGCCGAGCAGGTCGCGACGTGGCCCACCGCGATGACGACCCTGACCACCCACGACACCAAGCGCTCCGAGGACGTCCGCACCCGCCTGATGTCGCTCGCCGAGGACGGGGAGGGCTGGGCGACCTGGCTCGCGACCGCGCGTGAGCTCGCCACCGGCCACCGGTCCGACCTCGTCGACGACCCCACCGAGTACCTCCTGTGGCAGACCGCTCGTGGGGACCTGGCCGATGACCGGCGCGCGCCTCGAGGAGTACCTCCTCAAGGCGGTTCGTGAGGCCAAGGTCCACACGGCCTGGGTCGACGGCGACGCCGAGTACGAGGACGCCGTCGTCGCCTACGCACGGAACCTGGTGCACGACACCGCGATCCAGAAGCACCTCGACGCCTGGATGGTCGCCCACGAGCCCAGCGTGCGCGCGGCGGTCCTCGCCCAGAAGCTCCTCCAGCTGACGATGCCCGGCGTGCCCGACGTCTACCAGGGCTGCGAGCTCGTGGCGCTCTCCCTCGTCGACCCCGACAACCGGCGCCCCGTCGACTGGACCGAGCGCGCCGAGCGCCTCGAGCGCGTCCTCGACGGGCGAGCCGGCGCTTCGACCTCGACGACGAGAAGCTGCGCGTGACCGCGCGGGCGCTGCACGTGCGCCGTGAGCACCCCGAGGCCTTCGTCGGGGAGTCCACGACGTACGAGGGGCTGGAGACGACGTCCGGGCACGCCCTGGCCTTCGTCCGCGGTGACGACGCGGGGCCGCGTGCGGTCACCGTCGTGACGCGCGCCGCCGGGATCCTCGCGGCGGCGGGCGGGTTCGGCGACGCGACCGTTGCCGTCCCGGCCGGTACCTGGCGCGACGTCCTGTCCGAGCGCGACGTCGCCTCGGACGGCTCGGGGGTGCGGCTCGCCGACCTCCTCGCCGACCGCCCCGTCGCGCTGCTGGTGGCCTCGTGACCGAGGTGCACGCGGTGTCCCGCCCGGGTGCCGGGCACGCGCCGATCGAGGTCTGGGCCCCCCTGGCGGAGAGCGTCGACCTGGAGTGGACCCTCGTCCCCGGGACGGCCACGCCCACCAGGGAGACGATGACGTCGGTCGACGACGGGTGGTGGCGCTGGGAGCCCGCGGCCGACCTCGACCTCGCCGGGGGCACCCTCGACTACGCCTTCGTCCTCGACGGCGCGGAGCCCGCCCTGCCCGACCCCCGCAGCGCCTGGCAGCCGCACGGTGTCCACGGCCCGAGCCGAGCCGTCGACCCCTCGCGGTTCGCCTGGACCGACGAGGGCTGGCGCGGGCCGCGCGACGGGCACGGTGTCCTCGGGTCGGTGGTCTACGAGCTGCACGTGGGCACCTTCACCGAGGAGGGCACCCTCGACGCCGCCCTCGGACACCTCGACCACCTCCTCGATCTCGGCGTCGACGTCGTCGAGCTGATGCCGCTCGCCGCCTTCCCGGGCCGGTGGGGCTGGGGCTACGACGGGGTCGACCTCTACGCGGTGCACGACGGCTACGGCGGACCGCAGGCCCTGCACCGCTTCGTCGACGCCTGCCACGAGCGCGGGCTGGGCGTCGCCCTCGACGTCGTCCACAACCACCTGGGCGCCAGCGGCAACTACCTGTCGCGCTTCGGCCCGTACTTCACCCAGGGGCACCACACCCCCTGGGGCGCGGCGGTCAACCTCGACGACGCCGGCGCCGAGCAGGTGCGCGGCTTCCTCGTCGACAGCGTCCTGCGCTGGTTCCGCGACTTCCACGTCGACGCCCTGCGCCTCGACGCCGTCCACGAGCTCAAGGACTCCTCCGCTCGGCACTACCTCGCCGAGCTCTCCGACGCCGTCGCCGACCTGTCGGCCGAGCTCGGCCGACCCCTCGACCTCGTCGCCGAGAGCGACCTCAACGACACGATGATGGTGGCGCCCACCGCGCAAGGGCGGGCGGGGGATGACGGCACAGTGGGACGACGACGTCCACCACGCCCTGCACGTCGCGCTCACCGGCGAGACCCAGGGGTACTACGCCGACTTCGCCGGCGGACCCGGGCGGGACGAGGCGGGACCGCTGGGCGTGCTCGCGAAGGCCCTGACCCGGGGCTTCCTCCACGACGGCGGCCACAGCAGCTTCCGCAACCGGGAGTGGGGCTCACCCGTGGACCGTGAGCGGCTCGACGCCCGCCGCCTCCTGGGGTACCTCCAGACGCACGACCAGGTCGGGAACCGGGCGAAGGGCGACCGCATCTCCGCCGTCGTGCCATCAGGGCGTCAGGCCGCCGGGGCCGCCCTGTACCTCCTCGCCCCCACGACCCCCATGGTGTTCATGGGGGAGGAGTGGGCCGCGTCCACCCCGTGGCAGTTCTTCACCAGCTTCGAGGAGGACTGGCTCGCCGAGGCCGTGCGCGACGGCCGCCGGGCCGAGTTCGGCACCCACGGCTGGACGGGCGACGAGGTCCCCGACCCGCAGGACCCGGCCACCCGCGACCGCTCGGTGCTGCGCTGGGACGAGGCCGACGCCGAGCCGCACGCGAGGGTCCTGCGCTGGTACCGCGCGTGCACCGCGCTGCGCCGAGTCGTCCTCGGCGACGAACCCACCCGGCTCGCCGACGTCGAGGTCCGCGCCGATGACGACGACCGCTGGGTCGTCATGGAGCACCGCCCCGAGGGACGGGCGCCCTACGCCGTCGTCGCGAACCTCTCCGATGCCGAGCGGGAGGTGCCCCTCGAGGGCGGTGGCGCGCTCCTCCTCGCGTGGGACCTCGAGCGGACCTCGGTCGGCGAGAACGGCGTCCGGCTCCCGAAGGACGCCGTCGCGGTCGTCGCGCTGTCCTGAAAGCGGGTCCCTCAGCCCTCGGGCAGGCGGACCATGCCCTCCTGGGCGACGGTCGCGATGAGCGTCCCGTCGCTGGTGAACATCCGCCCGATGCCCAGGCCGCGCCCGCCCTGCGCCGAGGGCGAGTGCTGGGCGTACAGGACCCACTCGTCGGCGCGCGCCGGGCGGTGGAACCACATCGCGTGGTCCAGGCTCGCCACGCGCAGGCCTGGGGCGGTCCAGGTGCGGCCGTGGCGCCGCAGGACCCCCTCGAGCAGCGAGTAGTCCGACGCGTAGGCGAGCACCGCGTCGTGGACGAGCGGGTCGTCGGGGAGCGTGCCCGTGGCCCGCATCCAGACCCGCTGGTCGGCGACCTGGTCGGTGGCGGGGGCCACGAAGAGGTGGCCCTCGACGTGGCGCTGGTCGATGGCGCGCCCCTCGGCCAGGTGGCGGGCCGCCGGGTGGTCGACGCCGGCGAAGACGTCGGCGAGCGACGGGACGCTCGTCGGGTCGGGCGCGCCCGGCGAGGGGTCCTGGTGGTCCAGGCCGCCGTCGGGCACCTGGAACGAGCAGCTCATCGACAGGATCGGCTTGCCGTGCTGGATGGCGTGGACGCGCCGGGTCGAGAACGAGCGGCCGTCCCTCATCCGCTCGACGCTGAACGTGATCGGCTGGGTGTCGTCGCCGGGACGCATGAAGTACGCGTGGAGGGAGTGCAGGCGTCGGTCGTCCTGGCCCGGCACCGCCCGCACGGTGCGCCCGGAGGCGACGACGCCCTGGGCGAGGACCTGGCCGCCGAACACCCGCCCGTGCGGCTGCTTCTGGCTCTGCCCGCGAAAGAGGGTGACGTCCTCGGCGAAGGTCTCGGGCAGGCGGAGCGGCGAGTCGCCCGCCAGTGCCCCTGCGGTCGAGAGCGGCTGGACGCTGACCCGCGCCGAGCCGAGCTCCTCGAGGTCGAGCGTGGCGAGGAGGTCGAGCAGGGGTGCGGGCTGGTCTGTCACGTCGCCACAGTAGTCAGGCGACGAGGGGCCGCGACGGGCGTCCCGCTGCGCGCCGGCCGGCCGGCACCGGTCGGGTGCTGCCGGACGCCACCGTGCCGACCGCCCGGGCCAGCCGCTCGGCGGCCGACGTCATCGTCGCGGGGTCCAGGACGTACGGGAGCCGGACCCACCGGTCCAGGCCCCCCGCGACGGAGAACCGCGGACCGGAGGCGACGAGCAGGCCCTCGTCCTCGGCCGCGACCGCGACGGCGGTGGCGTCGACCCCGTCCGGCAGCTCGCACCACAGCGACAGCCCGCCGGTCGGGACGCTGAACCCCAGCCCGGGCAGGTGGCGGCGCAGGCCGGTGACGAGGGCGTCCCGGGAGGCACGCAGGTCCTGGCGGCGCTCCGCGGTGAGTCCGGGGCTCGTCGTCATCAGCTCGAGGAGGACGAGCTGCTCGAGGACCGGCGCCCCGAGGTCGGTGGTGACCCGGGCCTCCACGAGGGCGGGGAGCGCGGCGCGGGGGGCGCGGACCCACCCGGTCCGCAGCCCACCCCAGTGCGACTTCGACGAGCTCCCCACGCTGATGGTGCGGGTGTCGTGGGCCGCGAACGGCCGGGGCAGCGGGCCGACGTGGTCGAGCGAGACCTCCGCGATCGTCTCGTCGACGACGGGGACGGTTCCGGCGGCGCGCAGCGCCCGCGCGAGGACGGCGCGGTCGTCCTCGGCGAGCAGGGCCCCGGTCGGGTTGTGGAAGTCGGGGATGAGCACGGCGAGCGCGGCCCCCGCGGCTCGCACCGTGCGGGCGGCCTCGGGGACGTCCCAGCCGTCGGGGTCCATCGCCAGCGGGACGAGGCGGGCGCCGCCACGCCGGAGCGTGTCGACGGTGTTCGGGTAGGTGGGGTTCTCGATGACGACGCGGTCCCCGCGGCCCAGGACCGCGCGCAGGACGACGCCGAGCCCGGCGACCGCGCCCGAGGTGACGAGGACCTCGTCCGGGTCGGTGGGCAGGCCGCGCGCCGTGTACCGGTCGGCGATGACCTCGCGCAGCTCGGGGACCCCGAGGGTGAGGTACCCGGCGCCGCGGAGGAACTCGGGCAGGCGGGTGACGGCGCGCTCGTACGCCTCGATGACGCCGGCCGGCGCCCGCGTCGCGGCGCAGGTGAGGTCGATGACGCCCTCGGCCGGGTCCGCGGGGAAGAGCGAGCCGGTCCCTCGCTGGCGGCTCGCCGCGGGCAGGGTGGCCACCGACCCCGATCCGCGGCGGGAGAGGAGGTAGCCACCCTGGCGCAGCACCTCGTAGGCGCGCGTCACGGTGGTGCGGCTGACGTCGAGGGCGCCGGTGAGCTCCCGCTCGCTGGGGAGCCGGGTGCCCACCGCGATCCGGCCGTCGGCGACGGCGTGCCGCAGGGCGTCGGCCAGGGCCCGGTACGCGGGCCGGTCGGGGACGAGCGTGCCGACGAGACGCGCCGTGCGAGCCGCGGAGACGGTGGGGGTCGCCATGGTGGCCACTCTGTCAGGATTGGCCATGGAAGTGAAGGCCACTTTCGCGGCACCATGGGCCCATGACCCCGATCCAGGCGCTGCGCCGCGGTGTCGCCCGCCGCGTCGAGCTCGTGCCGATGAACCCCATCGAGCAGCTGCGCGCCGGCCGGCTCGGCCGCCGCATCACCCAGCTGCTCGTCGGGCTCCTGCTGTTCGGGTTCTCCATGGCCCTGCTGCTGCGCGCGAACCTCGGGCTCGAGCCCTGGGGCGTCCTGCAGTACGGCCTCATCCAGCACGTCCCGATGTCGTACGGCCTGATGTCGATCGTCGTCTCGTTCGTCGTGCTGCTCCTCTGGGTGCCGCTGCGGCAGTGGCCGGGGCTGGGAACCCTCGCGAACGCCATCGTCATCGGCCTGGCCATCGACGCCACGCTCGCCGTCGTGCCGGACATCCAGGGGCTGGGGTGGCGGGTGCTCGTCATGCTGGTGGCCATCCTCGGCAACGGGATCGCCGGGGCGCTGTACATCGGCAGCCAGCTCGGCCCGGGGCCGCGCGACGGCCTGATGACCGGCCTGTCCCGCCGCACGGGAGGCTCGATCCGGCTGGTGCGCACCGGGATCGAGGTGACGGTGGTCATCCTCGGCTGGTTGCTCGGTGGCATCGTCGGGGTCGGCACGGTGCTCTACGCCGTGCTCATCGGACCGGTCGTCCAGCTCTTCCTGCCGATGCTCACGGTCCGGGTCGAGCGCCCCTCACCCTGAGGTCGGGGCCGGCCTCAGCCGTCGACGGCCAGGGCCAGCGGGAGCACGCCCGGGGCACCGGCCAGGCGCAGCGCGCGCCCCGCGACGGTGAGGGTCCAGCGGGAGGAGACGAGGTCGTCGACGAGCAGGACGGGGCCGGCGAGGTCGGGCAGGACGGCGGCGAGGTCGGGACCGACGACGACGCGCTCCCAGACTCCGGCGAGGCGGAACGCGCTGTTGCCCCCCGCCTCACCCGTGGGCCCGCCGTGGTCGAGGGCGAGGGTGCCGAGCAGCGGCAGGCGCCCGATCTCGGCGAGCCCGGCCGCGAGGGAGCCGACGAGCTGCGGGTGGCTGCGCGACGGCATCGCGACCACGCCGACCGGGCGCTGGGCCCAGCCCCACCCGGCGAGGACCGGGACGCACGCGCGCAGCAGGTCGGGTGGGACGGGGGCGTCGGCGCGCAGGAGCTCGCGCAGCCGCTGGCCCCAGCCGAGGTCGGACAGGCGCGCGAGCGCCCGCCCGGCGAGCAGCGACTCGTCCGGCGCGATCCTGCCCTTGACCGGCACCCCGAGCCGGTCCATGCCGGTGGGCCACTGGGCCCGCGGCTCGAGGTCGAGCCCGGCGCGGGCCAGCCGCTCGCGAGCCGCACCGACGACACCGTCCGGGACCTCGGTGGGGTACCAGGGACCTGCGCACCCGTCGCACCGGCCGCACGGCACGGCCGAGGGGTCGTCGAGCGTCTCCTGGAGGAAGGCCATCCGGCAGGCGTCGGTGCGCTCGTAGTCGACCATGAGCTGCTGCTCGACCTGCCGTGCCTCGGCGACCCGCCCGTAGCGCTCGGCGTCATAGGTCCACGGGACGCCGGTGGACGCCCACCCGCCGGAGACCCGCCGGACCGCCCCGTCGACGTCGAGGACCTTGAGGAGCAGCTCGAGCCGGGTGCGGCGGACGTCGACCGCGGTCTCGAGCGCGGCCGTCGACAGCGGTCGGCCCGCCTCGGCGAGCGCGCGCAGGACCGCGTCGGCCTGCTCCTCGCGCGGCATCGAGACCGAGGCGAAGTACTGCCAGATGTCGCGGTCCTCCGGCCCGGGCAGCAGCAGGACGTCGGCCCGCTCGGTGGCGCGGCCGGCGCGGCCCACCTGCTGGTAGTACGCGACGGGGGAGCTGGGCGCCCCGAGGTGGACGACGAACCCGAGGTCGGGCTTGTCGAACCCCATCCCGAGCGCCGACGTCGCGACGAGCGCCTTGACCTCGTTGGCCCGCAGGCGCGCCTCGAGGCGCTCGCGGTCGGCGGCGTCGGTGCGGCCGGTGTAGGAGACGACCTCGTGGCCGGCGTCCGCGAGGGCCGCCGCGACGTCCTCCGCCCCCGCCACGGTCAGCGTGTAGACGATGCCGCTGCCGGGGAGGTCGGCGAGGTGCGCGACGAGCCAGCCGAGACGCTGCTCGGGCGACATCGAGCGCAGCACGCCCAGGCGCAGCGAGTCGCGGGCCAGGCCGCCGCGCACGGTGAGCACGCGGCGCCCTCCGACCTCCAGCTGCTCCACGACGTCGGTGACGACGCGCGCGTTGGCCGTGGCGGTCGTGGCGAGGACCGGGGTGTCGGCGGGCAGGCCGGCGAGGAGGTCGCGGATGCGGCGGTAGTCGGGCCGGAAGTCGTGCCCCCAGTCGCTGACGCAGTGCGCCTCGTCGACGACGAGGAGGCCGCAGCGCCGGGCGAGGTCGGGGAGCTGTTCGTCGCGGAAGCGGGGGTTGTTCAGCCGCTCGGGGCTGACGAGGAGGACGTCGACGGTGTCGTCGGCGAGGGCGGCGCGCACCTCGTCCCAGTCCTGGGCGTTCGCCGAGTTCATCGTCACCGCGCGGATCCCCGCCCGCGCGGCGGCAGCCACCTGGTCGCGCATCAGGGCGAGGAGCGGGCTGATGATGACGGTGGGCCCGGCCCCCTCGGCCCGGCGCAGCGCCGTGGCCACGAAGTACACGGCCGACTTCCCCCAGCCGGTGCGCTGGACGACCAGGACCCGGCTGCGGTCGGCGACGAGGGCGCTGACCGCCTCGAGCTGGCCGTCGCGGAACCGCGCGTCGTCGCGCCCCACGAGGCGCCGCAGCGTCGTGGTCGCGTGCTCGGCGAGCGCGGGGTCGACGGGAGTGGTGCTGACGGCGGTGGTCTCGGTCATGGTGCGTCCAACCTATGCGGACCGCCCGACACCCACCGACCCGTCGTCCACAGGGCGCCGTCGCGCCCCGCTGACGCCACGGGGCGCCGTGTCCGGCGCGCCGTGTCGGTGGAGTGCGGCAGCATCGGGCCATGGAGGGGACGACGGTGACGGTGCGGCCGGCACGCGAGGTGACGGCCGAGCAGCTCGACGCGGTGTTCGGCACGCGCGGTGCCGGCGCGAGCTGCCGGTGCCAGCGATACCGACTGGCCCGGGGCGAGGCGTTCGGGCGCTTCCCCGTCGAGGAGCGTCGGGCACGTCAGCTCGACCAGGCCGGGGTCGGGGACCCGGGATCCCCCACCACCTCGGGGCTGGTCGCCTTCCTCGGGCCGGAGCCCGCCGGGTGGTGCGCGGTGGGGCCGCGTCCGGACCTCGTCGGCCTGGTCCGCAACCAGCGTGTGCCCTGGGAGGGGCGTGACGAGGACCGCGCGGACGGCTTCGTCTGGGTCGTGTCGTGCCTGCTCACCCGGGCCGGGTACCGCCGCAGGGGCGTGGCGCGAGCGCTCGTCGCCGCCGCGGCCCCCTTCGCACGCGACCACGGCGCCCGGGTGCTCGAGGCGTACCCCATCACCGCGACGTCGGTCATCAGCCAGGAGCTCCACGTCGGCCTCCCGGCCCTGTTCGCCCAGGCCGGGTTCACCGAGGTCTCCCGGCCCACCCTGCGACGGGTGGTGATGCGCCTGGAGCTGTGACACCGGGACGCGAACCGCGTCCCGGGGCCCGCGTGCTCCGCCGCAGTGCTCAGCGCCAGCCGAGGTCGTCGACGCCACCCGGCACGTCGGCCTCGGGGTCGTACGGCGTGCGGGTGAAGCGGAACGAGGCGAGGTCGAGGTGCGAGACGTTCCCGTCGGCCCGCCGGACCACCCGCAGCGGCTCGCCCGAGTGGTAGCCGTCCAGGCCCTCCCACAGGTCCTCGCCGACCCGCCTGAACCGCGACCCCCGGCCGGTCCCCGGCTCGCCGAGGACGAGGTGTTCCCCGACCGCCCGGGCCGTGTCGACCGACGGTCCCCAGTGCCACGGCCCCACGAGCTCGAGGAGGGCGGGGTCCCCCGAGGCCGACCACGGCTGCGGAGTGGCCGGCTCGCGCTCGCCCAGCCCGTCGAGGAGGTCGCCGACGAGCGTGCGCATCGCGGGCGTGGCCGTGGTGTTGGTCAGCACGACGACCCCGTCGCCGCTCCCCGGCTCGCCGAGCCCCACGCGCAGGCCGGCGATGAAGCCCGGCATCGACCCGCCGTGCCCGGCCGAGCGGACCCCGTCGACGTTCCACACCTGCCAGCCGAGCCCGTGGGCGCCGGTCCACGCCTTGCCGGGCTCGTCGACGACGTGGTGCGGCTCGACCATCTCGGCCAGGGTCTGCTCCGACAGCAGGCCGTCGGTCTCGCCCCCCAGGAACGTGGCCCACCGGGCGAGGTCGGTGACCGTCGTCCACAGCTGGCCGGCAGGCGCCATCGCCCCCGCGTCGTGCTCGGGCTCGGGGAGCAGCACGTCGGCGAAGGGGTGCACGGCCAGGCCCTGGGCCGCCGGCCCGGCGGGGCGGGTCGTGGTGCGCGTCATCCCGAGCGGCTCGAGCAGCTCGCCGCGCACGACGTCGAACCAGCCCGCACCGTGGTGCACCTCCAGCAGCCGGCCGAGCGCGCCGTACCCGACGTTGCTGTAGTGGAAGCGGCGACCCGCGCGGAACCGCTGTCCGACACCGGAACCCACGAGGTCGTCCCACGAGCCACCGGGGGCCCTCTCCCACCACGGGCCCTGCGACTCGGCCTGCACGCCGGCGGCGTGGGTGAGCAGCTGCTCGATGGTGACGTCGTCGAACGACGACCCCGGGACGTGGGCCCCGAAGCGGTCGGCGAGGTCGAGGCGCCCGGCGTCGCGCAGCCGCAGGACCGCGACCGCGACGAAGGTCTTGGTGATCGAGCCCATCCGGTACTGGGTGTCCTCGTCCGCGGGGCGGCCCTCACCGCGGCCGTCGACGGTGCCCACCGCCCCGGACCACACGAGGGACCCGCCCCGGACGAGGCCGGCGGCCACCGAGGGCATCCGCCCCTCACGCTGGGCACTGGAGAGGACGTGGTCGAGGTGGCGGGTCGTCGAGGGCTGCAGCGGCACCCGACCACCCTAGGCCCGGCCCGCGGCTGGGAGGATGGCCCCATGTCCGAGAAGTCCCAGCCCTACCGCGTCCAGGTTCCGCTCCGGTGGTCCGACATGGACGCCTACGGCCACGTCAACAACGTGCAGTTCCTGCGGCTGCTCGAGGACGCCCGCGTCGTCGGCATCCGGGAGTGGTTCGTCGACCGCGTGTCGATGCTCGACGAGGGCATCGTCGTGACCCGCCACGCCATCGAGTACCGGGCGCCGCTCACCTACCGTCCCGCGCCGGTCGAGGTCGAGATGTGGGTGACGCAGGTCCACGGTGCGGGCTTCGACCTCGGCTACGTCGTGCGCGACCCGCACGACGTGGGGGAGAAGGTCTATGCCTACGCCGAGACCGGCCTGGCCTACTACGACTTCGCGACGGCCCGTCCGCGGCGGCTCACCCCGCACGACCGCGCCGCCCTCTCCGCCCACCGCGGCGACCCCGTGCGCTTCCGCTGGGCCGGCCGGTGACCGACCTCCTGCGTCTCGTCGACGCCGCAGCCCTGGACGACCTCGGGCGCTTCGCCGCCCGGGCCCGCGCGCTCGAGGCCGACGGCGCGATGCGCCTGCAGGCCTCGGGAGACGTCCTCGCGGCCTGGGTCGGGGTCCTCCCCGGCTCGGGGATCCTCGCCGAGGGCACCGTGCTCGGCCTGCGGACCTTCGCCCTGGCCGAGCCCGCGGACCTCGACGCCGTCGTCCCGCTCGGTGCCGTCACCGACCGCACCGCGCGCCCCGGCGCCGGTGGCTGCGACCTCCCGGTGCCGCCGACCCGGGCGCTGGCCGCCTGGGCCGCGGTGACCCCCCCGCGCGGCCCCTGGGAGCCGCTCGGCGACCTGCCCGGCGACCTGCTCGCCGAGGTCGCGCGCGCGGGCCTGGCCGAGGTCACCGACGCCGTACGGGAGCGCGGCGCGGCGGCGGGGCTCGTGCGTGACCGGGTCTGGGCCCGCGACGTGCGGGACGCCAGCGGCCCCCATCCGGACCTCCTGGCCGGCGGCTCGGTGGGACCCACCGACGTGCCGGTCCGCGCGGGAGGCGCCTTCGCCGCCTACGCGCTGGGCTTCCTCGAGCCCGGAGCCGTGGTGCGGGTGCTGCGGTCGAACCGCTGGACCCGGCTCACCGCCCCCGGCGGTCACGTCCTGATGCGCTGACCTGCCGGGATCCCCACGGCGGCGATGAGCGCGAGCCCGACGAAGATCGCCCCGAAGAGGCCGTCGTCCTGCTCGGGCACGTGCAGGGCCGCGAACACCGCGGTGGCCGCCGCGATGCCGATGACGCTGCCGAGGACGTCGGCCAGCTGGAGGGAGGACGAGGCGGTCCCGTGGTCCTCCATGGGGCTCAGCTCCAGGGCCAGGACCGTCGTCGTCGTGACGCCCAGGCCCATCGCCAGCCCCATGAGGACGAGCCCGAGGGGTGCGAGCGGCCAGGGGAGGTGCAGGGCCGACACGGCGCCCACGACGGCGAGCCCGGACGCGAGGAGGACGCCCCCCAGCTCGACGAGCCGGTACCGGGGCAGGTGCAGGGCGTCGTGGCCCTGGTACCAGGCGCCGCCCGCCCAGCCGATCGCGCCGACCGCGAGGGCGAGCCCGGCGGTCTGCAGGCTCGTGCCGCGCTGGCCCACGAGGAAGAGGGGGACGTAGGTGACGCCGGCGTAGAACGAACCGGTGTACAGGGCCCGCGCGAGCATGACGCTGGGGATCCCGCGGCGCATGACCCACGTGCCGGCGGGCACGAGCATCGGGGCCACGGCGACGACGCCGACGAGGCCGGCGATGGCCACGACCGTCTTCACCGACCACTCCAGGCGCAGGTGGTGGGTCCCGTACTGCAGGGCCCCGGCGGCGACCGCGATGCCGAGACCCGCCCAGGCGGCGCGGACGTGGGCGTTCCGGTCGCGGCTGCTCACGGCCGCGGTGAGGCCCGAGGTGTTGACCCGCCGTCGCGCGTGGGCGA
The DNA here is from genome assembly GCA_963795035.1 of uncultured Actinomycetota bacterium. Classification (GTDB taxonomy): domain Bacteria; phylum Actinomycetota; class Actinomycetes; order Actinomycetales; family Dermatophilaceae; genus Oryzobacter. Next base: position 263,350 of record CAWCFZ010000001.1, on the reverse strand, counting down.
TGGCGAACATCGTGAGCAGGATGGGGGGAACGACGCCCCAGAACACCCAGCGCCACGACAGGTGCGTCGTCAGGCCCGCGGAGATCGGGGCACCGAGCAGCGAGGGCAGCACCCACGCGGCCGAGACGTACGTGAACAGCCGCGGGCGCACGTGCTCCGGGTACACGCGCCCGGCGATGATGTAGAGCATCACGACGAGCAGCCCGCCCCCGAGCCCGGTGAGGGCGCGGCCCACGAGGAACATGGGGAAGGTCGTCGCCATCCCGCACAGTCCCGAGCCCCCGGCGAGGAGGGCCTGGCCCACGACGGTGCCGGCGAGGGGACCCGAGCGGTCCGACCACACCCCGGCGAGGACGATGCCGAGCAGCTGCGCCGTGAGCATCACCGAGAAGGCGAAGCCGTAGGACCGCACGGCGTCCAGCTCGCGCGCGACGCTGGGCATCGCGGTGGACACGGCCATCGACTCGAAGGCGACGATCGTGACGAGAGCGAGGACCGCCAGGGTGACCTCGAGGTAGGTCCGGCTGAGCGGCCCGTCTCGGCGGACCCCGGTCACGACATGCATCCTGCTCACCCTAGACGCGCCGGTCGCGCCCCGGGGCGCGGGGGAGCAAAGAGCGCCGAACGGCCCATCCGGCCCCGGGGCGACCCCCCGGACGTGACGGTTCCCGGGCCCCTCAGGCGGGCGTCAGCGGGTGGCCGCGCTCGGCGAGGACGTCGCGCAGGACGCCGATGTGGTCGGTGACGATGCCGTCGACCCCGAGGTCGAGCAGCCGGTGCATCTCCGCGGCGTCCTCGCGCGACCACGCGTGGAACCACACGTGGACGTGCTTGCCCAGGGCGTGGGCCCGCCGCACGAGCCCGGGTGTCACCAGGGTGAGCGTCCGGCCCCGGACCCGGTGCTGCACGGGGATCTGCAGGACCGGCGCGGGCGTGTGGAGCAGGTGGCTCAGCACCCCCGGGGTGAAGCGCAGGAGCGCGGTGCCGACCGGGCCGGCCGCCGTCGCGACCCGCGGCCCGAGCGACTCCCGCGCTGCCCGGACCCGGCGCTCCGAGAACGACCCGATGCACACCCGCTCGGTGGCGTCATGCCGGCGGATCTCGCGGACGGTGGGCGCGAGGGCCTGGTCGGCCTTGATGTCGATGTTGATGAAGGTGTCGGGGAACTCCTCGAACATCTCCGAGAGCAGGGGGATCGACTCGCGCCCGCCGATCAGGGCCCCCTGCACCGTGTCCAGCGGGAGGGCGGCCACCGCCCCGCTGACGTCGGAGACCCGGTCGAGCACGACGTCGTGGAAGGCGACGACGTGCCCGTCCCGCGTGGCGTGGACGTCGGTCTCCAGGTACCGGTAGCCCATGGCGACCGCCCGGCGGAACGCCGCCATGGTGTTCTCGACCCCCACGTTCGGGCCGAAGGCGGCCCCGCCCCGGTGCGCGAGCGCGTGCGGGGTGGGGGTGGCCAGGTAGGTGAAGTCGGCGGCGCGCACGTCAGGTCGCCGTGACCCTGACCCAGGCCGTCGTGTCCGTGGGGAGCATCGCCTCGCCGCCGAGGGGTCCGGAGCTGAGCAGGACCTCGCCCTCGGGCAGGGCGACCGGCTCGGCGCCGGTGTTGGTGACGACGACGACGGTGGCGCCCTCCGCCGGGGTGTTGCGCAGCGCGACCACGGTGTCGGAGCACCGCGCGTCCCACGCGAGCGCCCCGCGGCCCAGGCCGAGGTCGCGTCGCGTCGCGAGGAGCGCGCGGTAGAGCTCGAGGGTGGACCCGGGGACGCCCTCCTGCTGGTCGACGGCGAGGTCGGCGTAGGCGTCGGGCTGGGGCAGCCACGGGCTGTCGCCGGGCCCGAAGCCCAGGCTCGGTGCGTCCTTGGCCCAGGGCATCGGGACCCGGCAGCCGTCGCGGCCGGTGACGTGGCCCTTGGTGTGGTGGAAGGTCGGGTCCTGGCGGACCTCCGCGGGCATGGTCGTGTGCTCCGGCAGCCCGAGCTCCTCGCCCTGGTAGAGGTAGGCCCCTCCGGGCAGCGCGAGCATCAGGGCGGTGGCGGCGCGGGCCCGCCGCAGGCCCAGGACGGCATCGGGCTGCGGGTCGTCCGCGCGGATGCCGTTGGGCCGCGGCAGGCTCTGGTCGAGCCCGAGGCGCGAGGCGTGCCGGACGACGTCGTGGTTCGACAGCACCCAGGTCGTGGGGGCCCCGACGGCGTCGTTGGAGCGCAGGGAGGACTCGATGACGGCGCGCAGCGCGGTGGCGTCCCAGGGGGTCTCGAGGAAGTCGAAGTTGAAGGCCTGGTGCATCTCGTCGGGCCGGACGTACCGGGCCAGGCGCTCCTCGGGCTTGACCCACGCCTCGGCGCACAGGATGCGGTCGGGCGACCCGTAGGAGTCCAGCACCGCACGCCAGTCGCGGTAGATCTCGTGGACGCCGTCCTGGTCCCACATCGGGGCGCGACCCGTGCCGTTGTGGTCCAGGACCGTGGTGTCGTCGGCGGGCTCGGGGGCGACGAGCCCGGGGTGCCGCGTCGCGAGGTCCTCGAGCCCGTCGTCGGCGCCCTCCCTCTCGGCGAGCTCGTCGTAGAGGCCGACGGCCCCGTACCAGTCGGGCAGGCCGGCCTCCTTGACCAGGCCGTGCGCGACGTCGACCCGGAAGCCGTCGACGCCCCGGTCGCACCAGAAGCGCAGGATGGCGAGGAACTCCTCGCGCACCTCCGCCAGCTCCCAGTTCAGGTCGGGCTGGGTGGTGTCGAAGATGTGGAGGTACCACTGGCCCGGCGTGCCGTCGGCCTCGGTGACGCGCGTCCAGCCGCGGCCACCGAACACGGAGGGCCAGTTGTTGGGGGGCTCCTCGCCGTTGGCGCCGCGCCCGTCGCGGAAGACGTAGCGCTCGCGCTCGCGGCTGCCGGGACCGGCGGCCAGGGCCGCGCGGAACCAGTCGTGCTCGCTGCTCGTGTGGTTGGGCACGAGGTCGAGGAGGACCTTGATGCCGAGGTCGTGCGCGCGGGCGACGAGGGCGTCGGCGTCGTCGAGGCTGCCGAAGCGGGGGTCGATGTCGCGGTAGTCGGCGACGTCGTAGCCGGCGTCGTTCATCGGCGAGACGTAGAAGGGGCTGACCCACAGCGCGTCGACCCCGAGGTCGCGCAGGTGGGGCAGGCGGCTCGTGATGCCCGGCAGGTCGCCGATGCCGTCACCGTCGGCGTCGGCCCACGAGCGCGGGTACACCTGGTAGATGACGGCGTCGCGCCACCACGGGGCGTCGGGGGAGTCCGCCGGGTGGACGACCTCGTCCGGGGCGGTCACGGTCACGGCGGAGTGGGGGGTCGTCGGCGTCACCCGGCCCATGCTTCCAAACCGGAGGCGCTGCGCGAAATGGACGCGCGTGCCTCTCGCCCGCCCGTCAGCCTGACAGGGGCGGGCCGACCGGGGGCGCGGTGCCCTCGTCGGTGTTGACGAGCATGTGCGCGGCCCGCAGGAAGTAGTCGCGCATCAGCTCGGCGTGGTGCTCCGAGAGGTCCAGGCCGTCCATCGCCGCGAGCATGTGCCGCATCCAGCGGTCGCGCATGTCGAGGGTCACCGGGTACGGGGCGTGTCGCATCCGCAGGCGCGGGTGGCCGCGCTCCTGGCTGTACGCGGTGGGTCCGCCGAAGTACTGCTCGAGGAACATCCGCAGCCGCCGCTCGGCCGGGGCGAGGTCATCCTCCGGGTACAGCGCCCGCAGGGCGGGGTCGCCGGCGACGCCCTCGTAGAAGGCGTGGACGAGCCGCTGGAACGTCGGCGCGCCGCCGACCTCCTCGTAGACGCTCACGGGTGCCCCCCGGGCTGGCCGGCGAAGGGCCCACCGACGGGACCGAGCGGGGGAGCCGCCACCCCGGCCGCGTCGAGCGCGTCCTTGATCCTCGAGCGCAGCTCGCGCTGCACCGCGAGGTTCTCGCCGGGGGCGCACTGCGCGATGGTGCGGATCGTCATGGTCGCGCCCGAGATCGACTCGACGCCCAGGACCTTGGGCGCCTCGCTGAGCCGGTGGGACCACTCGGGGTCCTCGCCCATCGCCACCGCGACCTCGCGGATCACGGCGATGACGCGCTCGGCGTTCTCGGCGTACGACACCGGCATGTCGACCAGGGCCGTGGAGAACCCCTGCGACCTGTTCCCGATCCGGATGATCTCGCCGTTGCGGACGTACCACGTGACACCCCCGGCGTCGCGCAGCCGGGTGATGCGCAGGGTGACCTCCTCCACCGTGCCGACGGCCTCACCGGTGTCGATGACGTCGCCGACGCCGTACTGGTCCTCGAGGATCATGAAGATCCCCGAGAGGAAGTCCTTGACCAGGCTCTGGGCGCCGAAGCCGATCGCCACCCCGGCGACGCCGGCGGACGCGAGGAGCGGACCCAGCGGGATGCCGAGCAGGGCCATGACCGTCAGGCCCGCCATCGCGGCGACGGTGAACGTCACGACGCTGCGCAGCAGGGACCCGACCGTCTCCACGCGCTGGCGCTGGCGCTCGGTGGCCAGGCCGGTCGCGGTCGCCAGGACCCGGCCAGCCCGGCCGGACTCGGCCAGGCGGCGCGCCGACTTCGAGGTCATCGTCGTGACGGCCCGGTCGATGAGCCGGCGCAGGGCCCAGATGGCCAGGACCGCCATGACGATGGTGAGGAGCACGCGCAGCCCGTCGGTGACGAGCCACCGCTGCACCTGCTCGACGGTGATGGTGACCCCCTCGAGGGTGAGTCCCGGGACGAGGGCCGTGCGGACGTCAGCCACGGGCGTCACGCTCCTGGGCGGTCAGGGCGCGCAGCATCGGGTCGCGGTTCTCCGCGACGAGGCGGCGCAGCGCGGTGGGCGCGTCGGGGTGGGCGTCGAGCCAGTCCTGGGTGGCGTCCACGAGCTCGCGGTCGACGAGCGGGCGCGGGTAGAACACCTGCACCACCGTCTCCACCAGCGCGTGGGACCCCTTGCGGGCCTGCACCGTGTCGAGCATCGCGTGGTAGCGCTCGACGTAGGGCCGCAGCAGCTCGGGCGCCGTGCCCGCGCGGGTGAACCCCGCGCCGGCGGCCGCGACGATCGCGTTGGGCAGCCCGTCGCCCTCGACCGCCTGCGCCCACGCGGCCTCCTTGGCCGACGCGGTGGGCCGTGAGGCGCAGGGCCCGGGCGGCGCGCTCGCGGGCGGTGGCGGTGTCCTCGTGGCGGCGCTCGGCGTCGACCTCGTCCTCCCCGGCGTCGCCGGCGGCGACGATGGCGGTGAGCAGGGTCCAGCGCATCTCGAAGTCGACCACGAGGCCGTCGAGCGCCTGGGTGCCCTCGAGGAGCCCGCGCAGCAGGGCCGTGTCGTCGCCGGCCGTCGTCAGCGCCGCGGCGGCGGACACGAGCTGGAGCTGCGCGTCGCTGCCGGGCTGGGCCGACCGGGCGACCTCCCACATCCGTTCGCGGGTCGCCGTGCGCGTGGCCTCGCGGTGCTCGGGCGCGGTGTAGAGGAAGACGGCGAGCTGCAGCTGGCCGAGCAGGGTGCGCAGGAGCGTCGAGTCGGACTCGCCGGGGACGGTGGCCAGGACGAGGTCGACGAAGCGGCGGGCGGGCATCTCGGCGTCGCGCGTCATGTCCCAGGCCGAGGCGAGGAACAGAGCCCGCTGCAGGGAGGAGGGGAAGCCGCGCGGGTGCGCCAGCGCCGTGGCGAGCGAGCGCTCGTCGAGGCGGATCTTCGCGTAGGCGAGGTCGTCGTCGTTGACGAGGACCAGGTCGGGCTGCTCGGTCCCCACGAGCTGGGCGACCTCGGTGCGCGCCCCGTCGACGTCGACCTCGAGGAGGTCGGTGCGGTGCAGCCCGCCCTCACGCACGGCGTACAGGCCGATGCCCAGGCGGTGCGGGCGCAGGGTCTCGAAGCCGGGCGCGCACGTCTGCTCGATGACGGCCGAGGAGACCAGGCCGCGGTCATCGACCTCGATGAGGGGGCGCAACGTCGCGACGCCCGCCGTCTCGAGCCAGAGCCTGGACCACGAGCGCAGGTCGCGCCCGGAGGTGGCCTCGAGCTCGGTGAGGAGGTCGTCGAGGGTGGTGTTGCCCCACGCGTGCTTGGCGAAGTAGGCGCGCAGCCCGTCGCGGAACGGCTCGCGGCCCACGTAGGCCACGAGCTGCTTGAGGACCGAGGCGCCCTTGGCGTAGGTGATGCCGTCGAAGTTGACCTCGACGTCCTGCAGGTCGTTGATCTCGGCGACGATCGGATGGGTCGAGGACAGCTGGTCCTGCCGGTAGGCCCAGTCCTTCTCGTGGGTGCCGAACGTCGTCCAGGCGTCGACCCACTCGGTGGCCTCGGCCTGGCAGGTCGTCGACGCCCACTCGGCGAACGACTCGTTGAGCCACAGGTCGTCCCACCACCGCATCGTCACCAGGTTGCCGAACCACATGTGGGCCAGCTCGTGGAGCAGGGTGAGGCCGCGGCGCTCGACGAGCGCCTCGGTGACCTTGGACCGGAAGACGTAGATCTCGCTGAAGGTGACCGCACCCGCGTTCTCCATCGCCCCGGCGTTGAACTCCGGGGTGAACAGCTGGTCGTACTTCTCGAACGGGTACGCGCAGTCGAACTCGTCCTCGAAGAACGCGAAGCCCCTCCGGGTGAGGTCGAACAGGGTGTCGGCGTCGAGGTACGGGGTGAGGCTGCGACGGCAGAAGATGCCGAGCGGCACCTCACCGCGGCGCGAGGGGGTCGTGGAGCGCACGACGTCGTACGGGCCGGCGACGAGGGCGGTGATGTAGCTCGAGATCCGCGGCGTGCGGGCGAAGCTCCAGGTGGCGGTCCCGTCCGAGGTGGGCTCGGCCTCCGGCGTGGGGGAGTTGGAGACGACCTGCCAGTGCGCGGGTGCGGTGACCGTGAAGGCGAAGCCCGCCTTGAGGTCGGGCTGCTCGAAGACCGGGTACATCCGGCGGCTGTCCGGCACCTCGAACTGGCTGTAGAGGTAGACCTCGTCGTCGACCGGGTCGACGAACCGGTGCAGGCCCTCGCCGGTGTTGGTGAACCGGCCGGTGGCAGCGACGACGACCTCGTTGTCGGCGGCCAGGCCGGGCAGGAGGACCCGGCTGTCGGCGTAGTGCGTCGCCGGGTCGAGCGCGACCCCGTTGAGGGTGACCGACTCGACCGAGGCGCCCACGAAGTCGAGGAAGGTCTGCGTCCCCGGCTCGGTGCACGAGAACCGGATCGTGCTCGTCGTCGGGAAGGTCTCGGCGCCCTGGGTGACGTCGAGGACGACGTCGTGGGTGTCGACGGTGACGAGCGCCGCGCGGGTGGCGGCCTCCTCACGCGTGAGGTTCGTGCCGGGCACGGGGTCTCCTTGCGGGGCGTCGGGGGTGGCTGCGGGCCGCGGCCCCCGGTCGGGGGCTCGGCGGCGGCGTCCATCTTCTCAGACCGCACCGGGCTGTCCGGGCCGTCCCCGCAGGATGGCAGGATGGCGCCATGACCGAGCGCCACTCCGCCGAGTTCTGGTTCGACCCCCTGTGCCCGTGGGCCTGGATGACCTCCCGCTGGATGATGGAGGTCGCAGCAGGTGCGCCCCGTCGACGTCACGTGGTCGGTCATGAGCCTGTCCGTCCTCAACGAGGGCCGCGACGAGCTCCCCCAGGACTACCGCGACCTCCTGGCGCAGGGCTGGGGGCCGGTCCGCGTCGTCATCGCGGCACGCGCCAAGTTCGGCGACGAGATCGTCAAGCCGCTCTACGACGCCCTCGGCGAGCGCATCCACCACCGCGGTGAGGACCTCGACACCGCGGTCGTCGGCGCCCTCGCCGACCTCGACCTGCCGGCCGAGCTCGCCGGGGCCGCGACCTCCGAGGACCACGACGACGAGCTGCGGGCGGGCCACCAGCGCGCCATCGACCTCGTCGGCGACGAGGTCGGCACGCCCGTCGTCGCCGTCGACGGCGTCGCCTTCTTCGGCCCCGTCGTCAGCCCCGCCCCGAAGGGCGAGGCCGCGGGCAGGCTCTGGGACGGCTGCGTCCTCGTGGCGAACACACCCGGCTTCTACGAGCTCAAGCGCAGCCGCACCGTCGGCCCGATCTTCGACACGGCGGGCTGACGTGCGCGTCCACGTCGGCGGCGACCACGCGGCCTGGGACCTCCACCTCGACCTCCTCGCCTTCCTCGAGGGGGAGGGCCACGACGTCGTCAACCACGGGCCGCTCGCGTACGACGCGGTCGACGACTACCCCGTGTTCGTGCTGCGCGCGGCGCAGGCGGTCGCGGCGGAACCGGGCTCGTTCGGGGTCGTCCTCGGCGGTTCGGGCAACGGCGAGCAGATGGCGGCCAACAAGGTCACCGGGATCCGCGCCGCCCTGTGCTACGACGACGAGCTCGCCCGCCTGGCCCGCGAGCACAACGACGCGCAGGTCATCTCCATCGGCGCCCGGATGACCACGACCGAGCAGGCCCGCTCCATGGTGCGCACCTTCCTCGGCACCGCGCTTCAGCGGTGAGGAGCGCCACGCGCGGCGCATCGAGATGGTCGGGGCCTACGAGGCCGACGGCACCCTCCCGCCGCTTCCGGGCTGATCTCACATCCGTCCCCAGGGGGTGTCCTGACCTGCGGTGACGGTTCACGGGATCCCGCGAGTCACTGGTCCCGCCTCGTCCGCCGCCACTAGGGTGGCCGCTGCCCGACCGATCCGAGGGGGTGTGAATGGCCGGCGCCGATCGCCTCGACACGCATGACCGTCCCGGCCTCCTCCTGCGCCGCTTCGCTGCCGTGCGGCGCACGGCCGCGGAGTCCGAGCGCACCCTCGAGGCGCTGTTCCTGGCCGCCACGCTCATCGTGGGCATCCTCGTCGTCCGGTACCCCGCGGAGGTGCCGTTCTCGCTGATCTTCCCGCTCATGGTCCTGGCCGGACTGCTCCTGGAGCCCCGGCGCCTCCTGCGCGTCTACATCGTCGTCATGCTCGTCATGGGCGTGTGGGTCGCGAGCGCCAGGTTCGAGCTGGCCCGGTTCGTCCTCGTCTTCCTCGCCCTCCTCGTCGTCATGGCGATGATGCTGCTCACCGCGCAGTCCCGGGCCCGGGTCGGCACCCGCGGCTTCGGCGGCGACCGGATGTTCGCCGACCTGCGCGACCGCATCGCCTCCGTGGGCCGCATGCCGACGCTGCCCGCCGGGTGGTCCGCCACCTCCAGCGTGCTGTCGGCCCATGGCGAGCGGTTCTCCGGCGACTTCGTCGTCGCGTACCTCAGCCCGTCGCGCCACCGGCTGGAGGTCGTGCTCGTCGACGTCAGCGGCAAGGGCACCGGCGCCGGCACCCGCTCGCTCCTGCTGTCCGGCGCGCTGGGCGCCCTGCTGGGGGCGGTGCCGTCGGCCGACTTCCTGCGTGCCGCCAACGAGTACCTCGTGCGCCAGGAGTGGGAGGAGGGCTTCGCCACCGCGGTTCACCTCGACCTCGACCTGCGCACCGGTGACTACTCGGTCGCGAACGCAGGCCACCCGTCACCCGCCCGCTACACGGGTGGGCGGGCGCGCTGGTCGCTCCTCGAGGGAGGGCGCGGGCCCCTGCTCGGGGTCGTCCCCGGTGCGGCGTTCCCACGACAGACCGGCAGGCTCGAGCGCGGCGACGCCCTGCTCTTCTACTCCGACGGCGTCATCGAGTCGCGGGGCCGCGACCTCGTCGACGGCATCGACCGGATGCTCGGGGTCGCCTCCGTGTCGGTCCTCGGCCAGGGCGACGTCGCCCGCGAGGTGTGCCAGTCCGCGCGTTCGGGAGAGGATGACGACCGGGCGGCGCTCGCCGTCCGTCGACTCTGACTCCCCTCGAGAGGACCCCCACCGTGGGACCGGACCCGGTGCTCGACCACGAGCCGCGCGAGGGCGTGCGCACCTTCACCCCCCGCTGGCGCAACACCCCCCTCACCGACGAGCGCCTCGCGACACTGCTTCCCGCGCGGTCGCTGCCCGAGGGCCCGCTCGTGGCGTCGGAGGCGTTCGGCCGCACCGGCCCCGTGGTCCTGGAGATCGGCTCGGGGCACGGCGCCGCGGCCGTCGCGTTCTGCGCGGCGCACCCTCACGTCGACCTCGTGGCGGTGGAGGTCCACCTCCCCGGGGTGGCCCGGATGCTCGCCATCGCGCAGGAGGCAGGCGTGCACAACCTCTGGGTCCACCCCGGGGACGCGCTGCCGTTCCTCACCGAGCGCGTGGCCCCCGGGTCCCTGGACGCCGTCCACCTCTTCTTCCCCGACCCCTGGCCCAAGAAGAAGCACGCCAAGCGCCGCCTGGTCCAGCAGCACAGCCTGGACCTGCTCGCCGCGCGGCTCGTCCCGGGCGGCGTGCTGCGCATCGCCACCGACCACCACGTCTACGCCGACCACGCCCGACGCCAGCTGGCCCACCACGGGCGCTGGGACGTCGTCGAGGGGGAGCGGCCCGCCTGGCGACCCGACGACGGCTTCGAGGCCAAGGGCGTGCGCGCCGGGCGGGGCGTCACCGAGCTCACCGCGACCCTGCGCCCCGCGCAGGTCCGATCGTCGGGGTAGCCGGATTCGAACCGACGGCCTTCCGCTCCCAAAGCGGACGCGCTACCAACCTGCGCCATACCCCGCACCGCGCACGGACCGGACGACGACGAGCGTCGGATTTCGGATCCCGCGAGCGAGCGCCCTAGGCTATCGCTGCCCTCGCGGTGCACGCCGACGAGGTGCGCGGGTGTAGCTCAATGGTAGAGCCCCAGTCTTCCAAACTGGCTACGCGGGTTCGATTCCCGTCACCCGCTCCGACGTCGAGGGGCCCGGTTCCACGGAACCGGGCCCCTCGACGTCGACGGAGGTGGGTCAGCCCTTGCCGCCGACCCCGCTGGCGCGGAACGCGACCCACGCGTCGCTCATCCGCTCGGCCTGTCCCGGCGTGAACATGTTCATGCACGAGTCCTGCGTGTAGTCCATGAAGTTGCGGATCGGGTCCAGGCCCCACGCAGGGCAGGTGTCGGCGCCCTGCGGGCAGTTGAACTGCGGGTGCGCCTCCCGCGGGGTGTCGGCGACGAAGTCGCCGGCCGCGCTGCAGCCGTGGGCGAAGGTGTGCTCGAGCATGAGCCAGTGCCCGACCTCGTGGGTCAGGGTGTCGCCCTCGGCGTACTTGCCGGCGGTCCCGCCGGGCATCGACTCGTCGAGCAGGACGACGCCGTCGATGAAGTCGCGGCCCTTGTTGTAGCCCTTCGGGAAGTAGGCCCAGCCGAGCAGGCCGCCGCCGATGTCGGCCGCGTAGACGTTGAGCGTGCGCGAGTCGCCTTCGTACAGCTCCTTCTTCATGTCGCGCTCGTTCTTGCCGGGGACGACGGTGGCCCACGCGGGGTTGGTCGTCCACGTCGTCTTCGCCAGCTCGAAGCGGAACGGGGTGTTCGCGGCGCCCGTCGAGGTCGCACCGGAGAACGCGTCGTTCAGGACGTCCATCTGGTTGTCGATGAGCGTGGTCCAGCGGGCGGTCTCGGCCGGGGTGAAGCCGTCGTCGGAGATCATGTGGAACACGGTCCGGACCGTCGTCGTGCCGTTCCCGAGGTAGGCGGCGTCGGGGAGGACGCCGTAGGCGTTGGCCTCGTTGTCGCGGTGGAGCTTGGGCTCCTTGGCCGTCGCACCCTCGGCCGCGCGGGCCCCGCTGGCCCCGCCGAGGGCGGGCGCGCCGGTCAGGCAGTCCAGGGCCGAGGTCGACCACGGCGCACCGGCGTCACCGACGGCGACGGCGGGGGTGGCGACACCGGCGGCCGAAAGTGCCACGGCCGCGCCTGCGGCGGAGACGACGGCGACGAGCCGTCGGGTGGCGAGGGAGAGGGGAGTCATGCGTGGCCTCCTGCATCGGGGCGCCCCGGTCGGGGACGCACTGCCGGGGACGCTACCGCCGAGCAGGCCCCGGCGGGAGGCCTGCGCCGCACGAGCGCGGCCGGGGCACGGATTGGGAGGGCCTGTCCCGTCCCGCTACCATGGACGACTGGTGCCGATCCGGGCGCCGCGAGCGCGGACCCCGGACCGTGCCGGCCCCCAGGGACCGGCCCGCCGGCCCGCGACAGACGTCCCCGATACCCCTTGTGTGGAGTGCCCGAAGTGAAGAGTGCCGTCGAGACCATCAGCCCGACCAGGGTCAAGCTCATCGTCGAGGTCCCCTTCGACGAGCTGAAGCCCATGCTCGACGACGCGTACCGGACCATCGGTGCCCAGGTGCAGATCCCCGGCTTCCGCAAGGGCAAGGTGCCCAACCGCATCATCGACCAGCGCGTCGGGCGCGGCGCCGTCATCCAGGAGGCCGTCAACGAGGCGCTGCCGAAGTTCTTCGCCGAGGCCGCCGAGGCCGAGAACCTGCGGGCGATCGGTCAGCCCGAGGTCGACGTCACCGCCGTCCCGATCGAGGACGGCCAGGACCTCGAGTTCACCGTCGAGACCGACGTGCGCCCCGAGCTCGACCTCCCCGACCTCGAGGGCATCGCCGTCGAGGTCGACGAGGTCCAGGCCTCCGACGAGGACATCGAGGAGCGTCTCACCGGCCTGCGCGAGCGCTTCGGCTCCCTCGTCGGCGTCGAGCGCGCCGTCGAGGACGGTGACTTCGTCTCCATCGACCTCACCGCCGTCATCGAGGACGAGGAGATCGACTCGGTCTCCGGCGTCTCCTACGAGGTCGGCTCCAAGAACATGCTCGAGGGCATGGACGAGGCGCTCGTCGGCATGGCCGCCGGCGAGACCAAGACCTTCACCGCCCCGCTCGCCGGTGGCGACCAGGAGGGCCAGGACGCCGAGTGCACCGTCACCGTGCAGTCGGTCAAGGTCCGTGAGCTCCCCGAGCTCGACGACGACTTCGCCCAGCTCGCCTCCGAGTTCGACACCCTGGAGGAGCTGCGCGCCGACGTCGTGACGCAGGCCCAGCAGGCCAAGAAGTACGAGCAGGGCATCCAGGCGCGCGACAGGCTCCTCGAGCACCTCCTGGACACCGTCGAGATCCCGGTCCCCGACGGCGTCGTCGAGGCCGAGGTCCACTCGCACCTCGAGGGCGAGAACCGCCTCGAGGACGACGAGCACCGGGCCGAGGTCCAGGAGAGCACCCGCAAGGCGATGCGGGCCCAGTTCCTCCTCGACGCCATCGCCGAGAAGCTCGAGGTCCGCGTCGAGCAGCCCGAGCTCATCGAGTACCTCGTCATGAGTGCCCAGCAGTACGGGATGGACCCGAACCAGTTCGCCCAGACCATCGACCAGCAGGGCCAGATCCCCTCGATCGTCCAGGAGGTCGCCCGCCGCAAGGCGCTGGCCGCCGTCCTCGACCAGGCCACGGTCACCGACACCGCGGGTACCCGCATCGACCTCGACGACCTCGTGCCGCAGGCCGAGGCCGTGGAGGACGACGACGAGGACGCCCTCGCCGACGCGCCGACCGACGAGACCTCCACCGAGGAGAGCGTCGCGGCCGGGGCGGACGCCAAGGCCTGACCGGCACCCCACCGCACGAGACCCCGCCCGGCGCGACGCGCCGGGCGGGGTTTTCCCGTTCCGCCGGACGGGGCGCGTGCCCTCACTTATCGTGGCGGGGCGACGTCCCCCTGCCTGCGTCGCGTCCCTCCTGAGGAGCACCATGTCCCCTGCCACGCCTGCCCGCGTCGCGGCGGGGCGGACCCGCCTCGTGCGCCCGCTCGCCGTCCTGACCACCCTCACCCTGCTCGTCGGTCTCGCCGCCGGCCCCTCGTCCGCCACGCCCGGCGACCTCACCGTCGTCGTCAACAGCGACGGCAGCGCGACCTACACCAGCCACGTCGGGACGGGCCTGACCGTCAACCGCTCGGCCACCGAGGGCGGCACCGTCGTCGACTCCTTCGCCGTGGGCGCGGGTGCCTCGGTCTCGCGGCCGCTCGCGGCGGGCACGAAGTGCTGGGTCGCCCTCGACGGTTCCACGGCCGTCGACGACGGCTGCGTCGTCCCCGCCATCGCGCCGGACGCGACGGGCACGTACTACCGCCTCGCGACCCCCACCCGTGCCCTCGACACCCGCAGCGGCGGCGGCGCCAAGATGGCGCACCGGACCAAGAAGGTCGTCCAGCTCGGTGGCCTCTACGGCATCCCGGCCGGCGGGGTCTCCGCGGTCGTCGTCAACCTCACGGCGACGCAGACGACCGCCGCCGGCTTCTTCACCCTCTACCCGAACACCGCGAACCCGCCGACCGCGTCGTCGCTGAACTTCCCGGCGAAGTGGACCGGGGCCAACCTCGTCACGGTGCCGCTGAGCACCGACGGCAAGGCGACGATCTACAACTACGGCGGGTCCGCCCACGCCATCCTCGACGTCATGGGGTGGTACGCCAAGGACGACACCGTGCGCACCGCCAAGGGGATGGGCGCGCAGTTCCAGGCCACCCTGTCCGGTGACCCCGAGCGGCTCTACGACAGCCGGGAGGACGAGGCGGGCGCCTACGTCAGCGGCGACGTCTTCGAGTGGACCGACGAGTGGGACACCAGCGCTGACGCCGCGTCGATCCAGGCCTACGCGCTCAACATCACCGCCGTCGGGGCGACGAGGGAGGGCGTGCTCACCGCGTGGTCGGGTGAGAGCCAGAACCCGCCGAACACCTCCAGCGTCAACTACCAGCCCGGGGTCGTGGCACCGAACATGACCGTGGTGCCCGCCGGCCGGCTGTCGTCCCTGGAGACCGGCTTCGCCATCGCCAACACCTCGAGCGGCAGCGTGCACCTCGTCGTCGACCAGGTCGGGTTCTACGTCAAGAGCAACGACGGCGGCTTCCGCTTCCGTCCGCTCGGGCAGCCGACCCGCATCCTCGACACCCGGACCGGCACCGGGCTCTCCGGCCCGTTCGGCAAGGGCACCCGCCGGCTCAACGCGACGAGCGTGTCGACCCAGGACTCGTACTACGTCGTCGGGAACACCACGGGGGTCGCACCGACCCTCAACACGTACCTGACGATCTGGAGCGGCGAGAGTGCCCGCCCGACGGCGAGCAACCTCAACCTCTCGCCCAAGCGCATCCGGGCCGCCTCGACCTTCGCCCCGCTGCGGCTGGACGACGCGACCGGCAGGCTGACCTTCGACATCTACAACAACGCCGGGTCGATGCACGTCCTGTTCGACGCTGCCGGCACCCTCGAGCTCACCCCGCCGACGCTCGACAGCGCGCCGACGACGGCCCGCACCACCGGCACCCAGCGCGAGGTCGCCCCGGCGACGACGAGCGTGGCGGAGCGCTTCGACGCCACGCCGGTGAGGAGCACCTTCTCGCGGCACTGACCCGAGCGGCAGGGCCGCGAGCGGCACCGCAGCACCGACGCCGGGTGGGGCAGACCCCGCCCGGCGTCGGCGCGTCCCGGGGCGGCCGTGCTCCGCGAGCTACGGCGCTGCCTGAGGGTCAGGCCGGGGGAGGGGCGCTCGTCGTGCCGACCCGCAGGGAGACGGGGAACGGCACGTCCGCGACGGGCTGGCCCTCGAGGGCGCGGCGCACCAGGGCGCCCAGGGCGCGGCCCTTGGCCGCACCGGGCTGGAGCACCGTGGTGAGGACGTGGTCGAGCCACGGCAGGTCGACGCCGTCGAAGCCGGTGACGCTGACGTCCTCGGGCACCCGCAGCCCCAGCGACTCGGCGGCGCGCACGACGCCCGCGGCGAGCAGGTCGGCCTGGGCGACGACCGCGGTCGGCCGCTGCGCGGGAGGCACGTCGAGGAGGAGGAGCGCGGCCTCGGTCCCCGCCTCCACGGTGAGGTCGCGCGCCTGGACGACCGGGGCGTCCTCACCGGCGACGGCCCAGAAGCCGCGCGCCCGGCCGGCGGCGTCGGGGTAGTCGGCGGCGGCGAGGTCGGCGGCGGTGACCCGGCCGGTGGTCGCGACGCGGCCCAGATGCATGGCGACGTGGGCGACGCGGCGGTGCCCGAGCTCGAGGACGTGGCGCGTGGTCAGCCCCATCGCGGCCGCCTCGTCGGTGAGCACGTGGACCACGGCGGGGTGCACCGGCGCGCCGCTGCCGACGAGCGGGACGCCCCGTGCGAGCAGGTGGTCGACGAGGGGGTTGTCGAACGCCCCGCACAGCGGGAAGACCGCGGCATCGACCGCGAGCGTGGCGAGCTGCCCGACGGCGCGCTCGGGGTCGTCCAGGGGCTGGGCGACGAGGAGCATCGAGCGGCCGGTGTCGTCGAGCTCCTCGGCGAGGCCGTCGAGGACGGCGAGGGCGAACGGGTCGTGGAACGCGGTGCGCAGCGGGCCCTCGACGACGACCGCGACGGTGCCGACGCGCCCCTGGCGGAGCGAGGTGGCCAGGGGGTCGGGACCGGCCCAGCCGAGGTCGGTGGCGGCGGACCGCACCCGCTCGGCGGTGGCCCCGGCCACCGGGCCCTTGCCGCTGAAGACCAGGGACGCCGTCGACGTCGACACGCCGGCCCGGGTGGCGACGTCGCGCAGGGTCGGGCGCCGGTCGGCGCGCGGTTGACGAGGGGCGGCCATGGGTGACACCATAGTCGAATCGATTCGATCGAATCGATTCGACCCCGGCCGACGACGGGGGTGACCCCGCGTCGGCCCGCCGTTCCGCCCTCCGCTCCGCCCCCGCCGCTCCGCCCCCGCCGCTCCGCCCCACGACGACCTCCGAGGAACCCCGCCGGTGCCCGCCACGACGCCCCCGACCGCCACCCTGCCGCGCTCCACCGTGACGAGCGCCCGCACCGCCGTCTTCGTCGTCTTCGCCCTCGCCGGTCTCGTCTTCGCGTCGTGGGCCTCGCGCATCGCCGACACCAAGGCCACGCTCGGCCTCACGGCCGGCGAGCTCGGCCTCATCCTCCTCGCGATGAGCGTGGGGTCGGTCACCGGCCTCCCCCTCGCGGGCCGGGTCAGCGACCGCATCGGTGCCGCCCGCACCGTGCTGCTGGGGGGGACGGTCGCCCTCGTCGGCCTCCTCCTCGTCGGCGCCATCGTCGACGCCGCGGGCCCGCGCCCGCTGCTCGCCGCGGGGCTGTTCCTCATCGGGCTCGGCGTCGGGCTGTGGGACGTCGCGATGAACCTCGAGGGCGCCGCGGTGGAGCAGCGCCTCGACGTGTCCGTCATGCCGCACTTCCACGCCGCCTTCAGCGGCGGCACGGTGCTCTCGGCCCTCATCGGGGCGGGGATGTCGTGGGGGAGCGTGCCGCTGCTCGCCCACTTCGCCGGTGCCACGGCCGTCACCATCGGTGTCGGCCTGTGGGCGGTGCGCTCCTTCCTGCCGCGGGGCGTCGAGGCCGCGGTGGGCGACGGGACGCCGGCCGCCCCGGCAGTGCGCCAGCGGTCGGCGTGGCTCGAGCCGCGCACCCTGCTCATCGGGGTCGTCGTCTTCGCGGCCGCCGCCACCGAGGGCACCGCCAACGACTGGCTGTCCGTCGCCTTCGTCGAGGGGCACGAGCTCCCCGCGTGGGCCGGGGTCCTGGGCTTCGCCACCTTCCTCACCTTCATGACCATCGGTCGGCTGCTCGGGACCCACCTGCTCGACACGTACGGCCGGGTTCCCGTCCTGCGGGGGAGCTTCGCCCTCGCGGTCGTGGGAGCGGTTTTCGTCATCTTCGGCACCCCGTGGCTCGCCTTCGTCGGAGCCGCGGTCTGGGGTGTCGGTGCCGCGCTCGGCTTCCCCGTGGGGATGAGCGCCTCCGCCGACGACCCCAGGCGGGCCGCGGCGCGGATGTCGGTCGTCGCGACGATCGGGTACGTCGCGTTCATCGCGGGTCCGCCGGCCCTGGGGTTCCTCGGCGACCGCGTCGGCGTCCTGCGCTCGCTGCTCGTCATCGGCGCCCTGGCGGTGCTCGCGCTCAGCGTCGTCCCCTCGGTGCGCGAGCCCGACGGCAAGCCGCGCAACGCCCCCCGCTGACCGATCCCCGCCCACGCGCCCCCGCGTCCCCCGCGCCCCCGCGCCCCCCCGCCCCTCCTTCATCGCGTGCTACGGCGCAGTAGGTGTCGTGATCACAGCACCTACTGCGCCGTAGCACGCGCCGGAGCACGCGCCGTGAGCACGCGCCGTGGCACGCGCGGTAGTACGCGCCGTAGCGCGTGATGGAGGGGGCGGGCCCGGAGGCGGGGGGCCGCGGCGGCGGGGGGCCTTTGTGCTCACGGCGAACACGGCACCGGGTGGGGAGTGGAGCGCCGGAACCGGGCGTTAGGGTCGGTGACAAGGAAGCACCCGATTTCAGCGAGGAGCGTCTCCAGCGTGACCAGCACCGAGATCGTCGCCGCCGGCCCGGGCCCCCAGGCCGGTCTGGACGACCACATCTACAACCGTCTCCTCAAGGAGCGGATCATCTTCCTCGGGTCCGACGTGCGCGACGACAACGCGAACGCGATCTGCGCCCAGATGCTCCTCCTCGCTGCGGAGGACCCCGAGAAGGACATCTGGCTCTACATCAACTCCCCGGGCGGCTCCGTCACCGCCGGCATGGCGATCTTCGACGTCATGCAGTGGATCCCCAACGACGTCGCGACCGTGGCGATGGGGATGGCCGCCTCGATGGGCCAGTTCCTCCTGTCGGCCGGCGAGCCGGGCAAGCGCTACGCCACCCCGCACGCCCGGGTCATGATGCACCAGCCCTCGGGCGGCATCGGCGGCACGGCGTCCGACATCAAGATCCAGGCCGAGCAGCTGCTGCACATCAAGAAGCAGATGGCCGAGCTCATCGCGCAGCACACGGGCCAGACGATCGACCAGATCGAGCTCGACTCCGACCGCGACCGGTGGTTCACCGCCGAGGAGGCCAAGGTCTACGGCTTCGTCGACCAGGTCATCACCAAGGCGACGATGGCCGGTCCCGGGGTCGACAACCCCGTGACCTCCTGACCAGGCCGAGACGACGCGAGAGAGAGACATGAACGCAGACCTGACCGGCCGCTTCCACGTGCCAGGCCCCTCCAGCCGCTACATCCTGCCCCAGTTCGAGGAGCGCACCTCCTACGGGATGAAGCGCCTCGACCCGTACACCAAGCTCTTCGAGGACCGCATCATCTTCCTCGGGGTGCAGGTCGACGACGCCTCCGCGGACGACGTCATCGCCCAGCTCATCGTGCTGGAGTCGCAGGACCCCGACCGCGACATCCTCATGTACATCAACAGCCCCGGTGGCTCGTTCACGGCGATGACCGCGATCTACGACACGATGCAGTACATCCGTCCCGACGTGCAGACCTTCGTCATCGGGCAGGCCGCCTCCGCCGCGGCCGTGCTGCTCGGCGCGGGGGCCAAGGGCAAGCGGTTCGCCCTGCCCAACGCGCGCGTGCTCATCCACCAGCCGGCGATCGAGGGCACCGGCGGCATGGCCTCCGACCTGGAGATCCAGGCCAACGAGATCATCCGGATGCGCGGGTGGCTCGAGGACACCATCGCGGCCCACTCCGGGCGCGACGTCGAGCTCGTGCGCAAGGACATCGAGCGCGACAAGATCCTCTCCGCCGAGGCGGCCAAGGAGTACGGCCTCATCGACGAGGTCCTGGCCTCGCGCAAGGGCTCGACCTGACCGTCCCCGCCGCAGTGCCGGATGCCGTCCGCTCACCACGAGCGGGCGGCATCCGTGCTCCGGGGGAGGTCGCCCACACCCCCGCCGACCCCGTTGCGCTGACAGCGGACAAGGGCGACGCGCCCGGCGGGTGCGGGCTTCAATGGAGGGAGCCGAGCGTGCCGACAGGTAGCGTCTGGCTCGTTGTGACCAGCTGAGGGAAGGTGCATTCGTGGCACGCGTGGGAGAGACGAGCGACCTGCTGAAGTGCTCCTTCTGCGGCAAGTCGCAGAAGCAGGTCAAGAAGCTCATCGCCGGTCCCGGGGTGTACATCTGCGACGAGTGCATCGACCTGTGCAACGAGATCATCGAGGAGGAGCTCGCGGAGACGAGCGAGCTCGGGCTCGACGAGCTCCCCAAGCCCCGCGAGATCTTCGACTTCCTCGAGCAGTACGTCATCGGCCAGGACGTCGCGAAGAAGGCGCTCGCCGTCGCGGTCTACAACCACTACAAGCGCATCCAGGCGGGTGAGTCGGCCCTGGGCAAGAAGGACCCCGACCACGTCGACATCTCCAAGTCGAACATCCTGCTCATCGGCCCCACGGGCTGTGGCAAGACCTACCTGGCGCAGACCCTGGCGAAGATGCTCAACGTCCCCTTCGCCATCGCCGACGCGACGGCCCTCACCGAGGCCGGCTACGTCGGCGAGGACGTCGAGAACATCCTCCTCAAGCTCATCCAGGCCGCCGACTACGACGTCAAGAAGGCCGAGACGGGCATCATCTACATCGACGAGGTCGACAAGATCGCCCGCAAGTCGGAGAACCCCTCGATCACCCGTGACGTGTCGGGTGAGGGCGTGCAGCAGGCGCTGCTGAAGATCCTCGAGGGGACCACGGCGTCGGTGCCCCCGCAGGGCGGACGCAAGCACCCGCACCAGGAGTTCATCCAGATCGACACGACGAACGTGCTCTTCATCGTCGGTGGCGCCTTCGCCGGCCTCGAGAAGCTCATCGAGTCGCGCAACGGCAAGAAGGGCCTGGGCTTCGGCTCCGAGCTGCACACGCCCAAGGACCTCGCCGAGAGCATCCACGAGGTGATGCCCGAGGACCTCATGAAGTTCGGGCTCATCCCCGAGTTCATCGGCCGGGTCCCGGTCATCACGACGGTGGCGCCCCTCGACAACGACGCGCTCGTGCGCATCCTCACCGAGCCGCGCAACGCCCTCATCAAGCAGTACCAGAAGATGTTCGAGATCGACGGCGTCGTCCTGGAGTTCACCACCGACGCCATCGCGGCCGTGGCCGAGCAGGCGCTCGCGCGCGGCACCGGCGCCCGCGGTCTGCGCGCGATCATGGAGGAGGTCCTGCTCCCCACGATGTTCGACGTGCCGAGCGATGAGGAGATCGCCAAGGTCGTCATCAACAGCGAGGTCGTCTACAAGAACGTCAACCCCACGATCGTGCGTCACGACGAGGAGAGCGGGAGGAAGCGGGCCCCGCGCAAGCGCTCGGCCTGACCCACCCCGCACCGACCACGAGGGCGGCCCCCACCACGGGGCCGCCCTCGTCGGTGTCAGCGCCGCCGGGTCGCCAGGCGGACCGTCCAGGCCAGCGCGGCGAGGAGCACCAGCGCGGTGGTCCCCACGAACGGCCCCCAGCCCAACGGCGTGCGGGAGGCCAGCGCGGCGGCCAGGGCGGCGAGGACCCCGAGGAGGGTGAGCGCCGCACCCTGCTGGAGCCAGCGGGCGAGGGTGGCCCGGGGCAGGTCGGCGCGCACCGGCCACGCGGCGAGCAGCGCCAGGCTGAGGTGGGTCGCGAGGACCGCTGCCGAGGCCGCGGCGGCCAGCGCCCAGTCGAGCAGGTCGCTCGGCACCTCCCACGGCACGGTGGCGGCGAGCACCTGCACGACGAGCAGCCCGAGGGCCCCGAAGCCGCCGGGTCGGCGCAGCGCCGCGAGCGTCGCGACGAGGACGACCGCGCCCGAGAAGGGGATGAACCCCGGCAGGCTCGACCCGCCGGCGAGGACGACCGTGGCGTCGGCCGCCACGACGACCCCCACGGCGGCGCCGCGCCACACCCGGCTGGGGACGGGTCGGACGAGGGCGCGGGGCGCGTCCTGGACCCGGGGGGTCGCCGGCGCGCTCATCGGACCGCCATCCTCGGGGCCCGTGCCCGCCGCCTGACGCCGCGCAGCACGGCGTCGAGGGACCCCGGGCCACGCCACGCGATGACCGGGACGCCGGCCTCGGCGCAGCGGCGTGCCTCCCGCTCGCGCTCGAGCAGCCGCAGCCGCCAGACCAGCCGGGCGGTGCGCACGTCCTGGAGCAGCGTGGCCGCGAGGACGGCGTCGTCACCGACGCGGCCCACGGTCAGCTCCGGGGGCAGGGTGTCGATGACGATGACGTCGTGCCCGCTGCGGGCCAGGCGCACGGCGTGGGCGAGGGGCTCGGGGGAGACCAGCGCTGACAGGAGGACGACGAGGGCACCGGGCGGCACCGGCCGCGCCAGCTGGGCGCGCAGCGCCCGCGCCTCCAGGACCGTGCCCTGCGACTCCTCGGCACGGCCGAGGGCCAGCAGGACCCGCGCCAGCTGGTGGTGCCCGCCGACCGCCGGCAGCTCGACGAAGCCCCCGCCGCCGAGGACCGACAGGCCGACCCGGTCGCCGGTGGCCAGGTAGTGGGCTGCGACGGCGCCGGCGGCCTCCACGGCGACGTCGAGGCTGGAGCGCAGCCCGCGGGAGACGTCGCGGTCGCCGAGGTCACGGATCGCGTCGAGCACGAGGTGGACCTCGGCGTCCTGGTCGGCGTGGGTCGTCGTCACGTGGAGCGCCCCGGTGCGCAGCGACACCGGCCAGTGGATGCGCCGGAGCCGGTCGCCGGTGCGGAACGGCCTGATGTCGCTCAGCTCGGTGCCGCTGCCGGGCCGCGGGGAGCGGTGCTGGCCGACGAGACCCACCGGGTGCGGCAGCCCGGCGCGCGAGGTGAACGCCCCGGGCGTCGGCAGGGCGGGGAGGGTCTCGGTGCGCTGCTGCGGCCACTGCCAGGCGAAGGACGCGAAGTCGCCGAAGGCGCCGACCTGCGCCGGCCCCAGGCGCCGCACGCCCCAGCGCTCGGAGCGGACCTCGACGCCGACCGCGACGGTGGCCGCCGTGCCGGCCGAGCTCGCGACGTGGCCGTGGAGCGGAACCGTGGCCGCCCACCGGTCGCCGGGGAGGTGGCCGACGACGTCGCGCAGCCCCGGCACGGCCTCGACCTCGACCTGCCAGGCGGTCGTCTCGCTCTCCCGCACGAGGTGGGACCCCACGCGGCTCGTCGCCCGAGGGGCGCGGGTCGGCCGCGTGGCGATCGACCAGAGGGACACGGCCACGAGCGGGACGACCACGACGACGACGTCCGGGCGGCCCAGCAGGACGCCCGCGACGAGGAGCAGCAGCCCGACGACCGTCGCGCGCCCGAACGCCCGGGTGGGGCGCCAGCCCGAGGTCACGACGGGCGCACCGCCGTCCGCGGTGTCGGGACGGACCGGAGCAGGTCGGCGACGATGCTGCGCGAGGTGACCTCACTCATCCACAGCTCGGGGCGCACGACGACACGATGCTCGAGGACGGCCGGAGCGACGGCCTTGACGTCGTCCGGGGTGAGGTAGTCGCGGCCCCGCACCACGGCGTAGGCCCGGCCGACGAGCAGGAGGGCGAGCGAGCCGCGAGGGGAGGCACCCATGAGGGCGTGCTCGTGCGCGCGGGTGGCCCGGGCCAGCGCCACGCAGTAGCGGCCGACCTCGGGGGAGACCGTGACGTCCTCCATGCTCGCCTGGAGGTCGAGCAGCTCGGCGGCGTCGACGACCCGCCGCACCTGCGTCTCCTCGCGGCGCCGCGCCATCCGCCGCCCCAGCACCTCCCACTCGTCCTCCGCGTCTGGGTAGCCGAAGGCGACGCGCACGAGGAAGCGGTCGAGCTGGGCCTCGGGCAGCGGGTAGGTGCCCTCGTACTCGACGGGGTTGGCCGTCGCGATGACGTGGAACGGCTGGGGGAGGGCGAAGGTCTGCCCCTCGACGGTCACCTGGTGCTCCTGCATCGCCTCGAGCAGGGCCGACTGCGTCTTGGGCGGGGTGCGGTTGATCTCGTCGGCGAGGAGCAGCCCCGTGAACACCGGGCCCTGGCGGAACTCGAAGGTGCTGCGGCCCTGGTCGTAGACGAAGGCACCGGTGAGGTCCGACGGGAGCAGGTCGGGCGTGAACTGCGCGCGGGTGAAGTCCAGGCCCAGGGCGGTGGCGAAGGTGCGGGCGGCGAGGGTCTTGCCGAGCCCCGGGTAGTCCTCCATGAGGACGTGGCCGCCGGCGAGGACTCCCGCGAGGACGACCTCGGTCGCCGACCGCTTCCCGACGATGACCGTGTCGACCTCGTCGAGGATCTCCCCGATGCGGCGGTGGGCGGTGGGGATGTCGGTCACGGGGACTCCTTCGACGTCAGTGCTTCGAGCTCGGTGATGAGGGTCTCGGCCTCGGCGGTCGACAGCCGGCGGGGCGGTGAGGTCAGGTAGGTCGCGAGGGCGCCACCGGCGGGCACGCCGTGGCGGGCCCGGTCGGCCGCGAGGGCGGTGACCAGCTCGTGGAGCCGCACCGGGGCCTCGGTGTCGGTGGCCGAGGGGTCGAGGAGGCGGCTCAGGGCGGCGATGCCGGGCTCGGCGCGGGCCTCCCCGAGCCCGCCGGGGCGCCAGTCCCAGTCGATGCCGTCGGGCCGCAGGAGCGGGGGCATCCCGAGGACGAACGCCACGACGACGGCCAGCGTCGCGACGGCGAGTAGCGCGACGGGCCCGCGCGCCGCGGTGAGCAGGACGACGGCGAGGACGACGGCTGCGACCGCGAGCCAGGTGGTCCTCGCGGTCGGGCGCGGCTCAGCCACGGACCCGGCTCGTGGCGTCGGGGGCGGAGGCGACGGCCGCACCGAGCGCCCGGTAGGCCTCGGCGGCCCGGCTGCGGTCCTCCTCGGTGAGGGGGTGACGCGACCACCGGGCCTCACGGTAGAGCTCGGCCAACGCGCGCAGCCCGGCGTCGTCGACCGGGAAGCGGCGCAGCACCTCCAGGGCCACCTCGGAGGAGGTGCGCGACGTGGCGAGCGGCACCCCGGCCGCGTGGAGCGAGGCCTCGAGCAGCAGCCAGGCGGCGACGACGCCCTCGGCGGGGGTCCCGGCGGAGAGCGCGACGAGGCGCTCGCCCTCACCGGCGGTCACCGAACGGGCCAGCTCCTCGAGGTCGACGTCGACGGCGGCGTCCGCGGAGGCGACCCGCTGCCGGGTGCTGCGCTGGACGAGCTGGCGAACGGCGAACCACAGCGACACGGCCACGAGCAGGGCCAGCCCGCCGACGACGACGTAGCCGAGCACGCCCTCGAGCCCCTGCGCCGCGCGTCGGGGGCCGACGAACCGCGGGGGGAGGAACTCCGTGGCCAGCCGGTTCGGGGTGTCGTCGTACCCGGTCTGGGTGGCCGGCCCGCGTCCCGGGTCGGCGATGGACCGCACGGCCTGCGGGGTGGCCGAGGCCCACAGGGCCGCGCTGAGCGCTGCCGCGCCGACGGCGACGACCCACCGGGGGCGCGTCACCCCCGACAGCACGGTGTTCACGTCGACCACGGGACACACCCAACCACACCGGGGTGTTGGCGAAGCGCGGTCCGGGCAGTGACGATGGGTCCGTGACCACGGCCTTCCGACTGCGCGCCGGCGACACGGGTCCGGTCCAGCAGTCCCCGCTGACCTGCGGGTCGGCCTGCCTCACGGTGGCCCGGATGCTCGTCGACCCGGTGTTCGCCTCGTGGGTGCGTACCGGCTCCCCGAGGCTGCCGGGGTCGCCGACCGGCGCCACCGAGCAGGAGCGGTTCGCCGCCTACGAGCGCGTGGTCATGCGGCGGACCAACAGCGTCTTCGCGCCGGGCCAGCCACCCATCCTCCCGTGGCCGCGCCGGCTGGGAACCCCGCCGTGGGGGGCGCTGCGCGAGCTGGAGCTGGGGGCGGCCCGCCACGGGACGCGGTACACCCAGGACGTGCTGCGTGCCGACGACGAGGACGAGCTCGTCGTCGCGTTCGACACCCTCGTCGACGTCGTCGCCGACGGGGAGCCGGCGCTGCTCTACGTCGGCAACGCGCTCGCGCCGCGGCACGTCGTCCTCGTCCTCCCCGGCGACGGTGACCGGATGCTCGACGTCTACGACCCCGGCACCGGACGGGTCGACCACCTGCGCCGGGACACCGTGGTGCACCGGCGGCTGCGGCTCAGCGGCTGGGACGTGCCGTGGATCGCGGTGCGGCCGGTGGGCCTGCGACCGGTGCGGGTCGCGGCCCCCGCGGTCGACCTCGGCCCCGCCCCCGCCTGACCCCCATCCCGCGCACACTGCCCCCACCTCCACCTGACCCTCACCCCCTGCTGCCCCACCCACATCGCACGCTACGGCGCAGTAGGTGTCGTGATCACGACACCTACTGCGCCGTAGCGTGCGGGGGAGCGGGGGGTTTAGGTGGGGGTTTAGGCGGGGTCAGGCAGTGGGCTTGGCCACGGCGACGAGCTCGATGTCGCGGGCCGACACCTCGTCGCCCACGGCGTAGGCGAGGTGGCCGGTGAGCTTCCCGGCCGCGCGCAGGTCGGCCTCGGCCGAGCGCACGTGCCCGAGCGCCGCCTCCGGGCCGACGAGCGTCATCGTGGGCACCTCGGCGCGCATGCCGACCTTGGCCTCCGACTTCGCCTTGCGCACCACGGCCAGCGCCGCCCCGACCGAGGTGAGCACCGCGGCGTCACCGCCCGCGGGCACCTCCTGGGCCGTCGGCCACGCGGCGCGGTGCACCGAGCCCTCGTGGGTCCACGACCAGACCTCCTCGGTGACGTACGGCAGGACCGGCGCGAAGAGCCGCAGGACGACGTCGAGGGCGATGCGCAGGGTGGCTCGGGCGCTCGCCGCGACGGCCTCGCCGTGCCCGCCGTACGCGCGGTCCTTGACGAGCTCGAGGTAGTCGTCGCAGAACGACCAGAACCACTGCTCGGTCACCTCGAGGGCGCGGGTGAAGTCCCACGCCTCGAAGCCGGCGGTGGCCCGGGCCACGACGTCGCGCAGCCCGGCGAGGAGCGCGAGGTCGAGCGGCTCGGTGACCTGCGCGGCGAGGTCGCCCTCGACCTCTCCGAAGGTCAGCGCGAACTTGCTGGCGTTGAGGATCTTGATGGCGAGGCGCCGGCCGACCTTGATCTGCCCGGTGTCGTAGGCGGCGTCGGTGCCGAGGCGACCGCTCGCGGCCCAGTAGCGCACGGCATCGGCGCTGTGCTCCTTCAGCAGGTCCTCGGGCGTGACCGCGGTGCCGCGGGACTTGCTCATCTTCTTGCGGTCCGGGTCGAGGATCCACCCGCTGATGGCCGCGTTCGTCCACGGCACCGTGTCGTGCTCGAAGTGGGCGCGCACGACCGTGGAGAACAGCCAGGTGCGGATGATGTCGTGACCCTGCGGTCGGACGTCGAAGGGAAAGACCTTCTCGAACAACGGTTCCGAGCCGGTCTCGCCGTCGTGTCGTCGCCAGCCTCCGGCGATCTGCGGTGAGAGCGAGGAGGTCGCCCAGGTGTCGAAGATGTCGGGGTCGCCGACGAAGCCGCCGGGCACGCCGCGCTGGTCCTCGGTGAAGCCGACCGGGGGGTTCGCGGCGGGGTCGACGGGCAGGGCCGACTCGTCGGGGACGATCGGACGGTCGTGCACCGGCTCCCCGTCGGCGTCGACGGGGTACCAGACCGGGATCGGCACCCCGAAGAAGCGCTGGCGCGAGACGAGCCAGTCGCCGTTGAGCCCCGAGACCCAGTTGGCGTAGCGCGAGCGCATGAACGCCGGGTGGAAGTCGATCTGCTCGCCGCGCGCCACGAGGGCCTCGTTGAGGTCGGCGTCGCGGCCGCCGTTGCGGATGTACCACTGGCGCGAGGTGACGATCTCGAGGGGCTTCTCGCCGCGCTCGTAGAAGTTCGCCATCCGCTTCGTGGGCGTCGGCTCGCCGTCGAGGTCGCCCGACTCGCGCAGGGCCGTGACGACGGCCTCGCGGGCGCCGAACGCCGTCCGGCCGGCCAGGCCCTGCGTGAACAGCGCCTCACCCGCGGTGCCGACGAGCCACTCGGGCACCTCGCCCTGGATGCGGCCGCTGCGGGTGATGACCGAGCGGGTCGGCAGGCGCAGCTCGCGCCACCAGATGACGTCGGTGAGGTCCCCGAACGTGCAGCACATGGCGATGCCCGCGCCCTTGTCCATCTCCGCCCCGGGGTGCGCGAGCACCGGCACCTCGACGCCGAAGAGCGGCGTCGTCACGCGCTGCCCGAACAGCGGCTGGTAGCGCTCGTCGTCCGGGTGGGCGATGAGGGCCACGCAGCTCGGGATGAGCTCGGGGCGGGTGGTCTCGATGTGGACGGGCCCGCCGCCGTCGGTGCGGTGGAAGGCGACCCGGTGGTAGTGGCCGGGGTAGTCACGCGCCTCGAGCTCGGCCTGCGCGACCGCCGTCTGGAACGTCACGTCCCACAGCCCCGGCGCCTCGGCCTGGTAGGCCTCACCACGGGCGAGGTTGCGCAGGAACGCCTGCTGCGCCGTGGCCCGCGAGTGGTCGTCGATGGTGCGGTAGGTGATGCTCCAGTCGTAGCTGTGGCCGATCCGGCGGAAGAGCGCCTCGAAGGTCTCCTCGTCCTTGACCGTCAGCTCGTCGCACAGCTCGATGAAGTTCTGCCGCGAGATCGGCAGCTCGTCAGCCGCCTTGGTGCTCCTGGCGTCGCCGCGGAAGGGAGGCACGAAGTGCGGGTCGTGGGGGAGCGACGCGTCGCCGCGCACGCCGTAGTAGTTCTGGACCCGCTTCTCGGTGGGCAGCCCGTTGTCGTCCCAGCCGATGGGGTAGAAGACGTTGAAGCCGGCCATCCGCTTGTAGCGCGCGACGCAGTCGGTGTGCGTGTAGCTGAAGACGTGCCCCATGTGCAGGGACCCGCTCGCGGTCGGCGGCGGGGTGTCGACGGAGAACACGGCCGAGCGCGGGCCGGCGAGGGCGGCCTCGTGGTCGAACGCGTAGGTGCCCTGCTCCTGCCACACGGCAGCCCACTTGTCCTCCAGGCCGTCCAGGGACGGCCGTTCCGGGACGGAGGCGGCGCGAGGAGGGGAGAGGGACTCGGTCATGGCCGACATCCTCCCAGACCGCCGCGGCCGTCCTCACCGGGGTTCTAGCCCGCCGGGCGGCGACGCAGCAGGCGCAGCAGCGCCAGCCCGAGGACGGCGCCACCGGCCGCGACGGCGACCCACACGACCTGGCGCCGGTCGCCGACGAGGGGGTCGGCGACGGGTCGCACCGCGATGCGCTCGCTCCCGGGGGTCTCGGTGGGGCGCGGCTTCGCTCCCGGCGCGAGCGGCCCGGCGATCCGGTCGTCGAGGACCGCGGTGAGCGCCTCGACGGGCTGGACCAGGCCCCAGCCGGCGGTGTCGGTGCGCACGTCGCGGCGGTCGCGGGCGGCCGTGACCTCGAGGCGGTGCTTCCACTGCGCCGGCCCGGCCGAGGGGAAGCGCTGGGCGACCAGGGCCGCGGCCGCGCTGACGTACGCGGTGGCGTAGCTCGTCGACGCGCCCTCCTGGCTGAGGTAGCAGTCGCCCCACGCGCCCCACGACGTGAGGACGTCGCGTCCGGGCGCCACGAGGTCGACGTGCCGGCCGTGCACGGAGTCGTCGGTGACCCGGTCGTCGGCGTCCGTGGCGGCCACCGCGACGGCCTCGGGGTAGGCGGCCGGGTAGCGCGGGCCGTCGGCGGGGTCCTCGGCGGTGCGCCGGTTGCCGGCCGACGCCACGACGAGCGCCCCGCGCTGCGTGGCGAACCGCACCGCGGACCGCAGGCGCGGGTCGTCGCTCGTGGTGCTCAGCGACACGTTGATGATCGCCGCGCCCTCCTCGGCCGCGTACCGGATGCCCTGCGCGAGTGCGGCGACGCCGACCTCGCCGTCCTCCTCGCGCTGCTCGTCGGGGACCACCTTCACCGGGAGGATGCGCGCGTCGCGGGCGAGCCCGACGACCCCGGACCGCTGGACGGGCCGGGCGGCGATGATGCCGGCGACGGCGGTGCCGTGGGCCCGCTCGTCGGCGCGGGGCGACCCGCCCGCGAAGGACCGTCCGCCGACGAGCACCCCGTCGGGGAAGTGGCCGTTGCGGTCGGCGACCCCGGAGTCGACGACGGCGACGACGACCCCGCGGCCGGTGGCGAGCTGCCAGGCCCGGTTGGCGCCGAGGCGGGTCAGCGCGGTCGGCGTCGCCGGCAGGTAGGTGACCTTCCCCTCCTCGCACGTCTCGGCCGCCGCGACGGCCCGGGTGGGGGCGGCCGACGTCGGCGGTCCGGCGGCGGCCGGCGAGGCCGTGCCCAGGGTCGTCAGCAGGGCCACCCCACCGAGCACGACGGCCGGCCGGGAGCGGCGCGAGGGTCGGGCGGGCGCGCGGCGGCTCATGAGCCGCCGGAGACGACGGTCCTGGCCGCGTCGGCGCCGAGGACGGCCCCGGGCCGCAGCAGCTCGGCCCAGGCCTGCGGGACGGGCGCCACGTCGGAGGGGCGGTACCCGAGGCGGGCGAGCAGCTCGTCGTCGGCGCCCTCGAGGGCGTAGGCGGTGGCGGTCTGGTCGACGGCGAGGACCGGCCCCTTGTTGAGGACCTGCCCGGAGACGGCGCGCACGAGGGCGCCGTCACCGGTGTCGACGACGGTCCGGCCGCGCTCGGTCTCGCTGACGGCGTCGGCGCGCGACCCCAGCGAGACCTCGGGCTGGGTGCCGGCGGCCGCGGTGAGCGTGGCGCAGGGGATGTCGGGGATGGCCGTGGGGATCTCGGTGGGCCACTCCGGGGGCGCGAACTGCTGCGGGCGGACCTCGAGCTGGCGGATCTGGGCGGCCTGCACCGGGACCTCGCGGCCGGACGCCCCCGAGCCCAGGCGGTACATCTCGGTCGCGACCGCCGGCAGCGGCTCGAGGTCGCCGCCCGGGAGCACGAGGTAGCGGCGGCCGTCGGCGTCGCCCTCGAGGGCGAGGACGGACCCGACCGTGGCGCCCGCGGGCAGGCCGGGCAGCGACCGGCCGAGGTCGTCGATGGTGAGCGGGGCCAGCGCGGGGGCCTCGGGGAAGAGGTTGAGCCACGCGGCGGGGGCGCTGATGGGGGTGCGACCGTCCAGGCGCAGCGCGACGGTGACCGCGGACACGTCGCGGGCGGCCACGGCGTACCGGCGGCCCTGGGCGAGCACGAAGGTCCGCTCGCCGCTGCGCACGACGACGGCCCCGTTCGGCTGGGGCGTGGCCGCGCGCCGCGACCCGATCGCGGTCGACACGAGCTCGCCCTCCTCCAGGCACGAGACCCAGCCGGTGTTGACGAGCCCCTCGGCGGGGGTGAGCGAGTCCGGCGCCCCGAGGATGCCGAGCGTGGGCCCGCGCTCGATCGTCGCGATCTCCGCGTCGGGGACGGCGAGGACCTTGAACTCCGAGGCCGGGATGATCAGGCGGGCACTCGTGGTGTTGACGACCGGGTGCAGGGTGCCGCCCAGCGAGACGTACCGGGCGCCGCTGTCCTCGGCGATGATGAGCCGGTTGTTCTCCCAGCCCTGCGGCAGGGCCGAGCGCAGCCAGCCGAAGGCCATCGACCCCAGGACGAGGACGACGGTGAGCGCCAGGCCCCCGGCGACGGCCCGCAGCGGCCGGTGCGGCTCGACCTCACGACCGCCCGGGGCCCCGCTGACGAACGCGGTGGTGAGGCGCCGACGGCTGAACGACTGGGCGTCGACGAGGTCCTTCTTGGTCGCCACGGGTCAGAGCACCCCGATGGTCGCGGCGGCGAGGGGCAGCAGGGCGACGAGGGCGACGCCGTCGAGGGTGTCGGCCACCCGGCCGAGCCCGACCCGGGTCCGCGGCGCGAGGACGGCCAGCGAGACCACGACCGCGGCACTGCCGCCGAGGACGACCGCGAGCGCGGGCCGCCAGCCGGGGTGCAGCTGGGCGGCGGCGACCGCGGCCAGGGCCAGGCCGAGGATGCCCGAGGCCATGGCGAGCAGGACCGAGGTGCGGGTGCGGCTGTGCCGCGTGCGCAGCAGTGTCGCCACGTGGCCGGCGAGGACGAGCAGGGCCCCCCAGATCCCGGCCGCGACGAGCTGCGGCGTGGTGAGCAGGGCGACACCCCCCGAGGCGAGGGCGATGGCGACCATGACGTCGTGGCCCCGGGCGACCTGCGCGCGGACCTGGGCCCGGTCGAGCTCGGGGACGTCGGCGGAGATCTCGGCCTCGGTGCGCGGCGCGTGCGACGACAGCCGGCTCGAGGAGAGCCCGACCCACGGCAGGACGTTGCCGACGACGACCGCGACGACGAAGACGACGACGGCGACGGTGCCCATCGGCAGGCCGGTGGCGGTGGGGACGGCGCCCAGGACGACCATCGCCGCGCCGACGACCGACCCGGCGGCCAGGGCCAGGCGGTGCTGGGGGAGGGCCAGCGCGGCCAGGGCACCGATGACGGCGACGGAGGCGCCGGCGTAGGTCAGGCCCGGCCCCCACAGCGGGGCGGACGGGTCGACGGCGGAGCCGGCGACGGCGGCGTGGACGAGCGCGGTGGCGGCCAGGGCGACGGCGCCCGCCGACCTCGTGCGGGCGTGGAGGACGGCCGCGGTGCCGACGAGGAGGACCGCGACCCCGCCGGCCACGGCCGTGACGAGCAGTCCCGAGCCGCGTGCGGTGAACAGCGCCCAGGCGGCGCAGAGGAGGAAGACCGTCGCGGCGCCGACCGCTGTCCCGGCGCTGTGCCGGGCGGTCCACGGCGCGAACTGCGTCTCGACGACGTCGGCGACGGCCTCGACGACGTCGTCGTACACCTTGTCCGCGGTGACGTCGACGGTCTCCAGCGAGAGCACGGTGCCGTCGGTGACGCCCTGGGCGGCGAGCGAGCGGTCGGGGTCGAGGAGCACCCCGCCACGCACGACGAGGCGGAAGCCGTGGGAGGCGTGGCTCGCGTCGAGGACGCCGAGCTCGCGCGCCAGCTCCGGGACGAGCTCGACGACCGGGATGCCTCCGGGGACGCCGAGGTCGGCGCGACGGGTGCCCGACGACACGGACACCCGCACGAGCGACGCGGCGGTGCTGACCTGGCTCACGGCTGGACCTCTCCCCTCCGGCGGCACGGTGGCTTCGCGCGGGCGGTCCCCCGACGCGTCCCCGTGGCCGTGACGAGCATAGACGGCGGACGCGCCGGGGAGTCCTCCCCATTGGCCGACGTCGCGTCAGGTCGTAGGGTCGTCACTGCGAGACCACGGGAGGGCCGGATCCGGGTCGGGAGAGGGACCTCCGGTCAGGGGAAAGCCGTTCACACCAGCGCGACGACGACAGCCGGCGTCGCCACACGGAAGGAATGACCATGGGTGACTCGTTCAGCGCCGGCGAAGGCGTCGTCAAGAAGAGTGCCGACATCGTCAGCACCGCTCGCGCCGACCTGCGCCAGCAGATCACCGGCCTGCGGGGCCAGATGGAGCAGGTGAAGGCGCACTGGCAGGGGCAGGGTGCCCGCAGCTTCGACCAGGTCAGCGAGGCCTGGAAGACCCAGACGCAGGACATCGTCGACGTCCTGGACACCTTCGAGGCCAACCTCACCGGCGCCCAGCGCCAGTACGACGCCGACGACTCGTCCGCGGCGTCGACCCTGTCCAAGTACAACAGCATGCTCGGCAAGTGAGCGGGAGGGAGACCATCATGACTGACGGCATCAAGGTCGGCGGAGCCGGCATCGACACCCTGGTCGGCGACATGAAGACCGGCCTCGGCAACCTCGAGCAGCGCCTCGAGACGATGAAGAGCGACCTGCGCCCCTACGTCGAGCAGTGGGACGGTTCGGCGCGCCAGGCGTACACGCAGGCCCAGCGTGACTGGGACACCCAGATCCAGGAGTGCAAGCAGCTCCTCGAGGACGTCCGCCAGGCGGTCATCCGCTCCAAGGAGGACTACCTCACCGGAGAGCTGCGCAACACCAACATGTGGGGCTGAGACCCACACCGCACCATCGCCGCGTGCCGGCACCCGTGACGCGGGTGCCGGCACGAACGGCGTCCCACCAGCACCGACCTCGGGGGAGGAGACACCATGGGACTGCCTGACGAGGACCGGCCGATCCGCTACCCGTCGGTCCTGAGCGTCCTGGGCCGTGAGCACCGGGAGCAGTGGACCGAGAAGGCCGGCGACGGCGTCACCCGCGTCGGCAACTCGCTCGCCGAGCGCTCGACGTTCGGGGGGACGCCGGCCGCCCAGACGTTCGCGTCCGTCTACGAGGCGGCCCGCACCGAGTACGAGGCCGTCCTCAAGGGTGCCCGCGAGGACCTGCAGACCGCCGCCGAGAACCTCGCGCTGGCCGCGCAGGAGATGCGCAGCCGCGACGAGAACGCCGGCGCCGCGTTCGTCACCCTGCTCTCGCGCTGGACCGACCCCTCGGGGTTCGAGAGCACCGCGCGCCAGGAGCAGGCCCGCGAGAGCGAGCAGGGCCAGCAGGGCGCCACGACGATGGCGGGCCTCACCGAGCAGGAGCAGCCGGCGCAGGCGGCCGGGCCCGGTGCCGAGCCCTCGCCGACGATGGCGACCAGCCCCACCGGGACGGGGCCGGCCCCCGGCCCCGACGGGGAGGCCTGACCGAGCGTGTCCAGCCGCCCGCCGTCGCAGGGCCCGCGCCACCGGCGCGGGACCCGGACGTGGTCGCGCCGCCTCGCCCCGGGGCTGCTCGCCGCTGCCGTGGTGCCGGCCGTCGTGGTGCCAGCCGTTGCGGGGCCGGCGCAGGCCCTGGGGGCGCAGGCCGGACCTGCCCCCGCGGTCCGGGGCGCGAGCGCCGCACCGGCGGCCGAGGGGTTCGGCGAGGGTGGCTGGTGGTGGGACGCCATGGGGGTCGGCACCCTCCAGCGGGCCGGGACCGGCTCGGGCGTCACCGTCGCGGTCATCGACACCCCGATCAACCCCGACGTCCCCGAGCTCCGCGGCCGCATCGCGACGTCCTCGAGCCCGTGCCTGGCCGTGGGGGGCGGGACCAGGTCGCCGCGCAGCACCGGTCGCGAGGCAGAGCACGGCACGACGATGGCCGCGCTCATCGGTGGCACGGGGCGGGGGAGCGGGCCCGGGGGCACCGGGATCCGGGGCATCGCCCCTGACGCCACGCTGCTCCACTACGCCGTCAGCTACCCCAACCCCCAGCGCGCGGGCGACCTCGCGTGCGGGGTCTCCGGACCCGGGTACGACGAGCTCGCCGAGGGGGTCGTCTCCTCGATCCGGGCGGCCGTCGCCGCCGGCGCCGACATCATCAACCTCTCGGTCGTCAGCGACTACGACGCCGACTACGGGCCCGCCCTGCTCGAGGCCTACCGGGCGGGGGTCATCGTCGTCGCGGGCACCGACAACTCCGGCCGCGGGGTCATGTGGCCGGCGCTCGGCAACGGCGTCGTCGTCGTCAACCCCGTCGACCGCCGCGGCCTGGTCTACGAGCAGTCGGTGAGGAGCGCGCCCTCGATCGGGTTCACCGCCCCCGGCAAGGGCGTGAACAGCCTCGGTGTCGAGGCCGGCCGCTGGCGCAGCGACTTCCTCTCCGACGGCTCGTCGAACGCCACCGCCCTGGTGAGCGGGGGGCTGGCCGCGATGTGGTCCGCGCACCGCGACGCCACGGCCAACCAGGTCCTCCAGGCGGCCACGGCCGGGGTCGGCCTGCGGCGGGAGGCGGACGGGGTCCGGACCTGGTTCCGCCGCGAGGGCTCGGACCTGCCGGCCGTCACCACCCGCAACCCGGCCTACGGCTGGGGGATCTTCGCTCCCGCCGACGCCGTGGCCACCGACCCCGCGACGCTGCCCGACACCAACCCGATGGCCGTCGACCTCGGCGGGGCCGAGCCGTCGTTCGCCGACATCACCGCCCTGGCCGCCGCGCCGTCCGCGAGCCCGTCGACGGGCCCGTCACCGAGCGCCACGCGTGCGCCCACCGCCGACGCCCGGACGCCCGACGACGCGGCGCCCGGCATGCCCTGGGCCGCGGTCGGTCTCGGCGGCGCGGCGGTCCTCGCCGCCGCGGCGGCGGGCCTGGCCCTCGCGCGCCGGCGGGCCGACACCACGACACCCGGGGGAGACCCCGACGACCCAGACACGACCGGCGCGCACCGCGCCCACACCGGCGCCCGCGCCGACGGGGAGGAGTGACTCATGGTTCAGGCTCACGACGGTGGTGGCTCGGGGCGGCCCTCGCTCCCGGGCGCGGCAGGTCCGCAGGAGCGCGCCCTGTACGAGATCTACGACTTCCAGTCGGGGACCGTGGCGTACACCGCGAGCCAGTGGGCGACCACGGCCGAGGAGCTCACCGACCTCGCCGCGAGCGTCCGCAAGGTCGTCAGCGACCTCCGCAGGGCGCCTGACGGCGGCGAGGCGTGGAGCGGCGCCGCCGCGGACGCCGCGTACGAGAGCCTGGGCCGGCTGGC
This sequence comes from uncultured Actinomycetota bacterium, assembly GCA_963795035.1. Taxonomy (GTDB): domain Bacteria; phylum Actinomycetota; class Actinomycetes; order Actinomycetales; family Dermatophilaceae; genus Oryzobacter. The sequence continues at coordinate 227,458 of CAWCFZ010000001.1, read as the reverse complement.
GACCAACCTCGACCGGCACGCCGAGGACGTCACGAACATCGAGGGCGGCCTCGTCGCCGCCGGTGACGCCGTCACCGACGCCCGCATCGCCTACGCCACCCGGGTGCGCACGGTCGACATCGACATCGAGCCGTCCGGCTACATGACGACCACCCCGCCGCCGCCGGTCGGCCCGCCGGTTCCCCCACGGCTCGACCAGGGGGCCTACGACCAGGCCGTGTCCGCTGCCAGGGCCCAGCGGGAGGCCGAGGCCGCCTCGGTGATGCAGACCTACGAGAACCGGATGGAGAGCGCGGCCAAGAAGCTCCCCGTCGAGCCGGCCGAGTCGCCGGTCAGCGACGGCCGCTACCCCTCCGGTGGCGGCGGTGGCGGTGACTACCCCGGTGGCGGCAGCACCCCCGGCGGGGGCACGTGGACCCCGCCCGGCGGCGGTGGCGCAGGGACGGGGCGCGACCCCGTCCCGCCCCAGGTCCAGCCCACCGGCGGGGGACGTGACGGTGACGGCGGCACCACGTGGTTCCCGCCGCGCGACACCGAGCAGCCGGACCCCGTCGTCCTCGACGGATCCGGCACGGGGACGCTCGGCCCCGGTGGCGGGGGGAGCGGCCCGCTCCCCGGCACCACGGGTCCCGGCGCGGCCCCCGGTGGCGGGCTGGGCGCCGGCGGTGCGGCCTTCGGGATGGGCGGCATGCTCGCGGGCGGCGGTGCGGCGGCCCTCATGGGTCGCGGCGGCCCGGGCGGTCCGGGTGGCCTCGGTGCCGCCGGCCGCGGTGGCGCCGGCGCTTCCGGCCGTGGTGGCGTCGTGGGCGTCGGGACCACCGGCGGGGCTGCCGGGCGCGGGTCGGGCTCCGGGGCTGCGGGGCGCGGTGGCACCGCGGGAAGCCCGCGCTCCTCGGTCGTCGCCGGCGGCGGTGGCCAGGCGGCGGCGGGTCGCGGCGGCGCGGGTCGCGGCGGTGGCCGCGCGGCCGGTCGCACCGGCCGGTACGGAGTGCCGACGCTCGGCGCGCGGGGCGGGCGCGCAGGCGGCACGGGCGTCGCCGGGGCCGCGGGCAGCCGCACCGGAAAACACGACGAGGGCGAGGGCCCGGACGTCGACCACCTGACCCACGAGGACGAGGAGACCTGGTTCGAGGGGGCCGAGCAGGCCAGCCCCCCGGTCTGGGAGTGAGCCCCGGCTCAGCCGGAGGTGAGGCGCCGCAGCGCCTCGATGCCGCCGGCCGCCACGACCCCGAAGGGCAGGACGAGCACGACCGCGAGCGACTCGACGCGGTCGGCGAGGCGCGACATCCGGGTCGAGTGGTAGCCCCCGGACAGCGCCACGGCGCCCACGACCGTCAGCAGCGCCACGGCGACGGCGGCGGCGACGACCCACCCGACCCACGCGGGGTGGGCGGCGAGGACCGCGACGGCGGCGGCGACGGTGAGGGAGGCCGCGGCCCCGAGCATCGCGAACCGGGCGACCCGGTCGCGCACCGAGCGGGCCTGGTAGCCCAGGGCGACGGCGGCGACGCCGGGCAGCACCCAGGTGGCCCAGGGGGCGAGCGTCGACAGCGGCTCCCCGAGCGCCACGGCCCAGCCGGCCGCGGCCGCGCCCACGGCCGCGTACCCCGTGCCCACCGACACCACGGCCCGCGCCTGCGCCACCCGCTCGCGGACGTCGACGGAGGTGACCCTGCGTCGGCGTCCGGCGTGGCGCTCGCGAACGGCCCAGATGGTCGTGGAGAGCCGGTCGGTGTCGATGAGCTGGGTGGGGTCGACCGACAGGCTCGTGCTCGGCAGGGCGCGCACGACGACCGGTGCCAGCCCGAGGACGAGGGCGGCCGTCGCCACGGGGGACCAGTCGAGGAGCACGCCGGCGGCGAGGAGCGTCCCGACCCCGCCGAGGCAGGCCATCGCCGTGCGCTCCCCGCGGTCGGTGTCCGCCCCGCCGGCCGCGCCGAGCCCGAGGACGACGACGCCGAGGGCGCACGCCAGGGCACCGCGCACCGCGGTGCCCTGCGGGGACGCGCCGAGCGGTGCGAGCAGCCCGGCCCCCACCGCCAGCGCCGGCGCGCCGACGAGGCGCACGGCGGCGGCTCCCGTCCGGGCCCGTGGGACGACGAGGGTGACGAGGACGGCGCTGGCGAGCAGGAGCAGCGCGCTGCCCCAGCGTGCGGGGACCGACGCGAGGACGCCGACGCCGGCCGTGGCCGGCACGAGCAGGGTGACGACGGCGCCGGCCAGGCCGACCAGGGCCACGCCGACGACGAGCGCCGGTCCGACGAGCTCGGGCCGCGTGGTCGGCGCCCGGACGCCGGTGCTGGCCCGGGGCCGCTCGCGCCCGGCCGCCCGCAGCGACGCGCGGCTGACCGTGGACTCGTCGAGGTCGTCGCGGCGGCGGGTGGAGTCGTCGACGACCGGGACCACCGGCTCGGCCGCGCGGGCGCGTCCTCCGCCGGCCCACGCCGGACGGGTGCGCCGCCCGCCGGCGGCGTCGCCGCGCCCGCCGGGTGCCGACGAGGAGCGGTCGATGCTCACGACGTCACGGGTCACCTGGTGGGTCGTCGTGCGCACGACGGTGAGGACGCAGCCGGCGGGCAGGTCGTCGCCGAGCCGGTCGTGGGGTCCGTAGACGTGCCCGGCGGCCGTCGCGACCGAGCTGGGCGTGGCGCTCGAGGAGATGCCGAGGACCGAGAGCACGTCGGTGACCCGCGTGCCCACGGGCACGACGAGGTCGTAGCTGCGCTCGTCGGCCACGAGGGTCAGCTGGTGGGTCTGGTCCGCCACGCGTCCTCCCCCCGGGGTGCTCGATTGCCTGACCGGGCAGCGTCCGCCATGAACAATAGCCACAGGTACGGTGGGGCGGTTCGTCCAGTGGGACTCGGGAGGGGAACGGTATGACGGTGGCCGCGCGGCGCGGTGCCCGCGAGGAGGCACCGCAGGTGCCGACCGGGCGGATCGAGCTCCAGCCGCCCCCGGAGATCACCCCCTCCGACGGCGCCAGCGGGCTGCTCCTCCAGGCCGTCCCCATGCTCGGCTCGCTCGGGTCCATCGGCTTCGTCGCGATGTCGCAGAGCGGCCCCCGTGCCTGGTTCACCGCGGGCATGTTCCTCCTCGCGTCGGTCGGCTTCGTCCTCGCGAGCGGGGTCCGGCAGCGCCAGCAGCACACCGGCCAGGTGCTCGCCGCCCGCCGCGAGTACCTCGCCTACCTCGCCGAGGTGCGCGGCACCATCCGCGAGGCCGCCGGCCGCCAGCGCGAGGCGGCCCTGTGGGACTACCCCGACCCCGCAGCCCTGCCGGTCATCGCCGCCGAGGGCACCCGCGTCTGGGAGCGCACGCCCTCCGACGCCGACTTCCTCCAGGTCCGGATGGGGACCACGGCGCAGCCGCTCTGCCTCACGCTCGAGCCGCCCGAGACCGCACCCCTCGCCCAGCTCGACCCCGTCGCGGCGTCGGCGCTGCACCGGCTCCTGTCCACCCACCGGGTCCAGCCCGGGCTGCCGGCCTCGGTGGCGCTGCGCGCCTTCGCGCACGTCGAGGTCACCGGCGACGCCGACCCGGCGCGGGCGCTGGCCCGTTCCCTCGTGCTGTCGGCCGCGATGCAGCACGCCCCCGAGGACCTCGTCGTCGCCGCGTGCGTCTCGCGCGAGGCCCGCTCGGAGTGGGAGTGGCTCAAGTGGCTGCCGCACGCGCTGTCCACGCGCGAGCGCGACGCCGTCGGACCGGTCCGGCTCGTGGGAGAGTCGGTGCACGACCTGCTGCGCCTGCTGCCGCAGGACATCGTCGAGCGGCCCCGCTTCGGCCCGAGCGACACCCCCTCGCTGCCGCACGTCCTGCTCGTCGTGGACGGCGGTGACGTCCCGCCGGGCAACCCGGTCGTGACCCCCGACGGCGTCCTCGGCGTCACCGTCCTGGACCTGCCCGAGCAGTGGGGCGAGCTGACCTCGACCTCCGCGCTGCGCCTGGCCGTCGGCCACGAGGTCGAGCGCGGACCGCGCGCCGGGACCTTCCCCCTCGAGATCATCACCGTGGCGCGGGGGACCGCCCACGGGGTCGCCGACCAGCTGTCCACGGTGCGCGCCGAGGCCGCAGCCCGTCGCCTGGCTCCGCGCTACCACGCCGACGAGCCGGAGGCCCGCGACGCCCTGTCGAGCGCCACCGAGCTCGTCGACCTCCTCGGCACCGGCGACGTCCGCGACTTCGAGGCCGAGACCGCGTGGCGCCCGCGCCTGCAGCGCGACCGGTTGCGCGTCCCCATCGGGGTCGACGAGGCGGGAGCGGTCGTGGCGCTGGACATCAAGGAGTCGGCGCAGCAGGGCATGGGGCCGCACGGCCTGGTCATCGGGGCCACCGGCTCGGGCAAGTCCGAGCTGCTGCGCACCCTCGTGCTGGCGCTGGCGATGACCCACTCGCCGGAGGCGCTGAACTTCGTGCTCGTCGACTTCAAGGGCGGCGCGACGTTCGCGGGCATGGCCGACCTGCCGCACGTCTCCGCCGTCATCACCAACCTCGGCCAGGAGCTCACGCTCGTCGAGCGCATGCAGGACGCCCTGCAGGGTGAGATGACCCGCCGGCAGGAGCTGCTGCGCTCGGCCGGCAACTTCTCCAACGTCACCGACTACGAGCGCGCCCGCGCGCAGGGGGCCGACCTCGAGCCGCTGCCCGCGCTGCTCATCGTCGCCGACGAGTTCTCCGAGCTGCTCTCCGCCAAGCCCGAGTTCGCCGACCTCTTCGTCGCCATCGGCCGGTTGGGGCGCTCGCTGTCGATGCACCTCCTGCTGTCCTCGCAGCGCCTCGAGGAGGGCCGCCTGCGCGGGCTCGAGTCGCACCTGTCGTACCGCATCGGCCTGCGGACCTTCTCGGCCGGTGAGTCGCGCACCGTCATCGGGGTCCCCGACGCCTACGAGCTGCCGCCCGTGCCGGGCCTGGGCTACCTCAAGCCCGACCAGACGACGCTGCTGAAGTTCAAGGCCGCCTACGTGTCAGGACCGCCGAAGGGCCGGCGCCGCCGGACCGCCGACGTCGACGCCGCCTCCGGGAGCGCCGCCGAGATCATGCCGTTCACCCTCGCCCCGGTGGCCGTGGGCCGGGGGCGGGCGAGCGAGGAGCTGCCGCAGGCCGGCGCCACGGAGCCGCAGGAGGAGCGCGCGGTCTTCGACATCGCGGTCTCGCGGATGCGGGGCAAGGGCCGGCCCGCGCACCAGGTGTGGCTGCCCCCGCTCGACGTGCCGAACTCGATGGACCAGCTGCTCGGCGACCTCGTCGCCGACCCCGACCTCGGCCTGGTGAGCCGGCGGTGGCGCGAGCGGGGTTCGTACGTCTTCCCCGTCGGGATCGTCGACCGCCCGCTGGAGCAGCGGCGCGAGCTGTTCGTGCTCCGCCTCGGTGGAGCGGCCGGGCACGTGGCCGTCGTCGGTGGTCCGCGCACCGGGCGCAGCACGATGGCGCGCACCATCGTCACGGCCATCGCGCTCACGACGACCCCGCTCGAGAGCCAGGTGTACGTCCTGGACTTCGGTGGCGGCACCTTCACGCCGCTGGCCAAGCTCGCCCACGTGGCCGGGGTCGCGAACCGTAGCGAGCCGGAGGTCGTGCGCCGCCTGGTGTCCGAGATCCGCGGCATCGTCGACCTGCGCGAGCAGTACTTCCGCGCCCACGGGATCGACTCCATCGAGACCTACCGCAGCCGCCGCGCCCAGGGCCTGGTCGACGACGGGTACGGCGACGTCTTCCTCGTCGTCGACGGGTGGATGACGCTGCGCCAGGAGTTCGACGAGCTCGAGCAGCAGGTGATGGAGCTCGCCGGGCGCGGCCTGACCTTCGGGGTCCACGTCGTCGTCACCACCTCGCGCTGGATGGACTTCCGCAACCAGATCCGCGACGTCCTCGGCACCCGCATCGAGATGCGCCTGGGTGACCCCAGCGACTCCGAGGTCGACCGCCGCGTCGCCGCCAACGTCCCCAAGGGGCGCCCCGGGCGCGGCCTGACGATGACCAAGCACCACTTCCTCTCGGGCGTGCCGCGGGTCGACGACCGGGGGAGCGTCGACGACCTCGGCGACGGCGTCGAGGACCTCGTGACGAGGGTCAACGCCGCCTGGACCGGGCCGCGCGCCCCCAAGCTGCGCCTGCTGCCGGCGCAGGTCACGTTCGAGGTCGTGCGCGAGCTGGCGGGTGCCGACGACCGGCGCCTCCTCCTCGGCCTCGACGAGAGCAACCTGGCCCCGATCGGGCTCGACCTCACCGAGGAGCCGCACGCCTACCTCCTCGGCGACGCCGACAGCGGCAAGTCGGCGTTCCTGCGCGGGTTCGCCCACGAGGTCGCCCGGCTGTACACGCCGGACCAGGCCAAGCTCTTCGTCGTCGACTACCGCCGGGCCCTGCTCGGCGAGCTCCCCGACGAGCACGTCGGCGAGTACCTCACCACCGAGGACCAGGCGTCCGCGGCGGCCGAGGGCATCGCCGACTTCCTGCGCACCCGCCTGCCCGGCCCCGACGTGACGCCCGAGCAGCTGCGGGCCCGCTCGTGGTGGCAGGGCGCCGAGGTCTTCTTCCTCGTCGACGACTACGACCTCGTCGTGACCTCGGGCGGGAGCCCGCTGCGCCCCCTCGTGCCGCTGCTCGCGCAGGCCGGCGACGTCGGCCTCCACGTCGTGCTGACCCGGCGGATGGGCGGGGCGTCCCGCGCGCTGTTCGAGCCCGTCCTGCAGACCATCCGCGACCTCGGGTCACCGGGCATCCTGCTGTCGGGGAACCCCGACGAGGGCATGCTCATCGGCCGGGTCAAGCCCTCGGTGCAGCCGCCCGGGCGGGCCCGGATCGTCTCGCGCGAGCTCGGCGACCAGGTCCTCCAGCTCGCCTGGCAGCCCCCCCGCCTCGGCTGACCCCGCCCGTCGCCATCCCCGCCCCACCCCAGCGCCCTGCTACCCCGCCCGCTACCTCGCCCGCTACGGCGCAGTACGTGTCGTGGTCACAGCACCTACTGCGCCGTAGCACGCGGCTGGGGCGGTGCTGGAGGGGGCGGCGCTGGCCTAGGGTGGCCCCATGGAGCGCGTGTACCGACCGGTCATCCATGCGGCGAAGACGTTGTTCTTCCTGCAGGGCACGAGGTTCACGATGCTCGGCGAGGACAACGTCCCCCTCGAGGGTGGCGCCGTCATGGCGATCAACCACACCTCGTACTTCGACTTCATGTACGCGGGCCTGCCGGCGTGGCCGCACCGTCGCTTCGTGCGCTTCATGGCGAAGAAGTCGATCTTCTCGCACCGCGTCGCCGGACCGCTGATGCGCGGCATGGGCCACATCCCGGTCGACCGCCACAAGGGCGGCGAGGCGTTCGCCGCCGCGATCCGGGCGCTGCGCTCCGGCGAGATCGTCGGGGTGTTCCCCGAGGCGACGATGTCGCGCAGCTTCGAGCTCAAGGAGTTCAAGCCCGGTGCCGTGAAGATGGCCCAGGTCGCCGGGGTGCCCATCCTCCCCACGACGATCTGGGGCGGGCAGCGGGTGTGGACCAAGGAGCTCCCCAAGCACCTCGGCATCGCGCGGATCCCGGTGTCGATCACCGTCGGTGAGCCGATCGACATCGGCCGACGCGAGCCAGTCGAGGAGGCCAACGCCCGGGTCAAGGCCGCGATGCAGGCCCAGCTCGACGTGCAGCAGGCCGCCTACCCGACGCTCACGGGCGACGACCTGCGCTACATCCCGGCCCGCCTCGGCGGCACCGCACCGACGATGGAGGCCGCGCACGCCGCCGACCTGCACGACATGACGCGCACCCGCGACAAGTTCACCGGCTGACCGAGCGGGTCGAGGTGGAACTCGACCGCGACAGGGTCGCCTTTCACCTCGAAGCACTGGCCCGGTGCGTGGGTCGAGGTGGAACTCGACCGCGACAGGGTCGCCTTTCACCTCGACCGCGCAGGGGGCCACGGACGCCTCAGACGGGGTGGCCCAGGTGGGCGAGGGCCTGGCGGAGCAGGACGCCGTGGCCGCGGTCCATCTCGGCCTGCACCGCGGGGTCCAGGCACTGGTCGGGGGTGAGCCAGGTGAGGTCGAGGGAGTCGTTCTGCGGGGAGCAGTCGCCGGCGACGGGGACGACGAACGCCAGCGACACCGCGTGCTGCCGCGGGTCGTGGAAGGGCGTGACCCCGGGGGTCGGGAAGTACTCGGCCACGGTGAACGGCTGCGGGCTCACGGGGACCCGCGGGAGCGCCATGGGGCCGAGGTCCTTCTCGATGTGGCGGAGCAGGGCGTCGCGGACCCGCTCGTGGAGCAGGACGCGCCCCGAGACGAGCTCACGCGACACGGTGCCCTCGCCGCCGAGCCGCAGCAGCACGCCGACGGCGGTGACGGCACCCCGCTCGTCGACCCGCACGGGGACCGCGTCGACGTAGAGGATCGGCAGCCGCTGCCGGGCCGCGTCGAGGTCCTCGCGGCTCAGCCAGGCGTGGTCGCGGTCCAGGTCGAGGGGACTCATGGCCCCGATCGTGCCACGAAGTCCACGGGCTCCTCGAAGGCCGCCCGCCGAGCGGCCCGCCGCAGCGCCCCGAGCACCGCCCTGCCCGTCACGGCCACGAGCACGCCGGTCGTCACGGCGCGCCCGATGTCCCACCCGAGGCTCGTGGCGAGCGTGAAGACGACGAAGCGGTGCAGGTTCTCGAACACCGGGTCCCCGGGCACGAAGGACAGGCCGCCGGACACCCCGGTCGCGAACGGCCAGAACGACAGGTTGAGCATCAGCCCGTAGAAGAGCCCGGCCACGGCGCCGTACGCCACGAGGAGGACCAGCTCGGCGCGGCCACGCGCGCGCGGCAGGAGCCCGGCACCCCAGCCGACCCAGGCGGCCGCGAGCATCTGGAACGGCAGCCAGGGCCCCACCCCACCGGTGACCAGGGCCGAGGCGAACAGGGTCGTCGCGCCGAGGACGAAGCCGAACCCCGCCCCGAAGACCCGGCCGCCGAGGACGAGGAGGAAGAAGACGGTCTCCAGCCCGGCCGTCCCGGCCCCGAGCGGGCGCAGGGCCGCGCCGATCGCCGACAGGACCCCGAGCATCGCAACGGCCTTGACGTCCATCCCGCCCTCGCTCAGCTCGGCGAGGACGACGGCGAGCAGCAGCGGGAGGACGACGGCGAAGACGAGCGGGGCGTCGGTGCCGTGCGCCAGCCCCGACCCGGGGCTCACGAAGAGCGGCCAGAGGAAGGCGAGCACGCCGATGACGCTGACGAGCGCGACCGCGGCCGCCGAGCGCGGGCGCAGCCGGACCACCCGCAGGCGACGCGGTCTGGAGGCGGCCGTCGGTGGGGAGGACGTGGCCGTCATCGGGTCGGCACCGGGTCGAGGGCGGCGCGGACGTCGGCGACGGTCAGCCACGGCCCGGGGGCGGTGACCTTGGAGACCTGCGGGGCGAAGGCCGGTGACGACACGACGACCTGCGCCGTCGGCCCGTCGGCGACGACCTCCCCGGCGGCCATGACGACGACGCGGTCGGCGCTCTCGGCGACGAACTCGACGTCGTGGGTCGACACGACGACGGCGCGCCCGCGGGAGGCGAGCTCGCGCAGGGTCGCGCTGAGCGACGCCTTGGCCGTGGGGTCCAGGCCACGGGTCGGCTCGTCGAGCAGGAGCACGGGCGGGTCGGCGGTGAGCTGCACCGCGAGGACGAGCGCGAGCTTCTGCCCCTCCGAGAGGTCGCGCGGGTGCTGCCCGGCCGGGATGCCGGGCGCGATCCGCTCGAGCAGACCAGCGCAGGTCCCCTCCGGGGCGCCGCTCTCGCGGTCGGCCTGGCCGCACTCCCCGCCGACGGTGTCGAGGTAGAGCAGGTCGGCGGCCGACTGCGGCACGAGCCCGACGAGCGCCCGCCGGCTCCCGGCTGCGAGCGAGCGCGGATCCACCGGCCCGCCCCCACCGGGCGTCGTGGCCCGCACGACGCCCGACTTCAGGGGGCCGCTGCCCTGCAGGGCCCACAGGAGGGAGGACTTGCCCGACCCGTTGCGGCCCATGACGGCCGCGACCTCGCCGGCCCGCACGTCGAGGTCGACCCCGGCGACCGCGATGACGTCGCCCGGGTAGCGCACGACGACGTCGCGCGCCGACAGCACCACGTCCCCGCCGTCGACGGGTCGACCAGGGGGGCGATCCTGTCCCACCGGGAGGGTGGCGGTGAGGCGGGTGCGCAGGTCGCGGGCCGAGCGGCGGGCGTCGCGCACCGACAGCGGCAGCGGCGACCAGCCGGCCCACCGGCCGAGCTCGACGACGGGCGAGGTGATGTCGGAGTCGACCATCACCTCCGCGGGCGTCCCCGACACCACGGCGCCGGACGGCGACACGTGGACCACGGTGTCGGCGTAGTGCAGGACCCGCTCGACCCGGTGCTCGGCGACGACCACGGTCACGGCGAGGTCGTGGACGAGCCGGGTGATGGTGGCCAGCACCTCCTCGGCCCCCGTGGGGTCCAGGGCCGACGTCGGCTCGTCGAGGAGGATGACGCGCGGGTGGGCCGTGAGCACCGACCCGATGGCGACGCGCTGCTGCTGCCCCCCGGACAGCTCGCGCAGGGCCGCCCCGCGCAGCTCGGCGATCCCGAGCAGGTCCAGGGTCTCCTCGACGCGTTTCCTCATCGTCGCGGCCGGCAGGCCGAGCTGCTCCATCCCGTAGGCGAGCTCCTCCTCGACGGTGTCGGTGACGAAGCCGGCGAGGGGGTCCTGGCCGACGACCCCGACGAGGTCGGCGAGGTCGCGCGGCCGGTGCTCGCGGGTGTCCCGGCCGTGGATGCGGACGTGACCCGACAGGGTGCCCCCGGTGAAGTGGGGGACCCGGCCGCACATCGCCCCGAGCAGCGTCGACTTGCCCGACCCGGTGCGCCCGACGACCAGGGCCAGCTCGCCCTCGCCGATGGTGAGCGAGACGTCGCGCAGCACCGGCCGGTCCGACCCGGGCAGGGTCACCGAGACGTGCTCGAGGTGGAGGGCGTGGGCCTCGGTCACGACCCGGCCACCATCTTCTCGTGCGCGCGCGAGGACAGCGAGACGCCCCCGCGCAGGGGGGTGCGGGAGGGGGGCCGGGGCGGCTGCGGTGTGAGAAAGGCCGGCAGGGCCCCGACGAGCAGGCCGGCCACGGCGAGGACCGGGAGCCCGGGGGCGCCGAGCGGGGTCAGCGGCATCTCGAGGGAGATCGGCGTGGTCCGCGAGATCGACAGGAGCACCACGGCGGCCACGACGCCGCAGCCCAGGGTCAGCCACTCGGCCCCCCGCCACGGGTCGGGACGGTAGGTGGTCCGTGGCTGGTGCCGCCCCCCGAGCCAGAGCCCGAGGGCGGACAGGGTGAGGCCGAGCAGGAGGGTGGGCGTGCCCATGAGCGCGGGGGTCGTGGTGTCGAGGACCCCGTAGATCCCGAGGGCGCTCGCGAGCAGCCCGCCGAGGGTCAGCACCCCCGTCACCAGCCGCGTGCGACCCGGCAGCACGACGGTGCGGCCGTACCCGCGCGAGTCCATCGCGGCGGCGAGCAGGAGCGAGCGTTCCAGGGTGTCCTCGAGGACGGGCAGCGCCACGGCCTGCACCGAGCGCAGGCCGCGCGCGGTGTCGCCGCGCAGCTGCCGGGCGCGACGGACCCGCTGGACGCTCTCGGCCAGCTGGGGGGCGACCGACACCGACACGACGACCGCCGAGCCGATCTCGTGCAGCGCACCGGGCAGGGCGCGCAGGAGCCGCTTCGGGTTCGCCAGGGCGTTCGCCGCGCCGATGCACGCGATGATGACCGCGAGCCTGACCCCCTGGAGCGTGGCGGCGAGCAGCCCCTCGAGGTAGACGGTCCCGAAGAGCTGGATGCCCGCCGCCCACGACGGCAGGGTCACCTCGGGCAGGCGCACGAGCACGACCTCACCCAGCTTCAGGCCGACGAGGACGTGCAGGACCACCCGCACGACCACGATCGCCAGGCCGAGCCACAGGTAGAGCCGGAAGGCGCGGGCCCACGGCGAGGACCCCCGACGGGCGGCCACGACGAGCGCCACCACCGCGAGGGCGAGCCCGAGCAGCAGGGGGCTGTTCGTCGTGCTCACCGCCGCTGCCATCCCGACGGCCCACCCCCACCACGCGGCCGGGTGGACCGCGCGGGGGAGGGTGGTGCTCATCGGGCCATCATGGCCCCAGCCGCTCAGGTGCGTCGCCTCCACGCCGCCCAGCCGGCGCCCCCGGCCACGAGGGCGACGAGCGCCACCCCGGCCACGAGCGCTCCCGCGCCACCGGAGACGTCGGCCGACGTCGGCGCGGCGGCCACGGTGGTGGCCGTGTCGCTCGCGGACGCCGAGGGGACGGCGCTCGCCCCGGCCGTGGCGGTCGGTGACGTGCTGGCCGTGACCGACGGCGACCCCGACGGTGCCGCCGAGCGGATGGTGGACGACGTCCCCTGGCTCGCCGCCGGGCGGGGGGTGACGCTCGCCCGGGGCGGCGTGGTGTTGGTGCGCGGCGTGGTCGTGCGGGTCGAGGTGGCCGGCGACGGCTTCGGGGTGCTCGCGGCGGTCTTGGCCGGGGGAGCGGTGCGGGGCTGCTGCCCCGAGCCGAACCTGAAGCCGACGACGGTCCCCGGAGCGGGGTCGTGGCTCGTCGCCCCCGTGCTGCTGTAGGTCCAGCTGCCGCCGCGTGGGGCGTGGAAGAACGCCCAGTACGCGTCGGCGGGGGGCATCTGGCGGCACGGGTCGGACGACGGGTACCCGTCGATCCGGCAGATCGCCCCCGGGAACTGCTGCACGGGCGTCACGCTGTGGCCGGTGGCCGTCAGGGCCGCCCAGGCCGAGGACGGGTCGCCGGACGCGCACCGGATGCTCGTCGAGCTGCCGGTGTCGACGACGACCGTGACGCCCGACGTGCCCGAGCACTCCGCGGCGCTCGCCGGGCCGGCCGTCGCGACGAGCCCGGTGAGGACCAGGCCCGCGGCGGCGGCAGCCCCGGCGAGGCGCGAGGTGAGGCGGCGGTGGGTGGTGTGGCGCATCAGGCGTGCGCCCCCCGGCGGCGCGAGGCGGCGACGGCGAGACCGCCGACGACGAGCAGGACCAGGCCGGCCGTGGCCGGCCAGAGCAGGTCGGAGCCGGTCTGGGCGAGGCTGCCGGGGCCGGAGGCCAGCGGACCGGAGGCCAGCGGGCCGGTCGTCTCGTTGCCGCCGGAGCCCGCACCATCGGTGGGCCCGCCGGTCGTCGAGGGCGAGCTCGAACCGCCCGTGCTCGTCGGCCCGCCCGAGGAGGTCGGCGTCGCGCAGGTGAGCGAGGGCGCCTCGGCGTCGGCGCCCGCGGCGGTCACGGCCGCGAGCGGCGTCCCGGCGAGGGCGAGCAGCGCCTGCGAGGTGGAACGGCGGTCCTGGTCCTGGGGCTCGGCGGCGGTGCCGGCGGCGTCCTGGGCGAGGTACGCCGCGCGGTCGTAGGCGATGCCGCCGCGCAGGACGGCGGGGAAGTCACAGCCGTACTGCAGGCCGGTGAGGTACGTGACGGCGGCACGGGCCTGGGCGGTGCGGCCACCGGCGAGGAACGCCTGCCCGGCGAGGCCGGTCGTGTTGGCGTTGACGCCGGAGGTCGGGCCGGCGCCCCCGATGCCCCCCGAGGACTGCTGGAGCCCCGCGAGGTAGTCGAGCCCGTCGGCCGCCGCGGCCGAGGCGGACCCGACGGCGAGCAGCGCCTGCACGGCCATGGCCGTGGCGTCGGGGTCGCTCGTGCAGGTGGCGCCACCCGGGTTGAGGCGGAAGCCCCCGTCGGTGCACTGCTGGTCCAGGAGGAAGGTGCGCGCGTTCGTGCTCACCGTCTCACCGGCCCGCTGGAGCCCGATGAGGGCGAAGGACTGGCCGAAGGTGTTCGAGTAGTCGGTCCAGGAGGTGACGTCGGAGAAGCGGCCGCTCGAGGTCTCCAGGCCCTTGAGGGTGTTGAGCAGGTCGTACCCGCCGAACGCCGTGGGGTCCACGCCCTGCGCGAGGGCGACGTTGAGCAGCTTGGCCACCGGGCCGGCGTAGACGTCGTCGGGCGTCGTGGGGTCGCCGTCGTCGTAGCCGACGTAGCTCGCGACGTTGTCGGCGAGCACCGCCGTCGCGGCAGCCGCGGCGTCCTGGCCGGCGCCGGCCGCGTCGAGGGCGAGGATCGCGTCGGCGACGAGGCCGTACTGCGGGTACGACGTCCCGCTGAAGACGATCGGGAGCGTGTAGTCGCTGGAGACGAGCTCGCGCTCGAGGTAGTCGGCCGCGACGAGGGTGGGGTCGGTGCTCGTCGCCGGACCGGCGAGGGCCATCGGTCCGAAGCTGCGCGCGCTGCCCCCGGGAACGAGGGAGGGGTCCGCCTCGTCCTCCACGGACGGGCCGGGCGCGGTGCTCCCTGTGCCCTCCCCGCTGGAGGGTGCCGGGCTCGACGGCGCGGACTGCGTGGCGCTGGCGCTGGACTGGGGCTCGCGCTGGCGCTCGCCGACGGCTCGGCGGAGGCGCCCGGGGCGGGCGTCTCGGGCGGTGCCGAGGTGGCCGTGGTGCTGGGCTCGCCGGTGGGGTCGGCGAACGCGGCGCCGACGGGGCCGCCGACGAGGGCGGCGGCCATGAGCAGGATCCCGGCGCGACGCAGGGCTGCGCGGGTGGTGGTGCTGGTGGGGGACATCGGTGCCTCTCCTGGCGGTTCGTGACGACCGCCCGATGCACCGGAAACCCGGGGTCTCGGGCTCCGTCCCGCATTCCTCGACGGGTGAACTGGAGCCGCTCGCACCTGCTGGGCATTCCGACTCGTCACGACGCTCGGTCGTGACCTACGGCTGCGGGACAGTGCCGGACTTCGACCGGCTTCCCCCTGCAGAGGCGTGGGGTGTCGCCACCTGGGGCGGCGACGCGCCGACTCTACCCCCTGGGAACCCGGTGGGGCGACGCCGTCCGTCGTGGGTAGGATCACCTGCCAGGGCGTTCGAGCCGTCATCAGCGGCGAGCCCTCCGGAAGAACGGGACCTCGGCCTGGAACGGCGGCGGTCCTCACTAGAACCGGACGTCGGGGTCACGTCACGACCTGGTGCAAGAGCGGCCACCGGCAGCGGTGGCAAGCGAGGTGGTACCGCGGTGGTCCCGCCCCGGCATCGGAGCCGATGCCGTGGTGAGCCGTCGTCCTCGTGGCCCACGAGCGACGACGACCCCGCAGGAGCACCCTCATGACGTACCCCAAGGTCAGCACGACCGGTGAGCACACCGGCGCCGCCTTCGGCGTGCCCGCGAGCCCCCGGTTCCCGCAGGTCGAGGAGGCGGTGCTCGCCCACTGGGCGGCCGACGACACCTTCCGCGCGTCCGTGGAGAACCGGTCCGCCGGGGAGCGGGGCGAGAACGAGTTCGTCTTCTACGACGGCCCGCCCTTCGCCAACGGCCTGCCCCACTACGGTCACCTGCTCACCGGGTACGTCAAGGACGTCGTCCCGCGCTACCAGACGATGCGCGGCCGTCGCGTCGAGCGCCGCTTCGGCTGGGACACCCACGGGCTGCCGGCCGAGCTCGAGGCGATGCGCCTGGGCGGCATCAAGACGACCGAGGAGATCCTCGAGCTGGGCCTGGAGAAGTTCAACGCAGCCTGTCGCGAGTCGGTGATGAAGTACACCGGCGAGTGGCGCGACTACGTCACCCGCCAGGCGCGCTGGGTCGACTTCGACCACGACTACCGCACGATGAACCCCGACTACATGGAGTCGGTCATCTGGGCGTTCAAGTCGCTCCACGACAAGGGCTACGTCTACGAGGGCTTCCGCGTCCTGCCCTACTGCTGGAACGACGAGACCCCGCTGTCCAACCACGAGCTGCGGATGGACGACGAGGTCTACCAGAACCGCCAGGACCCGGCGGTCACCGTCGGGTACCTGTTGGGCGACACCGGTGCCGACCCCGTCCTCGACGGCGCGCACGTCCTCGTGTGGACGACGACCCCGTGGACCCTGCCGTCAAACCTCGCGGTCATGGTCGGCTCCGACATCGACTACGTCGTCGTCGAGGCACCGGTGCCCGGGACGGGGACGACCGCCCGCTACCTCCTCGCCGAGGCCCGCCTGCCGGCCTACGCGCGCGAGCTCGCCGACGCCGAGGGCGAGTTCACCGTCCTCGGCCGCTACCAGGGTTCCGACCTCGTGGGGCGCACCTACGAGCCGCCCTTCTCGTACTACGCAGGCCACGAGAACGCCTTCCGCGTCGTCGCCGCCGACGACGCCGTCACGACGACCGACGGCACCGGCGTGGTCCACACCGCCGGTGCGTTCGGTGAGGTCGACAAGGAGGTCACCGACCGCGAGGGCATCGAGGCGGTGATGCCGGTGAGCAAGAGCGGTCGCTTCACCGTGCCGGTCGACGACTACGAGGGCGTGCAGGTCTTCGACGCGAACCCCATGGTCATCGAGCACCTGCGCAACGCCACGAAGGGCGAGGGCCCCACGGGGTCGGTCACGCCCGGCACGATCCTGCTGCGCCGGGAGACCTACGACCACAGCTACCCGCACTGCTGGCGCTGCCGCGAGCCCCTCATCTACAAGGGCGTCGAGTCGTGGTTCGTCGAGGTCACCGCGTTCAAGGACCGGATGGTCGAGCTGAACCAGGGGATCACCTGGGTGCCCGAGCACGTCCAGGACGGACAGTTCGGCAAGTGGCTCGCGAACGCCCGCGACTGGTCGATCACGCGGAACCGGTTCTGGGGCAGCCCTGTTCCGGTGTGGAAGTCCGACGACCCTGCCTACCCGCGCCTCGACGTCTACGGCTCGTTCGCGGAGATGGAGCGCGACTTCGGCGACCTCCCGCGCGACCGCGACGGCAACCCGGACCTGCACCGCCCCTACGTCGACGAGCTGACCCGCCCCAACCCGGACGACCCCACCGGCCGGTCCACGATGCGCCGCGTCGAGGACGTCCTCGACGTCTGGTTCGACTCGGGGTCGATGTCGTACGCGCAGGTGCACTACCCCTTCGAGAACGCCGACTGGTTCGCGGGCACGGCCGAGCAGGACGCGCACTTCCCGGCCGACTTCATCGTCGAGTACATCGGCCAGACCCGGGGCTGGTTCTACACGCTGCACGTCCTCGCGACGGCGTTGTTCGACCGCCCGGCGTTCTCCTCGTGCATCAGCCACGGCATCGTCCTGGGCAACGACGGCCAGAAGATGAGCAAGTCGCTGCGCAACTACCCCGACGTCACCGAGGTCTTCGACCGCGACGGCGCCGACGCGATGCGCTGGTTCCTCATGGCCTCGCCGATCCTGCGCGGCAGCAACCTCGTCGTCACCGAGGACGGCATCCGCGAGGGGGTGCGCCAGGTCCTCATCCCGCTGTGGAACAGCTGGTCGTTCTTCGCGCTGTACGCCAACGCGATGGACGACGGTGCCGGGTACGACGCCCGGTGGTCGACCGCGTCCACCGACCCCCTCGACCGCTACCTCGTCGCCAAGCTGCGCCTGCTCGTCGACACCGTGCAGGGCCAGCTCGACGCGCTGGACGTGCCCGGCGCGTGCGAGTCGGTCCGCCAGTTCGTCGACGTGCTGACGAACTGGTACATCCGCCGGTCACGGGAACGGTTCTGGGACACCGGCTCCAACGACTCATCGGCCGCGAAGGCCGCGTTCGACACGCTCTACACCGCGCTCGAGGTCGTCACCCGGGTCGCGGCGCCGCTGCTTCCCCTGGTGACCGAGGAGATCTGGCGAGGCCTCACGGGCGGACGCTCGGTGCACCTCGAGGACTGGCCGGACGCGTCGCTGCTCCCGGCCGACGACGAGCTCGTCGCCGCCATGGACCAGGTCCGCGCGGTGTGCTCCACCGGGTCCTCGCTGCGCAAGGCCGAGAGGCTGCGGGTCCGCCTGCCGCTGAACGAGCTGACGGTCGTCACGCCGCACCCGGGCGCCTTCGAGCCGTTCGCGGGCATCGTCGCCGACGAGCTCAACGTCAAGTCGGTGCGCGTCCTCGACGTCGCCGACGCGCACGGCTCCGACTTCGGCATCAGCTCCAGGCTCGTCGTCAACGCCCGCGCCGCAGGGCCGCGCCTGGGCCGCGACGTGCAGCACGCCATCAAGGGGAGCAAGTCCGGCGACTGGTCGGTGGCCGACGACGGCACCGTCACCTCCGGAGGCCTCACGCTCGTGGAGGGCGAGTACACCCTCGACACCGTCGTCGACGCCGGTGAGGCCGGTTCGCTCGCCACGGCGATGCTCCCCGGCGGCGGCTTCGTCGTCCTCGACACCGACGTCTCACCGGAGCTCGAGCTGGAGGGCGCGGTGCGCGACCTCGTCCGCGCCGTGCAGCAGGCACGCCGCGACGCGGGTCTCGACGTCTCCGACCGGATCTCGCTCGAGGTCGCCGGGGCCGAGTTCGTCTACCGCGCCGTGCTCGGCCACCGCGACCTCCTCACGAGGGAGACGCTCGCCGGGCACCTCTCGGTCAGCCCCGACCTCGACGCCCTCGCAGCCGGCGGCGACGGTGTCAGCGAGGCGGTCGTCGGTGAGCGGTTCCCGGTGCGCCTCAAGGTCTCCCGACGCTGAGTCGGCTGCTCGTGCGCTGAGCCGCGGCGCCGGTGGAGCCTGCCCGCCTCCTCGGGATGCGCGGGTGCGGCCCCCGGGTTAGCGTGCCGAGGGGTCGTCCACAGGCGACACCGACCGCGAGTTCCCACACGCAGGAGCAGCCGATGAAGTCCCTACCTGTCCACGCTCGACGACTCCCGATGACGGCCGCCCTCGCCGCCGCCGTCGTCCTCACCGGAGCGGGAGTGTCCGTCGCGACGCCGACGCAGCCCGAGGAGAAGGTCCAGGTCGTCCACGTCACGGCGAAGACGCCCGCCGAGCGCACCAAGGTCAACAACCTCGGGCTCGACACCACCGAGCACGGCGACGCCTCGGGCGTCGAGGTGGTCCTGCACTCGGCGGCCGACGCCAAGAAGCTGCGCGCCGCCGGGTTCTCCTGGCGGGTCGAGGACGCCGACCTGGCTGCCTCCATGAGGAAGGCCCGGGCCGCGGACAAGACCTACGCCGCCTCGGTCGCCGCCTCCGGCCTGCCGAGCGGGCGCACCTCGTACCGCACCCTCGAGGAGATCAACGCCGAGCTCGACCAGCTCGCCGCCGACCACCCGACCCTCGTCAAGGCGCTGACCCTGAAGAACCAGAGCGTCGAGGGGCGCACGGTCAAGGGCATCGAGATCACGACGAACCCCGCCAACGTCGACGACGGCAAGCCCGTCATGCTCATGATGGGCGCCCACCACGCGCGCGAGTGGCCCTCGGTCGAGCACTCGATGGAGTGGGCTCACGAGCTGCTCAAGGGCTACGGCACCGACGCCCGGGCCCGCTCCATCGTGGAGAAGACCCGCACCATCATCGTGCCCGTCGTCAACGTCGACGGCTTCGTCATCAGCCGCTCCGCCGCGCCGCTCGGCAACTTCTCGACCTTCGACTACGAGATGAAGCGCAAGAACTGCTCCATCTCCGCCGCCACGCCGGCCGCGTACACGACCGGCCCGTGCAACGCCAACCTCGCCGGTCGCCTCCGCGGCACCGACCCCAACCGCAACTACCCCGGGTTCTGGGGCGGCCCCGGGGCGAGCACGAGCTGGAGCAGCGACACCTTCCGTGGTGACGCCCCCGGTGACACCCCGGAGGTCGACAACATCAAGGCGCTGATCTCCAAGCGCCAGGTCACCAACCTCATCACCAACCACACGTACAGCAACCTCGTCCTGCGCCCGCCGTCGATCGCCTCGACCGGCTTCTCGCCCGACGAGCCGCTGTACAAGGCGCTCGGCAAGTCGATGACCGACGCGAACAGCTACCTCAACTGGGCCTCGTTCCAGCTGTACGACACCTCCGGCTCGGTCGAGGACTGGAGCTACTGGCAGACCGGTGGTCTGGGCTTCACCTTCGAGATCGGCCCGGACAGCTTCCACCCCGAGTACCAGAACGGCGTCGTCGCCGAGTACCTGGGCCTGGAGCCCGCGGCGGGCGCCGGCACCGGCGGCAACCGCGAGGCCTACTACCGGATGGCCGAGGCCACCATCGACCCGAGGTACCACTCGACGATCACCGGTACCGCTCCGGCGGGCCGGGTGCTGTCGGTGAGCAAGTCGTTCACGGGCTACACCTCGCCGGTCATCAAGCCGGGTGGTGTCGTCGACCCGCCCATCGCCTACGACAACGAGCTCTCGTCGTCGCTGCGCAGCACCGGTGGCAAGTTCACCTGGGCGGTCAACCCGTCGACCCGCCCGCAGGTCGCCGGCCGCTACGGCCGTGACCCGGTGGCGCCGCCGCAGGCCACGCAGACGCTGACCAACCCGGCAGGCACCCCCGCCGAGGGCGGCAGCGAGTTCGCGACCTTCACCGTGCAGGGCCAGCCCGCGGTCGACAACGGAGCCGCCGAGGTCCGCATCCAGTGGCCCGACGCCGACGTCGACTGGGACGTCTACGTGTACGACAGCCAGGGTCGTCAGGTCGCCTCCGCGGCGTCGCTGGCCGACCCCGAGGTCGCCGTGCTCATCGACCCGGAGCCCGGCACCTACACCGTCGAGCTCAACAACTACCTCGGTGGCACGACGAGCGACTGGACCGGCGAGGTCGTCTACAAGTCCCCGGTCCCGGCGTCCTACACGGGGGTCAAGGAGTCGTGGACCCTGTCGTGCTCGACGGCGAGCGGCACCCTGGTGTCGCAGCGCAACATCGTCGTCGACCGCGGTCAGCGCGTCGACGTCGGCAACGCCTGCAAGAAGGCCAAGGGCTGAGTCCCAGCCGGCCCGCCCGATGCTGAAGTGGTGGGGCACCCGTCGTCGGGTGCCCCACCCCTCAGGCGGGATCCCCCCCGACGGGTCGGGCGCCGAGCCCGGCCGCGACCCACGCCAGGTGGCCGCCCTCGACATCGGTCGCCCGGTGCACACCCACGTCGCGCAGGGCCGCGGCGGCCAGGCTCGAGGAGTACCCCTCCTGGCACAGCACGATGACGCGCAGGTCGTCGTGGGCGACCGGCAGGGCGGCCGGGCTCGACGCGTCGAGACGCCACTCCAGGACGGTGCGCTCGACCACGAGGGCCCCGGGGACCTCGCCGTGCAGGGCGCGCTGCGCGGCCGGCCGGATGTCGACGAGCAGCGCTCCCCGCTCCAGCTCGAGGGCGGCCTGCTGCGGCGTGAGCCGGTCGAGGCGGGCGCGCGCGGCCGACAGGACGAGGTCGACGCGGCTCGTCGCGGATGAGGGGGGAGAAGCCGAGCGGTGGGGGTGGTCGAGGGTGCTCACGGTGCCCTCCGGTCGAGCGGCAGCCCCGGATGCTGCCGGGAGGCAGGCGCCACGGGTCCGTCATGCGGCGCCCGTCCCACGATCGCAGCGGGCCCGTGCCCGCACAAGGCCCGGCACCGGGGTCCATGGACCCCTGACGGTCAGTGGGGCACCGGTGCGTCGGACACAATGGGTGGGTGAGTCCCGCACCCGATGCCTCGCGGCGCGACGCCGCCCACCAGCTCGCCGTCACCCGACGGCTGCGCGAGGTCGAGGCGTCGATCCTCTCGCGGGCCCCCGAGCACGACCTCGAGCCGTCGCTCGACCGGATCAGCGCGGTGATGGAGCTCCTGGGCGACCCGCAGCGCACCTTCCCGGTCATCCACGTCACCGGGACCAACGGCAAGACGAGCACGGCGCGGATCATCGACTCGCTCCTGCGCGAGCTCGGGCTGAAGTCCGGGCGCTTCACCTCGCCGCACCTGCACTCGATGCTCGAGCGGATCGCGATCGGGGGCGTGCCCATCGAGGCCGAGCGCTTCCTCGGCGCCTACGACGAGGTGATCCCCTTCGTCGAGATCGTCGACGCCCGCTCCATCCTCGACGGCGGCCCGGCGATGACCTACTTCGAGGTCCTCGTCGCCGTCGCGTACGCCGCGTTCGCCGACCTGCCCGTCGACGTCGCCGTGGTGGAGGTCGGGATGGGCGGGTCGTGGGACGCCACCAACGTCATCGACGCCCCCGTGTCGGTCGTGACCCCGATCGGCCTGGACCACCGCCACTTCCTCGGGGACACCATCGAGTCGATCGCCACCGAGAAGGCGGGCATCATCAAGGCCGACGCCATCACCGTGTGCGGGCTCCAGCTCGAGGACGACGCGTTCGAGGTCCTGCGCGAGCGGGCCGAGCAGGTCGGCGCGCGCATCGTGGCGGAGGGCAGCGACTTCGGGGTCACCGAGCACGACGTGGCGGTCGGCGGCCAGCAGATCTCGGTGCGCGGCCTCGCGGGCGAGTACCCCGACCTCTTCCTCCCGCTGCACGGGACCCACCAGGCCCAGAACGCCGCCGTCGCCGTCGCGGCGGTGGAGGCCTTCCTCGGCGGGGGCGAGCAGCCGATCGACGTCGAGGTGGTCCGGGCCGGCCTGGCGCGGGTCGACTCGCCCGGTCGGCTCGAGATCGTGCGGCGCAGCCCCACCGTCATCGTCGACGCCGCGCACAACCCGGCGGGGGCGCTGGTCCTGCGCCAGGCCCTGGCCGAGTCGTTCACCTTCGCGCGCCTCATCGGGGTCATCGCCGTGATGAAGGACAAGGACGCCGCCGAGATCCTCGAGATCCTCGAGCCCGCCCTCGACGAGGTCGTGGTCACGCGCACCACGTCGCCGCGGGCGATGTCGCCGCGCCGGCTCGGCGAGCTGGCGGTGGAGATCTTCGGTGAGAACCGGGTGACCGTCGTCGACGAGCTCCCCGACGCCCTCGACCAGGCCGCGGGCCTCGCCGACGAGGGTGGCGGCGTCAGCGGGGGCGTCATCGCCACGGGCTCGGTCGTCACCGCCGCCGAGGTCCGCATGCTCCTCGGCACCACGCACGTCTGAGGGGCCGCAGGGCCCAGCCGCGTCGATGACGGCGGTACGGGGCCGGGTCTAGGGTGCGGCGCATGCGCCGGACCGCCAGCACCCTCGCCGCCGTACTCCTCCTCGGCGCCTCGGGGTGTGGCGGGTCGCCGGCACCTGCCGGCGGCACCCCGGGGGCCACGACACCCAGCGCGTCGCCGTCCGCCGCCGGGCCGGACACCCCACGGGAGGGGCCGACCGGGGTCCTCGCCGCCACCGACGGCAAGGCCTCGGCCGTCTCGACGACGGTCGAGGTCGGGGGCCGGCCCTGTGGTGTCGCCGTGGCCTTCGGCGCCGTGTGGGTCAGCGTCACCGACACCGCCGAGCTGGTGCGCATCGACCCCGCGACGGGGACGGTCACCCATCGCACGACGGTCGCCGACTCGCCGTGCGAGATCCTGGCGACGACGGACTCCCTCTGGGTCGTGACCCAGTCGGGCGTCGTCGACCGGGTCGACCCCGGCACCCGGAAGGTCGCCGCCTCCGTCCCCACGGGGTTCGCCTCCTACGAGGCGGTCGAGGCCTTCGGCAGCGTCTGGGTGAGCAACCGCAACGGCCAGTCCCTGACGCGCGTGGACCCGGCGACGAACACGACGACCACGGTCGAGCTCCCCGGGGTCAACGCCGGTGGTGTCGCCGCCACCGCGGACGCGCTCTGGGTGGGCGACGACACGACCGGCTCCAGCTCCATCGCCCGGGTCGACCCGACGTCCCTGGTGGTGACGACGGTCGAGGTCGGGGGCGACCGCCCCGGCTACGTCGCCACCACGCGCGACCGGGTGTGGGTGTCGCGGGTGAGGTCCGCGACGGTGACCGCCCTCGATGCCGCGTCGGGTGCGGTGATCGGGCGGCCCACCCCGGCCGGGTCGTCGCCGGTGAACCTCGCGGGCAGCCCCGACGGGCGGTGGGTGTGGGTCCCCGACGACAAGACGAACCTCCTCACCCGGATCGACGCCGCCACCGGGGAGGCCGTGGAGCGGCTCGAGGTCGGCACGGGCCCCGCCGTCGTCGCGCCCACCGATGACGGCGTGTGGGTCACGAACTTCGGTGACGGCTCCGTCTGGTTCGTCGCCCTCGCGGGCTGAGCCCCCGTCCTCAGTCGTCGAGGTCCTCCCCGGCGAGGGCCCGGGCCGCGAGGCGCTCCTCCCCGGCGAGCCGCCAGACCTCCAGCGCCGCCGCGCCGTTGACGAGCACGATGACCGCCCCGAGGACGATGTCAGGCCAGCCCGACCCGGTCACGGCGGTCAGCCCGCCCATCGCGATGATGGCGAGGTTGACCGCGACGTCGGAGCGGGCCGACAGGTAGGCCGCTCCCGACAGGGAGCCGCCGTGGTGTCGCACCCGGGTCAGGAGCAGCGCGCAGGCGCCGTTCACCAGTGCCGCGCCACCCGCCGTGACGACGAGGGGCCACACCGACGGTGCCACCGGGTCCGACGCCTTCGCCACCGCCTGCCAGGCGGCCGCGAGCGCCGGCACGAGGATGACGAGCGCCATCACCCTCCCGGCCACCGCTCGCCGGGCCAGGGTCCAGCCGAGCGCCAGGGCGATGAGCAGGTTGATCGCCGTGTCCTCGAGGAAGTCCACCGAGTCGGCGAGCAGGGCGACCGACCCGATGGCCAGGGCGACCGACCCCTCCACGACGAAGTAGCCGAGGTTGAGCACCGCGACGACGAGGACGACCCGCCGCAGCACGGCCGGGGCGATCACGGGCGACGTCACCCGACCATGAGACCAGACCTCGCAGCCCCCTACCCTTGCCCCATGTCCCCGCTCGTCAAGCTGCTGCTCATCATCGCCGTCGCCGTCGCCATCTGGTACGTCGTGACGAAGATCCGCGCGGCCCAGCAGGGGCCCGTGGCGTTCACGCCCGTCGAGGAGCTGCCGACGGACGCCCGCGACGCGGTCGACGCGGCCCTGGCCCGCGGCGAGGTCGTCACCGCCGTCAAGCGCTATCGCGAGGCCACGGGCGCCACCCTCATGGCCTCGAAGGCAGCCATCGACGTACGGAAGTGGAAGAAGGGCGCATGAGGCGCCTGCCGCTGTACGGGCGACAGGGCAAGTTCACCTACCGGCTCCTCGCGGTCGCGCTGTTCGGCCAGTCGGTCATCCTCAGCTTCTTCGCCCTCGTCGCGCGCGGCAACGCCATCGCGGCGGGGCGGCCCGAGGATGGTGACCGCCTGCTCTGGGTCGGCCTGGGCCTGGCGGCTTTCGCGCTCGTCGCGTCCGCGCTGATGCGCCGCCCGATCGGCATCACGCTCGGCTGGCTCGTGCAGGCGCTCACCTGGGCGAGCGCCTTCGTCGTCCCCGCGATGATCGGCGTCGCGGTCGTGTTCACCCTGCTGTGGGTGGGGCTGCTCCTCCAGGGGCTCAAGGTCGACGCGCTCGTGGCGGGGCGCGAGCGGGAGGCGGCGGCCGGGACCGCGGTCACCGGTGACTAGGCTGCACCCGTGACCATCGAACGCTCGCTCGTCCTCGTCAAGCCCGACGGGTTCGCCCGCGGCCTCACCGGGGAGGTGCTGCGCAGGATCGAGGCGAAGGGCTACGGCCTCATCGCCCTCCAGGTGCTCACCCCCGACGTCGAGCGCCTCCACCAGCACTACGCCGAGCACGAGGGCAAGCCGTTCTTCGAGCCCCTCGTGGCCTTCATGTCCTCCGGCCCGGTCGCCGCGGTCGTCATCGAGGGCGAGCGCTGCATCGAGGGGTTCCGCGCGCTGGCCGGCACCACCGACCCCACGGCCGCCGCGCCCGGCAGCATCCGTGGCGACCTCGGCCGCGACTGGGGCGAGAAGGTGCAGAAGAACATCGTCCACGGGTCGGACTCGCCCGAGTCCGCCGCCCGCGAGATCGGCATCTGGTTCCCCGAGCTCTGACCCGCCCGCCTCCCCGTCGCGTCCCGCGGCCTCTTCATCGCGTGCTACGGCGCAGTAGGTGCTGTGATCACAGCACCTACTGCGCCGTAGCGGGTGATGAGGGGTGCGCCGTAGCGGGTGGTGAGGGGTGCGCCGTAGCGGGTGGTGAGGGTGCGCCGTAGCGCGCGCGGACGAGCTCGGCGGGGCGTCCACGGTGTGGCACCCGGGGATGACGACGCCCCCGACCTAGCCTGCTGGGCATGACCGGGTGGGACGTCGGATGGCTGCGAGGCAGGGACCTCGCCATCGACCTCGGCACCGCCAACACCGTCATCTACGCGCGCGGCCGCGGGGTCGTCCTCGACGAGCCCTCCGTCGTCGCCGTCCGCACCGGGACCAGCCAGCTCGTGGCCGCCGGGAGCAAGGCCAAGGAGATGCTCGGCCGCACCCCGGACACCGTCAGCGCCGTCCGCCCGCTGCGCGACGGGGTCATCACCGACGCCGACGTCACCGAGCGGATGATCCGCTGGTTCGTCGACCAGGTCGCCCCCTCCCGCCTCCTGAGGCCGCGCGTCGTCGTCTGTGTACCCGGCGACATCACCGGGGTCGAGCGCCGCGCCCTCGAGGACGCCACGCTGCGCTCGGGGGCCCGGCGGGTCTACGTCATCGAGGAGACGATGGCCGCGGCGATCGGGGCCGGCCTGCCGGTGGAGCAGACGCGCGCCTCGATGGTCGTCGACGTCGGCGGCGGCACCACCGACGTCGCCGTCATCAGCCTCGGCGGGGTCGTCACGGCGCGCACGGTGCGCACCGGCGGCGACGAGATCGACCAGGCCATCGTCAGCCACGTCAAGAGCGAGTACTCGCTGCTCATGGGGGAGCGCAGCGCCGAGGACCTCAAGGTCGACGTCGGCTCGGCCTTCCCGCTGGCCGAGGAGCTGACCGGTCGGGTCCGCGGCCGCGACCTCGTGACCGGCCTGCCGAAGACGGTGACCATCGGGTCGGCCGAGGTGCGCCGCGCCATCGAGACGCCCGTCGCCCAGATCGTCGAGCTCGTCCGCACCGTCCTGGACGTCTGCCCGCCCGAGCTCGCCGGCGACGTCGTCGACCGCGGCATCGCGCTCACCGGCGGCGGGGCGCTGCTGCGCGGCCTCGACGAGCGCCTGTCCCACGAGCTCGGTGTCCCGGTGCACGCCGCCGACGAGCCCCTGCACGCCGTGGCCCGCGGCGCCGGCCGCTGCGTCGAGGAGTTCGGCGCCCTCGAGCGGGTGCTCGTCGACAACCGTCGGCCCTGACATGCACGTCCGTCGAACCCCCGCCCCGAGCACCGCCGGCACCGCGACCCGGCGCCGGACCCGCGTCCTCGGCGGGGCGCTGCTCGTCACCGCCCTCGTCGCCCTGCTCGGTGCCGGCGGGGTCACCGACCTGCCGCTGGTCCGCTCGGCGGCGGCGACCGTCCTCGGCCCGCTCGAGCGCTGGGTGGGTCCGGGTGACGACGCCCTCACCGCGGAGCGCGCCGCCCGCATCGCCGCCGAGGCTCGTGCCGCCGCGGCCGAGCGTCAGGTTGCGGGGCGGTCCGAGCTCGCGGCCCTCCTCGCCGACCCGGCGCTGTCCGGCCAGCGCCTCGTCGCGGCCCGGGTCGTGGCCGTGGGCGCCTCCGGCCCGGCCGGTCCCGAACGCGTCACCATCGACGTCGGCTCGAACGACGGCGTCGAGGTCGACACCACGGTCGTCGCGCCGCAGGGACTCGTCGGCCGGGTCGTGTCGGTCGCGCCCTGGACCAGTGACGTCCTCGTCGTCGGCAGCCCCGACCTCGCCGTCGGGGTGCGGGTGGGGGAGCGGGGCGTCCTCGGCGAGGCGTCCGGCTCGGCCGCCCGAGGTGCCGCCCGCCCCACGGCCGGGCTGCTCTCGCTGGGCCTGGTCGAGCGGGGTGCGATGGCGCCCGGCGACGTCGTCACCACCCTCGGCAGCGTCGGCGGCCGCCCCTACGTCGCGGGGGTACGGGTCGGGACCGTCCGCGAGGTCGATGACCGGCCCGGTCGCCTCGCACCCACCGGGACGCTCGCGCCCGCGGTCGACCCCACGAGCCTGGACGTCGTGGCGGTCGTCCTCGCGCCCGCCCGCGACGTCCCGCGTCCGGCCGTGACGGGGACCGGGTCATGACGCCGTTGGCCGCGGCGGCCCGGGGCGCGGCCGTCCTCCTGGCGGTCCTGCTCGTCGTCGGCCTCGGCGCCCGCGGGCTCTCGCCGGTCCCCGACCTCGCGCTCGTCCTCGTCGTCGCCTGGGCCCTGCTGCGCGGCCCGCTCGTCGGGGCCACCGCGGGCCTGGCCGCCGGGTGGCTCGTCGACCTCGTCCCGCCCGGGTCCACGCACCTCGGCGTCACCGCGCTGGTCTACGCGGCGGCCGGCTTCCTCGCGGGCCGCTCCCGGGTCGAGGGACCGGTGGCCGCGCCACGGGTCGCCCTCGTGGCCCTCGGGGCCGCCGCGCTCGTCGAGGGGATCGCCGTCGTCGGGGCGCTCGCGGTCTCCGCCCCGGTCGACCCCGCCGAGGTCGCCGTGCGCTGCCTCCTCACCGCCACCGTCGCGTCCGTCGTCGTCCCGCTCGTCGTGGGTGCCGAGCGCGGCCTCGTCCGCCGCCGGTACGGCTGAGCGGGCCGTGATGATGCGCCGCGCCCGCCTCGGGACCGGACCCCGAGACCGCCGGGGCGTCACCTTCCAGGGCCGCTTCCTGGCCGTCGTGCTGCTCGTGGTCGTGTGCTTCGGCACCCTCGTCGGGCGCCTCGGGCAGGTCCAGCTCGTCGGCCACTCCGACTTCGCCGCCGCCTCCTCCCTCGACACCCGGACCCTCACCGAGCCGGCGATGCGCGGCCGCATCCTCGACGCCCGGGGCCTCCCGCTCGCGGACAACCGCACGAGCACGGTCGTCACCATCGAGCGCCGGGTCATCGTGGGCAGCGCCGACCGGGCGGGTTCCGTCGTCCGCGAGGTGGCCCGCGTCCTCGGCCTGGCCCCGGAGCCGCTGCTCGCCCGCACCTGGCTGTGCGGCGAGGAGGAGGCGCCCGCCGCCCCGGCCTGCTGGGTGGGGTCACCCCAGGCGCCCGTCCCGCTCGCCGAGGACGTCGACCCCACCCGGGCGCTGACCCTCGTCGAGCGGCCCGACCGCTTCCCCGGGATCGCCGTGGAGTCGCGCCCGGTGCGCACCTACCCCAGACCCCTCGGCACGAGCGCCGCGCAGCTCATCGGCTACCTCGGACCGGTCCGCGCCGACGAGGTCGGGCCGGGGACGGGGCTGGCCGCCGACGACCTCGTCGGGCGTGCGGGGCTCGAGGAGCAGTACGACGAGGTGCTGCGCGGCACCCCGGGCCGCACCGTGGTCTCGGTCGACCCGCGGGGGCTGGTCACCGGGGTCCTCTCGCGCACCCCGCCGGTCGACGGCCGCGACCTCGTCACCTCCGTCGACGCGCGGGTGCAGGCCGCGGCCGAGCAGGCGCTCGCCGAGCAGATCGCCGCCGCCCGCGCGCGGGGCTGGGCCGCCGACTCGGGCGCCGTCGTCGTCCTCGACCCGAACACCGGTGCCGTGGCGGCCCTCGCGAGCGCCCCCACGTACGACCCCAACGTCTGGACCGGGGGCATCAGCGCGGCCGACTACGCCACCCTCACCGACCCGGCCGCGGGGACCCCGCTGCTGTCCCGCCCCATCGGGGTCCAGCTCGCCCCCGCGAGCACCCTGAAGCCGGCGTCGGTCACGGCGGCGGTCGCGGCCGGGAACCCCCTGCGCGGTACCTACGACTGCCCCTCGAGCTACCGCATCGGCAACCGCGTCTTCAACAACCACGAGACCAAGGGCCGCGGCCTCATCTCCTTCGCCAAGGCCATCCAGATCTCCTGCGACACCGTCTTCTACGAGGCGGCCCACGACGCGTGGCGCGCCCAGGGGGGCCTGGGCGCGTCGACCGACGCCCCTGACCCGTTCGCCACCGTGGCCCGGGGTTTCGGCCTCGGGTCGCGCACCGGGATCGACCTGCCGGGCGAGGCCGCGGGCCGCATCCCCGACCGCGCCTCGAAGAAGGCGTCGTGGGAGGCGACCAAGGACGAGCTCTGCTCGCGCGCCCGCTCCGGGTACCCCGAGGTCGCCGACGCCGAGCACGCCGCCTACCTCAAGGCGGTCGCCGTCGAGAACTGCGCCGACGGCTACCTCGTGCGAGCCGGCGACGTCGCGAACTTCTCCATCGGCCAGGGCGATGTCGCGACGACACCGCTCCAGGTGGCCGTGATGTACGCGTCGATCGCCAACGGCGGCACGGTGGTGACCCCGCGCGTGGGCTCGGCAACGGTCGACCCGCCCACCGGCGACGAGGACGAGGTCGCGCCCGGGCCCACGCGCCGGGCCCCGATGTCCGCCGAGCTGGGCACCTACCTGCGGGGCGCGCTGCGCTCGGCCGTCACCGCCGGCAGCACGCGCTCCCTGTTCCGGACGATGACGAGCTGGCCGGTCGCCGGCAAGACGGGCACCGGTGAGGTGGTCGGCCAGCGGGACACCTCGTGGTTCGTCTCCTACGCCCCGGCGGACCGGCCCCGCTGGGTCGTCTCGGTCGTCGTGTCACAGGGCGGCCCGGGCGCGCGCACCGCCGCACCCGTCGCCCGCAGCGTCCACGAGACCCTCGCGTCGCTGCGCTGAACGGCGTGGACAGGGCAGACTTCGCCCGACGGGAGGGACGGCATGAGCACCAGGGGAACACCGAGGACTCCGTGGGCGGCGCTGGGGTGGTGGCCGCTGCGGCTGTCCCCGCTCGTCGCCCTCCCGCTGCTGGCCTACGTGGCACTGTGGGCGCTGACGTCGCAGGGCAGCGACTGGGGCTACGTCATGTTCCCCCTCGTCGCCGTCGGTCTGTGGGTCGCGGTCGGCTACGGCCTCCCGCTCGGCCTCGTGGCCGCGGTGGCCCTGCGGACGTGGCGGCACCGGCCCCGGACCGCCGGAACGGTCGTCGGGATGCTGGCCACCGCCCCCGTCCTCGGGTACGCGGCCATGGCGGACACGGCGTTGCAGGGTGTGCTCCGGGGTGGACTCGCCCTCGTCGTCGCCCTCGTCGTGGGCCTGGCGACCGCGGCCGACGCCCGTCGCATCGCCGCCACACCCTCCCGATAGGCTGGCGCCATGGCTGACTTCGACGTCGTGGTGCTCGGTGCTGGTCCTGGTGGTTACGTCGCGGCGATCCGCGCGTCGCAGCTGGGGAAGAAGGTCGCGGTCGTCGAGAAGAAGTACTGGGGCGGGGTCTGCCTCAACGTCGGCTGCATCCCGAGCAAGGCGCTCATCAAGAACGCCGAGATCGCCCACCTGCTCGCGCACGACAAGGCGAAGTACGGCATCGAGGGCGACGCGACGATGTCCTACGGCCCGACCCACTCCCGCTCCCGCACGGTGTCGGCGAACATCGTCAAGGGCGTGCACTTCCTCATGAAGAAGAACAAGATCGAGGAGGTCGACGGCTGGGGCACGCTCACCAGCGCCACCTCGATGGACGTCGCGCTCAACGACGGCTCGAGCCGCGCCCTGACCTTCGACCACCTCATCATCGCCGCGGGTGCGGTCACCCGGATGCTGCCCGGCGTCGAGGTGTCGAAGAACGTCGTGACCTACGAGGAGCAGATCCTCGACGAGAACCTCCCGGGCTCGATCATCATCGCCGGGTCCGGGGCCATCGGCGTCGAGTTCGCGTACGTCATGAAGAACTTCGGCGTCGACGTCACCATCGTCGAGTTCCTCGACCGGATGGTCCCCACCGAGGACGCCGACGTCTCCAAGGAGCTCGCCCGGCACTACAAGAAGCTCGGCGTCAAGGTCATGCTCGGCACCAAGGTCGAGGGCGTGGAGGACACCGGATCCGGCGTGCGCGTCACCGTCTCCCCGGCGGCCGGTGGCGACCAGCAGGTCCTCGAGGCCGACAAGCTGCTCTCGGCCATCGGCTTCGCGCCGCGCACGCAGGGCTACGGCCTGGAGGCGGTGGGGGTCGAGCTCACCGACCGCGGTGCCGTCGCCATCGACGAGTACTGCCGCACCAACGTCCCCAACGTCTACGCCATCGGCGACTGCACGGCCAAGCTGATGCTCGCCCACGTCGCCGAGGCGCAGGGCATCGTCGCCGCCGAGACCCTCGCCGGCGCCGAGACGATGCCGGTCGACTACGACTTCGTCCCGCGCGCCACCTACTGCCACCCGCAGATCGCCTCGTTCGGCTACTCCGAGGCGCAGGCGAAGGAGAAGGGCTACGACGTCAAGACCTCCAGCTT
Organism: uncultured Actinomycetota bacterium; assembly: GCA_963795035.1. Lineage (GTDB taxonomy): Bacteria > Actinomycetota > Actinomycetes > Actinomycetales > Dermatophilaceae > Oryzobacter. Next base: position 195,530 of record CAWCFZ010000001.1, on the reverse strand, counting down.
CCCGTTCTCCGCGAACGGCAAGGCCATGGGGCTGGGCGACGCGGTCGGCTTCGTCAAGGTCGTCGCCGACGCGACGCACGGCGAGATCATCGGCGCGCACCTCATCGGCCCCGACGTCACAGAGCTGCTGCCCGTGCTCACCCTGGCCCAGAAGTGGGACCTCACCGCCGACGAGGTGTCGCGCAACGTCTTCGCGCACCCGACCCTGTCCGAGGCCGTGAAGGAGGCCGTCGAGGGCATCGCCGGCCACATGATCAACCTCTGAGCCCCGTCAGACCCTGGGGCGGAGCAACCGCCCCGGCCTACATCTCCGACTCGACGTTGAGGATGTTGCCGTCCGGGTCCTCGAACCAGGCGCCCTTCCACGACCCGCCCATGGTGGCGACGCCGTCGTCCCACTCGATGCCCTCGGCCTCGAAGGTGGAGAAGGAGATGCCGCGCTCGCGCAGCGCGGCCACCTCGTCGTCGAACTGGTCGGCGGGAATCTGGAAGGTCACGGCCGTGGCCTTGTTGGTGCCCGCGTAGGCCGACGGGTAGATGAAGATCGTGGACTTCCCCGCGCGGTACATGACGCCCTCGGGCGGCTCGCCGGTGGGGGCGAAGCCGAGCACGCCCTCGTAGAAGTCGCGTGCGGTCTGGACGTCCTTCACCGCGAGGGCCGGGACGGGGTCGTGGTCGCCGAGCATGGGATCTCCTCGGGCGGACCGGGCGACCCTCGTCCGGTTGGCCCACTCGGACCCTAGGGACGCGCCCGGGGCAGGTCAATGGGCCGAAATGACTACCACGGCACGGCGTCAGCCGATGGTGTGGACGGCCGGGTTGCGCGCCAGGAAGTCGTCGATCTGGTTGATGGACGAGCGCGCGCCCTCCTCCATCCCCATGTCGAGGACGGTCTGGAGCGCCTCGGCGGTCTCGAAGGTGCTCGTGAACACCGCCGTGGTGCCGTCGCCGGTCGACGTGAACGCGTAGACGTTGCGCGAGACCGGCAGGTCGGGGTTGGGGGTGAGGTCCTCGGTGGCGAAGCCGTCGTCGAACACGAAGCGCGAGGTCGGCTCGACGGCCGTGATGTCCCAGTACCCCGCGAACTTCTCGCCCTCGGGGGACGTCATGAAGTACGTGGTGCGGCAACCGGCGCGCAGCTCGTGGTCGACGAAGGTCGCCGGGTAGTCCGGGGGACCCCAGACCTGCTCCAGCTGGCGCGGGTCCTCGTAGAGGGCCCAGACCCGCTCGACCGGAGCGGCGAGCTCGGCGGTGATCGTCAGGGTGCGGTTCTCGATGTCCTTGGTGATGTCGGTGACGGGCATGTCAGTTCTCCTGGTCGAGTAGTGCGTCGATTCGGGCGACCCGTCCCCGCCACACGCTCTCGAGCTCGTCGAGCATCGAGGCGACGGACCGGACCGCCTCCACGTCACCGCTGGTCAGCTGCTCGCGACCGGAGCGCCGCTTCGTCAGCAGGCCGGCCCTCTCGAGCACGGCGACGTGCTTCTGGACGGCGGCGAAGCTCATCTCGTAGCCCGCCGCCAGGGCGGTGACCGAGTGCTCCCCGGCCAGGACCCGCCGCAGGATGTGGCGCCGGGTCCGGTCGGAGAGCGCGTGGAACAGGGCGTCGGCCCGGTCCTCGCTGGTCTCGGTCACGGGAACAACATACAACCAAATGGTTGTATGTTGTCAAGGGGTCGCCCCGAGGGCGCCGGCCACCCGACGTCCCTCAGCGCGGGGGCCGGCGCAGGTCGTTGACGTCGGTGATGCGGACACCCCCGTCGAGCGTGAGGTCGACCTCCCGCAGGTTCGGGAGTGCGGCGAGCGGGCTGAGGTCGCTGATGCTGCTCGACGACAGCGTCACCCGCTCCAGGAGCGGGGCGGACTCGATGCCGTCGAGGCTGCGCAGGCCGGGCACCATCATCATGCGCAGCTCGGTGAGGGTGCCGGCCACGGGTGCCAGGTCGCCGGGGGATCGGATGAAGTCGGCGTACGAGACCGAGAACGACTGCAGGCGAGGCAGGTTCGCCACGAGCTCGCCGATGCTGCGGACCTTCGTCTCGCGGACCCTGAGGTGCTCGATGCCCGGGTGCCCCTGCTTCAGCGACTCCAGGATCGGGGCGCCTCCCTTGCCGCCCAGCGGCGTCGAGAGCCAGCGCAGGTCCGGGAGCGAGGACGGGTCGACGACCCCGCGGATGCCTCGGACGGAGAGGTCGAGGGACCGCAGCCCCGTCATCGTCGAGACCGGACCGAGGACCGGCGACCCGTCCGAGCCGACCTCGAGGTGCCACAGGCCCGGCACGTCGTCCAGCAGCGACAGGTCGCGCAGGCTCACCCGTAGTGCGGTGGCGCCGACGCGCCGGATCTCCGCGAGGATGTCGGCCGGCTTGGCGTGGTGGTCGCTCCCGGTCCACTGGCCGCCGCTCGCCCTGATCTCGGTGACGAGCGTCGGGTGGTACTCGCGCTCGAGGTACGCGTCGTCATCGAGGCGCAGCGGCGCCGGCGACCCATCGTGCAGCGCCACCCGGCCGGCCGTCCCCATCGGTGAACCGTAGCGAACGTCAGGGGGTCAACGGGTGCGGGAGGGGGCGGGAGTGGACCACCGTCAGCTCGGTGACGGCCCGGGTGAGGACGACGTAGAGGCGCCGCAGGCCGGTGCGCAGGTCCGGCTCGGCGTCGACGATGGCGGCCGGCTCGACGACGACGACGCGGTCGAACTCCAGGCCCTTGGCGATGCTCGCGGGGACGACCTCGACCTGGCGGTCCTCGTCGTCGCCGTGGTCGTGGTCGAGCCGGCCGTGCGGGACCGCGGCCGCGCGCAGCGCCGCGCTGAGCGTCGCGACGTCGGCGTCCGGGGCGATGACGCCGACCGACCCCGGCTCGGTGACGGCGGCGCGCACGGCGTCGATGACGGCGGCCGGAAGGGCGTCGTCGACGGTCGGGACGAGGGTGAGCCGACCAGGGTTGTCGCGCACCGCCTTCGGCGCCCCGAGGCCGGGCGCCATCTCCGGGAGGAGGCGGGCGGCGAACTCGATGACGAGGCCCGGGACGCGAAAGCCGCGGTCGAGGACGACGAGCTCGTGGGTGGGACGGCCGAGGTGGCCCATGGCGTCCTCCCACGACTCGGTGGCCCACGGGGTCGTGCCCTGGGCGATGTCACCGAGGACGGTGAGCGAGCCGGTGGAGGCGCGCCGACCGACGGCGCGCAGCTGCAGGGGGGAGAGATCCTGGGCCTCGTCGAGGACGACGTGCCCGAGGCTGGGGGTGCGGTCGAGGAGGTCGGCCACCTCGTCGAGGAGCGCCATGTCGGCGCGTGTCCACCTGGCGGCGCCCTTGGAGCGAGGAGGGCTGTCCCACAGCAGTGTCCGCTGCTCCTGCGTGGTGAGGACGCCGTCGGCCGCCTCGGCGAGCGCCTCGGCATCGGAGAGGAGGCGGAAGAGGACCGCCGCCGGGTCGAGGGCCGGCCAGAGGCTGCGCACGTACGTGGTGACGGGGGCCGAGCGGGCGATGGTGTCCTGGACGCGGTCGTCCGGGGAGTCCCCGCTGCGCTCCATCTGGAGCAGGACGTGGTGCGCCAGGCGCTGGGGGAGCAGGTCGCGGGCGGCGGAGTAGCGCACCCCGCGGGCGAGGAGCGCGTCGACGACGTCGCGGATCTCGTGGCCCGGCACGCGCCACTTCCGCACGCCCCGGGGGACGACGAGCGCGTCCTCGGCGCGGCCGACACGTGACCACACGGCGCGGCGCAGGACCTCGGCCAGGCGGGCGTCGCCCTTGAGGACGGCCGTCCCGGTGGGGTCCTGGGCGCGGACCGTGCCGTGGTCGAGGAGCGAGTCGATCGTCGCGTGCCGGACGCGGACCTCGCCGAGCGAGGGCAGGACGGCACCGATGTGGTCGAGGAACGCGCGGTTGGGGCCGACGACGAGGACGCCGGAGCGGTCGAGCTGGGAGCGGAAGGAGTAGAGCAGCCACGCGGCGCGGTGCAGGCCGACGGCGGTCTTGCCGGTGCCCGGGGCGCCCTGGACGCAGATGCTCGTGCCGAGGTCGCTGCGGACGATCTCGTCCTGCTCGGGCTGGATCGTCGAGACGATGTCGCGCATCGGGCCGGACCGGGGTCGCTCGATCTCCGCGGCGAGGATCGCACTGCGGGAGGAGGACTCGTGGTCGGTGGTGTCGCCGAGGGTGAGGCGTTCGTCCTCGTAGGCCGTGAGCCGCCCTCGGTCGACGCCGAACCGCCGGCGCAGCTCGACGCCCATCGGCTCGGCGGGCGAGGCCCGGTAGAAGGCGGTGGAGATCGGGGCGCGCCAGTCGACGACGACCGGGTCGCCGCGGTCGTCGGAGACGTGGCGGCGGCCCACGTGGAAGGTCTCGTCGCCGTGCTCGGTGCGGGTGTCGATGCGGCCGAAGAACAGCGTGGTGCGCGGGTCGTCCTGGAGGGACGCCACCCGGCGGGCGAGGACGCGGCCGAGCAGCTCGCTGGAGTAGGCGTCGGTGGCCTTGGAGGCATCGAGCCGGTCGGCCCGGTCGCGCATCCGGCGCAGCTGGTCGCGGGCGTGGTCGAGGTGAGCCTGCTCGCGGGCCAGGACGTCGCTGGTCGGGGTGTCGGCGGACGGCGCGGGCACGGCGGGTCCGCCTCTCTGGACTCGTGGGGTTCGCATGCTGGCGAACCGACGATGGTACCCGTGAACCGGGCGTGACCACCACCGCGGAGCAGGCCCTAGTCTCGGCGGGTGAGGATCGAGGAGCTCGACTGGGCCGAGACCCCGTGGGGTGCCATCAGCCTTCGCCGGCGCTTCGACCGCGTCACCGAGCGCGACGTGTACGAGGTCAAGCTCGGTGACGACTTCCTCATGTCCAGCCAGTTCACCGCCGGAGAGCGCGAGCTGGCGCGGATCGGTCTCGCGGCCGTGGCGGGGCCGTCGCTGACGGTCATGGTGGGTGGGCTCGGACTCGGCTACACCGCGGCGGCCGCCCTCGAGGACGACCGGGTCACCGAGCTGAGCGTGGTCGAGGCCCTGGCGGCGGTCATCTCGTGGCACGAGCGCGACCTGCTGCCCGACACCACGGGGCTGGCCGCGGACCCGCGGGTGCGCCTGGTGCTCGACGACTTCTTCGACGTGGTGCGCTCGGGCCGCGCCGACCGCACCTACGACGCGGTGCTGCTCGACATCGACCACGCGCCCGACTGGCTGCTCCGCGACGACCACGGTGACCTCTACACCGCCCTGGGGTTCGCCCGGGTCGCGGCGGTGCTCGCCGACGGCGGTGCGCTGGCGCTGTGGTCCGACGAGCCGCCCGATGGCGAGGTGGTGCGCCGGATGGGCGGGGCCTTCGAGCACGCCGACGCCCACGTGGTCGCGTTCCCCAACCCCCTGACGGGCGGGGAGTCGGCCAACACCGTGTACCTGGCGGTCCGCCCGCGTCGCTGAGCGCGCCGCATGACCCCTGCGGTCGCGACGACCGCCTACGGGGCGGGGCGGGTGACCGAGCCGCCCCGAGCCTCGCGGAGCCCGGTGAGGCGGCGCTCGGCGCGCAGCCGCCAGGGCAGGATGCCGGCGCTCCCGTTCGACTCGGCGGCGCGGGCGTAGGCCGCGCGGGCAGCGCCGATGTCGCCGAGGTGCTCCAGGCCCCGCCCGACGAAGTAGTCGACGGACCCGATGCAGTCGGTCGAGCCGTAGACGGCGAACTCCGCACCCCACGGCGCGATCCGGGCCAGCGCCACGCGGAGGTCGTCGGTCGACCCCGCGGCGGCGAGCACGTCCACGCGCAGGCAGTCGCCGTACATCGAGGCGTAGTCCCAGGCGCCGTCGGGAACCGGAGGGCCGAGCAGCGCGGCACCCTCGGCCGCGCGACCGGACTCGGCGAGGGCGTGCCCGACGAGGGCGCGGTACGCCGGGTTGGCGTGGTCCCGTGCCGTCTCGACCCAGTCGTCGGGAACGGCGTCACCGATGCCGCGCAGCCGGATCCGGGCCATGGGCAGCATGTCCGAGATGGCGACCACGGAGCTCAGGCGGTGACGCTTCATGGCCTCGTCGAGCAGGTGTTCGGCAGCCACGGCGTCGCCCGCATCGACGGCCCGGTAGAAGTGCCACCAGGCGATGGGCACGTCGGCGCCGCTGTGCCGCAGCCGTCGGGCCAGCTCGGTGCACCTCATCATCTCCCGGTGGGCCCCACCCGTGTCGCCGTCCTGGAGGTGTGCGGCGGCGGCACCGAAGCGCAGGTAGAGCTCCTGCTCCTTCGACAGCGGGCGGGCGAGCGCCTCCCGCGCCAGCTCCAGTCGGGCCGTCACCGCGCCGGGCCTTCCCCACAGCGCCAGCGTGCGCAGCGCCACGACATCGGCGAACACCGAGCCGTCGGCCGACTGCCGTGCCGCCTCCACCGCCAGGCGGCCGACGGCCTCTGCCTCCTGCGAGCGCCACTCGTAGGTCAGCTCCATGGCGAGGCTGACCAGGGCCCGGGTCCGCAGCGGGCCGGGGGCGCAGGCGTCGACGCACTCCTGCAGGACCGACACCATCGCGGGGTCGCTGGTGCCGAACTCGCGCCAGTGCCACACACCGGCGCCGCGGAAGCTGGTCGCGGCCTCGGCCATGAGGTCGTGGTCCGCGAGGTCACGGGCGATGTCGACCGCGGAGCCGAGCGACTCCCGGGACCCGGCGACGTCGCCGCGTCGGTGGCGGGCCCGGCCCAGCCCCAGCAGGATCTCGTAGCGGCGCCGCTGGTCCTGCCCGGGCGCGGCGGCGTCCGCGGCGAGCGCGTCCTCCCAGTGGCCCAGGGCCTGGTCGAGGGCGCCTCGTCCCTCGGCGAGCCGCGCGGCCGTCACGCAGTGCCGCGCCGCAGGTTCGGCCAGCTCGGGGCGCAGGGCCGCCCCGAGCGCGAAGTGGTGGGCCACCTCGGCCACGAGGTCCACGTCCTCGCTGAGGTGCGGCTCGAGCGCGACGCCGACGGCAGCGTGCAGGATCCCCCGCCTGGCGAGCGACATCGAGGCGTACACGGTCTCGCGCACGAGGGCGTGGGTGAAGCGGTACCGGCCCGCGACGTCGCCCTCGGCCACGACGTGGGCCGCCGCGGCGGTCTCGAGCAGGTCGAGCGTCTCGTCCCTGCTGCGACCGGTGACCTCCTCGAGCAGGCCGAGCTGGAAGCCCCGCCCCACGATGGCGGCGGCCCCGAGCAGCTGCCGGACGTCGTCGGGCAGCCGGGCCAGGCGCAGCCGCAGGACGTCCTGCACCCCGTGGGGGACGTCGACCTCGCGGGCCCCGGCAGCGTCGACCTTGTGCCGGGACTGCAGGAGGCGGACGAGCTCGATGATGAAGAACGGGTTGCCGTCGGTGCGGTCGCTGACGACCGCCGTCAGCTCCGGGTCAGGATCCGACCCCGTGAGCCGGCCGACCAGCCGGTGCACCTGGCCGACGGGAAGGCCCTGGAGCGCGACCCGGTCGGCCCCCGCCCGGGCGAGGGCCGCCAGGCATTCCCCCAGCGGTTCCTCGGCGCCGTCGCCGGTCCGCGCGGTGGCGAGCACGAGCACCGGGACGTCGCGCAGGGTCTCGGCGGCGTAGGCCAGGAGCCTCAGCGAGGCGGTGTCGGCCCAGTGGACGTCCTCGAGCAGCAGGACGACCGTGCCGCCGGAGGTGGCGGCGGCGACGAGACGCGCCACGGCGTCGTAGGTCCGCAGGGCCGCCGCGCCGGCGTCGCCGGGGGAGGTGGCGGCGCTGGCCTCGAGGAGCTCCACGACCTCCCGCGGTGGGCTCTGCCCGGCGACCGCACGCACGATCGGCACCCAGGGCCAGTACGCGGGGGACACGTCCGCCTCGTGACAGCTCCCTCGAAGGACCGTCGCCCCCTGGCGCTGCGCCGACGCGGCGAACTCGGTGACCAGCCGGGTCTTGCCGATCCCCGCCTCGCCGCTCACGACCGTCGTGCTGCCCACCCCTGCCGCCGTGGTGCGGGCCAGCGCGTCCTGGAGCCGGTGCAGGGCGTCGTCGCGGCCGACGAGACCCGACGTGCTCGGCTCGGGCGATGAAGGGTGCGGCACCGGGACGGGTGGGGTCCCCGGGGTCGCTGCCAGCCGGGGCGAGTGCTCGAGGAGGTCGCTCTCCAGCTGCTGCAGCTCGGGCGACGGGTCGACGCCGAGCTCGTCGCGCAGCACCGTGCGGGCGCGTCGCAGGGCGCCGAGCGCGTCGGCCTGCCGGCCGGACCGGTACAGCGCGAGGGCGTAGTGCCCCCACAGCCGCTCCCGGAACGGGTGCACCGTCACCAGTGCCTCCAGCTCGCCGGTGGCGAGGGCATGCCTGCCGAGGGAGATCAGGGCCTCGGCTCGTAGCTCCAGGCCGTACTCCCGCAGGTCCTCGAGCCGTCGGCGCTCCGCCTCGACCAGCTCGCTGTCGACGGCATCCGCGAACGGAGTCCCGGCCCACGTGCGGGCGGCCCGCTCGCACAGCTCCAACGCCGCCTCCGCTCGCCGCGACCCCAGGGCGTCGTGCGCCGCGTCGACGAGCGTCGTGAACGCCTCAGCGTCGACCGAGCCCGCATCGCTCATCAGGGCGTACCCGGCACCGGAGCTCACCAGGAGCCGGGGGTCGACGCGCGGTGCGCGGCCGGGCTCGAGGAGCGTCCGCAGCCGGGACACGGCCACCTGGAGCGAGGCGTGCGTGGTGTCGCTGCGGGACTGCCCCCACACGTCGTCGATGAGCCGTCCGACGGGCACCACCTGTCGACGGGAGGCCAGCAGCAGGGCCAGCACGGCCCGCTCCCTGCGGCCGGGGACGGGGACCTCGACACCGTCCACCTCGATGGCCACCCGACCCAGAACGAAGAAGCGGACGGCGCCCATCCCTGGAGGCTAATCCCCGCCGCCGCCCCGCCACAGTGAAAAGCAGGTGGTAAGTCACCGGCAAGGGGCGGGCCGACCGCTGCAAGTCGATGGCGAGCGGGAGGCGCCACCGTCGTCCTGGCACCACACCCACCACCTCGACCCAGGAGCTCCCGATGTCCCACTCCAGCACCCGTACCTCAGCCGGCGTCCTGCTCGCCACCGCACTCGCCGCAGCCGTCGTCGGCGCCGGCACCACCCCTGCGGCCGCCCACGGCGGCCACGCGGGGCCCTCGGCCTCGGACCTGCACTCCCGTGACGGGGCCGGCCGCGCCCTGGCCGCCCTGCGCAAGGACCTCGCGGTGTACCAGGACGTCAGCCGCGCCCTCTCCGACGGCTTCGTCCCGGTCTCGGAGTGCACCGAGTCGCCCGAGGGTGGGATGGGCGTGCACTTCCTCCACCCCGGCCTGGCGACGGCGGCGCCCGACCCGGCCCAGCCGTCGATCCTGCTCTACTCGCCCACCGACGGTGGCGGCTACGAGCTGGTCGGCGCCGAGTGGTTCCAGGCCGACGCCGACCAGGACGTCGCCACCGACGACGACCGCCCCACCCTCTGGGGCCGCCCGTTCGACGGCCCGATGGCAGGGCACGGACCCGGCATGCCGGTCCACTACGACCTGCACGTCTGGCTCTACGACAGCAACCCCGCGGGCGTCTTCGCGCCGTGGAACCGCTCGATCTCCTGCTGACCCAGCCACCCGCGAACCGACCCCCCCAAGAAGCCAGAACCGAGGAGCCCCCGATGCCCTACGACACCGACACCGACACCGACACCGACACCGGCACCGACACCGGCACCCACGTCGCCACCGACACCGCCGAAGGCGCCCTGGCCGAGCTCTGCGCCATCCTGCCCGGCCAGGTCACCTCGCCCGGCGACCCCGGGTGGGAGGAGAGCAGCCGGGCCTGGGTCCGCTCGGTCGACCAGCGACCGCGCGCGGTCGTCACCGTCGCGGACGAGGAGGACGTCGTCGCGACGGTGCGCTGGGCCGCGCGACACGGCCACAGCGTGTCCGCGCAGCCGGTGGGCCACGGAGCCACCACCGCGCTCGACGACGCGGTCCTGGTCCGCACCCGCGCCCTGCGGGAGATCCGGGTCGACGCGCAGCAGCGCATCGTGCGGGTGGGGGCCGGCGTGAAGTGGGGCGAGCTGCTTGCCGCGACGGAGCCGTACGGGCTCACCGCGCTCGCGGGCAGCAGTGCGGACCCCTCGGTCGTGGGGTTCACCCTCGGCGGCGGGCTCAGCTGGTTCGGTCGCGCCCACGGTCTGGCCGCGCACGGCGTGGAAGCGGTCGAGCTGGTCGACCCCCGTGGCGACCTGCGGCGGGTGACCGCCACCAGCGACCCGGAGCTGTTCTGGGCCCTGCGCGGAGGCGGTGGCGACTTCGGCATCGTGACCGCGATGGAGATCAGGCTCCACCCCGCGCCCCACGTGTACGGCGGGCGGCTGATGTGGCCGATCGAGATGGCGTTCCCGGTGCTCACCGCGTTCGCCGCCCTCACCGCGCGGGCACCGGACGAGCTGACCCTGTGGGCGCACCTGTTCCGCTTCCCTCCGGCGCCCATGGTGCCCGAGGCGCTGCGGGGGCGGGCGTTCGTCACCGTGGACGTCGCGCTGCTCGGGTCGGCCGAACAGGGCCGCGACCTGTTGGCCCCGTTGCTGCAGATCCCGGCCCGGTTCTCCAGCTCCCTGGCCACGGTGCCCCTGTCCGAGCTCGGCTCGATCGCGGCCGAACCGGTCGACCCGATGCCGACGTCCGAGTTCTCCGGCCTGCTGGACCGGCTCGACGGTGAGGTCATCGACCGCCTCCTGCGCGTCGCCGGAGCCGGCGTCGACTGCCCGCTGGCCGTCGTCCAGATCAGGCACCTCGGTGGGGCCCTGGCGAGGGGCACCGAGGACGACGGGCCCGGGGGCGTCATCACCGAGCCGTACCAGCTGTTCTGCCTGGGCGTGCCGATGTCGCCCGAGCTGGCCGGGGCGATCGAGGCGACCTTCGCCGCCGTGGCCGAGGCGATGTCCGCACGCCTCACGGGCCGGACCCTGTTCAACTTCCTCGCCGACTGCGATGACCCCGGTAGGTCGTTCACTGCCGAGACGCTGCACCGGCTTCGTCAGGTCAAGGGGCGCGTCGACCCGCACGGGACCATCCGGAGCAACCGGCCGGTCTGAGGTCCGCGCGGCCCGGCGGTCGTCCGCGGCGCTCAGGCCACGGCGGCGTCGGCCTGCAGCGCCTCGGTCAGCAGGGCGATGAGCGCCTCGAGCTGCACGTCGGCCGAGGAGCCGACCTCCTCGTCGGAGCCGTCCAGGGCCCTGGCCGCGAGCCCCGCCTTGTCGTCGATGAGCTCGGCGAGCCGGCCGTCGATGGTCTGGGCGGCGATGATCCGCCACGCGGTGACCGGCTCGGTCTGGCCGATCCGGTGCACCCGGTCGATGGCCTGTGTCTGCTCCGCCGAGGTCCACGACAGCTCGGCCAGCACGACGTTCGAGGCGACCTGGAGGTTCAGGCCCACCCCTGCCGCGGTGAGGGAGCAGACCGCGACGGCGACGTCGGGATCGGTGAGGAACGCCTCGATGTTGGCCTTGCGCACCTTCGGGGTCTGGTCGCCGCGGACCGACGCGAAGCCGACGCCGCGCCTGGCGAAGGTCGCCTCGGCCGCGTCCATGACGTCGATGTGCTTGGCGAAGAACACCACCTTGCCGACGCTGCGGGCCAGCTGGGCGGCGTAGTCGGCGGCGAGGCCGGCCTTGGCCTGCCCGATCCTGCGCATCACGGTGAACACGTTGTCGCCGGTCTTGTCCGAGCCGGCGTTCTTGCGCTCCCACGCGGCGACCCGGCGGACCAGGTCGTGGTCGATGCCCTCGCCCACCGTGGAGACCTTGCGGGCGGCCAGCGTCGACTCGTAGCGCCTGACCAGGCGACGAGCCAGCTCCTGCTCGGCGGCCCGGATCGAGCGGCCGGCCTCGTCGTCGAGCTCGACCGGCAGGTCGGCGACGCGGCGGGCCGGGATGTCGGAGGCCACGTCGACCTTGCGCCGCCGGACGATGCCGAGGTCGATGACGCTCGTGCGCGCAGCCGCGTAGAACCCGGGGTGGGCGGGCGTCAGGCCGGTCTCCTCCAGGGCCGCCATGAGGGCGTGCCGCGGCTTCTTGTCGCCGATCCAGCCGAGGAACTGCCAGATCGCGCGGAAGTCCTCGATGTCGTTGATGAGGGGCGTGCCCGTCAGGGCCATGAACAGGGCGTTGCCGCTGCGCGCCCGGATGCGCTCGGAGAGCTCGAGGACGTGCTGCGAGCGCTGCGAGGACTTGTTCTTGATGAAGTGCGCCTCGTCGACGACCATGCCGCGGAAGCCGTGGCCCCCCAGCCACCCCACGTGGCGGTCGAGGATCTCGTAGTTGACGATGACGATGTCGGCGAAGCCGTCGGTGGTCTCGCCGTCACCGTGGATGACCGTGGCTGCCCGGCCGGGGGTCCACAGCTCGGCCTCGTGGGCCCAGTTCGCCTTGACGACGTTCGGGACGACCACGAGCAGCGGGAAGCAGTCGGCGGCGTCGGCGGCGAGCAGCGCCTGCGCGGTCTTGCCCAGGCCCGGCTCGTCGGCGAGCAGGAAGGTGCGGTGGCCCGAGGCGGCAGCCGCCACGACCTGGGCCTGGTGGTGCATGAGCTCGAGGTCCCGGATGCCGTGGACCACGTCGGCAGGCTCGGGCAGGGGCATGCAGGTGGCGTCGCCGCCGTACTCGAAGGCACGAAAGAGGGGGGTCAGCAGCTCCCAGTCGCCGAGCCGGTTCGTGGTCGGGCGAGGTGCCGCCACCGCCGAGAGGTCCGGTGCGAGGAAGGGGTTCGCCAGCTGCCGGGCGATGACCCGCTGCGGGACGACGCGACGCGTCGGCGCGGCCGCCTCGGGGGCGGCCGTGGGCTCGGGCTCCTCCTCCGGCTCGGGCTCGCGCCCGGCCGCTCGAAGCATGTCGTTCTTCAGGCTCACCGCGGAGGACGAGACCACCGCTCCCTCGGCCAGCAGCTCGAGCAGCGAGGTGTCGCGGACCGCCGTCTTGGCCAGGATCGTGGCGATGCCGTCGAGGCGGGTCAGCGCTGCGGCGCGCCCGGCCCCGGGCGCGGAGGTGTCCGCCTTGATCCGGGCGCGCTCCTCGCGCACGAGGAGGGCGACGACCTGGTAGGCCGTGCGCCCGCTCGAGGGGACCTTGCCGCGCTGCGCGGCGGCCTCGACCTGCCGGACGGTCCTGGCCAGGACCGGGAGGATGCCCTCGTCCTCACCGGCACGCGAATGACGCCGGTCGCGCGGCGCGGTGCGCGGCGCGCCGGTGCGGCGCGGAGCTCGCTGTCCCAAGCGGTTCCTTCACTGATCGGACACGGCGGGAGCCGACGTCGACGACGGGATCGACCATGCTGAGGCGACGCGGCGCCGCTCCGGCAGCACGGCACACCGGACGATCGCTGACGCGCGCCAGGAGCCAGGCCCTGGCCCCCGTGTCGCTCTCGCGTCCTCGTCGAACGACGGGACACCGCACCAGACTACGCGCTCCACGACGTCCACGGGTACGGCGGGCGGTTCCTCGTGCGCGCCCGACCGACCAGGGACGAGCCGGGGCGTCCACCTCCGGTGAGGTGAGACGGGTGGCGATGGTGTGTTCCCTCCGGCCCCTTGACGCCCTGCTCAGGGCCACACTGGGCGGGTGGACTGGTACCTCGACAGCGCCGACCAGGTGGGCGAGCTGCGCCACGAGATCGTCCGCTACCTCTCCAGGCATGCCGAGAGCGGGAACGGGGAGGCCGTCCAGGACGCCGAGCTCGTCGTCGCGGAGGCGGTCGGCAACGCGATCCGACATACGGGGGGTCCCGTCTGGGTGTCGATCGTCTGGACGTCCGAGCGTCCCGTGCTGCAGGTCCACGACGTCGGGGCGGGCTTCGACGCCAGCCTGGCCGTGCGGGAGGCTCCGGCGGCCGAGACGGCCGAGTCGGGCCGGGGCCTGTTCATCATGCAGGCCCTGTCCGACGACGTCGTGGCCTCGGTGCGCGAGCACGCGGGGATGGTCGTCTCGATCCGGCTCGGCGTCACCCGGCGGCAGGTCCGCAGCATCGACCCACCCCAACGGCGCACCGGCGCCCTGCCTGCCCTCGACGAGGCCGGACCGGCGGGCGGCTTCGGCAAGGAGCCCTTCCTGCGGGCCCTGGTCGTCCAGCTCTCGCAGGCGGTCGAGCACCACCACGGGCCGGAGGCGGCGGAGGCGGCCGTGGCCCAGGTGGGCACCGACGTCGGCGGCCAGATGGAGGCGGAGTTCCGCCTGGCCGAGGAGCTGGTGGGCCGGATGACCTCCGAGGAGCTCGGCCGCTGCTACGTCCGCCTCAAGCACGCCATCGACGGCGGCTTCCGCGTCGTGGAGGCGACGCCCGAGCGGATCGTCCTGGAGAACACGCGGTGCCCGTTCGGAGACGCAGTGCGTCGGGCACCCGCCCTGTGTCGTATGACGTCGAGCGTGTTCGGCGGGATCGCGGCGCGCAACCATCCCGACGGCGCCTCGGTGCTGCTGGAGGAGCGGATCGCGGTCGGAGACCCCGGCTGCCGCGTCGTGGTCTACCTCGGTGCCACGCCCGCTGAGGTCGAGCGCTTCGTCCACCACTACCGCAGCCCGTCCGCCGTCGGCTGAGTCCGAGGCCGGAGCCGAACCCCCCGTGGGTGGGGGCGCTAACCGCCGGAGGGCTCCCTGACCTCCTGGCGGTCCACGGCGCCGTCGACGAGGTGCTCCGCGGCACTGACGAGGAGTGGCGGGAGGTCGGCGCTGCGGGCGCGGACGCGGGCGAGGAGGTCGTGGCGCATCCGTGGGTCCCAGAACTTCCTGATGTGGGTCGCGATCTCGCTGGCGGCCTGGTCGGGCGGGAGCGCCTCGAAGTTGCGGACCAGGTCGCGCCCGAGCCGGACGACGGGCGGTTCCGCGCTCACGGGCGGCCCGCCGTCGTGACCGGCTCCGCGGCCAGGGACTCGGCCCGCACTGCCTGGGTGACGACCTCGACCTGCACCGCGGTCACCTTGTACTCGGGGCAGTTCGTCGCCCAGTCGGAGTTCTCGGTCGTCACGACGTTCGCCCCCGTGACGGGGTGGTGGAAGGTCGTGTAGACGACCCCCGCCGGCATCCGCTCGGAGACGACGGCGGTGAGGCGCGTGGCGCCGACGCGTGACGACAGCTCGACGACGTCGCCGGAGGTGATGCCGCGCAGCTCGGCGTCCGACGGATGGATCTCCAGGACGTCCTCGGGGTGCCAGGTGGAGTTGGGCGTGCGACGGGTCTGGGCGCCGACGTTGTACTGCGACAGGATGCGTCCGGTGGTGAGCACCAGGGGGAAGCGCCGGTTGGCCCGCTCGGTCGTCGGGACGTAGACCGTCGTCGTCAGCTGGCCGAGGCCGCGGACGAACGACCCGACGTGCATCGTCGGCGTCCCGTGGGGGGCGGCGTCGGTGACGGGCCACTGCATCGAGCCCTCGTCATCGAGGCGGGTGAACGAGACACCGGCGAACGTCGGTGTCGTCGCGGCGATCTCGTCCATGATCTGCGAGGGCGAGTCGTACGACATCGGGTAACCCATGGCTGTCGCGATCTCGCACACGACCTGCCACTCGTCCTTGCCGACCCGCGACGGCATCACGGGGCGGACCCGGTTGATGCGGCGCTCGGCGTTGGTGAAGGTGCCGTCCTTCTCGAGGAACGACGCCCCGGGCAGGAAGACGTGGGCGAAGCGCGCTGTCTCGTTGAGGAACAGGTCGTGGACGACGACGAGCTCCATCGCCCGCAGGGCCGCCTCGACGTGCTGGGTGTTGGGGTCGGACTGCGCGATGTCCTCGCCCTGGACGTAGAGCCCCTTGAACGAACCGCCGATCGCGGAGTCGAACATGTTGGGGATGCGCAGCCCCGGCTCGGCCTGGATCGTGACGCCCCAGAGCGACTCGTAGATGCTGCGCACCTCGGGGCGCGAGACGTGGCGGTACCCGGGCAGCTCGTGCGGGAAGGAGCCCATGTCGCACGAGCCCTGGACGTTGTTCTGCCCGCGCAGGGGATTGACCCCGACACCCTCGCGCCCGAGGCTGCCGGTGAGCATCGCGAGGTTCGCCATGCCCATGACCATCGTCGAGCCCTGGCTGTGCTCGGTGACCCCGAGCCCGTAGTAGATCGCCGCGTTCGGGCCGGCCGCGAACATCCGTGCCGCAGAACGCAGGTCGGCCGCTGGGATGCCCGTCTCGGTCTCCATCGCCTCCGGCGAGTGCTCGGGCTGCGCGATGAACTCCAGGTAGGTGTCGGCGTCCTCGCAGCGCGCGCGCACGAACTCCTCGTCCCACAGTCCCTCGGCGACGATGACGTGGCACATGGCGTTGACGAACGCGACGTTGGTGCCCGGCCGCACCGGCAGGTGGAACTGCGCCTGCACGTGGGGGGAGCGCACGAGGTCGATCTGGCGCGGGTCGGCGACGATGAGCTTCGCGCCCTCGCGCAGGCGCTTCTTCATCCGCGACGCGAACACGGGGTGCGCGTCGGTGGGGTTGGCGCCGATGACGAGCATGACGTCGGCCGCGTCGACCGACCTGAAGTCCTGGGTGCCGGCCGAGGTGCCGAACGCGTGGTTGAGGCCGTACCCGGTGGGGGAGTGGCAGACCCGCGCGCAGGTGTCGATGTTGTTGTTGCCGAACGCCGCCCGGACCATCTTCTGGACGACGTACACCTCCTCGTTGGTGCACCGCGACGACGAGATGCCGCCGATGGAGCCGACGCCGTACCTCTCGCGCAGCCCGAGGAAGCCGGTGGCGATCCGCTCGACGGCCTCCTCCCACGACACGACGCGCCACTCGTCGTCGATGGTGTCGCGCACCATCGGGTTCATCTGGCGGTCGTCGTGCGAGGCGTACCCGTAGGCGAAGCGGCCCTTGACGCACGAGTGGCCCTCGTTGGCGCCGCCGTCCTTCCACGGAACCATCCGCACGACGCGGGTGTCGTCACCGGATCCCTGGACCTCGGCCTTGAACGAGCACCCCACACCGCAGTACGCGCAGGTCGTGATGACCGAGCGGGTCGGCATCCCGAGGGAGACCACCGACTTCTCGGTGAGCGCGTCGGTGGGGCAGGCCTGCACGCAGGCACCGCACGAGACGCACTCCGAGGACAGGAAGTCGGTGCCACCGGGGGTGATCCGCGAGTCGAACCCGCGACCCTCGACGGTCAGCGCGAACGTCCCCTGGACCTCCGAGCAGGCCCGCACGCAGCGCGAGCAGACGATGCAGGCCTTGGGGTCGTAGTCGAAGTACGGGTTGGAGGCGTCGGCCGGTTCGGCGAGGTGCGAGGCCCCGCCCATGCCGTAGCGCACCTCTGCCACACCGGTCTCCAGCGCCAGTCCCTGCATCTCGCAGCTTCCGCGCTCGCACCCGGGGCAGTCGGTGGGGTGGTCGGAGAGGTAGAGCTCCATGACGCCGCGACGCAGCTGCTGCACCTGCTCGGTGCGCGTCGACACGACCATCCCGTCGGCGCACGGCGTGGTGCAGGAGGCGGGCGTGCCCTTCATCCCCTCGACCTCGACGAGGCACAGGCGGCACGACCCGAACGCCTTGAGGTTGTCGGTGGCGCACAGCTTGGGGACGTCGATGCCGGCGAGCTTGGCCGCGCGCATCACGGAGGTGCCCGGCGGCACCATGACCTCGACGCCGTCGACGGTGACGTGCGCGGTCGCCTCACCGGCCACCGGCGGCGTGCCGTGGTCGGGCGTCTCGATCTCGGGCTCGTGGACGAGCGTCATGGTCTGGCCCCTTCCGTGGTCACCGTGGCCGACTCCGGGATGCCCGCCGCCGCGTCGTGCGCGTCGTCGGGCGGGACGCCGAAGTCCTCGGGGAAGTGCTCCAGGGCGCTGCGCACCGGCATCGGCGTCAGCCCGCCCATCGCGCACAGCGAGCCCTTCGTCATCGTCGTGCAGAGGTCCTCGAGGAGGACGAGCTGGGTGCGGCGCACGCCGTCGTCGGTGGCCGCGCGGATCCGGTCGACGACCTCGACGCCGCGGGCGGACCCGATCCGGCACGGGGTGCACTTGCCGCACGACTCCTTGGCGCAGAACTCCATCGCGAAGCGCGCCATGAGCGAGGCGTCCATCGTGTCGTCCCACACGACGATGCCGCCGTGCCCGACCATCGCGTTCGCCTCGGCGAAGGCCTCGTAGTCCATCGGCAGGTGGAACTGGCTCGTGGGGAGGTAGGCGCCGAGGGGGCCGCCGACCTGGACCGCCTTGACCGGCCGACCCGTGGCCGAGCCGCCGCCGAAGTCGTCGACGAGGGTGCCGAGGGAGACGCCGAAGTCGGCCTCGACGATGCCGCCCCGCTTGACGTTGCCGGCGAGCTGGAAGACCTGGGTCCCGCGCGAGCGACCGGTGCCGAGCGCGGCGTAGGCGGCGCCGCCGTCGGCCAGCACCATCGGGACCGCCCCCAGGGTGAGGACGTTGTTGACGACGGTCGGCTTGCCGAAGAGGCCCTCCAGGGCGGGGATCGGCGGCTTGGCGCGCACCTCGCCGCGCTTGCCCTCGAGGGACTCGAGCATCGAGGTCTCCTCGCCGCAGATGTAGGCACCGGCGCCGACGCGGACGTCGAGGTCGAAGCGCCGGCCGCTGCCGAGGACCGACTCGCCGAGCACGCCGTGCGCGTACGCGATGTCGATGGCGCGGCGCAGGGTGCGGATGGCGTGCGGGTACTCGCTGCGCAGGTAGACGTACCCCTCGGTGGCACCGACCGCCAGCGCGGCGATCGCCATGCCCTCGACGAGCGTGAAGGGGTCGCCCTCGATGAGCATGCGGTCGGCGAAGGTGCCGGAGTCGCCCTCGTCGGCGTTGCAGCAGACGAACTTCACGTCGGCGCGGGCCGTGCGGACGGTCTCCCACTTGATGCCGGCGGGGAAGCCCGCGCCGCCGCGTCCGCGCAGGCCGGACTCGGTGACCTCGGCGACGACCTGCTCGGGGTCGAGCGCGATGGCGCGCTGGAGGCCGGCCAGGCCGCCGTGCTCGCGGTAGGCGGCGAGGTCCGTGGGCTCGATGACACCGACCCGGGCGAAGGAGACGCGGTGCTGGCGGGTGAGCCACTCGTGCTCGTCGACCAGGCCGATGCACCGGGTGCTGTCGCGCAGCGTCCCGGCGAGGAGCGCCTCGACGTCGTCGGGAGTGATGTTGCCGTACCCGACTCGACCGCCGTCGGTCTCGAGCTCGACGAGCGGCTCGAGCCACAGCATCCCGCGGGAGCCGTTGCGGCGCACCGTGACCCCGGCGGCCTCGAGCGCGGCGGCGACGGCGTTCCCGCCCATCGCCACGGCCGAGGCGTCGCACGGGACCCAGGCGGTCGTCATCGCTGCCACTCCTGCGTCAGGGCGTCGAGCCGGTCGGGGGACAGGCCGGCGTGGAGGGCGCCGTCGAGGGTGCCGCTCGGGCCCTGGGCGCACAGGCCGAGGCAGAAGACCTCGCCCACCTCGACCTGCGTGGAGCCGGCCCAGCGGTCGGCGGCCTCGGCGTACAGGTCCTCGCCGCCGCGCGACTGGCAGGCCTCGCCGCGGCACAGGGAGACCCGGTGCGCGGGCGGAGGGGTGCGCCGCAGGTCGTGGTAGAAGGTCAGGCAGCCGTGGACGTCGGCCCGGCTGAGGTTGAGGACCCGCGCCACGACCGCGACGTCGTCGTCGGTGACGTGGCCGTGGGCGGCGACGACCTCCTGGAGGACGGGGAGCAGGGGCCCGCGGATCCCTGCGAGCTGCTCCGCGATGGCGCGCACCGACTCCGCCCGTACCGGGTCGGCGGGGGCGGGCGTGGGGGCCGGACCGGTACCTCGCTGGCGCACGTGCCGTGAGCTCCTCGTCGTCGAGCAGATGCCTGTCCTCGCCACGATACGCGGCCGACCCGCGCCACGGCAGGGCTCCCGCGCCGACGCGTCGTGCCACGTCGTGGAACATGCTCTGACCTGCGACGACGCACGTCTGCGTCCGTTGCCGCGGAGGCAACGGGCGCCGCAGGTGGAACCTCCGGGCGGCCCTGTTGCGTGCATCGCATCGCATCGCGTCGCATCGCATCGCGTCGAGGGGGCGGGCTTCCCCTGTGGATGACGCCCGGCCGCTGTCGGTGGACACCAGTACGATTACGGGCATGGCAGGGGAACCGGCACTCGACGCGCGACGCGACGTGATCGCGGCGGCGTGCGACGCCCTCGCGGGTCTCGACGGCGAGCTGTGGCGGGCTGGCTCCGCGCAGCTCGAGGCCGTGATGGCCGAGGTCGACCACCTCGTGGCGCTGGGGGAGGCGGCCCGGGTCGGCGTGACGGTGGAGGCGATGCGCCGGGGCGAGCCGGGGTCCGGGCCACTGGCGTTGACGCCGGTGCAGTGGGTCCGGCGCCATGCGCCGTCGACCCGGGCCGGCGGGGCGGCGCAGGTCGTGGCCGTGGCCGAGGCGTTCGCGGTGGCGGGCCTCGCCGCGGTGAAGACGGCGGTGTCGTCGGGCCGCCTGCCGGTGCGCAGTGCTGCGGTCGTGGTCGCGGAGGCCGACCGGCTCCGCCCGCTTCTGGCCGAGGGGGTGGAACCGGCCGTGGTCGACGGGCTCGTGCGGATGGCGGTCGAGCACGGGCCGCGCGGGTGCCGTGAGCTGAGGCCCAGGATCCTGGCCGAGTACGGGAGGGACGGCGAGCTCCAGGCCGAGCAGGACCGGGGCAGGCGGTTCATCGCGCTGTCCCAGCCACGGGTCGACGAGCTCGGGCTGGCGGAGTACCGGCTCACCCTCGACCCCGAGGGCCGGACGGTGATCGAGGCCGCGCTCGGGCCGCTGTCCGCGCCACGGCCGGTCGACGGAGAACGCGACCTGAGGTCCTCGCAGCGGCGGCGCGGGGAGGCTCTTGTGGCCCTGGTGCGGCGTGCGGTGGCGGCCGGCGGGGACACTCCGACCAACCAGAAGTCGATGCTCGTCGTCACCGTCGGCCACGAGACCCTCGTGTCGGGTCTGCACGGTGCGGGCGAGACCCTGTCCGGGTCGGAGGCGGGCGTCCTCCTCGCGCCTGAGACGGTGCGGCGGCTGGCGTGCGACGCGGCGATCCTGCCCGCGGTGATGGGCGGCGAGGGCGAGGTCGTCGACCTCGGGCGGCTCAAGCGGCTCTTCACGGCCGGGCAGACCCGTCGGCTGTGGCTGCGGGACCGGCACTGCACCTACCCCGGGTGCGACATGCCCGCCCAGTGGTGCGACGGGCACCACCTGGTGCACTGGGCCGACCACGGCCGAAGTGACCTCGAGAACGCGGCGCTGCTGTGCGAGCGGCACCACACCGTCGTGCACACGCGCCGGTACGCCGGGCAGGTGGTGCACGACCCTGGCGGCCGGGCTCGGGTCGAGTGGGACCTGCGGTTCGGCTCGTACGACGAGGTGCGCGCCATGGCGGCCGCCCGCGAACCAGCGTGACCCCGCCCCGCACCCCGCTGACCTCGGCGGGGGCATTCGCATGCCCTGACGCCGGGGCAGCCGGCGCGGGGCGGTGGCGCGCGACGCTCGAGCCACGACGCCCGTGGTCGCCCGGCGTGGTCACGGCAGGGCGAGGACCTCACGACGCTCCAGCCGCGACCCCACTCCAGCCACACCTTCCTGGTCGCCCGGTGGGCTCACGACGCTCCAGCCGCGACCCAACTCCAGCCACACCTTCCTGGTCGCCCGGCGTGGTCACGGCAGGGCGACGACCTCACGACGCTCGACGCGGCGGGACCGGATGCGGTGACCGAGGACGACCAGACCCACCCCGACGACCGTGATGACGAGGTTCACCGCCCCGTACCCGAAGACCTCCATCGAGTCGGACGCGGCCGGCAGCGCGGTCGGGAACGGCCCGAAGGCCGATCGGCCGTCGTGGCCGAGCCACGACAGCAGGACGCTGACGCTCTGGAAGGCGAACACCCAGCTGCCGACGACGAGGTAGGTGAGGACCGCCGTGCCGCGCGGGCGGACGAGGAGTCCGATCGGCAGGGCGAACAGGACGGTGTAGATGACGTTCATGGGGGCTCCTTGGACGCGATGAACTGGTGCCGCCGAGCCTCGTCGGCGCGCACCGGGCCGAGCATCCGTTCCAACCCGGGGCCGCCCGCGGATCGGCCGTAGGTGCTGACCCTGATCCGCGCGAGCGCTCGTGGTGCCACGATGGCCGCATGCGGCTGGTCACCGGGCGGGTCGGGTTGGCGCTCGCGGGCGTCGTCGTGGCGGCCACGATCGTGCTCGGTGTGGCCTCCGGACGGGTCGGGGACCTCGCGGCGGGCGGAGCCGCGCTGGTGTCGTTGGGTGTCGCCGTCCTCGTGCTGGTGCACCGACCGACGTCCCCGGTTGCGCCCGCGCTCGCGTGGTGCGCGGCGGCGCCCCTCGTGGTCGTCCTCGTCGAGCGGTACGGGATGACGGCGGCATCAGGAGGTGGGGCGCCGGGGGCCGCGGCGGTCGCGACCGTGGCGGCGGGGCTGTGGCCGCTCAACGTCGCGGGGCTCGTGGCCCTGCTGCTCGTGTTCCCCGACGGGCCCCAGCCGGGACGCAGGTGGCGGGCACCGGCGCTCCTCCTGCCGCTGGCCACCGCGGCCACCGTCTTCGCCCTGTGGGGTGCCCAGCAGGTCGACGGCCGGCTCGAGGGTGGGTCCGAGTCAGGGCTGCGCATGGCGGCGGGCGTCGTCGGCATGCTCCTCGTGGCCGCGAGCGTGGGGCTGGGCATCGCGTCCGTCGTCAGGTCCGCGCGGACGGGGGATGCGCTGCGTCGGCTCCAGGTGCGCTGGCTCGCGTTGGCGGGGATCGTGGCGGCGGCACTGCTGGCCGGGGGATGGATCGCCGAGATCCTTGGCGCACCCGTGGGGGTGGCCTACACGCCGCACCTCGTGGCCATCGTCGTCCTCGTGCCCGTCGCGGTCGGGGTTGCGATCCTGCGGCACGACCTGTTCGACGTCGACCGGGTCCTCGGTGACACCGTCTCGGCGATCGTCACCGCGGTGGTGTCGGCCGCGGTCTTCGGCGCCGTCGTGCTCGCGGTCGGCCGCGCCCTCGGCCTCCGTGGTGAGGTGCCCGCGGTGACCGCCGCCTTCATCACGGCCCTCGTCCTGCTTCCGGCCCACCATCGCATCGCGCGCGCGGTCGGGCGGCTCGTCGACCGCGACCGGCACGTCGCCCTCGCCGCCGTGGAGCGGTTCGTCGCCGACGTCCGCGGGGGTCGTCGCCAGCCGGAGGAGCTCGAGGAGGTGCTGCGCGACGCCCAGGGCGACGACCGCCTCGTCCTCGTCCTGCGCCGGCCCGACGGGACCTGGGCGGTGGGCCACGACGACGCGACCGGTGTGGCCTCGGTCGGCGTACCCGTGGACGGCGCCCCCCTCACGACCGCGCCCGCCACCGCGACTGCGACCGCGACTGCGACTGCGACTGCGACTGCGACTGCGACCACTGGCTCGAGGGCGACCACTGGTTCGAGAGCCGGCGGAACGGTGGTCGTGACGGCCGGCGGCGAGGAGGTGGCGCGCATCTTGCTCGGCCACGACAGCGCCCGCGCTCGGCGGCGGGTGTCCGACCTCGCGACGGCCGCGTGGCTGCCCCTGGAGGTGAGCCGGCTGCGCCTCGGGCTGCGGGAGGCGGTGGCCGAGGTGGAGGCGAGCCGGTCGCGGCTGGCGGACGCGGTCGCCCTCGAACGGCGCCGTCTCGAGCGTGACCTCCACGACGGTGCCCAGCAGCGGATCGTCGCGACAGGGATGCGGCTGCGCCGGATCCAGCGCGACCTGCCCCCGGGGCTGGCGGACGAGGTCGACCTGGCGGTCGCCGACCTCGAGGACACCGTGCGCGAGCTGCGCTCGCTCGCCCACGGGGTGCGACCGGCCCGGCTCGACGACGGGCTCGGGCCGGCACTGGAGGCAGTGCGGTCGGCGAGCCCCGTGCCGCTGAGCCTGCGGGTGGGCGACCTGCCCCTGGCTGACGAGGCCCGCACGACGACGGCCTACCTCGTCGTCTCCGAGGCGGTGACCAACGCGCTCAAGCACGCGCGGGCCGGGCACATCGGCGTCACCGTGACGCCGTCGGACGGTCGGATGTCCATCGAGGTCCGTGACGACGGCGTCGGGGGAGCCCCGAGCGACGGACCGCTGGCCCTGCGCGACCGGGTCGCCTCGGTGGGTGGCGTCATGTCCATCGAGAGCCCGCCCGGAGGCGGGACCACCGTGCGGGCGGTGATCTGAGTGCCGTCTCCCGCAGAGGGCCTGCGCGTGGTCGTCGCCGACGACGCGCTGCTCTTCCGCGAGGGGCTGCTGCGCCTGCTGGCGGACGCCGGCCACACCGTGGTCGCCGCCGTCGGTGACGCCGTGGCCGTGCGCTCGGCGGTGGACGAGCACCGGCCAGACCTCGCGATCGTCGACGTGCGGATGCCGCCCGGCGGTGACGACGACGGCGCGGTCGCCGCGGTCGAGCTGCGGGCGCGCCACCCCGAGACCGGGGTGCTCCTGCTCTCCCAGCACGTCGAGCTGCGGCACTGCCTCCCGCTCATCGGCGGTCCGGGGTTCGGGTACCTGCTCAAGGAGAGCGTCCTGCACCTCGACGACTTCGACCTCGCCCTGCGCCGGGTCGCAGGTGGTGGTGTCGCGCTGGACCCGGCTGTGGTCCGGGCGCTCGTGCGCGCGCAGTCGTCCCCGGGGACCGCCCGGCTCAGCGAGCGTGAGCAGGAGGTGCTGCGACTCGTCGCCGAAGGTCACTCGAACGGGCGCATCGCCACCGTGCTGCACCTCTCCGACCGCACGGTCGAGGCCCACATGCGCGCGGTCTTCACCAAGCTCGGGCTCCACGACGACGGCGAGACCAACCGTCGGGTGCTCGCGGTGCTCGCCCACCTCGAGGCGAACGCCCGAGGGTGACGCCCTGAGGACGGCGCCGTGGTCCGGGTCGTCGGCCGAGTGGCGTTCGGCTCCTTCTACCCCAGCGCCGTCGCGCGGATCGAGGAGCCCTAGCACGTCAACCGGTGGGTGCGGTCGTCCAAGGCGCGAACCAGCATGACTCCGCTCCACACCCCGCCCAGCCCGACGGGGGCATCGGTATGCCCGCGGCACCGCGATCGGTGCAGGGTGCGGAGCGGGGACCCGCGACTACCGCGGGTCCCCGCCTGTGACATCAGCACGCACCGAGAGCTCAGCCGAAGCGACCCGTTGTGCGACGCAACGGATCAGTTGCCCCGAGCAAGGGTGTCGGAGCGATCACCCCGCGGTCGACCCGTCACGACGGCCAGATCACCGCCACACCCGGAACCAGTCGACCTCCATGACGTGACCAGAGAGGGACGCCGTCGTGGGGTAGTCGCTGTTGAGCGTGGCCGCCTGGTTGTTGTTCACGAGCAGGCTGAGGATCGCCTCTCCGTGGGCAGTTCCGACGTACGCCGTCGGGATGATGCCCCTCAGGGTGCCGTCGATCCGCACCTGGTACCCGTTCGAGGTCCAGATGCCCTCGAAGGTGTGGAAGTCCGTCCACCACGTGTTCCATCTGGGGTTCGACGCCGCGTTCGTTCCCCAGGTCTTCGACCAGTACTGGTCCGAGCCCTGGTGGATGGTGTGCTGGACGCTCTGGTCATCGCCGTCGGGACCCTTCTGGCCGAAGAACTCCACGGCGTCGAACTCGGACTGGCCCAGCGAGGGGTCGTACCCGCTCTGCCACCACAGCCCACCGCTGGAGCCGTTGGGGCGCTGGAAGCGAATCCTGGCCTCGATGTGGCCGTACGTGAAAGGCAAGGTCCCCGTGGTGAGGTGGCCGGTGATGAACTTGCGGGGGTTCGACGGGTCGGAGGGGTTGCCCGCCGTTCCGGGAGCCTCGGGCGCGGGAAGCACCTTGAGCCTCAGCGTCCCGCCGCCGGTCGCGACCGCTCCCCAGTCACCCCGGCTGTACTCCCGGGCCGGCCGGTTGGGGTCGCTCGAGGGTGGCTGGAAGCCGGGCTGGCGGACGGTCCACTTGCCCGCCTGCTGCATCGCCGGGACGTCCGCGTAGTCGAAACCGTCCCAGACGCGCAGCGACTTCACCTGGAAGGTGCTGCTGCTCGCGTTGCGGTAGGTCGTGGCCCCGATGACCTGGTTGGCGCTGAAGAACTTGAACCGGGTCACCGCGCCGACGGTCATCGTGAAGCTGAACCGGCCCGCTCCATCGGTGTTCGTCCCTGCCTGCCAGGTGCCGCCGTCTCCGTTCGTGTCGACGCCGGAGTAGAGGCTGACCGCTCGGCCCGCGGCGGCGGGCCAGACCCGTCCCGAGACGGTGACCCGCTGGTCGCCGCTGTTGGTGAACTCGGGGGTGCTCATCTCCGAGTAGGCACTCTCGTAGGAGACCTCCAGAGGCGGGTTGACGGTGTAGGCCCCGGTACTTGCCGGCTCATAGTTCACCAGGCCGATGGTCTGTCTGGCGCTGAAGAACTTGAACCGGGTCCCCGACGTCACCGTGGTGACGAAGCTGAAGCGACCGTTGCCGTCGGTGTGGGCGCCCAGGATCCAGGTGCCACCCGACCCGTCGGCGTTGACCTCCCTGTAGAGGCTGACCGGTCGGCCGGACGCCGCAGGCCAGATCCGACCCGAGAGCACAACCTGGTAGTCGTTGTTCGCCCGCGCGGGAAAGCTCAGCTCCGAGTAGCTGCTCGCGTAGTACTGCGGGCTCGGCGGGCTGACGAGGTACCCGACGGTGCTGGCGGCCTGGTAGGTGTTGGCGCCGACGACCTGCTTCGCGCTGAAGAACTTGTAGCGGGTGGGCGAGCTCACCGAGACGACGAAGCTGAAGCGGCCGTTGCCGTCGGTGTGCGCCCCGGCCACCCAGGACCCTCCCGACCCGTCCGGTGCGACACCTGCGTACAGGCTCACCGCCCGACCGGCGGCCGATGGCGTGATGCGTCCGGAGAGCACCGCCTGGTAGGAGCTGTTGGCCTCCGGCGGGAAGCTCAGCTCAGAGAAGCTGCTCGCGTATGTCGCCGCTTGTGCGGGAGCGGCCCCCCACACGACGAGGCTGACCGCGGCGAGCAGGCTCGCCAGCATGACCTTGGATCTCATGATTTCCCCTCAGGAGCGGGGCCCCCCGACGACGCCGACCCCCGGCGTCCCCCGGGCATATCCAAGGGCACCCGAGTCCCGCTCCGCAAGGGGTGGAGGCACCAGGATGGCGCGCCCATGCCGCCGCGGGTGACCGTGGCCCCGCCGCCCGGTTGTCCGTGGCCCCGCCGCCTGGGTGAGCGCGGCCCCGTCGGCGAGCTGAGCGCGGCCCGTGGGGCCTGCACGCCGACATCGCGGGGGTCGCGGTCGATTAGGACACGCGTACCCCCGCTGGTAATGTCGAGCACTGCCGTGAACTTCGGCCGCGGAATCCAGAGAGCCCCGGTGAACCAGCCCGGGAGCGCCGCGCAGCGAAACCATTGAAGGAGACCGACGCCCCATGCCGCTGAGCACTGACGTCAAGAAGCAGATCATCACCGAGTTCGGCTCGTCCGAGGGCGACACCGGCTCTCCTGAGGTGCAGATCGCGCTGCTCACCCAGCGCATCAAGGACCTCACCGAGCACTCGCGCCAGCACAAGCACGACCACCACAGCCGTCGTGGCCTGCTGCTCCTGGTCGGCCAGCGTCGCCGCCTCCTGCGTTACCTGGAGAGCATCGACGTCGAGCGTTACCGCTCGCTGATCAAGCGCCTCGGCCTTCGCCGATAAGGACTTCCGCGAGGGGCGGTCCTCACGTTGACCGTGAGGACCGCCCTTTCCGCGTGAGAGGGGGAGCGACATCGCGCCCCCTGTTGGACAAGCCCGTGCACAACGACGATGCACGAGAGCTTCAGACACCAGAGAAAAGGAGGACCCATGGAGGGTCCTGAGATCACAGTCGCCGAAGCCGTCATCGACAACGGCACCTTCGGCACCCGCACCGTCCGGTTCGAGACCGGCCGACTCGCGAAGCAGGCCGGCGGCGCCGTCGTCGCCTACCTGGACGAGGACACGATGCTCCTCTCCACCACCACCGCCGGGAAGCACCCGCGCGAGGGATTCGACTTCTTCCCCCTGACCGTCGACGTCGAGGAGCGGATGTACGCCGCGGGCAAGATCCCCGGCTCGTTCTTCCGCCGCGAGGGCCGCCCGTCCACGGACGCGATCCTCACCTGCCGCCTCATCGACCGCCCGCTGCGCCCGACCTTCACCAAGGGCCTGCGCAACGAGGTCCAGGTCGTCATCTCGGTCCTGGCGCTCAACCCCGACCACCAGTACGACGTGCTCGCCATCAACGCGGCCAGCGCCTCGACCCAGATCTCCGGCCTGCCGTTCTCGGGCCCGATCGGTGGCGTCCGCGTCAGCCTCATCGACGACCAGTGGGTCGCGTTCCCGAACTTCAGCGACATCGAGCGCTCGACCTTCGACATGGTCGTCGCCGGTCGCGTCGCCGGTGACGACGTCGCGATCATGATGGTCGAGGCCGAGTCCACCGAGCACACCTGGGACCTCGTCAAGAGCCAGGGCAAGACCGCCCCGACCGAGGAGGTCGTGGCCCAGGGCCTCGAGGCCTCGAAGGTCTTCATCAAGGCGCTGTGCCAGGCCCAGGCCCAGCTGGCGGCCGCTGCCGCCAAGCCGGTCCAGGACTTCCCGGTCTTCCTCGACTACAGCGACGACGTCCTCGAGGCCGTCGAGGCCAAGGTCGGCGCCGACACCGCGCAGGCCCTGACCATCGCCGGCAAGCAGGAGCGCGAGGACCGCCTCGACGAGCTCAAGTCGGCCGTGCACCTCGCCCTCGTCGGCGACGGCGACTCGCAGGTCGGCGACTTCGCCGGCCGCGAGAAGGAGGTCTCGGCCGCCTTCCGCTCGGTGCAGAAGAAGTACATCCGCGAGCGCATCCTCAAGGACAAGGTCCGCATCGACGGCCGTGGCCTCGCGGACATCCGCGCGCTCTCGGCCGAGGTCGAGGTGCTCCCGCGGGTGCACGGCTCGGCGATCTTCGAGCGCGGCGAGACCCAGATCATGGGCGTCACGACGCTGAACATGCTCCGGATGGAGCAGCAGCTCGACACCCTGTCGCCGGTGACGCGCAAGCGCTACATGCACAACTACAACTTCCCGCCCTACTCGACCGGTGAGACCGGTCGCGTCGGTTCGCCGAAGCGTCGCGAGGTCGGCCACGGTGCGCTCGCCGAGCGTGCCCTGATGCCGGTCCTGCCGACGCGCGAGGAGTTCCCCTACGCGATCCGCCAGGTCTCCGAGGCGCTCAGCTCCAACGGGTCGACCTCGATGGGCTCGGTCTGCGCGTCCACGCTGGCCCTGCTCAACGCCGGTGTGCCGCTGCGCGCACCCGTCGCGGGCATCGCCATGGGCCTGGTCTCCGCCGAGGTCGACGGCCAGACGCAGTACGCGGCCCTCACCGACATCCTCGGTGCCGAGGACGCGTTCGGCGACATGGACTTCAAGGTCGCCGGCACGCGTGAGTTCGTCACGGCCATCCAGCTCGACACCAAGCTCGACGGCATCCCTGCCGACGTGCTGGCCGGCGCGCTGACCCAGGCCCGCGACGCGCGCCTGCACATCCTCGACGTCATGAACGAGGCCATCGACGCGCCTGACGAGATGAGCCCCTACGCTCCTCGCGTCATCTCGGTGACGGTCCCGGTCGACAAGATCGGCGAGGTCATCGGCCCGAAGGGCAAGATGATCAACACGATCCAGGACGAGACCGGTGCGCAGATCTCGATCGAGGACGACGGCACCGTGTACATCGGCGCCACCGACGGCCCGTCGGCCGAGGCCGCGCGCGCCATGATCAACGCCATCGCGAACCCGCAGATGCCGGAGATCGGCGAGCGCTTCCTGGGCACCGTCGTCAAGACGACGACCTTCGGCGCGTTCATCTCGCTCCTGCCGGGCAAGGACGGCCTCCTGCACATCTCGGAGGTCCGCAAGCTCGTCGGCGGCAAGCGCATCGAGGCCGTCGAGGACGTCCTGGCCGTGGGCCAGAAGGTCCAGGTCGAGCTCAAGGAGATCGACCCGCGCGGCAAGCTCAGCCTGGCCGCCGTCATGGCCGAGGGCGAGACCGGTGACGAGCAGGCCCCCGCGGCCGACTCGGCCCCGGCGGCGGCTCCGGCCGCTGACCTCGACGACGAGTCCGGCTCGGACGCCGGCTCCGGCTCCGACTCCGGCTCCGACTCCGACGGGCGCGACGAGCGCTCCGAGGACGGCGAGCGCGGCGAGCGCCGCCCGCGCAACCGCCGTCGTGGCGGCCGTGGTCGGGGCGAGCGCTCCGAGGGCGAGCGCAGCGACTCCGAGGGCGCACCCGCCGACGCCTGAGTCGGCACCGCACGGCAGGAGGCCCGCACCCCGATGGGGTGCGGGCCTCCTCGCGTCGTGGCCGGTCTGTCGCTTTCGTCGCTCAGAGCACCGAGCGGGGGGCGATCGCCGGGGGCGCGGTCCAGCGCATCTCCAGGCGGACGCGGCCGTCGCCGGCCGTGACGGGGACCCAGCGCATCGACAGGCCCGTGCGGGTCGTCGTCGTGGTCGCCTTCTTCATCGCGTCCTGCCTCCGTGGTCGTTCATGCCGTGGTCGGCCATCGTCGTGGTCGTTCATCGTCCGTTCACCCAAGGGTAACCGGTCGGCGACCGTGAGATGAACGGAAGGTGAACAACCCGGGGGCGTTCGAGCGGTCCGGCCGCCTGACTACAGTCGGGTCCATGAGCGCGATCAGGGTGTCGGTCATCGGGGCGGACGGGCGGATGGGGTCGACCGTGTGCCGTGCGGTGGAGGAGGCCGACGGGCTCGAGCTGGCCGGGCGGTTCGACGCCGGAGACGACCTGGGCGACCTCGCCGGTGCCGACGTCGTCATCGAGTTCTCGGTGCCCGACGCCTCGCCGCGCAACGTCGCCCACTGCGTGACCCGCGGCGTGCACGTCGTCGTGGGGACGACCGGGTGGTCGGCAGACGCGCTGGAGACGCTGCGGGGGCAGCTGGCCGCACAGCCGTCGGTGGGCGTGCTCATCGCCCCGAACTTCGCCATCGGTGCCGTCCTCATGATGGCGTTCGCGCAGCAGGCCGCGCGGTTCTACGAGTCGGTCGAGGTCATCGAGCTGCACCACCCCGACAAGGTCGACGCGCCCTCGGGGACCGGGGCCCGCACCGCCGAGCTCATCGGCGCCGCCCGGGACGACGCGGGCCTGGGTCCGGTGCCCGACGCCACGACGCACGACCCCGACGGCGCCCGCGGAGCCCGGGTCGGCGGGGTCCCGGTGCACTCGGTGCGGCTGCGCGGGCTCGTCGCCCACCAGGAGGTCCTCCTCGGCGGCGAGGGTGAGCTCCTCACCATCCGCCACGACTCCTTCGACCGGGTCTCCTTCATGCCGGGGGTCCTCACGGCGGTTCGTGAGGTGGCGGACCACCCCGGGCTCACGGTGGGACTCGAGCACTACCTCGGCCTGGCCTGAGCCACCCCGCGCACCCACCAACCCACCGCCGCACCCGCCGCACCCACCCGCCGCACCCACCTGGCGCGCTCCACCGGCCCCAGGCGCCTGACCTGCACGGTCGTCGCCGTGTAACGCGGACGTTTCGCAGTCCTCACGCCGGGTGAGCACGCGGGGGTGCGCGCGATGTTTCGGACGGTTCACACACCCCGCAGCCCCCGGAAACAGCGCGTCCCTAGCGTTCGTGAGGTCCGACACCGGGGTCGGGACGCCACCACCGCCTGCCGGGCCCCGGTGCCGTCCCGCCCCGCCCGCCTCGCGAAGGGCCGCCCATGTCCACCACCGTCACCCCCGCCGCGTCCTCCGCGGCTCCTGCGCCGCCGTCCGCCCCCGCAGCACCGGCCGTCGAGCCCGGTGTCGTCGGCCCCGGTCGCTGGATCGAGCACTGGGACCCGCAGGACGAGGTCTTCTGGGCCGCGCGTGGCCGCGCCATCGCCCGCCGCAACCTCGGCTTCTCGATCTTCGCCGAGCACATCGGCTTCTCGGTCTGGCTGCTCTGGTCGATCGTCGTGGTGTCGATGTCCGGCACCTTCGACGCCACCGGCGCGCTCGTCGCCACCGGTGCCAACGGCTGGGCGCTGACCGCCGGCCAGGCGCTCACCGTCCTGGCCGTCGCCTCCGGCGTCGGCGCGGCGCTGCGCATCCCGTACACCTTCGCGGTGCCGATCTTCGGCGGCCGCAACTGGACCGTCGTCTCGGCCCTGCTCCTCCTCGTCCCGACCCTCGGCCTGGCCTGGGTCGTCCAGCACCCCGAGCTGCCCTTCTGGGTGCTCCTCGCGGTGGCCGGCACGGCGGGCCTCGGTGGGGGCAACTTCGCGTCCTCGATGGCGAACATCTCCTTCTTCTACCCGGAGAAGGAGAAGGGCTGGGCGCTCGGGCTCAACGCGGCCGGCGGCAACATCGGCGTCGCGGTGGCCCAGAAGCTCGTCCCGCTCGTCATCGGCCTCGGCGGCGTCGCCGCCGGGCTGAGCAACGCCGGCCTGCTCTACGTGCCCTTCGCGATCGTCTCGGCCGTCCTGGCCTACCGGTTCATGGACAACCTGCGCGAGGCCAAGGCCGACCCCGGCCCCACCGCCCGGGCCACCCGGCACCTCCACACCTGGCTCATGGCCCTGCTCTACATCGGCACCTTCGGGTCGTTCATCGGCTACTCGGCCGCGTTCCCCACCCTGCTCAAGGTCGTCTTCGAGCGCGGCGACATCGCGCTGGCCTACGGCTTCCTCGGTGCCCTCGTCGGCTCGCTGTCCAGGCCTCTCGGTGGGCGCCTGTCCGACCGCCTCGGTGGTGCGGTCGTCACGGTCGGGGCCTTCCTGCTCATGGCCGCCGCCGGCGTCGTCGCCGTGGTCGGCGTGCAGGCCAGGAGCCTGCCGCTGTTCTTCGCCAGCTTCATGGTCCTGTTCGTCGCGACCGGGGTGGGCAACGGCTCGACGTACCGGATGATCCCGGCGATCTTCACCCGGCTCGGCGCCCGCGACGGCGACGGTGGGTGAGGTCGCCACGCTGGAGTTCAAGCGGCGGGCGGCCGGCGCGGTCGGCATCATCTCGGCCGTCGGCGCCTTCGGTGGCTTCGTCATCCCCTTCGTCTACAAGTACGCCAAGGAGGAGTACGGCTCGATCGTGCCGGCCCTGCAGGCCTACGTCGGGGTCTTCCTCGTCATGGCCGTCCTCACCTGGGCGCTCTACCTGCGCCGCGGCGCGACGATGGCCAAGGTCTGAGCGACGTGACGACGCCGACGCACTGCCCCTACTGCGCGCTCCAGTGCGCCCAGACGCTGACGCCGGTCGCGGACTCCGTGCTCCCGGTGCGCGTCGACGCGCGCGACTTCCCCACGAACCGGGGCGGGATGTGCCAGAAGGGCTGGAGCTCGGCGGAGGTCCTGCGGGCCCCCGACCGCCTCACGACGCCGCTCGTGCGTCGCGGCGGTCGGGGCTCCCCGCTCGAGCCGGCCTCGTGGGACGAGGCGCTCGACCTCGTCCACGGCCGGCTCGTCGGCCTCCAGGAGGAGTCCGGGCGCGGGTCCGTCGCGGTGTTCGGCGGTGGGGGCCTGACCAACGAGAAGGCCTACGCGCTCGGGAAGTTCGCGCGCGTCGTCCTGCGCACGCCGTTCATCGACTACAACGGCCGGTTCTGCATGTCGTCGGCGGCAGCGGGCGCCAACCGCACGCTCGGGATCGACCGGGGGCTCGCCTTCCCGCTCGCCGACCTCGGGGGAGCCGACGCCGTCCTCGTCGTGGGCTCGAACCCCGCAGCCACGATGCCGCCGCTCGTCCAGCACCTCGCCGGCGCCCGGTCGCGGGGAGGGTTGGTGCTCGTCGACCCCCGTCTCTCGGCCACGGCGAAGCTCACCCAGGACGGCGCGGGGATCCACCTCGCCCCGGTGCCCGGGACCGACCTCGTCGTGCTGCTCGCGCTCACCCACGTCCTCGTCGACGAGGGCCTGTGCGACGAGGCGTACCTCGCCTCGAGGACGACCGGCTGGGACGCCGTGCGGGCCTCGGTGTCGCGCTGGTGGCCCGAGCGGGCCGAGGCCGTGTGCGGCATCCCCGCCGACACGCTGCGGGCGGTCGCGCGGCTGCTGGCCGCGGCCGCGCCGGTGCACGGTGGGCGTGGTGCCTACGTGCTGTCCGGCCGCGGGATGGAGCAGTCGACCCAGGGCACCGACGGCGTCTGCGCGGCCATCAACCTCGCCCTCGCCCTCGGGCTCGTGGGCCGGGTCGGCTCGGGCTACGGCCCGCTCACCGGCCAGGGCAACGGCCAGGGCGGGCGCGAGCACGGCCTGAAGAGCGACCAGCTCCCCGGGTACCGGATGATCGCCGACCCCGCCGCGCGCGCCCACGTCGCGGCGGTCTGGGGCGTGGACCCCGACTCGCTGCCCGGCCCCGGGGTCCCCGCGGTCGAGCTGCTCGCGCGGCTCGGGACGCCCGGCGGGCCCCGCGCCCTCCTCGTCCACGGCGCCAACCCCGCCGTCTCGGCGCCCAACGTCTCCGACGTCCGCGAGGCCCTGGCCCGCCTCGACCTGCTCGTCGTCGCCGACGTCGTCCCGTCGGAGACCGCCCTCATGGCCGATGTCGTCCTGCCCGTGACCCAGTGGGCCGAGGAGGAGGGCACGATGACGACCCTCGAGGGCCGCGTCATCCGGCGCCGCCGCGCGCTCGACCCTCCCGGGGACGTGCGCACCGAGCTGTGGGTCTGGGCCGAGCTGGCCCGGCGGTTCGGGGTCGAGCGGGGCTTCCCGACGCAGGCCCGCGAGGTGTTCGACGAGCTGGCCCGCGCCTCGGCCGGCGGCCGCGCCGACTACTCCGCGATCACCTACGACCGGCTCGACGCGGGCGAGGCCCTGTTCTGGCCGTGCTCGGCCGCGGCCCCCGAGGGGACGCCGCGCCTGTTCCTCGACGGGTTCCCGACTGCGGACGGCCGGGCGCACGCCGTCGCCGTCGACCACCACGGTCCCGCCGACGACGTGACGGCCGCCTGGCCGGTCCACCTCGTGACCGGCCGCGTCCTGCACCACTACCAGTCCGGCGCCCAGACCCGGCGGGTCGCCGAGCTCGTGGAGGCAGTGCCCGCGCCCGTGCTCGAGCTCCACCCGCTGCTCGCGGCGGACCTCGCCGTGGAGCAGGGGGACCCGGTGCGCGTCACCTCCACCCGGGGGAGCATGGTCGCCGATGCGAGCGTCACCGACGGCATCCGTCCGGACACCGTGTTCCTGCCCTTCCACTGGGCCGGCGAGCTGAGCGCCAACCTGCTCACCAACGACGCGACCGACCCGGTCTCCGGCATGCCCGAGTTCAAGGTGTGCGCCGTGCGCCTCGAGCGCGTCGGCCCCGCCGACACCTCGTCCCCCGACCCCACCCGCGTGGAGGTGCTCGCATGAGGCACGTCGTCGTCATCGGCCACGGGATGGTCGGCTCGCGGTTCACCGAGCTGCTCGTCGAGGCCGACCCCCGGGTCCGCGTCACGGTCCTGGGTCAGGAGCCCGTGCCCGCGTACAACCGCGTCCTGCTCTCCAGCGTCGTCGCCGGCTCGAAGAGCCCGGAGGTGCTCGGCCTGGCCGGGCCGTGGACCCCGCGGGTCAGCGTCCTCACCGGCGTCTCCGCCGCGTCGGTCGACCGCGACCGCCGGGTCGTCGTCGACGACCGGGGGACCGAGCACCCCTATGACGAGCTCGTCCTCGCGACCGGGTCGGCGGCCCGCGTCCCCCCGATCCAGGGGGTCGCGTACGACGAGGGCCTCGTCGAGGGGGTGTTCGTCCTCAAGGACATGGCCGACGCGACCGGCATCGTCGAGGCCGCGGGACGCTCGCGGCGGGCGGTCGTCCTCGGGGCGGGCGTCCTCGGTGTCGAGGTCGCGACCGGGCTGGCGAGGCGCGGCCTCAACGTCCGCGTCGTCCACCTCGCCGACCGCCTCATGGAGCGCCAGCTCGGCTGGGAGGCTTCGCAGGTCGCGATCAGCAGCCTGGAGCGGCTCGGCATCACGACCCACGTCGGTGCCTCGGTCGTCGGCGTCAACACCCGCCGGGGGCGCCTCGAGAGCATCCGCTTCGCCGACGGCGTCGAAGCCGCGGCCGACCTGTTCGTCATGTGCTGCGGCACCGTGGCCGAGACGATGCTCGCCCGCCGCTGCGGGCTGACCGTCGACCGCGGCGTCGTCGTCACCGACGACCTGACCAGCCCCGACGACCCGCACGTCCACGCCATCGGCGACTGTGCCCAGCCGCCGTCGGGCGCGACGGGTCTCGTGGCCCAGGGCTGGCAGCAGGCCGCCGCCCTCGTCGCGCGGCTGGCCCCCGGAACCGCGGCGCCCGGCACCGCGGCACCCGGCACGGCGACCCACGACGTCGTCCGGGTCAAGGCGTCCGGGATGTCGATGGTGAGCATGGGCGTCTGCGGCGACGTCGACCGTGAGGACCCCCGGTACCGCGTGCTCTCCCTCAAGGACCCCGAGCGCGGCCGCTACGTGGAGGTCGTCGTGTCCGGAGGGAACCTCGTCGGCGCGACGTGCATCGGGGACGCGGAGGTCGCGGCCACCCTGTCGGCCCTGTACACCCGCTCGCTCCCCGTGCCCGACGACCCGGCGCTGCTCCTGGTGCGGGCGCTGGCCGGTGGCGGGCCCGGCGCCGCTGCCCGCCGCCCCGAGGAGCTCGCCGACGGCGACCGCGTCTGCACGTGCAACAGCGTGTCGGCGGGGCGGATCCGCGAGGCGGTGCGTGGGGGCTGCGCCAGCGCCGCGCAGGTCGCGACCGCCACGCGCGCGAGCACCGGGTGCGGCGACTGCCGCGGGGTCGTCGAGGCCCTCGTCGACGCGACCCGCGCCGACCCCGAGCCGAACGACGGCGCCATCGCCCTCCCCAGCCCCAGCCCGGCCGACCAGCAGGACCAGACCCTCGTCAGGAGCACGTCATGAGCGAGCACGTCGTCGTCATCGGTGGGGGCATGGTCGCCCACCGCTTCGTGGAGGCCCTGCGCGCCCGGGACGCCCACGGGCAGTACCGCGTCACCGTCGTGGCCGAGGAGGACCGCGCGCCCTACGACCGCGTCGGGCTCAGCGCCTTCTTCTCCGGCTCCACGGCGGACGACCTGCTCCTCGGCGACCCCGGGATGTGGCGGGACCCGCTCGTCGACCTGCGGGTCGCCAGCGCCGCGACGGCCGTCGACCGCGTCGGGCGCACCGTGACGGTCGCCGACGGGAGCACCCTCGGGTACGACCACCTCGTCCTCGCGACCGGGTCGTACGCCTGGGTGCCGCCGGTGCCGGGCGCCGACGCCGCGGGCGTCTTCGTCTACCGGACCATCGACGACGTCGTCGCCCTGAGCGACTGGGTGGCCTCGCGCGCCGTCGCGCTGGGCCGCCCGGTCCGCGGGGTCGTCGTCGGTGGTGGGCTGCTCGGGCTCGAGGCGGCCGGTGCGCTCGTCGGGCTCCAGTCGCACTGCACCGTCGTCGAGTTCGCCCCTCGTCTCATGGCCCTGCAGGTCGACGAGGGGGGCGGGCACGCGCTGCGCCGCATCATCGAGGGGATGGGCGTCGACGTCAGGGTCGGTGCCGGGTCCGAGTCGATCACGGTGGACGACGACGGCCGGGTCGCCGGCCTGCGGGTCGCCGGAGATCAGGAGGACCTGCCGGCCGACGTCGTCGTCTTCGCCACCGGTGTGCGGCCGCGCGACGAGCTCGCCGCTCCCTCCGGCCTGGTCACGGGCGCCCGCGGGGGGATCGTGGTCGACGAGGGATGCCGCACGACGGACCCGCGGGTCTACGCCGTCGGCGAGGTGGCCTGCATCGAGGGTCGGTGCCTCGGGCTCGTCGCGCCCGGCTACACGATGGCCGAGGTGGCCGTCGACCGGATCCTCGGTGGTGACGCGACCTTCCCCGGCGCGGACCTGTCGACCAAGCTCAAGCTCCTCGGCGTCGACGTCGCCTCCTTC
The DNA here is from genome assembly GCA_963795035.1 of uncultured Actinomycetota bacterium. Taxonomy (GTDB): domain Bacteria; phylum Actinomycetota; class Actinomycetes; order Actinomycetales; family Dermatophilaceae; genus Oryzobacter. The sequence goes on along the minus strand of CAWCFZ010000001.1, from coordinate 157,787 downwards.
GGTGACGCGTTCGCGAGCACCCCCGGCGCCCTCGAGCTCGTCCACTCCGACCCGGTCTCCGGCGTCTACAAGAAGCTCGTCGTCACCGACGACGCGCGCACCCTCCTCGGCGGCATCCTCGTCGGCGACGCCTCCGCCTACGCCAGCCTGCGCCCGATGGTCGGGGCCGAGCTCGGCAGCGACCCCGGCCTGTGGCTGCTGCCCGAGAACGCCGGGGCCGCGCGGCCGCAGGTCGAGCTACCGGACGCCGCCGCGGTGTGCTCGTGCAACAACGTCACGGCGGGCGAGGTCCGCTGCGCGGTGGGCGAGAAGGGGTGCCACGACGTCGGGTCCGTCAAGGCCTGCACCCGCGCGGGGACGTCGTGCGGCTCGTGCCTGCCGCTCGTCAAGAAGCTCATGGGCGCCGAGATGGCCAGGGCCGGCCTCACCGTCTCGACCGCGATGTGCGAGCACGTCGCGATGTCCCGGGCCGAGCTCTACACCGCGGTGCAGGTCACCGGGCTGCGGACGTTCAGCGACATCATCGGCCGCTTCGGCACGGGGCGTGGCTGCGACATCTGCAAGCCGGTCATCGCCTCGGTCCTCGCCTCGCTCTACGACGAGCACGTCCTCGCCGACGACCGGGCCGCCCTGCAGGACACCAACGACCGGGTCATGGCCAACCTCCAGAAGGACGGCACGTACTCGGTCGTGCCGCGCGTGCCCGGCGGCGAGATCCTGCCCGAGCAGCTCATCCTCATCGGCGAGATCGCCAAGGACCACGGGCTCTACACGAAGATCACCGGGGGGCAGCGGATCGACCTCTTCGGGGCGCGCCTGGAGCAGCTCCCCGGGATCTGGCAGCGGCTCGTCGACGGCGGGATGGAGTCGGGCCATGCCTACGGCAAGTCACTGCGCACGGTGAAGTCGTGCGTCGGGTCGTCGTGGTGCCGCTTCGGCGTGCAGGACGCGGTCGGCATGGCCGTCCTGCTCGAGCTGCGCTACCGCGGCCTGCGCAGCCCGCACAAGCTCAAGCTCGGCGTGTCCGGCTGTGCCCGCGAGTGCGCCGAGGCCCGCGGCAAGGACGTCGGCCTCATCGCGACCGACCAGGGCTGGAACGTCTACGTCGGCGGCAACGGCGGCTTCACCCCCCGCCACGCGGAGCTCCTCGTCGAGGACGTCGACGACGAGACCGCGATCCGGGTCATCGACCGCTACCTCATGTACTACATCCGCACCGCCGACCGGCTCCAGCGCACCGCGCCCTGGCAGCAGGACCACGAGGGAGGCCTCGAGCGCATCCGGGCGATCGTCGTCGACGACGTCCTCGGGATCGCGGCCGACCTCGACGAGCAGGTGGCACGGCACGTCGACGCCTACGAGGACGAGTGGGCCGCGGTGCTGCGCGACCCGGTCCGGCTGCGCCAGTTCGCCTCCTTCGTCAACGCCCCCGACACCGCCGACCCCACGCTCTCCTACGTCACCGAGCGCGGTCAGCGCCGCCCGGCGACCGAGGACGAGCGGGCCGCCGGGCTCGCCTCGCCCGGCCCCGTCCTCATCGCCCCCACCACCCTGGAGGTCCGCTCATGACCGCAGTCGCCGACCCCACCACCCGCCTCGTCGTGTGCGACGTCCTCGACCTCACCCCGGAGCTGGGGGTGGCCGTCCTCGTCGGCGACCGCCAGGTCGCGGTGTTCCTCCTCGCCGACGGGCGGGTCTTCGCCGTCGACAACGTCTGCCCCTTCTCCGGGGCGGCCGTGATGTCGCGCGGGATCACCGGCTCACGCGGCGAGGTGGCGACCATCGCCTCGCCGGTGCACAAGCAGGTGTTCTCGCTCGAGGACGGGCGGTGCCTCGACACGCTCGACAAGGCCCCGAGGCCGGGGCGTGGACCCGACTTGGCGACCTACGCCGTGAGCGTCGACCATGGACGGGTGACCATCGACCTGCCGGCGGCGTGACGCCCTCGTGACGACCCTCGTCGGCCTCGACCTCACCGGTCGCCGGGTGCTCGTCGTCGGCGCCGGCGTCGTCGGCATGCGCCGGGCCCGCCGCCTCCTCCAGGACGGCGCCCGCGTCGTGCTCGTCGACCCCGGTGCGTCCGATGACGCGCGCCGGGTCGCGAGCCACGGTGACGCCGAGCTCGTCGAGCGGGAGGTCGTCGAGGCCGACCTCGACGACGCCTGGCTCGTCGTCGCCGCGACCGCGGACCCCGCGGTGAACGCGCAGGTCGCGGCCTGGGCGCAGGCCCGGCGCACGTGGTGCGTCAACGCCTCCGACCGGCGCGACGGCTCGGCCCGGATGGCGGCCGCCAGCACCCACGGCGACCTCACCCTCGGGGTGGTGTCGGTGGGGGACGCCGACCCGCGGCGGGCGGCCGCGGTGCGGGACGCGCTGGCCGTGCACGTGGCGTCGGGGGAGGTCGACCTGCGCCGCCGCCGGGTGCGGCGCGGGCGGGTCGTCCTCGTGGGCAGCGGCCCCGGGGACCCGGGCCTGGTCCCCCTGGCCGGGCTCGAGGCCCTGGCCACCGCCGACGTCGTCGTCACCGACCGGCTCGGCGCGACGCCGCTGCTCGACCGGCTGCCCCCCGACGTCGAGGTCGTCAACGTCGGCAAGAGCCCCACGAACCACCCCGTGCCGCAGGACGAGATCAACGCGATCCTCGTCGACCGTGCCCTCCAGGGGCTCACCGTCGTGCGCTTCAAGGGTGGCGACCCCTACGTGTTCGGGCGCGGGGGCGAGGAGGTGCACGCGTGCCGGCGCGCAGGGGTCGAGGTGTCGGTCGTCCCCGGCATCACCTCGGCCTTCTCGGTGCCCGCGCTCGCCGGCATCCCGGTGACGCAGCGGGGCGTCTCGACCTCGGTCCACGTCAGCTCGGGTCACGTCGGCGCGGACACCGCGACGCTCGCCGCGCTCACCGCGGGGGCGACGGTCGTCCTCCTCATGGCGGTGTCGGCGCTTCCCGACATCTGCGCCGTCGCGATCGGGGCGGGAGTCGACCCCCGGCTGCCGGTCGCGATCGTCGAGCACGGCTCCACCGCACGCGAGCGGGTCACCCGCGCCACGCTCGCCTCGGCCGCGGAGGTGGCCCGCAGCGCCGGGGTCAGGGCACCGGCGATCATCGTCATCGGTGCCGTGGCGGCGGAGGGCTTCCTCGACGACCCGGTGTGCGCGACGACGTCCGGGGACCTCGATGAGTGAGGCCGGGACCGTGGGAGCGCGCGTGCAGCTGCCCGGCGGGCCGGTGCTCGCCGGGTGCACCGTGGCCGTGACGGCCGACCGCCGGTTCAAGGAGCTCGCGGCCGCGCTGGAACGGCGCGGCGCCGTCATCGAGCACGCACCGGCCCTCGAGGTCGTGCCGCACCTCGACGACCTCAGCCTCGTCGACCGCACCCGCGAGGTGCTGGCGAACCCGCCGGACGTCGTCGTCGCCACGACGGGCATCGGCTTCCGCGGATGGGTCGAGGCCGCCGACGCCGCCGGGCTCGCCGAGGACCTCCTCGCCGTCTTCGCCGACGCCCGCCTCATCGCGCGCGGGCCCAAGGCGCGCGGCGCCATCGAGGCCGCCGGGCTCACCGCCGACTGGGTCGCGACGTCGGAGACGGCCGCGGAGATCCAGCACTTCCTCCTCGCCGAGGGCGTGGCCGGGCTGCGGGTCGCGGTGCAGCACCACGGCAGCGGTGCCGACGGGCTCGACGAGGCGTTCGCCGAGGCCGGCGCGTCGGTGACGTCCGTGGTGGTCTACGGCTGGGGCCCCTCCGACCCGCAGGTCCTGCGCGACTCGGTGCAGCGCACGGCCGGAGGGCTCGTCGACGCGGTCGTGTTCACCTCGGCGCCCGGTGTCGTCGCGTGGCTCGAGGCCACCGAGGACGCCGACCTGCGCGCCATCCGCCGGCGCAACCTCGGGGGGCGCCTCGTCCTGGCGACCGTCGGCCCCATCACCGCGGCACCGCTCATCGACGTCGGGCTCTCGCCCCTGGTCCCGGGGCGCTGGCGGCTCGGGGCGCTGGTGCGCGAGCTCGTGACGCACTACGCGGAGCAGCCCGTGCTCGAGACCGTGGCCGGTGGGCTCACGATCCGGGCGCGGGCCGCGGTGCTCGACGGTCGAGCCCTGCCGCTGGGCCCCGCCGGTGTCGCGGTGCTCGCCGAGCTCGCCGCGGCCCGGGGAGCGGTGGTCCCGCGCGAGCGGCTCCAGCTGCTGCTGCCGGGCGGGTCGAGCGACGGCCACGCCGTGGACACCGCGATCGCCCGCGTGCGGGAGGCCTGCGGGTCCAAGGACCTCGTGCGCACGGTCGTCAAGCGCGGCTACGCCCTGGCCCTGGCCGACCCCTCGTGACGGCGGCGCTCGTGCTCTGTGCCCATGGCACCCGGGACCCGGGCGGTCGCGCGGCCGTGCGCGCCGTCGTCGAGGAGGTCGCGGCGCTGCTCCCGGACGTGGCCGTCCACGAGGCGTTCGTCGACGTCCACGGGCCCGACGTCGCCGAGGTCGTGGCCGCGCTGCCGTCGGGGGAGCCGCTGGCCGGCGTCGTCGTCCCGCTCCTGCTGGCCGGTGGGTACCACGTGCACGTCGACATCGCGCAGGCCGTCGCGACCCGGCCGGACGTCGTCGCGACCCCGGCGCTGGGGCCCGACGACCGGCTCGTCGACATCGTCCTCGACCGGCTGCGGGCCGCCGGGGCGCCCGAGGCGGGCACCGTGGTCCTCGCTCCCGCGGGGTCGAGCGACGAGCGCGCCCAGGCGGACAGCGCGCAGGTCGCGGGACGGGTGGCCCGTCGGTGGGGCGCGCCGGTCCTGCTCGCCTACGCCGCGGGACCGCGGCCGGCGGTGGCCGACACGGTCCGCGAGGCAAGGGCGGCTGGGGGAGCGCCGGTGAGCGTGGCGTCCTACCTCCTCGCGCCGGGCGTGTTCCAGGGGCGCCTGGAGGCCAGCGGGGCCGACGTCGTCACGGGACCCGTCCTGCCCGACCCCCGGGTGGCCGCGATCGTCGTCGACCGCTACCGCGCCGCCGTCGCGGCGGGCGGCTACGGCTAGCCCCAGCCCAGGGCGCGCAGCAGGGCCGCGACGGCGGCGGCTGCGAGGACGACGACGAGGAAGTTCGCGCGCAGCAGGAGCAGGGCCACGGCCACGGCCACGGCGGCGACCCGAGCGTCGAGGACGATGACGCCGTCCCGGCCCCCGACGGCCTGGACCACGACGAGCGCGGCCAGCAGTGCGACGGGCAGCAGCGTGGTGATCCGCGAGGTGCGTTCTCCCGCAAGGAGGCTCGCGGGCACGACGTAACCCGCGACCTTGAGGACCAGGCACGCGGCGCAGGCCAGCACGACGGCGACCCACAGCGTCATGGTGTGGGGTCCGACTCGGGGAGCACGCCGTCGGCGCCCTCGAGCGGCCCTTCGTGGCGTCCGGGGTGGCGCAGGCCGACGACGAGCGCGGCGACGGTCGCGAGGATCACCGGGACGCCGGCGGGCAGGTGGGGGGAGGCGACCAGCGCGATGAAGGCGGCGAGCACCGCCGTCGCGGTCGCATCGCGGCTCTTCAGCCGGGGCCAGAGCAGGGCGACGAAGGCCGCGGCGGCCGCGGCATCCAGGCCGAGCCGGCGGGGGTCGCCCAGGGCGTTGCCGAGCACGGAGCCGGCGAGGGTCGAGAGGTTCCAGAGGGTGAAGACGGCGATCCCGGTGTGCCAGAACCCGAGCCGCTGAGCCGCCGGCTCAGGCTGGGCGATCCCGACGGCGGTCGACTCGTCGATCGTCAGCTGGGCGGCACCGAGGCGTCGCAGCCCCCTCACGTGGAGGAAGCGCGCGGTCTGCAGCCCGTAGAGGCCGTTGCGGATGCCGAGCATCCCGGCGGTGGCGATGGCTGCGGGGGCGGCGGCGAGACCCCCGGCCCCGATGATGCCGACGAAGGCGAACTGCGAGCCGCCGGTGAACATCACGAGCGAGAGGACCTGCGCCTGCCACACGTCGAGACCGGCGGCGACGGCGAGCGCGCCGAACGAGATGCCGTACGCGCCCGTGGCCACCCCGACCGACCAGGCCTGTCGGACGACCTCGCGACGGCGGGCGTCCGACACGACGGCGTCGGCGGTCACGGGCTCGGGTCGGTGGGAGCAGCGTCCTCGCCCAGGTGGGCGGTGAGACGGACCTCGCGCAGGGTGTCGCCGCCGGGGGAGACGACGCGGTCGCGGTAGGCGCCGTCGGCGGCGAAGCCCGAGGCGGCGAGGAAGGCCCGGCCGGCCTCGTCGTCCGCGAGGACCCACAGCGCCACGGCCCGGGCCCCCGCCTCGCGCAGCACGTCGACGGTGGCGTTGAGCAGGCGCGAGCCGTGGCCCTGGCGGCGGGCGTCGGGGTGGACGCCGAGGACGGTGACCTCGCCCCACTCGGGCTCGGCGTCGGGGTCCTGGGAGGGGCCGACCGCCGCGAGGCCGACGACCTGCTCGCCGGCGCACGCCACGAGGAGCCGGTGGATGCCGCCGGGGGGCGCGGCGAGGCTCTCGCGCCACGAGCGGGCGAAGGCCTCGGGCTCGAAGAGGGCGACGACCTCGGCGGGAACCCGGTCGGCGTAGGCGTCGCGGAAGACCGTGGCCTGCACCATCCCGACGGCGGGGGCGTCGTTGGGACGGGCGCGGCGGACGCTGGCGTCGGCCAGGGGGCCGCCCGCGGCCGGCTCGTGGCCGTGGTCCTGACCGTGGTCGTGGTCGTGGTCGGTGGGACGGCATCAGCGGCCCTGGAAGAGCGGGTCGCGGCGCTCGGTGAACGCGCGGCGGCCCTCGGTGAGGTCGTCGCTGCCCCACGCGCGGGCGAACGCGGCCTCGTAGCGGGCGATCTCGGCGAGGTCGTCGTCCCGCGCGTCGAACCCGACCTTGGACCCGGACTGGCTCAACGGGGCGAGCGCGGCCGCCTTGGCTGCGAGCTCCTGGGCGTCGGCGAGCCCACCGCGCACCTGGGCGGCGCCGAGGCGCCACGCGTCCTGCGCGGTGAGGACGGTGCCGGTGAGGACCATGAGGCGCGTGGCGGGCTCGCCCCAGACCCGGGTGACCCGCTCGATGGTCCAGTGGTCGACCATGAGGCCGAGGCGGGCGACGGGAACGGCGAAGCGGGCGCCGTCCGCGACGACCCGCACGTCGCAGGCGACGGACAGCTGCATCCCCAGGCCCATGCACGAGCCGTCGACGGCGGCGACGGTGACGACCGGCACCGCCGCGAGGTGCTCGAGGACCTCGGCGAGGCGCGAGGTGAACGACACGTCCTCGAGCTCGACGAGGTCGGCGCCGGAGCAGAAGTGGCCGTCCGCACCGGTGAGGACAAGGGCACGCGCGCCGTCGTCGAGGGCCCGGACGACGGCGCGGTGCAGGTCCTCGAGGGTCTCGAGGTCGAGGGCGTTGCGCCGGTGGGTGCGGTCGATCGTGATCGTGGCGACGTGGTGGGCGAGGTCGGAGTGGATCGGCACCCTGTGGACCCTACCGAGAGGCCGCCCGGTCCCGCCCGTCCGCCCGTGTCTGCCCCGCGGTCCGCCGCGGCTCGCGGCGGGCGCCGGTGGGTAGGGTCGACGGGACGACGTTCCCGCACGAAGGAGACCTTGGATGGCCACCACCCGCACCGCGTCAGCCCACTGGGAGGGCTCCCTCATGGAGGGCGCCGGCCAGGTCTCGCTCGAGTCCTCCGGCGTCGGGACCTTCGACGTCAACTGGCCCGCGCGCGCCGAGGCGCCCAACGGCGTGACCAGCCCCGAGGAGCTCATCGCGGCGGCGCACTCCACGTGCTTCTCGATGGCGCTGTCCAACGCGCTCGCGCAGGCCGGCACCCCCGCCACGACGATCGACACGACCGCGGCGGTCACCTTCCAGCCCGGCACCGGCATCACCGGCGTCGCGCTCAAGGTCGTCGGCTCGGTGCCCGGCATCACCGCCGAGCAGTTCGACGAGGCGGCGCAGGGCGCGAAGCTCGGGTGCCCGGTGAGCCAGGCGCTGTCCGTGCCGATCACCCTCGAGGCCACCTTCTCCGAGTGACCCCGCTCCACCCCTTCTCATCGCTCGCTACGGCGCAGTAGGTGCTGTGACCACGACACCTACTGCGCCGTAGCGAGCGCGAAAGAGGACGTTGGCCGACGTCCTCACACCCCAGAGGTCGCTCTGGGGCGACGGGCTGTGTCAGCCGCGCTCGTAGACGACGCGTGACCAGCCGTCGTGGGGCTCGCGCGACACCTCGCGCCACTCCTGCCGCGACCAGTGCGGGAACCGGGTGTCGCCCTCGGGCTCGGCGTCGACCTCGGTGAGGACGAGCCGGTGCGCGAAGGGCAGCGCCTCGGCGTAGATCTGTGCGCCACCGGCGACGAAGACCTCGTCGGCCGGCCCCGCGAGCGAGATCGCCTCGGCGAACGAGTGCGCCGTCTCGACCCCCGCGTGGTGCCACGCGGGGTCGCGCGTCACCACGACGGTGCGCCGCCCCGGCAGGGCCCGCCCGATGGAGTCGAACGTCCGCCGCCCCATGACGAGCGCATGGCCCATCGTCGTCGCCTTGAAGTGGGCGAGCTCCTCGGGGAGGTGCCACGGCATGCCACCGTCACGGCCGATGACCCCGTTGCGTGCCACCGCCGCGATGAGCGAGATCCGAGTCACGACAACGCCTCCCTCACACCGCGATCGGGGCCTTGATGGCCGGGTGCGCCTCGTACCCGATGAGCTCGAAGTCGCCGAGGTCGTAGGCGTCGATCGACTCCCGCGGCGTGATGCGCATCGTGGGCAGCGGGTGCGGCGACCTCGAGAGCTGCAGCCGGGCCTGCTCCAGGTGGTTGGAGTACAGGTGCGCGTCGCCGAGCGTGTGGACGAAGTGTCCCGCGCGCAGGTCGGTGAGCTGGGCGACCATCATCGTGAGCAGGGCGTACGACGCGATGTTGAACGGCACCCCGAGGAAGACGTCGGCGCTGCGCTGGTAGAGCTGGCAGTCGAGGTGCGCCGGCCCGCCGTCGGCCGCCGGTCGCACGTAGAACTGGAAGAGCGCGTGGCAGGGCGGGAGCGCCATGTCGTCGACGTCGGCGACGTTCCAGGCCGACACGATGTGCCGCCGGGAGTCGGGGTTGGCGCGGATCGCCTCGACGACCTTCGCGACCTGGTCGACCCGGCGCCCGTCGGGCGTCGGCCACGAGCGCCACTGGTGCCCGTAGACCGGGCCCAGGTCGCCGAGCTCGTCGGCCCACTCGTCCCAGATGGAGATGCCGCGCTCCTGGAGCCACCGCACGTTGGTGTCGCCGCGCAGGAACCACAGCAGCTCGCCGATGATGGAGCGCAGGTGCAGCTTCTTCGTCGTGACGACGGGGAACCCCTCGGCGAGGTCGAAGCGCATCTGGTACCCGAAGACGCTGCGCGTCCCCGTCCCGGTGCGGTCGGCCTTGTCGACGCCGGTCGTCATCACGTGGTCGAGGAGGTCGAGGTACTGGCGCACGGGGCCAGCCTAGGCCCGCCCGCCGACGGGCACACGATCGCGGCGGGTGCCGGTGCGCTGAGGCGCCGGCACCCGCCGCGAGGGTCCAGGACCCGAGCCCGCGGGCTCAGCTCACGGGACGCTGGAGGAACGCCGTGCGCAGGAGCGGCTGGTTGTTGACGAACCCGAGACCGGCACAGCCGGCTCCGCTGCACCCGGCGCGCTCGTTGACGCCGACCCGCATGTCGAGGTGGAGGTGCGGGGGCGTGCCGACGGCGTGGGCCGACGTGCCGACCGTGCCGATGCGCTGGCCCTTGGTCACCGCCTGGCCGACGGAGACCACCGGGGCCGGGCTGTGGTGCATGTGCGCGAAGTACCACAGGCGCCCGAACGAGTCCTTGACGGTGACGGTGCTGCCCACGCCGCTGGAGCGCACGTTCTTCGTCATGACGGTGCCGTTGACCGGTGAGACGACGGCCGTGCCGGTGGCGGCGAAGATGTCGGCGGCGTTGTAGTCGTGGTGGCAGTTCGACGTGTTGTTCCAGCACCAGGCCGGGTTGCGGTTCTTGATGTGGGTCTGGGTGGCGTTGAGCGGGAAGCGCAGCGAGGCGTCGCCGACGATCTGCGAGGCGTTGTCGTTCTTGACGTTGGCGTTGAGGTTGACCTTGGCGCCGTCGGGGATCTGGTCGTAGGTGCCGCCGTAGTCGCTGCTGTAGAAGACGAAGACCGGCTTGCCCGTGCGGTTCCACACCGAGGCCGTGTTGTTCTTCACGCACTGGCCCTGACCGGCGCCGGAGCTGACGAACTCGACACAACCCGCCCCGGTGCCGTAGTCGCGCTGCGAGTTGACGAGGTCGACCCGCGACCCCAGGTGGTCGCTGTTGTAGTACAGGCAGAACTCGCCTGTCTCACAGACCCCGTTGCGAGCGGTGGCGCTGGCGGTCGGCGCCGTGGTGACGAGCGCGGCTGCGAGCCCGAGGGTTGCGGCCGTGGCGGCCGCGATTCTCCTGAACATCATTGTCGGATCCCCTTTGCGAAGTGCTGAGCTGGTGCGTTCCGCGAAGGGATCGGCCGTGCCGAGCCACGTGCACCAGCGCCCCCCGGCCCTGGTGCGAGAACTGCCCCCCGGCGTGGTTCCCTCCCCGCGGCAGCGGTGGGATGACCCGCCACTGCCGGGACGACCTGTCGTCCGCTGCGAACGCTAGCGCCGTGGTCCGTGGGCGACAACCGCAAGGAGCGTGGGCGACGCCGCCGGCGTCCGCGCCGCGCCCGCGCGGCCCTTCCGGGCAGCCTGGCACCGGGTCGTGGATCGGTACGCTGTCGGCATGCCTACCTCCCCGTTCGGCCGAGTCCTCACCGCGATGGTGACCCCCATGTCACCCGACGGAGAGGTCGACGAGAAGGGCACCGACTCCCTCGTCGAGCACCTCCTGGCGACCGGTCACGACGGCCTCGTCGTCAACGGCACGACGGGGGAGTCCAGCACCCTCTCCGACGACGAGAGCATCAGGGTCGTGCAGCGGGTCAAGGAGCGGGCGGATGGGCGGGCCGTGGTCGTCGCCGGAGTCGGCTCCAACGACACCCGCCACGCCGTCCACATGGCGCGGCGCGCGGCCGAGGTCGGGGCCGACGCACTGCTCCTCGTCTCCCCGTACTACAACAAGCCGACCCAGGCCGGGCTCGTCGCGCACTGCCGCGCCGTCGCCGACGCCACCGACCTGCCGGTCATGCTCTACGACATCCCCGGCCGCACCGGCATCCCCTTCCGGCACGAGACCCTCGTCGCGCTCGCCGAGCACCCGCGGATCATCGCCGTCAAGGACGCCAAGGGCGACCTCGCGGCCTCGGCTCAGGGCATCGCCGCCACCGACCTGCTGTGGTTCAGCGGCGAGGACGCCCTCACCCTGCCGCTCCTCGCGATCGGCGCGGTCGGCACGGTCTCGGTCGTGGGTCACGTCGCCGGCGTCCAGTACCGCGCGATGGTGGAGGCGGTCGACCGCGGCGACCTCGCCGAGGCCCGCCGCCTCAACGAGGCCCTCCTCCCCGTCGTCGACGCGATCATGACGCCGTCGCAGGGAGCGATCATGGCCAAGGCCGCGCTCGTCGAGCTCGGGGTCATCGAGTCGGCGGCGGTGCGCCTGCCGCTCGTGGAGAGCCCCCCGGAGCACCTCGAGACCCTGCGCGCCGCGCTGGCCACGCTGCCGGCCACGCTGCCGACCCGATGAGCCACCCGCACCCCGAGCTCGACCTGCCAGGCCCCCTCGCGGACGGTGGCGTGCGCGTGGTCGCCCTGGGCGGGCTCGGCGAGGTCGGCCGGAACATGACCGTGCTCGAGCACCGCGGCCAGCTGCTCGTCATCGACTGCGGTGTCCTCTTCCCCGACGACCACCACCCCGGCATCGACCTCATCCTGCCGGACTTCGAGTACGTCAAGGACCGCCTCGACGACGTCCGGGCCATCGTCCTCACCCACGGCCACGAGGACCACATCGGCGCGGTCCCGTACCTCCTGCGCCTGCGCCAGGACATCCCGCTCGTCGGCTCGACCCTGACCCTGGCGCTCGTCGAGGCCAAGCTCAAGGAGCACCGCATCACCCCCTCCACGGTTCGCGTGAAGGAGGGCGACCGCGAGCTGCTCGGTGCCTTCGACTGCGAGTTCATCGCCGTCAACCACTCCATCCCCGACGCCCTCGCCGTCGCCGTACGCACCTCCGGGGGCACCCTGCTGCACACCGGCGACTTCAAGATGGACCAGCTGCCGCTGGACCACCGGCTCACCGACCTGCGGGCCTTCGCCCGGCTGGGGGAGGAGGGCGTCGACCTCTTCCTCACCGACTCCACGAACGCCGAGGTCCCCGGCTTCACGACCCCCGAGCGGGAGATCTCGCCGGCGATCGACAAGGTGTTCCGGCACGCGGAGCGGCGGATCATCGTCGCCTGCTTCTCCTCGCACGTGCACCGGGTGCAGCAGGTGCTCGACGCGGCCGCGAAGGCCGGGCGCAAGGTGGCCATGGTCGGCCGGTCGATGGTGCGCAACATGGGCATCGCCGCCGACCTGGGCTACCTCCACGTCCCCCCGGGGGTGCTCGTCGACGTCAAGAAGCTCGACGACCTGCGCGAGGACCAGGTCGTCCTCATCTGCACCGGCTCGCAGGGCGAGCCGATGGCGGCGCTGTCGCGCATGGCGAACCGCGACCACCGCATCGACGTCGGCCCGGGTGACACCGTCCTCATGGCGTCCTCGCTCATCCCGGGCAACGAGAACGCCGTGTACCGCGTCATCAACGGCCTGATGAGGCTCGGCGCCACCGTCGTGCACAAGGGCAACGCCAAGGTCCACGTCTCCGGCCACGCCAGCGCCGGCGAGCTCCTCTACTGCTACAACATCGTCAAGCCGAGGAACGTCATGCCGGTGCACGGCGAGTGGCGCCACCTCGTGGCCAACGCCGAGCTCGCCATCGCCACGGGCGTGCCGCGCGAGAACGTCGTCGTGGCCGAGGACGGGGTCGTCGTCGACCTCGTCGACGGCAGGGCGCGGATCACCGGTGCGGTGCCCTGCGGCTACGTGTACGTCGACGGCTCCTCCGTGGGCGAGGCGGACGAGGCCCTGCTCAAGGACCGCCGCATCCTGCGCGACGAGGGCTTCATCTCGGTCATCGTCGTCGTCGACTCGATGACGGGGAAGGTCATCGCGGGCCCCGAGATCACCGCCCGCGGGTTCGTCGAGGACGAGGTGGTCTTCGACGACGTCATGCCCCTCCTCGTGCGGGCGCTCGACGAGGCCACGGCCGGCGGGGTCGCCGACACCTACCAGCTCCAGCAGGTCATCCGGCGCTCGGTCGGGGGCTGGGTCGGCCGCAAGATCCGGCGTCGCCCGATGATCATCCCGATGGTCGTCGAGGCCTGACCAGGGCCCGGCTAGCACCAGTTCCCGGTGCCCGCAAATCGAGGGGGGCGTGTTGGGCTGGCCGATCTTTGCCAATCCTTGACCATCACTGGGGGCGTGCCCAAAGTGACATGGGACGCCTGTGACCTGCGGGACCGTTGGTCACGGTTGTGACTCGTGAGCCGTCATGGGGTGGCAACATCCGGCCAATCAGTGGTAGGGGGCTGACGGGAAGGTCATGAGTTCGTAAAGTTCTTGCCAGCGGAGGTCAAAGTTTCGGCCTCGACGTGGGCTCCGAGCAGGGGTGCCCACGACGCCCGGTGCATCTGGCCGCAGGGGGTCGGATGCACCGGGAACGCCGCACCTCGCGCGGTGAGCGCGACAGCTGGTGCCAGGAAGGCCGCAGGTCGCAGCACGAACGCCGCAGCGACCGAACGCCGCAGACCGCGCCACACAGGCTGGGCTCGCACCGCTGCCGTCCCCGGGGCCTGGGGTCGACGATTCGCCCCTCCCGCGCCGCGTGTGACACGTGAGTCGCGTGTGACTCTCGCGTAGCCTGCGCCCATGGCGACTCGCACGTCCAACTCGGCGCGCGGCCGGTCCTCCACGACCCGGCCCGCGTCCCGCCGCGCGCCCGCGAAGCGCACGAGCAGCCGCAAGCCTCGCTCCGGCGGGCTCCCGCTGCCGCTGCGCGCGGTCCAGAGCACGTGGATGGGCCTGGCCCACGCCACCGGCTCGGTCGCCCGCAAGGTCGGCGACACCGGTCGCGACCTGGAGCCGGAGCACCGCCGCGACGGGCTGGGCCTGCTCTTCGTCGCCCTCGCCGTCGTCGTCGCCGCCCGCGAGTGGTGGGCGATGCCCGGGGCCGTGGGCACCGTGGTCCACGCCGTCGTCGCCGGGACCTTCGGGCGGGTGGGGTACGCCGTGCCCCTCGTCCTGCTCGCCGTCGGCGTCCACCTCCTGCGCGCACCCAAGGACGAGAGCGCGAGCTCACGCCTGCTCGTCGGGACCACGGCGCTCGCGTTCTCCGCGTGCGGCCTGGCCCACGTGGCCGCCCGCATCCCCACCCCGCCCGACGGCGCCGACGCGATGCGCGCGGCCGGCGGCATCATCGGCTTCCTCGCGTCGAGCCCGCTCGAGGCGGCGGTCTCGGTCTACGGCACCGTGCCCCTGCTGCTCCTCCTGGGCCTGTTCGGCGTCCTCGTCGTCACGGCGACGCCGCTGCACCAGGTCCCCGACCGGCTCTCCGCCCTCGTCGCGCGCCTCACCGGGCACGCCCCGGCCGCCCCGGAGGCGACCCCCGAGCCCGCGACCCCCCGCCGGCGCCGCACCCGCGCCGAGCCTCGAGGCCGACGCGCTGTCCGACGACGAGGCCTTCGAGCAGGCCGCGCTCGTCGACCCCGTCACCGGCAGGCGCCTGCGCCCCGGGCAGAAGCGCCCGGCCCCGGTCCCGACGGGCGGCGACGCCACGGCCGCAGCCGGCCCCGCCGCCCGCGGCCCCGTGCCCGAGAAGGCGACCCTCGAGGCCCCGCCGACGACACCGCTGCCGCAGCGCGTCGAGCAGCTCTCGCTGGCCGGCGACGTCACCTACACGCTCCCGGACTCCGCGGTCCTCGAGCCCGGCAGCCCCCACAAGGCCCGCAGCGCCGCCAACGACCGCGTCGTCGACTCCCTGACCCAGGTCCTCGACCAGTTCGAGATCGACGCCCAGGTCACCGGCTTCAGCCGCGGCCCGACGGTCACGCGCTACGAGGTCGAGCTCGGCCCGGGCATCAAGGTCGAGCGGGTCACCGCCCTGTCCAAGAACATCGCCTACGCCGTCGCGAGCGCCGACGTGCGCATCCTCAGCCCCATCCCGGGCAAGTCGGCGATCGGCATCGAGATCCCCAACACCGACCGGGAGAAGGTGAGCCTCGGCGACGTCCTGCGCAGCCAGGTGGCCCGCGGCACCGACCACCCGATGGTCATGGGCGTCGGCAAGGACGTCGAGGGCGGCTACGTCATCGCCAACCTCGCGAAGATGCCGCACCTGCTCGTCGCGGGCGCCACGGGCGCCGGCAAGTCGAGCTTCGTCAACTCGCTCATCACCTCGATCCTCATGCGCTCCACGCCCGACGAGGTCCGCATGGTCCTCGTCGACCCCAAGCGCGTCGAGCTGACCGCGTACGAGGGCATCCCGCACCTCATCACCCCGATCATCACCAGCCCGAAGAAGGCCGCCGAGGCCCTCCAGTGGGTCGTGCGCGAGATGGACACCCGCTACGACGACCTCGCGGCCTTCGGGTTCAAGCACGTCGACGAGTTCAACAAGGCGGTCAAGGCCGGAAGGGTCAAGCCGCTGCCGGGCTCGGAGCGGGTCATCTCGCCCTACCCGTACCTCCTCGTCGTCGTCGACGAGCTCGCCGACCTGATGATGGTCGCGCCGCGGGACGTCGAGGAGTCGATCGTCCGGATCACCCAGCTGGCGCGGGCCGCGGGCATCCACCTCGTCCTGGCCACCCAGCGCCCCAGCGTCGACGTCGTCACCGGCCTCATCAAGGCCAACGTCCCCTCGCGGATGGCCTTCGCCACCTCCTCGCTCGCCGACAGCCGCGTCGTCCTCGACCAGCCCGGCGCCGAGAAGCTCATCGGGCAGGGCGACGCGCTCTTCCTCCCCATGGGATCGAGCAAGCCGATGCGCGTGCAGGGCGCCTGGGTCACCGAGTCCGAGATCCTCGCGGTCGTCAAGCACGTCACCGAGCAGCTGAAGCCCCGCTACCGCGACGACGTCACGGTGACCGCCCCGAAGAAGCAGGTCGACGACGACATCGGCGACGACCTCGACCTGCTGCTCCAGGCCACCGAGCTCGTCGTGACGACCCAGTTCGGCTCGACCTCGATGCTCCAGCGCAAGCTGCGCGTCGGGTTCGCCAAGGCCGGGCGCCTCATGGACCTCCTGGAGAGCCGCGGGGTGGTGGGTCCGTCAGAGGGCAGCAAGGCGCGCGACGTCCTCGTCAAGCCCGACGACCTCGCGATGACCCTCGCGCTGCTGCGCGGCGACGACGTCCCGGAGGTCTTCGACGCGGCCGCCGCCGACCCGGCGCCCCCGGCCGTCACCGACGGCTCCACCGACGACACCTCCGAGGTCCCGGTCGTGCGGGGCTACGGCGGCGACGCCGTGGCCGACGACCTCGCGCGCCGCGCACCGGCCGTCGAGTACGGCGACGAGGACGGCGACGGTGGCGAGGACGCCTGGGAGCTGACCGAGCACCGCTGAGGCAGCCCGCTCAGGCCTGCGTCGGCTCCTCGACGACCGAGGAGCGCAGGTGCTCGCGCAGCTCCTCGACGAAGGCGAGGACGTCCTGCTCGCCCTGGACGGGTCCGCCGGCGAGGTAGCCGTCGGTCCCGAGGAGCACCGCACCGGGTGAGGCGACCCCGAACGCCACGCGGGTGATCCCGTACGGGTCGAACCAGGCCTGGCCGCCCAGGACCTCCAGGGAGGAGATGAGGGAGGTCTCGTCGCCCTGGACCACGGCCCGCACGACGAGCGGCTCGAGCTCGGCGCCCCAGCCGGGGACCAGGGGTCCCAGCCGCATGCACGAGCCGCAGCCGGGGGACAGGAACACGAGCAGGTGTGCGCCGTACCGGGCCCGGTCGGACAGCAGGGTGACCTTCCCGTCCTCGGTGACGACCTGGGCCCGCGGGATGGCGACGCGGACGTACTCGGCGTCGGGGTCCGGGGCGGCCGCGGCCCCGTCGGCGGTGGCCGACCGGTGGGTCACGAGCACGGCGGTGAGCACCGTGAGGGCCGCGGTGGCGAGCCAGCCCCACGCCGCCGCGTCACCGAGCGACGGCACGACGCCGGTGCCGGTGAGACCGGCGAGCACCGCCAGGACCGCCGCGACGACGAGGGCGACGTTGCGCCACACCGTGACCCGCGTGACCCGGTCGTCTCCGAGGGCGCCGAAGCAGCCGCAGTCAACGGGTTCGGGACGTCGCACCGCCCGGGCCACGAGGACGAGGTAGCCGAGGAAGAGCAGCCCGGTGAGGGCGCCCACGAGGGCGAGCAGGGCACCGCTCGCGACGAGCAGGCCCACGCCCAGGGCCACCTCGGCCCACGGGACCACGCGGCGCACGACCGGCCCGGCGAGCGCCGGCGGCACCTCGAGCGAGGTGAACGCGCGCTCGACCGACGCGGGGTCGCGCAGCTTGGCGACACCGCTGACGAGGAGCACGACGGCGCACGTGAGGACCGGCAGGAGGAGCGGGCTCGGCATACCCGCATTGTGCGGCACCCGCGCCTAGAGTGTGGCCATGACGTCGACCTGGGAGGACCTCCGGGAGCCCCCGTCACGATCCGCCAGGTGGCGGGCGACCCTGCGCAAGCAGCCCTCGGCCTTCCTCCTGGTCGTCCAGGTGCTCCTCATCCTGGTCCTGCCGTTCCTGGAGGGCGCCGGGGGCGGCCGGGCGATCATCTCGCTGCTCAGCCTCTCGGCCCTCATCATCGCGGTGTTCACCGTGCGCAGCACCCCGGCCCTCACCTGGCTGTCGGCCACCCTCGCCGCGCCTGCGGCGGCCTTCGAGGTGTGGACGTTCTTCACCGACAGCACCCTCGTCCTCGCCCTGGCGCACACGGCCCTGGCGTTCTTCTACTTCTACACGGCGTACGCCCTGATCGCGTACATGTTCGAGGACTACTGGGTCACCCAGGACGAGCTCTTCGCCGTGGGCGCCTGCTTCACCGTGCTCGTCTTCGCGTTCGCCTACGTGTACCTCGCCGCGCAGGAGTTCTACCCGAACTCCTTCACCTCGTACACCGGGCCGGGCCAGCGCACCCTGCTCGAGCTGCTCTACTACTCGGCGGCGAACCTCACGAGCGTCGGCCTGTCCGACGTCGTCCCCATCAGGCCCCAGGCGCGGGCCATCGGCACCCTCGAGCAGCTCGGCGGTGTCATGTACGTCGCGATGGTCATCTCGCGCCTCGTGGCGCTCACCGTCATGCGCGCCCGTCGCTGACCGCGGCGACTGACGGCCGGCCTCAGCGCGGCGGCCCGTCGAGGTCCTCGATGCGGGCCAGGCTCGGCCCGCGCGTCGCGCTGATGTCGATCGCCCGCGACTCGGCCTCGCGCGAGCACGCGCAGCGCGTTGCCGCCCGCGAGGGCCGCGAGGTCGTCGTCGCCCCAGCCGCGGTCTGCCAGCGCGGCGAGGAGCCGCGGGTAGCCCGTGACGTCCTCGAGCCCCTCGGGCAGCGAGGTGACGCCGTCGTAGTCGCCGCCGAGCCCGATGTGCTCGATGCCCGCCACCTCGCGCACGTGCTCGCAGTGCCTCACCACGTCGTCGAGGGTGGCGGTGGGCTCGGGGTGCTCCCGACGGCGCTGCGGTGACGAACAGGTCGAACGCGTCGTCGTCGTCGACGTCGACCCCGGCGCGCAGCGCCGCGTCCTTGGCCTCCAGGCCCCACTGGTGCACCGTGGGCGAGACGAAGGCCGGCACGAAGGTCACCATGCACACGCCCCCGTTGGCCGGCAGCCGCTCCAGGACGTCGTCGGGCACGTTGCGCGGGTGGTCGCACACGGCGCGGGCGGAGGAGTGGGAGAACACGACAGGTGCCTGCGTGGTCTCCAGCGCGTCGCGCATCGTGTCGGCCGAGACGTGCGAGAGGTCGACGAGCATCCCGAGGCGGTTCATCTCGCGCACGACCTCGCGGCCGAACGCCGACAGGCCGTGGAGCACCGGCTCGTCGGTGGCCGAGTCGGCCCACGGGACGTTGTCGTTGTGGGTGAGGGTCATGTACCGCACCCCGAGCGCGTGCAGCATGCGCAGCGTGCCGAGCGAGGAGTCGATGCTGTGGCCGCCCTCGGCCCCCAGCAGGCTCGCGATCCGCCCGCTCGCCCAGGCCGCCTCGACCTCGGCCCGCGTCGTGGCGAGCGCCAGCTGGTCGGCGTAGCGGGCGGTCATCGCGTGGACGGCGTCGACCTGCTCGAGGGTCGCCGAGACCGCGGCGTCGCCCTGGAGGGTCGCCGGGACGAAGACCGACCAGAACTGCGCGCCCACGCCGCCCTCCCGCAGGCGCGGCAGGTCGGTGTGCGTCGGTCGGCCGGCGACGGCGATGTCGAGGCGGTCCCAGTCGTAGGCGACCCGGGTGCGGGCCTCCCACAGCAGGTCGTTGTGGCCGTCGACGACGGGGTGCTCGGTGAGGAGGGCGCGGATCCGGGAGAGCGTGTCGGCAGCCATGGCGCGACCCTACCGAGCGGGGTGCGGGCCGCCCACCGTCGCGCAACTAGAGTGCAGGACATGGTCAGCCCCTCGAGCCGCGGCAGCGTCGCCCTCGTCACCCTCGGGTGCACGCGCAACGAGGTCGACTCGGAGGAGCTGGCCGGGCGCCTGTCCGCGGAGGGCTGGACCCTCGTCGACGACGCGGCCGACGCCGACGTCGCGGTCGTCAACACGTGCGGCTTCGTCGAGCAGGCCAAGAAGGACTCCATCGACACCATCCTCGAGGCCGCCGACCTCAAGACGACCGGGCGCACCCGCGCCGTCGTGGCCGTCGGCTGCCTCGCCGAGCGCTACGGGCAGACCCTCGCCGACGAGCTTCCCGATGCCGACGCCGTGCTCGGCTTCGACTCCTACCGCGACATGTCCGCCCACCTGCGGGCCGTCCTGGACGGTGAGAAGCTCCCGTCGCACGTGCCGTCGGACCGCCGACGGCTGCTGCCCCTGTCGCCGGTCGACCGGTCCGGTGCCGCCGCGGGGGTCGCGCTCCCGGGCCACGGCGACGGCGAGGAGGTCTTCGTCCGGGCCCGGCTCGACGCCCGCCCCTGGGCGCCGCTGAAGATCGCCAGCGGCTGCGACCGCCGCTGCTCGTTCTGCGCCATCCCGATGTTCCGCGGCTCGTTCGTGTCGCGGCGACCCACCGACGTCCTCGCCGAGGCCCGCTGGCTCGCCGCGGAAGGGGTCAGCGAGCTGTTCCTCGCGAGCGAGAACTCCACGTCGTACGGCAAGGACCTCGGCGACCTCGGTCTGCTGGAGAAGCTGCTGCCCGAGCTCACTGCCATCGAGGGCATCGACCGCGTGCGGGTCTCCTACCTCCAGCCGGCCGAGGTGCGGCCGGGGCTGCTGGAGGCCATCGCCGCCACCCCCGGTGTCATGCCCTGGTACGACCTGTCCTTCCAGCACGCCTCGAGCACCCTGCTGCGCCGGATGCGGCGCTTCGGTGGCACCGAGGCGTTCCTCGAGCTCATCGGGCGGGTCCGCGACCGCGAGCCGCTCGCCGGCATCCGCAGCAACGTCATCGTCGGGTTCCCCGGGGAGAGCGAGGACGACGTCGTCGAGCTCGAGCGCTTCCTCACCCTGGCGCGGCTCGACGTCGTCGGCGTGTTCGGCTACTCCGACGAGGACGGCACCGAGGCCGAGGAGCTCGACGGCAAGCTTCCCGACGACGTCGTCGCCGAGCGGGTCGAGCGGCTCACCGCGCTCGTGGAGGAGCTGACCTCCCAGCGGGCGGCCGAGCGCGTGGGCGAGGCGGTCGCGGTGCTCGTCGAGGAGTACGACGAGGACGAGCCGGACCTCGCCCTCGGTCGCGCCGAGCACCAGGGCCCCGACGTCGACGGGGTGTGCCTCGTGCGGGTCCCCGCCGGCAGCGAGCTGCCGGCCGTCGGGTCGGTCGTCGAGGGCGTCGTCGTGGACTCGATCGGGGTCGACCTCGTCGTGGAGGCGCGGTGACCGACAAGCACCCCCGCCCGGTGCGTCCCGGCCCCCTCGCCGAGGGGCGCGCGAGCGACCCGTACCGTGCCGGCATCGACCCGGCGAGCCCGGCCGTCCCGACGACGGGCCCGAGCGCGTGGAACATCGCGAACTACCTCACCGTCTTCCGGCTCTTCCTCGTCCCCGTGTTCGGCTGGCTGCTCCTCGTCGACGAGGGGACCAACGCGGCCTACCGCTGGGCGGCGTTCGGCGTGTTCGCCGTCGCGATGCTCACCGACCGGATCGACGGTGACCTCGCCCGCAGCCGCAACCTCGTGACGAACTTCGGCAAGGTGGTCGACCCCATCGCCGACAAGACCCTGGTGACGATGGCGCTCGTCGGGCTCTCGGCGGTCGGCGAGGTCTGGTGGTGGGTGACCATCCTCGTCATCGTGCGCGAGTGGGGGATCACGGCGGTGCGGTTCTGGGTGATCCGCCACGGGGTCATGGCCGCGGGCCGGGGCGGCAAGGTCAAGACGCTGCTGCAGACCTTCGGCATCGGCTTCTTCCTCTGGCCGCGCTCGACCCTGCCGGCGCCGCACCTCTGGGACGCCCTGGCGTGGGGGCTGCTCGGCGCCGCGGTCGTCGTCACCGTCGTCACGGGCATCGACTACCTCGTGCAGGCGCTGCGGCTGCGCCGGACCAGCGAGCGCGCGGTGCGCAAGCGCGCCGAACGTGCCGAGCGGGCCGAGCGCACGGCCCGGGAGCGCGGGCAGCGGTCGTGACCCCGCACGCCGGCGCCGCCGCCGTCGTGCCGGTCCTGCTCGACCTCGGGCTCACCGTGGGGACCGCCGAGTCCCTGACCGGCGGTCTCGTGGCCGCCGCGCTCACCAGCGTGCCGGGTGCCTCCGCGGTGGTGCGCGGCGGCGTCGTCGCCTACGCGAGCGACGTCAAGGCCTCGGTCCTCGGGGTCGACCGCCGCGTCCTCACCGCGCAGGGCGCGGTGAGCGCGGCGGTGGCCGAGCAGCTCGCGCAGGGGGTGCGGTCGGTGCTCGGCTGCGACGTGGGCCTGGCGACCACGGGGGTGGCCGGCCCCGGCCCCGCCGACGGTGCGAGCGCGGGAACGGTGTTCCTCGCCGTGGCCGGTCCCTGGGGAATCCTCGTGGAGCAGCACGCGTTGACCGGCGACCGGGACCGGGTGCGGGCCGCGAGCGTGGAGGCGGTGCTCGCGCTCCTCAGCCGGGCTCTGCACAACCTCCGCGACGGCGTCGGCGGCGAGGGGTACGGTAAGACCCAGCATCAGGGCACCGCCGAGCGGGCCACCGCCCACGACACCGCTGACGACCAGGGAGAGGAGGGACCGTGATCCTGCTTCGGCACGAGCTCGGAGAGGTCCTGCGCGACATCCGCCAGGACCAGGGCCGCACGCTGCGCGACGTCGCGTCGACCTCCTCGGTGTCGCTGGGCTACCTCAGCGAGCTCGAGCGCGGCACCAAGGAGGCCTCCTCGGAGCTGCTGTCCGCCGTGTGCGCCGGTCTGGGCCTGCAGCTCTCCGAGGTCCTGGGCCTGGTCCAGGAGCGCGTCGAGCGGGTCGAGACCTTCGCCGCCCCGGTCAGCCTGCCGGTCCCGGCGCTCGAGGCCGACCCGGTCTCGGCCTCCGCGGCCTGACCCCTCAGCCCCGGCCCCGACGGTAGCCCGCGCCCCGTCCGGCGCGCGGGGCCGTCCCGAGCGGCCGCTGCGTGCGTCCGTCGTCGGTGGGGGCGAGCCCGCCCTGGCACGTCGGGCACGAGAAGAGGGTGCGCTCGCGGGGCGCGACCCCCGTCATCGCCACCCTGATGGTGTCGCCGCAGCGCCGACAGGGGCGTCCTGACCTCGCGTGGACGTAGGCGTCCTCGCCCGGGCGCTGCACGCCGGTGCTCACCTGGTGGCCGGTGCGGGCCGCCGTGGTCATGAGCCGGTGCAGGCGCTCGAGCA
The DNA here is from genome assembly GCA_963795035.1 of uncultured Actinomycetota bacterium. Taxonomy (GTDB): domain Bacteria; phylum Actinomycetota; class Actinomycetes; order Actinomycetales; family Dermatophilaceae; genus Oryzobacter. Next base: position 134,870 of record CAWCFZ010000001.1, on the reverse strand, counting down.
GGTCCCGCACGAGGTCGTGGTCGAGCTCGCGTCCCGGCGTCCAGGGCAGGACCCGCTCGAGGAAGAGCAGCTCGCTGGCCCAGAACGTCCCGACCCCGGCGAGCACTCGCTGGTCCAGGAGCAGGTCGCCGACGAGGGCCGGCGACGAGGTGAGGCGGCGGGCCACCTCCTCGGGGTCCCAGTCCGGGCCGAGCACGTCGGGTCCGAGGTGGCCGACGAGGTCGTCCTCGCGGGCCGTGGGCACGAGGTCGAGCATGCCCAGGCGCAGGCCGACACCCGACCAGGGCTCGGTGAGCACCGCTGCTCGCAGGTCGGAGCGGCGCAGCGCCCGCTCGGTGTCGGGGCCGGGGTGCTCGACGCGCCACTGCCCCTCCATCCGCAGGTGGGTGTGCAGCGTGGTCCCGGAGTCGAACCGGTGCAGCAGGTGCTTGCCGCGGGCGAGGACCTGCGTGGTCGTGGACCCGGCGAGGTCGACCAGCGGGACCGAGGGCCAGCGCAGGTCGCAGCGGACGACGACGTGCCCGGCGAGGGCCCTGTGCAGCCGGTCGGCCGTGCGGTGGACGGTGTCACCCTCGGGCACGGCCACCGCCGGAGCGCGCGCGGGGGCGGCGGGGGAGCGCGGCCCGGCACTCCCGGGCCCACGCGAGCTGGGCCCGGGCCATGTGCTCGCCGAAGGACAGGGTCATCGCCCGATAGGTCTGCGCCGGCCCCCGGTCATCGGCCAGCTCCTCGCGCACGCTCTCGTACTGCTCGAGCGCCCCGGCAGCCTGCTCCTCGGCCTCGGCGAGGAGCGCCTCCGGGGTGTCCTCGGGCAGGTGGGTGCCGAAGAACAGGCGCAGGAGCAGCCCGTTGCGGGCCGGGAGGCGGCGGTGGGGCGCCGCCAGCAGGTCGCGCAGCCGGTCGACGCCGGCGGGGGTGATCTCGTACACCGTGCGCGTGCGCCGGCCCGCGTCCGTGGGGCGGATGTGGCCGCCCTCCTCGAGGGCCGCCAGGGTCGGGTAGATCTGGCCGTAGCTCTCCTGCCAGAAGTGGCCGAGGGACTCGGCGATGGCGGCGCGCACCTCGTAGCCGGTCATCGGACCCGTCGAGAGCGCGCCGAGGACGGCGAGCTCGGTCTGGGAGGGTCTGGCCACGGACCCATACTATCTGCTAGAAACATATCTGTGAGATATGAATCGGCAGGGGAGCTCGGATCGGTGCGACCGGTCGTCGTCGCGTGCCTCGGAGGCATCACGGCCTTCCAGGTGTCCCTCGCGGCCGGGGCGCCACTCGGCCTGCTCGCGTACGGCGGCGCCGTCGCGGGCGTCCTGCCCCCGTCGTTGCGCCTCGCGTCCGCCGTCGCGGCCCTGGTCTGGGGGTCGGCCATGGTGGCCGTCACCACGGGCCGGCCCCGGTCCGAGCGCGGCCAGCGGGCGCTCTTCGCCGGGCTCGCCGGGGTCGCGGGCGTGGGTGCACTCGTCAACCTCGTCTCCCCGAGCCTGCCCGAGCGCCTCCTCTGGGTCCCGGTGACCGCGACCCTCGCGGTGGCGGCGTGGCACGAGGCCAGGTCACTGCGACCGCGCCGGGTCATCGACGGATCCGCAGACCTCGTGGCGTGAGGTGGAAGCCGGCCTCCTCGAGGGCGGCGACCACGGGGTGCCCCGAGCCGAGCAGTGCGCCACCGTCGGCCTTCTCGACGCTGAGCCGCCCCAGGCTGCCCCCGCGCACGGCGCCGGCCAGCGCTCGTGCGGCGGCGGTGAGGAGCGTGGGGTCGTCGGTGTGGGTGAGCAGGGTCTTGCCGCCCCGCTCGACGTAGAGGACGAGCTCGCCGTCGACGAGCACGACGACGGCCCCGGCCTTGCGGCCGGGCTGGTGCCGCCGGCGCTTGTCACCCTCGCCGTTCTCGGACGAGGGGTCGACCGCGCGGTCGGGCCAGCCCAGGGCCGCGCCGTAGGGGTTGGCCGGGTCGCTCGCGGCCAGGACGACCACCTCGGCGGCCTCGCGCCGTGACCGGTCGGCGGCCCCGCTGCCGCCGCCCCGGAGCCGGTCGACGGCCCCGGTGGTGCCGAACTGGGAGGCGCCGAGCCCTTCGACGAAGTAGCCCCGGCGGACCCGCCCGGCCTCCTCCGCGCGACCCAGGACCCGGTAGACCCCTGCGAAGCCGCCCGGCACGTCCTCGGCCCCCACGGCGCCGCGGGTGAGGACCCCGTGCCGGTCCAGGAGGAGCTCGGCGGTGGCGAAGGCCCGCAGTGTCGGGTCGTCGTCGACCGGGGGGAGCAGCGACCACCGGCCGGTGACCCGTGGGGGGCCGGTGCGGGTGGGCAGGCTCGGTCGCGAGGGGGCGGAGCCGAGGGCACCCAGCGGCCCGCGGCGCCCGGCGTAGCGGGTGCGGCGGGGCCCGGCCGAGGAGCGCTTGTGGGCCGTGCGCCCGCCGGCGAGCAGGGCCCGGACCGGGGCGAAGGTGTCACCGGTGACGCGGGCGGCCCACACGAGGTCCCACAGCCCGTCGGCGAGGGCGTCGTCGTCGGTGCCGCCCACCTGGTCGGACAGGGTGCGGAAGAAGTGGGCGCCCCCGCCGGCGAGGGCGTCGAGGACGGCGAGCCCCTGCTCGCCCGGGACGCGGTCCGGGTCGGGGCCCGGGAGGGTGAGGTGGGCGGAGTCGGCGGCGTGCAGCGAGACCCAGCCGTCGTCGCCGGGCAGCGACCCGTGCCCGCACCACAGGACCTCGCCGCTGGCGAGCAGCTCGTCGAGCAGGCCCGGGGAGTAGTCGGCGACCCGTGAGGGCAGGACGAGGGACTCGACCGCGCTCGCCGGCAGCACGGCGCCGCTCAGCTGCTCGACGACCCGCAGCAGGCCGTCGCGACCACGCAGTCGCCCCCCGACCCCCTGCCAGCCCTGGAGGAAGCGCGACAGCTCGACCGGGGTGACCGGCTCGACCTCGGCCCGCAGCGCGGCCAGCGACCGCCGCCGCAGCATCCGCAGCACCTCGGCGTCGCAGAACTCGGTGCCACCGCCCCCGGTGGGGAGCAGCTCGCCCTCGACGACCCGGCCCGACGACACGAGCCGGGCCAGCGCGGCGTGCACGACCGCGATGCCCAGGCCGTACGCGCGGGCGGCCTCGAGGGGGTGGAACGGCGCGTGGGTGCGGGCGTAGCGGGCCACGAGGTCACCGAGCGGGTCGTCGACCGGGTCGAGGAAGGCCTGGGCCACCCCCGGCGGGAGCGAGACCCCGAGGGCGTCGCGCAGCCGGGAGGCGTCCTCGACCGCGGCCCACCGCTCCTCTCCCGCGACGCGGACCTCGATGACCTGCCGCTGCTCGCGCAGCCCGACGAGCCAGCCCTCGACGTCGTCGCCCGTCGTGCCCTCCCGGCAGCGGGTGAGCACCGCCTGCGTGGACAGCGGACCGAGGCCGCGGACGAGGTCGAGGACGTCGTCGGCGTCGCGAGCGGCCCGCTCGGGCGTGAGGCGCTGGAGCTCGGCCTCGGTGCGGGCCACCTGCTCGGCGTCGAGGAGGTCGCGCAGGGCCAGGCCCTCCGAGGAGCCGAGCAGCTCGGCGAGCAGGCTCGGGTCGAGGGCGAGGGCCGCGGCCCGTCGCTCCGCGAGCGGCGAGTCGCCCTCGTAGAGGAACTGCGCGACGTAGCCGAAGAGCAGCGACTTCGCGAACGGGGAGGGGGTCGTGCTCTCGACGTCGACGACGGTGACCCGCCGGGAGCCGATGTCGCGCATGAGGTCGACGAGCCCGGGCACGTCGAAGACGTCCTGGACGCACTCGCGCACGGCCTCCAGGACGATGGGGAAGGTCGGGAAGCGGCTCGCGACCTCGAGGAGCTGCGAGGCCCGCTGGCGCTGCTGCCACAGGGGCTGGCGCTTGCCGGGGCGGCGGCGCGGCAGCAGCAGGGCCCGGGCCGCGCACTCGCGGAACCGCGAGGCGAACAGCGCCGACCCGCCGATCTCCTCGGTGACCAGGGCACGGACGTCGTCGGGGTCCAGGGCCACGAGGTCGAGCAGCTCGCGCCCGACCCCACGCCCGCCCGAGCCGCCGACCCCCTCGACGTCGTCGAGCTCGAGGTCGGGCAGGCGCAGCACGATGCCGTCGTCGCCGTGCATCGCCTGGACGTCGACCCCGAAGCGGTCGCGCATCCGGGCGCTGACGGCGAGCGCCCACGGGGCGTGGACCTGCGCGCCGAAGGGGGAGAGCACGGCGATCCGCCAGTCGCCGAGCTCGTCGCGGAAGCGCTCGACGACGATGGTGCGGTCGTCGGGGACGTGCCCGGTGGCCTCGCGCTGCTCGCGCAGGTAGGTGAGCAGGTTGTCGGCCGCCCAGTCGTCCAGGCCCGCGGCCCGGACCCGCTCGCGCGCGGCTGCCGGTGAGAGCGCCTCGACCTCGCGGACGAAGGCACCCACCGCCCGGCCGAGCTCGGCGGGGCGGCCCTGGGTGTCGCCCTTCCAGAAGGGCAGCCGCCCCGGCAGCCCGGGGGCCGGGGTCACCAGGACGCGGTCGTGGGTGATGTCCTCGATCCGCCAGGTGCTGGTGCCCAGGGTGAACAGGTCGCCGACGCGCGACTCGTAGACCATCTCCTCGTCGAGCTCACCGACCCGTCGCCCGGGGCCCTCGCCGGTCGCGAGGAAGACGGCGTAGAGCCCGCGGTCCGGGATGGTGCCGCCGGAGGTGACGGCCAGCCGCTGCGCCCCGCGGCGGCCGGTGAGGGTGTCGGAGAGGCGGTCCCACGTGATCCGGGCCCGCAGCTCGGCGAAGTCCTCGCTGGGGTACCGGCCGGCGAGCATGTCGAGGACCGACTCGAGCACGGTGCGGGTCAGCGTGGCGTAGGGCGCCGAGCGCCGGGCCAGGGCGAGGACGTCGTCGACCGACCAGTCGTCGAGGGCGCACATCGCCACGACCTGCTGGGCGAGGACGTCGAGCGGCGTGGAGGGGATGTGCAGGGCCTCGATCTCGCCGGCCAGCATCCGCTCGACGACGACGGCGGTCTGCACGAGGTCGCCGCGGAACTTGGGGAAGAGCACGCCGCGCGAGACGGCGCCCACCTGGTGCCCGGCGCGGCCGACGCGCTGGAGCCCGGAGGCGACCGACGGCGGCGACTCGACCTGGACGACGAGGTCGACGGCGCCCATGTCGATGCCGAGCTCGAGGCTGCTCGTGGCGACGACGGCCGGCAGCCGCCCGGACTTCAGCTCCTCCTCGATGAGCGCCCGCTGCTCCTTGCTCACCGAGCCGTGGTGGGCCCGGGCGAGGACGGCGGCCGCCCCCGAGGACTGCCCCGACTGCGCCATGACCTGCGCCGGGGACCGCCCGAGGGCCGCTGCGCGGGGGGTGGCCCCGTCGGCGCCCACGGTGTCGGCACCGTCGGCGGCCTCGACGCGCTCCTCCCAGATCTCGTTGAGCCGGGTCGTGAGCCGTTCGGCGAGCCGGCGGCTGTTGGAGAACACGAGCGTGGAGGTGTGCTCGGCGACGAGGTCGACGATCCGCTCCTCGACGTGCGGCCAGATGGAGGCCCGCTGCTCCTGGCCGGACGCGGCCCCGGACAGGTCACCCGTGGGCTGCCCGAGCTCGGCCATGTCGGGGACCGGGACGACGACGCGCAGGTCCCACTCCTTGGTCGACGGCGGCTGCACGACCTCGACGGGACGGCCCCCGGCGAGGAAGCGGGCGACCTCCTCGACGGGACGGACGGTGGCGGACAGCCCGATCCGCTGCGCGGGCTGGGGCAGCTGCGCGTCGAGCCGCTCGAGCGACAGCGCCAGGTGCGCCCCGCGCTTGGTGCCGGCCAGCGCGTGCACCTCGTCGAGGATGACCGTCTCGACCCCGGCCAGGGCCTCGCGGGCGGCGGAGGTGAGGAGGAGGAAGAGGGACTCGGGGGTCGTGATGAGCACGTCGGTGGGCGTGCGCGCGAAGGCGCGGCGCTCCTCGGTCGGCGTGTCGCCGGAGCGGACCGAGACGGTGATGTCGGGCTCGGGCAGGCCGAGCCGCACGGCGGCGTGGCGGATGCCGACGAGCGGGCTGCGCAGGTTGCGCTCGACGTCGACGGCCAGGGCCTTCATCGGGGAGACGTACAGGACCCGGCACCGCCGCAGCCGCTCCTCGGGCACCGGCTGCGAGCCGAGGCGGTCCAGGGCCCACAGGAACGCCGACAACGTCTTGCCGGACCCGGTGGGGGCCACGACGAGGGCGTGGTGCCCGCTGCTCACCGCGTCCCACGCGCCGGCCTGGGCGGGGGTGGGGGCGCTGAAGCTCCCCCGGAACCACGCGGACGTGGCGGGGGAGAAGCGGTCGAGGACGTCGTCTGCCATGAGGCCGCCCAGCCTCTCACCCGCCACCGACAGGGCCCCTCGGCGGTGCCGCGCTCAGCGGTGCGGGGGCTCGGCGGTGCGGGGGCTCAGCGTCGGCGGCGGATGCTGCCGAGCCGGACGTCGACGATGTACGCGTCGTGGTCCGACAGGTGCCGCCGTGAGGCCTTCATCTCGACCCGGCGGACCGTCTTCACCGAGGCCTGGGCCGGGACGGCGACGTGGTCGACCGTGGACAGGCCCTCGAGGCGGTGGGGGCACTCCTGCGTCACGACGCGCAGGTCGAGCTTCTCCACCGCGTCGCGCACGTGCTCGCGCCCCTCGACGCTCCCCGCCCGCTCGGGTCCACGGAAGGCGTGGTTCCAGTTCCCGCCCCAGACCGTCGCGCCGCGGGGGAGCGAACCGGCGAGCCGCCGGGTCGCGGCCGCGGTCTTCTCGGCCGTCGTCGTGCCCTCCCACGGCTCGTCGCGCCCGCACGAGCGCCACGGCAGCACCGAGGAGCAGAAGACGAACCCACCGACGACGGCGGCGGCGCTCGCGGGGTGCAGGTCGCCGTCCCAGCGCGCGACGACCCTGGCGGTGTCGCGCACGAGCACGGCCGCCCAGTGGCGTCCGGCGAGGACCGGCCCCGCGGACCAGTAGGGGAGGTAGCCGGGTGGGACCGCGACCTCGGGGACCTCGGTGAGCAGCCAGACGTCGGCGTTCACCTTTGACATCGCGGCCTCGTAGCGGTCGTCCCAGCGGCCGTCGAGGTTCCACGTCCCGACCCGGAACAGCGTGCTCGTCACCGTCACTATGTATCAGCCGCGCGCGAGAGCGCGCCGGGCTTCCGCCGCCGGGGGGGCCGTTCGGACGAGGCTAGCGAGCAGGCTCGGGGACGGTGGGCTGCTGCTGGGTGATGCAGTGGATGCCGCCGCCCCGGTCGAACAGCGGCCGGGCGTCGACCCCCACGACCCGGCGCCCGGCGTGGGCGCGCCCGAGGACGGCCAGCGAGTCGGCGTCCTGGGGGTCCTCGTAGGTGCAGGCCACGACGCCGTCGTTGACGACGAGGTGGTTGATGTAGGACCAGTCGACCCACCCCTCCCCGTCCTCGAGGGTCTTCGGGGCGGGGACCCGCACCACCTCCAGGGCCCGGCCCCCGGCGTCGCGGGAGGAGGAGAGCAGCCCCTCCAGCTCGCGGCTCACCTCGTGGTCCGGGTGAGCCGGGTCGCCCTGCCAGTGGAGCAGGACGGTGCCCGGCGAGGAGAAGGTGGCGACGATGTCGACGTGGCCCCTGGTGCCGAACTCGTCGTAGTCGCGGGTCAGCCCGCGCGGCAGCCAGAGGAAGGTCGTCGCGCCGATGGTGCGGGCCAGCTCGGCCTCGACGTCGGCGCGGGTGAGCCCGGGGTTGCGGCCGGGGTCGAGCTGGACGGTCTCGGTGAGCAGCACGGTGCCCAGGCCGTCGACGTGGATGCCGCCGCCCTCGTTGACCAGCTCGGACCCGACCCGGGTCGCCCCCGCCCGCCCGGCGACGAAGCTTCCGACCCGGGCGTCGTGCTCCCACGTCGCCCACGCCTGGCCGCCCCAGCCGTTGAACACCCAGTCGACCGCACCGAGGGTGCCGTCCGCACCCACGACGAAGGTGGGTCCGATGTCGCGCATCCACGCGTCGTCGAGCGGGGCCTGAACGACCTCGATGCCGTGGGCGGTCGCCGCGCCGCGCCCCACCCACTCACGGGCGGTCGCCGCGGCCGACGGGTCGGCGACGAGGACGACCGGCTCGAACCCCGCGACGGCGCGCGCCACCGCGGCCCACGTGCCGCGCGCGACGTCGGCCTCCTGCTCGGTGTCGCCGAGCGTGTACCCGGCCGACGGCCAGGCCATCCAGGTGCGGTCGTGCGGCGCCCACTCGGGCGGCATCCGCCACGGCCCGGCGGCCACGGCTCAGCCCTCCCGGCGGTGCTCGGGGCGCACCGGCTCGGCGAGCACCGCGTACGAGTCGGGACGTCGCGTCTGAAGGAAGGGGAAGAGGTCGAGCCAGTCGCGGCGCTGGGCGAGGTCGAGGTCGGCGACGAGGACCGCGGCCTCGTCGCGCGGCGCCCGCACGAGGACGCGGCCGTACGGGTCGGCGATGAACGAGCTGCCGTAGAAGGTGATGAGCCCCTCGGTGCCGTAGCGGTTCGGGACGACGACGAACACGCCGTTCGCGATGGCGTGCCCGACGATCGTGTGCTCCCACAGCGGCTGGGTGTCGAAGTCCGGGTGGTCGGGCTCGGAGCCGATGGCCGTGGGGTACACGAGCACCTGCGCGCCGCCCAGGCTGTAGGCGCGCGCCACCTCGGGGAACCACTCGTCCCAGCACGTGGGGAGGCCGAGCCGCATCCCGAGGGCGGCGACGTCGTGGACGGGGTACGCGCCGTCGGCGGGGCCCTGCCGGAAGTACCGGTCCTCGTAGTACCCCGCGGTCACCGGGATGTGCGTCTTGCGGGTGCGGCCCACGAGGGAGCCGTCGGGCGCGACGAGGACGGCCGTGTTGAAGCCCAGCCCGTCGTCGGTGCCGTCGACCGCCGGTGCCTTCTCGAACAGGCTCGCGTGGACGTGGACGCCGGTGGCGGCGGCGGCCTCGCGGGCGAACGCCGTCGTCGGGCCGTCCTCGAGCGGCTCGGCCGTCGCGTCGGGGCGGCCCGACGGCAGGGAGTCGGCGGGGTAGCGCGACAGGGTGAGCTCGGGGAGGAAGACGACGCGGGCCCCCGCGTCGGCCGCCGTGGAGACGCCGTCGAGGAGCGTGGCGCGCAGGCGGTCGGGGTCGTCGTCGAAGGCGTGCTGGACGAGGCCGACGCGGACCGGGGGCTCGGTGGGCTCGTGGACGCGGGCGAGCGAGGTGGGCACCTCAGCGGCGGTGATCAGGCGCATGGCGCCAGTATGCCGCCCGCGGGCGCGTGCCCCGCACGGCTGCGTGTACCGTCCCCGGCGTGCGTCTCTCGGAGTTCTGGTCCCGGATGGAGGACGAGTTCGGCGCGGCCTACGCCGGGTCGCTCGCGCGCTCGCACGTCATGGGTGAGCTCGGCGGGCGCACGGCGCTCGAGGCGCTGGAGTCCGGGGCGCGCCCCAAGGAGGTCTGGCTGGCCCTGTGCGCCGCCATGGACGTCCCCGAGGAACGTCGCCGCGGGCGCCAGGAACCCCGGCGCCCCTGAGAGCGCTCACATCGCACCCGGCCGGCGGCTGGCACCTTTCGGACACCGGGAGGCCCCCAAGGTGTGGTCGCACCGGAATTCCTCTAGCGTCACGGGCGTGAACGACGACGTCCTGCTGCGTGCCCGCGGGCTGACGAAGCGCTTCGGCGACTTCACCGCGGTCGACGGCATCGACGTCGAGGTCCGCCGCGGGGAGGCCTTCGGGTTCCTCGGCCCCAACGGGGCCGGGAAGTCCTCGACGATGCGGATGGTCGGCTGCGTCTCCCCGGTGACCGAGGGCGAGCTGTCCATCCTCGGCATGGACCCCGCCACCGACGGCCCGGCGATCCGCTCCCGCCTCGGGGTGTGTCCGCAGAAGGACATCCTCGACGAGGACCTGTCGGTCGAGGAGAACCTCTGGGTCTACGGCCGCTTCTTCGGCCTGTCCCGCTCCGAGGTCCGCGACCGCGCCGACGAGCTGCTCGACTTCGCCCAGCTCACCGAGCGCCGCCACGAGCGGGTCGAGCCGCTGTCGGGCGGGATGAAGCGCCGCCTCACCATCGCGCGCTCCCTCATGAACAACCCCGAGGTGCTGCTCCTCGACGAGCCGACGACCGGCCTGGACCCCCAGGCGCGCCACGTCCTGTGGGACCGGCTGTTCCGGCTCAAGCGCACCGGGGTCACCCTCATCATCACGACGCACTACATGGACGAGGCCGAGCAGCTGTGCGACCGCCTCGTCGTCATGGACCACGGCCGCATCGTCGCCGAGGGCAGCCCGCGCGAGCTCATCACCGACTACGCGACCCGCGAGGTCGTCGAGCTCCGCTTCGACCCCGACGAGCAGGAGCGGAACATCGTGCAGGTCGACGGCGTCGGCAAGCGCCTCGAGGTGCTGCCCGACCGCCTCCTCGTCTACACCGAGGACGGGGATGCCGCGCTCGCCGAGATCCACGGCCGCGGCGTGGCCCCGCTGTCCTCGCTCGTGCGCCGCTCGAGCCTCGAGGACGTCTTCCTCTTCCTCACCGGCCGCACCCTCGTCGACTGATGTCGACCCCCATCCGCCCCACGACGATCGCGGGCGCGAGCGGCCGCCTCGCCCCGGGACCGCGGCCCGCCCTGTCGCCGGGCGAGCGGATGGTCGCCGTCACGGGCCACCACCTCCTCGTCTACCGCAGGACGTGGAAGGGCTCGATCATCGGGCGCTTCCTCACCCCGCTGTTCTTCCTGCTCGCGATGGGCGTGGGCATCGGGACGCTCGTCGACCGGGGCGCCGGGGGCATCGGGGGCGTGCCGTACCTGCAGTACGTGACGCCGGGGCTGGTGGCGAGCCAGGCCCTGTGGCTCGCGTTCGCCGAGTCGACCTACGCGGTCATGAGCTTCCTGAAGTGGAACCAGATGTACGCCGGCATGCTCGCGACGCCGCTGCGGGTCGTCGAGGTCCTCGGCGGCCACCTGCTCGTCGTCGCGTTCCACATGGCCACCGCCACGACGATCTTCGTCGGCGTCGCGGCCCTGTTCGGGGCGTTCACCTCCTGGTGGGTCCTCGCCGCGATCCCGCTGGCGACCCTCACGGGCATGGCCTTCGCCGTGCCGACCTTCGGGCTGTCGGCCTCGCTCGACACCGACACCGGCTTCGGGGCGCTCAACCGCTTCGTCATGACCCCCCTCATGCTCTTCTCCGGCGTGTTCTTCCCGCTCGAGACGATGCCCTCGGCCCTGCAGGTCGTGGCGTGGCTGACCCCGCTCTGGAACGGCGTCGAGCTCTGCCGCGACGTCGCGTCGGGGACGGCGCCGGGCGCCATGTGGCTCGTGCACCTCGGCGTCATCGGGGTGTGGCTCGTCGCCGGCTGGTTCTTCGCGCTCAGCCGGTTCACGAGGAGGCTGCGCCGGTGAGCGCCCTCGACACGGCGGTCAGGGGCTCGCGCGCGCTGCCCTTCCCGGCCGGTGCCGGCCTGGCGCGGTACGTCGTGGCCCGCAACTTCACGGCCTTCCGCCGCGTGTGGCCGCTGTTCGTCAGCGGCTTCATCGAGCCGGTCTTCTACCTGTTCTCCCTCGGGGTGGGCCTGGGCGCGCTCATCGGGAACGTCACCACCGACCAGGGCTCGGTGGTGCCCTACGCGGCGTTCGTGGCCCCAGCCCTGCTCGCGACCTCCGCGATGAACGGCGCGATCTTCGACAGCACCTTCAACGTGTTCTTCAAGATGCGCTACCAGAAGCTCTACGACGCCATGCTCGCCACCCCGGTCGGGCCCCGCGACATCGCGCTGGGGGAGATCACCTGGGCGACGCTGCGCGGCAGCGTGTACTCGGCGATGTTCCTCGTCGTCGCCGTCGCCGCGGGGATGGTCCACTCCTGGTGGGCGGTGCTCGCCCTGCCCGCGGCCGTCCTCATCGGGCTGTCCTTCAGCGCCATCGGGATGTTCGCGACGACGTACATGTCGTCGTGGCAGCACTTCGAGTACGTCACCCTCGTCGCCCAGCCGATGTTCCTCTTCTCGGCGACGTTCTTCCCCCTGTCGCTCTACCCCGAGTCCACGCGCTGGCTCGTCGAGCTGACCCCGCTCTACCACGGGGTCACCCTCGTCCGCGAGCTCATGCTCGGCGAGGTCGGCTGGGGGCTGCTCGTCCACGTCGGCGTCCTGCTCGCGCTCGCCGTCATCGGGATCGTCGGGGCCTCGCGGCGCATCGAGAAGCTCCTCCTCACCTGAGGTTCGACGACGTCGGGGAACGTCTCGACACCGTGCGCGTCGCCGGAGGACGATGGCGCCATGGCCACCAGTGGGGCGTTCCTCGCGCTGCACGACCCCGACCTCCCGGGGTTCGTCACCGACGGTGGCCTGGAGACCGACCTCATCCACCACCACGGGGTCGACCTGCCCGAGTTCGCCGCCTTCCCCCTCCTCGACGACCACACCGGGCGGGTCCTGCTCGCGAGCTACTTCGACGGGTTCGCGGCGGTCGCGGCGGCGGCCTCGGCCGGCCTGCTCGTCGAGACCCCGACCTGGCGGGCCAACCCCGACTGGGCGGCTCGGGTCGGCTACGGGGCCCGTGACCTGGCCCGGGTGTGCCGCGACTCGGTCGTGTTCGCCCGCACGCTGGCCCGGCGGTACGCCGACGACGTGCCGGCCGTCCTCGTGGGCGGGACGCTGGGCCCGCGCGGTGACGGGTACGTCGTGGGGGAGGCCCCGCGGCCCGAGAAGGCCCGCGACTACCACGCGGTCGCGATCAGCGCGCTCGCCGAGGCCGGGGTCGACCTCGTCGTGGCCTACACCCTGACGACCGCTGCCGAGGCGGTCGGGGTCGTCCTCGCGGCCCGGGACGCCGGGGTGCCCGTGGCGGTCTCGTTCACCGTGGAGACCGACGGACGGCTGCCGGACGGGTCCACGCTCGCACAGGCCGTGGCCGCGGTCGACGCCGCGGCCGCGCCCGAGCACTTCCTCGTCAACTGCGCCCACCCCGCGCACGTCAGGGCGGGGCTCGACGGCGGGGCCTGGCAGGAGCGCCTCCTCGGGACCCGGGTCAACGCCTCCACGCGCAGCCACGCCGAGCTCGACGAGGCCGACGACCTCGACGACGGCGACCCCGAACAGCTCGCGAACGACCAGGGCGACCTCTCGCTCCTCCTGCCCCGGCTGCGGGTGGTCGGCGGGTGCTGCGGCACCGACGTGCGCCACGTGGCCTCGATGTGGGGGGTCCCGGAGGCCGTCGGGGCCTGAGCGCCTCAGGGGGCGCCGGGGCGCCGGAACGGGTGGGGCCGGCCGTGCTCGGCCGCGTGCCAGTCGAGGTAGCCCTCGACGGCCGTGGGCAGGGTCGGGAAGATCCGGTCGGTGCCGATGGCGTCGACCAGGCCCATGGCGATCAGGTCGTCGAGCAGGTCCTGCTTGACGCGGGCGAGCGCGAGGACGACGCCGCGCTGCTCCATCTCACGGCGGAGGCGATCGAGGGCGTCCAGGCTCGTGAGGTCGACCTCGACCACGGCCTCGGCGTTGAGGACGAGCCACTCGACGGCGTCGTGGGCCTCGTCGACGGAGGCGGTGGCTCGCTCGTGGAAGTCCTCGGCGTTGGCGAAGAACAGGGGGGAGTCGTACCGGTACACCACGAGCCCGGGCACCTGGCGCGCGCTCGGGTAGTCGTCGACGTCGTGCATCCCCGCGAGCCCCGGGACGTAGCCGAGCACGCCGTCGTGGGGGCGGGCGACCCGGCGCAGCAGGTCGCCGAGCGAGAGCGCGACCGCCAGGAGGATGCCGTAGAGCGCGCCGAGGACGAACACGCCCAGCGTCGTCGCGACGAGCAGGACGAGCTCGCTGCGCCGGAAGCGGGCGACCCTGCGGATCTCGGCGACGTCGACGAGGCGGACGGCGGCGTAGACGACGAGGGCCCCCAGGGCGGCCTGGGGGAAGGCCGCGATGACCGGCCCCAGGGCGAGGACCGCGACGAGGACCGTCGCGAGCGTCACGAGCGAGGCGAGCTGGGTGCGGCTGCCCATCGAGTCCCCGATGGCCGTCCGGCTGCCGCTGCTGCTCACGGGGAACCCCGACAGCAGCCCACCGGCGACGTTGGCGGCGCCCAGGGCGAGGAACTCCTGGTCGGCGTCGATCCGCTCGCCCCTGCGGTCGGCGAACGCGCGCGCGGTGAGGACGTTGTCGGAGTACGCGACGACGGCGATGCCGAGGGCCGGCCCGAGCATCGCGAGGACCGACCCGGGGGAGAGGTCGGGGAGGGTGAGCGCCGGGAGGGTCCGCGGCAGGGCGCCGACGGTCTCCACGCCCCGCGCGCGCAGCCCGAGGACCGCCACCGCGCCAGCGCCGAGGAGGACGGCGAACAGCGGCGTCGGCAGCCGCGGCCACCGTCGGGAGGCGAGCAGGAGCAGGACGAGCAGGGTGGCGCCGAGGGCCAGGGTCGGGACGTGGGACGACCCGGCGTTGCGGGCGACGTCCCACACCTGCTCGGGCAGCGAGCCGTCGCCGACGGGGATGCCCGTGAGGGTGTCGAGCTGGCTCACGACCATGAGGACCGCGACGCCCGCGAGGTAGCCGACGAGCACGGGCTTGGACAGCAGGTCGGCCAGGAAGCCCAGGCCGAGGAACCAGCCCACGACGCACAGCAGCCCGGTGACGACGGCCAGGGCGGCGGCCAGGGCCGCGTACTCGTCGGGCCCGCTGACGCCCAGGGCCGCGATCGCCGTGGCGGTCATGAGGGCGGTCGTCGACTCGGGGCCCACGGAGAGCTGGCGGGAGGAGCCGAGCAGCGCGTAGACGAGGGTGGGGGCGATGATCGCCAGGAGGCCGGTGGCCGGCGGCAGCCCGGCGATCTGGGCGTACGCCATGACCTGCGGGACGAGGTAGGCGGCGACCGTCACCCCCGCCACGAGGTCGCCGCGCAGCCACGGGCGCTCGTAGTGCCGCAGCGAGGTCAGGCCCGGCAGCGTCCTCGTCAGCGTGAGGCGGCGGCGGGTGGAGAGCGGCCGGTCGTGGCCGGCGGCGGAGGGCACCCAGCGATTCGACCACACCGGCCCGGCGTGTCGCGGGGCAATCCGGGCTGTCGAACACGTGTTCGGCTACCGTCGTCCACAGGTGGCGTCCCCGGCAGCACTCGTCCACAGGCCCACGGCAGCCCGTGACCGGTGTCGGTGCCGCCACCTAGCGTCTGACCAGACCACGCGAGAAGTCCGACCGCGCGGGTTGGTCGCCGGTGGGCGCGCTCGCTGCACGAAGAGGAAGAACAGGTGTGACATGGCTGGTAGCGCTCGCGGAAGCGTGATGCCCAACCCGGTGGCCGCGGCCAACGGGACCGAGAAGGACAAGGCCCTCTCCTCGGTGATGGCCCAGATCGAGAAGCAGCACGGCAAGGGTGCCGTCATGCGCCTGGGCGACGACGTCCGCCCGCCGATCGAGGTCATCCCGACCGGTTCGATCGCCCTCGACGTCGCGCTCGGCATCGGCGGGCTGCCCCGCGGCCGCGTCGTCGAGATCTACGGCCCGGAGAGCTCGGGCAAGACGACCGTGGCGCTGCACGCCGTCGCCAACGCGCAGAAGGCCGGCGGGATCGCCGCCTTCATCGACGCCGAGCACGCGCTCGACCCCGAGTACGCCAAGGCCCTGGGCGTCGACACCGACGCACTGCTCGTCTCCCAGCCCGACACGGGGGAGCAGGCGCTCGAGATCGCCGACATGCTCATCCGTTCCGGCGCCCTCGACATCATCGTCATCGACTCCGTCGCGGCGCTCGTGCCGCGCGCGGAGATCGAGGGCGAGATGGGCGACAGCCACGTCGGCCTCCAGGCCCGCCTCATGTCGCAGGCTCTGCGCAAGATCACCGGTGCCCTCAACACCACCGGCACCACGGCGATCTTCATCAACCAGCTGCGCGAGAAGATCGGCGTCATGTTCGGCTCGCCGGAGACGACGACCGGTGGCAAGGCGCTGAAGTTCTACGCCTCGGTCCGCCTCGACGTGCGGCGCATCGAGACCCTCAAGGACGGCACCGACGCGGTCGGCAACCGGACCCGCTGCAAGGTCGTCAAGAACAAGGTGAGCCCGCCGTTCAAGCAGGCCGAGTTCGACATCCTCTACGGCCAGGGCATCTCCCGCGAGGGCGGCCTCATCGACATGGGCGTCGAGGAGGGCTTCGTCCGCAAGGCCGGGGCCTGGTACACCATGGACGGCGACCAGCTCGGCCAGGGCAAGGAGAACGCCCGCGCCTTCCTCAAGGACAACCCCGACCTCGCCGACGAGCTCGAGAGGAAGATCAAGGACAAGCTCGGCATCGGGCCGCGCGTCGACAGGCCCGTCGTGGCCGAGGTCCCCGTCGACTTCTGAGCCCTCCCTCATGCCGTTCGCCGACTCGACGACCCCACCGCCCGACTGGGCGGTGGGGTCGTCGCACCCGAACCCCTCGGGCCCTGACCCCTCGGGCCGGCGGTCCCGTCGGCGCGCCCCGGTCATGCCCCCGGACCCCGAGGCCGACCCGCGCACCCGTGGGGAGGCGGTCGACCCCCACGACTGGGCCCGCCAGATCGTCCTGCGCCAGCTGACGGCCGCGCCGCGCTCACGCTCCCAGCTCGAGGCGGTGCTGCGGCGCAAGGAGTGCCCCGACGACGTCGCCGCCGCGGTGCTCGACCGCATGGAGGAGGTCGGCCTCGTCGACGACGAGGCCTACGCCGGGATGCTCGTGCGCTCCCAGCAGGCCGGGCGCGGGCTGGCCCGTCGGGCCCTGGCCCAGGAGCTGCGGCGCAAGGGGGTCGACGACGAGACGGCCCGCGCCGCCCTCGACGAGGTCGACCCGGCCGAGGAGGAGGAGAGGGCCCGCCAGCTCGTCGCGAAGAGGATGCGCTCGATGCACGGGCTCGAGCCCGTCGTGCAGACCCGCCGCCTGGCCGGGATGCTCGCCCGCAAGGGGTACGGGTCCGAGCTGGCGATGCGCGTCGTGCGCGAGGCCGTGCGCGAGGCCCCCGAGCACCAGCGCGACTGACCCGGCTCGCAGGTCAGAACGAGTGCAGGGGGCGGCGGCCGGCCGGGATCGAGTCGCTGGGCACGATGTCCTTGCCGTACGGCACCAGCGAGACCGGGATCAGCTTGAGGTTGGCGATGGCCAGCGGGATGCCGATGATCGTGATCGCCTGCGCGACGGCCGTCGTGAGGTGCCCGAGGGCGAGCCACCACCCCGCGAGCAGGATCCACACGAGGTTGAGGACCGTCGACCCCGCGCCCGACCCCGGCTTGTCGACGACGGCCCGACCGAACGGCCACAGGCAGTAGCTCGCCATCCGGAACGACGCCACGCCGAGCGGGATCGTCACGATGAGGACGAAGAACACGACGCCGACGAGGGCGTAGCCTGCGGCGAGCCAGAACCCGCCGAAGACGAACCAGATGATGTTGAGCAGCGTGCGCACGACGGCCTCCCGTGTGGATGAGTCCCGCGAAGTGGTGGGTTCCAGCCTGTCAGGCCCGATCGCGGCCCAGGAGCCCGGGTGCCGCGTAACACCCCGGACACCACGTGGTGATGACAACGTCACGGTCGACCCATAGGTTTCGTGGGGTGAGTGAGCGGCCGACCACCGACCGGGAGGGCAGCCTGTTCGAGGACTACCGCCTCGGGGCCGCCTGGGACGAGATGCTGCAGGCCCCGGGAGAGCCGAGGACCCCCTACAAGGCCGTCTTCCGCACCCTGCACTCGATGACCGGAGCGACCCTCAAGGAGCGCGCGGACATCCTCGCCCGCTCCTACCTCGACCAGGGCGTGACCTTCGACTACGCGGGCGAGGAACGCCCCTTCCCCCTCGATGCGGTCCCGCGGGTCATCTCGGCGCACGAGTGGCAGACCATCGAGTCCGGGGTCTCGCAGCGCGTCACGGCGCTCGAGGCCTTCCTCGACGACATCTACTCGCGTGAGGGCGAGATCCCGCGAGCCGTCCACGAGGGCATCGTCCCGTGGCGCCTCATCGCGAGCTCGAACCACTTCCACCGCGCGGTGACGGGAATCCGACCGGCGAACGGGGTGCGCGTGCACGTCGCCGGGGTCGACCTCGTCCGCGACGAGCAGGGCACGTTCCGGGTCCTGGAGGACAACGTGCGCGTCCCCTCGGGGGTCAGCTACGTCATCGCGAACCGTCGGGCGATGGCCAACGTCTTCCCCGAGGCGTTCGCGACGATGCGGATCCGCCCGATCAACGACTACCCGCGGATGCTGCTCGCGGCGCTGCGGGCGGCCGCCCCGGACGCGGCGACGGATCCGACGGTCGTCGTCCTCACCCCCGGTGTCTTCAACTCCGCGTACTTCGAGCACTCGCTCCTCGCCCGCATGATGGGCGTCGAGCTCGTCGAGGGTCGCGACCTGGTCTGTGTCGGCGGGCAGGTCCGGATGCGCACGACGACCGGCGACCGGCCGGTGGACGTCATCTACCGACGGGTCGACGACGAGTTCATCGACCCCGTGCACTTCCGCGGGGACTCGATGCTGGGTGTCGCCGGGCTCGCGTCGGCGATGCGGTCGGGGCGGGTCACCGTCGCGAACGCCGTGGGCAACGGCGTCGCCGACGACAAGCTCATCTACTCGTACCTGCCGGAGCTCATCCGCTTCTACCTCGACGAGGACCCGATCCTCCCGAACGTCGAGACCTTCCGGTGCGCCGACGGCGCTGAGGCGCTGCAGCACGTGCTGGACCACCTCGACGAGATGGTCGTCAAGCCGGTCGACGGGTCGGGCGGGAAGGGCCTGGTCGTCGGCCCCGCTGCGGACGGGGCCACCCTGGACCGGCTGCGCACGACCCTCGCCGAGGACCCCCGCGGCTGGATCGCCCAACCGGTCGTCCAGCTCTCGACGGTCCCCACCTTCATCGACGGTGCGCTCGCCCCGAGGCACGTCGACCTGCGGCCGTTCGCCGTCAACGACGGCGAGCGGGTGCGGGTCCTCCCCGGCGGCCTGACCCGGGTGGCCCTCCCGGAGGGTGAGCTCGTCGTCAACTCCAGCCAGGGCGGTGGCTCCAAGGACACCTGGGTGCTCTCGGATCGTCGCTCCCCGGGCCCCCCGACCGCCGAGGCGTCGTCGCAGAACCGTGAGATCGTCGTCATGAGCGCCCCGATGGCGTCGATCCAGGACAGCGCGCGCGCCCAACAGCAGCAACAGCAGCAACAGCAGCAACAGCAGCAGCAGCAGCAGCAGCAGCAGGAGCAGCAGCAGCAGCAGCAGGAGCAGCAGGAGCAGCAGGGGAGACGGCGTGCGGCGTCACCCTCGACGCAGGCAGGTGAGCGCCGGTGCTGAGCCGGATCGCGGAGTCGCTCTTCTGGATCGGCCGCTACACCGAGCGCGCCGACGGCACGGCCCGGATCGTCGACGTCCTGCGCCTTCAGCTCCTGGAGGACCCGGGGACCGACGAGGCCCTGGCCTCACACACCGTCCTCTCGATCATCATGGGCATCCCCGCCCAGGCCGAGACCACCTTCGAGGACGTCGGGGCCTGCCTGGTGTTCGACCGCGCCAACTCCAGCTCGATCAGCGGCTCCTGGTTCTCGGCGCGCGAGAACGCCCGCCGGGCCCGCGAGACCCTCTCGACCGAGCTCTGGGAGGGCATCAACACCACGTGGCACCGCTGGAACGGGTTCGACCACGCGGTCGTCACCGAGCGCCACCTGTCGTGGGTGCGCGAGCGGGCCGCCCTGGTCTCCGGCATCGCCGACTCCTCGATGTCGCACGACGAGGCCTGGGACTTCCTCGTCCTCGGGCGCAGCCTGGAGCGTGCCGACATGACCGCCCGGCTCGTCGCCACGGGAGGCCTGTCCGGTGGGGCGCCGTGGCCCGTCGTGCTCTCCAGCTGTGGTGCGCAGCAGGCGCTGATGCGCAGCCACCGGGGTCTGCTGTCCGACGACAGTGCCGCGGCCTTCCTCGTGCTGGACCGCGAGTTCCCGCGGTCGGTCTTCTTCTCGCTCGCCGAGGCGGAGCGGCGGCTCGAGGCCCTGGCTCCGGCCCAGGACGACCGCATCGGGGTGGCGGACGAGGCCCGGCGGCAGCTGGGCCGCATCCGCACCTCGCTCGAGTACCGCAACACCGCGGACGTCGTCGCCGACCTGCCGGCCCAGATGCTGCGGGTGCAGCTGGCCGTCACGGCGGCGTCGACGTCCATCGCGAGCCGCTACTTCCAGTCCGGCCCGCCGCCCACCTGGACGAGCGACAGGATCTGAGAGTGCGTCGCTACCGCATCGTCCACAACACCGCCTTCGCGTACGACGGCCCGGTCCGCTTCGCGCACAACGAGCTGAGGATGACGCCGCTGAACGAGCCGGGCCAGACCACGCTCGAGAACCGCATCCGGATCCGTCCGATGACGTGGAGCACCGTCTACCGCGACCACTGGGGCACCCATGTCATGGCGATGGAGAGCCTCTCCGCGCACGAGAACCTCGACATCGAGGCCATCTCGACCGTCGAGAAGACCGTGGTCGACCAGCCCGACCACACCGCCGACTGGGCGTCCGTCCACGGCCCGGCGGTCCAGGACCGGCTGTACGAGTGGCTCATGCTCTCGACGCTGACCCGCCCGGGTACCGGGGTCACGGACCTCGTCGACGAGGCCCGCAGGCAGCCGACGCCTCGCGCCGCCGCCGACGCGGTGTGCCGCCGGGTTCGCGAGGAGATGGAGTACAGGCCCGGAGCCACCGGGGTCCGCAGCCGCGGCGAGGAGGCGTGGGAGGAACGCGCCGGCGTGTGCCAGGACTTCGCCCACATCACCATCGGGGCGCTGCGCATGCTCGGCCTCCCCGCGCGCTACGTCTCCGGGTACCTCGTGCCGGAGCGCGACCTCGCGGTCGGCGGCTCCGCCTCCGGCGAGAGCCACGCCTGGATCGAGTTCTGGGACGACGCGTGGGTTGCGGCCGACCCGACGAACGGCACGCTCGTGGGCGTGGAGCACGTCGTCGTCGCCCGTGGCCGGGACTACAAGGACGTTCCGCCCTTCAAGGGCATCTACTCGGGCAGGGCCAGCGCCACCCTCTCCGTCGACGTCACGGTCACCCGCCTCGCCTGACGGCCCGCCGGCGACGACGGTGGACCACTGCGGCGTGACCGGGTCCGGCCCGCCGCCGCGTACCCTTGACACGCCATGACTGCAGCGAAGACCTATGACGTGCGCACCCACGGGTGCCAGATGAACGTGCACGACTCCGAGCGGCTCTCGGGCCTGCTCGAGACCGCCGGGTACGTCGACCTCGCGAGCGTGCCGGTGTCCGAACGGGCCGCCGTCGCCGACGTCGTGGTGTTCAACACCTGCGCCGTGCGCGAGAACGCCGACAACAAGCTGTACGGCAACCTGGGCCAGCTGCGCCCCGCGAAGACCGCGAACCCCGACCTGCAGATCGCCGTCGGCGGGTGTCTGGCGCAGAAGGACCGCGAGAGCATCGTCACGCGGGCCCCGTGGGTCGACGTCGTCTTCGGGACCCACAACATCGGCAGCCTCCCCGCGCTGCTCGACCGGGCCCGCCACAACAAGCGCGCCGAGGTCGAGATCCTCGAGTCCCTCGAGACCTTCCCGTCGACCTTGCCCACCCGTCGCGACTCGGCCTTCGCCGGGTGGGTCTCGATCTCGGTGGGCTGCAACAACACCTGCACGTTCTGCATCGTGCCGAGCCTGCGCGGCACGGAGCAGGACCGCCGACCCGGGGACGTCCTCGCCGAGATCGAGGCCCTCGTCGCGCAGGGCGTCGTCGAGGTCACCCTGCTCGGCCAGAACGTCAACACCTATGGCGTCGAGTTCGGCGACCGGCTCGCGTTCGGCAAGCTCCTGCGCGCCTGCGGTGAGGTCGATGGGCTCGAGCGCGTCCGCTTCACGAGCCCGCACCCGGCGGCGTTCACCGACGACGTCATCGAGGCGATGGCGCAGACGCCCAACGTCATGCCGAGCCTGCACATGCCGCTGCAGTCCGGCTCCGACCGGGTGTTGAAGGCGATGCGGCGCAGCTACCGCAGCGAGCGCTTCCTCGGGATCATCGACCGGGTGAGGAGCGCGATGCCCGAGGCGGCGATCACGACCGACCTCATCGTCGGGTTCCCCGGGGAGACCGAGGCGGACTTCGCCGAGACCCTGCGGGTCGTCGAGGCCTCGCGCTTCTCCAGCGCCTTCACCTTCCAGTACTCCATCCGCGCCGGGACCCCGGCCGCGACGATGGCGGACCAGGTGCCCAAGGCCGTGGTGCAGGAGCGCTTCGAGCGGCTCATCGCCCTCCAGGAGGAGGTCTCCTGGGCGGAGAACCGCACCATCGAGGGGCGTGAGGTCGAGGTGCTCGTCGCGCCCGGCGAGGGGCGCAAGGACGGCGAGACCGCGCGGCTCAGCGGCCGGGCGAGGGACAACCGCCTCGTCCACGTCGGCATCCCGGACGGTGCCGAGCGTCCCCGCCCCGGGGACGCGGTGACCGTCGGTGTCACGTACGGCGCCCCCCACCACCTCGTCGCCGACAGCGGCGTGCGCGGTGGTGCCTACGCCGTGCGGCGGACCGCCGGCGGCGATGCGTGGGAGCGCCTCCAGGACGCCCCCGTCGCGGGCAAGCCCCCGGTCTCGCTCGGGATGCCCGTGGTGGGCACTCCCGCGGCGGCGCCGGTGTCGGCGCCTGCCTGCTCCGCCTGAGTCAGCCGAGCAGCAGGCTCAGCCGAAGGAGCAGGCTCAGCCGAAGAACAGGAAACCGGCGACGCCGAGGGCGACGACCAGCACGAGGGCAGCGCCGGCGCGCAGGGCCGTCAGCCGGCCGAGGGCACGGGTGGGGAGGTCCTTGTCGCGGCGAGGCGAGTTGGTGGCGGCCCACAGCGGGGTCGGGTCGAACGGTTCGAGGTCCATCGGCGGAAGGCCGGAGTGGTAGTGCGCCATCGGGAGTTCCCTTCGTGAGGGGCGAGAGTTCAAAGGTATGGGTGTGGCGCGGGGCCCGCCCGGGTCCTGGCGTCACGGTGGCCGTTCGGCCGAACGTGAGTGGACGACGGGACGAGCGGTGGCCCTCGAGGAGGTCGGACGACTCGACGAGGTCGGGAGGAGCAGGTCAGAAGAGGTCGAGAGCGAGGGCGGCAGCCGCGTGGAGGGTCACGGCGACCCCCGCCGAGACGACCATGGCGCGCCGTCTGACCCGCAGCGGGATGACGACGTCGGTGTGCACCTGGTGGGCCGCGGCCCACAGGGGTGCTGGGTCGAACGGGGTGACCGAGATGAACGGGATCTCAGGCTGTGGTCGAGGCATGGTGTCGGGTTTCCTTTACTACGAGAAAACCCCTGCGTGACCGACGCTAGAGGATCGGGGGACCGCGACACACCGCCGGAACGGCCCTGACGCGAAAGTCACCCGAATGGCCGACCCGTGGCGTCGGTGGGTCGGCTCAGGTCCGTGAGCGGGTCGGCTCAGGTCCGCCGGCCGCGCGGATCCGGCACGGCCGGGCTCGGGCCCGAGCCACCGGCGGGCGAGCCGCCGGTGGCGTCGGGCCCGGCGCTCACTGCCCGGTGGCGTCGTCCCGGCTGATCGGGTCGTCCCGCCGGATGGCGTCGTCCTGCCCGATGGCGTCATCCTGCCCGATGGCGTCGTCCGCCTTGGCCTGTCCCTGGTCGACGTGGTCGGCGTACCTGCCGCCCGTGACCTGGTCGACGGCGTCGCCGCCACGCTCGATCACCTGGTCGCTGATGCTCTCGACCTTGTCGGGGTTGTCGTGCGCGAGCTGCGCGAGCTTCGCCTTGGCGTCGTCGAGAAGGCCCATGGTGACTCCCTGGTTCCGGTGCCCGGACGCTCCGGGCCCGCTCGTCCAGCACAGCCCACGAGGCGCGCGTTGGCAAGGGTGGGCGCTCTGGAACAATCGCGGCCATGACCGTTCGACCCGTCGTCATCACCGGCGACCCCGTCCTGCACCACCGTGCCCGACCCGTCGAGGTCATCGACGACGACGTGCGCGAGCTCGTCGCCGACATGTTCGAGACGATGGATGCCGCTCGCGGGGTCGGCCTCGCGGCGCCCCAGGTGGGGGTGGGCCTGCGGATCTTCACGTGGCAGCTCGCGAACGACGACGGCATCCCCCCGCGGGGCGTCGTCATCAACCCGTTCCTGACGTCGGGCAAGCCCGTGGCGGGCGAGCCCGACCCGCACGACGAGGTCGAGGGCTGCCTGTCGGTGCCCGGTGAGGCGTTCCCGCTGCGGCGCGGAGAGACCGCGACACTCACCGGGCTCGCCCTCGACGGCAGCGAGCTGCGCTACGAGGCCACGGGGTGGTTCGCCCGGATGCTCCAGCACGAGTACGACCACCTCAACGGGTTCCTCTACGTCGACCGGCTCGCCAGCCCGTGGGCCAAGAAGGCGAAGAAGGCCGTCAAGGCCAACGGCTGGGGCGCGCCCGGCCAGTCGTGGATGCCCGGCGAGGACAGCGACCCGTTCGGGCACGACGACGACACCCCCGAGGGTGAGCGCATCGACTGACGTGGACCCCGACCTCCCGGAGCCGACCCTCCGACCACCCACGAGCCCCGGCTCCGGCCTCGTCGTCGGGGTCGTCGGGGCGACCGCCACGGGCAAGTCCGACCTGGCCGTCGCCCTCGCCGAGCGGCTCGGGGGTGAGGTCGTCGGAGCCGACGCCTCCCAGCTGTACCGGGGGATGGACATCGGGACCGCGAAGATCCCGCTGGTGGAGCGGCGCGGCGTGCCGCACCACCAGCTCGACGTCCTCGACGTCACCCAGGAGGCGTCCGTCGCGGCCTACCAGGGGCACGCGCGCTCCGACGTCGAGGCCGTCCTGGCCCGCGGCGCACTCCCGCTCGTCGTCGGCGGGTCCGGGCTCTACGTGCGCGCTGCGCTCGACCGGCTCGAGATCCCCCCGACCGACCCCGTGGTGCGCCGGGCCCTGGAGGGGCGGCTGGAGCGCGAGGGTGTCGCGGTGCTCCTCGCCGAGCTGCGCGCCGTCGACCCGCCGGCCGCGGCCGCCATCGAGCCGAACAACGCCCGACGGGTCGTGCGCGCCCTCGAGGTCGTCACGCTCACCGGGCGTGCGTTCAGCGCGACGATGCCGACCCGTGAGCTCGTCCGGCCCACGGTGATCGTCGGGCTGCGTGTCGACCGTGACGAGCTCGACCGCCGCATCGGGCGGCGCACCCGCCGGATGTTCGAGGCCGGGCTGCTGGAGGAGGCACGTCACCTCGTCGACCTGGGCCTGCGCGAGGGCCGGACCGCGAGCCGGGCCGTCGGGTACGCCCAGGCGCTCGCCGTGCTCGACGGTGTCATGAGTGCGCAGGACGCCGAGGCGGAGACGGCACTGCGCACCCGGCGCCTCGTGCGCCGCCAGGAGTCGTGGTTCGGGGCCGACCCGCGCGTCCGGTGGGTCGACGCCCTCGACGACGCTCTCGTCGACCGCGTCACCGGCCTCGTCGAGGAGGCTGCGTCGTCGCTGCGCCGCGCAGGATGGGACGATGGGCCGCATGGCTGACCGTCTCGCCTTCACCAAGGGCCACGGCACGCAGAACGACTTCGTGCTCGTGCCCGACCTCGAGGGTGCTCTCGGGCTGTCCACCGCACGCGCGGCCGCGCTGGCCGACCGGCGCGCCGGCATCGGAGGCGACGGGGTCATCCGCGTCGTTCCCACGCAGGCCGCCGATGACGACGCCGTGCGCGCGCAGGCTCCCGCGGCGCAGTGGTTCATGGACTACCGCAACGCCGACGGCAGCCTCTCCGAGATGTGCGGCAACGGCACGCGGGTGTTCGCGGCCTACCTGCGCCGTGAGGGCCTGGAGACCGCCGACACCTTCGCGATCGCCACGCGGGCGGGAGTCAAGCAGGTCCGCGTCGACGGGGACGGGTACGCCGTCGACCTCGGCCCGTGGCGCCTCGCCGACCCCGACGCCGCCGAGCGCCAGGGCTTCGACGCCCTCGTCGTCCTCGACGACGGCGACGAGGACGACCCGTTCTCGGCCCTGTCCGTCGACCTCGGCAACCCGCACACCGTCGTCGCGCTGCCCGAGCAGTTCGACCTCGACGGCCTGGACCTGCACCGCGCTCCCGTGGTGAACCCCAGGCCGCCGCACGGCACGAACGTCGAGCTCGTCCGCCCCCTCGGACCGGGCCACGTCGCGATGCGCGTCCACGAGCGCGGCGTGGGGGAGACCCGCTCGTGCGGAACCGGGGCGTGTGCCGCGGCGATCGCCACGAGCTTCTGGGCCGGGTCACTCGACACCGGCTCGACGTGGACCGTCGACGTCCCCGGCGGCCGGCTCACGGTCCGCCTGCTCGCCGACCACGGAGTCGAGCTCGCGGGGCCGGCGGTGCTCGTCGCCGACGGCGCGATTCCCTTCGCGCTGCTCCCCGACTGAGGCCCGACACGGGCTCTCGACGGCTCCTGAGGACCCCTGTCGGCTGCTCGTCCCACCCGCCCCAGGAGCGGCTTCGGCCCCAGGGGACGCGTGGGGAAACACCTGCCACAGGTTTCGGGTCGCCGCCTCCTCCGAACGGTCCCCCCGCCCTGGGCCGAACGGACCGAATGTGCCGATGGTTGACCATTCAAGTCGGCCAAACGGCTGATGTTTCCGCAGGTCAGGGCGGCGCAGGATTCGCTGCGAACCGCCGAATCACATGTCCCTTGGCGGTCTTCTCATGCAGGGGAAAGGGCTATACCGTCATGCGCAAATTCAGCAAGAAGCAGACAGCGGCCACTGCCGCACTCACCGTCGTCCTCCTCGGTGGCGGCACCGCCGCGTACGCCTATTGGACCACCACCGGCACGGGCACCGGAGCGGCCACCACCTCCGAGGGTGCTCCTCTCCTCACGGTCGAGCAGACGACCACCGTCACCAACATGTTCCCCGGGGACGAGCCGCAGAGCTTGGTCGTCCAAGTCACGAACGACGCCGAGAACAGCGCGTACGTCCAGTTCGTCAAGGGTATCGCCACGGTGAACCAGGCCTCCGGTGCCACGGGCGCCTGCGACCCGACGGACTACTCCTACAACGGGGACCCGCTGCCGCCCAGCGGTGCCTTCACGATGACGTGGACCGCCACCGACATGGCCGCCGGTGCCTCGCTGTCGACTGCGGGCGACACGCTCAAGTTCAACAACAAGGCATCGAACCAGGACGGTTGCAAGGACGCCACGGTCACCTTCGCGTACACCGCCAGCTGACGCTGCACCGCTGACCATCCACGCGCCGGGTGACCGGCCGACCGCAGGGGACCTCACATGAGCACTCGCGTCGCAGCCCGGGCAGCAGCCCTGGTCATGCTCGTCGCGCTCTGTGGGGTCTTCCTGCTCGGCCGGCTCCCGGGAGTGGACGTCAGCCTCGCCGCAGCGCCGGCGAAGGACTTCACGGTCACCTCCCAGCCGATCAGCCAGAGCGTCCAGCGCGGCCAGTCCGCGACGTTCACCCTCTCCGTCGGCCCGGTCAACGGGTTCACCGGCCAGGTCACCCTCACCGCCGCCAAGCTTCCGGGCGGCTCCTCCGCGGGCTTCTCGCCCGTGACGGTCGCCGTGGGTCCCGCGACGGGGTCGAGCACCCTCACCGTCGTCACGACGGCCTCGACGCCGCTGGGGTCCCAGGGCTTCACGGTCACCGGGACCAGTGGCTCGACGAAGCGGACCCTGAACCTCACCGTCGTGGTCTCCGCGCCCGCCTCTCCCGGCGTCTCCGTGGGCGTCTCTCCCGGCTCGGTCGCGGTGGCCCCCGGGTCCTCCGCCACGTACGCCGTGTCGGTGTCCCGCCTCAACGGCTATAGCGGACCGATCACGCTGACGACCGGTGGCACCTACCCCGCCGGCGTCTCCGCCGCCCTCTCGCCCACGAGCATCCCGGCCGGCACGGCGTCCCCGGTGGCGGCCACCCTCACCATGACGACGTCCGCGGCGACGCCGTCGTCGACCATCTCCGTCACGGTAACGGGCACCGGCACCTCGGGCATCGCGTCGACGGCGACGGTGTCGCTCGTCGTCGACGACAAGCTGAGCGCCAAGCCGTTCTCGCTGTCCGGCGACGTCGTCGGCTCGCTCGGGCCGGGGATCGTGCCCCGCCCGGTCGACCTGGCCGTCTCCAACCCGAACAACCAGCCGATCCGGATCACCAACCTCGGGGTCACCGTCACCGGGACCTCCCGATCAGGCTGCACCGCAAGCGACTTCACGGTGCGGCAGTACGCCGGCTCCTACCCGCTGACCGTCCCGGCGCGCGCCGAGAACGTCACGCTGTCCACCCTCGGGGTGCCTCAGAGCTCGCTGCCGACGGTCGCGATGCTCAACCGGGCAGGCAACCAGGACGTCTGCAAGGGCGTCACGGTCTCCCTCGCCTACACCGGATCGGCGACCAACCAATGACGGCCGGCCTGACCTACGAGCAGACCGCCGGCCGGACCCGGCGGAAGGCGCGGCTGCTCGCGGCCTGCGCCCTCACCAGCGGGACCGTCCTCGGCGGCGGGGTCGCGTACGCCCACTGGACCACGTCAGGGAGCGCCACCGGGAGCGCGAGCACGGGGACCACCGTCGCGCTCACGACGAGCGCCGCGACCCCTTCGGGCACCGCGCTGGTCCCGGGCGGCACCGCGCCGCTCGTCGTCACGGTGACCAACCCCAACGCCGGATCGGTCCTCGTCACCTCCGTCCAGCTCGACACGACCCGCCCGGTCTTGGTCTCCGGGGCGGTCGGCACGTGCACCAGCCCTCCGCTCACCGTCAGCGCGGCGACGAGCCTGACCGTCGCCGGCGGTGCGACGACCACACTGACCGTGCCGAACGCCGTGACCCTCGGCGCCACCGCCGCGAGCGGGTGCCAGGGCGCCACCTTCACCCTGCCCGTCACCCTGTCCGGGAGGACGTCGTGACCGGCCGCACGCTCACCGCCGCCCGCCGTGGCGCGCTCGGTTCAGCCCTCGCCCTGGCGGCCGGGGTGCTCCTGGCCCTGCCCGCGTGGGCCTTCTTCTCGGTCCTGTCCTCCGGAGCGACCGGGGTGTCGTCGGCCGGGACGCTCGGGACCCCGGGGACCACGACCTCCGCGGTGACCGCGACGAACGTGACCTTCACCATCACCGCGCCGCCGACCGGGCCGACGCCCACGGCGTACCGCGTCGCCCGGACCGCGCCGACCACCGCGTCCACCGTCTGCACCGTGTCCGGCTCGTCCGGCTCGTGCTCGGACGCCGCCCCCGTCCAGGGGCAGACGAACACGTACGCCGTGTACGCGCAGCTGAGCGGGAGCTCGTGGGAGTCCACCGCGCCGAGGTCGGTCTCGGCCGTCGTCCCCTCGGGGGACACGACCCCACCGGTCACGACCGCGAGCGGGTCACCGGTCGCGAACGCCGCTGGCTGGAACTCCACGAACGTCACCGTCACGCTGTCGGCCACGGACGCGTCCGGTGTCGCCGCCACCTACTACACGACGGACGGGTCGACGCCGACGACGGCCTCGACCGCCTACACCGCTCCGTTCGTCGTCTCGGCGTCCGCGACGGTGCGCTACTTCTCGGTCGACACCCCCGGCAATCTCGAGACGCCGAAGTCCTTCGTCCTCCAGATCGACAAGTCAGCCCCGACCGGCGCGGTGACCTCACCGACGGCCGGCAGCACCGTCTCGGGCTCCGTGACCGTGAGCGGCACCTCCGCCGACACCGGCGGGTCCGGGGTTGCCAGCGTCCAGCCGCAGGTCCAACAGGGCAGTGGTGCATGGGCCAACCTCGGCTCCGTCCTCACCCCGGGCACTCCCACCTGGTCCACCTCGTGGGTCACCACCACCGGCTTCCCCGACGGGGCCTACAGCCTGCGGGCCGTCGTCCTCGACGTGGCCGGCAACTCGACGACGACCGGCTCGGTCTCCGTCACGGTGCAGAACACGATGACCGTGACCGCCCCGGCATCCGCGACGGCCGGCACGGCGTTCACCGTCACGATCAACGGCGCCGGCGTCACCGGCACCCAGGCCATCACGGTCACCGGCCTGCAGAGCAGCCCGAACGGCACCGCCCCGACCGTCCCGACGAGTGCCACCTTCACCAACGGCGCTGCGACCATCTCGGTCACGGCGACCAGGGCCGGGTCTCAGAACATCACCGTGACCGTCGCCGCCAACGGGCGGAATGCCACGAGCGGCAACGTCGTCGTCGCCCCGAAGGCGCAGGGCCAGCTCTACTTCACCTCGTGCTCCGGGACGTCACAGAACTGTGCCGCGAACTCGCCGACGGCGTCGACGACGACGGCGCGCGGGAGCAACGTCACGTTCGTCGTCGCCCGGCGGGCGACGGACGATCTCGGCAACTCGCTCACCGAGGCGTCGGTCACCGTGACCCTGACAACCTCGTCCGGGTCGACCAACCCCGTGGGCGTCACGCTCGGGGCGGGCGTCGCCACCTCCGGCACGGTGACCTACTCGCCTCCCGGCAACTCGGGAGGCACCCGAACCGTCACGGCGTCGGGGTCGACCACCGGGGTGGCCAACGCCGTTCTCAGCATGACCTTCAGCTAGGCGTCGCGCCGCACACCTCGAGCACGCGGAAGCCCTGGGTGGATGAGAGTCGCTGGCAGGCCAGGTCGAGGTCGGACTCGATCCACCGCTGGAGGCTGTCCGAGCCCAGGTTCTTCTGGACCACGAGGTGGGCGACACCGTCCGGCGAGAGCCGGGGCAGCCAGGTGCGCAGGAGCTCGTGCAGCGCCGCCTTGCCGACCCGGATCGGCGGGTTCGACCAGATGAGGTCGAACCGCACGTCATCAGGGACGTCGTCGGCGGTAACGGCGCGCACCCCGCCCAGCCCCAGCGACGCGGCGTTGCGGCGGCACAGGTCGACGGCGCGCTCGTTGACGTCGACCGCCCACACCGTCGCTCCGGGCGAGCGCAGGCCGAGGGTGAGCGCCACCGGCCCCCAGCCGCAGCCGAGGTCGAGGAAGGTCCCGGTGGCCGGGGGCGCGGGTGCCTCGTCGAGCAGGACCCTGGTCCCCTTGTCGAGCCCGCCGGGGGAGAAGATCCCCGGCGCGACCTCGACCTCGACGTCACGACCGGCCAGGCGTACGCGAAGCCGGCGTCGCTCGTCGGCGCTCGCCGGGGACGCCGTGAAGTAGTGGTCGTGGTCGCTCATCGCGCGCCCACGGTAGCGGCGCGCGGAAGAATCCGGTCGCCCGCCCGCGTTGACGGATGAGACCCTAGGGAGAACATGACTGCACGACACAGCCTCTCCGGGCGGGCCGAGGCGCTCGCCGACACCACGAACTTCGACGACTCCGGCTTCGTGTTGGACGACGACACGAGCCACGACGGCGACCAGCTCGAGCGCGAGGAGCGCGCGGCCCTGCGCCGGGTCAGCGGGCTGTCCACCGAGCTCGAGGACGTCACCGAGGTCGAGTACCGCCAGCTGCGCCTGGAACGGGTCGTCCTGGCCGCCGTGTGGTGCGAAGGCACGCTCACCGACGCCGAGAACTCGATGCACGAGCTCTCGGCCCTCGCCGAGACCGCCGGCTCCGAGGTCCTGGCCGGGGTGGTCCAGCGACGCTCCAAGCCCGACCCGGCCACGTACCTGGGCAAGGGCAAGGCGGTCGAGCTGCGCGACATCGTCATCGAGGAGGGTGCCGACACCGTCGTCTGCGACACCGAGCTGGCCCCGAGCCAGCGGCGGGCCCTCGAGGACGTCGTCAAGGTCAAGGTCATCGACCGCACGGCCCTCATCCTCGACATCTTCGCCCAGCACGCCAAGAGCCGGGAGGGCAAGGCGCAGGTCGAGCTCGCCCAGCTCCAGTACCTCCTGCCGCGCCTGCGTGGCTGGGGTGACTCGATGTCGCGCCAGGCCGGTGGCCAGGCCGCCGGGGGCCAGGGCATGGGCTCGCGCGGTCCCGGTGAGACGAAGATCGAGCTGGACCGGCGGCGGATCAACACCCGGATCGCCAAGCTGCGTCGCGAGATCAAGGAGATGAAGACCGTCCGCGACACCAAGCGCGGCGGTCGCCGGGCCAACGAGGTGCCCAGCGTCGCCATCGCCGGGTACACCAACGCGGGCAAGTCCAGCCTGCTCAACCGGCTCACCGGCGCGGGCGTCCTCGTCGAGAACCAGCTGTTCGCGACCCTCGACCCCACCGTCCGTCGCGCCGAGACCCCCGACGGCCGCCTCTACACCCTCGCCGACACCGTCGGGTTCGTCCGCCACCTGCCGCACCAGCTCGTCGAGGCGTTCCGCTCGACGCTGGAGGAGGTCGCCGACTCCGACCTGCTGCTCCACGTCGTCGACGGCTCGCACCCCGACCCCGAGGGCCAGATCTCGGCGGTGCGCGCCGTCCTCGCCGACGTCGACGCCACGGACGTCAAGGAGGTCGTCGTCATCAACAAGGCCGACGCCGCCGACCCGGAGGTCATCGACCGGCTGCGCCGCCACGAGCGCCACTCCATCGTCGTCTCGGCCCGCACGGGCCAGGGGCTCGACGAGCTGCGCGCGCTCATCGGCGAGGAGCTGCCGCAGCCCGACGTCGACGTCGACGTCCTCGTCCCCTACGAGCGCGGCGACCTCGTGAGCCGCATCCACGAGACGGGGGAGGTGCTGGCCAGCGACCACCTCGCCGCCGGCACCCGCATCACCGCGCGGGTCACCCCGGACCTCGCGGCCGATCTGCGCCCCTTCGGGGCCTGACGCAGCTCGTCCGGCGTGACTAGGGTGGGATGATGCTCCCCGACAGCGTGCAACGGTTCATCGACGCCGAGGTCGCGGCCAGCGACACCGACTTCTCCGACCTGCGGGCCGTCGTGCTCAACGGCACGCTGAAGCGCAGCCCCGAGCCCAGCCACACCGACGGGCTGCTCGCGGTCACCCGCCGCGTCCTGGAGGGAGCGGGCGCGCGGGTGGACGTCGTGCGCACCGTCGACCACGTCATCCCGCCTGGGGTGCAGCCCGACATGCGCGAGCACGGCTGGGAGCGCGACGACTTCCCCGACCTGTACCACCAGCTGGTCGAGCCCGCCGACATCCTCGTCCTCGCCGGCCCCATCTGGCTCGGCGACCAGTCCTCGCAGACGCGCCTGGCCATCGAGCGGCTCTACGGGTACTCGGCCGAGCTGAACGACAAGGGGCAGTGGTCGTACTACGGCAAGGTCGGCGGTGTCGTCATCACCGGCAACGAGGACGGCGGCAAGCACTGCGCCGCCCAGATGCTGTACGCCCTGTCCCACATCGGGTTCACCATCCCGCCGCAGTCCGACACGTACTGGAACGGTGAGGCCGGGCCGGGGCCGTCGTACCTCGACGACGACCGTGGCGCACAGAACCACTGGACCACCCGGAACACCGTCTTCGCGGCCTGGAACATGCTGCACACCGCCCGCAGGCTCAAGGACGCCGGGGGTCTGCCGGCCCACGGCAACGTCACGACGAACTGGGACCTGAGCAACACCGAGGACCCGAACCCTGAGTACCGCTGACCAGCCGGAGACAGGGACGCGCCTGCATCGCGGGCCCGTCGGACCCCCCGCGCAGCGGTACGTTCGCAGCGTGCCGGGGCCCCGAGAGATCACGACGAACCGCCTGACCCTGCGGCCCCCGGTCGCCGGGGACCGATCGCTGTGGGTGCGCCTGCACCGCGACCCCACGCTGTACCAGCACTCGCCCTGGGCGATGCCCGAGACCGACGACGCCGCCTCGCTGGAGTTCGACGACTGCCTCACCCGGTGGCACGACGGGGGTTTCGACTACGGCGTCGTCGAGGAGGCCGTGGTCCGGGCCGGGATCGGCGTCGGCGGGCTGCGTCGGCGCGACCTCGAGGGCGAGGACGTCCTCAACCTGTACTACCGCCTCGACCACGACGCCCACGGCCGGGGCCTGGGGCGCGAGGCCGCGCGCGGGTGGGTCGCCCACGCCCTCGAGTGGCTGCCCGACCTCCCGGTCATCGCGCGGGCTCGTGGGGTCGACGAACCCTCGGTGCGCTCGGCCGTCGCCGCCGGGCTCGAGCCCGCCGGGGTGGTGGACGAGGGGCCGGATGGGCAGGGCCCGTCGACCCTGCTGCGGGCGCCGCGGTTCGCGGCACACGAGTGGTTCGACGACGAGACGCGCGAGCGCGTCCTCGACCTCTGGGTCGCGGTGAACGACGGGGGTGGCGCGGTCGGCTTCCTCCCCGGTGCCCCCCGCTCGGACGTGACCCAGGCCCTGTCCGCGCACGAGGAGGGGATGGCGGACGGGACGACGACGGCGGTGCTCCTGCGGTGGCCGGACGGGCGGGTCGTCGCTGCGGGCTTCTGGGTCGCCGACCGCAACTCCCTGCGCGGGCACACCCGGACGGCCTACCGCGTCATGACCGACCCGGGCCTGCGGGGTCGCAACCTGGGCCGCCTCCTCATGGCCGCCATGCACCGGGTGGCTCGCGAGCAGGGCGTGGAGGTCGCGGTGCTCGACGTCCGCAGCGGCCTGGGCAGCACGCGGTTCTACGAGGTCTGCGGGTACGTCGAGGTCGGGCGGGTGCCGGGCGTCATCCGCGTGGCGCCCGGCGACGACCGCGACAGCGTCATCATGGCGCGCCGCCTCGACGGCCGGCCGATGCTCGCCGACGACCGCGCCTGACCCCACTCCCGGGCGTCAGCTGAGGCCGACGATGCGGCCGTTCTCGTCGACGTCGATGTGCTCGCTCGCGGGGACCTTCGGCAGGCCGGGCATCGTCATGATCTCGCCGGTCACCATGACGACGAAGCCGGCGCCGGCGGCGAGGCGGACCTCGCGCACGTGGACCGTGTGGTCGATCGGCGCACCGCGCAGCGTCGGGTCGGTCGAGAACGAGCTCTGCGTCTTGGCCATGCACACCGGCAGGTGGCCGAAGCCCTCGGCCTCGATGGCCGCCAGCCGCTTGGCGGCCTTGGAGTCGAAGGTCACGCCGGCCGCGCCGTACACGCGGGTCGCCACGGCCTCCGCCTTCTCGGCGAGCGAGAGCTCGTCGGGGTAGACCAGCTGCATCTCGCCGTGGTGGTCGCCGATGGCGGCGAGGACGCCGCGCGCCAGCGCCTGCGCGCCCGCGGACCCGTCGGCGTAGTGCGTCGCCTCGAAGGCGGTGAAGCCCTCGGCCTCGACGAGGTGCAGGACCGCGGCGACCTCGGCGTCGGTGTCGGTGGGGAACCGGTTGAGGGCGACGACCGCCGGCAGCCCGTAGACGTCGCGGACGTTGCGCAGGTGGCGGCGCAGGTTGGCCATGCCCTCGGTGAGCGCCTCGACCGACTCCTCCTTGAGGTCGGCGACGGCGACGTGCCCGTGGTACTTCAGCGCGCGCACGGTGGCGACGACGACGACGACGGAGGGACGCAAGCCCGAGGCGCGGCACTTGATGTCGATGAACTTCTCGGCGCCGAGGTCGGCGCCGAAGCCGGCCTCGGTGACGACGTAGTCGGCGAGCTTGAGCGCGGTGCGGGTGGCCATGACCGAGTTGCAGCCGTGCGCGATGTTCGCGAAGGGGCCGCCGTGGATCATCGCGGGCGTGTGCTCGAGCGTCTGGACCAGGTTGGGTGCCAACGCATCCCGCAGGATGACGGTCATCGCGCCGTGCGCCCTGAGGTCGCGGGCGGTGACCGGCTTCTTCTCGCGGGTGTAGCCGACGACGACGTCGCCCAGGCGGTGGCGCAGGTCGGCGATGGAGGTGGCCAGGCAGAGGATCGCCATGACCTCGGAGGCGACGACGATGTCGAAGCCGTCCTCGCGCGGTACCCCGTTCGCGACCCCGCCGAGGCCGACGACGACGTCGCGCAGGGCGCGGTCGTTGAGGTCGACCACGCGCTTCCACGTGATGGTCCGCGGGTCGATGCCGAGCGCGTTGCCGTGGTGGATGTGGTTGTCGAGGATCGCCGAGAGCAGGTTGTTCGCCGCCGCGATGGCCGCGAAGTCGCCGGTGAAGTTGAGGTTGATGTCGGTCATCGGGACCACCTGGGCGTACCCGCCGCCGGCGGCGCCGCCCTTCATCCCGAACACCGGGCCCATCGACGGCTCGCGCAGCGCGACGATCGCCTTCTCGCCGAGCGAGGCGAGGGCGTCGGCCAGCCCCACCGACGTCGTCGTCTTGCCCTCGCCCGCCGGGGTGGGGGAGATGGCCGTGACGAGGATCAGGGTGCCCTCCGGGTGGTCCGCGAGGCTGTTGACGAACTCGAGGGACACCTTGGCCTTGGTGTGGCCGTAGGGGACGAGCGCCGAGGGGTCGATCCCGAGCAGGTCGCGCGCCAGGTCGACGATGGGGGTGAGCTCCGCGGCCTCGGCGATGTCGATGTCGGCCGGGACGGGCTTGGTGTTCGTGGAGGTGGTCACGTCGGCCATCGTGGCATCGCCGTCGCCCGCCGACAAGCCATCGGTGCGCGCGAGTCGCAACGCCACGCGCGATGCGCAACAGGCGCCCGGCCGGAGCCGTGGACCCGGGCCTGGGGACGGCGGCGGAGGAGGGGGGCCGGCACCGCCTAGGCTGCTCGCGTGCCGACCCTCGACGAGCTCCTCCACGCCGCCGTCGGCGGGGTGGGTGGCACCGAGCGCCCCGGCCAGGTCGAGATGGCGCACGCCGTCGCGGAGGCCGTCGAGAAGGGCGAGCACCTGCTCGTCCAGGCCGGCACGGGCACCGGCAAGTCGCTCGCCTACCTCGTCCCCGCCGTGCAGCACGCCATGGACACCGGTACCCCCACGGTCGTCGCCACGGCGACCCTCGCCCTCCAGGCCCAGGTCGTCGACCGCGACATGCCGCGCCTCGCCGAGTCGCTCGGGCCGCTGCTCGGCCGCCGCCCCACCTACGCGCTCGTCAAGGGCCGGCGCAACTACCTGTGCGCCCACAAGCTCGAGGGCGGCTTCCCCGACGACGACGCCGACACCCTCCTCGGTGTCGGTGACGTCGACCAGCAGGCCTCCCGCCTGGGCCACGAGGTCGTCCGGCTGCGGCAGTGGGCAGAGGTCACCGAGTCCGGCGACCGCGACGAGCTGGTGCCCGGCGTGTCCGAGCGGGCCTGGCGGCAGGTGTCGGTGAGCGCCGAGGAGTGCCTGGGCGGCCGCTGCCCGATGGTCGCCGACTGCTTCGTCGAGCGCTCCCGCGACGCGGCCAAGGCCGTCGACGTCATCGTCACCAACCACTCCTTCATGGCCATCGACGCCTTCGAGGGGCGACAGATGCTCCCCGAGCACGACGTCCTCGTCATCGACGAGGGGCACGAGCTCGTCGACCGGGTCACCTCCACGATCACCGACGAGGTGACTCCCGGGATGATCCGGGCCGCGGCCAAGCGGGCCGGCCGCCAGGCCGACTCGGCGTCGACGATGGAGGAGGCGGCCGCCTTCCTCGAGTCGGTCCTCGAGCCGGCGCCCGAGGGCCGGGTCATGGGCGTGCCCGACTCGCTGGCCCTGGCGCTCGGCCGGGTGCGCGACACCGCCCGTGCCGTGCAGAGCGAGCTGAAGCCGGCGCAGGGCGAGGAGCCCGACGGCGGGCGGCAGGTGGCCCGGGCCGCCGTCGACGAGGTCTTCGAGAACGCGTCGCGGATCCTCGAGGAGCGCGAGCTCGACGTCGTCTGGCTCGACCGCGACCCCCGGCGCGGGCCCGTGCTGCGCGTCGCCCCGATGAGCGTGGCGATGCTGGTGCGCGACAAGGTCTTCGACGAGCGCACGGTCGTCCTCACCTCGGCCACCCTCGAGCTCGGCGGGTCGTTCGACGCCGTGGCGGGCAGCATCGGCCTGCGCGGGCCCGACGCGCCGGCGTGGCGCGGCCTCGATGTCGGCAGCCCCTTCGACTACCCGCGCCAGGGCATCGCCTACGTGGCCCAGCACCTCCCGCCACCCGGCCGCGACGGCCTGGCCACCGAGACCCTCGACGAGATCGAGGCGCTCGTGCGCGCCGCGGGCGGGCGCACCCTCGGTCTCTTCTCCTCGATGCGCGCGGCCCGCGAGGCGACCGAGGCGATGCGCGAGCGCCTCAAGGACCTCGAGGGGGAGGTGGCGGTCCTGTGCCAGGGCGAGGACCAGATCAGCACCCTCGTGCGCCAGTTCGCCCGCGACCCGCAGACCTGCCTGTTCGGCACCCTGTCGCTGTGGCAGGGGGTCGACGTCCCGGGGAGCTCCTGCCAGCTCGTCATCATCGACCGCATCCCCTTCCCCCGGCCCGACGACCCGCTCGCCTCGGCGCGCTCGCAGGCCATCGCGCGGATGGGCGGCAACGGGTTCATGTCGGTCTCGGCCACGCACGCCGCGCTCCGGCTCGCCCAGGGCGCGGGCCGGCTCATCCGCAGGGCCGAGGACCGCGGCGTCGTCGCCTTCCTCGACAACCGGATGATGACCGCGCGCTACGCCGGGTTCCTCCAG
Organism: uncultured Actinomycetota bacterium; assembly: GCA_963795035.1. GTDB lineage: Bacteria > Actinomycetota > Actinomycetes > Actinomycetales > Dermatophilaceae > Oryzobacter. The sequence goes on along the minus strand of CAWCFZ010000001.1, from coordinate 96,697 downwards.
CGCTCGCTGCCGCCGTTCTGGCCCACGGCCGACCGCGAGATGGTGCTGGCGGCGCTGCGTCGCCTGCACGAGACCGCTGACCCGCCGCTCCCGGTGGCCGAGCCCGCGCTGCGCGGGCTCACCGGGGCCGTGGCTGCGCCGGCGGGGGACACCGCCCGCGGTGCCGACTCGATGGCGCCCGTGCCGGCCGAGCGGCCGGTCGCCGAGGCACCCCCGACGCCTCCCGACGCCGCCCGCACGGCGGTCACCGAGGGCGAGTCGTGGACCGCCCAGGACGACGAGGAGCTGCGCGACGGCATCGAGCTCGGCCTCACCGTCGACGAGCTGGCCGAGTCGATGGAGCGGGCGCCCGAGGCGGTGGCCGCGCGCCTGGCCGGGCTGGGGCTGGAGCCCGGGCAGGGCCCCACCCTCACCTTCGACTGACGCCTCGAGGTCGAGCCGCCGCCGGTGTGAGGCTGCCACCTGGTCAGAGGCTCGTGGCACCATGACGCCCATGGGTGACGGGGTCGAGGTGCAGCACCGCGTGCCGCCCTATGTCCTGGTCGCGGGGCCCGAGTCGCTCCTCGCCGAGCGGGCGCTCGATCACGTCATCGACGAGCTGCGGGTCACCCACCCGGACCTCGAGGTGATCCGCGTGTACTCGGCCACCTACCAGGCCGGGGAGCTCGTCGTGCACGCGAGCCCCTCGCTGTTCGGCGGGGCGAGGTGCATCGTCGTCCACGACCTCGACGAGGCCCCCGACGACCTCCAGACCGACCTCCTGTCGCTGCTCGGCGTCGAGCCCGAGCCCGACCAGTACCTCGTCGCGCTCCACAGGAGCGGGGCCCGCGGCAAGCGGGTGCTCGACGCCCTGCGCGGCGCCGGCGCCCGGGTCCTGGACGCCCCGGCCGTGAAGACCGACCGCGACAAGACCGAGTTCACCGCGCACGAGTTCCGCCGGGCGCGGCGCAAGGCCACCGGTGAGGCCGTCCACGCCCTCGTCGAGGCGGTCGGCAAGGACCTGCGCGAGCTGGCCGCGGCGTGCCAGCAGCTCGTCGACGACACCACGGGCGTCATCGACGAGCAGGTCGTGCTCACCTACCACGGCGGCAAGGTCGAGGCCACGGGCTTCCGGGTCGCCGACGCCACGATGGCCGGTGACGCCGGGGAGGCGCTGCGCCTGCTCCGGCACGCGATCGCCGTCGGGGTCGACCCCGTCCCGATCGTCGCCGTGCTCGCCCAGCAGGTCCGCCAGCTCATCAAGGTGGGCTCCGCCGGTCGTGGCCGCTCTGCCGACGTCGCCCGCGAGGTCGGCCTGGCCCCGTGGCAGGTCGACAAGGCCCGGCGGGCCCTCGGCGGCTGGAGCGCCGACGCGCTCGCGGTGTGCGTCCACGCGGTCGCGGCGGCCGACTTCGAGGTCAAGGGCGGGGGGCGCGACCCCGTCTACGCCGTCGAGCGGTGCGTCCTCACCATCACCGGCCAGCACGCCCGCAACGTGGGATGAGCACCCCGGGGTGAGGGCGACCGCGTTTTGGTCGGCCCCCCGGCCCGCTGGTAGCCTTGTCCCTTGCGTGCGCGCTTGAGGTCGTGCGCGGACGACAGCTTCATCCAGCGCAGGTCAACCACGGGTGCCCCACGCCCGGTCCCGACCCGCGTCTGCCGCCCTCTAACGGCATACCGACCCCACAGAAAGCGTAAACACCAGTGGCGAACATCAAGTCCCAGCTCAAGCGGATCAAGACCAACCGTACGGCGACCGAGCGCAACAAGGCGATCAAGTCCGAGTTCAAGACGGCGATCCGCAAGTTCCGCGAGGCCGCGGCGTCCGGCAACGCCGACGACGCCAAGCAGGCCCTCCAGGTCGCCTCGACCCGGCTCGACAAGGCCGTGAGCAAGGGCGTCATCCACAAGAACCAGGCCGCGAACAAGAAGTCCTCGATGGCCAAGAAGGCTGCTGGTCTCTGACCGGCCGCCCCCGCAGCGACGGGCCCGTCACCAGGTGGTGACGGGCCCTTTGCGTTCCGGTGGCCTGCGGGCCCGGACGGTCAGCGCCGGGCGACGGCCTCGGCGACGGCGGCGAAGCGGTCGGCAGACAGCACCGAGCCCTCGCGCCGGACCTCCTCGGGGGAGACCCGCACGACTCGGTCGACCCGGGCCTCGCTCTCGCGGCCCTGGCGGTCCCAGCCGCCCCGCCCGATGTCGACCCAGCGGCGACCGGTGCGGGCCTCCTGGTCGGCGTCGCGGTCGTGGTCCCTGCTCGTCAGGGGCAGGGCGAGCAGCCACGGACCGTCGCGCCCGATGAGCAGGACCGGCCGGTCCTTGCCCTGGGTGTGGTCCTCCTCGTAGGGGACCCAGGTCCACACGACCTCGCCCGGGTCGGGTCGGCCGTCAGGGTGTGGGTCGTAGACGGGGGTGACCCGACCGGCGAAGTCGCCCGGGTAGCCCGCACCCGCGGGCGACGAGGCCCCGCGCCCCGGGGACGTGCCCCGGTTGCGGGGGGTCCGGGACCGCTCGCGCAGCCAGCCGCCGAGGACGTCGCCGGCGAGGCGGACGAGGCGGCGGGTGGTGGGGGAGGACGCCATGGCGCCGCAGCCTACGCCCGGCCCGCGGGACCGGTTTGGCATAGGTAAGGCTTACCTCATAACGTGGGTCCGTCCGGTCCCCGCCCGAGGAGTCCTCTGCCATGTCCTTCCGCCGCGCGCTCGCGCTGGGCGCCGCCGTCCTCATCGCCTCGACCACCGCCGCGTGCGGCGCCGGCGACGGCGAGGAGGCGCTGTCCGACGACGCCCTGGTGATCTACTCCGGGCGCAACGAGAACCTGGTCAAGCCCCTGCTGGACCGGCTCGAGACGGCGACCGGCATCGAGGTCCAGGTCCGCTACGGCAGCTCGAGCGAGATGGCCGCGCAGCTGCTCGAGGAGGGCGAGGCGACCAAGGCCGACCTCTTCTTCAGCCAGGACGCCGGCGCCCTCGGGGCGGTCGCCCGGGCCGGCCGCCTGGAGCAGCTCCCGGCCGCCACCGTGGGGAAGGTCCAGGAGGGCTTCGCCGACGAGAACCAGCACTGGGTCGCCACCTCGGCCCGTGCCCGGGTCATCGCCTACGACCCCGCGCAGGCACCGGAGGTCACCGAGATGACCTCCGTCGACGACGTGCTCGACCCCGCGTACCGGGGGAAGATCGGCTTCGCGCCCACCAACGCCTCCTTCCAGTCCTTCGTCACCGCGCTGCGGGTCACCAAGGGCGAGGACGGCGCCAAGGAGTGGCTGGAGCGCTTCAAGGCCAACGAGCCCAAGGCGTACGACAACAACATCCTCGTCCTCGACGCCGTCGACTCCGGGCAGGTGGCCCTCGGGCTGGTCAACCACTACTACTGGTACGAGCGGGTCGCCGAGAAGGGAGCCGGCGCCGTCAAGGCCAGGATCCACTTCCTCAACTCCGACGACCCCGGCGCCCTCGTCAACGTCGCCGGCGTGGGCGTCCTCGCGGGGAGCCCGCAGAAGGAGGCCGCGCTCAAGGCGGTCGACTTCCTGCTGTCGCAGGAGGGGCAGCAGTACTTCGCCGACGAGACCGCCGAGTACCCGGTCGTCGCGGGGGTCTCCTCGACGCGCCACGACCTCGTCCCGCTCGACCGGCTGACCCGGGCGAGCATCGACCTCAACGCGCTCGACTCGCTCGAGCAGACCCTCGCCCTCCTCGACGAGGTCGGGCTCACCTGAGCACCCTGACCCCACCGAAGGTGCGGGCCGCCGACGCGGCGGCCCGCACCTCGGCGCGTCGTCGCGCCCCGCGGCCGCCCGCCTTCCTCACCGCCCCGGCGGTGCTCGTCGCCCTCATCGCCCTGCTGCCCCTGGCCTACCTCGTCGTGCGCGCGGCGGAGGCCGGGGGCGGTCGCGTCGTCGACATCGTCCTGCGGGAGCGCACGGCAGCCCTCGTCGGGCGCAGCGTCCTGCTCGTCGTCCTCGTCACCGCCCTGAGCCTGGTCATCGGGGTGGGGCTGGCCTTCCTCGCGACGCGCACCGACCTCCCCGGCCGCCGCGTGCTCGCCGCCGTCGCGCCGCTCCCGCTCGCGGTCCCCAGCTACGTCGCCGCGTTCGCGTGGATCTCGGCGGCGCCGTCGGTGGCGGGGCTCGTCGGGTCGGTGCTCGTGCTCACCCTGTGCTGCTACCCCTACGTGTACCTGCCCGTGCTCGCGGCCCTGCGCCGGGCCGACCCCGGGGTCGAGGAGGTGGCCCGCAGCCTGGGCCGCACCCCGTGGCAGGCGTTTCGCGACGTCACCCTGCGCCAGGTCCGCCCGGCCGCGGCGGCCGGCGGGCTGCTCGTCGCGCTGTACACGCTGAGCGACTTCGGGTCGGTCTCGATCCTGAGGTACGACGTGTTCACCCGCGTCATCCACAGTGCCTACCGCTCCAGCTTCGACCGCTCGACCGCCGCGGTGCTCGCCCTGCTCCTCGTCCTGCTCACCGTCGCGATCAGCGTGGGGGAGTGGCGGGTCCGCCGCCGCGACGTGGCCCGGGTCGGCAGCGGCGTCGCGCGTGCGCCCGAGCCGGTACGGCTCGGGCGCCTGCGGGCCCCGCTGGCCGCTGCCGCCGGTGCCGTCGTCGCGCTCGCCCTGGTGTTCCCCGTGCTCTCGCTCCTCTACTGGTTCACGACGGGGCTCTCCGGCGGCATCGACGCACCACGCCTGCTGTCGAGCATCGGCTCCACGGCCTGGCTGGCCCTGCTCGGAGCCCTCGCGTGCGCGCTCGGGGCGGTCCCCGTCGGCATCCTCGCGGCCCGGTACCGCGGCCGGTTCACGACCGTCGTCGAGCAGGTGGCGTACGCGGGCCACGCCCTGCCGGGCATCGTCGTCGCCCTGGCGCTGGTCTTCCTCGGCGTCCGCGTCGTGCCGTGGGCCTACCAGGAGGCGCCCCTCCTCGTCCTCGCCTACGTCGTGCTCTTCCTCCCGACGGCGGTTGGCGCCGTGCGAACGTCGGTGGCGCAGAGCTCGGTCCGCGGTGAGGAGGTCGCCCGCTCCCTCGGCTCGACCCCGGGCCAGGTGCTGCGACGGGTCACCCTGCCGCTCGCCGCGCCGGGCATCGGCGCGGGGACGGCCCTGGTCCTGCTCACCTGCATGAAGGAGCTCCCCGCGACGCTCCTGCTGCGCCCCACCGGCACCGACACCCTGGCCACGAGCCTGTGGACCGAGACCGGTGTGGGAGCGTACGGGGCGGCGGCCCCCTACGGCCTCGCGCTCGTCGTGCTCGCCGTCCTGCCGACCATCTGGCTCATGCGAGCCTCCGACCGCGACCGAGGAGCCCTGCGATGAGCACGCTGACCGTCCGCGACCTCGACGTCACCCTCGGGGACCTCGCCGTCCTGCGCGGGGTCGACCTCGAGGTCCCGAGCGGGACCGTCGCCGCCGTCCTCGGCCCGTCGGGCTGCGGCAAGACGACCCTGCTGCGGGCCGTCGCCGGGTTCGTGCAGCCGGACCGCGGTGAGGTCCGCATCGGCGACACCGTGGTGTCCGGCGGGGGGCGCCACCTTGCGCCCGAGCGGCGCGGCATCGCGCTGGTGCCCCAGGAGGGCGCGCTCTTCCCGCACCTGTCGGTGGGCCAGAACGTGGCCTTCGGCCTCCCGCGCGCCCAGCGCCGCCGGTCGCCGCGGGTCGCCGAGGTCCTGGCCCTCGTCGGCCTCGCCGGGTTCGAGGACCGCCACCCCGACGAGCTCTCCGGCGGGCAGCAGCAGCGCGTGGCCCTGGCCCGCGCGCTCGCCCCGAACCCCTCGCTCGTCCTGCTCGACGAGCCGTTCTCGGCCCTGGACGCCGGGCTGCGCGAGTCGGTCCGCAGCCAGGTGCGCGAGGCCCTCGAGCGCTCGCGCGCCACGGCCCTGGTCGTCACCCACGACCAGGACGAGGCGCTCTCCGTCGCCGACACGGTCGCCGTCCTCGACGGGGGCCGCATCCAGATGCACGACACCCCCCAGGCGGTCTACCGCTCGCCGGTCGCCCTCGCCGTGGCGCGGTTCGTGGGGCAGGTCGTCGAGCTCCCGGCCGCCGTCACCGACGGCGTGGCCGTCACGGCGCTCGGCCGCCTCGCCGTCGGCGGAGCGGCGGCCGGACCCGGCGTCGTGATGCTCCGCCCCGAGCAGCTGCGGCTGCTGCCGGCCTCCGGCGTGGACGGCACCCCCGGGGAGGTCGTCTCCGCCGAGTACTTCGGCCACGACGCCCTGGTGCGGGTCCGCGTCACCGGCGACGGCGCCCCGCTCGAGGTGCAGGTCCGCACCCTCGGCGAGGTCCCCTCGCGCGGCGCGGTCCGCGTCGGCGTCACGGGCACCGCCCGGTTCTTCCCGGCCGCGGAGCGCTCGACCCCCTGACCGCCCCGGTGCGTGCCGGGCCCCCGGTCGATCCGTGGGAGACTGGAGGGCCAGTGCCCCGCCCTCCCGACGCAAGGAATCCACCCGCTCGTGTCCCCCCGTGCCCGCATCGCGCTGCAGCCGCACGCCACGCCGCCGGAGGCGATCCGCAACTTCTGCATCATCGCCCACATCGACCACGGCAAGTCCACCCTCGCCGACCGGATGCTCCAGATCACCGGTGTCGTCGACGACCGGGCCATGCGCGCCCAGTACCTCGACCGGATGGACATCGAGCGCGAGCGCGGCATCACCATCAAGAGCCAGGCCGTGCGCATGCCGTGGGACCTCGACGGCTCGCGGCACGTGCTCAACATGATCGACACCCCGGGCCACGTCGACTTCACCTATGAGGTCTCGCGCAGCCTCGCCGCGTGCGAGGGCGCCGTGCTCCTCGTCGACGCCGCGCAGGGCATCGAGGCGCAGACCCTCGCGAACCTGTACCTCGCGATGGAGAACGAGCTGACCATCATCCCGGTGCTCAACAAGATCGACCTGCCCGCGGCGCAGCCGGAGAAGTACGCCGAGGAGCTCGCCAAGCTCATCGGCTGCGAGCCCGACGACTGCTTCCGGGTGTCGGGCAAGACCGGCTCGGGTGTCGAGCCGCTGCTCGACGACATCGTCGCGCCAGATCCCGGCCCCGTCCGGGGACGCCGACGCCCCGGCCCGCGCGATGATCTTCGACTCGGTCTACGACACCTACCGCGGCGTCGTCACCTACGTGCGCGTCATCGACGGCAACCTCAACCCGCGCGAGCGCATCGTCATGATGTCGACGAGGGCCACCCACGAGCTCCTCGAGATCGGCGTCATCAGCCCCGAGCCGGTGCCCGGCAAGGGCCTGGGCGTCGGTGAGGTGGGCTACCTCATCACCGGGGTGAAGGACGTGCGCCAGAGCCGCGTCGGCGACACCGTGACGAACGCCGGCAAGCCAGCTGCCTCCGCGCTCGGCGGCTACCGCGACCCCAAGCCGATGGTCTTCTCGGGCCTGTTCCCCCTCGACGGCTCGGACTACCCGGACCTGCGCGAGGCCCTGGACAAGCTCAAGCTCAACGACGCCGCGCTCGTCTACGAGCCCGAGACGTCGGTGGCGCTCGGCTTCGGCTTCCGCTGCGGCTTCCTCGGCCTGCTGCACCTCGAGATCGTCCGCGAGCGCCTCGAGCGCGAGTTCGACCTCGAGCTCATCTCCACCCAGCCCAACGTCGTCTACGACGTCTCGATGGACGACGGCACCACGATCACGGTGACCAACCCCAGCGAGTTCCCCGGCGGGAAGATCGCCGAGGTCCGCGAGCCCAAGGTGCGCGCGACGATCCTCGCGCCGAGCGAGTTCATCGGCGCGATCATGGAGCTGTGCCAGGGCAAGCGGGGCACCCTGCTCGGCATGGACTACCTCTCCGAGGAGCGCGTGGAGATGCGCTACACGCTGCCGATGGCCGAGGTCGTCTTCGACTTCTTCGACCAGCTGAAGTCCAAGACGCGGGGGTACGCCTCGCTGGACTACGAGCTCGACGGCGACCAGGTGGCCGACCTCGTCAAGGTCGACATCCTGCTCCAGGGCGAGACCGTCGACGCGTTCTCCGCGATCGTCCACAAGGACAAGGCGTACGGCTACGGCGTCATGATGGCCGGCAAGCTCAAGGAGCTCATCCCGCGCCAGCAGTTCGAGGTGCCCATCCAGGCCGCCGTCGGCGCCCGGGTCATCGCGCGCGAGAACATCCGCGCGATCCGCAAGGACGTCCTGGCCAAGTGCTACGGCGGTGACATCTCGCGCAAGCGCAAGCTGCTGGAGAAGCAGAAGGCGGGCAAGAAGCGGATGAAGAACATCGGCTCGGTCGAGGTGCCGCCCGAGGCCTTCATCGCCGCCCTCACCTCCGACGGTGCCGGCGCGCAGGCCACGAAGAAGTGACGGCGGGGGCCGCTCCGACCCCCGGGACCGGCTCCTCGTCCTGGTCCTGGTCCTGGGCTGCGCGCGGCCCTGCTCGTCAGCCCGACTGCTCGGCGACGGTCCGCAGCCTGGCGACGTAGTCGGCCCACCAGGCCTCATCGACATCGGGCAGGTTGGTGACCTCGGCCCGCCAGCCCCGGGCGCCGTCGACCTGCTCGCGCAGGATGTCGAGGTGGCCCAGGTGTCGTGCGGTCTCGACGGCCATGTGGACGAGGAGGGTGTGCAGGTCGGTCTCGGGGGTGCGCCACCAGGGGACCGTGGCCGGTGCGTCGAGCGGGAGCGGCTCGATGGTCTCGTCGGCGAAGGCGACCACCCGCCGGTAGGTGTCGAGCACCTGCTCGGGCGACTCGTCGGCGGTGGCCCACATGTCGGCGTTGTGCTCGGCGTCGTCGTCCCAGAAGGCGAAGGGCTCGGGCCACGGCCGGCCCAGGCACGCGCCGAAGTACTCGGCCTCGACGCCGGCCAGGTGCTTGACGATGCCGAGCAGATTGGTGCCGGTGGGCGTCAGCGGCATCCGCAGGTCGCGTTCGGACACCCCCTCGACCTTCCAGAGCACCGCCGCGCGCTGGGCCGTGAGGTACCGCCAGGTTGTGTCCTTCGCCTCCATGACATCCACCCTGCCAGCCCGCACCGACGGTGGCGCGCCGATCACGGTGTCGCGGATCTCGGTTGGGCGCAGGGCGCGGGTGGTCGAGTGTGTGGGGGGCAAGGGCGCGGGTGGTCAAGGGCGCGGGTGGTCAAGGGCGCAGGCTCGACTCCTCGACGGGAGGGGCGCCCACCGGCCCGTCGCGCCACTCGTGCGGGTGCGAGGCGAGGTCGAGCACGGCGAGGACGTCGCGCGGCCAGACGTCGTCGTCGGTGCTCGCGAGGTCGGCGAGGGTCCACCAGCGGATGTCGGCGACGGTGAGCTGCTCCTCCTGCGTGTGCGCGCTCGTGTCGACCTCGAACGCCGGAACGTGCACGGCGTAGAACACCTCGGTCTGGTCGACGACCTTGTCGCTGTAGCCGTGCACCGCGACCCGGGTGAGGAGCGGGCCGACGAGGTCGTCGGCCGCCACGACGAGCCCGGTCTCCTCCCACAGCTCGCGCACCGCGGCCTCGAGGTCGCTCTCGCCGGGGTCGACGCCCCCGCCGGGCGTCACCCACCAGTGGGCCACGGGGTCCAGGCCGAGGTCGGAGTCGAGGAAGAGGAGCATCCGCCCGGCGTCGTCGATTACGAGCACGCGGACCGCCCGCCGGAGGGACCGGGGCCGGTCCTGCGGCGCGGGCGCGACGAACCCGGGCCGGCCGGGCGGCGGGGAGGATGGCACCCGCCGACCCTAGGCGGCTACCGGCGGGTAACATCGGGTCATGACCCAGACCTACGCGCTGTACCGCCGGCTCGCCGACCGCCCCCTGGGTCGCCGGGTGTTCTCGACGCTGTTCTCGCTCAAGGCGCCGTACTTCCGCACGGTGCGCCCGCAGGTGCGGGAGGTCCGCCCCCACCACGCCGAGCTCGTCGTCGCCAAGCGCTGGGGCGTGCAGAACCACATCGGCACGGTCCACGCCATCGCCGTGTGCAACGGTCTGGAGGCGGCGATGGGGCTGCTCGCCGAGGCGACCACCCCCTCCGACCGCCGGTGGATCCCCCGCGGGATGACGGTGAGCTACCTCGCGAAGTCGAGCACCGACCTGCTGTGCGTGGCCGAGACGGACGCGGCCGACTGGGCCGAGGCCGGCGACGTCCCCGTGCGGGTGCGCGCGGTGCGCACCGACGGCGTCGTCGTCGTCGAGGGCACCATCACGATCTACGTCAGCGACAAGCCGGTTCGCTGACCAGGCGCTCCTCGCTCGCGGCGCCGAGCACGTCCGCCGGGGCGCGGGTCAGCGGGTGAGGCGCGTCCTCAGCCGCTCGAGGTCGGCGGGCGACCAGCCGTGGGCGCGCAGCCAGCCGGCCGAGCCGCCCCAGCCGTCGTCGACGGCGGAGAGGATCGCCTCGATCGACTCGGCCCGGGGGAGCTGGTCCTCGAGCTTCTGCTTGGCCAGCGCGGCCCCGTAGGACTCGCGGGGCATGAGGCGCCCGACGATCTTCTCCAGGCGCTCGGCCGTCAGGACGTAGTCGCCGACGATCTCCTCGCGCGGGACGCCGACGACGTCGAGGGCGAGGGCCACGACCGTGCCGGTGCGGTCCTTGCCTGCCGCGCAGTGGACGACCACCGCGCCCGCGGCCCCGGCGACCACCTCGAGGGCGGCGGAGACCGAGTCGGGGCGTCGGGCGAGGTAGCCCAGGTAGTGCTGGGCCCAGAAGCCGGCGTCGCGCACGGGGTCGTCGTCCCGCCACGGCAGGGCCCGCTCGCCGAGGTCCTCGACCGTCTCGGTCGACTGGCGCTCGTCGATGAGGGAGTGGTGGTGGTGGGTGAGGGAGTGCACGCGGCGCAGCGGACCCGGACCCTCGATGTGGACCTCGGCCCCGGTCCGCAGGTCGACGATGTCGGTGACCCCGAGCGTGTCGACGAGGCGGGAGACGTCGGCCTCGGTGAGGTCCTGGAGGTTGTCGGAGCGGATGAGCCTCCCCGCGGCGACCTGCCCGCCGTCGCGCGTCGGCAGTCCGCCGAGGTCGCGCATGTTGACCAGCCCGTCGAGCTCGATCCACCGGTCCGTCACCGCACCATCGTAGGTCGGGCCCCGCCCCGCCCCGCCCACCCCCCCGGCCTTCCCACCGGAAGTCCTTGTCGATGAGGGGTGGCGCCGGGGGAGGAGCGCGGCGAGGGAGAATGGCCGCGTGCCCCGACTGCCCGACGGCGACCCCGCGCCCGCGTCAGGTGAGCTGCCGCCCGAGGCGCTCACCGGTCTCGCCGGTGCCCGGTGGGGCGTCTACCTCCACGTGCCGTACTGCTCGGTGCGGTGCGGCTACTGCGACTTCAACACCTACACGCTCGGCGAGCTGGGGCCCGGCGCCGACACCGACGACTTCGCCACCACTGCCCTCACCGAGCTCGACCTCGCCGCCCGCGTGCTGGGCCCGTCGGCCGGCCCGGTCCACACGGTCTTCGTCGGCGGCGGCACGCCGACCCTGCTCCCGCCGTCCGACCTCGTGCGCCTCGTCGGCGGGGTCCGCGACCGGTTCGGCCTCGTCGACGGCGCGGAGGTCACCACCGAGGCCAACCCGGACTCGGTGACCAGGGCCGACCTCGAGGTGCTCGCCGCCGGGGGGTTCACCCGGGTGAGCATCGGGATGCAGTCGGTCGTCCCCCATGTGCTGCGCACCCTCGACCGCACCCACGACCCGGCCCGCGTCGCCGTGGCCGTGGAGGCGGCGCGCGCCGCCGGCCTCGCGACGAGCGTCGACCTCATCTACGGCACGCCGGGGGAGTCCCTCGAGGACTGGCGGGCCAGCCTCGAGGCGGCCGTCGCCCTCGAGCCGGACCACGTCTCGGCCTACGCCCTCGTCGTCGAGGACGGCACCCGGATGGCCGCCCAGGTCCGCCGCGGCGAGCTGCCGTTGCCCGACGGCGACGACGAGGCCGACAAGTACGAGCTCGCCGAGGAGGTGCTCTCCGCCGCGGGCTACGGCTGGTACGAGGTGAGCAACTGGGCCCGTGACGACGCCGCCCGCTGCCGGCACAACGAGGGCTACTGGCGTGGTGACCCGTGGTGGGGGGTCGGCCCGGGCGCGCACAGCCACGTGGGCGGCGTGCGCTGGTGGAACGTCAAGCACCCGCGCACCTATGCGGCCGCGCTGGCCCGGGGCCGCTCGCCGGCGGCCGGCCGCGAGACCCTCACGGCCGACCAGCGCCACGACGAGGAGGTCCTGCTCGGCGTGCGGCTGCGCGAGGGTCTCCCACTGGACGTCCTGGACGCCGCCGGCCGCACGGCCGTCGCCGGCCTCGTCGCTGACGGGCTGGTCGACGGCCACGCGGCCGTGGGAGAGAAACGGGTCGTCCTCACCCGGCGGGGTCGGCTGCTCACCGACGCCGTGGTGCGGAGCCTGCTCGGGGTGTAGGGCCTACTTGATGAACTGCGGCGTCATCGGCGGGGTCCACCACTCGCCGTTGTTCGCCTTGACGGCGCCGAGGATGTGCACGACGACGGCCCAGACGAAGACCGCGATGAGGATCGGGATGCCGATGATGGCGCCGATGATCGTGATCGTGAGCAGCCAGCCGATGAGGAAGCCGATGGCCGCGGTGATCTGCACGTTGAGCGAGTTCGCGCTGTGGGCCCGCACGAAGGGTCCGCGGTCCTTGTACATGAGGTAGATGACGAGGGAGCCGACGAAGCCGAGGAAGCCGCCGGACAGCACCATCGCGGCGCCACCGACGACGTGGCTGAGCATGCCCCAGGTGCGCTCCTCGCTCGGGGTGAGCGGGGCCTGCGCCGGGGAGTACTGCGGCGGGGGCTGCTGGGTGTACTGCGGCGGGGGCTGCTGGCCGTAGGCGGTCGGGGGCAGCTGCGCCGGGTACTCCGGCGGCGCGGGGAACCCTGGCGGTGCGGCGGACGCGGGCGGTGCGGCCGGCGCGGCGGGAGCCTCGTCGGCCACGGGGGGCGGGGGCGGCGGGGCCGTGGGGTCGCTCGGGGTCTCGTCGGGGTGCGGCGTCGTGTCGCTCATCGGGTTCCTCCATCGGGTGGTCTGTGTCCATCCAACACCCGGGAGGACCTGGGGAGCTCCCGTTCCGGGGGCGCGCCGGGGTCGGTGTCAGGGTCCGGTCAGGGGCGACCCCCATCAAAGCCCGAAACACGCGCGGGGTGTCGGGGCCGTTCGCCACACTGGGGCCATGGAGCTCCTCGACCGGGTCCGCGCGGCCCTGCCCCCCGCCGAGGAGAAGCGCATGTTCGGTGGCGTCGGCTTCATGGTCGACGGCGCCCTGTCCTGCTCGGTGAGCCCGCGTGGGCTGCTCGTGCGCGTCGGCGCGGACCAGCAGGCCGACCTGCTGACCGCCGACGGCGTCGAGCCGATGGTCATGGGTGGGCGCCCGAGCCGCGGCTGGGTCCGGGTCGACCCCACCCTCCTCGCCCGGGACCGCGACCTGCGCGAGTGGCTCGACCTCGGGGTCGCCGCCGCGAGGGCGGCAGTGCGACGGCGGTAGAACGGCGCTAGAACGGCGCCATGGCGGCGGCGCTAGGCCGACCCGGGGGCGGTGACGAAGTCGATGAGCTCCTCGACCCGGCCGAGCAGCTCGGGCTCGAGGTCGGTCCACGAGCCCACCGACCCGAGGATGCGCCGCCAGGCGATCGCGACGTCGGTCTGGGTGGCGTGCGGCCAGCCGAGGTGCGCACAGATCCCGTGCTTCCACGACGTCCCCCGGGGGATGACCGGCCAGGTGTCCATGCCGAGCCGCTCGGGCTTCACCGACTGCCACACGTCGACGTACGGGTGCCCGACGACGAGGACGTGAGGGGCCCACGGCCGCAGGCGGCGCGCCTCCTCCACGACCCGCGTCTCCTTGGTGCCGGGGACGAGGTGGTCGACGAGCACGCCCATCCGTCGGCCCGGCCCCGGGGCGAAGTCCCGGATGGCGCCGGCGAGGTCGTCGACGCCGTCGAGCATCTCGATGACGACGCCCTCGACCCGCAGGTCGTCGCCCCAGACCTTCTCGACGAGCTCGGCGTCGTGCCTGCCCTCCACGAAGATCCGCGAGCCGCTGGCCACCCGGGCCCGCTGGCCCTGCACCGACCTCGACCCGCTGGCGGTCCGGGCGCTCGCCGCCCTGGCCTCGGCGAGCGCGGCGGCCGCCCTGGCGCGCGGCGGGGTGAGGGTGACGGGGGAGCCGTCGACGAGGAAGCCCGGCCCCAGGCGGAACCCCCTGGTGCGGCCGCGCCGGTCCTCGAGGTGGACGACGTGCATGCCCCCGGCCTTCTCCACCCGGACCACCGCCCCCACCCAGCCGGTCTCCACGTCCTCGACGACGGTGCCCGGCTCGGCGGCCAGCTCGACCGACCGCCCCCTCGGGGGTCGTCGCCAGTCGCCACCGAGGACGTCGCCGCCGTACCTGTCCACCACGGCGGCGACGCTAGCCCGCCGCGGCGTGAGCGCGCCGGTGGCACGCCGCCGCGGTTCGCGTCCGGTCGGGGGCACCCCGTAGAATTGGCACTCGTTGCACCAGAGTGCCAAGGCCCCTGACCGTCGACCGCGGAGGTGAGCACCACCCATGAGCGAGGACCGACGCCTGCGCGTGCTGCGCGCCATCGTGCAGGACTACGTGCACACCTCCGAGCCCGTGGGCTCCAAGGCGCTCCTCGAGCGGCACCACCTCGGGGTCTCGGCCGCGACGGTGCGCAACGACATGGCTGCGCTGGAGGAGGAGGGCCTCATCGCGGCCCCCCACACGAGCGCCGGACGGATCCCCACCGACGCCGGGTACCGCCTGTTCGTCGACCGGCTCTCGGCGGTCAAGCCGATGAGCGGCGCCGAGCAGCGTGCCATCGGGCAGTTCCTCCAGGGGGCCGTCGACCTCGACGACGTCGTCGACCGCACGGTGCGCCTGCTGGCCTCGCTGACCCGGCAGGTCGCGGTGGTCCAGTACCCGTCCCTGTCGCGCAGCTCGGTGCGCCACGTCGAGCTCGTGCCGATCGCCCCGGGCCGCCTCCTCGTCGTCCTCATCACCACCACCGGCCGGGTCGAGCAGCGGGTCATCGAGGTCGGCGCCGACCTCCTGGCGCCCGAGGGCGAGACGGCCCTGGTCACGCTGCGCTCCGAGGTCAACCAGGCCATCGGGGGACGGACCCTCGCCGAGGCGTCAGCCGAGCTCGCCGCCGTGCCCGAGCGCGTCGAGCCCGCGCTGCGCGAGCTGGTGCGCTCGGTCGTCACCGCCCTGCAGGACTCGCTCGTGGAGGAGCGCGAGGAGCGTGTGGTCCTCGCGGGCACCGCGAACCTCGCCCGGGTCGGCCCCGACTTCACGATGAGCCTGGGGCCCGTCCTCGAGGCGCTCGAGGAGCACGTGGTGCTGCTCAAGCTGCTCGGCACGGTCGCCGAGCAGGGCGACGCGGTCGCGGTCCGGATCGGCCACGAGAACCCCTTCGCTGGGCTGCACACCACCTCGATGGTGACCTCGGGCTACGGCGCCGGCTCCGACCTCGTCGCCGGCCTCGGGGTCGTCGGCCCCACGCGCATGGACTACCCCACGACGATGGCCGCCGTGCGGGCCGTCGCCACCTACGTCTCGCGGATCCTCGACGAGTGACCGCTCCCAGCCCCACCCCCGACCACCACCCCGTCCGGAGGACACCCCACCCGTGAACGACTACTACGCCGACCTCGGGGTCGCCCGCGACGCGAGCCCGGAGGACGTCAAGCGCGCCTACCGCAAGGCCGCCCGCCGCCTGCACCCCGACGTCAACCCCGGCGCCGAGGCCGAGGAGCAGTTCAAGAAGGTCTCCCAGGCCTACGACGTGCTCTCCGACGCCGACAAGCGCCGCGCCTTCGACCTCGGCTCGGACCCCTACGCCGACGGGACCGCGGGCTTCGGGCAGGGCTTCTCCTTCAGCGACATCATGGACGCCTTCTTCGGCGGCCAGGCCGCCGGGAACGGGCGTGGCCCGCGCTCGAGGATGGCGCGGGGCCAGGACGCGCTCGTCCGCCTCGACATCGACCTCGGGGACGCCGTGTTCGGGGCCCAGAAGGACCTCACCATCGAGACCGCCGTCGGGTGCCGGACCTGCGAGGGCGCCGGCATGCGCCCCGGGACCTCCACGCGCACGTGCGACCTCTGCGAGGGGCGCGGCGAGATCCAGCAGGTCCAGCGCAGCTTCCTCGGCCAGGTGATGACGACCCGGCCCTGCATGACCTGCCAGGGCTTCGGCGAGATCATCACCGACCCCTGCTACGACTGCTCCGGTGACGGGCGGGTCCGCACCCGTCGCACCCTGACCCTGCGCGTTCCCGCGGGGGTCGACACGGGCACCCGCATCCAGCTCGCGGGCGAGGGCGAGGTCGGCCCCGGGGCGGGCCCCGCCGGCGACCTGTACGTCGAGGTCGCCGTCAACCGGCACCCGGTGTTCCAGCGGCGCGGCGACGACCTGCACTCCACCATCGAGGTCCCGATGACGGCGGCCGCGCTCGGCGCGACGCTGGCCATGGAGACCTTCGACGGCTCGCAGGACCTCGAGATCAAGCGGGGGTCGCAGTCGGGCGACACCATCACGCTGCGCGGGCTCGGCGTCACCCACCTGCGCGGCGCCGGGCGCGGCGACGTCATCGTCCACACGATGGTGCAGACCCCCACCCGCCTGGACCCCGAGCAGGAGGAGCTGCTCCGCCAGCTCGCGCGGGCCCGCGGGGAGGAGCGTCCCGAGGGGCGTGTGGCCAACCCCGGCGAGGGCGGCCTGTTCGGCAAGCTCCGCGACGCCTTCAAGACCCGCTGAGCCCCGCCGCGACCCGCTGATGACGCTGCCCCTGCACCTGCTGCCGGCCGGGTCCCTCGTGGGACGCGGCCCGGGCGACACGGTGGTCCTCGACGGCCCGGAGGGACGGCACGCCGCCACGGTGCGCCGCACCCGGGTGGGCGAGCACCTGCTGCTCACCGACGGCGCGGGCCTGCGGGTGGAGGGCGAGGTCGTCGCCGTCGGCGTCGGCACCCTCGACCTGCGGGTGCTCACGGTCGACCTGGACCCCGAGGCGCACCCGCGCCTGGTCCTCGTGCAGGCCCTGGCGAAGAACGACCGCGACGACCAGGCCATCGAGGCCGCCACCGAGTGCGGTGTCGACGAGGTCGTCCCGTGGCAGGCCTCGCGCAGCGTCGTGCAGTGGCGGGGGGAGCGGGGCGAGAAGGCCCGCCGCAAGTGGGACGCCGTCCTCGTCGCCGCGACGAAGCAGTCCAGGCGCACCCGCAGACCGCTGCTCGCGCCCACGGCGACCACCGCCGACCTCGTGGGGCGGATCCCCACCTCCGCCGCCACCTACGTGCTCCACGAGGACGCCACGACCCCCCTCGCGGGCGCTTCCCTTCCCGAGAGCGGTGACGTCCTCGTCGTCGTCGGCCCGGAGGGCGGCATCACCCCCGACGAGCTCGGCGCCCTCGTCGCCGCCGGCGCCACCGCGGTCCGCCTGGGTGGCACCGTCCTGCGCTCCTCGAGCGCGGGGCCGGCCGCCCTCGCCGTCCTCAGCGCCGGGTCCCGCTGGCGCTGAGCCCAGCGGCTCCCTGTCCATCGCCCGCTACGGCGCCCTGTCCATCGCCCGCTACGGCGCCCTGTCCATCGCCCGCTACGGCGCAGTAGGTGCTGTGATCACGACACCTACTGCGCCGTAGCAGGCGATCTCACCGACGCCGGCGTCCGAATCGCGGCCTCAGCGCACCGTGAAGGGCATCGTCGTCTCGGCGGAGACGGCGCCGTCCTGGGGGCTGACCTCGAAGACGCGCACGGCGTAGGACCCGGGCACCGGAGGGTGCCGAGGGGGATCTCGTAGGTGCCGCGACCCGGTGCGCCGATGCTGGCCGTGACGAACCCGGAGTCGACGACGTCGGCGCCGCGGCGCAGCTCCCACGACACGGTGGCCTCGAAGACGCACGCCTCCCCCCTGCACCGTGACCGGGCCGGGCTCGAGGACCTGCCCGCGGGTCGGGGACGTCACCCAGACCGGCGCGAGGTCCTCGTAGTAGAGGTCGCGCGAGGTGGGGCGGTCGTACGACCGGTCGACCGGCTGGCTGCCGAACATCGCGTCGGAGCCGTCGGCGAGGACGAAGCGGACGGGCAGGGTGCCCCGGCCCACGGCGGCCTGGGCGGTCCACACGAGCTGCTGCACGCTGACCCGCGCGGTGTCCTCGGAGAGGCCCGAGTGCCGGGGCCGGAGAGGGTGATCGTGATGCGCTGCCCGGTCACCTCGACCCCGACAGGTCGACCCCTCCCAGGTCCGCAGGTAGCCGTCGGTCCCCGTCGGCACGGCGGTCATGGCGAGCCCGACGGCGGTGCGGGCCCGGACCTGCTCGTCGGCATCCTTTGCCACGCCCGGGGCGGTGAGCCACTCCCGGTACAGCCGCGCCATCCGCGCGTCGTCGCCGATCGGCGCGAGGTAGTAGACCGGCAGGGCCGCCAGGGCCCCGGTGTCCGCGGGCCGGGTCGACGGGCTCGGCGTGGGCGAGGGGGCCCCGGTCGTGGATCCGGTCGACGGGCTGGCCGAGGGCCGCGTCCCACCTCCGGGGACCGGGTCGGGGCGGTCGGGAAGGCCGGCCCAGACCCCGGCGACCACCGCCAGGACCGCCGCCGCCGCGGCGAGCGGCACCCACCAGCGGGTCGGCCGCGCCGTGCGGGTGGGCCGGGCCCGCTCGAGGATCTCCGCGAGCCGGTCGGCCGGGTCGACCAGCGCGGCGCGCTCGTCCAGGGCCTCCCGCAGGGCCTGCACCGTGCGCTCGTCGTCGTTCATGACCACTCCGTCCCGCTGCGCAGGGCCGCCAGGCCCCGGCTCGCGTGCGTCTTGACCGATCCGGGGGAGATGTCGAGGGCCTCGGCGATCTGCGACTCGCTGAGGTCGAGGTAGTAGCGCAGGACGAGCACCTCCCGTTGTCGTGCGGGGAGCCGGGCGAGCGCCGCGAGCAGCGCCTCGCGGGACAGGCCGGCGACCGCGGAGTCCTCGGCGCTGGCGGTCGTGCGCACCGACGGGTCGTCGCGGCCGCCCCGCACCGAGGCGGCCCAGCGCTCCTCGACGCCGCGGTGGCGCAGGGCCGAGCGTGACGCGTTGAGCACGCTGCGGCGCAGGTAGGCCGTGGCGGCGGCGCGGTCCCGCAGCCCGGACCAGTGCCGGTGCAGGGCCACGTAGGCGTCCTGGACGACCTCCTCGGCCTCGCCGGCGTCGTGCAGGAGCAGCCACGCGAGCCGGACGAGGGGACCCCAGTGCGCCGCGTAGAGCTCCGTCACGGCGTCGTCGGCGGAGAGCGGTGTGCTCAGCTCGCTCACAGAGGCCATTGTCATACCCTCTGGACGCGCAGGTCGTCACATCGGTTGACCGGGCCCTAGATTCGGGCCATGAGCCCGACCCCCGACGACTGCCTGTTCTGCGCGATCGCTGACGGGAGGCTCCCGGCTGAGGTCGTCGCGGAGTCCGACCGCTCGCTGGCCTTCCGGGACGTGGACCCGCAGGCGCCCACCCACGTCCTCGTCGTCCCCCGACGCCACGTCGCCTCCGCCGCCGAGCTGGCCGAGGCCTCCGCGGAGGACCTCGCCGACGTCGTGGCCCTCGCCGGGCAGGTCGCCGTGCGGGAGGGCCTGGCCGACGCGTACCGGATGGTGTTCAACACCGGCGCGGGCGCCGGGCAGAGCGTCTTCCACGCCCACCTGCACGTCCTCGGCGGGCGCGACCTCGCCTGGCCTCCCGGCTGAACGGGCATCTCGGGTGCCCGGTGCCCGCGCGGGCTCGTAGACTCGTCCCACGATGACTGACGCCCATACCGACCAGCCCGGGGCCGCGAACGCGCACCCCGGGCCGAGCCACCCCCACGTCCCCCAGCACACCGTCGTGGTCCCGCCCGACGTCCAGATGGTCACGCTCCTCGGTCCGCGCGACGAGATGCTGCGCACGATGGAGCGCCAGTTCCCCCACGTGCAGATCCACGTCCGGGGCAACGAGTTCCACATCTCCGGCCCCAGCGCCGACGTCGCCCTCGTCGAGCGCCTCATCGACGAGCTGCTCGACGTCATCGAGGCGGGGCAGCCGCTCAACCGCGACGCGGTCGAGCGCTCCATCGCGATGCTGCGCGCGCAGACCGTCGAGCGCCCGGCCGACGTGCTGACGATGAACATCGTCTCCAGCCGCGGGCGCACCATCCGGCCCAAGACGCTGGGGCAGAAGCGCTACGTCGACGCCATCGACACCAACACCATCGTCTTCGGCATCGGCCCGGCAGGCACCGGCAAGACCTACCTGGCGATGGCCAAGGCCGTGGCCGCGCTGCAGGCCAAGCAGGTCAACCGCATCATCCTCACCCGCCCGGCCGTCGAGGCGGGCGAGCGGCTCGGCTTCCTGCCGGGCACGCTCAACGACAAGATCGACCCCTACCTGCGCCCGCTGTACGACGCGCTGCACGACATGGTCGACCCCGAGTCGATCCCGAGGCTCATGGCCGCCGGCACCATCGAGGTGGCGCCCCTGGCCTACATGCGGGGCCGGTCGCTCAACGACGCCTTCATCATCCTCGACGAGGCGCAGAACACCTCGCCCGAGCAGATGAAGATGTTCCTCACCCGCCTCGGCTTCGGCTCTCGGATGGTCGTCACCGGCGACGTCACCCAGGTCGACCTGCCCGGCGGCACGACCAGCGGCCTGCGGGTCGTGCGCGACATCCTCCTCGACCTCGACGACGTCCACTTCGCCGAGCTCACGGCCTCCGACGTCGTGCGCCACCGCCTCGTGGGCGCCATCGTCGACGCCTACGGCGTCTGGGACGAGAAGCAGGCGAAGCACCGGGGCCCGCGCCGGTGAGCATCGACGTCCTCAACGAGACCGAGGTCGAGCTCGACGAGCTCGAGCTCGTGGCCTGCTCGCGCTACGTCCTGGCGCAGCTGCGGGTCCACCCCCAGGCCGACCTGTGCATCCGGCTCGTCGACGAGGCCGCGATGGAGACCCTGCACGTGCAGTGGATGGACCTGCCCGGCCCCACCGACGTCATGAGCTTCCCGATGGACGAGCTGCGCCCGGGCCGCGAGGGCTCCGAGCCGCAGGAGGGCATGCTCGGCGACATCGTGCTGTGCCCGAGCGTCGCGGCGAAGCAGGCGCTCGAGGCGGGCCACGCCACCGAGGAGGAGCTGCTCCTGCTGACCACGCACGGGATCCTGCACCTGCTGGGCTTCGACCACGCGGAGCCCGCGGAGGAGCAGGAGATGTTCGAGCTGCAGCGCCAGCTGCTGCTCACCTTCCTCGCCACCCGCGGCCGTACCACCGCGTGACGGCCCGGGCAGGACTGCGACCATGACCGGACTCGTCACCGCTGCGGTGGTCGCCACCCTCGTCGCGTTCCTCATCGCCACCACCGAGGCCGCCTTCCAGCGCATGTCGCGCACCCGGGCCCACGTGCTGCTCGAGGAGGGACGCCCCGGCGCGCGTGCCCTCGTCAAGGTCGTCGGCGACACGGCCGCCTACCTGTCGGTGCTCTCGTTCCTGCGGGTCATCGCCCAGTCGACCGTCGCGGTGATGGTGACGCTCGCCGTCACCGACTACGTCGACGGCACCGTCGGGGGCTTCCTCGTCGCCATCGCGATCATGGCGCTCATCTCCTTCGCGGTCGTCGGGGTCTCACCCGGCACCCTCGGGATGCAGCACAGCGCCCGGGTCGCGCTCGCGGCCGCGCCGACCGCCGTCTGGCTGCGCCGGGTCCTGGGTCCGTTCTCACGGCTGCTCATCGCGCTCACCAACGCCGTGACACCGGGTGAGGGCTTTCGTGACGGGCCGTTCGAGAGCGAGAGCGAGCTGCGCGACCTCGTCGACCTCGCGCGCGACTCCGCGCTCATCGAGGCGGGGGAGCGGGAGATGATCCACTCCGTCTTCGAGCTCGGCGACACCATCACCCGTGAGGTCATGGTCCCGCGCACCGACATGGTCTCCATCGACGACGACCGGTCCTGCCGCCAGGCGATGAGCCTGTTCATCCGCTCGGGGTTCTCGCGGATCCCGGTCCTCGGGCGCGACGTCGACGACGTCGTCGGGCTGCTCTACCTCAAGGACGTCATCCGCCGCACCACCGCCGACCCCGAGGCCGGGGCGGTCCCGGTCACCGAGGTGATGCGCCCCATGCCCTTCGTGCCCGAGAGCAAGCCCGTCGACGACCTGCTGCGCGAGATGCAGCTCGACCAGAGCCACTTCGCCGTCGTCGTCGACGAGTACGGCGGCACCGCGGGCCTGGTGACCATCGAGGACATCCTCGAGGAGATCGTCGGCGAGATCACCGACGAGTACGACCGGGAGGCCCCGGAGGTCGAGGACCTCGGCGGCGGCCGCACCCGGGTCGTCGCGGCGATGCACGTCGACGACCTCGCCGAGCTGTTCGACGTCGTCATCGACGAGGACGCCGTCGACACCGTCGGCGGGCTCATCGGCAAGACGATCGGGCGGGTCCCCATCCTGGGGTCCACGTGCGACGTCGCGGGGCTGCGGCTCACGGCCGAGCGGATGTCGGGGCGGCGCCACCGCATCGCGACGGTCGTCGTCGAGCGGCTGTCCACGGTCGCCGAGCGGGACACCACCACCGAGGTCGAGGAGAAGGTCGGATGAGCGCGTCCACGTCCACGGGGTACGTCGCAGGGTTCGCGTGCCTCATCGGGCGCCCGAACGCCGGCAAGTCCACCCTCACCAACGCCCTGGTCGGCCACAAGGTCGCCATCACCTCCAGCAAGCCGCAGACGACGCGCCACACGATCCGCGGGATCGTCACGACCGACGAGAGCCAGCTGATCCTCGTCGACACCCCGGGGCTGCACAAGCCGCGGACCCTGCTGGGGGAGCGGCTGAACCACCTCGTGCGCGAGACGCTGCTCGAGGTCGACGTCATCGGGTTCTGCGTCCCCGCCGACCAGCGGATCGGCCCCGGCGACCGCTTCATCGCGGCCGAGCTCGCCGAGCTGAAGCGAGGTCGGCGCACCCCGGTCGTGGCCCTGGCGACGAAGTCCGACACCGTCGACCGCGAGCGGCTCGCCGAGCACCTCATCGCGCTCGACCGGCTCGGCGACTGGGCCGACATCGTGCCGTGCTCCGCGACGCGCGGCGACCAGGTCGACGTCGTCGGCCGGGTGCTGGCCGGCCACCTGCCCCCCTCGCCGGGGCCGCTGTACCCCGACGGCCAGCTCACCGACGAGCCGGAGGCCGTGATGATCGCCGAGCTCGTCCGCGAGGCCGCCCTCGAGGGCGTGCGCGACGAGCTTCCGCACAGCCTGGCCGTCGTCGTGGAGGAGATGGTCCCCCGTGAGGGGCGGCCCGACGACAAGCCGCTGCTCGACGTGCGCGTCAACGTCTTCGTCGAGCGCGACAGCCAGAAGGCCATCGTCATCGGGCGGGGCGGGTCGCGGCTGCGCGAGGTCGGCACCAACGCGAGGACCGGCATCGAGGCGCTCCTCGGCCAGCGCGTGCACCTCGACCTCCACGTCAAGGTGGCCAAGGACTGGCAGCGCGACCCCAAGCAGCTCGGCCGACTCGGCTTCTGACGCGGTCGGCGCGCGTCAGTACCCGGCGCCGGTCACCAGGCCGATGGCATGGGTGCGGCTGCGGGCGCCCAGGCGCCGGACGAGCTCGGCGACCTCGGCCGACACGGTGCGCTCGGAGACCCGCAGCGCCCGAGCGATCTCGCGGTCGCTGGCCCCGGAGGCGAGGTGGAAGGCCACCTGGACCATGCGCCGGGTGAAGGGCGGGTCCTCGCCCTCGGCGGTCACGGGCGTCGCGGTCCGCCACCCGGCGTCGAAGACCCGCACCGCACGGGCCACGAGCCGCGCGTCGGTCGACACGTACACCGACGACACCGGGGTCGTGCCGTGCGGCTGCCCGAGGAAGACCCGCGAGCCGTCGAGGACGAGCATGTTGTCGACGACCGGCCCGACCCGCAGGTAGGGATGGTGGTGGCTGGCGAGCAGTGGCAGCTGGAGCACGCTCAGCGGGCTCGTGAGGTACCGCATGTCGACACCGGGCCGTGCGCGCAGGGCGGCGAACGGCTGGGCGGCGGCCACCGTCGACCACGACGGGAGGATCGTCATGTGCCAGACGCTGTGGCGCACGGCAGCCGCGGCCTGCTCGGCTCCGCCGACGTAGGCCTGGTCGACGGCGCCGAGGGCGTGCACGCGGGGGTCCTGGGCGGTGATGAGCCCGTGCACCCAGCCGAAGAAGGCCCTGGTCTCGTCAGCGGTCGTGTGTCACGAGTCGCTCCCCGCCATGAGCGCGACCGCGTGGGTGCGGTTGCGGGCCCCGCACCAGTCGACGATGCGCCGCACCTCGACCTGGACGGTGCGGGTCCCGATGCCCAGGCGGGCGGCGATCTCGAGGTCGGTGTCACCGTCGACCATCCCGAGGGCGACGGCGAGCGAGCGCTCGCCCAGGTGGGGGAGGAGCGCGACGTCGTCGAGGGGCGTGGCCCCCCGGAACGCCTCGTCGTACGCGGCGGCCGAGGCGGCGACGACCGTGGGGTCCTCGGTGCGCCAGATCGTCGCGCCGAGGTGGGTGCCGCGGCGGCCGCTGACGAGCAGCACGTCGTCGGCGAGGAGCATCGAGCCGGGCACGGGGGTGACGCGGCAGCGGATGACCTCGGGGCGCAGGAAGGAGCCGATGAGCCGGACGCGGACGGCGAAGGGCGACATCAGCGACCTGCAGTCGACCCCCCGCTGCGCGGAGCGGCGGGTCTGCTCGTGGCCGCGGCGCAGGGACCCCAGCGACGACCGTTCGGACATGCTCCACACGCGGTGGTGGGTCTCGTCGGGCAGGTCGCGCAGGTGGGTGGCCATCTCGGTCGGGCCCCCCAGGAGGCGGAACGTGCCGTCGTCGGCGGCCAGCGAGGTCTGGACGGCGTCGAAGAACGACGAGGCGAGATCGCTGCCCGTCGTGGGTCTGTCGTCGACGCTGGCCACGCCTGCCTGCTCCCCTCACCCTGCGCGGGGCACCGGCCACCGCGCTCGCCACAGGGTAGCCGCGTCCCGTCGTGACTGCGAGATCTCGCAACGGGGGTGGCGGTGCGGGCCCCACCTCGTCACAGTGGGGTGGTCGTGGTGCCGGTCCCGGATCGGTCACCACGACAGCCGTCGTCGGCGCGTGCCCGCAGATGCCCGACCGGCTGACGGCCCCGCGGCACGGACGCGTCGAACCGGAGGGGTCGATGGGTCCGTGCCGCGGTCGTGGACCCCGCCCGCATCGTGAGCCGGACGGCCGCCGTCGAGGCCGGCTCCTAGACTGGGCCCCATGCGAATCGGAGTCTTCGGCGCCACCGGTCAGGTCGGCAACGTCATGCGCACCCTGCTCGACGAGCGGGGCTTCCCCGTCGAGCAGATCCGCTACTTCGCCTCGGCGCGGTCGGCGGGCACGACCCTGCCGTGGAAGGGCGAGCAGGTCACGGTCGAGGACACCGCGACCGCCGACTTCTCCGGCCTCGACGTCGCGTTGTTCTCCAACGGTGGCGCCACCTCGAGGCAGTGGGCGCCCGTCGTGGCCGCGGCCGGCGCGGTCGTCGTCGACAACTCCAGCGCGTGGCGCAAGGACCCCGAGGTCCCGCTCGTCGTCTCCGAGGTCAACGCCGACGACCTCGACGACATCCCCAAGGGCATCGTCGCCAACCCGAACTGCACGACGATGGCCGCGATGCCGGTGCTCAAGCCGCTCCACGACGCGGCCGGCCTCGTCCGCCTCCACGTCAGCAGCTACCAGGCCGTCTCCGGGCTCGGGCGGCGTCGGCCTCACCGAGCTCGACTCGCAGCTGCGCGCCGGGTACGCCGCCGGCGACCCCAAGGACCTCGCGCTGCACGGCGACGCCCTCGCCCTCCCGACGCCGCGGATCTACGCGGTCCCGGTCGGCTTCAACGTCGTCCCGCTGGCCGGCTCCATCGTCGACGACGGTTCGCTGGAGACCGACGAGGAGCAGAAGCTGCGCCACGAGTCGCGCCGGATCCTCCACGCGCCCGACCTGCGCGTGTCGGGCACCTGCGTGCGCGTGCCGGTGTTCAGCGGCCACTCGCTCGCGATCCACGCCGAGTTCGCCGACGACATCGACCCCGAGCAGGCGCTCGCCCTCCTGCGCAGGGCCCCGGGCGTCGTCGTCACCGACGTCCCGAACCCGCTCCAGGCCACCGGCCGCGACGAGGTCTTCGTCGGTCGCGTCCGTCGTGACCAGGCAGCCCCCGACGGCAAGGGCCTCAACCTCTTCGTCGTCGGCGACAACCTGCGCAAGGGCGCCGCCCTCAACGCGGTGCAGATCGCCGAGGAGCTGCTCAAGCGCCGCTGACGCGGCCACCCGGTTCCACACCGCCCGTCGAGATCAGCGCACCGACCGCCAGACCGACTCCTGCGTGCTCGGGCCCGGCTGCCACGACGCGATCCACGGTCCGGTGCCCTCGCTGACGTCGATGACGCCCTCCTCGAGCCAGGTGAGGTCGCCGGCGAGGACGGAGGCCGCGAGCTTGCGGTCGGTGTCGTCGGTGTTGGTCCACAGCTCGTCGAAGAGCACCTCGACCCGCAGCCTGGCCTGGCCGCAGAACGCGTCGGCGAGCCGCTGGGCCGACCGGCCGCGCTCGGGGTCCTCGGCGCGCAGCATCTCGGCGCGCACGCACGCGGCCGACATCGCGAACAGCTCGGCGCCGATGTCGACGACCCGGCCGAGGAAGCGCTGGTGCTGCTCCATCGCGGCCTGCCAGCGCGACATCCCGTAGAACGTCTGGCGCGCCAGCCGGCGGGACGAGCGCTCGACGAACCGCACGTGCCGGGCGAGGGGTCCGAACTCGCCGAACGACGACGGCATCGACCCGGCGCCGGTGACGAGCTGCGGGAGCCACTTCGCGTAGAACCCGCTCGCCCCGGCCGCCGCGCGGGCCTTGGCCTGGAGGTCGGCGTCGGGGGAGGCGAGGTCACCGGCGGCCTTGAGGTGCTCGTCGACCGCCTCGCGGGCGATGAGCAGGTGCATGATCTCGCTCGAACCCTCGAAGATCCGGTTGATGCGCACGTCGCGCAGCTGCTGCTCGGCCGGCACGGCGCGCTCACCCGCGGGCCGCGAGCGAGGCCGCGGACTCGAAGCCGCGCCCCCCGCGGATCTGGACGAGCTCGTCGGCGATGAGCCACCCCATCTCGCTCGCCCACAGCTTGGCCAGCGCGGCCTCGATGCGGATGTCGGTCTCCCCGGCGTCGGCCAGCGCGCAGGACAGGTCGACCACCGCCTCCATCGCGTAGGCGGTGGCCGCGATGAACGCGATCTTCCCGGCGACGGCCTCGTGCTCTCCCACGGGCCGGCCCCACTGCACCCGCTCGGCCGACCACTCGCGGGCGATCTTCAGCGACCACTTCGCCCCGGCCGAGCTCATCGCGGGGATCGACAGGCGCCCGGCGTTCAGCGTGGTCAGCGCGATCTTCAGCCCGTCGCCCTCCCCGCCGAGCAGGTTCTCGGCGGGTACCCGTACCTGGTGCAGCCGGGTGAGCCCGTTCTCGATGCCCCGCAGGCCCATGAAGTCGTTGCGGCGCTCGACCGTGATGCCCGGCGCCGTGCCCTCCACGACGAACGCGGAGATGCCGCCCCGCCCGCCCGCGTGCTTCGGCACCCTGGCCATGACGACGAGCAGCTCGGCCACGACCCCGTTGGTCGTCCACAGCTTCACCCCGTCCAGGAGGTAGGCCGCCCCGTCCTCGGTCGGTGTCGCGGTGGTCTCCATCCGGGCGGGGTCGGACCCGACGTCCGGCTCGGTGAGCAGGAACGCCGAGATCGCGCCGCCGGCGCACCGGGGGAGGAAGCGCTCCTTCTGCTCCGGCGTGCCGACGAGCTTGACGGGCTCGGGGACGCCGATGGACTGGTGCGCCGAGAGCATCGCCCCGAACGCCGGGTGGACCGAGCCGATGAGCATCAGGGCCCGCCCGTACGACCGCATGGTCAGCCCGAGGCCGCCGTACTCGGTCGGGATCTTCATCCCGAACGCGCCGATGTCGACCAGGGCCCGGATGTCCTCGTCCGGGATGCGGTCCTCGCGCTCGATCCGGGCGCCGTCGATGCCGGCACAGACCTCCCGCAGCCGGGCGAGGAAGGCCTCGCCGCGCGCCTCGTCCTCGGGGTCCGGGCGCGGGTGGGGGTGGACCAGGTCGAGGTCGAAGCGGCCCAGGTAGAGCTCCTTGGCGAAGCTCGGGGAGGTCCAGCCGCTCTCGCGGGCAGCCTCGGCGACCTCGCGCGCCTCGCGCTCGCTCGGGCCCCGTCGAGCGGACCCGCTGGTCGTCGGGTCGGTGGTCTCCGTGCTCGAGCTCATGGCCGTGCTCCTCGCGTCGGGGGACCCCATCGTCCCCTGCCGCGTCGTCCCGTGGCCAGCAGGGTGCCCGCCCGAGCGCGGAGGGGGGTCGCGGTCCTACAGTGGCGCCATGGCCACCGAGGACGAGTTCCACGCCGCCGCCGAGGACGTCAAGGGCCTCGCGAGCGACCCCGGCAACGACACCAAGCTGCGGCTCTACGCCCTGTACAAGCAGGCGACCGACGGCGATGTGCAGGGCAAGCGCCCGGGGTTCACCAACCTCGTGGGCCGCGCGAAGCACGACGCGTGGGCGCAGGTGCAGGGGATGGGCGCCGAGGAGGCGCGCACCGCCTACGTGGCGCTCGTGCGCTCACTGCGCGGCTGAGCCCGCCCCGCGGGGCAGCGGCGTCTGGAGGTGCACCCAGGTCTGGGTCACCTCCATGCCGACCTTGAGGTAGAGGTCGAGCGCGCCCGTGCGCGTGTCCGTGGCGAGCTCGAAGAGCGTCGCCCCGTGCTCGCGGGCGTTGCGGAACCCGTCGGCGAGGAGGGCCTGCGCGAGCCCCCTGCCCCGGTGCGCCCGCTCGACGGCCAGCTGGTGCACGTACCCGCAGCCCGCGGTGTCCAGGATCGTGAAGGCGACACCGACCACGGACCCGCCGTGCTCGACGGCCCGCAGCTGCCAGGGTCGGGTGCCCGGCCGCCGCGCCGTCGTCGCGGCCCAGTCGTCGAACGTCTCGCGCTCTCGGCCGTCCCACTCGGCGAAGGCCTCCTGGACGACCTCGTGGGCCTCGCGGGTCTGCTGCGGGGTCTGCACCGTCGTGAACGCGTACCCGGGCGGCAGCGCCCGGTCCGGGACCCGGCGTCCCTCGGGGAGCTGCAGCACCCAGGCGGTGTGCGTCGTGGCGTAGCCCCGCGCCGCGAGGAAGCGCTCGGCCATCGAGCCGGCAGGGACGTTCTGGCCCACGGCGGCGGCGGCCAGCTCGCCCGCCCGTGCCTCGGTCCAGGCGGCGAGCCACGAGCCGATGCCGCGGCCCCGCGCCTCGGGGAGGACGGCACCCTCCGCCTTGGCCCCGCCACGGGTCACCTCGGCCGCGCCGAGGAGCCGGTCGCCCTCGAGGACCCCGATGCTGTCGCGGGCCAGGTCGAAGCTGGGCCGCGCCCAGTCGCCCTCGAGGTCCTCGCGCTCGACCGCGAGGATGCCGGCGTCCGCCAGCTCGTCGGCGGCGTACACGCCGTACGCCGCGTCGAGGTCGCCCGGGGCGAGGGGGCGGGCGGTCAGGCCGGCGGGAGGTGCGGCGGGGAGATCGGGCGTCACGGCACCCAAGACTGGACGACGGACGCCCCGCGGCGCACCCCGTTTTCGGTGGTAGACCATGCGCATGCGCCTCCACGAGATCCCGCGGTACCCGCTGACCTTCGGGCCGAGCCCGGTCCACCACCTGCGGCGGCTCAGCGAGCACCTCGGCGGCGCCCAGGTCTGGGCCAAGCGCGAGGACGTCAACAGCGGGCTCGCCTACGGCGGGAACAAGCTGCGCAAGCTCGAGTACATCGTGCCGGACGTGCTCGCGAGCGGCGCCGACACGCTGGTGTCCATCGGCGGCTACCAGTCGAACCACACCCGACAGGTCGCCGCCGTCGCCGCGCACCTCGGGCTCCGGTGCCGTCTCGTGCAGGAGAAGTGGGTGCCCTGGGACGACCCGGTCAACGACAAGGTCGGCAACCTCCTGCTGTCGCGGATGATGGGGGCGGACTCGCGCCTCGACCCCGCGGGGTTCGACATCGGCATCCGCGACTCGTGGAAGGACGCCCTGCGCGAGGTCGAGGAGTCCGGGGGGACGCCGTACGCGATCCCCGCCGGCGCGTCCGAACACCCCCTCGGGGGAGTGGGGTTCGCGAACTGGGCCTTCGAGGTCGCCGAGCAGGAGCGGGCCCTCGGCGTCCACTTCGACACCATCGTCGTGTGCACGGTCACCTGCTCCACGCACGCCGGGATGGTCGCCGGGTTCGCCGCCCTCGAGGACCTCACCGGAGTTCCCCGCCGCGTCATCGGCATCGACGCCAGCGCCACCCTGGACCGGACCCGCGCCCAGCTGGAGCGGATCGCCCGCAGCACCGCCGAGGTCATCGAGCTGGGCCGTGACCTGCGCGACGACGAGTTCGAGCTGCTGGGTGACTGGGCCGGGGACCTCTACGGCATCCCCGTCGACTCGACGATGGAGGCGATCCGCCTCGGAGCCGAGCTCGAGGCGATGATCACCGACCCCGTGTACGAGGGGAAGTCGCTCGCGGGCCTGGTCGACCTCGTGCGGACCGGCGACATCCCGCGCGACAGCACCGTCCTGTACGCGCACCTCGGCGGCCAGCAGGCGGTCAACGCCTACCACTCGCTCTGGTCGTCGTGACGTCCGCGGCTCGGCGAGCCCGGGGGGCGGACGAGGGGTTGGCGCCGGCACCGGTGCGTGGCACAGTGGCACCGTGCGTCACGGACACCTCCTCCTCCTTCGCTGCCGCGGCGGGGCCTGAATCGGCCGCCCCTCGTCGCGGAGCCCATGCTGCAACCGGCCGGCTCCAGCAGACGAGACGAAGGCGTGAGCAGACGTGATCCACCCCCAGCAGTCCTCCGGGATGCCGACCCAGAAGTACGTGCCGTTCCAGGACCAGATCGAGGTCCACCTCCCTGACCGCACCTGGCCCGACCAGGTGATGACCGCGGCCCCGCGCTGGTGCGCGGTCGACCTGCGCGACGGCAACCAGGCGCTCATCGACCCGATGGACGCCGAGCGCAAGATGCGCATGTTCAAGCTCCTCGTGAAGATGGGCTACAAGGAGATCGAGGTCGGCTTCCCCAGCGCGAGCCAGACCGACTTCGACTTCTGCCGCGAGCTCGTCGAGGGCGGCCACATCCCCGACGACGTGACGATCCAGGTCCTCACCCAGTGCCGCGACCACCTCATCGAGCGGACCTTCGACGCGATCCGCGGCAGCAAGCAGGCGATCGTCCACTTCTACAACTCGACCTCGGTGCTCCAGCGCCGCGTCGTGTTCGGGATGAGCGAGGAGGGCATCATCGACGTCGCCCTCCAGGGGGCGAGGCTGTGCCGCAAGCTCGAGGAGACCGTCCCCGAGACCGCCGTGTACTACGAGTACTCGCCCGAGTCGTACACCGGCACCGAGCTCGAGTTCGCCGTGCGGATCTGCAACGCGGTCATCGAGGTCATCGACCCGACGCCGGACCACAAGATGATCGTCAACCTCCCGGCCACCGTGGAGATGACGACCCCCAACGTCTACGCCGACTCCATCGAGTGGATGGTGCGGCACCTCGACCGTCGCGAGTCCGTCGTCGTCAGCCTGCACCCGCACAACGACCGCGGCGAGGGCGTGGCGGCGGCCGAGCTGGGCTACCTCGCCGGCGCGGACCGGATCGAGGGCTGCCTGTTCGGCAACGGCGAGCGCACCGGCAACGTCTGCCTCGTCACCCTGGGGATGAACCTGTTCAGCCAGGGCATCGACCCCCAGATCGACTTCTCCGACATGGCCGAGATCCGGCGCACCGTCGAGTACTGCAACCAGCTGCCCGTCCACGAGCGGCACCCGTGGGGCGGCGACCTCGTCTACACCGCCTTCTCCGGCTCCCACCAGGACGCCATCAAGAAGGGCCTGGACGACATGGTGGTGCGCTCGAAGGCCGCCGGGACCGACGTCGACGGCATCGACTGGGGCGTGCCCTACCTGCCCATCGACCCGCACGACATCGGGCGCTCCTACGAGGCCGTCGTGCGCGTCAACAGCCAGTCCGGCAAGGGCGGGGTGTCGTACCTGCTCAAGGCCGAGCACGGGCTCGACCTGCCGCGCCGCCTCCAGGTCGAGTTCAGCCACGTCGTGCAGCGCCGCACCGACAGCGAGGGCGGCGAGCTCTCGGCCCAGCAGATCTGGCAGATGTTCGGCGACGAGTACCTCTACGGCGAGGTCGAGGCCGAGCGGTGGGGCCGCTTCGCCCCCGTGCGCTCGAGCATCGTCGGCGCCGACGACGGGCAGGACCGGATCGAGGCCGTCATCACCGACGAGGGCAAGGAGGTCTCGATCTTCGGGCAGGGCAACGGCCCGATCGCGGCCTTCATCCAGGCGCTGCAGCCACTCGGTGTCGACGTCCGCGTCCTGGACTACCAGGAGCACGCGCTGTCGGCCGGCGGCGACGCCCGGGCCGCGGCGTACGTCGAGTGCGCCGTCGGCGAGCGGGTCCTGTGGGGTGTGGGCCTGCACGAGTCGATCGTCAAGGCCTCGCTGCGGGCCATCCTGTCGGCGGTCAACCGCGCCGAGCGTGACGCGGAGGTCCTCGCCTGAGCCCGGTCCTCGCGTGCGGTCTGGCGACCGTCGACGTCGTGCAGAGGGTGGAGCACCTCCCGTCGGCCGACGAGAAGGTCACGGCACTCGCCACCGTGGTGGAGGCGGGCGGCCCCGCTCTCAACGCCGCGGTGACCGCCGCCCTGCTCGGGGCGTCGGTGCGCCTCGTCTCGGCGGTGGGGTCGTCCGGGCTCGCCGAGGTGGTCCGCTCCGACTGCACGGCGCACGGCGTCGACCTCCTCGACACGGCAGTGCACGGCTTCGTCCTCCCCGTCTCCACGGTGCTCGTCACCGCGGGGACGGGGGAGCGGGCCGTGGTGTCGCGCAACGCCGCCGGGACCACCGACTGGAAGGTGCCTGAGGGCGACGAGCTCGCCGCCGTCCTCGACGGTGTCAGCGGCGTGCTCGTCGACGGCCACCACCTCCCCGTGGCAGTCGCCGTCGCAGCCGCGGCGCGGTCGCGCGGCATCCCGGTCGTCCTCGACGCGGGGTCGTGGAAACCGGGCCTCGAGGCACTTCTCGCGCACGTCGACGTCCTCGTCGCGTCGGCCGACTTCCGTTCTCCCGCAGGCGACTCACTGTCCGACCTGCTGGGCCTGGGGCCGCGGTTCGTCGCTCGCAGCGCCGGGGGAGGTCCGGTGCGGTGGCGCGACTCCGACGGGACGTCGGGTGAGGTCGCGGTGCCGGCGGTCGTGGTCGTGGACACGCTGGGGGCGGGTGACGTCCTCCACGGGGCGCTCCTGGCCGAGGTCGGACGGCACGGGCTCGCCGACCTCCCCCGGAGCCTGGAGGCCGCGGTCGGCGTCGCGTCGCGGTCGGTGACCGCCGGCGGAGCACGCGGCTGGGCCCGGCCCACGCCCTGACGGACGCGGGCCGGGCCCGTGCGGTGGCCTGCCCGGCTCAGTGCGACTCGTTGATGTCCTCGAGGACGTCCTTGAGCGGCGGCAGCTGGGTCGAGTTGGGCGACACCGAGTTCCGCGTCGTCTCCGCCGCCAGGACGAAGGCGCCGATGGTCGTCTCGGTGCTGCCGTCGCCGTCCGCGTCGAGCGGCTCCGACAGGCCCACCGAGCCGCTGGCGACGTTGAGCCAGAGCGTGGCCAGGTGCGAGTCGAAGGTGTCCCGCTTGGTCTTGTTGTTCTTCGGCCACAGGACCTTCGCGCCGTCGGCGACGGTGGTGAGGGCCCGGTGCTCGTCGAACACGGTGCTCAGCGTCCGGACCGTCGAGAGCAGGCAGAGCTTCTCGGCCGTCGTGTGCCGCTGGACGATGCCGCGGTAGTCGGTCTGCCACCAGCCGAGGCCTCCGGCGTCGGTGCTCGTGCCGAGGACGACGACCGTCGCGGTCCGTGTCGGTGAGGTGCCGCCGTCGTCGTCGGTCACTGTCACCTCGAGGGTGCGGCTGCAGGCCTGCGTGTAGGTGTGGGTCGCGGAGTCCGTGACCGAACGCGGCTGCACGCTCGGGCTCGACGCCGGGTCGGCGGCGGGCGGGTTGACCAGGCTCGTGTGCGAGGCGGTGGCCCCGTCCCCGAACGCCCAGGCGGTGGTGAGGTCGTCGCTGCCGGGGTCGGTGGAGTCGGCCTCGAACATGGCCGGGACGCCCTGCGTGACGAAGAAGACGCTCTGGCCGTTCCACGTCGTCGCCCCGGTGGTGTCGAGGGTCGCCGTGGGGGCGACGTTCGTGACGGTGGCGGTGCGACCGGCGTTGCCGGAGCCGCCGTCGTCGTCGGTGACGGTGACGGTGACGGGGTACGACCCGTTGTCGCCGTACGTGTACGACGCCGAGAACGTGGCGCTGACCGGGCCGGGACCGCCGGGGGTGACGTCCACCGTCTGGCTGCCGGCCACTCCCTGGGTGGTGCCCCAGTCGATGGTCACGGTGTGGGTGTCGAGCCAGCCCGGGTCGCTGAGGCTGCCGCTGACGGTGACCGTGCCACCCTCGGCGACGGTTGCCACGGGGGCGAGGACGACGTTGGGGGCGACGTTGGTCCACGTGGCGGTGAAGCCGACGGAGCCGGTCTTGCCCAGCGGGTCGGTGGCGGTGACCGTCACCGGCACGGAGGTGTTGTCGCCGCGGGTGGCGCTCCAGGTCCAGGTACCGGCGCCCTTGGTGACCGTCCCGGTGCTCGCGGTGAGGGTGACGTCGTCACCGTCCGGGTCGCTCCACGTCCCGCTCGCCGTGACGGCGCTGCCCTCGGGCGCGCTGGCCGGCGGGGCGGTGAGGGTGACGACCGGCGGCCCGTTGGAGACGTTGGCCGCCGCGAGGAGGTCGATCCGCGGTGTGGTGACGTTCGACCCTCCGGACACGTAGCTGATGTCGACGCCGGTGTCCCGCAGGTCCTGCATGAGGTTGCCGACCGTGCGGGTGGGGTTGTTCTCGCGGAGCACGGCGAGCGCCCCCGCGACGTGCGGCGCCGCCATCGACGTGCCGCCCTTGCTGCCGTAGGCGTCGTCCGGCACCGAGGAGTCGATGGCGCTCCCGGGTGCGAAGACGTCGAGGAGGGTGCCGCGGTTGCTGAAGCCGGCGATCGTGTCGTCGTCGTTGGTCGCGCCCACCGTGAACGCGGTGGAGATGCAGCCCGGTCGGCCGACGGCTGCGGGGTGCGAGTCGTTGCCGGCCGAGATCACCGTCGCCACGCCCTGCGCGAGCAGGGTGTCGACCTGGGTCTTGCGGGCCTCGCCGTCGCAGGCCGCGGCGAACATCCCGCCGCCCAGGCTCATGTTCGCCGCGATGATGTTCCAGCCGGGGTTGGCCGTGTCGAGGGCGGCGAGCTCGTCGAGGGCGTTGATCTGGTCGGAGGGGTACGACGAGACGCAGGGGGCTCCGCCGGGGCAGTCGGCGGCATCGTTGAAGCGGGTGAAGACCTGCATCGCGATGAGGTTCGCCCCCGGGGCGACGCCGGCGGCAGGGGCCCCGGCGACGCCGGTCCCGTCGCCCACGGCGATGCCCGCGACGTGGGTGCCGTGGTCGCAGATGTTCGTCGTGCCGTCGAGGCACGCGGCCAGCGCGTCGATGTCGGCGTCGTCGTCCTCCGTCGTGCCGTCCGGGCAGAGCGACTGCTCGGTGGCGTCGGACGGGGTCGAGGAGCAGTACTGGGCGATGACGCGGCCCCCCAGGAAGGGGTGGTCGACGTCGACGCCGGTGTCGAGGACGGCGACGGTGGTGCCGGCGCCGGTGACCCCGGCCGTGTGGACGTCGTCGGCGTTGATGACCGGCAGGCTGCTGTCGAGGTTGACCGGCTCGGGGATGTCGAGCTGGACGCTCCTCACGTGCGCGGTGGCGCGCAGCCTGGCCAGGGCGGACCTCGGGACCTTCGCGACGAGGTGGGGCGTGCGCTTCATCGTGCGGGTGATCTTTCCGGTCTTGGCGACCTCACGGGCCACCGGGCCGGCGCTGGCCATCGTGTCGTAGGTGACGATGACGCGCACCGTGTCGTCGGCTGCGGCTGCCGCTGCCGACGGGCCGCGGGGCGGGGCGGCGACGGCGCTCGTGGCGGGCAGCAGCGCGCCGAGCGAGGCGACGGCCGCGACGACGAGCGTGCTCAGCGCTCGGACGGGGGTGGACGAACTCATGCTGGGCTCCCTCGGACGGGCGTGCGGCGCACGCGCTCGGCAGGAAGGAGCCGTCGGGCCTCCCGCTGATACCGGCCGGGCCGCTAGCGTCGGCACTATGGCGGCGGACGGCGGGGTCGACGGGTACATCGGGCAGTTCGCCGGTGCTGTGCGCGAGCGGCTGGAGTCGATGCGCTCGGTCATCCGGGCCACGGCCCCGGACGCCGTGGAGTCGATGGCCTACGGGATGCCGGCCTACAAGCTCGACGGCAAGCCGCTCGTGTACTTCGCGGGGTACGACAGGCACGTCGGGTTCTACGCGACGCCGAACGGGCACGAGGCCTTCGCGGAGGAGTTCAGCCGGTACACGCAGGGCAAGGGCTCGGTGCAGTTCCCGCACACCGAGCCACTCCCGACCGACCTGGTGCGCCGCGTCGTCGAGTTCCGTCAGGCGAACATCCGCGCCTGAGCGGCGTCACCCAGCCCGGCAACCCGAGTCGGGTCCACCGGGTCAGCGGACCCCGCGGGTGCGGAACTGGATGCTGATGCGCGGCCCGACGGGTTTGGCGGTCTTGGGCACGCAGTGGTCCCAGGTGCGCTGGCACGAGCCACCCATGACGAGCAGGTCGCCGTGGCCGCTGGGGATCCGCAGCGACGAGCCGCCGGCGCGTGGCCGGAGCATGAGGTCGCGCGGGGCACCGACGGAGAGGATCGCGACCATCGTGTCCTGGTCGCGGGACCGGCCGATGCGGTCGCCGTGCCAGGCGACGGAGTCGTGGCCGTCGCGGTACAGGCACAGGCCCGCGGTGACGAACGGCTCGCCGAGCTCGGCGGCGTAGTGGCGTGAGAGGGCGTCGCGGGCCTGCTCGAGGGCAGGGTGGGGGAGTGCGTCGTCCTCGCCGTAGAAGTGGAGCAGGCGGGGGACGTCGACGATCGAGTCGTACATCTGACGGCGCTCGGCGAACCACGGCACGTCGCGCCGCAGTACGGCGTAGAGCTCGTCGGCCCCGCCGACCCAGCCGGTGAGGGTGTCGACCCAGGCGCCGTCGGACAGGTGCCGACGCGCCACCGCGTCGAGCGGTCTGACGACCACCTCCTCGGAGAGGTCGAGCAGCGACCCCTGCAGTGCTGTCACCTGCTCATCGTACGAGCCAATCGAACGCCTGTCCACTGCATCGAGCGAGCGCGACACGCGCAGGATCCGGGCCGATACCGCGCGTGTTGCGCTCCCTCGATGCTGGGGGTGGGTGGGCGCTCGGCCGGTCGAGGCGTCGGGTTGGATGGGCGGGTGGACGCGGAGCGCGGGTTGCCAGTGGCCGAGGAGGTGGTGGCCGAGCCGCTCGATGTCGCGGCCACCCGGGCGTGGCTCGTCGCCCATGCGGTGCCCGGCGTCGACGAGGTCTGCGCCGTCGAGGCAGGGGGCACCGTCCATCGGCGGCTGGTCCCGGTGGGAGCGGGCCACGGCGTCCTCGAGGTCGAGCTGGGGACCGCGCGCGTCGCCATCCGGGCGTCCGGGACGGACGGTGCGGCGGACGTCATCGAGGCGGGGAGGCGGTGGCTGGGCCTGGATGCCGACCCGGCCGCTGCCGTCGCCGCCCTCGCCGGTGACCCGGTGCTCGGACCGCTCGTCGCCGCACGTCCGCTCGTGCGGGTGCCCGGCTCGACCGAGCCGTTCGAGACGGCGGTGAACGTCGTCCTCGGGCAGCACGTCTCGCTCGCCGCGGGACGGGTCTTCGCCGGCCGCCTCGCCCTCGCCCACGGGGTCGAGCGCTGCGGTCTCATCGGGTACCCCGGGCCGGCGGTGCTGGCCGCCGCGCACCCGGACGACCTCCGGGCCGCCGTGGGCGTCACCGGCGCCCGGGCCCGCACCGTCGTGGCGGTCGCCGAGGCCGTGGCGAGCGGCCTGGTCGACCTGGCGCCCACCGCTGACCCCGAACAGCGATCCAGGACCCGCGCCGCCCTCCTCGCCCTGCCCGGCGTCGGGCCGTGGACCGCAGACCTCGTCGCCCTGCGCTGCCTGCGCGACCCCGACGTCTTCCTCCCGGGCGACCTCGTCCTGCGCAGGGCGATGGGGGGCGTCACCGCGCGTGAGGCGGCGCGCCTGGCGCAGGCGTGGGCACCGCACCGCTCGCTCGCGGTGGTCCACCTCTGGACGCACCACGCGCTCGACCCGCGTTGACGCACGTCCCACGGATGTCGGTGCGAGGGCGGACAATGGCGCGGTGCCCCTGTACCGCGACGAGGCGATCGTCCTGCGCACCCACAAGCTGGGTGAGGCCGACCGCATCGTCACCTGCCTGACGCGCCGCCTGGGCAAGGTGCGCGTCGTCGGCAAGGGGGTCCGGCGCACCAAGTCGCGCTTCGGCGCCCGCCTCGAGCCCGGCATGCACATCGACGTCCAGTGCTACGAGGGCCGCAGCCTCGACACGGTGACCCAGGTCGAGACGATGGACTCGTGGGGCGAGGTCATCGCCCGCGACTACCCGTCGTGGACCGCGGCCACCGCGGTCCTCGAGACGTGCGAGCGCCTCACCGAGGAGCGGGAGCCCGCCCTCCAGCAGTACCTCCTCGTGGCCGGGGCGCTGCGCTCGCTCGCCGGCCGCGAGCACGACCCGAACCTCGTCCTCGACGCCTACCTCCTGCGGGCCATGGCCGTCGCCGGGTGGGCGGCGAGCTTCCACGACTGCGCCAGGTGCGGCGCCCCGGGGCCCCACCGCGGGTTCCACGTCGTGGCCGGCGGCGCGGTCTGCCCGGGGTGCCGGCCCCCGGGCTCGGCGGCCCCCGCCGCGGAGACGCTGCGGCTGCTCGCCGCGCTGCTCGCCGGCGACTGGGCGATCGCCGACGCCTCCGACGCCCGGCACCGCAAGGAGGGCAGCGGGCTCACCGCGGCCTTCCTCCAGTGGCACCTGGAACGGGGTATCCGCAGCCTCCGTATGGTGGAGCGGTGACGCCGCGCCCGCCCCACGAGGAGCCGTTCGCGCACCCCAGCGGGGCCACGGCGCCGGTCATCGCGGCCGACCGGCTCCCGCGCCACGTCGCGGTCGTCATGGACGGCAACGGCCGCTGGGCCAACCAGCGCGGCCTGCCGCGCACCAAGGGGCACGAGGCGGGGGAGGCGGCCCTGCTCGACGTCGTCGCCGGCGCCATCGAGGTCGGCGTCACCCACCTGTCGGCGTACGCGTTCTCCACCGAGAACTGGAAGCGCAGTCCCGACGAGGTGCGCTTCCTCATGGGCTTCAACCGTGACGTCATCCGCCGCCGACGCGATCAGCTGCACTCGTGGGGCGTGCGGATGCGCTGGGTCGGTCGCCGGCCGCGGCTGTGGGGCTCGGTCATCAAGGAGCTCGAGGTCGCCCAGGAGCTGACGAAGGACAACACGGGGCTCACCCTGTACTTCTGCGTCAACTACGGCGGGCGCGCCGAGATCGGCGACGCCGTGCAGCGGATCGCCGAGGACGTCGCGCGCGGGCGCCTCAAGGCCCGGTCGGTCGACGAGCGCACCGTCGCCCGCTACCTGCCCGAGCCCGACATGCCCGACGTCGACCTGTTCGTGCGGTCCTCCGGCGAGCAGCGCACGAGCAACTTCCTGCTCTGGCAGTCCGCGTACGCCGAGATGGTCTTCCAGGACCGGCTCTGGCCCGACTACGACCGCCGCGACCTCTGGGCCGCCGTGCAGTCCTACGTCGACCGCGAGCGCCGCTACGGGGGCGCGGTCGACGCGCCCACCGCTGCCGGCTGACTTTCGCCGAACCCTGTCGGGGGACGTCCCCGCAGGTCTAGCGTGTGCCCAGCACCGTCGCGCCCCGCCACCCGGAGGGCACCGCGCGCCGGCGGGTTCGAGGGGCGTGCGAGCGATGCGTGGACGGGGATTCTGGGCGAGGCTGATGACGGGCGCCGTCGTGGCCGCACCGCTGGCGATGGTTGCGGTCGCCGCACCGGCGGAAGCGGTGGGGGCGACGGAGACGTCGTTCAGCTACGTGAGCTCGGCGGGCGACTACATCGGGCAGGGCCGTACCGGCGCCCTGACCGACCCCGCCCAGTTCCGCATCAGCGGCACGAGCGGGCTCGTCACCGTCAGCATCGACGCCGGCTCCGAGTGGTGGTCCCTCGACTTCTCCGCCCCGCGTGGAGAGCAGCTGGGCACCGGGAGCTACGAGAACATCAGCCGCGCCCGCTTCAACACCACCTACGGCGGTCTCGGCGTCGCCAGCTCGGGCCGCGGGTGCAACCAGACCAAGGGCCGCTTCACCATCTACGCCATCAGCGCCGACACCGCGGGGCGGATCACCTCGCTCGACGCGTCGTTCACCCAGTTCTGCGACAGCAGCACCGGCGGCCTGACGGGAACCGTGAGGTACGAGGCGCCCGTGTCCGCGCCTCCGGTGCTCAGCTCGTCGAACCCGAGCACGGTTGCGGGACAGCCGGTCACGTTCACTGCCCGGGTGGCGCAGGGTGCTGGGGGCGGCGTCGTCTTCTACGACGGGAGCACGCCGATCGGCCAGGGCTCCTTCGACCCCGCCGGGACCGCACGGCTGGAGACGAGCACGCTGGGGGTGGGGACGCACTCCATCACCGCGCGGGTGGGGACCGCCACCTCGGACGCGGTCACCCAGGTCGTGGCCGGCGGTGACACCTCCCTGTGGTTCGGCAGCGAGTACGGCGACTTCATCGGGCAGGGCGCGACCGCCAGCTACGTCCCGCCGACGGCCGCGTTCACGGTCCGGGGCACCACGGCGGACGTCAGCGTGTCGGTCGACTCGCCCTCCACCGGTCAGTGGTGGACGGTCACCGTGGCGGCACCGCCGGGCGAGACCCTTCAGGCCGGGACCTACCCCGGTGCCGTGCGGGCCCCCTTCCGCGGCCAGGGACAGCCCGGCCTCAGCGTCTCGGGCACGGGTCGCGGGTGCAACACGCTCACCGGCAGCTTCGTCATCTCCTCCATCGGCGCCGCCGCCGACGGGACCGTCACGAGCCTCGATGCGACGTTCCAGCAGTTCTGCGGCGCCGAGACCTCGAGCCTGCACGGGCGGGTCCGCTTCAACGCCTCCCCGGTGGAGGTCCGGGCGGCAACCACGACGGCCCTCAGCGGCGGCACGACGAGTGACGGCGGGGTCCCGCTCACCGCGACGGTCACGAGCGGGTCGGGGGTCCCCACCGGTCAGGTGACCTTCCGCGAGGGCGCCACGACGCTCGGGAGCGCGGTGCTCGACGGCTCGGGCCGGGCCTTCCTGCTCGTCTCCGGCCTCGCCCGGGGAAGCCACACCCTCACGGCCGACTACGCCGGCAGCCCGGCCCACCAGCCGAGCACGGGGTCGACCACCGTCGCCGTCGCCGGGATCGCCACGACGACGTCGGCGACCGTCTCGGCGAAGACGGTCAAGGCCGGCAAGCCGCTCACGGTCGGGGTCACCGTCAGCGCCGCGGGGACCGCCCAGCCCAGCGGGACGGTCCGGCTCTACGACGGGGTCGAGCCGGTGGCGACGGCGGCGACTCTCCTCAACGGGAAGGCGACGATCACCTGGACCCCGGTGGCCAAGGGCAACCGCAGCCTCACCGTGCGCTACCTCGGGAGCGAGACCCACGCCCCCTCGGTGTCGGCGGCCACGACGGTGCGGGTCAACTAGGGCCGGTCCGACCCGATTGCGAACCCGGGTCGACCTGCGGTGCGCCACTAGGATCACCCTGACCAGGCAGGGGGGTGAGCGACACGCTGACGATCCGGCTGATCGGCAGTCCGGCGCTGGTGCGCGACGGAGTCCCGTCGCCGCCCCCGCGCGGTGCGAAGGCCTGGGCACTGCTCGCGGTGCTCCTCACCACGGACGGCCCCGTGAGCCGCCAACGACTTGCCACGCTGCTCTTCCCGCAGGCCCAGGACCCGATGGCCGCGCTGAGGTGGAACCTCTCGGTCCTGCGGCGCGCCCTGGGTCCGGGCGTCGAGCTCGGCGGCGACCCGGTGACCGTCGCGCTGGCTCCCGGCGACCGGGTCGACGTCGGCCTGCTCGGGGCGGGGCTCGACCACCGGCTGGACGACGAGGAGCTGCTCCGACTCGGCGGCGACCTCATCGAGGGCGTGAGCGTGGAGGCCGGCCCGGCCCTCGAGTCCTGGCTCCTCGTCGCGCGGCTGACCGTCCGCGCGGGGTGCCACGCCCTGCTCCATGACGCCGCCCTGCAGCGCCTCTCGACCGGCAACCCGATGGCCGCCGCCGCCCTCGCCCTGCGCGCGCTCGAGCTCAACCCCCACGACGCCGACGACCACGCCCTGCTCGTGCGCTCCCTGCTCTCCGCGGGCGAGGTGGACGCCGCAGCCCGCCACGTGGAGCGCTGCCGCCGCACGTTCGTCGAGGACCTCGGTGCCGACCTGCCGGACGTCGTGCTGCGGGCCTCGCGGGGGCGCCCCGCCGCCCCGGACGCGCAGCCGGTGGCGGTGAGTGCGGTGAGCGCGGCGTCCTACCTCGAGGCCGGTCAGGCGTCCCTGGGGGTCGGCGCGGTGGACACCGGCGAGCAGCAGCTGCGCCGCGCCGTGGAGATCGCCCGCGTCGTGGGGGACCCGGACCTGTCGGCACGCGCGCTCGTGACCCGTGCGGGGGGGCTGCTCCACGGGTCCGGTGCCCGCGGGGTCGAGGTGGCAGCCATGCTCCACGAAGGGCTCGCCTTCGCCAAGGCGGCGCGCAACCGCGAGGTCGCCGCCGCGGTCTGTCGGGAGCTCGCGTTCCTCGCGGTGCAGCTGGGGCACCGGGCACGCGCCGACGCCTGGCTCGACGAGGCGGGCCGGTTCGAGGCCGGCGACGAGGAGCGCTCCCGACAGCTCGGCATCCGCGGCATGAGCCGGACCGACGCCGCGGACTACCCCGAGGCGCTCGACGCCCTCGCGGCGTCCATCGAGCTCGCGACGAGGACGGGGGCCGCACGGCAGGCAGCGTGGTCGATGTCCATGGTGGGCCGGGTGCACCTGCTGCTCGGCGATGCCGACGCTGCGGTGCCGCACCTCGAGGGCGCACTGGAGGTCCTGCGAGAGACGCGCTGGATCGCCTTCCTGCCCTGGGCGCACGCCTGGCGGGCCGAGGCGGCCCTCGACCTCGGTGAGGTCGAGAGCGCAGCCGGGCTGCTCGACCGTGCCTGGGTGTGGGCCACGGAGGCGAGGGACCACTGCTGGATGGCGACCGTGGCCCGTGGGCAGGCGCGGCTGGCGTCTCGTCGCGACGACCCCGCGGCTGCACTGGAGTGGGTGCGGACCGGCCTGCGCCCCTCCCCGTGGTACGTCTGGCCCGTGGCGCACCTGCTGGACGCGGGGTGTGCGCTCGCCCTGGAGTCGGATCCGGACCTGGCGCGGGAGTGGGCGGACGACCTGCACCGGATCGCCGCCGACGCCGGGCTGCGGGAGCACGTCGTGCGGTCGCTGCTGTGGCGGGCCCGGCTGGGTGATGGGGCGGCCGCGGCGTCGACCCGGTCGGCCGCCGAGCGCATCGAGAACCCTGCCCTCGCTGCCCTCGTGAGCTCGGCGGGGGGCCGCCGCGGCTGACGCGACGACCCCTCCCGAGCGCCCTCAGGCGCTCGGGACCCCCGCCGCGAGCTGGCGGACGGCCTCGGTGGTCAGGCTCTGGCCGCCGATGCCCCAGTCGCCGCTGCGGACCTCCTCGACGACCACCCAGGTCACGCCGCGCATGGCCTCGCCCTCGATGGAGACCATGGCGTCGGTCAGGCGCTCGATCATGTGCTGCTTCTGGGTGTCGTCGAAGACGTTCTCGATGACCTTGACGTTGATGAGTGGCATGGGCGCTTCTCCTTCGGTGGTGGCGGTGGGCTCTGCACGAACGAGCCTGGCCATGCACCGTGTGCGTCGTCGTGTGACGAGCCCGAAGGGAGGAGCTGGGATCCGCGAGCGTGCCCTCAGGCCCGGCCGGCGGCCGTGCAGGTGGCGCACACGCCGTCCATCTCCACGGTGTGGCGCACCGCGGTGAACCCGTGGGCGGCAGCGACGGCCTCGGCCCAGCGCTCCACCGCGTCACCGGTGACCTCCACGGCGAGCCCGCAGGAGCGGCACACGACGTGGTGGTGGTGGCTCGTCGAGCACGAGCGGTAGACGGCCTCGCCGTCGAGGGTGC
This sequence comes from uncultured Actinomycetota bacterium, assembly GCA_963795035.1. GTDB lineage: Bacteria > Actinomycetota > Actinomycetes > Actinomycetales > Dermatophilaceae > Oryzobacter. The sequence continues at coordinate 52,544 of CAWCFZ010000001.1, read as the reverse complement.
GGATGAGGTCGACCTCACCGTCGCCGGCCATCGCCTGGAGGTTGCGGTAGACGGTGGCGAGCCCCACGCGGGTTCCCGCCGCGGCGAGGTCGGCGTGGATCTCCTGGGCCGACCGGAACTCCGTGGCACCGGCGAGGGCCGACGCGATGGCGGCGCGCTGCCTCGTGGGTCGCCGTTCGGCCTGCGCGTGCTCGGTCATCGCGTCCCCACCTCGGCGTGGTCGCCGTGCTCGTCGTAGTGCCCCTCGTGCGCCGCGTGTCGGTGCCCGTCGTGAAGGTAGTCGACGTGGTCGCCGTGCTCCACGGCCGGGTGGCCGCATGCCGGGCCGTGCTCGTGGTCGTGCCGCTCGGCATGCGCGTGGGCGGCCCGACGGACCCGACTCACCAGTGCCGCACCGGTACTGGTGAGGAGGAAGGCCGCGATCGCCAGCAGCACGATCGTGCCCCCGGACGGAGTCCCGGCCCCGTACGAGACGATGACGCCGCCGACGCTGCACACGACGCCGATGGCGACGGCCCACACCATGCTGGCGGTGAAGCTGCGCGCCACGAGCTGTGCCGTGGCGTTGGGGATGATCATGAGCGCGCTGATGAGGAGCAGGCCCACGACCCGCATCGAGACGACGACGGTGACGGCGGTGAGGACGGCGAGCACGAGGTTGTAGGCCATGACCGGCATCCCCGCCGACCGGGCGTACTCCTCGTCGTTGGCGACGGCGAAGAAGCGCTGGCGCAGCAGCAGGGTCGTCGCGAGGACGACGGCGGCGAGCACGGCGAGGACGACGAGGTCGGTCCCGCTCGTCGTGAGGATCGCGCCGAACAGGTACGCGGTGAGGTTGGCGGGGCTCCCCGCGGGCGACTGGGAGATGAGGACGACGCCAAGGGCGATGCCGCCGTAGAACATCACGGCCAGCGCGATGTCGCCGCTCGTGCGCCCCGACGCGCGGATCAGCTCGATGGCGACCCCGGCCGCGACGGCGGCGAGGAGCGCGGTGTACACCGGCTGCTGGCCGGTGAGGATGCCCACCGCGACCCCCGCCAGGGCGACGTGGCCCATCCCGTCGCCGATGAGCGACATGCGGCGCTGGACGAGGAAGACCCCGACCAGCGGGGCGGCGAGACCGGCCAGCAGCGCGGCGAGGAGGGCCTGGCGCATGAAGCCCAGCTCGAGGAGCTCAGCCACGGGTGACCTCCCCGGTGCGGTCGAGCGGGCCCGACCCGAGGACGGCGCCCCGTCGCGTCGGGCCGTCGGAGGGCTCGTCGAGGTGGTGGTGGTCGGAGCCGGGCGCGTGCCCGGTGTGGGCCGCCCACTCCTCCGGCGTGCCGTCGAGGTCGATGTGGCCGTCGTCCATGCACACGATGCGGGTGACGACGTCGTGGAGGGCGTCGAGCTCGTGCGTGACGACGACCATCGAGGTGCCGTCGGCGGCCAGGCGCCGCAGCACGTCGGCGAGGGCGAGCTGGCTCGCGTGGTCGACGCCCGCGGTCGGCTCGTCCATGACGAGCAGGTCGGGCCGGCCGGCGAGGGCGCGGGCGATGAGGACGCGGCGCTGCTGCCCACCGGAGAGGGCGGCCACCTCCTCGTCGGCGCGGTCGCCCAGGCCCACGGCCTCGATCGCCTCGCGGACGACGGCCCGGTCGGTGCGCGACGCCGGGGCCCACCAGGACCGGTGGGGGAGCCGGCCGACGGCGACGATCTCGGTGACCGTGGCGCGCACCGAGGCCGAGAGCGAGTGGCGCTGCGGGACGTAGCCGATGCGGGTGTGCTCGCGGAACCGCTCGCGCGCGGTGCCGAGGAGGAGGACCTCGCCCCCGTGCTGGTCGGCGAGCCCGAGGACGCCGCGCACCAGGGTCGACTTGCCGGAGCCGTTCGGTCCGAGCAGGGCGACGACCTCTCCCGCGTGGACGGTGAGGTCGACCCCGGACACCACGGTGCGGTCGGCGTACCCGAAGGAGGCCGACCTCAGCTCGACGAGCGGGGTCCCGGTGCTCAGGTGCACTCCTGACCGGCCTTCAGCGTGGCGAGGTTGCTCCGCATGACCTCAAGGTAGTCCGTGCCCGCCGAGCTGTCGGTGAGCCCTTCGAGGGGGTCGAGCACCGCGACCTTCGCCCCCGTCTCGCGGGCCAGCGTCTCGGCCAGGGCCGGGTCGACGAGGGTCTCGCTGTAGACGGTGCTCACCCCGAGCTCCTCGACGTGGGCGACGAGCTCGCGCAGGGCGGCGGCGTCGGGCTCGACGTCGGGGCTGACCCCGGCGATCCCCTCCTGGCGCAGGTCGTAGCGGTCGGCGAGGTAGGCGAAGGCGACGTGGCCGGTGACCAGCGCGTCGCTGCGGCACTGCGCCAGGCCCTGCTCGAACTCGGCGTCCAGGGCCCCCAGGTCCTTCACCAGGGCCGCGGCGTTGGCCCGGTACTCGGCCGCGTGCGGCGCGTCGATGCTCGCGAAGCGCTCCCCGATCGCGGTCACGACGCCCTGGAAGCGGACCGGGTCGAGCCAGAAGTGCGGGTCCGGCGGGCCGTCGGGGCTCGCCTGGCTGCCCGCGAGGGTGAGGCCGGCCTCGGGGCCGACGTCGAGGGCGGCGTCGCCCCCCTGGGTCGCGACGGCATCGTCCACGGCGGGCTGGAACCCCTTGAGGTAGACCACGACGTCGGAGGACGCCAGCTCGCCCACGGCCTTGGGGGTCAGCTCGAGGTCGTGGGGCTCGGCGCCCGGCTTGGTGAGGCCGCGCACCGTGACGCGCTCACCGCCGACGCGCTCGCCGGCCCACTGCAACGGGTAGAAGGCCGCGGTCACGGTGAGGTCGTCGCCCCCGGGGGCGGCGTCCTGCGTCGTGCCGTCGGCGGAGCCGCACGCGGTGAGGGCGAGCAGCACGGCGCCCGACAGGACGAGGGCGGCGGAACGCTTCATGACAATGATTCTCAACTCAGATGAGAACCGTTGTCAAGTGGGCGGTGCGTCGGGGGTCGGGATCGTCCTGCTGGTCGATCGTGTCCGGGGCTCAGGTGCGGGGAAAGGCCTGGGTCACGGTGACGGCGCCGAGCATGACGACCACCGCGACGCGCATCAGGCGCTCGGACGTCGTCAGGCGGGGCCAGGCGAGTGCGAGGATCCACAGCAGGACCAGGGTGGCCAGCCCGATGAGCACCCAGCCCCAGCCCGGGACGAAGATCCCGGCGACGAGCAGGCCGAGCACGAGGAGGAAGGGGACGAAGCGCGGCAGGCCGCTGAGCCAGGTGATGGCGGGGAGGCTGGCGCGCTCGAAGGACTCGCGGAGGGTCGACACGAGGACCTAGGGTAACGGCCCGCCCGCCCCGGCCGACGCCCCGCCCCGGGTCCCCGGTGGGCGGTTCGTCGGCTCGTGGCCGCCGCGGATAACCTTGCGCGCATGGCCGCCCCCACCTCCGTCGTCGACACCGTCGTCTCCCTCTGCAAGCGTCGCGGGTTCGTCTTCCCGTGCGGGGAGATCTACGGCGGCACGCGTTCGGCCTGGGACTACGGCCCGCTCGGCGTGGAGCTCAAGGAGAACATCAAGCGGCAGTGGTGGCGCTCGATGGTGACCGCGCGCGAGGACGTCGTCGGCCTGGACTCCTCGATCATCCTGCCCCGCCAGACCTGGGTCGCGAGCGGCCACGTCGGGGAGTTCACCGACCCCCTCACCGAGTGCCAGAGCTGCCACAAGCGCTTCCGGGTCGACCACATGCAGGAGGCCCTGGCCGACAAGGAGGCGAAGAAGGGCAAGGAGGTCGACCCCGACTCCATCGCCCTCTCCGACATCGCGTGCCCCAACTGCGGCACCCGCGGGCAGTGGACCGAGCCGCGCGAGTTCAACATGATGCTCAAGACCTACCTCGGCGTCATCGAGGACGAGTCCGGCCTGCACTACCTGCGCCCCGAGACGGCCCAGGGCATCTTCGTCAACTTCCTCAACGTCATGCAGGCCTCGCGCAAGAAGCCGCCGTTCGGCATCGCCCAGACCGGCAAGAGCTTCCGCAACGAGATCACCCCCGGCAACTTCATCTTCCGCACCCGCGAGTTCGAGCAGATGGAGATGGAGTTCTTCGTCAAGCCGGGCGAGGACGAGCAGTGGCACGAGTACTGGCTGGCCGAGCGCACCCGCTGGTACACCGACCTCGGCATCAACCCCGAGAACCTGCGCCACTACGAGCACCCCGCCGACAAGCTGTCGCACTACGCCAAGCGCACCGTCGACATCGAGTACCGCTTCAACTTCACCGGCACCGAGTGGGGCGAGCTCGAGGGCATCGCCAACCGCACCGACTTCGACCTCACGACGCACAGCAAGCACTCCGGCACCGACCTCGTCTACTTCGACCAGGCGACCGGCGAGAAGTACACCCCGTACGTCATCGAGCCGGCGGCCGGCCTGTCGCGCAGCCTGATGACGTTCCTCGTCGACGCGTACACCGAGGACGAGGCGCCCAACACCAAGGGTGGCGTCGACAAGCGGGTCGTCCTCAAGCTCGACCCGCGCCTGTCGCCGATCAAGGCCGCCGTGCTGCCGCTGTCGCGCAACGCCGACCTGTCGCCGAAGGCCCGCGACCTCGCGGCCACCCTGCGCCGGAACTGGAACGTCGAGTTCGACGACGCCGGCGCCATCGGCCGTCGCTACCGCCGCCAGGACGAGATCGGCACGCCGTACTGCATCACCGTCGACTTCGACACCCTCGACGACCACGCGGTGACGATCCGCGAGCGCGACTCGATGGCGCAGGAGCGCGTCGCGCTCGACCAGGTCCAGGCCTGGCTCGGCGCTCGCCTCGTCGGCTGCTGAGCCCCCGGGCCTGAGCCCTCAGGCGCCGGGGCCGAACTCCGCCCACACGAGCTCGGCCTCCTCGGGACGACCGTGACGCTCGAGGAGCCGGGCGAGGGCACCGGCGGCGTCCACGCGCTGGTCGTCGAGGTCCGGGTCCGACAGGTGGGGGAGGACGGACCGCAGCCTGGGCTCGGCCTCCTCCAGCCGGTCGGCGTCCGCGAGCAGGACCGCGCCCTCGGCGTGCAGGACGAGCTCGAGCTCGGCGCCGACGAGCGCCTCGGCGCGCGCCAGGCGGTCGACCGCGGCGTCGAGCTCGCCGTGCGCGGCGAGCAGGTGCGCCCCCTGCCGCAGGACGTACGGCTCGACGACCTCGCCGTCCCACTCCTCCTCGTCGACCCGCGCCTCCCGGGCGAGCTCGCGCCCCGCGGCGACGGCGGCGTCGAGGTCGGCGAGCCCGCCCGCGAGGTCCTCGGTGTCGGCCCGCAGGGCCGCGCGTGAGCGCAGCGCCTCGACGTACAGCCCCACGGTGCCCGACTCCCTCGCGTGAGCGATCGCGTCGTCGAAGTGGGAGGCCGCCGCCACGGTGTCCTCGGCGTCCCAGGCGGCGTTGCCGGCGCGCCACTGGGCGTGCGCCGCCTCACGGACCCGGCCCTGGCCCCGGAACGAGCCCGACGCGGTGAGGAAGGCGGAGTGGGCGGCACTCCACCGGCCCAGCTCGACGAGGCTGTTGCCGAGCGCCCAGCCGACCGGGCCGACGAGGCCCGGGGTGTGCTCGCGCAGCACCGGCAGCGCGGCCTCGAGCAGCTCGGCGGCCTCGGCAGGTCGCCCGGTCTCGACGTACGCGAGCCCGAGGAAGCGCTGGCCGTGGGCGAGCAGGACGGGGTCGCGGGTCGCCGTCGCGGCCGCGACGAGGTCGGCGGCCGGCCTCTCGAGCTCGGCGATCCCGCTGCGCTCGACGAGGACGTCGCACAGGGCGAGCAGGACGGGGACGCGGGCCCGCTCGGGAGCCCGGCGGACCCCGAGCGCGCTGCGCAGGTGCGCCTCTGCGGCCCCGGCGTCGCCGGTCGAGCGGGCCAGGCGGGCCCGGATGTCGTGGACCAGCACCCGCAGGACCGGCACGTCGGCCACCCGGGGCTCGAGCGCGTCGAGCCGGGCGGCGGCGACGGCGGCGTCGGCCGGGCCGAGCGCCATCGTGGCCTCGACCTCGCCCAGCAGGTGGCGGCGCTCCTGGCCGGCCCGGGCGTAGCCGTCGGCCGAGCGGGCCATGAGGGCGGCGGGGTCGTCGGAGCGGCCGAAGTACGCGACCCGGCGCCAGATGCCGGCAGCCTCGCCGGGGAGGCCGTCGGCGTCGAGCCGGTCGGCGATGGCCAGCGCGGCGGCGTCGTCGCCGTCGAGGACGGCTCCCTCGGCCTCGGCCCGGGCCAGCTCGGCCGCGTCGCCGGCGCGGCGCGCCGCCTCGGCCGCCTCCGCGAGCCGGGCGCGGTGCTGCCGGCCCCCCCGGCGTCCTGTGCGCTGACCCGGTCGAGGAAGGCGACCGCCGACCACTCCTGCGGGGACGACGGGGTCGGGGCGGACGACCGGTCGTGCAGCCAGGCCCGCACGTGCTCGTCGACGTCGGGGTCGAGCGCCAGCATCGCGACACGGGTGGCGTCGGCCCGCTCGACGAGCCCGGTGGGCACCTCGACCCGACGGCTGCGGCGCGCGAGGATCGGGTCCGCCGCGGTGTCGGGCAGCCGGGTCGGGGGCAGCGTCGGTTCCCCGGGGACCCTGGCGTCGTCGTGGGCGTCGGCGAGGCGCTGCGAGACGACGGTGGAGCCGTACCTCGCGTCGAACGCCGCGGCGAGGTCCTCGGCCGTGCGACGCAGCCCGGCGGCGACCTCGGGCGTGGGCCGGCCGTCGATGTCCGTCGGTGCGAGGCCGACGGCGGTGGCCCGCTCCAGGACGTGGGCGGCGGTGCCCGCGAACCACATTCGGGAGGTGGGGGTCGGCAGGTCCTCGAGCCACGGCAGGCGCGGCACGAGGAGGTCGACCGCCCGGTCGACGTTGCCCAGGCGTAGCAGGACCCGCAGGCACTCGCCGACCGTCCCGGCGGCTCGGGGGTCGTCGCTCGCGAGGAGCCAGGCGCGGCGGAACGAGGAGACTGCACCGTCGACATCGCCCCGCTCGACGCGGAGCCGGGCGTCCAGGCCCAGGCTCGCACGGGGCTCCTCGCCACAGGGGGGCGCACCGGCGAGGGTCGGCGCGACGAGCCCGAGAGCGCGCTCCGGTTCGCTGTCGGCCACGAGGTCGGCCTGGTCGCGACGCTCGCACGCCTCGCAGTCGCTGTGGCCGTCACGGGGGGTGGCGAGCCAGGCCGTCAGCTCTCGTGCCGCGCCCTCGCGGTCACCGAGGTCGCGGGCCAGCCGTGCGCGGGCGGCGTGGACCGGGCGCAGGTGGTGGCCGTCGGCCCGCAGGGCCTCCTCGAGGTCGTCGATCGCCGCGACGAGCGAGGCGAGCGGGACGTCCGGGAGGTCGTGGAGGAGGTCGACGGCCCCCTTCAGCCGCCACAGCACCGCGTCGGGGTCGGCCTGCCCCGGCTCGGTGAGGTGGACGACCGGGCGGCGAGGGCCGGCGGTCGCGTCCCATGTCATGCGCCCGATCCAACCACCCGCCGGCACCGGGCGCAGGGGCGGGGACCGGCGGATTCGGCGCGCCGGGGCCGCCTGCTCTCCCAGGACCCGACCCGTTGGGAGGGTGGAGGTCGACAATGCTGATGAGGAGGTGAGGTCGTGGGCCGGTCGCAGGACGGGTGGTCGGCGGACGTCGAGTTCGTCGAGTACGTCGGCGCGCGCCAGCACCGGCTGCTGCGCGCCGCCTACCTCGTGTGCGGCGACGTCGACCTCGCAGAGGACCTGCTCCGGGCCGCCCTGGTGAAGCTGGCCCGCCAGTGGGACCGCGTGCGCGAGGAGCAACCCGACGCCTACGTCCGGCGCATCCTCTACCGCGACGCGGTGGCGTCGTGGCGCCAGCGGGAGCCGGACGTCGGGGTCCTCGAGCCCCCGTGGGACGCCCCGTCGGCCGCGTGGGAGGCGGAGGCGGCCGAGCGCCGCCTCGAGGTGATGCGGGCCCTGGACACCCTGACCCCCCGGGAGCGGGCCATGGTCGTGCTGCGTCTCTTCGAGGACCGGTCCGAGCGCGACACCGCCGACGTCCTCGGCTGCTCGGTGGGCACCGTCACGAGCCAGACCCACGACGCGCTGGTGCGGCTGCGGGCCGCGATGCCGTTCGCCGACCGCGACACCGGCGGCTCTCGATGAGCACCGACCTGCGCGACCTGCTCGAGCTCGCGAGCGAGGACGTGCCCGAGACCGACCTCGCGGCCGCTGCCTGGGGCGCCGCGCTGGCCGAGCGGCGCACCGTGCGACGCCGGGCCGTCCTCGGGGCGGGCACCGCCGCCGCGGCGGCCGCGGTGGCGACCGTGGTCGTCCGCGAGGGCTCGACGGACCGCGTCGCGGTCCGGCCCGCCCCGACCCCGACGCGGCTCCGTAACGCCGTCGTGGGGAGCGTCACCGTCGACCTCGCGCCCCCGCCCGGCGACGAGACGGCGCTGCCCGCCTACCGGGACGCGGCGACGCTCGGCCTGGGCCCCACCATCGGGTTCGCCGACGCGCTGCGGCTGCCGACGCTGGCACCGGGCACCGGCAGCCCCCCGAACGCGGCGTCGGTGCGAGCCGTGATGCTGGCATGGACACCCGGCGCCGAGGGGCTGATGGCGGTGCTCCATCTCCCGCGGGCCGAGCCGGGTCTGGAGTACCTCGCCTGCCCCGGCGTCCCGCTCGTCCGAGCCGACCCGACCCAGAGCGGGGAGGGGATGGTCCTCGGTCCGCGGACCGTGCGTGACGACCGGCTCGCCGTCGTCCTGCCGCAACCGGGGGAGGTCGTCGTCATCGACGCGCGCGACGGCACGGCCGACCGGATCCCGGTGCCGGACGAGCACCATCCGTCTCACCGGCTGGGCCAAGGATAACCGCACCGTCGTGGCCGCACGGGACCGACCGCTCGTGGCTCGTCGACACCTCGCAGGGCACCGTCGTGGAGGCCACGGGCGCGGTCGGCGCCGGCTGGGTCGACCTCGCGACGCTGCACGGGGTCACGAGCGTGCGGTCGTTCTCGGCGGCGGGAAGGCTGACCGGGATGCGCACGCTCCGGGGACCGGTCATCGAGGTCGACGGCGAGACGGTGAGCAACACCGAGGCCTGGGGAGCGGCCCACGCCTACCTCGGTCAGACCTACTCGGGCGCGATCGGTCGCGGCCAGGGCCTGGTCGCGGTGCAGGGCGACCTGCGGCCGACGCCGCGGGTGCTCGCCGCCACCCGCTCGCCCGCGGTGCCGAAGGGCTGCTACCGCGCGCTGACGTGGGGGCCGCAGGACGTCCTGGTCCTCGAGTCCCGCTCGTTCCCGGGGCTCTCGGCGCGCCCGACCCTGCGACTGCTGGCGTGGGACGTCATCGGCGGCCGGCTGTCGCGGGTGGGTGAGGTCGGGCCCGTCGGCACGAACGCCGGCACGTTCACCGGCGCCTACGCCCTCTGAGCCCCGTCCGCGACCGCGCCGATGACGTCGGCGAGCTCACGCGGGCGCGACCACATCGGCCAGTGCCCGGTGGGGAGGTCGACGTACGTGACGTCGGTGTGGTCGAGCAGCCCGGCCAGGAAGGGGGCGCCCTGCTCGGCGTAGGAGCGGTACTGCTCGCTCGGGAACGCGGTGCAGACGATGGTCGCGGGGATCGCCAGGCGCGCCGGGTTCGTGAGGGACACGGGCACCCGGACCGTGCCGGCCGGCTGCGGAACCGCGCGCTCCCTGAAGGTGTCGAGCTGCGCGTCGGTGAGGTCGCGCATCGACCCGTCGCCGAGCTCGTCGTCCCAGACGGCCGACAGGGCCAGCGTGTCGCCCTCGAGGTCGGCCTTCATCGCGTAGCCGTCGGCGACCGGGGCGGTGTCGACGAACACGACGTGGTCGACGAGCTCGGGGTGGCGGTCGAGGACCAGGGTGCCGGGAACGGCGGCACCGCTGTGCACCACGAGGACCCGCCGGGCGGCTGCGCGGTCGAACGCCCCGACGATGGCCTCGGCCTGGTCGTCGAGCGTGACGGCCGTGGGGTCGGCGCCGGGTTCGAGGCCCGGAAGGGTGAGCGCGGCGACCTCGTGGCCGCCCGCACGCAGGTGGGGCGCCACGGCGTCCCACGCCCACGCGCCGAGCCAGAAACCGGGGACCAGGACGACCTGTGCGCTCATGTCACCACCCTGTCAGCGACCACCGACACCGGGGTCGGGGCCGAGGGCGACGGGGCGCTCGGGGTCCTCGATCCACTCGCTCCACGACCCGACGTACGGGATCGAGTCGATGCCCGCGCAGTGCAGGGCGAGCGACATCTGGGCGGCGGTGACGCCGGAGCCGCACTGCGTCCCGACCGGGGTGTCGCGGTGGACGCCCGCAGCGGCCGCGCGGCGGCGGATGGCGTCGGCGGGCAGGAAGGTGCCGTCGTCGGCCATCACCTCGGCCATCGGGAGGTTGACCGCGCCGGGGACGTGGCCGGCCGTGTGGTCGATCGGCTCGGCATCCCCGCGGTACCGCTGCGGGGTGCGGACGTCGAGCAGCACGCCGGTCCGCGCCATCGACGCGGCCCCGTCGGCATCGAGGACGGGGACCGAGCCCGGGCGCACCGTGATGCGTCCCGCTGGGGGAGAGGGGACCTCGGTGGTCACGGGCTGCCCGGCGCGCTGCCAGGCGGCCAGGCCCCCGTCGAGGACGCGGACCTGCGGGTGGCCCGCCCACCGCAGGACCCACCAGGCCCGGGCCGCGGCGAGCGAGGTCTGCTGGTCGTAGACGACGACGTCGGTGTCGTCGTCGATCCCGGCCCTGCGCAGGGCGCTCTCCAGGACGGTCGGGTCGGGCAGGGGGTGACGGCCGTGGACGCCGGGCGGGCCGGCGAGGGCGTCGTCGAGGTCGAGGAACGGGGCTCCCGGGACGTGGGCCGCCCGGTAGAGCTCGACGCCCGGGGTGCCCAGCAGGGCGTACTGGACGTCGACCACGGCGACCTCGCCCCGGGCGAGGAGGGTCGCGAGGTCGTCGGCGGTGACGAGGGCGGGGACGGTCACCCGGCCATCCAACCACCGCCCGGGTCGACGACAATGGCGCGGTGCCACGTCCGGTCCGCGTCGTCCTCGTCCACGGCTCCCAGCTGAGCGGAGCCCAGTGGGCGCGCTACGAGGCGCTCCTGGGGCCGGACGTCGAGGTCGTCGTGCCGGACCTGCCGTCGCACGGGTCGCGTCGCGGCGAGCCGTTCACGTGGGAGGGGGCGCTCGCCGTGGTGGGGGAGGCCGTGGCGGGCGGGGACCCGTCGGCGCCGGTCGTCCTCGTCGGGCACAGCCTGGGTGGCTACCTCGCGATGGCGTGGGCCGCGGAGCACCCCGACCGGCTCTCCGGGCTCGCGCTGCTCGGGGCGACCGCCGTGCCCCGCGGACCGGGGGCCGCGCTGTACCGCGCCATCGCACGGGTCGAGGGCCGGCTCGGCGTCGACCGGATGTCGCGGGCCCTGGACCGTCAGTTCGACACGCTGCTGCCCCCGGAGCTCGCGGCCGTCGTCAAGGAGGCCGGCTACGGGTTCGACGGGATCGCGGCCGCGTGGGACGGCGTCATGACGCGGTGCCGCCCCGAGATGCTCGCCGACGTGAGCTGCCCGGTGCTCCTCGTGGCGGGGCAGTTCGACCAGCTGCGCGTCGACGCCCGCCGGTTCGCGCGGGCGGCCCGGTCGGCGCGCTGGGTCCGCTCGGTCACGGTGCGCCACGGCCTGCACGTCTTCCCCCTGACCCACCCGCACGAGACCGCCGCGGCCCTGTGGGAGCTCGTCGTCGCCGCCCGTGAGGTCGCCGCCCGTGAAGTCACCGGGCGTCGAGCTCCCTGACGCGGCGCACGCCGGCGGTGGCACGGTACGACGCCTCGACGAGCTCCTCGACCTCGGACCAGTCGTCGCCGAGCGGCTCGAGATCCAGGCCCACCCAGCCCGACGGCCCGAGGTAGGCCGGGACGTAGAAGCGGTCGTCGGCGACGAGGGCCGGGTGCTCGCCCCTGTCGGCGAGGACGACGACGCTGTGGTCGTGCTGCTCCCACTGCCCGTCGACCTTGCGCGAGCCGCCGAAGTAGGCGAAGACCTTGGTCGTGAAGAACGCGGGACGGCCGTGGCTGACCTTCTCGTCGGCGCCCGGGAGGGCCAGGGTGAGCGCGCGCAGCCGGTGCAGGTACGGGTCGTCGTCCTCGAACATCATCGGGTGCGCCATCGGTCCACGGTAGCGGCGGGGGCGACCTGCCCCGCCGCCGATTCACGCCCCCGGGGCCTCCTCGGCGACAATGGACGGCGTCATGTCCGCCGTCACCGCCTCCGCCCCCCCGACGCCCGCGCCCCCGGCCCCCGCCGCGACGTCGTCACCGGTGCTGCCCCCGCTGCGCATCGGGCGCCACGTCATCGAGTCGCCGGTCGTCCTGGCGCCGATGGCCGGCATCACGAACCGGGCGTTCCGGCGGCTGTGCCGCGAGTACGGGTCGGCCGGGCTCGAGGCCGGGGGAGCGTCAGGGGCGACCAGCCTGTACGTCAACGAGATGGTGACCTCGCGGGCCCTCGTCGAGCGCAACGCCGAGACGATGCGGCTCATCTCGCACGGCCCCGAGGAGACCCCGCGCTCGGTCCAGCTGTACTCGGTCGACCCCGTGACCGCAGGGCTCGCAGCGCGGATGCTCGTCAGCGAGGACCGCGCCGACCACATCGACCTCAACTTCGGCTGCCCGGTCCCCAAGGTGACCCGCAAGGGCGGGGGAGCGGCGCTGCCGTGGAAGACCGAGCTGTTCCGGGGGATCGTGCGCGCCGTCGTCCGCGAGGCCGCGCCCTACGACGTGCCGGTCACCGTGAAGATGCGCATCGGCATCGACGACGACCACGTCACCTACCTCGACGCCGGCCGGATCGCGGAGGCGGAGGGCGTGGCGGCGGTGGCGCTGCACGCGCGGACCGCGGCGCAGGCGTACTCGGGCACGGCCCGCTGGGACGCCATCGCGCGCCTCAAGGAGGCCGTGACGAGCGTGCCGGTGCTCGGCAACGGCGACATCTGGTCGGCCGAGGACGCGCTCGAGATGGTGCGGCGCACCGGCTGCGACGGCGTCGTCGTCGGGCGCGGCTGCCTCGGGCGTCCGTGGCTGTTCACCGACCTCGCGGCGGCGTTCGCGGGGTCGTCGGTGCGGGTGCAGCCGGGCCTGGCCGAGGTCACCGCCACGATGCGTCGGCACGCCGAGTACCTCGTCGACTTCTACGACGGCGACGAGGCCCACGCGTGCCGCGACATCCGCAAGCACATCGCCTGGTACCTCAAGGGCTTCCCGGCGGGGTCGACGGTGCGCCACCGGCTCGCGCTCGTCGACAGCCTCTCGTCGATCGACGAGCTCATCGCGACGATGGACCTCTCGGCCCCGTGGCCCGGCGAGCCGGCCGAGGGCCAGCGCGGGCGGGCGGGCTCGCCGCGCGTCGTCGCCCTCCCCGAGCACTGGCTGCGCTCGCGCGACCTCGACGAGGAGCAGGCCGCCGTCGTGGCCCAGGCCGAGCTCAGCGTCTCCGGCGGCTGACCCTCCCGCTCGCCCCCGCGCCGTCGCGGGGCGCTGTCGGAGGCCGCGGCTAGGGTCTCGCGCATGGCGCGACAGATCGGGACCCCGGGCGGCACGCCCGACAAGCCGGCGCTCTTCTTCGACGGCGCCGAGGAGTTCGGGCGCTGGCTCGAGACCAACCACGACAGCGCGAGCGAGCTGTGGATGGGGCTGTACCGCAAGGGCCATCCACAGGCGACCCTGACGTGGGAGGACGCCGTGCGCGAGGCACTGTGCTGGGGGTGGATCGACAGCAAGGCCCAGGGCATCGACGAGGTGAGCCGGCGCCAGCGCTGGACCCCCCGCAAGCCCGGCAGCAACTGGTCGACCATCAACATCAACGCCGTCGCCGAGCTCACCGCCCAGGGCCGGATGCGGCCCAGCGGGCTGGCGGCCTACGAGCGCCGCCGCGAGGACCGCTCCGGCGTCTACGCCTACGAGAACCGCGAGCTCGAGCTGGCCGAGCCCTACGCCCAGGCCCTCGAGGCCGACCCCGCGGCCCGGGCCTTCTGGGCCGTCGCGACGAAGACCTACCGCAAGCTGGCGGTCTCCTGGGTGATGACCGCCAAGCAGGAGAAGACCCGCGACGCGCGCGCCGCGACGCTCGTCGAGGACTGCGCCGCCGGTCGGATGATCAAGCCCCAGCGCTACGGCACCGAGCCCGTGTGGGTCCGCCGGGCCGCCGCGGCCGCCGAGGAGGCCGCGCGCCTAGGGTGACCCCGTGACCTCCACCGAGCCGGACCGCGAGACCTACACGGGTCGCGACCGCGAGCGGTGGCTGCGCGAGGACCCCGCGCACAAGCGTGCCGACCGTGACGACTTCGCGCGCGACCGCGCCCGCCTCCTGCACTCCGCGTCGCTGCGTCGCCTGTCCGCCAAGACCCAGGTGGTCCAGCCGGGCAGCGACGACTTCGTGCGCAACCGGCTGACCCACTCCCTGGAGGTCTCCCAGATCGGCCGCGAGTTCGGGGCGGCCCTCGGGTGCAGCGCCGACGTCGTCGACACCGCCTGCCTCGCCCACGACCTCGGCCACCCACCCTTCGGGCACAACGGCGAGTCCGCGCTCGACGCCCTCGCCGCGGGCATCGGCGGCTTCGAGGGCAACGCCCAGACCCTGCGCGTCCTCACCCGGCTCGAGGCCAAGCGCTTCCACGCCGACGGGCGCCCGGCCGGGCTCAACCTCACCCGCGCCAGCCTGGATGCCGCCACGAAGTACCCCTGGCGACGAGGGCACGCGCCACACCCCACGATGAAGTTCGGCGTCTACGAGGACGACCTCGACGTCTTCGACTGGTTCCGCGAGGGGTCGCCCGTGGCCGGCCGCTCCGTGGAGGCCGAGGTGATGGACTGGGCCGACGACGTCGCCTACTCGGTGCACGACGTCGAGGACGCCATCGCCTCCGGGTGGCTCGACCCGCGGGTGCTGCGCGACCGCGCCGACGTCGAGGCCGTGGTCGCCGTGGCCGGGGAGGTCTACGAGCCGGGGCTCACCGCCGACGAGCTCGGCGACGCCCTCCACCGGGTCCTGGCCTCCGGCGCGGTCCCCGCCTCCTACGACGGCTCGCGGGCGGCGCTGGCCGGCCTCAAGGACATGACGAGCCGGCTCATCGGCCGCTTCGTCGTCGCCGTCGAGCAGGCCACCCGAGAACGTCATGGCCCGGGCCCGCTCACCCGCCACCACGGCGACCTCGTCGTGCCCCGGGGGAGCCGGGCCGAGTGCGCCGTCCTCAAGGCGGTCGCCGCGCACTACGTGATGTACGCCGCCGAGCGGGTCTCGCTCTACGTCGGGCAGCGCGAGGTCGTCGCCGAGCTCGTCGCCGCCTACGAGGCCGACCCCGCCCGCCTCGACCCCGACCTGCGGGCCGACCTCGAGGGGGCCGAGGGCGACGGCGCCGCGCTGCGCGTCCTCGTCGACCAGGTCGCCTCGCTCACCGACGTCCGGGCGCTCACCCTGCACCGCCGGTGGTGCCGCCCGGCGACGACCTAGACTCGCGACATCACCGAGGAGGGCGAGAGGGTTCAGTGGCGGGTCGGATCAGGGCCGAGGACATCACGACGGTCAAGGAGCGCACGTCCATCGAGGACGTCGTCCGCGACCACGTGACGCTGCGCCCGGCCGGCGTCGGCTCGCTCAAGGGCCTGTGCCCCTTCCACGACGAGAAGACCCCCAGCTTCACGGTGCGCCCGTCGGTCGGCAGCTACCACTGCTTCGGCTGCGGCGAGGGTGGCGACGTGCTGTCCTTCGTCCAGAAGGTCGAGCACCTCACCTTCAGCGAGTCCGTCGAGCGCCTGGCGGCCAAGCTCGGCATGGAGCTGCGCTACGAGGAGGGCGGCGGGCCGCGTGACGGTGGCGCCTCCCTCGGCAAGCGCTCGCGCCTCATCGAGGCGCACCGGGTCGCCCAGGAGTTCTACGCCGCGCTCCTGCTCGACACCGGCCGGCCGGACGCCCGCGCCGGTCGTGACTTCCTGCGCGAGCGGGGCTTCGACGGCGCGGCGGCCGAGCGGTTCGGCATCGGCTTCGCCCCCCAGGGTGGCGAGGCCCTGAGCCGCCACCTGCGCGAGCGGGGCTTCACCGAGGACGAGATGGTGACCGGCGGCCTGTCCGGCCGCGGGAGCCGCGGCCTCTACGACCGCTTCCGGGGGCGCCTCGTGTGGCCGATCCGCGACACCACCGGCGACACGGTGGGCTTCGGCGCGCGCCGCCTCTTCGACGACGACCGCATCGCCGCGAAGTACCTCAACACCTCCGAGACGCCGATCTACAAGAAGTCGCAGATCCTCTACGGGCTCGACGCCGCGAAGAAGGCCATCGCCACCGAGCGTCGCGCGATCGTCGTCGAGGGCTACACCGACGTCATGGCCGCCCACCTCGCGGGCGTCGAGGGCGCCGTCGCGACGTGCGGCACGTCCTTCGGGGTCGAGCACATCAAGCTCCTGCGCCGGATCATGCGCGACGAGGCCGACCAGTCGCCGGCCCGGGTCGTCTTCACCTTCGACGGTGACGCGGCCGGGCAGAAGGCCGCGATGAAGGCCTTCGGCGAGGACCAGCGCTGGGTCGCCCAGTCGTTCGTCGCCGTCGCCCCCGACGGCATGGACCCGTGCGACCTGCGGATCGCCAAGGGCGACGCCGCGGTCCGCGGCCTCGTCGACGGCGCCGTCCCGATGTTCGAGTTCGCCGTCCGCACGACGATCCGCCGCTTCGACCTCGAGACCGCCGAGGGCCGGGTCCAGGCGATGAAGGCCGTCGCGCCGATCATCGGCTCGATCCGCGACCAGAGCCTGCGGCCCGAGTACACCCGGACCGTCTCGGGATGGCTCGGCCTCGAGGTCGAGCAGATGGCTGCCGAGGTCCGCCGGGCCGGCAAGCTGCGCACCGACGACGCCGCGACCGCCCCCGACCCCGCCAGGCGCCCCGCGAGCACCGACGACGTCCCCGAGCCGGGCCCGGAGGCCGCGGCCTCCCTCCCGGCGCCGAACCTGCGCGACCCGGTCGTGTTCGCCGAGCGCCAGCTGCTCCAGTCGCTGATGCAGTACCCCCAGGAGTTCGACGACGCGACGATCGCGGCCCTGGAGCCCGAGGCGTTCACCGCACCGGCGCACGGCGCCCTCCTCGACGGCATCCGGATCGCGGCGCCCACGGCGCGACAGGCCTCCACCGCGGCCTGGGTCGCCGCGGTCACCGAGGCCGCGCCGCTCGCGGTGCGCCGCCTCGTCGCCGAGCTCTCGGTCGCCCCCCTCCCGACGAAGTTCGACCCCTCGACCGGCCTGCCGCCCCGGCGCTACCTCGACGCCCTCGTCGCCGGGGTCCTCGACCGGCTCCTCGGACGCAGGATCGCCGACGCCACGGCCGCGGTCCGCCAGGTGCAGCACGACCCGGAGGCCGACCCCGCCGACCTGCGGGCCCGCACGGTCGCCCTCAACGCCCTCGAGCTCGAGCGGGTGCGCCTGCGGGAGAAGGTCGACTCATGAGGCTGCAGTGGACCGGGCTGCGCCGTCCCGGTGTCCCCGGGGACGTCGCCACCACCATCGCCCCGGAGCACGGGGAGAAGCTCCTGGCCTGGGCCGCGGACGAGCGCACCGGCGGCACGGTCGTCGCGGGGCGGCACCGGCTCTACGCCGTCGCGCCGGGACCCGAGCGGCTCGTCGTCGCGCTCACCCGTCCGTGGCACCTCGTCGACGCGGGCACCTGGGACGGCGAGGCGCGCACCCTCACCGTCACCTGGGTCGACGGCGAGCGGCCGGTGCGGTTCGTCCTCACCGACCCCGGCCAGCTGCCCGAGACGTTGCGCGAGCGGGTGCAGGCCTCGGTGGTCCTCGCCGAGGCCGTCGACCTCGGGGGCCGGCGCACGGCCAAGGTCGTGGTCCGCAAGGACCTCGCCGCCGACCGGCTGCTCAGCCAGGCGGTGCTCCCACCCGGGGTCCGCAGCACGGACCCGGGCGTGGCAGAGCAGGTGAGGTTGGGCCTGGCGCGGGTGCGCGAGCAGGTCGGACTCCCCTGAGCGAGCGGGTTTCGTGGCCCGGTCCCACCTTTGCTATCGTGGCCGGGCGCCGCTGGGGCATTGCCCCGGTGGCCTTTCCCCTGTAGCTCAATTGGCAGAGCAGCCGACTGTTAATCGGCAGGTTGTTGGTTCGAGTCCAACCGGGGGAGCGGAACTGAAGGGCCTCTGACCTGCGAAGACGCAAGGTCGGGGGCCCTTCTCTCTCAGATGCAGCGGCTACGCATCGTTCGTCGCGAGCGACTCTCACGGCGAGGACGGCGACCTGACCGTTCTCGGCGCTTGGCGCTGTCGTCCGGCACCCGGCCGGTCGACACTTTCGCGCCGCCAGGCCTCCCTGGCTGCCCCTCGTTCGACACCTCACCCGGCATATCGAGACCGACATGGCGCCGCAGCCACAAACGATCGTTCAGAGCGGCGTCGACGACTCGTCTGCCGAAGTCCCGATCGAGGGGAGGCCGGCGATGAACCGCCGATGACACGGCGGGACGGCTCAACCTTCGACAAACATTGCACAATCTTGCGCTGCGGCCCATGCTCGGAGCCATGACAGCCGCCGCCTGGAACGCTCCCGCATCCGGGCGCGCGGTTGCCCGCGGGTGGTCAGGGCCGACTGATTCTGCCGAACTGCTGCGCAGGTCCGGGCGGGGCGATGAGGCGGCGTTCGCCGAGCTGTACGACGAGACTTCCGCCCGGCTGTTCGGCCTCGTGCTGACAGTCGTGCGAGACCCCGCCCTGTCGGCGGTGGTGACCCAGGAGGTGTACCTGCACGTGTGGCGGCACAGTGCCCGGTTTCACCCCGGTAGCGGTAGTCCCCTGGGCTGGATCATGACCGTGGCCTATCGGGCAGCGGTCGAGCGGGTCAATAGTGGACCAGCGCCACGAAGTTCCGTCACGGACGAGTGGAACTGCTGCGAAGACGCTGGACCACCCAGGGGCTGCTCGCCCTCGCGGTCGGTGCGGGGCTGCAGGTGATGAACCAGTTGATGGAGGCCGACGTAACCGCGGTGTGCGGTCCGCGCGGCGAGCACGACCCGGAGCGGACTGCGACCCGGCATGGCAACGAGGCCGGCGTGATGACCCTGGGCGGACGACGGGTCCCAAGGCAGTGTCCCCGGGTCCGTGCCCCCGGTGGCAGCGGCGAGGTGTCGGTGCCGGTCCACGTCGAGTGGGGTCCGTAGCCGTAGTAGCTCTGGCGTAGGGCAGCGGCAGGTTCTGAAGTGCTCGGGCAGGAAGCGTGGGTGTCAGTGCCAACCCCTGAGCGCGGCTGCGATGTCCTCGACCCGGGGTTCGCTGCGGGCGACGGCCATCACGAGCTCGTACGCGTCGTTGTCGAGCGCGTCGAGCGTGACATCGTTCAACCCGTAGAACACGACGGTGGCCAGCCACCCGAGGCGCTTGTTGCCGTCGACCAGGGCGTGGTTGCGCACGATCGACTCGAGGAGGACCGCAGCCTTGGTGTCCAGGTCGGGGTAGGCCTGCTCCCCATAGAGCGCGACCTGCGGCCGGTGTGCTGCGGCGTCGAGCAGGCCGATGTCCCGCACCGGCCCCACACCCAGATCGGTGGCCAAGGTGAGCAGGTCCTCGAGCGAGAGGTAGGAGGTCACCGGCCGAGGCGCTCGAGCACGTCGGCGTAGCGGGCACGAGCCGCGGCGGAGAGCTGACTCACCCGGTCCTCGTGAACACGACGAGCGGCCGCGTCGCGAATCGCGCGCACGGTTGCTTCCTGCTTGCTGATGCCCTGGGCTTCGGCCAGCAGGGCGAGAACGTGCTCGTCCTCATCGGTCAGTCGCAGCGTCATGGCCATGCGGTGATGGTACCAAACTGGTATCAGCCCGTCGCCGACGTGCGTCTCCACGCCGCCAGTCGGACGGCCCATGCCATTGAGCCCGTGGCGTTTGCCCTGACGGCGGCGGCGCGAGGGCAAGGGGCACTGCGCGGCGGTGCTCAACACATGGATCGCCCCCAGCAACCCGTCACAAACCTTCGACCGGAGCCACGTCGATCGACCGTGGGACCGGGGTCGCGGGCCCGGCTCGCCTACGGTCGAGGCATGGACGTCGCAGCCGCCCTCTGCGCCGTGAGGTCGTCCGGGAGCATCCTCGAGGGCTTGCGGGCCGCCGAGCGGCTCGAGGACGTCGCCCGCGGCTGCGGTCCGGAAGCCGTGGGCCTGCTCGAGGCCACCACGTCAGATCCCGACCCGATCACCGCCGTCGCCGCGGTGCGCGCCCTCGGAGCCCACGGCAGCGCGCGGGCGGCCGTCCACCTCGTTGCCCTCCTCAGCGATGACCGGGCCGGTGTGGCCGAGCACGCCGTCGAGGCCCTCGGGGGCGTGACCCCGCGGCGGGAGGCCGTCGCCCCGCTGGTCCGTCGCTGTGCGGGCGGTGGGTTCCTGGGGATGCTCGCGCAGCGCACCCTCGAGACGTGGGCGGCCGTGGCCCCGGCTGCCGTCCTGGGCGGGCTCGCCACCGCCCTGGCATCCGAGCACGACCCCGGAGCCCGCGAACGGCTGGTGGAGACGGTCGGTCTCGTCCCCGGACCAGCCGGGATCCGGCTCCTCACGCGGGTCGGCATCGACGGCGCCGAGGCCACGGTCGTGCGGGCGGCGGCCCTGTCCGCCCTCGGGGACCTCCTCGCCGACCGGGGATGGCGCGACGATCCCGACGCGCTGCCGGCCCGATCGGCCCTAGCCGCCGTGGCGGCCTCGAGTGGGCCTCTGGCGACGGTTGCCACGCGTGCCCGGTCCGACGGCCACACCTCGGCAGCCGCAGAGCGAGGCCCGCGTCCCACCGGTGGGTCCGACGGCCTCACGGTCGTGCAGCTGTTCCTCCACGGCGACGTGGACGGCCGCCTGCGGCACTCCGGCAGGGGTGACACCGGGGGGATCGCCACCCTGCTCGTGCAGCTCGGTGACGCCCTGCTGAGGCAGGGGTCGCGGGTGGACCGGGTCATCACCGTCTCGGGTGGCTGGGGCGACCTCTCCGGTGAGGTGTCGCCGTTCGCCGCGACCCAGGAGGACCCGCGCCCGGACGACCTGGCCGAACCGGGCCACCACTACGTGCGGGTCCCGCTGCGCGCAGCGTCCACGGGGATGTCGACGGCGTGGCCGCGCAGGGTCGAGGCGCGGCGCGGCATCCGCCGGGTTCTGCGAGCCGCGGGGAAGGTCGACGTCGTGCACCTGCGGATGGCCGACGTCGGGTCGATGGTCGCCGCGGAGGTGGCCGTTGAGCTCGGCATCCCGGTCGTGCTCACCATGGCGCCCGACCCCCAGGCGCTCATCGCGGCGCGGGAGGCCAGCGGCACGCTGACCCGCGCCGGGTTCGGTGCGGCCGACGCCGTGGAGCACCTCTGGTTCCGTGACCGGCTGGTGCGCCGACTCGCGGAGCAGGCCGAGCACCTCGTGCTCTTCCCCCGACCGGACATCGAACGAAGCATCGCCCGCCTCGTCGGCATCGACCTGTCGGCGCGCCCGGAACGGGTCCGTGTCGTCGGGGAGGGGATCGACGTCGCGGCCCTCGGCCGCGTCGCGCGGGAGGTGTGGGGCGACGCACCGCGGGGCCCGGCCACGACCGCCGCGCTCGACGACCTCGCCACCCTGCTCGACCGGCTCCCCCCGGAGCGCAGGTCGCTTCCCCTCGCGGTGTCGGTGGGCCGGCTGGCTCCGGTCAAGGGCATGGCGACCCTCGTCGAATCCTGGCTGTCCGACCAGGGGCTGCACCGTCGGTGCAACCTCGTGGTCGTCGGGGGCGAGCTCGACGACCCGAGCCCGGAGGAGGGGGCGGAGCTGTCGCGAATCCGCGACCTGCTCGCCGCCGACGCGTCCGGCGGCGCTGGGGTGCTCCTGGCAGGTCATCGCCCCAACGCCACGGCCACGGCATGGCTGGCCGCCGCGCAGCGGGGCACCCCGGGGACGTCCGCGCCCGGTGGCGTCTACGTGTGCGCCAGCCTCAAGGAGGAGTTCGGCATCGCGATCCTCGAGGCGATGACCGTCGGGCTCGTCGTCGTCGCCCCCGACGGGGGCGGTCCGGCGACCTACGTCGACGAGGGCGTCACCGGCATCCTCACCGACACCGCGCAACGCCAGGAGCTGGCGTCAGCCGTGGGTCGAGCCCTCGACCTCGCGGCCTCACCGGGAGCCGCGCTGCGCCGTCGTCGGTCGCGGGCCGTGGTCCGCGAACGCTTCGGCATCGACACGATGGCCGGCGCGGTGTCGGAGGTCTACGTGGAGGTGGCGTCGGCCCACGGCGAGCCCGGCCGGATCGCCGCCACGCCGTGACCCTGCTCGTCATCAGCCCGGACTACGCGTCCCACCTCTACCCCCTGGCGACCCTGGCCACGGCGTGGCGCGGCGCCGGGGAGCGCGTCGTCGTCGCCACCGGTCCCGCCACCGACACGGTGGTGCGCTCCTTCGGCTACGAGCGCGTCCACCTGCAGCTCGGCCGCGGCTCGAACCCCGGCGTCATCCGCGCGGAGGAGCAGCCGCCGGGGGAGGACGACGCGCTGCGGGGGTTCTTCGACGCCACCCGACGGGGCGCGCTCGCGGCGCTGGAGTTCCAGGCCCGCGCGCGCCGCGACGACCTGCTGTGGAACGCGGTCGGCGTCGGCCGGCAGGTGCACGACCTCGTCGACACGGTGCGCCCCGACGCCGTCCTCGTCGACCACCTCGCGTTCGGCGCCCGGCTGGGGCTGGTCAGCGGAGGCGTCCCGCACGCCGACGTCGTGCTCGGGCACCCCTCCGCGCTCACGGTGGGCGACGAGGTCTACGGGTACCCACCCGCCTGGCCGTCGTGCCTCGCTCCCGACCCGGACGCCCTCGCGGCGCTGCGCGCACTCTGCGTCGAGGTCCGCGACGCGTTCACCGCGCAGTGGAACGCCGCGCTCGCCGAGCTCGACCCGGAGGCCGTGCCGAGCACCGACGCGTTCGCCGAGACCGGCGACCTCCTGTTGCTCAACTACCCGCGCCAGCTCCACGAGCCGGAGCGCACCGCGCTCCTGCCGGCACACACCTTCCTCGGGTCGGCCGTGCGGGAGGAGCCGCCGGACGCCGAGGTCGAGTCGTGGCTGGGCCGCGACGACCGGCCGGTGGTCTACGTCAGCCTGGGCAGCTTCCTCTCCGCCCGAGCCGACGTGCTCGCCGTCATCGCCGCTGCCCTGCGGCCCCTCGACGTCCGCGTGGCCCTGGCCACCGGCTCGGCTCCGCGGGACGAGCTGGGGCCGCTCCCGGACGGGTGGCTGGTCCGCGAGTTCCTCCCGCAGGTGCGCCTCCTGCGCGACGGTGCGCTCGCCGTGACGCACGGCGGCAACAACAGCGTCACCGAGGCGCTGACGGCGGGGGTGCCCCTGCTCGTGCTGCCGCTCTCGACCGACCAGTTCGCCGGCGCGGCCGCGGTCGAGCGCTGCGGTGTCGGGAGCTGCCTCGACCCGAACGCGGCGACGGCGGAGGAGGTCCGCGACGCGGTGGAGTCCCTCCTGCGCCCCGGCGGCCCCCGCGCCGCCGCGGATGAGCTGGGCGCCGCCCTGTGCGAGGAGTCCGGGCCCTGGCTGGCCCGCACGGCGGTCGCCACCCGGTGGGGCCTGACCGGGGAATGACCTTCCCCGCGCGGGCCAGCGACCCGCTGGCTGCCTCAGGGGGTGGCGTCGACCGCGCCACGGTCGGGAGCCAGGACGCGGAGCAGGTCGGCGGCCACTGCCACGGCGATGGTCGCCGGCTCCTTCCCGCCGAGGTCGGGCAGTCCGATCGGCGTCCGGATGCGGGCCACGACGTCGGGAGCGTGGCCGTCGTCGAGGAGTCGCCGCTCGAACCGGCGCCACTTGGCCGACGACCCGATGAGGCCGATCGTCGCGAGGTGCGAGCGCCGCAGGGCGGCGTCGCACAGCGCGTGGTCCTCGGCATGGTCGTGGGTCATGACGAGCACGTGGGTCCCCGCAGGCACCTGGTCGAGCACCATCTCCGGCAGCGGGGAGTGGTGGACGTGCACCCCCGCGACGGCGTCGGCGAGCCACGGCATCTTCGCGGGGAGCAACTGCTCCTCGCGCGAGTCGACGAGGTGCAGCTCGAGGTCGTGGCGGCTCAGGATTCGCGCAAGCTCGTGGCCGACGTGACCCACGCCGAACACGGCGACGCTCGGCACGACCGCCAAGGGCTCGAAGAGGATGCCGACCTCTCCTCCACAGCACTGCCGACCGTGCTCGGTGCGCGCCTTGTCGCTCAGCGTGACCGTGAGCTGTTCCGGGGCGCTCACGCCCTCTTCGAGGAGGCGCCGGGCCCTCTCGATCGCCGTCTGCTCGAGGTTGCCCCCACCGATGCTTCCCCACGTGTCGCGGGTGGACACGACCATCTTCGCGCCCGCGTCGCGGGGGGCGTGGCCGCGCACCGAGACCAGGGTGACGAGCACCCCGGGCTCGCGCCGGTCACGCAGGGTCTGGGTCGCCGTGAGCCAGTGCACGTCAGGCTCCCGCTCCCGCAGTGGGCACCAGGTCCTCGGATGCCGGTTCGAGCGGCGGCGCGCCGGCGGGCGGTTGGTCCGGCACGACACCGGGGCCGCCCTCGACGACCGCCTCGAGGCCCGGTGGAACGCCCGCCCCCCGGGCCTGCTCGGCCGCCCAGAAGACCGCCTCAGCCGTGGCGGGGCAGGCCAGGTCGATCGCCGTGCCCTCCGGCCCGAACGCGGCCGCGGCCTGGCGCAGCGCCTCGCGCACCGAGAACGCGAGCATGAGCGGAGGCTCGCCGACCGCCTTCGACCCGTACACGGCACCGTCCTCATGAGCCCGCTCGAGCAGGGCGACCCGGAAGTCGTCGGGCAGCTCGGAGAAGCTGGGGAGCTTGTACGTGCTGGCCGAGCTCGTCAGCAGCCGCCCCCGGGTGGGACCGTCCGACTCGTCCCACCGCAGGTCCTCCAGGGTCAGCCAGCCGGCGCCCTGCACGAACGCCCCCTCGACCTGGCCGATGTCGACGAGGGGAGACAACGAGTCGCCGACGTCGTGGACGATGTCGACGCGCAGCACCCGCGAGGCGCCGGTGAACCCGTCGACCTCCACCTCGGTGGCCGCCGCGCCGTACGAGAAGTACTTGAACGGCGAGCCCTGCATCGTGCTGGAGTCCCAGTGCAGTCCTTCCGTGCGGTGGAAGCCGGCCGCCCACAGCTGCACCCGCTGCACGTACGCCGCAGACACGAGCTCGGCCCAGCCCAGGGACGCGCCGTCGGCGTCCGGGCCACCCGCGGCACGGATCCTGCCGTCGTGCACCTGCACGTCCGCCACGGCGCAGCCGAGCAGCTCGGCGGCCACCGGCCGCAGCCGGTCGAGGATCTGGGTGCAGGCGTCGAGCACCGCGCCACCGTTGAGGTCGGCTCCGGAGCTGGCCGCCGTCGCCGAGGTGTTGGGCACCTTGTCGGTGCGGGTCGGGGCGAGCCGCACGAGGTCGTGGGGCACCCCCAGCGCCGTGGCCGCCACCTGGAGCATCTTCGTGTGCAGTCCCTGGCCCATCTCGGTGCCGCCGTGGTTCACGAGCACGGACCCGTCCTTGTAGACGTGCACGAGGGCACCGCCCTGGTTGAACGCCGTGAAGTTGAAGGCGATCCCGAACTTGACGGGAGTCATCGCGATCGCGCGCTTGGTGTGCTCGTGGCTCGCGTTGAACGAGGCGACGAGCTCGAGACGGCGCGTGACGTCACCCGTCTCACGCACCTGCTCCCAGCACGTCACCACCCGTTCCGCGTGGCGCACGACCTGGCCGTAGGGCGTGCACTGGCCCTCCCGGTAGAAGTTGCGGCGGCGCAGGTCGGCGGGGTCGATGCCCAGGCGCGGCGCGCACCGGCCGAGCACGTCCTCGATGACGAGCATCCCCTGCGGGCCGCCGAAGCCGCGGAAGGCGGTCTGCGAGGTCTTGTGCGTCCGCGCGATCCGGCCGTTCACCCGCACGTTGGGGATCCAGTAGGCGTTGTCGACGTGGCACAGGGCGCGGGTCATCACCGGCTCGGACAGGTCCAGGCTCCATCCGCCGTCCGAGGTGAGCGTCGCGTCGAGGGCCAGGAGGTGGCCGTCGTCGTCGAACGCCACCCGCCACCGGGTGTGGAAGCCGTGCCGCTTGCCGGTCATCGTCATGTCCTGGGCCCGGGAGAGCCGCAGCCGCACCGGGCGGCCGGTGAGGGTCGCGCCCAACGCGGCGACGGCGGCCAACCCGTGCGGCTGCATCTCCTTGCCCCCGAACCCACCGCCCATCCGCAGGCACTGCACGGTGACCGCGTGGCTCGGGCGGCCGAGCACGTGGGCGACGATCTCCTGGGTCTCGCTCGGGTGCTGGGTGCTGCACTGTACGACGACCTGCCCGCTCTCGTCGACGTGAGCCAGTGAGGAGTGGGTCTCCAGGTAGAAGTGCTCCTGCCCGGCGCTCTCGGTCACGCCGCTGTAGACGTGCGCGGCGCGTGCGAAGGCGGCCTCGACGTCGCCGCGCTCGAGCCGCGGCATCCCGCCCTGGAAGCTCTCCGCCTCGATCGCGTCCTGCACCGTGACCACGGCTGGGAGCGGCTCGTACCCCACCTCGACGGCCAGCGCCCCGAGCCGGGCCGCCTCGAGCGTCTCGCCGAGCACCCAGCAGACCGGCTGCCCGTGGAACATCACCTCGATGGGGAACAGCGGCTCGTCGCCCTTCACCCCGCCGTCGCCGACGCCGGGCACGTCCGCCGCGGTGAGCACCCGCACGACGCCGGGCACCGCGAGGGCGGCCGTGGCGTCGAGGTGGCGCACGAGCGCGTGGGCGTGCGGCGCCTGCACGGGGTGGGCGTGCAGCGCGCCCGGCATCCGGGCCACGAGGTCGTCGGTGTACAGCGCCGCGCCGGTGACGTGCAGGGCTGCGGACTCGTGGGGGAGGGGCAGGCCGACGACGCGGTCGCCGCCGAGGGTGCGGGTGCTGCTCATGGCTGCACCACCGCGGGGGCCTCGCCGTCGGCCCACAGGCGGACGAGCGAGGCGGCGAGCATGGCCCGGCGGTACGCGGCGCTGGCGCGGTGGTCGTCGATCGGCGTCCCTTCCTGACGCAGCACCGCGGCGGCCCACCGGGCGGTCTGCTCGGTCCACGGCCGCCCTTCGAGCGCCGCCTCGGCCGCGCTCGCCCGCAGTGGTGTCGCCGCGATGCCTCCCACGCCGATCCGGGCGCGCGAGACGACACCGTCCTCGAGGTGGAGGGCGATCCCGACCGAGACGCTGGAGATGTCGTCGAAGCGTCGCTTGGCGACCTTGTGGAACGCCGTGACCTCACTGAGCGGCAGGGGGACCCGCAGCGAGCGGATGACCTCGTCGCGACGTCGCACGCTGCTCCGGTACCCGGTGAAGTACCCGTCCAGGGGCACAACGCGCGACCCGGCGGGGCCCTCCAGGACGACGGAGGCCTCGAGGGCGAGCAGGGCGGGCGCCAGGTCACCGATGGGCGAGCCGGTGGCCAGGTTCCCCCCCACCGTCGCCGCGTCACGGATCAGGGGGGAGGCGAACTGGGAGAAGACCGCCCCGAGGAGCGGGACGCTGCCGGCGAGGCCGCGCTCGAGCTCGGCGAGGGTGAGGGCGGCGCCGAGCTCGAGGTGCTCGGGCGTGCGCTCCAGGGCTCGCAGCTCCGGGAGGGCGTCGATGCCGATGACGAGCCGGGTGCGGGCGCCGTGCAGGTTGACGTCGACCCCCCAGTCGGTCGACCCCGCGACGAGGACCGAGTCGGGATGCTGCTCGATCAGGCGCAGCGTCTCGGTGAGGTCGGCAGGGCGGACGTAGAAGACCGCCCCGAGGAGCGGGACGCTGCCGGCGAGGCCGCGCTCGAGCTCGGCGAGGGGCGAGGGCGGCGCCGAGCTCGAGGTGCTCGGGCGTGCGCTCCAGGGCTCGCAGCTCCGGGAGGGCGTCGATGCCGATGACGAGCCGGATGCGGGCGCCGTGCAGGTTGACGTCGACCCCCCAGTCGGTCGACCCCGCGACGAGGACCGAGTCGGGATGCTGCTCGATCAGGCGCAGCGTCTCGGTGAGGTCGGCAGGGCGGACGTAGGAGCCGGCCGGGCCCTCGAGGCGTTAGAGACTTTAAACCCGCTCTCGCGCGCACGTCGAAACGGAAGGGGTTTCTTGATGAAGCAGGCTCGATTCTGGCTCCTCTTGGCGGCAGCAATGCTGTTGCCACAGGCTGCCCTTGCGCAGCCGAAGAAGCCGGGTGTGAAGCCTCCTGCCACGGCCCCCGCGAAGCCTCCGCCTGGAGCGCCGCCCGGTGGACCAGCGGGCGGTGACATCGGCGATATCGACGACCCGAAGCCTGCGGATCCGGGGGCACCGCCTCCGCCCGCCGCCGACCAGGGATCGGTCCCGACAGCGGCGCCTAGCGGCGGCATCTGCGAGATCGATCCGTCGGCGTGTCCGAAGCAAGGCGACATCCAGGCGCTCGCTCAGAAGAGCGTCCGCGCGGATGTCTACGCCGTGCAGCAGATCTACGCGCTCCGTCGAGGTCGCTTCGAGCTGATGCCCTACTGGAGCTTCAGCCTCAACGACCAGTTCGTCAGCCACCTCGGGCCTGGGCTCGGCGTGAACTACTACCTGACGAACGTGCTCGCGATCGGCTTCAACGGCACCTTCCACCAGCCGTTCAACGGCGACTCGGACTTCAACTTCCAGAACCGCCGCGCCACGCGCCTCGCGGTTCCGCTGAACGACTACCAGGCCGCCGGCACGGTGAACTTCACCTACGTGCCGATGTACGGAAAATTCTCCGGCTTCAGCCAGTTCATCTTCCACTACGACGGATACATCGTCGGTGGCGTCGGCGCGCTGCGCACGAAGCCCATCGCCGTCATCGATCCCGACAACCGGAAGTTCGACTACGACTGGCGCCTCGCGTTCTCGGTCGGCATCGGCCTCCGCGTCTTCCTGAACCGCTGGTTCGCCGTCACTGGCGAGGTCCGCGACTACATCTACGTCGAGCAGCTCGAGGCCACCGAGGTCGCGCCGACGCAGCAAGGCCAGCGGGATCCCAGCACCTGGTTCGGCGACAAGCCCCTCACCAACAACGTTCAAGCCCAGCTCGGCATCAGCATCTTCCTGCCGTTCAGCTGGGAGTATCGGCTGGCGAAGTGATGCTCCATTCGAAGCGATTGGGGACCGGCATGAAGCGACACTTCCAGACTACGAAACTCGCGCGCAAGGCTGGCGCCGTCCTCGCGGCCGCGGCGACCTTCGTCGCCGTCGCGACGGACTCGACGCCTGCCGCAGCGCAGGAAATCCAGCTGACGGGCCCGCTCGCTGGCGCCCCGTCGGTCCGCAAGCTGCGGCTCTATCGTGAGGGTCGCTTCGAGATTGCGCCCGGCATCGCGTACACGCTGCTCAGCGAGTACCAGCGCACCCTCTTCGTCACCGCTCGCCTCCAGTACAACGTGTTCGACTGGCTCGGCGTCGGCGTGTTCGGCGGCTTCGGTGTCTTCAACGACCCGACCGACCTCAGCAACCGGATCCAGGATACGGCGCCGCGCAACACGCGCACGGCGGCGAACCTTCCGGGGGCGGGCGGACAGAAGTTCCAGGAGCAGCTCGGCAAGCTGACGTACATGGCTGCGCCGCAGGTCACGTTCAGCCCGTTCCGCGGCAAGCTCGCCGTGTTCCAGAAGCTGTTCATCGACACCGACCTCTACATCCACGCGGGCGTTGCTTTCGTCGGTGTCCAGGAGCGCAAGGACTGCACCGCCTGCACGCTTCCGGCATCGTTCGCGACGGAGTCGCGCACCGCGATCGCCCCGACCTTTGGTCTCGGGCTCTCGCTCTACGCGTCGGGGCTCGTCAGCGTCGCCCTCGAGTATCGCGCCTTCCCGTTCATCGGCGGATGGAACCGCGGCGGCTTCGACTCGCGCGGCAGCGGGCCGGACAACTCGTTCCCGGACAACAAGATCGACAAGGAAGACCGCACCTTCCAGTTCAACCAGACGATCGGGTTCAACGTCGGCTTCAGCTTCCCGAAGCCGCAGCTGAGCGAATAAGCCCCGCGACGCCCGGAGAGTCCGGGACGGTCGGGAGACGGAGAAAGGGAATCGCGGGGTCCGCGATTCCCTTTCTGCATTTGGCTCAGTCGCTCAGGCGCGCTTCGTGATGAGGCCGGCGCCGTCCACGGTGTACGCGGGGGGCAGGACCTTGCGGACGGCATCGCGCTGGTCCTCGGGGACCTCCCAGCCGAGCGCGACGAAGCCGTCGGCGATCTTGGCTCGGATGCGGACGCTCTCTTCGTCGAGGAGCAACGCGAGGAGCGACGGGATCGCCGCGGGGTCCTTCTGCTTGAACGTCGCCGCGAGCGCGTAGAAGCGGGCCGGCTCGTTCGCGTCCTGGAGGAACGGCTCGACGGCCTCGCGGATGTCGGGGTGCACGTGCTCCTCGAACTGCTGGAGGATCGTGAGCTTCGGATCGATGAACTTCGCGTACTCGGTGTCCCAGCGCTTGAGCCAGACGAGTAATTCCTCGACGAGCTCCTCCTCGTTGAGGATCTCTTTCAGGATGCGCACCGGCCACGCGAGGCTCTCGGCCTTGGCTGCATAAGCGCGCACCGGCTCGATGGCCTCGCGGCCCGCGCCGACGATCCCGTCGAAGACGGCCTCCTTCTCCTCCTGGTCGGTGATCGACGGGTCGGTGGCGAAGGAGAAGCGCTTCAGCAGCGCTTCGACCGCGTCGGCCGACTTGAGCTTGCAGAGCTCCGCAATCGCCTCCTGTCGGTCGTAGGCCTGCGCGCGCTTGCTTCCCGCGGCCTCCGCGTACTTCGCAGCGGCGTTGGACTTCTTCTCGCCGCTTTTCGCGCTCTTGCTTTTGAACAGATCAAAGAGGCCCATTGAAGGTCCCTTGTTAAGCGTGATCCGCTCCCCTTGCTAGCTTTTCCGTGCGCGTCGCGTCAGAGCGGCACGGCGAGCAGCACGACTTCCTTGCCGTTCGACTGCACGTGATAGCGAACGGGTCGGCCGTGCTTGGACGCTGCGTCCTGCTCCATGCCCTGGATCCGGCTCTTGAAAGCAGCGTCGGTGATGTGGTCGACCTGCTCGCCGAGCGCCTTCTTGGCGGTGATGTACTCGCGATAGAGGCGACCGTAGTACGCATCCGGGGGCTCTGCCGCGAGCCTTCGCGGGTCGACCTCGGCGCCGGCGTTGCCGGGAGAACCGGGGGCATTCCCGCCTTGCGAGCCGCTGCGGTCGACGGCGAGCGCGTCGCCGAAGTTCGCCGCCGTGGGCGCCTTGGAGACGCGGCCCTCGTCGTCGGTGTTGTCCTCTTCGACGCCCATCAGCTGGTTGAGGAGCTGATCGATGCGGAACGCGAGGCCGCCGAGCTCGGCGTGATCGAGCTCGAAGCGCTTGTCCGTCTGCCCGTTGAGGATCATCAGCAGACCCTCCTCGAGCGCAGCGATGGGCCGAGAGATGTAGTTGCCGAGGAACCAGCCTGCGGCCACCACGAGGATGAGGCCGAGGGCCATCGCTCCGAGGATGGAGAGCGGAACGGCGTTCGCGCCGGGAAGGAGCGACGCGGGCGCGGCGGCCACGGCGGCCGTGCTGTGCCCGTCGCCGAAACCGGCGAGCGGAGCCGACGCGATGATGACGTCACCCTGCGCCTGGCTTGCGACGACATTGCCGGTCGTGAGGGCGTTCTTCACGTCGGCGACGCTCGCCTTCACGGCGTTCTTCACGTCCTCGCCGGCCTTCGACGAGGTGGCGACGATGTCGCCGGTCGCGGAGACGAGCAGCACGCCGCGCCCGGTCGTCGCGTCACCGACGCGCGCGAGCGCGTCGTTGATGGCGATGCCGATGACGAGCATGCCCGCGGCGCGGTTCTCGTCACGGACGGGCGCGTAGGAGGCGATGAACTGATCGGCGCGCGCTTTGTCGGTCCAGACGTCCGACCCGGGATGGGCCTTCGCGAGCGCCTCCTTGAAGGCCGGATAGGCCGCCGCGATGTCGTCGCCGCGGTTGAGGTCGGACTGGTTTCGTCCGACGATCTTTCCCGGCGTTGTCGACGACGGCGACGATCGAGGGCTTGGCGCCGAGGGCGCTCCCCGCGGCCGAGGCGATCTGGTCGCAGAGCTGCCGAGCGGCGTCGCCGCGTGCATCGGGGGTGGCCTTGCCGAGCGCGGCGCGGGTGGCGGGCTCGTTGGCCTTCATGGCCAGCCATCGCTCGGCGCGGAGTCCGTCGAGCTGCAGCTGTGCAGCCGCGCCGGCGACGTCGCGGTGAGCGCTTCTCTTGAGCTGATCGGTGCTGCTTGTCTCTGCCGCGAGCTGCGTGCGAACGATCGCAAAGGCGAGCAGCCCCACGATGAGCACGATCACGGCGTTGACTGCGATGATTTTGTTTCGCATTCCGCCCTCGGAACGTTTTCGTGACGCGCTTCGCGATACCCGACGGGGTAAAACGGCTCCGAGACGCTATCATCCTGCGCTCGACTGCGGCAACTCATGACTGACGCCGTTCTCCTGTCTGACCCTCGGTTCTTCCGGCACCGCTCGAACGGGTATCACCCGGAGCGTCCGGAGCGCCTCGAGGCCGCTCGTGCTGCGATCGAGCGTTCAGAGCTCGCTTTTGCGCGGATCGAGCCCCGTCCCGCCACCGACGAAGAGCTCGGGCGCGTGCACGATCCACGCTTCATCAAGTGGTTGCGTACGCTCAGCGGCGAGCAGGGCTACATCGACGCGGACACCTACGTGGGCCCGGAGAGCGTGCAAATCGCAGAGCTCGCCGCGGGCGGCACGGTAGCGATGGTCGATGCCCTGATCGACGGCCCTTCGAAGCGAGGGGTCGCGCTCGTGAGGCCACCGGGGCACCACGCGCGGCCCGACCACGCGATGGGGTTCTGCCTGCTCAACAACATCGCCATCGCGGCCGCCCATGCGCGCGCGCGCGGCCTCGACCGCGTGGCCATCGTCGACTGGGACGT
The DNA here is from genome assembly GCA_963795035.1 of uncultured Actinomycetota bacterium. Taxonomy (GTDB): domain Bacteria; phylum Actinomycetota; class Actinomycetes; order Actinomycetales; family Dermatophilaceae; genus Oryzobacter. The sequence continues at coordinate 19,705 of CAWCFZ010000001.1, read as the reverse complement.
GCATCACGGCAACGGCACGCAGGAAGCGTTCGTCGACGATCCGCACGTGCTTTACGTGTCGACCCACCAGTTCCCGTTCTATCCAGGCACGGGCGCCGCGCTCGAGACGGGCGAGGGCGAAGGCAAGGGCTTCACGGTCAACGTTCCGCTCACGGCGGGCGGCGGGCGACGGCGTGTACAGGGCGGCTTTCGAGCGGGTGATCCTCCCGGTGCTCGAAGAGTACCGGCCGCAGCTCGTGCTGATCAGCGCGGGCTTCGACGCCTCGGCGCGCGATCCGCTCGCGGAGATGACGCTCTCGGCTGACGCCTTCGGCTGGATGGCGCGCGAGCTCCGCGGCGTGGCCGAGAAGAGCGCCGAGGGTCGCATCGCCATGGTGCTCGAGGGCGGCTACGATCTCGTTGCCCTCGAGGCGGGCCTGCTCGCGGCGACGCGCGGGATCGTCGAGGGCACGGCGCTCGACATCGCCCGCGATCCCGACCACCACGACATCGCCCGCGCGAGCCGCGCCGCCCACGACGCCTGGAAGACCGTCGCCTGACCCTCGTACCGCAGGCACGGCAAATGCTCGTGCTGCGGGACAGTGCCTACGTTTCGCTACATTTTCCCACTGTTGGCGGCCGTCAGCCTGGTGCCCGGGTGCAGCGATGATCCAGGGGCGCTGACCCAGGGCGGGCCCTACGCCGGGGATCCCGGCGGGAGCCCGGCGGACGACGACGACAGACGCGGTGCCGAACAAGACGCCGACCGCGCCTGCCCCGCCGCAGGAAGCGACCTTTGCGGAGCGCACGCTCGCCCGCGCGCGCCTGTGGATCGATGTCGAGATGCCCTACTGCGGCGGGCCCGAACGGCGGCAAAGACCTGATCTGCGGCGGCACGTGCTCGCGCGGCGGCGAAGCCAGGTCCGCCGAATGGGACAAGTACCGCAGCGATTGCTCCGGCTTCGTCTCCTGGTCATGGGCTCTCCCTGCGCCCGGTCAGACCACGCGAACGCTCGCGCCCTACGATACGAAGGTCAGCTCACTCATCACGGTCGAGGAGCTGCTGCCCGGCGACGCGCTCAACGGAGCCGGGCACGTGATGCTCTTCGGCGGCTGGGCCGACGAGGCGCGCCGGCAAGGCGCTCATCCTCGAGGAGTCACGCTGCGGGACCACGGCTCACGAGAAGGTCTCGGTCTTCAAGACCCTCGACGCGACGACGCTCCAGATCTCCGACGGCCGTAAATTCCGCCCGATCCGCTACAAAAACGCCAAGTGAGTCCTCACCACTCGGGCGTCGGCTTCGGGGGTGAGGACGTCGCGACGCTCGACGGCGCTCCGCCTCCAGGCGCCCGGCCCGCCGGCGCGCCACCCACCGGCAGCCGGCCCGGCGCATCGGCCCGCAGCGCGCGTCGCGGCGTCTCCGACTTGTGTCGCGCCCGAGGAAGCGGGGGGAACATGGCGCAGAGATCGCCGAGCGGATCTTCCGCCGAGCATGCGCCCGCTCTGCGCTTGAGCAGGCTCACCGCCCGCTCGATGGCGGAAAAAAAGAGAGCTCGTGAAGGTCGTTCACGAGCTCTGAATCAGGGTGACCGACGGGGCTTGAACCCGCGACAGCTGGAGCCACAATCCAGCGCTCTACCAACTGAGCTACGGCCACCGTGCGAATCGGGTCACCATACCCACGGATCCACGAGTTGCAAGCGGGGATTGCTTGGACCGCGGCTTCGACCCCGGCTTCAACCGCGACCGGACGACGGACGAAGATGCGACGAACTTTACCTCTGAGCCCGTGAGAGTGACGATCGGGGTCATGGGGGGTCGTCGCTCTCTCCTGGCGCTGATCGTGGCTCTCACGGCCGTTTCGGGCTGCGCCGAGACGCTGCCGGACAAGGTCGTCCTCCGGGCCGAGGCGGCGAACGTCGAGGTCATCAACGAGCCCCCAACACCGACGTCTACGAAGCCGCCGGTGAGGTGAACGCTCAGGTGATCGGGCGCGAGACGCAGGACGCGCTGCGGCAGGCGTTGAACGAGCTGCGCAACAAGGCCGCGGCGAAGGGGGCGACCTTCGTCGCGGTCGACGACGTCACCTCGCGCGCCGCCTGGGACTTCAGCGGCCGCACCATCGTCACGGTCGTCGGCACGGCCTATCGCCCCAAGTAGGCGGCGCGCGTCCTCAGAGCGCGGCAGCGGCGGCGAAGTCTTTCGCGATCTGGCCCTGGACCTTCACCGCCTCGGCGGGCGCATCCGCGACGAGACCGATCTCGCGGTTCTGGAGCAGCGCGGTGGGCGTGAAGTTGTGCGAGCCGACGAAGACGGTCTTGCCGTCGACCACCACCGCCTTGGCGTGGACGTACGGATTCATCAGGGCCTTGAGCGGCACGCCGGCCGCCTTCATCTTGGCGATCGACTTTTTCTCCGCAGGCGTGTCGGTGTTGCCACCCGCGACGACGACGCGCACGGCGACCTTGGCCTGGTGAGCGAGGATGATGGCGTCCGTGAGGGTGTCGTCGCTCAGCGATTGCACCTCCACATCGAGCGATGTCTTGCTGCTGTCGATCAGCGCCTTGAGACGCTCGCGCGCGTTGACCGGCGAAGCCCCCGACGGCGATACGACGAGCTTGCTTCCGGCGACGTTCACCGCGGTGTTGCCGTAGTCGGCGGCGAAGAGCTTCTCGCAGTCGGCGACATCAGCGGGATCGGAGTCGGTCGCGATGTACTCGCGATTTCCCTTCGGGCTCGTGAAGGTGAGATTCATCGTCATGATGAGGACCTTCGAGGCGTCGATGATCACGGTCTTCGCGTGAGTGAACGTGTAGGCCGAGGGGGCGTACACCACCGATACGCCGCGCCCCTGGAGCTTCGTGAAGGCCGAACCATTGTCGCCGCCGTTCGGCGGGAATGTCTTGTTGAGGACGACCTTCACGTCCTTGCCCGCGTCCTTCAGATCCCCGAGGGCATCGATGACCCCGTTGTCCGAGAGGAGGTACATCGTCATGTGCACGCTGGTCTTGGCGGCACGGATGGTCGCCTCGATATCGGGCGCAGAGGGATCGGGCAGGACCTGGATGGTGACGTTCGTGCTCGCCGGGATGACCGCCCCGTCGAGAGCGGCGACGGGCTCGCGCCCGCCGTCGGTGACGGGCGGGGTCTCGCAGTCGACCTCGCAGTCCGGCGCGGGTCCACCGCTGGCGTTCTCGCCGCTGGAGCCCGCTGGCTGCTTCAGATCCGCGGTATTACAAGCACCTGTGGCGCCCGCAGCCGTGACCAGGGCAGCGAGAGCAAGACCGAGCCAGGGCGTCCGCACGGGCCTACCATGACCCGGGTAGGTCGATCGGGCCAGGCCCTTTTGCGATGAGAGTGGAAGCAGTCAGATTCACCGGGGCGGACGGCAGCGTGACCACGCTGTTCGAAAAACGCCTGTCCACGCGCGAGCGCGACGAGCCCGAGGCCGGTGCGCGCCTCCGGGGCGAGGCCCAGCTCCTGGCAGCGCTCGGCGGACGCTGCACGCCGCGGCTCGTCGGCGCCGGAGAGGACGACCGCGGACCGTGGCTGCGGATGGAGAGCGATCCCGTTCCCTACCCTGGCGAGTCGCCTGGAGGAGGCGGCCCTGGCCGGCCAGCCAACGCTCGACATCGCGTGGATCGAGCGAGCCGCGCGTGCTGCGTTCGCGGCGTTCGCCGAGCTGCACGACGCGTGCGATGAGCACGGCTCGCTCGACCTCGTCCACGCCGACATGAGCCCCGCGAACATCGCCGTCGACGATGCGGGCACGCGCGCGGTGGTGCTCGATCTCGATCTCGCATCATGGCGCGGCGCAGGGACGCGGGACGGCGCATTCCGCGGGACGGTGAGCTACTGCGCCCCGGAGATCGCACGAGGAGAGACCCCCACCGTCGCGAGCGACCTCTTCGCGCTCGCGGCCACGTTCCTGCACGCGTCGCTCGGGCGAGCACCACGTCATGGCCCCTCGCTGGCGACGCTCCTCGCCATGGCCGCGGAGCAGCCGCTCCTGGATGGGCTCGCGCTCGCCTCCGCCGATCTCACCGCACGCGGGCCCGCTCACGCCGCCATCGTGCGATGCCTGGCGCATCTCCCGAGCGACCGTCCCGCTTCCGCGCGTGAGGTCCTCGCTGCCCTGAACGCCTAGCTGACACTGTGCTAGACGGCAGGCATGCACGACGAAGGGCACCGCCTCGAAACGCTCTGCATCCATGCCGGTCAGGAGCCTGACCCGATCCACGGCGCTGTGATGACGCCCATCGTCCTCGCCAGCACCTTCGCGCAGAAGTCGCCGGGCAAGTACGACGACTACGACTACTCGCGCGCCGGCAACCCCACGCGCACCGCGCTCGAGAAGTGCCTGGCAGCGCTCGAGGGCGCCAAGCACGGCATCACGTTCGGCAGCGGATGCGCCGCGACGACCGCGATCCTGCTCGGGCTGAAGAGCGGCGATCACGTGCTCTGCGGCGACGACGTGTACGGGGGCACGTTCCGCATCTTCGACAAGGTCATGAAGCAGTGGGGCCTCGAGGCTTCCTTCATGGACATGAGCGATCCGGCGAAGGTGAAGGAGGCGATTCGACCGAACACGCGGCTCCTCTGGCTCGAGACGCCCTCGAACCCGATGCTCAAGATCTTCGATATCGCGGCCATCGCAGAGGTCGCGAAGAAGGCCGGCGCGGCGCTCGCCGTCGACAACACCTTCGCGACTCCGATGCTGCAGCGCCCGCTCGACCTCGGCGCCACCATGGTCGTGCACTCGACGACGAAGTACCTGAACGGCCACTCCGACGTCGTCGGGGGCGCGGTGCTCACGAGCGACGCGGCGCTCGGCGAGAAGCTCCACTTCCTCCAGAAGTCGGTGGGCGGGGTACCGAGCCCCTTCGATTGCTACATGGTCCTGCGCGGGCTCAAGACCCTGGGCGTCCGGATGAAGCAGCACGTCGCGAGCGCGCAGACGATCGCAGCACGCCTCGTCGCTCACAAGCAGGTCGAGCGCGTCTTCTTTCCCGGCCTCGCCACGCACAAGGGCCACGACATTGCGTCGCGGCAGATGAAGGCGCCGGGCGGGATGATCAGCTTCGAGGTGGCAGGAGGTCTACCGGCCGCCACCGCCTTCCTCGAGGCGCTCCGCGTGTTCGTGTGCGCAGAGAGCCTCGGCGGGGTCGAGTCGCTGGCCGAGCACCCGGCCATCATGACGCACGCGAGCCTCCCGGCCGATGTTCGCCGCACCCTGGGCATCGGGGACGGCCTCATCAGGCTCAGCATTGGCCTCGAGGACGCCGACGACCTCGCGGACGACCTGGAGCGAGGCTTCCGAGCAGCGCGCGCGGTCGTATAGCCGGATACACGCGGTCCGCCGCACGATGATGTAGAATGCGGGGGAACGATGGGGCAGGCTTGCTCCCCTCGCCCTTCCTTTTCAACGGGAGACTCTGATGTTCCGCCCCAACCACCTTCTCGCGACCCTCGGTAGCGCCTTCGTCCTCGTGGCCTCCCTCGTCGCCACCGGCTGCGCCGACGACCCGGTCGCCACGCCCCGCGTCACGTTCGACAGCGCGATCAAGTCCGGCATACACACCCAGAAGGAGTGCGGTCAGTCGGGCATCTGGTTCACGATCGGCAGCTTCGGCAACCCGGCGCTGGGCCGGACGGACCCGAACAACCCCGAGAGCGCGCTCATCGATCCGGTTCGTCCGGTCGAGGACGGCGCCGCCGATCAGCAGGGCACCGTGGCTCTCTCGTGCTCGGTCACGGCCAGCGGCGACGGCTTCAACGTCGCGGCGAGCGCGCAGCTGAGCGGCGCCACGGGCGGCTCGGTGACCATCACCGGCTTCTTCAAGGCAGCCGGAGACAGTCCCGGCATCACGATGGCGCTCACGCGGAAGGGCGAGACCTTCACCGACCGTGGCTGCCTCGCGCGCTTCGACACCGTGGTCGGTCATGCCGTCGCCGCCGGGCGCGTCTGGGCGACCCTCGAGTGCCCGAACGCCGAGCGTCCGGGCGCTCAGCAGAATCTGCGAGACCAGCGCGCAGTTCCGCTTCGAGAACTGCTCGCAGTAGCGAACCGCCCTCTTCGCGTCTCGCCGAGGGCTAGTCCTTCATCGAGGCGAGCAGGGCCTCGACCTCGAGGGCGCTCTCGAGCTCGGGCTTCGATCGCAGAAAACCTTCGAGGTAGCGGCGCGCCGCGGGATTGTCCCCGCGCGCCGCGTACGCGAGGCCGACGGCGTAGAGTGCGTCCGCGTCGGTCGGCGCCTGCTCCACGGCGATCATGCCCTCCTTGATCGCCTCGCGGTGACGCCCGAGCTTCCGCTCGACGTGCGTGATCGCGATCCTGGCGCCTAGATGCTTCGGCGCGAGGTTGAGACACGCGCGGTATGCGTCGCGCGCAGGCTCCATCTCGCCCACCTCGAAGAGCGCCTGCCCCGTGAAGAAGAACGCATAAGCGTTCGTGGGATCCTTCTTGACGATCTCGTGCAGGACCCGGAGCGCCTCGTGGAAGCGCTCCTCGTGCATCAGCTCGGTCGCTTCTTCGACGGCTTCCCAGTGTGCAGCATCTCGATCCATGCGCCCGCTGCTACCATGCGACGCGTTCGGGGTACAACGGGAGCTGGTGTCGCCGGAGCCGCGGCGTGCGAAGCTCCGCTCTGGCGCACCTCGAGCGCCGACGCATGCGGCCTCTCGCGACCCCAAAGCTTCGGTCCTTCGGGGCAGCCGTGGTGCTCGTTGCCGCGGTTGCCGCGCTCTTCTGGGTGCCGTCGGCCGCGGCCGCGCGAGGCTTTTTTCCGGCGCCGCTCGACGACGTCTACATCCACTTCGACTTCGCTCGCTCGCTCGGCAGAGGGCATCCCTTCGAGTGGATCCCCGGCAACGGCTATTCGTCGGGCGAGACCTCGCTGCTCTACGCGTGGGTGCTCGCGGTCGGGTGGCTGTTCGGTCTGCGAGGAAAGCTGCTCGGGGTCTGGGCTGCCGTGGTGGCGGTGCTGGCCGTCGCATCCTACGTCCGCTCCGTCCAGGCCATCGCCAGGCCGTGCCCGAGCTGGCTCGGCTGGGCGATCGCAGTGCTCTCCCTGTCCGTCGGCATCGTGGACTGGTCGCTCTTCAGTGGCATGGAGGTCGCGTGCTTCGCCGCTGCCCTCGGAAGATCGCTGTTGGCTCTCGCTCGGGCACGCGCGCGCATCGACGAGCGAGGAGGGCTCACGCGCGAGGCCGCTCAGTGGCGGCTCGGAGCATGGGGCGCGGCGCTCGTCCTGCTGCGGCCCGAGGCAGGCGTGCTCGTCGCCGTCTTCGCTCTCGTCGCGGCGCGCGGTGCCTCCCGCCGCTCCGGCATCGCTGCGCTGATCCGCGCCACGCTGCCAGCCGTCGCGACGACGGTGCTCGTGCTCGGCACCAACCGGCTCGCGACCGGAGACGCTCAGTCCGCCGGTGCGCAGCTGAAGCTGCTCTCGTCGAACCCCTATCTATCCGACGTCGATCGCGCGCGCGCTTACGTCGAGAACCTGCTCACGTTCGCGCTGAAGGGAGTGCGCACCGAGCTCTCCTCGGTCCGCATGGTCGGCGTGATCCTGCCAGGGCTCGCGCTCGCCGCGCTCGTCCCGCGCGAACGAAGGCCCGTCGCGGCCGCCTGCCTTCTCGGCGCCCTCGGATGGGTGCTGCTCGTGTCATTCAACAACAACTCCCCGTTCCACAACTTTCGCTATTACGCGCCCGCCTTCCTGCTCGTGCTCACGGCTGCAGGGTCGGGCGCGGCCGCGATCTCTCGTGCGCTCGGACGGAGAACGGGCCCGGTCTTCGCGGGCGCGCTCGTCGCCACGGCCATAATCGCAGCAGGCGCGCGCATCCCTGCGCAGGTGAAGCATTTCACACGCGCGGTGGGGAACATCCGCGATCAGCAGATCGAGGTCGCAGCCCGGCTCGCCGTGGCGATGGAGCCCGGCGCGAGCGTCCTCGTCGGCGACGCGGGGGCCATCCCGTTCGTCCTGGATCGTCCCGCGCTCGATGCGCTCGGGCTCGGCGGATATCACCGCATGCCCTTCGCGCGCGCCGCCGTGAACGGCGAAGCATCGACCGTCGAGCTGATCGAGCGGCTCGAGCCGTCGGAGCGACCGCGGTATCTCGCGCTCTACCCGAACTGGTTCGCGGTCATCACGTCGCGGTTCGGCGTCGAGCTCGCGCGCGTCACGCTGGCGGACAACCTGATCTGCGCCGGCCCGACCAAGGTCATCTACCTCGCAGACTGGAGCGCGCTCGACGTCCCGCACGCGGCTTCGGCCATCCCCCCTCCGGCCACCCCCTCTTCCCCCGAGATCATCGACGAGCTGGACGTCGCCGACGTCATCAGCGAGAGCGAGCATGCGTACGTGTCCCCGGTCCCGAACGGAGGCTGGACGAGCCTGGACATCTTGACCGACCGCTCCGGCGTCCGGCGCTTCGACGGCGGGCGCACCATCCCGGCGGGCGGCACGGAGTCGTTCGTCGTCCGCAAGGCCGTGGGCACTGCACCTGTGCGCATCGTCGTCCGCGTCGACGGGGAGACGCGAGGGCTCCGCGTACGCACGTCGCGCGGCGCGACGGACCTCGTCGTGAGCACCTCAGCCCCGGGCAGCTGGCGCGAAGCAACGGCGATGATCGATGCGCCTGCCGTCGGCGAGACGATGATCCTCGAAGCTTCGTCCGGCGCGTACCGGAACTACCACGTGTGGCTCACCCGCTGAGCGGCGGCTCGCGAGAGCTCTAGGCGTTGCGCAGCGCTGACAGCTCGCGCATGGTCGGCTGCGAGAACGCGACGCGCACCGAGTCGGGGATGCGCGTCGGGCGGCCCGTCGCGAGCTCCACGAAGCCCCACGTCGTCATCGCACGCGCGACCACCACGCCCCCGGCTCGGACGATCTCCCGTGGCTCGCTGGCACTTCGCGGCCGAGGCACTGTCGATCCAGGTACGCAGCTCGAGCGCCTCGCCGCGTACGACCGGACGCAGGTAGTCGATCTCGTGGCGCCTCACGACGAAGACCGCGCCGAGCTGACTGTAGCCCTCCATGTCGAGGCCAACCGTGGCCGAATGCGCCACCGCCACCTCCTGGACCCAGCGCAGATAAGCGATATTGCTGGCGTGGCCGAGCATGTCGATGTCGTCTTCACCGACCTCGATCGCCAGGGTGAACACGATCACAGGTGCGGCCACCGGAGGCGGAGGAAGAGGTGTCGAGGTGGCTTGCATCGAGGGCGGCGCACCCTAGCAACATTTTGGCCCCTCGCACGGATCGTGCTTCCACTTTGCTTACCGGTAGATGGATCACGACGACGCCATTCCCCCGCTCTACGGCAGTTACGTCAGCTATGCGCCGTCGACGTTCCGCTCGCGCGTGACCGAGACCCTCGCGACCCTCCGTGAGGTCGCGCTCATGGCGCGGGACATCACGCCTGTGGTGCCCGAGGAGCTCGCAGCGAGCGACGACGTCGTCGTGGTGGTCCACGGATTCTTCGCGAGCGCCGGCGTGTTCCGTCCGATGCGAAGTCATCTCACGACGGACCTGAACGCCAAGGTCGCGAGCTTCACGCACGCACCGGGCGCCGGGATCGAGCGCATCGCACGGAGCCTCGCGCGTCTCATCGCGCGCATTCCACACGGCTGTAACGTGCACCTCGTCGGGCACAGTCTCGGCGGTCTCGTCGCTCGGTGGTACGTCCAGGAGCTCGGCGGCCACGAGCGCGTGCGGCAGACCATCTCGCTGGGCAGCCCCTTCGGCGGTACGGAGCGCGCGCGTCGCTTCCGCTTCCTCGTCGGCGCCGATCTCCATCGGACGAGCCCGCTCCTCGCTCGCCTACGCGCCCGCGCGCACGAGCACGACGTGCCGCACATGTCCGTCGTCGGTGAAGCCGATTCGCTGATCGTCCCGTCCGAGAGCGCGGTGTTCCCGCGTGGTGACGTCGTCGTCCTGCCCGGCCGCGGCCACAACTCACTCCTCTTCGATCCCGATTCGATCACGACCGTCGTCGATCGCATCCGCAGGCACCAGGGGCCCTCGAAGAAGTAGTCGCGCGGTCGCGCGGTCGCTACTTGGAGCGCTCGGGGAGATCCATCGACGCGGACCACGATGCGTCGCGCGCGGCCTGCTTCGGATCCGAGAGCAGCTGCTCTCGCCACGTGACGCCCGGCGGCGAGCCGTCGATCCAGTGGTAGCTGTGCTCGCGCACGTCGAGATGCACGTACTGGGTCTTCGGATGCGTGTAGATGCCGACGCCCGCGCGCGGGCTCGTGCGCAGGTACGCGGCGAGCAGAGAGGCCTTCACGCCCTCGAGCGAGAAGTCGAGCGCCTCGCCGGTGCCGTGCTTGCCGCGAGCTCCGGGCCGCGTCGCGCTGATGATCCGGATCGAGGCGCCACCGAAGTGGTACGAGGCGCGAAGCGCGAGCTGAACGACGCGGAGGTCGAGGCGCTCGTCGTCCTCGCTCGCGTCGTCCGCCCCCCCCGCGATGCGCATGAACGAGCGCGCCGCTTCGCGATCGAGAGCGCCGCGATCGTCGTAGAGACGGATCTTCGCGTGCGCGTTCGTGTTGCGGTTGAGCACTTCGACTCCGGCGAGCGAAGCAGCGCTTGGCCCTCCAACAGAAGAAGCCTCACGGGGGTCGACGGCGGCGGCGCTGGCGGTGGTCAGCACGCGCTTGGCGGGAGGAGCGAGTCGCGCGACACGCGGCGACGGCTTGACCGCGGCGGCGGCGGTGGGCGTGGTGGGCGCCGCCCCGACGGCATTCGCCGCCAGGAGGATCGCCATCGCAAGGAATGCCGTCGCCCGCATGGGGGACCGAGCGTAGCAAGCTTGCGGAAAACCGCCCACGATGGCATGTCCCGGCCCCGACCATCGTGCGCGGCTTTCAGACGCTCGTCGACGCCGGGTACCAGCCCGAGGTCGCGTATTTCGAGTGCATGCACGAAATGAAGCTCATCGTCGATCTGCTGCACGAGGGCGGGCTGAAGAAGATGCACCAGTTCGTGAGCGATACGGCTAAGTACGGCGACCTCACGCGCGGCCCGCGCATCATCGACGCGCACGTGCGCGAAAGCATGAAGCAGGTTCTCAAAGAGATCCAAGACGGCACGTTCGCCAAACAGTGGATCGACGAGAACAAATCCGGCCAGAAAAATTACAAGCGCCTCATGCAAGAAGATCTCGATCAGCCGATCGAGAAAGTCGGCAAAGAGTTGCGCGGCCGCATGAGTTGGTTGCAAGAGTAATTCGCACAGGAGCGCGCGCATGCCCCTCAAGACGAGCAAGTACATTTGGCACGAAGGCAAGCTGGTGCCGTGGGAGCAAGCTACGGTCCACGTGCTGAGCCATGCGCTGCACTACGGCTCGTCGGTATTCGAAGGCATTCGCGCTCTACAAGACTCCCACGGGCGCCGTGGGTTTTCGTTTGTCCGACCGCATTCGCCGCCTCTTTCAGTCGGCGAAGATCTACCGCATGAAGATTCCGTTCACGAGCGAGGCGCTCGTGACGGCATGCTGCGAGGTCGTGAGCGAGAACGGGCTGTTCGGCGGCGCGTACATTCGCCCGATCGCGTTTCGCGGTTACGGCGAGATGGGCGTGGCCGGCAACATCGAACAACCGGCGAGCGTGTCGGTGGCGGCTTGGGAATGGGGCTCGTACCTTGGCGAGGCGGGCTCGAGCAAGGCGTCGACGTGTGCGTGTCGTCGTGGCAACGCGTGGCGCCGAACACGGTTCCAGCCCTTGCGAAAGCCGGCGGCAACTATTTGTCGAGCGCGCTCGTCACGCTCGAAGCGCGCCGGCTCGGCTTCACCGAAGGCCTCGCGCTCAACACGGCCGGGTTCGTGAGCGAGGGTGCGGGCGAGAATTTGTTCCTCGGCGCAAGACGGCAAGCTCTACACGCCGCCCGTCGCGTCGTCGATATTGTCGGGCCTCACGCGCAACTCCGTCATCGCAGCTCGCGCAGCATTCCGGTATCGAGGTGCTCGAGCAGAACATTCCGCGCGAGCTCCTGTACATCGCCGACGAAGTTCTTCTCATGGGGCACGGCGGCGGAAATCACGCCGGTGCGCTCCGTGGATAAGATTGCCGTGGGCCTTGGCAAGCGCGGACCGATCACGGAACACTTGCAGAAGATGTTCTTCGGCTTGTTCGACGGCAGCACGGCCGATCGCTGGGGTTGGCTCGAGCCGATCGTCGACCAAAAGGCCGGCCGCAACCGGCCGGTGGCGGGTGAGCGAAGGAACGTTGTGCAATGCTGTTCGAAGAACCTGCGCGTCCATGTCGTCGTTCCCGAGACCGGCAACGAACACCCGCCGTCCTGTACGTCGACCTGCACTTGTTGCACGAGGTTACGACGCCGCAGGCGTTCGATTCCTGCGTGCGCGAGGCTTGCCCGTGCGCCGCACCGGATCGCTCGTCTCGCCACGCTCGATCACTCGACGCCCACGGTGCCGATCACGAGCTTGAGGGATCTCGAGATCGTGAGCGAGCCTTCCGCGGCAAAGCAGGTGCGCCAGATGGAGCGCAACTGCAAAGACTTCGGTATCGAGCTGCGCGGCTTCGGGAGCCGCGATCGCGGTATCGTTCACGTCATGGGGCGAGAGCTCGGCGCGACGCAGCCCGGTGCAACGACTCGTCTGCGGCGACTCGCCACACGAGCACGCACGGTGCGTTCGGCGCCCTCGCCTCGGCATCGGCACGACCCAGGTCGGCCACGTGCTCGCCACGCAGTGCTTATTGCAACGTAAGCCCAAAACACTCGCGATCGACATCGACGGCCGGCTACCCGCGGACGTCACCGCGAAAGACTGATCCTCAAGATCATCGGCACGATCGGTGTCGGGGGCGGCACGGGCTACGTGCTCGAGTATCGCGGCAGCAGCCATCAGAGCGCTCGTCGATGGAAGAGCGCATGACGGTGTGCAACATGTCGATCGAGGCCGGTGCCCGCGCCGGCATGATCGCGCCGGACGACACCACCTATCAGTACATGGCGGGCCGCCCGCTGGCGCCGCAAGGCGCGGCCTGGGGACAGAGGCGCTCGAGCGCTGGCGCGCGTTGCCGAGCGACGCGGGTGCGAAGTTCGAACAAGGAAGTGCGCATCGACGTGACCGAGCTTCGGCCGATGATTACGTTCGGCACGAACCCCGGGCATGGTCATCCCGATCGACGCTGCCGTGCCCGAGGATAAGACACCCGGCGCTGCAAGGCGCTTGCCTACATGCAAGTCGAGGCCGGGCAAGCCGCTGCTCGGTAAGCCCGTCGACGTTGTCTTCATCGGTTCGTGCACCAACGGCCGGCTCAGCGACATTCGTCAGGCAGCCACCATTCTGCGCGGCCGGCGGGGTGGCGGAGCGTGTCAGGCGCTCGTCGTGCCGGGCTCGGCCGACGTCAAGCGCCAGGCCGAAGCCGAAGGGCTCGACGAAGTGGTGCGCGCCGCGGGCGGCGAATGGCGCGAGCCCGGTTGCTCGATGTGCATCGGCATGAACGGCGAGACGGTGCCGAGCGGCAAGCTCTCCGTGAGCACGAGTAACCGCAACTTCGAAGGTCGGCAAGGCAGTGGCGCACGCACCGTGCTCGCGAGCCCGTTGACGGCCGCAGCCGCGGCCGTTGCCGGCGTGATCGCCGATCCGCGCGAGTCGTGAGCTGAGCCATGGACCCCATCAAAGAAATTCGCCTCCACGAGACCTGTCGTGCTGCCGAACGACGACATCGACACCGACCAGATCATTCCGGCGCGCTTTCTGACCACGACCGACGAAGGAGAGGCCTCGGCAAGAATTTGTTCGCCGACTGGCGCTACGCCGAAGACGGCAAGCGAGCGGCCCGAGTTCGCGCTGAACCGGCCCGAGAACCGCGGCGCGGCCGTGCTCGTTGCAGGCAACAACTTCGGTTGCGGCTCCTCGCGCGAGCATGCGCCGTGGGCATCGCTCGACTACGGCATTCGCGTGGTCGTGAGCACGGAGATCGCGGTATCTTTCGCAGCAACTCGCTCAAGAACGGGCTCGTGCCCGTCATCGTCGATCCGGCGAAGTCACCGCTGGTTGCTCGCCGATCCCGGCGCCGAGGTCTTCGTCGATCTCGCCACGGCTACGCTCGAGATGAACGGCAAGCGCGTGACGTTTCCGATCGATCGGTTCTCGCGCTATTGCTTGATGAACGGCATCGATCAACTCGGTTTTCTGCTCGAGCAAGACGCCTCGATTAGCCGCTACGAACAGACCGCACGCATGACCAAGCAAATCGTAGTTCTGGCCGGCGATGGCAGTCGGCCCTGAAGTCACGGCCGAAACCGTGCGCGTGCTCGAGGCTGCGTCGAAGCGTCTCGCTCGAACTCGAATTCGAGGACGCGTTGATCGGCGGAGCGGCTTACGACGCACCGGCTCCCCGCTGCCCGACGCGACGGTCGCGGCCTGCAAAGCGTCCGACGGCATCCTGCTCGGCGCCGTCGGCGGGCCGAAGTGGGCCGACATACCGGTGCGGCTTCCGTCCCGAGCAAGGGCTGCTCGCGATTCGCAAGGCGCTCGGGCCTATTCGCGAACCTACGGCCGGTCTCGACCATGCCCGAGCTCGCGGCGGCCTCGCCCGCTCAAGCCCGAGAAGCTCGCAGGGCGTCGACATCCTCGTGATCCGCGAGCTCACGGGCGGCATCTACTTCGGCAAGCGCGAGCGCACGGCCGACGCCGCGTACGACACCTGCGAGTACACGGTCCCGGAGATCGAGCGCGTCTGCCGCGTAGCGGGCCAGCTCGCGTTCACGTCGCGCGCAAGATCACCTCCGTCGACAAGGCGAACGTGCTCGACACCTCGCGACTGTGGCGCGACGTCGCAACGCGTGTGTTTCGCACGGAGTTCCCGAATCTCGCGGTCGAGCACCTGCTCGTCGACGCCGCCGCCATGCACCTGCTGAGCCGCCCGGCCGACTTCGACGTGATGGTCACCGAGAACATGTTCGGCGACATCCTCACGGACGAGGCGTCGATGCTCGCGGGCTCGATGGGCCTGCTGCCCTCGGCCTCGCTCGGTGCCGACGGACCCCGGGCTGTACGAGCCGATCCACGGCTCGGCGCCCGACATCGCGGGCCAAGGCGTCGCGAACCCGTGCGGCACGATCCTGAGTGCCGCGATGCTGCTGCGCCACGGCCACAGCGCCGAAGGCGCGGCCAGGCCATCGAGCGGCGGTGGCTGGGGCGATCGTGCCGGGGCCCGGACCCGCGACATCGCGGCGCCGGGCGCGCGGGATTGGCTCGGAACGACGGCGTTTACCGACGTCGTTCTGCGGAATCTCGGCGGCTTGATTTTCAGCGTGACCGTTCCTAGCGCCGTCGGCTAATGTAATAACGCGCTATCACATTAGTGCGTTATATCGTGGATACAGCGGCGGGTTGAATGAAGGCACATCGAGATCATCGGCCCGCGCGGCGGCACGTGCCGAGCAGGGTTCTACCGCGCCATCTTGAGCTTGCGCACCGAAGCCGAGTGCGAGCAGTTCTTCGCAGACCTGTGCACGCCCGCCGAGCTCGAAGCGCTCGTGGACCGCTGGGCGGTCGTGAAGTACCTACAAGACGGACTGCCCTACCGCAAGATTCACGAACTCACGGGGGTCTCCGTGACGACGATCGGTCGAGTGGCGCGGTTCCTGACCAGCGGCAACGGCGGCTATCAAGTCGCGCTGAAGCGCCTAGCTCGCCGCTAGTCGGCGTGCGATTGGAGAAACAGATGAAGCGCGAATGACCGACGATCCGAATCAAGATCGCCGTCCAGAAGTCCGGGCGCCTCACCGAGCACTCGCTCGAGCTGCTCGTGCGCTGCGGACTTGAGCTACTCCCGTGGCAAGGACCAGCTGATCTGCTACGGCGAGAACATGCCGGTCGACGTGCTGCTGGTGCGCGACGACGACATTCCGCGGCTCGTGCAAGAGGACATCTGCGACCTCGGCATCGTCGGCATCAACATCATCGAGGAGCGCCGCCTCGAGCTGCTCGATCAGGGCGAGACCGAGCTGTTCAGCGAAGATCGGCCGCGCTCGACTTCGGCCAGTGCCGCTTGTCGTTCGGCGTTGCCGGACGGGCGTGCGCTATCACGGGCCCGCAGTAGCTGGAAGGCAAGCGCATCGCGACCACCTATCCGCGGATCCTCGCGTCGATTCCTTGCAGCGCCACGGCGTGACGGCGCAGATCGTCGCGTTCTCGGGCGCGGTGGAGATCGCGCCGAGCCTCGGCAAGGCCGACCTGATCTGCGATCTGGTCTCGAGCGGCGCGACGTTGCGCGCTCACCAGCTCCGAAGCGGAAACGATTCTCGAGAGCCGTGCGGCGTTGATTCAGACGCCGGCGCCGATTCGCGACCGAGAAGCCGCAGTGGCTGCAGCGCCTGTTGCATGCGCATCCAGGGCGTGCTGCAGGTGAAGGAGAGCAAGTACATCATGCTGCACGCGCCGCGCTCCGCGCTGAAGCAGATCCGCGCGCTGCTGCCGGGCAGCGAGTCGCCCGACGATCATTCCGCTCGAAGGTCGCCGACGACGACAGGTCGCCTGCACGCCGCTGTGCCGCGAGAACGTGTTCTGGGAAACGCTCGAGGACCTGAAAGAAGCCGGCGCCAGCTCGATGCTCGTGTTGCCGGTCGAGAAGATGCTGGCGTAACGACGATGCGTGTCGCAGTCTGGCAACGATCACGAGCGGACCGCAGAGCGCCGTGCCGCCGCGCCCCGCGCTCGCGCAACGACGCGGCGTTCGCGCGCGCGTGGCCGCGATCATCGCGCGTGCGGCGCGAAGGCGACGCGGCGCTGCTCGAGCTCACCGCGCGCTTCGATCGCGTGCGCTGACGTCGCTCGAAGTGAGCGAAGAGGAACTCGCCGAGGCCGAGGCGCGGCTCGACGAGACGCAACGCGCGGCGATTCGCGCCGCGGCCAAGAACATCGAAACGTTCCACGCGCGCAGCTGCCGTAAGCCCATCGCGTCGAAGACGATGCCCGGCGTGCGCTGCGAGCGCATGTCGCTGCGCCGATCGAAAGCGTGGGCCTGTACGTGCCCGCCGGCACCGCACCGCTGCCGTCCACCGCGCTGATGCTCGGCGTTCCGGCGCGACTCGCGGGCTGCGCCGAGATCGTGTTCTGTGCACGCCCCGCGCAAGCGCGACGGCCGCGTCGATCCCGCCGTGCTGGACGCGGCCGCGCGATCACCGGCGTGCGACCGCGTGTTCAAGCTCGGCGGCGCGCAGGCGATCGCGGCGATGGCCTTCGGCACCGCCACCATGCCGAAGGTCGACAAGATCTTCGGTCCCGGCAACCAGTGGGTGACCGAGGCCAAGCGCAGGTCGCCGCGATCCCGCCGGTGCGGCGCGTCGACTATGCCGGCCGGGCCCTTCGGAAGTGCTGGTGATCGCCGACTGCCGGCGCCAATCCCGCCTTCGTCGCCGCCGATCTGCTGTCGCAGGCCGAGCACGGCCCCGACTCGCAGGTGCTGCTCGTCGCGACGAGCGCGGCGATCGCGGCGCGCGTCGCGGCGACGTGAACGCGCAGCAGGCGCGGCCTGCCGCGCGCGAGATCGCCGACGGTGCGCTGGCGCACTCGAGCGCGATCGTGGTCGACGACCTCGACACGGCCTTCGACATCAGCAACCGCTACGCGCCCGAACACCTGATCCTGCAGGTCGCACAAGCCGCGCGCCTGGCTGCGACCGCGTGCGCAACGGCGGGCTCGGTGTTCCTCGGCGCCTGGACGCCGGAGTCGGTCGGCGACTATTGCAGCGGCACCAATCACGTGCTGCCGACCTACGGCTTCGCGCGCGCGCTACTCGCAGCCTCGGCGTTGCGCGACTTCCTGCGCTCGATGACGGTCCAGGAGCTCACGACGGAGGGTCTGCGCAACATCGGGCCGATCGCGACAACGCTCGCGAACCTCGAAGGCCTCGATGCGCACGCGCACGCCGTGCGACGGTGCGCCTCGCAGCAGCTGGCGCGCGCCGGAGCGAGCCGATGAGCGTGCTCGACCTCGCGCGGTCCGAGCTGCGCAGCATCGCGCCGTACGTTCCCGGCGCCTACGAGCCCGGCATCGTATTCGCTCGAACGCGAACGAGTCGCCGTGGCGCTCGCCCGGCGACACCACGGACCGCGGCCTCAACATCTATCCGCCGCCGCGGCCGTCCGCGCTCACCGCGAAGCTCGGCGAGTACTACGGCATCGAGCAGAAGCAGATCCTCGTCACGCGCGGCAGCAGCGAAGCGATCGACGTGCTGATCCGCGGCTTCTGCACGGCCGGTCAGCGACGGCATCGTGATCTGCCCGCCCACGTTCGACATGTACCGCCTGTACGCCACGCATCCAGAACGCGGACATCACGCGCGTGCCGCTCTTGTCCGGAGCGCAACTTCGCGCTCGACGTGGACCGCGTGCTCGAGTCGCTCGACGCGCACACCAAGATCGTCTTCATCTGCTCGCCGAACAATCCGACGGGCCAGTCGATGGCGCGCGCGGACGTCGAGACGATCTGCCGCGAAACCGCGGGCCGCGCACTCGTGGTGATCGACGAGGCGTACCACGAATTCGCGAACGACGGGCACTTCCTGGAGCTGCGCAATCGCTACGAGCACGTGGTGCTGCTGCGCACGCTGTCGAAGTTCGTCTCGCTCGCGGGCGTCCGTTGCGGTCTGCTCGTCGCCGCGCCCGAGGTGGTGGAGTTCGCGCAGGCGGTGCTGCCGCCCTACACCTTCCCGACGCCGTCCATCGAGCACGTGCTCGAAGCGCTGTCGGGCGACTCGTTGCGCGTGTCCGAGGAACGCGTCGAGCTGTCAAGCGCGAGCGCGCCCGACTGTCGGCCGCCCTGCTCGACGTGCCGCAACGTGACCAAGGTCTATCCGAGCGACGCCAACTTCGTGATCGTGCGCGCGCGCGAGCGGCGCCGCGTTTCGCGCGACCGCGCGCCGGCGCGCGGCGTGCTGGTGCGCACGTTCGAAGATCCGCTGCTGGTGGACTGCGTGCGTATCACGGTCGGACGCCCCCAGGACAACGATCTGCTGCTGCGCGCCGTGTCCGGCGTCGAGCGAGGCGACCATGCGTAAGGTGCTGTTCGTCGATCGTGGCGGCACGTTGATCGAGCCGTTCGCCGCAAACCCGCCGAGCCGCTCGAGCAGCCGCGCCTCGTCGCCCGGCGTGATTCCGGCGCTGCTGAAGATCAAGAGCCGCGGGCTACGAGTTCGTGATCGTCACCAATCAACCGGGCTGGGCTCGGCGCGGACCGCGCTCTCGCCCGCCGCGATGGAGTTCCTGCTCGCGCTGTTCGCGTCGCAGGGCGTGGCGTTCGCGGCGCAGTTCGTGTGCCCGCACCGCGCGGACGAAGGCTGCGCGTGCCGCAAGCCCGCGATCGGGCTGGTGCGCGACTTCGTGAACGCCAAGCCGCTCGACCGCGAGCGCTCCGCGATGGTGGGCGATCGACGACAGCGACATCGAGTTCGCGCGCAATCTCGGCATCCGCGGGCTTCAAGCTCGGCACGCCGGGCGCGCAGACCTGGGCTGAGGTCGCGCACGCGCTCATCGACCGGCCGCGCGTGGCGGACGTGAGCGCGCAAGACGAAAGAGACGGACATCCGCGTGGCGGTGGACCTCGACGCCGAGGCGGAGCCGCACGCGACGACGGGCTTGGGCTTCTTCGACCACATGCTCGAGCAGCTCGGTAAGCACGGCGGCTTCAAGCTCGACGTGCAATGCACCGGCGACCTGCACATCGACGAGCACCACACGGTCGAGG